>JBFXDG010000002.1:0-388358 GCA_050181335.1 Gemmatimonadales bacterium | reverse complement strand
CGACGACCAGCTCTACGAGTTGCGCATTGCTGAGATCGATTCCATCAACGGCGACCTCGGCGATACCGTTCAACTCACCCTGGGGTCATCGTGGAACAGCCACGCCTATTCAGAACGCCTGACAGCGCTCCTCTCTGGATCGCGGATCCGTTCACAGGATGAGGTAGCTCGCTCCATCGTGGATGGCATTGAACCGAGCACCCTGATTGACTTAACAGAGACGGGCGACACGCAGCGGCTCGCAGACCTTCTTGGGCGGGATCTAGGGCAGATGACGCGGGTGGTCGCTCACCTAGGCGACCATCCCGACCTGTATGGGTTGGAGACAGAGCTTCCCGAAGCCCGACTGGAAGTCACTCTCATCGACGAGGGTGAGCCCAAAGCAGTCGAGACCCTTTCGAAGGGCCAGCGGGCGACCGCTCTCTTGCCCATCATTCTCAGACCTCTGCCCTATCCCCTCCTGTTCGACCAGCCAGAAGACGATCTGGACAACAGCTTTGTCTTCAACTCGTTGATAGCGACGCTGCGTCATCTGAAGGGCAAGCGACAACTCATCTTCGTCACTCACAATGCGAACATTCCCGTCCTGGGTGACGCAGAGAAGGTGGTGGTGATGCATATGGAAGGCCCGACGAAGGCGGCGCCTGCCTTAACCGGAAGCGTGGACAGCCGGAAGAAGGAGATACTCAACCTGCTGGAGGGAGGGGCGGAAGCCTTTGTTGAGCGCGAACGCTACTACGGTGAGCTCTTGGCTAGGCCGGATGGCGACATGGCGAGCTCGGAAACGCAATGACCCGTGATGAGTTCATTAGCTGTGTCGCCGGTGATGTCGATCGGATTGCTCAAGACGCGCTCGTAGTGTGGCGTGGGCAGGGCCGCCTTGAGGATTCCCCCGCACAACTCGTGTGCGATGTAGCCGACGCTTTGGCCTCCAATCCCATTCTTTCCAAGCGCACTCAGGCGCAACGTCTGGGGACCTTGCTGCGGGGTCTCCGACTACGTAAGGATCAACTTTCGCCGGTGGCCCAGATGGCGCGAGCGTTTCCTGCCCATCTACGCGTGACCGTGGCCAATGCCATTCCGCCTGACGCTCGCCTGGAGGTCTACGGGTCGCAGGTGCGAACGGCAGCGCCTGACGCCGAGAGTAGGACAGGAGAAGCGCGTCCTCCATCGGCGGAACCAGAGCCCCGTGGCCGTGAAGGCTCCGAGCCGGGCGAGGAGCAGCTGGCATATTCGACCGTCCTGCTCTTGTCGCATCCTGATCACCAGGACGCCAACCGCAGGCTGCTCGGAGACGCCGGGTTAGACCCCTTGGTCGTCGAGACTTCTGGCCAGCTGGAAAAGGTGCTAGCTACGAGTACCGATGTCTGTGGGTGTGCGATCGATCAGTCGGCGCTCGCGCTACTCGATGCGACAGCTCAGAGCTCACTGTTCGAAACGCTCGCGGCGTATTCTAGCTTCATCGCGATCCGCGTGCACGAAGCTCCCGAGCTGCTGATTTCCCGCGACAGCGCCTCGAAGATCATCAAGACCGTCCGGCGCCTGGGTACCCCTGTTCCACACGACGCGATCTCGTTTCAAGCCGACGGGACGATTCGCGAAGCAGAACTTCCCTTTTACCAGAATGCGGCGAGGCTACTGCAATCGCATGAGGCCGCATCCTTCGTCCTGGGCGAGCTGACTGCAGCGGAGGCTCACCTCCTTGTTGCCGCAGCGCGAACGCGAGTGTGGGGAGAGGGTCTCGATCCCGAACTGGATTCGAGGCCGCTGACTGTTCGGTTCTTGGCGGGCGGGCTCTCTGGCGCGCGGCTCGCGACCGTCATGTGCGGCGCGACGCCGACGTTCGTGGCCAAGATCACGTCGAAGGAGCTCGCGCTGGACGAGATGTTGCGGTTCCGGACGTTTGTGCAGCGCTGGAACGATGAGTTAAGACCGGAGTGCCACTTTCACGGAACGGCTGCAGTGATCCTCTTCGGGCTAGTCCGCGGTGATGAGGACCCATCACGGCCAGCCGAGCCCCTGCAGAAACGCTTGCACGATCTGTGGGATCGACAGTGGATGCAGAGCCAGCCGGAGACGGTGGCGGACGACGCGAGGTTCGTTTCAAAGGCCCTTTCGCGCGTTGCTCAAACCCTGGCTGAGTTGAACAGGCAGACTCCTCCGCTGGGGATCAATCTCTTGTCGTTCGTCAATCCGCCTGCCACACACCTCGATGCACTTGACCACGAGGGGTTTGTTTGGGGGCTGGGCGAATGCGCATTGGCCGCGCGCAAAGCAGCGGCGGACCGCGTCCGACGCATGGCTAGGTCGGCAGTCGTCCACGGTGACATTCATTTGCGAAACGTATTGATTCGCGGCGAGAGCGAGGTTCACCTTATCGACTTTGCCGCGTCGGGACCCGGCCATCCCGCTGTGGACCTAGTGAGGCTCGAGCTCGCGCTCTATCTCGGTCCAGTGCGTCAGTTTGAGGATGGAGCAGCGAGTGTGGCGTTTCAGAGGGCCCTCTCCGTTGACTGGCTTACCTTGGATATACTCCGCGAGCGCTTCCCAGACTTCTTTCGATTCTATGTCAACGCGGCATGCGCTGCGGGAATGACGGCCGCACGCGACGCTGCGCTTGAGGTACTTCGAAGCCACGGCGGAGATAGTCGTGACTATCTAGCTGCTAAACTGCTGATCGCGTGGCAGAGTCTCGCGATAATTGGTGCTCAGACCGGACTCGCGAGAGCCGTCATCGCAGCCGTCGCTGAAGAGATCGCCACATGGTAGCTTGACGTGGGCGACCAAGAATCCGCCGGTGATGGCTGCCGACACCTTCGCGGCCGCCCCGATGACTCCCCAAGTACCATGCATTAAGAGAACGCGGGCGAGGTTTCCGGCGGCGGCATCTGCGGCCGCCGTGTTGCAGCTCCGGTCGGTACATTTCGTGTCGAGGCGGACGCTCGTTACCCGCCGCAGCGGAGCTGGGTAGAGAACGTTCGCATCATAGGTGACGGTGGAAACCGCCACGGTCACTCATATTCCATGCGCAGCTTCTGACCCTGTGCCACCAGCTCGCGGAAGGCGCGCTCCGCATCGGCGTCCGAACGCGCCTTATACGCCAAGACGTCGGACAGCCGGAGGCGGCGATGCGTCCCGACCTTCCGGAACGGGATCTCTCCTTCTCCAGGAGTCCGATCAGGTAGGGTCGGGACACGTTCAGAAGGCCCGCCGCCTTTTGGGTCGACACCTCCTCTCTATGGGATGTGATCCTGATTGCGTGACCCTTGGCCCCCTCGTCCACGGCGTCCGCGAGCGCCTGCCGACGCGGGAATCGCGATCGCCTGCTCCTCGCCCTCGACGGTGATACTACGCACGGCTGCCGGACCTCCTCCGGGCTCGGGACGATCGTCGCTCCTTCCTTCTTGCTCACCGGCCATCCTTCGTAACTCCTCCAAGCAGCGCTGATCATGGGCGAAGTGGGGCGGCCGACGGGGTTCGGGCCCGCGCTACCCAACACGATACCGACAGGCAACTGAAGGCCTGAACCACGGTGTTGCCAGAAGCCCATCGCCGCACTCCGGCGAAGTGGTCACATCCGCATGGCCCGCATCATCGCCTGGTGTGACCCGAGAAGCCGCGCGACCCGGTCCACGTGAGCAGGCATCGCCGCTTGGAGCTCCGTTGCACTCATCTCCGGGAGCGCGATCACATCGGCGCGCACGGAGTCGACGAGGGCGTTCCATGCGGCGTCGCCCGACATGTTCATCGAGCGCATGTCCGCGTTCATCTGGGCGAGCATGTTGCCGACCATCTGCCGGTGCTCGGGGAGCATGGCGGGCATGCTGTCCCCGGACATGGTACGCATGCGCCCGACCTGTGCGGTCATCTCCTGCATCATCGCGGAGTCGGCGCCCATCGGCCCCATGCCGCCCTGCGTGGCGGCGGGGGCCTCTTCGGCGGGGGGCTCATCGCGTCCACCGCACGCCGCGGCGATCACGAGGAGAGAGACGAGGGTCGAAATGACCCTGATTTCGTGGCTGTTCATGGTGACTCCTGGGTCAGGGTGTAACGCCGCAATTCCCATTCCTTCCACAGCGAGTAGATCGCGGGAATCACGAGCAGAGTGAGCAGCGTGGACGAGACCATGCCGCCCACCATGGGAGTGGCGATCCGCTTCATCACGTCGGCCCCGGTCCCCTGAGACCAGAGGATCGGCAGCAGCCCGGCGATGATCGCCGTGACGGTCATCATCTTGGGGCGGACGCGCTCCACCGCTCCGTACTCCACGGCCGCATCCACGTCGGCGCGGCTCCGCATGCTGCCGCTCTCGCGCCCCTCGCGATGCGCGTGGTCGAGGTAGATGAGCATCACTACGCCGGTTTCCGCCGCGACTCCGGCCAGCGCGATGAACCCGATCGCGGTCGCGACGCTGGTGCTGTAGCCGAGCAGCCACATGAGCCAGACGCCTCCGACGAGCGCGAACGGGAGCGAGAGCATCACGATCCCGGCCTCGACCACGCTCCGGAAGTTCGCATAGAGCAGCAGGAAGATGACAGCGAGGGTGATCGGCACGACCACGCGGAGCCTCCGGCCAGCGCGTTCCATCGCCTCGAACTGCCCGGACCACTCGAGCCGGTAGCCGGGCGGCAGCGGCACGCGCGCTTCCAGCAGCGACCTGGCTTCTCGCACGTAAGAGCCGACGTCGCGCCCGCGTACGTCGACGTAGACGATGTTGCTCAGGTGGGCGTTCTCGCTTTTGATGAGCGGCGACCCCTGGACCACGTCCATCCGGGCGAGCTCACCGAGCGCGACCTGCGCGCCGGACGGCGTGGGAACGAGGACAGAGGCGACCTTCGCGGGAGCGTCGCGGAGCTCCCTCGGGTAGCGCACGAGCACGCTGTAACGCTCCCTTCCTTCGATCACCTCTCCGGCGTACGCTCCGCCAATCGCCGCGGTCAGGGCGCTCTGCACATCACCGACGGTCATGCCGTGCCGCGCGGCCGCGAGGCGGTCCACCTCCACATCGAGGTAACGTCCGCCGAGCGCACGCTCGGCGAATACCGAGTTCGTGCCCGCAACTTGGTGAAGGGTCGCTTCGATCTGCTGCCCGAGGCGGTCGAGCGTCGCGAGGTCCGGCCCGAAGAGCTTGATACCCACCGGCGTCTTGATGCCCGTCGTCAACATGTCGAGGCGGTTCTTGATCGGCATGCTCCACATGTTCGCCACGCCCGGCGTCTTCACGGTCGCATTCAGCTCCGCCACGACGTCGTCGAAGGTCATGCCCTCGCGCCACTCGGATTCGGGCCTGAGGATCGCGACCGATTCGATCATGGACATCGGCGCCATGTCGGTTGCGGTCTCCGCACGCCCGATCTTCCCGAGCACCATCTCCACCTCGGGAACCCGGGCCATGGCGCGGTCACGCTGCTCGAGGATGCGCTTGGCCTGCCCGGTGCCTACCGCCGGGAAGAGCGAGGGCATGTCCATCACGCTTCCCTCGTGGAGCGGCGGCATGAACTCGCTCCCCAGGCGGCGCCAGGGAACGGCGGTCACCGCGAGCGTCGCGGCGGCGACGCCGATGACCGGCCAGCGGTGACGGAGTACGAAGGCGATGACGGGCCGGTACGCGCCGATCATGAGGCGGTTGATCGGATTCGCGCTCTCGCTCCGCACGCCGCGCCGGATCAAGAGCCCCATCAGCACCGGCACCAGCGTGATCGAAAGCAGCGCCGCGCCCGCCATGGCGAGCGTCTTGGTCCACGCGAGCGGCCGGAAGAGTCGCCCCTCCTGCGCCTCCAGCGCGAACACGGGCACGAAGCTGAGCGTGATGATGAGCAGGGAGGTGAAAAGCGAGGGGCCGACCTCGCGAGCGGAGGCGATCACGAGCTCCCAGTGCGGCCGGGGACGCGCGGCGCGCTCGTTCCGCTCCATGTGCTTGTGGAGGTTCTCGACCATCACGATGGCGGCATCGATCATCGCGCCGATAGCGATGGCGAGGCCGCCGAGCGACATGATGTTCGCGTTCAGGTCGAGGAGGCGCATCGCCAGGAGGGCTATGAGAATGCCGATGGGCAGCGTGACGATGGCCACGAGCGCGCTCGGAGCGTGCAGCAGGAAAGCCGCCGTCACGAGTGCTACGATGAGCGACTCCTCGATCAGCTTCTCCCGCAGCGTGGCGATCGCCCGCTCGATCAACGTCGAGCGGTCGTATCCCGTCACGAAGGTGAGGCCCACCGGAAGCGTCGGCGCGAGCTCCGCCATGCGCGTTTTCACGGCCTCGATGACCGCGAGGGGGTTCTCGCCGTAGCGCATGACGACGAACCCCGTGACCACCTCGCCCTGAGCGAACGTTCCTTCGGGGCGCGCCATCACGAAGTCGGCGATCCCTCGGCGAAG
The DNA here is from genome assembly GCA_050181335.1 of Gemmatimonadales bacterium. GTDB lineage: Bacteria > Gemmatimonadota > Gemmatimonadetes > Longimicrobiales > Gaopeijiaceae > UBA2982. Next base: position 381,980 of record JBFXDG010000002.1, on the reverse strand, counting down.
CTCGGGCCCGACGTGCACGGTGGCGACGTCCGCGACGGTGATGGGAACGCCACCCGGTCCGGTTCCGAGCGGCACGCTGCGGATGTCGTCGAGGCTCGCGAACCGCCCGCGGCCGCGCACGACGTACTCGGCACCCCCGAGCTCCAGCACCCTTCCGCCGACGTCCTGGTTGGAGGCGCGCAGCGCATCCACGACGCGCCCGACCGGGATGTCGTAGGCGAGCAGCCTCGCCGGATCGACCTCGACCTGATACTGCTTCTCGAACCCGCCGAACGACGCTACCTCGGCCACGCCGGGCACGGCCGTGAGCGCCGGGCGCACCGTCCAATCCTGCACGCCCCGGAGCTCGGCGAGGTCCATCGTGCCGGTCGTGTCGGTGAGCACGTACTGGAAGACCCAGCCGACTCCGGTCGCGTCCGGTCCGAGCGTGGCCGTAGCGCCCTCGGGGAGCCTCTCGCTCACAGTGTTCAGGTACTCGAGCACGCGCGAGCGTGCCCAGTACAGGTCCACGTCGTCCTCGAACACCACGTATACGGCGGATAGTCCGAACTGGCTCATGCCCCGCACAACCCGTGTCCCCGGGACCTTGAGCAGCTCCGTGGAGAGCGGATAGGTGACCTGGTCCTCCACGAGCTGCGGCGCCTGTCCCGGCCACTCGGTCATCACGATCACCTGCACGTCCGAGAGGTCCGGGATCGCGTCCACGGGAGTACGGAACAGGGCCCACGTACCCGCCGCGGAGAGGGCGAGCGTGCCGAGGATCACGGTGCGCCTATGCCCCACGGACCACTCGATGATGCGCTCGAGCATGGTCAGCGCTCCTCCTTTAGCGTGTTCATCTGGACCTGCTCATCTGGGCCCGCTCATCGGCGGCGTGGGTGTCGCCGGCATGTCCATGTCGGGCATACTCCCCCCCTCCATGTCCATCGAGCCCATGTCGGACGTGTTCATCTGCGCGATCATGCTCCGCATCACATCCGCCAGGTTGCTCTCGCTGTCGAGCAGGTACTGCGCGGAGGTGACCACGCGCTGGCCCGGCTCGAGCCCGGAGAGGACCTCGGCCAGATCACCGCTCACGCGCCCGACCTCGACGTCTTGCGGGACGATGCGGCCGGCGCCCATGTCCACGAACACCACGCGCCGCTCACCCGTGTCGAGGACCGCGGGCGCGGGTACCGTGAGCGCAGAGCGGCCGGGCGCCCGGATACGAACCGTGGCATACATGCCCGGGCGGAGAGCGCCGTCGGGGTTCGAGAGCGCGACCCTCGCTCTCAACGTTCGCGACGCTTCCTGGAGCGTCGGGTAGACGTATTCGATCCTCCCGGGGATCGGCCGTCCCGGGAGTGAGGCGAGCTCGACGGTCGCTTCGTCTCCCTCGCGCACGAGCGCCGCGTCCGCTTCCCTCACCTCGACGTCGGCCCAGAGCTCGCCGAGATCCGCGATCGTGTAGAGCAGCTGTCCGGCCGTGACGGCCTGGCCGGCGAGCACGTTCTTCTCGATGACCACCCCAGCTACGGGCGCGTACAGCGTGAGCGTGCGGCGGGAGCGCCCGCTCTCCAGGACTTCGTCGATCTGGGCGTCGGACAGGCCCTTGAGCAGCAACCGGTCGCGGGCTGCGTCGACTAAGTTCGGGGTCGGCCCGTCCGCGCCCGGGACGGCGCTGCGGGCGAGCTCGCGCTCGAGCCTGGCTGCGAGGAGGAGTTCCTCCTGCGCTGCGAGCAGCTCGGGAGCATAGACCTCCGCGAGGGGCTCGCCCGCCCGCACGCGCCTGCCCGTGAAGTCGACGTGCAGCTCCTCCACGTACCCGTCGAAGCGCACGGTCACGGCGGTGATCTTCGTCTCGTCGAGCCCGAGGATGCCCACTGTGCGCACCACGTCTTCCAAGGCGCGCACCTCCACGGTCCCGAACGTGACGCCGAAGCCCCGGACCTGGTCGGCGCTCAGGCGGATCTCTCCTCCTCCGGCCATGCCCGCCATGTCCATGCCGCCCATATCCATATCTGCTACGGCCTCGCCGCTCCCGGTCCGCGCCTGATCCGCTGCGGCGTCGTCCCCTCCGCTGCGTTCGAGGAGCCACCAGGCGGCGGCGATCGCGACAACCGCCGCCGTCACGACGCTCCACGTCGCGATCCGCGGCGAGCCGCGCGGCTCCCCGCTCTTCGTCGTGGTGGCGCTCATGGCAGCACCTCCGCGCCCACGGCCCGCTCGAGATCGGCAATGCCCTTCGCGAAGTCAGTGAGCGCGCGGAAGTAGGCGACCTCGTAGTCGTAGAGGGTGGCCTGTCCGTCGATCACCCCATCCAGGTCCGCCCCTCCGACCCGGAACGCAGCGGTCGCTGCCTCGAGCACGGCGCGACCCTGCGGCACGATCGCGGTCACGAGCAGCGCGAGCTGGGTGCGCGCACTCTCGATGGTTGAATGGTAGCCTGCGACTTCAGCCCTCAGCTCGTTGACCATCGCCCGGTGCTCGGCCTCGAGCGCCGCGAGGTCGGCGCCGGCTTCGGCCACGCCCTGCTCCTGCCGAGCGGCTCGATGGACGGGGAGCGGCACGCTCACCATCAGGCTCATCATGTCCGCATTCCGGGTCCGGTGACCGTACAGCACCGAGACGTCGAAGTCGGGGAGGTGCGCCTTGCGCGCGAGATCGAGGCGCGCAGCCTGCGCGCCGATCTCGGCCGCGTGCGCCCTGAGCGCGGGGTTCGTCTCGAGCGCTCGCTGCTGGACGTCCGCCAGCGGCGGCAGGGGCGAATCTGCGGCGGGCGCACCGAGGAGCGGGGAGGCGAAGCGGATGCGCTCGGGGGTCTCCGGGACGGCGGCCTGCGCGACGGCATCCGGGATGCGCGGCCCGGCCAGGGGGGTGTCGCTCGGCCGGTCGAGGAGGGCATTCAACCGCGCGAGCGCGGCTGCCCTGGCCTCCACCAGCGCTGTCGCCTCGGACGCGAGGCGCACCGCCTCGACCCGGGGCGTGAGGACGGCCTGTTGGCTCCCCGTGCCTACCTTGTAGAGGGCCGCAGCGGACTCGGAGAGCGTCGTGAGGAGCTGGCGACTCCCTTCCAGCACCTCGAGGGAGCGGTCCAGGAACGCGAGATCGTAATACGCCTTCTCCACTTCGGCGGCGACATCGCGCTCTTCGGCATCGAGTCGGGCGGTCGCCGCGTCGAGTTCCAGCGCCACCGCACGCTCCTCGAGCGTGAGCTTCCCGGGATAGGGGAGCCGTTGCTCGACCGCGACCGTGGTCATGGTCATGAAGTCGCCGAAGCCCGGCTCCCGGATCGGGAAGTTCATGATTCCCACGCCGAGCATCGGATCAGGCAGCGTGCCGGCCGGACCGACCCTCGCGCGTGCGGCCCGGATGCGCTCCTGGGCTGCCCCCACCGCCGGGTTTCGCTCCAGGGCGAGCGCGACGAGCGAGTCGAGCCCTGTTTCGGGCGGACCAGTGAGCACGCTGGCCGGCACCTGAGCGGCCGACGGGAGCCCGGCGGCGAAGAGACTCAGGGCCGCTGCGGCGAAGGTGAGCGCGCACGAGCGAATCTTGGCTTCCACAGTGTCCTCCAAGTCGAGCCGCTCCGTGTGGACCTAATCCCGAGTCCTATCCGGAGATGCGGCGTCAGCGAATGACGGACGCGCGTTCAGGACAGGAAACGGTCCGACACGCAACGCCGTCGCTTGCGTATTTGCTGCGTCCCGGCCGTCATCGACGGCCGCGACGGCTACGCTTTGGGAGGACGGAAGATCGAGGGGATCGTGAGACGTGCAGGCGCCGCGGCGAGTCGCGCGACGAGCGCGTCATCCTCGGGCGACGGAAGGGACGGTGCGGCTCCACCGGTGGGGAGCGAAGGCGCCGCGAGACACCCCTGAGCCGCCCCGAGTGCGAACGGACACGATGCATCGCTCTCGTGCTCCGCAGGGGAGTCGTGCCGGTGTCCGGGAGGGCAGTCGTGATCCATGGGCATCGCGCCCATGTCCTCGGCCTCCATTCCAGCCATGCCACCCATGGAGGTCTCACCGTCGCCTTCTGGGGCACACGCCGAGGCCGCCACGCCCTCCAGAATCGACAGGGAGAGCCCGAAGAGCAGAGTAAAGCCGGAAGCCAGTCGCATCCGCCGCATCATGATGGAAGTAAGGTAGCGCGGGCGGGTGAGCAGCCGGAAGGCGGGCCGCCGAGGCGGCCCGTGACCGCGAGTCATTCCACGATAGCTGCGCTGCGACTGTGCCTCCGCCGCCACAGCCACACCCCCGCAGCTTGTCCGACGAATACGGCGATGACGCTGAGGCCGAGCAAAATCGTAGAGGCGGATATAATCCGCGACAGGGCGCCGTAGAAGACGGCGTGGACGACCACCAGCGCGAACAGAGCGTAATTCAGTCGTTGGAGTCCCTTCCAAAGGCCGGCGCCCAGCCTCCGCAGGGCGTAATCGCTGGAGATTGCGAGCAACCCCACGGCGGTCACTGTGGCGACGGCCCCGGTCCAGTTTCCCAGGCCGAACGAGTTCGTCAACAGACTGCCGTCTGGAGCAAAGAAGTAATGGAAGATCCGCTCTCCGAGGGCGCCCGCGGGTCCATGCACGCCGAGTCCCGTGACCGTGTGGACGACGCTGAGGCCCGCGGCCCAAGCCCCGACGTCGCGGCGCAGGTGGTTCGAGACCGGATTTCGCCTTCCGAGCAGGATATTGGCAGGTCCTATGAGTAAGGTGATCGCGAGGAGCCCGAGCGCGATGTAGCCAGTGCCCGTGGTCAAGCGCCCCAGGAACCGGCGGCGCTGTGTCTCGTCCGGAGTGTGCATTCCGGCGCTCCCGTGGTCCGTCCGGCCATCGTGGCTGGCCTGCGGTGTCGGACCGTGGCCGCGTGCTCCTGCGGACGGCTCGTGGCCCCCGGCCGACTGAAGGGCGGCGGCGGGCGGACCCTGGTGACCGGCCGTCTCGAAGATCGGAAGATGCATCCACAGGAGGAGAGCCGCCGCGCTCGCGAACGCGAGCGGTGCATGGTGAATCAGCACGCGACGGCGCAGGTCACCGCTGGTGCCGAGAGGGGGACGGGAGAGTCCTGCCGGTCGCTCGCTGGTCAGTCTCATCTCAACCCCGTGGTATGGCCTGAGAGGCGCTCAATGAGTTCGCCCCGGCGCGTGCTGAGGTATCGAGCCGTGATGCCTCTCGAGCCAGGCATGCAGCCGTTCGATCTGCGCCGAGTCGAGCACGGCCTCGATTTCGGTCGTGGCTTCCTCGATCGCGAGGTCGAGGGTCTCGTGCACCTGCTCCCAAGCCTCTTCGATATCGCTCTGGTGACGCGCGAAGACCTCGCCCACACGTGCGAGCTGGTCGTCCGAGAGCTTTAGCTCGGCCTGCAGGGCGGCCAGTACGGTCTCGTGTCCACGTAGCGCGGACCCGTCGTCGGCGTCCGCGCCGGCCGGCATCAGGATGGCGCGATCGACGCCCACACCCGCGACGGCACCCAGGAGCAGCATCGAAAGAAGAGTGAGAGACACGCGGGCTGAGTCAGACAGGGATCTCATGGTGCACGCTCCGAAATGTGCGTCGCGAGGAGGACGGCCATCGTCGGAGCGTCTTCCGACGACATCATCACGGCGCCCAGGGGCTCATTCGGTGCAAGCCCGTACGCGTCTGCCGTCGGTCCATCCGCGTGGGGGATCGCGGTCTTCGGCAGCCAAAGGAATGCCGCGATGACGGCGGCCGCCGCTCCGACGGAGAGCGGCAGGTACGGACGGGCAAGGTCTCGCCGCCAGCCCCCCTCTTCCCGGTCGTATGCGCTCAACCGGCCGAGCGCATCTGCCACCAGACGATCCGTGAGCATCGCCCAGTACGCCTCGTCCTGCGGGAGGCGTGATAGGCCCTCCCGAGGTGCTCGGTGTCTCTTCATTGTTTCTCCTCCTTCGCGAATTGCAGAACAGCATCTTGCATCGCACGCCGCGCCCGATGCACGTGCACGCGGACGGTTGTGTCGTTCACGCCCAGCGCCTCCGCTACCTCGACGCTCGAGAAGCCTTCCAGCACGCAGAGACGAAAGCACGCCCGCTGCATGAATGGGAGCGACTCGAGTCGCACATCGACCGCAGACTCGAGCTCCATGTACGCGACGACTTCGTCGGGCCTCGGCCCGGCGTCGCGCACTCTCTCATCGATCGGGACGTGGTTCGGCATCGTACGCGCGCCCTTTGCATTCCGAGCCACGTTGCGCAGGATCGTGAAGAACCACGGCGCGAACGGGCGCCGCGCATCGAAACGGGAAAGTGCATCGACGACGCGACGGAAAGCCTCCTGGACGAGATCTTCGGCGTCCTGGAGCGAGTGGGTGAACTCCAGGGCAACCGCGAGCGCCGGTCTCACGTACCGTGACACGAGCTCGCGGTACATGCGCTCATTTCCCGCCTGTGCGCCGCGGATCACCTCCGGCTCCGAGAGCTCGCCGCCCAATCTATCGTCCGTGCCCTTCTTCGAGTTCGTGCTCACGCCATACCGAATTGTACCGAGCGAGGGGGGCTGCCGTTTACCTCCGTGCACCGAGGGAACGACCTGGCCGTCCTACAAGCTCGTTTCGGCTCCTGCGGCGTAGCGGCGTCCAGGATTCACCGCCACCAGGGATCGACCGCGTGTTGCTGAAGAATGGACCCGTCGGCGTCTGCGAGGCCCGGTCCCGCAGCCTACCTGGATGGCGAGGCCGTCGGACAGCGGCGATCGGCGTAGGAGCAGAATACGCAGCAGTCCCCCGGCTTGGGCCGAAGCATCTTCTGGCAGGCCGGGCATTCCCAGAAGAACTGACAGGCGTTCCCCGGTATCACAGCTTCCGTCCTCGTCTGGCAGTGCGGGCAGGTAATGACGGCGGTCAACGCTCGCTCAGACTCCATACACGCGGCAGGTGTTCATTGGCTCCGCGCCCCCTCACCTCGTCACGACCACCTTCCCGCGCAGCATCCCCATCTGGCAGTGGAAGGGAATCTCACCGGGCGCCACCGGCGTGAACTCGACCGGGACCGTCTCGCCCTCGGGGAGCTTCGCCGAGCGGCCGATTCCATCGAAGATCACCATCTCGCTACAGAGAGAGGACTCGAGCCTGGTGAAGTCGAGGCGCACGGGCGAGCCGGCCTTCACCACGATCGTGCTCGGATCGTAGCCGCCCTTCACGGTGACCGCGATCTCCTGCACGCCCGCCACCACCGCGGCGGCGATGCCTTCCTTCCTCTTCAGCCAGAAGTACCAGACGATCCAAGCGACGCTCGCGGCGCCGGCCAGGTTCACGATCCACTGAGCGGTCGTCACGCGGGCACCTCCATGGGTCGCGGGGCGGCCGGCGCCTGTACGAAGCTTCGGGCCTTGAAGAAGCGCAGCCTGTTCGCGTTCGTCACCACGGTGAGGCTGGATGCCGCCATCGCCGCGCCGGCGATGAGAGGTGAGAGGAGGACGCCGAACAACGGATAGAGGAGGCCGGCGGCAACCGGGATCCCCAGCGTGTTGTAGACGAACGCGCCGAAGAGGCTCTGCTTCGCGTTCCGCATCGTCGCCTTCGAGACCTCGATCGCGTAGGCGACGCCCTTGAGGCTCCCGCCCATCAGCGTTACGTCCGCAGCTTCGATGGCGACGTCCGTGCCCGTGCCGATCGCGAAGCCGACGTCCGCCTCCACGAGCGCGGGGGCGTCGTTGATACCGTCGCCCACCATCCCGACCTTGCTCCCGTCCACCTTCAGGCCGTGCACCTGCTTGGCCTTGTCCTCCGGGAGGACCTCGGCGAGCACGCGCTCGATGCCCACCTGGCGGGCGATGGTCCGCGCCGTGCGCTCGTTGTCCCCCGTGATCATCACGACGTCGAGGCCGAGGTCCTTCATCACCCTAATGGCCTCGACCGAGTCCTCCTTCACCGTATCCGCCACCGCCACCACGCCGGCCGCCTTGCCGTCGATCGCCACGTACATGGCGGTCTTGCCCTCGCCTTGGAGGCGCGTCACGTGGGCGTCTAGCACGGACGGATCGATCCTGCCGCGCTCCATGAGCTTCCGGTTCCCGACGAGAAGCCGGCGGCCCTCCGCCTCGGCCTCCACCCCGTGTCCGGGGACGGCGTTGAACGACGTCGGCTCCGGGGGCTCCAGCCCGCGCTCGCCGGCGCCGGCGACGATGGCTTGCGCGAGCGGGTGCTCGCTCGGCCGATCCGCCGACGCGCTGAGCCTGAGCACCGTCGCTTCATCGAAGCCCAGAGCGGCTAGGGTGTCGGTGAGCGCGGGCTTCCCGCGGGTGATCGTCCCGGTCTTGTCCAGCACGATGGTGTCGAGCCGGGAGGCGAGCTGGAGGGCTTCGCCGTTCCGGATGAGGACGCCGTGCTCAGCCCCTTTGCCCACCCCCGCCACCAAGCTCATCGGCACCGCCATGCCGACCGCGCAGGGGCACGCGATGATCAGAACCGTAACCGCCGTCACGACCGCAAACGCGACCGCCTGCTCGCTACCGAAGTTGAACCAGACGAGGAACGTGAGGATCGCCACGATCATCACCGCCGGCACGAAGTAGCCGGACACCACGTCGACCAGGCGCGCGATCGGCGCCTTGGAGCCCATCGCGTCCTGCACCATCCGCACGATCTGTGCGAGGGCGGTGTCCTTGCCGACGCGTGTCGCGCGGAACTTGAAGCTGCCGGTCGTATTCATGGTGGCGCCCGCGACTTGGTCGCCGATCTCCTTGTCGATGGGCATGCTCTCGCCGGTGAGCATCGACTCGTCCAACGCGCTCCTCCCTTCCACGATCACGCCGTCCACCGGCACCTTCTCGCCGGGGCGGACTACGACCACGTCGTCGACCTGGACCTCTTCCACGGGGACTTCCAGCTCGCGGCCATCGCGGACGACCCGCGCGGTCTTCGCGCGCAGGCCGATCAGCTTGCGGATCGCCTGGCTCGTTCGCCCTTTGGCCCGCACCTCCAGCGCCTGCCCGAGGACGACCAGCGCGGTCACGACTGCGCTCACGTCGTAGAACGGCTCCGCGGTCCCTTCCGGAAACAGGGCGGGAAGAATCAGCGCCACCGTGGAGTAGATCCAGGCCGCACCCGTGCCGAGCGCGATCAGCGTGTTCATGTCCGCCGACTGGTGCCTGAAGGCGGCCCACGCGCCGGTGAAGAAGTGGCGTCCCGAGTAGAGGAGGACCGCCAGGCTCGCCGCAGCCGAAAGAATGAACAGCGATCGGATGACGCCGTCCGAGACGGTGTCGGTGACGAGGTACGGCGCGTAGATCCACGGAACGTTCGGATACGCGACCAGCACGACGGGCACGGAGATAGCCGCGGCGAACCAGAACTTGCGCATGAGCTGCTGATATTCGCGTCGGTGCGCCGCTGTCTCGGGGTCGGCCTCCTCGGTCTCGCGCATGGCTGCGGCGGAGACGGTCCTCCCGTCCACAGCGGCGACGCCATATCCGCTCGCCTCCAAAGCCCGCGCGAGCGCGCTCGGCTCCGTGGCTCTCCGGTCGTACGTGACGAGGGCTTCGCTCGTCCCCGGGCTCACCGTGACGGAGTGAACCCCTGGCGCGTCGCGGAGCACCGCCTCCACGGTCGGGACGCACGTCGCGCAGTGGAGACCCTCGAGCGTGAGGTGGGCCGACGTGCAGTTCTTGCAGAGCAGTGTTCCGGGTCCGGTTGCGTCGGGCCGAGTGGCACTTGCACGCTCCATCGCGGAGCTCCGTGGGTCCGGGAGTCCGTCAGGCCGTCGATCGGGCCGTTGGGTCTTCCGCGTGGCCCCCGAGGTGAGGGACGAAGCGCGGCACGCGAGAAGCGTAGTCGCGGTAGACGTCCCCGAACTGCTCGATCGCGTCACGCTCCTCGCGGAGCGCCAGGCGCCAGTACATGAGCATCAGGACCGGGAACATGAGCAGCGTGAGGATCGTCGGCCACTGCACGAGGAAGCCGAACATGATGAGCACGAAGCCCACGTACTGTGGATGACGGATGCGGGCGTACGGTCCGGTGACGGCGAGCGTCGCCGCGCGTTGTGCCTTGAAGAGCACCGGCCAAGCGCGGGCGAGCAGCATGAAGCCGCCGCCGATGAGGACGAGGCTCACGACGTGGAACGGCCCGAGGTGGGGGTTCCCTCTCCAGCCGAAGATCATCTCCAGGAGGTGACCCGAGTCGTGCGCGAGCCAGTCGACATCGGGGAAACGCCTCTGGAGCCAGGGGGCGAGGAGGTAGATCGTGAGCGGAAAGCCGTACATCTCGGTGAACAGAGCCACGAGAAAGGCGCTGAACGCCCCGAACGAGCGCCAGTCCCGCTTCGTCTTCGGCCGGTAGAAGCTGAATGCGAACGCGATGAAGATCACCGAGTTCAGGATCACGAGGATCCAAAGCCCGTAGGCGGGTGGGCCGCTCCCCTGCGGGGTCATCGCCGGCCCGCCGAGCTCACGCCGCGCTCGGCCTCCTCATGCCGGGGATGGCCACCTTCGTCCCTGTCTTCCGAGCCCGTCCCGCGGCGATGCCCATGATGCTCGTGGCCTCCTCCGCCTCCGTGCCTGTGCCCGAAGTGCATCCCCAGGCAGCTCACGATCAGGAGGAGCCAGATCCAGTTCTGCTGTAGCCATTCCATATCGCCTCCTCGTCTGTTGTCTGGAAGTTGCCATTGCGGCACTGAAGTGGTGATGAAGCGGGGGTGAAGGCGCCTTCATGCCGAAGCCGCCTGGCCATCGAGGAAGCGGTCCAGGCGTCGCTTCGAGCAGAACAGCCCGCACCAAGGCAAGGGTGGAAACTCAGAAGAACCATCGAGCTTCCCCGTGAAGGAGACTCCGCAAGCGCCCGAACTCGCTCTCCGGGCTCCCGAGGAACCCCTGGATGCCAGCAGAGACCTCGAGGTCCTCGGCCGCCGAGTATTCGAGTCGCGGCCACACCACGCCGCTCCCGTCGTCGATGTTCCACACCGCATACACCGCTGGCCTGGCCAACGGCGTGAGCTGATACGACATCGCCACTGCGCCATAGTATCGAGCCAGGCTGATCGTGCGACCCGCCAGAACCGCGGCGAAATCGTAGCGTGCGGGATCGTGCCGGCCCTGTCCATTGAAATAGAGCTCGATGGTCAGAGTCAGCGTATTCTGGAATCCGTAGTCCGCGCCGATGAGGGCGCGACCGTACGTGGGGCCGGACCCGGGCCGTGTGAGCGCCCCTTCCCCACGGATTCCCAGGCCACCGATGGCCCCTGCGAAGTCGGCGCCGACAGCATCGTCGCCACGGAACGTCCCGGCGAGAACCGAGTAGTCCCAACCACCCAGGTTCCAATGGAGGTAGCCCGCCGCCGCATGGGATGAGCGGTCCGTGGCAGGCGCGTACACCGCATCCAGTCGCGCCAGCGCGCCCAGCCGTCCCGCGACGAGCACCCCGTCCACGCCTGCGCGATAGTCGCGCTCGAGGCGCGTGGGGTCGATGGGGTTGAGAAGATCCAGCGCGCTCCAGAATTGCCCGGTACCCAGCGGTACGCGCTGCCGTCCGATGGTGATGTCAGCGATCGACCCCGACCAGGATGCCGTGGCTCGGTACAACCTGTGTCGGACGACGACATCGCGGCTGGCATACTCGTGATCGAGCTCACGACGGCCACGATCTTCGAACAACGCGTACTGGGCGGTGCGCACGTAGCTCCCCAGCAAGACCTCGAGGTCATTCTGCACGTCGACGCTGATGCGCTCGACCGGCTCGCCCTCGAGGCGAAGGCGCAGGCGATTGAGGTCGAACGTGAAGTCTCCTTCGGGGGGAACGACCGTCCTGGAACGCGAGAGGATGTTCACGTAGGAGCCCGAGACCCGCCACGGCGTGGTTGCGCCGCCGCCCTGCGCTGCGACGGGCCGCCAGGCGCTCGCCAGCAGCATCACGCAGAGAAGCGTGGGACCGATCGGGGCCGGCATGCTCAGGCGTGGCGAATCGCCGTCGCGGGATCCAGTCTCGCCGCTTTCCCCGCCGGGTACAGCGCGATCAGGACGGCGGCCACGAAGAGCGCGATTCCCGGGACGACGATGCTCCCCGCGAAGAGCTTGGGATAGGTGATGCCTGTGATCCCCGGGATCGTGTCGTAGTCGCGGAAGAACGACGACTGATCGATGCCGACCCGAGCGAAGTAACCGACCAGCAACACGCCGGCCGTGTACCCGATGATCGAAGCGATCGTCATGAGTGCCGCGGTCTCGTACGCCACCATGCGCAGGATGGCCAGGGGGCGCGTCCCGAGCGCGCTCATCACGCCGAGCTCGCGCGTCCGCTCCGCGACCGCCATGAATACGGTGTTCATGATCGCGAAGGCCACGATCGACAGCAGGACGGCCACGATGATCGACCGGATCGGCTTGACGTAGCGGACCATCTCGTCGACTTGCGGCAGCACCTCCTGCCACGGGACCAGACCGTATCCGGCCGCCGACACGGGCGGTCCGAGGTTGGCAACCACCTCTGAGGTCCGCGATCGGTCGTCGAGCCGGAGGTTTAGAGTCGAGACGCGGGTCCCGAGCGCGAGCAACGTCTGCGCGGCCGGCAGCGTAACGAACGCCATGGCCTCGTCGAAGCTCGCGCTCTCGGTGGCGAAGATGCCGCGCACGCGATAGGCGGCCGTGGCCAGCTCGCCGCCTCTCGCCTGGGCCATGACGACTATCTTCTCGCCCAGGCCGACCTGGAGCTTCTCGGCGAGCTTCCTGCCGATCACGATGTCGCGGTCCTCGCCGGCCTCGAGCGCCGTTCCCTGCACGATGGTTCGATCGATGAACGTCACCGTTCGCTCGAGCGTCGGATCGATCCCGATCAGCGCGACGGCCTCGGACTTCGCCGCCGTACTCGCGATCGCCTGTGCTTGAACGCGCGGTGCGACGCCCACGACGTGCGGCGTACGTTGCGCGGCGGCGAGCATCTCCTGGGGACGCTCGATGGACATCTCCGGCGCGTAGTCCTTCCGGAAATCGGGACTCTCGATCTGTATGTGGCCGGTCTGGTATCGCGTCGCCGTATCGATGATCTGCTCGGTGAAGCCGTCGAAGTAGCCGAAAAGGAAGATGTAGGCGAGGATGGCGAATGCCGTTCCGCCGACGGTGATCGCGGTGCGCCGCGGGTTTCGCAGCACGTTGCGCGCAGCGATCAGCAGGAAGGCCGGCCACTGGAAACGCGAACCAGACGTTCGGGCATCCCTCCGCGGGGACCGCCGCCCCGGAGCGCTACCCTGGCCGATGCCGCGGATGGCGTTGACCGGGCTCAGCCGTGCGGCCCTGGCTGCCGGGTAGACAGCCACGAGGCAGGCAATCGCGAAGACCACGAGCGATATGACGATGCTGCGATCCAGGCGGGCGACCGGCCGGAGCATGGTGCTTGCCCCTGGCATGGTGCTGATGGCGGCCTCGAACGCGCTCACGTCGATGCCGGTGTAGGCGAAGTACAGCGTGGCGCCAAGTCCGACCACGTTGCCGATGACCACGCCGGCAACGCCCAGAAGCACCGCCTCCCACAACACGAGCCGGAGCAGGCGGGCCGGCGTCATTCCCAGCGACAACACCACGCCGAACTCCCGCGTGCGTTCGAGCACCGCCATGAGGATGGGGTTCGCCACCGCCGCCGCGACCACCACGAGGAAGACGAGGACGATGATGTAGGTGAACACCTCGTGGAACCGCACGCCGTTCGCGACCCCCGGCAGGAGCCTCGGCCAACCGAGCACCTCGTAGCCTTCGCCCAGGTGCTCGCGCAGCCGCGTCTCGACCGGTCCGAGTCGGTCGCGATCCTCGAGACGCAGCGCGACCGATGTGGCACCGGCCGGTGCGACCAGGAACTCCCGCACTGCCGCGAGCGGCATGACCGCCATGTAGCCGTCATACTTGTCGATCCTCGTGCGGAAGATCCCGCGCACGGCCACACGCGCACTGGCGATCGAGCCGTCATAACCCTGGCCGACCAGGACGAGGTCGTCCCCGACGCCGATACCCAGCGCTTCGGCAAGCTTGGAGCCGAGCATCACACCCGTGTCATCGTCCGGCCGGAGTGGCGATCCCGCGACGATCGCGCTGAGAAGCGACGTCACACGCTCCTCATCGCGCGGGCGGATGCCGACCATGAGCACGCCGCGGGATTTGTCGCCACGGCTGGCGAGCGCCCTCCCTTCCAGCCGGACCGTCACTGCCGCGATATCCGGGTCGTGTCCGATCGCGCGAACCACCGGCTCGACTTCGCCCATCGCCCGATCGAGGCTCGGATCGTCGTGGTAGCCCTCGACGTGCACCTGCATGTCGCCGGCGAAGTAACGCGTCGAGTTCTCGATCATCTGGCCGTTCTGGCCGTCGATGATGCCCCAGAGGAACGTGAGTCCCGCGAGCCCGATGGCGATCGCGAGAATCGTGATCACCGAGCGCCGCTTGTTCCGCAGGACGTTCCGCCAGGCGAGCCTGGGCAGCATCGCGCCCGATCGCATCAGTCGCCTCGCCTTTCGTCGGCCTCGATCCGCCCGTCGCGCAGGCGGATCACCCGCCGGGCGCGTTCCACCACCATCGGGTCGTGCGTCGAGAACAGGAACGTCGTCCCGCGTTGTTCGTTGAGCCGCCGCATCATGTCCATCAACGCGGCGCCAGCCTTGGAGTCGAGGTTCGCCGTCGGCTCGTCCGGAAGCACCACGACGGGCTCGGCGGCGAGAGCGCGCGCGACCGCCACGCGTTGCTGCTGTCCGCCCGACAGCTCGTTCGGCCGGCGATGCTGCATCCCACCGAGACCCAACTCGTCGAGGATGGATTCCGCCCTGGCCCGACGTTCTACCGCGGGCACCCCCTGAAGCAGCATGACGAACTCGACGTTCTCGACCGCGGACAGAACGGGGATGAGGTTGAACTCCTGGAAGACGAACCCGATCCGGTGAAGCCGAAGTCGCGACAGCTCGGCCTTGCTCATCCGGCCGATCTCGGTGCCGCCCACCAGGATTCGCCCGCTCGTCGGCGTGTCGAGCGCGCCGACGAGATTGAGGAGCGTCGTCTTCCCCGACCCCGACGGGCCGACCAGCACGGCGAAGTCGCCGTTGCGGATCTCCAGGTCGATCCCGGCCAGAGCGTTCACGGCGAGGCCGTCCTGCCGATAGACCTTCGTGACCGCTTCGATCTTCACCACCACATCGTCGAGGTAGGGAGGCGGCGGTGCGGGCATCGTCCGTCGCGCGTGCAGAGTCGTGGTCATCGGCTCCTCACCGTCTGCTCAGGTTGCGTTGCGTGAAGACATCGTCGGGAATCGCGGCATCGAACGTCGCGCTCTCCATGACGATCGTGGTCGCGTTGCCGGGCTTGGTGGTGGAGCGCATCTCCCAGCGGGTGGGGATCGTGCGTCCACCGAGCGGGCGGATCTCGGAGAACGTCAAGACGCGGACCAGACTGCCGCGCTCGTCGTAGAACTCCTCGCTCACCGGGAGGAAGTCTGCCTGGCGGATACGGAACGCGATGCGCCCCCAGACCACGGCTGCGTCCGGCTTGGGCAGCGCATCGATGACGTGGACCGCAGCTCCATCCACCGTGTCGCTGCCGACGATGCTGTGCGTGTAGTCGTCCACGAGACTGTTCTGCTTCACCAGGTCGTCATTGGTGAAGTCGGAGCCCATCCAGGGCTGCAGCATCATGGACGGCGGAATCCTGATGGTCCGCTCGATGTTGGGCAGGTAGTTCCACATTTCCGACCCGATTCGGAGCGACCCGATCCCTTCTTCCTTGGCCGGTGCCAGGATTCTGATGAAGGTGCGGCGCGGCCTATCGTTCCATCCCCGCAGCTCCAGCGTCCGCTCCCAACGGGGCGTCGTGACCGTCATCGTGAGCAGCACCTCCGATGTCGTTGCGCCCCACAGCGCCTTCTGCGCGCGATCCACGATCTCGTGCGCGCTCGGATCCTGGGCGGTGACCACGGACGGCACCAGGGACGACAGTGCGAGCGCGCTGATGCCGAAGACGCGAGCCGTGACGTTCATGGGCTGCTCCTAGATGCGGTTCACGTCTGATGATGGCCACGCGCCGGTGAAAGGGTCGTGAACGCCGGATGAAGCTCCCTTTATCCGGTTCGTCTCCCCCACATCGGGCGGGCTCTCGAAGACGACGAGCATCCGGTCCCCGTCATCGATCCCCTCGAGCGCCTTGGAGTACAGCTCGCGCACGCTCTCGCCCCCCTCACGGGTGCGGAGCGTCATGCGCACCCGCTCGGAGCTGTCGCGGAATCCGGCGTCGCGGCGCTCGACTTCGGCTACGACGGCGAGCCCCTTCTCGGCTGTAGTCCGCGCGAATGCTGCGTGTGGATGGGCGATGACCCCTAGGATCCCGACGCGAGACAGGCAGGCGACCGCAGTAATCGGGCTCGGGAGCCGCATGGGCAGCATGCCTTTGTATCGTTCGAGAGTCCGCCCTCGGGAGCCCGATGGGGCCACCCGTGCGCATAGGCCCACTCTAAGGCCACCGGTCCCTGCGATCTGTGGGGAAAGATCCTGGGACGCTGTCGGACCCGGGGCGGCACGCGCTGTAGGCTATGTCAGGACACGCGCTGCTCGCGTGCATCATCGCCGTGGTCGCGTAGGCGCAGCAGAGCCGCGCTCCGATCCACCGCCTCGCCGGCACCGTGTCGGCCCATTTCGTGCCAACGGTGGTGGCAGTTGAGGGGCCTCGTGGGACGGGAGCCTCTGAGGGCGAACGTCCGAGTTAGAACCTGAGCCGGGATCGAGCCGAACATGACGGAGGGGCACCACGGGACGGCCGCCCAGTCGGGGCGTACAGCGCGAGGTCGCCCTGGGCGATCATCGGATCGCCTTGACAGAAAGGCGATGCGGAACCACGCAAAGCACTACTGGCTCCTGGCTGCCATGGCCGCCCTCTCCTTCATGTCCATGTACGTGCTGATGTACTCGATGGCGGACCGCTTCGCGAACGTGTATCCGAGCATCAACCAGTTATATATGGCAGGGCTGATGACGGCTCCGATGATCCTGATCGAGCTCCTGCTCATGCGGGGCATGTATCAGAACCGGAAGCTGAATGCGACAGCCGGTCTAATCGCTCTGGCGGCCCTGTTCTCGTTTTTCGTATTGATCCGGCGTCAGACGGCCGTCGATGACCAGCAGTTCCTCAAGTCGATGATCCCGCACCATGCGAGCGCCATCCTCATGTGTCGAGAGGCAGCCATCGAGGACCCCGACATTCGCGATCTCTGCGGCCGGATCGTCTCCGGCCAACAGGCCGAAATCGACGAAATGAAGGCCAAGCTCGCCGAGCTGGAGTGACGCGAGGCGCCCGGGACCGTACCAGACGCGACACGGGCTCAGCTCACGCGAGCCGTCGTGCGATGGCCTCGATGGGCTTGAGGCCTTGTCCGAAGCGGGCGATCGGTTCGCGGTGCGCGCGCAGCTCGCTGTAGGGGAGGAAGCGTACGTCCAGATCTGCGACGCGGCTGAACGCGGGCCGGCGGAGCTGCGCGCGCACATCGGCCTCCCGCTCGTCGGGTGCGACCAAGAAAAAGGCATTGGCCGTGTGCTCCGGCAGCCCGAGCGCCAGGTCCAGCATGCGCACGATCCCAGAATAGATGGACGTCGAATGCTCGATCTCGAAGGCAGCGGCCACGCGGCCGGCGCCCGCCTCCAGCCACAGTACGTCGATGAGGCCGATCGATTCGACTGCCGACGCCTCGGCGAGAGGCTCGGGCAGACGCTCGAGGCAGCCGTCTGCGAGGCGACCGGTCCCGAACGGCCGACCCCGGTCGTTGGTGGCAACCCATGTACGGTAGCCCAGGGCGATTCCGATGTCCCGTAGCCAGCCCTGCACCTCCGTGTGCGTCTCGTCACCCACGCGCGCGGCACGCGACGCCTTGCTCTCTTGCTCGACCTCTGCCCGAACGCGGTCGAGGTCGGCTTCCCACGCCGCCAACGCTTCGGGATCCGCCACACCCGGCGGTGGTTGGTAGCGTCCGGTGCCCAGATCGAAGAGGAATCCAGCGATCGCGCCCAGGTCGTTGGACAGGAGGTCGCGGTACACCTCGTTGAGCTGCAGGACGCCCCGCCGCATGGCCAGATACTCGTCCCAGCGGCCCAGCTTGACCTTCGCTCCCGTGAGCGCGTTGTAGCCCTTGACGATGGCAGTGTTGAACGGCGGCACCCACGTCGGATGGAGAAAGTAGAGGAGGTTGGCCGCCGCCGGGCCGAGCCCTTTGATCCGCTGCCGGTCGAGCGCCTGGACGGCCGTGATCACCTGCGCTTCTCCCGTACAGCAGGCACAACTGTGCAGGAAACGCGCGAATGCCACCTGGTTGGGCCGATTCTCGTAGATATCCGGAATCCGCAGTTTGGGCTTCCACAGGAAGGCGTGATCCGCGCCCTTGAAGATCTGCCGCTGCTCGGCGATCGAGCCGACCACGGTCTCCAGGGATGAGCCCTTGTAGACGTTGCCGAACGAGCCGGCGTCGATCTCCTCCACGACGGCCTCGATGCCGCGGCGGATCGACCGGAAGTTCTTGAGCCGTTCTTCCCACAAGAACCACGTGCGGTAAGTCCCGCCCGCATCGTCGCGCCAGCGCTCGAGCAACGTACGGACCGCGTCATGGCCGCTTCGTGCTGCTGGCAGCGATTCGGTCGCGGAAGAGGACATGATGAGTCCTGGTAGTCGGCAATGGGACGGATCGGAGCGAAGATACGCCTTCGCCCAACGGGCTGCGACGATGAGGGCTTCTTCACGTGCTCTTCACGTGCCTTTCATGGGGGCCCGCGTACCGTGAGCTCAGCGAGAACCCTCAGGCCTTTGGGGATGAAGGTGGAGCCACGGATCCGCGTGAGGGTCAACGGATATGGTGCGATGCCGGATGCAGCCGCGCCCATCGGCATGACCGACCGGGCGCTGGGCATTCGTGCAACGACGGCAGCGGACCCTGCCGTGTAACCTCGCATGGAACCTCGCCAGAAGTTCACGCTGCGGTACCTGGTTGTGGCGCTACTGGCCTTTGCGCTGTTTCAGGCGCTCATGACCACGCGACACCGTGGGACGCTCCCGTACAGTGACTTCCTGACCGTCCTACGCGCGGGGAAGGTGCGCAGCGTGCTCGTGGAAGACCGCACGGTCTCCGGCGTTCTCATCTCGGAGGGCTTGGACAGCATCCTGCCGGCCGACCGTGTGCAGGCGCTCGTCATGCCCGGCCAAGCCGAGCACCCCTTCGTCACTGTGCGCATGGAGGATCCCGATCTCGTTGCCGAGCTCGACTCGGCGGGCGTGGTCTTCGCGCGTCGGATGGCGAACCCCTGGAGCTCGGCGCTCCTCGGGTGGCTGCTCCCGTTCCTGCTCATCTTCGGCCTGTGGACGTTTCTCTCCCGACGCATGGCCCCGCACGCCGGCATGATGAGCGTCGGGAAGTCCAAGGCGAAGGTGTACGTCGAAGAGAGCACCGGGGTCACATTCGCCGACGTGGCAGGTGTC
The DNA here is from genome assembly GCA_050181335.1 of Gemmatimonadales bacterium. GTDB lineage: Bacteria > Gemmatimonadota > Gemmatimonadetes > Longimicrobiales > Gaopeijiaceae > UBA2982. The sequence goes on along the minus strand of JBFXDG010000002.1, from coordinate 362,575 downwards.
GACGAAGCCAGGCTCGAGCTGATGGAGATCGTGGACTTCCTCAAGCGACCCGAGCGCTACACGCGCCTCGGCGGCACGATCCCCAGGGGAGCCCTCCTCGTGGGCCCCCCCGGCACCGGGAAGACTCTCCTCGCGAAGGCTGTGGCGGGGGAGGCCGGGGTTCCCTTCTTCAGCCTGAGCGGCTCGGAGTTCGTGGAGATGTTCGTGGGGGTCGGGGCCGCGCGCGTCAGGGATCTCTTCGAACAGGCGCAGGCGAAGGCACCGAGCATCATCTTCATCGACGAGCTGGACGCCCTGGGCAAAGCGCGCGGCGTCATGCCCGCGATCGGCGGTCACGACGAGCGCGAGCAGACGCTCAATCAATTGCTCGCCGAAATGGATGGGTTCGATTCCCGGGCCGGGCTCATCATCATGGCGGCGACGAATCGGCCGGAGATCCTCGACCCGGCGCTCCTGCGTGCGGGCCGGTTCGACCGGAAGATCGTCGTGGATCGCCCCGACCTCCATGGACGAGAGGAGATCCTCCGTGTCCACACCCGGCACGTGAAGCTTTCCGAGAGCGTCGACCTGAGGACGGTGGCTGCCCGGACGCCCGGCTTCGTCGGTGCGGATCTGGCAAACCTCGTGAACGAGGCGGCCCTGCTTGCCGCCCGCGCCGGGAAGGAGGCCGTCGGCCCGGAGGACTTCGACGAGGCGGTCGACAGAGTCGTCGCGGGCATCGAGCGCAGGTCCAGGGTGCTCGGCCCCCGGGAGAAGGGGATCGTGGCGTATCACGAAGCGGGACATGCACTCGTGGCCGCGTCCAGCAAACACGCTGACCCGGTCTCGAAGGTGTCCATCATCCCGCGGGGCATCGCCGCGCTGGGCTACACGCAGCAGCAGCCCGAGGAGGACAAGTTCCTCCTCACGCGCGAGGAGCTGTTGGCCAGGATCGACGTCCTCCTCGGCGGTCGCGTCGCCGAGCAGATCGTGTTCGGAGACGTCTCGACCGGCGCGAGCGACGACCTGACGCGCGCGACCGAGCTCGCACGCCACATGATCACCGAGTATGGGATGGGGGATGCTTTGGGGTTGGTGGCCTACCCCCGCGCGGGTGGGAGCACGTTCCTCGAGCTGCCCGGCCTCACGGGCCCGCAGCCGTACGGACCGCACACCGCCCGCAGGATCGACGATGAAGTGCGCCAGACGCTGGACCGCGGACGTGAGCGCGTCACCGACCTCCTCCTCGGGTTGCGGGGTCCCCTCGAAAGGCTGGCCCGCTCGCTGATGGAGACCGAGGTCGTGGATGGTGGAACTGTCCTTCGGCTCCTTGCGGAGGGAGGCACGCTGGGCACGGACGATCCCCGCGATCCCGTGTGCCGCATGACGGTGCCGCAACCATCGCTGGAGCTCCAGGTGGAGCATGGGCTCGGCACCTATCACTTCTGCAGCGCCGAGTGTCGCGACGCCTTCCGGAAGGATCCCAACAGATACGCGAGCGCCGCAGGGCACGCCCTGCCGCATCCAACCGGGGCTGCCGTTGCGTGAGACCTGCGCACTTGATCGCGGACCCATGAGTCCTTACCTGAACCGAGGAAGCGCCCAGTCGCGGGACCCCGTTTCGCATCGACCCCGAGGAGGAACCATGAATCGACGCCGACTCCGATTCCTCAGGATAGCCGCACTTTTCGGCTTGGCTGCGACCGCGGCGGCCGCGGCGGGCCGGAGTGACGCTGCGAGGGAGCACGAACGCAAGGAAGTGGCGGGCTTGGCGATCGTGTTCGGCGCCGAGCCGGAGCCTGCTCTGACCGACGAGGTGCAGTTCCTGCGGTGGCGAGTGACCACGCTCTCGGACGAGCAGCCCTACAACGACTTCGCCGACGCCCAAGTCACGATCTCGCGGGGCGGTGTGCAGTTCGGGCCGTTCGCGCTCCAGCGTGTGCGGGCGACGCCCGGCCAGTACCAGACCAGGCACGTCTTCACGGAGCCTGGCGAGTACGGATCGGTGCTGCGCTTCCGGAAGGGGGCCGACGCGCAGGTCCACACAATCGACTTCACCTTCAACATCAACGATCGGGCCGAGGTGGAGATACCGAGGAGCCGCGGGGGCCCTTGATCCACTCGAGCCGTCACGGCAGGTCACACGTTGCACACCGAAAGGAGGCAACATGAAGGTCAAGGACCCCGTCTGCGGAATGGAGATCGAGGCGGAGCGTGCGGCCGCCCGAGTAGAACACGAAGGGCGGACGTACTACTTCTGCAGCAACTCCTGCCGAGACGAGTTCAAGAAGAACCCCAAGCGCTACGTCCGTGGATCGTGAGCTCTCACGCGCCGACGACTCCCTGACCTCGGCCGGGCACTCGCCAACGAGGGGCCGCGGACGAGGATGGTGGCTGGCCACGCTCACGCTGCTGCTCGGCTACGCCGGCGGTGTGGCGTCCGGTCCCATGGCCGGCCCTCACGCCCAGACGCAGACAGCGCCCGAGCCTCGTCAGGTTGCACCGCGCACGGATCTCACCGGCGACGAGCAGGCGACGATCGCGCTCTTCGAGAGAGCAGCCCCGTCGGTCGTCTATGTGACGTCCCTGGCCGTGGCGCGCGACTTCTGGGGACGCAACGTCGGCGAGATTCCCCAGGGAACGGGATCGGGCTTCGTCTGGGACGATCGAGGCCACGTGGTCACGAACTTCCACGTCGTAGGGGAGGCGGATGCGCTGCATGTCACGTTCGCCGATCAGAGCATGTGGGACGCTCAGGTCGTCGGAACGGCGCCTGATAAGGACTTGGCCGTTCTTCGGATCGATGCTCCCGCGGACGGTTTGAGGCCGATTCCACTCGGGTCGAGCGCCGAGCTCCGCGTCGGCCAACAGGTGTTCGCAATCGGCAATCCGTTCGGACTCGACTACACCTTGACCACCGGCGTGGTCAGCGCGATCGGACGGGAGATCGAGTCGGTGACGCGAATACCCATTCGTGACGTCATCCAGACCGATGCGGCGATCAATCCGGGCAACTCGGGTGGGCCGCTGCTCGACAGCGGCGGCCGCCTGATCGGTGTCACCACGGCGATTTACAGCCCCTCGGGGGTCTACGCAGGCATCGGCTTCGCGATCCCGAGCGATGTCGTGAACTGGGTCGTTCCCGAGCTCATCGCATACGGCGCGATCCGGCGACCCTCCATTGGCGTGCAGCTCGCGGACGTCGAGCTCGAGCGCCGGCTGGGCGTCGAGGGCGCGCTCGTGCTGGACGTGCTGGCGGGGAGCGCCGCCGAGCGGGCCGGCATCCGACCGACCCTGCGCGACAATCTCGGTCGGGTTCGGCTCGGCGACGTCGTCGTCGCCGTCGACGGGAATCCCGTTCGGTCCTCCGCCGACCTGGTTCTACTGCTGGAGCGGCGGTCCGTCGGAGAAGCCGTTCAGCTCACGATTCTCCGGGAAGGGGACCGTGAGACTCTGGGTGTGACGCTGGAAAGGTCACGTTGAGCTGCCGAGAATCCGACGCCGCGCCTACGCTGCGGTCCACCGTCGCCTGATGCGGGCCCGCTACTTCCGATGACGGCCCAGGAGGTGGTGGGAGACCGGGCGGCGCGGGAGCCGCCGCCCCGCTTGGTCGACCCGCGCACGCTCATGGCCGCCGCACCACGCGCATGGCGCGTGCTGCGCATCCTCAGGCGCCACAAAGTCCTTCGCGCGATCCGCGGCCGCGACCACTGGCCGGCTCCGGAGTCGGTGCGCGCAGCGCTGGAGGAGCTGGGAGTAGTGTATCTAAAGTTCGGGCAGGTCGCGGCGCTTCGACGCGACATCCTCCCGTCGGCGTACGTGGCGGAGCTCGAAACCCTCCATGACGCCCTCCCGCCGCTCCCGCTCGCGTCTGTCCAGGAGATCGTCGAGAGCGAGCTCGCGGGCCCGATCGAGGTACGTTTCTCGTCCTTCGATCCTCATCCCATCGCCGCAGCCACCATCGCACAGGTGCACGGAGCGGTCACCTCCGACGGGCGCAGGGTCGTGGTGAAAGTGCGCAGGCCCGGCCTCCAGAGGCTCATCGCGGAGGACGCCGCGGTGCTCACCTATCTCGCGACAGTGGCCGAGGCGGTCCACCCGCGGCTGCGTGCGCTCGGGCTGGTGAGGATGGTCCACGAATTTCGCGCCACCCTGGTTCGGGAGACGGACCTGCTACTCGAAGCCGACACGATCCGGCGCTTCCGCGGAGCTTTGAAGGACAGCCCGGGCGTGTCGATCCCGGATGTCGTCAGCGACTACACTACCGCGGCCGTGCTCACGATGGAGCATTCGCCGGGCGAACGCATCGATCGGTACGCCGAGACCCATCCGGGCGAAGCTCGGGCCCTTGCCGATCGACTCGCCACCATCATCGTGCACCAGGTCTTCGAGACCGGCCTGTTTCATGCCGACCCGCACCCGGGGAACGTGTTCGTGCTCCCGGACGGGCGTATCTGTCTGCACGACTTCGGCATGATCGGCGCCCTGGCGGCTGAGACGAGCGAAGCGCTCCTCGCGGCGCTCGAAGCGTTCGTGACCGCCGATGGGCGCGGGCTGGCCGCCGCGTACATGGAGCTCGGCCTCGTCGGGGGCGATGTCGACCGCTCCGCGCTGGAGCGCGACCTGACCTCTCTCGTGCGCGAGATCCACGCGCGGCCGCTGGAGCACATCTCGATCGGCAGGACGCTCGAGTCGCTGCTGAGGATCGGTAGTGAGCACCAGGTGCGAAACCCACAGGAGCTCCTGCTGCTCGCGCGCGCGTTCATCATCAGCGAGTCGCTCATGCACAGGCTCGATCCGGCGCTCAGCGTCCTCGACGTCTTTCGTGCCGAGCTGGTACGCGTGCGCGCCCATCGGTACGCACCGGCGCGGGTCGCGGAACGAGCGGTCACGATCCTGCGGGAGATCGAGCAACTGGCTGAACGTTTGCCGGAGCGCGTCGATCGCGCTCTGCGCCGCGCCGCCGACGGCGACTTGGGGAGCGTGCACGTGCCCGCGTTGGAGGCTGCCGGACGACGCGCGAGCCGCGATCTCGAGCGACTCACCGGAGCGCTCGCGTCGGCCGCACTCGTGGTAGGAGGCGCGCTCCTCGTCGGAGTCGGGGGCCTGCACCGGATCGTCGGCGACGTGCTCCTCGCGGTCGGGTTCATGGGCACGTTGGCCAGCGCCTTCGGCGCCCTGTGGGAGCGGCGCCGGTGATGACGATCGCATGTTCGAGAGAGAGAGAGTCGCGGCCGCACCTCGCTTGCGGCGGATCCTGACGCAAGGTGAGCGTAGTTCCTGCGCGCCGCCGCGCACCCGGGCTCGTGATCCCCGGCTTCGTTCCATCGCCGCTCGGCGAGATGGTGGAGTACGTTCCCACATGGGTCGAGCTCGGGGTGACGGCGGGCATCTGGGCGATGGGCCTCTTCATCGTGACCGTGCTCGTGCGCGTGACGCTGCCGATCGAGCTCGGAGACGTCAGGAGCCCATACCTCGAGCCGGAGCCCTCCGCGCTACGGCCGAGGCGGCGGCGGGAACGAACGCCACGCCGCAGGCGGCCGCGGAAGCGGCGTCAGCGCGGCGTTCCGGTCGAAAGCCGGCACACGTAGGTGCACGCGCGCCTCGCGTCCGGGCGCTGCCCGCGGGTCTGCGCGACGGGACGTCGCGCCACATCACGCCGTCACTGCGCGTCGGGCCGCCGCCGAGCCCGAGTCGTGGGAACAGGCAGCGGGACAGGACCTCGGACCAAGCGAAGCCCCGCGCTGTCGTGAGCCCGTTCCGCCGCAGCGCACGCTCCACGCTCGGATCCTGCCTCAGACCAGCGAACTGCTGCACGAACTCGAGGGGGTCGCAAGTCTGGAGCAGCAAGGCGTTCCAACCCGGCAGCACGTAGTCTTCGCCGGTGGCTCCGGTGCACGCGAGACCCTGCACCGCCATGGTTTCGAGCCCGACGAGCCCGAACGGCTCGTGCGCGCTGTTCGCGAGCACGGCCGCGGACGCGTGAAACAGGAGCTGCGTCGCCTCTCGGTCCAGCGGGCTTCCCACGACCACGACATCGGCGCCCGCCGGGTCCGCGAGTGCATCGAGCAGTCCCCGCTCTCCCGGCTCGCTCGCCACTCGCTCCACAACGTCGAGCCCCGCGGCAGCCGCCCGCCTCCGCACCTCGACGCCGTGCGCCTCGACGCCGCCTCGGGCGACGAGAAGCGGGCGTGCGCCGGCGCGCTTGAGCTCGGCCGTCGTGTCGACGGCCAGGAGCCAGTGCTTCCCGGGATCCCACCTGGCGACCTTCGCGAGGACGAGCCGGTCCGAAGTCAACGCCTTGAATTCGCGAACGGCACCGGGCGTGGGCTGACGGAAGGCATCTTGCGACAGTCCGTTGGGGATGACGAGTGGATCCACGCCCACCGCCCGTAGCTGAAAGCGCATGTAGCGGCTCACCGTGGTCAGGGTCGCGGCCGCGTCGAGGCGTGGCCAATCGATGCGGTCGAAGCCGAAGGTGTTGTTGGCGTTCCAGACGATGCGCACACGCTCCCGGATCCCGGTGCGGCGCAGCAGCCAGTCCAGATGGAGCACGGTGTGGACCGTATGCCACTCCTCCGCGAGCACGACCGCCCTGTGGGCCGGGTTCTCGAGGTGCGGCAGCAGGACCTCGCGGACCAGGTACGGAGGGAGTGAAGACGCGTAGTCCGGCTCCTTCCGCTCCTCGCCGTCGTAGACGCCGGCCGGGTGGTGGGCGGAGATCCACTGGCACCAGCGATGGAGCGCCAGCGCACCCTGGTGCTCATGGCCGGGAAGAACCGGATCGCCGACGAACCAGAAGTGGGTTTCGCAGCCGGCATCCGCGAGCGCGGACGCCAGGCCCGTCAAGCGACTCGCGATCCCGCCCGCGCGGGAGTACGCATCGGGCCCTTCGAAGCTGAGGATGTGGAACTGACACGCGGAGGGTGAGGTGTTCGACATGGGTCCTCGTCGGGTCGTGGCCTGATCGCGTCCGTGCGCCGCACGGCGTTTGCCGTCACGGCGCAAGCGGGCCGACAATGTGCCTGCGTCCCTGCGTGGGCGCCGTCCGGTGCCTCACCTTCTGCCGCGTCGGAGCGACTGCCCCGCTCCCTGTGGGGAAATCCCGTACGACCTCGATGGTCCCATTGCCGAAGGCCGCGTCGGCCGCGCCCCTGAGGTAACACTCCTCGCAGTAAAGGCCGGAGCCGGCGCCCACGTGCGTACCGACGTCCGGCGGTCGCACCAGGAGGCAGCGTTCGATCAGCCCGGTTCGGCGACCTGCCGTCGTATCGACTCGAGGCGAGACCGGAGGTTGTCCTCGAGTCGGCCCTCGACCAACCTGCGTCTGAGGCCCCCGATCTTCGCGTCGAACAGCGAGCGATCGAGGTACACGAGATAAAAGCCCTCGGCCGAATCGACGTCCGTATCGACGAGCGTCATGAGCTTCAGCGCGGCGTGAAAGTAATGGCTCGCGTAGATCTGCTTGAGCGCGACCGTCGTCTGTGGCGCCGTGCCTTGCGCTCCGCGGTAGATCGTCGCGTGACTCACCGTCGTGAGCGGCTTGAGCCCGAAGTCCTCGACGGCCCAGAACAGGAGGTCCTCCGAGCCCGGGAGCTCGGTCCGCGGATAGTCCTCCAGGTAATGGTGGAGCTCGGGCAGATACTCGAACACGTAGGGGGACTGCTCCAGGAGCGCGGAGAAGCCCTCGCCGAGCGACTGGGGCTCGTCCCGGTCGTCGTAGACGACCAGCGCCTGGTTGCCGTTCTCGAGGTAGCCGCGCACGTAGTCGCTCAACCAGCCTCGGGCCACCTCGGCCAGGCGCTCGCGGTGATCGGGCGCCGACCAGTCCATCGCTCGCAGCTCGGCGATCCTGGCCGCCGACAGCTTCACATCGCAGTTGCCGGACCGACAGTCGCGCATGGCACCATAGTCATCATCGAGCAGCGGAAGGGCCGCGAGGTCCTCCGGCGCGGGCGGAATCCCGAACCGTCCGATGCGGGTCAGCTCCTCGCTCCGCATGAACGACTCGATGTTGCGGAACCGCTCGAGGAACCGCTCCTGGGAGCCCGGGATCCGCACGACGCCCACGAGGGCCACCTCCTTGTCCGTTGCCCGCTCCAGCTTCCTAGTCACGACGCCTCCCCGCTCGATCCTGGAGAGGTCGGAGTCGGAGTATCCCATCCGGTCGCGCAGGAAGGTCTCCAGCTCCTGGGCGGGTACAGGCGGGGCGAGCATCGCGAGGAGCAACGTGGCGATCATCCTTCGCCTCCCTTGCGTGAGAGTGCGTCCCCGACCTCACCGACCGGTGGCGGGCCGGGACTGTGTCCCATGCGAGTGCGCACGCCGAATGAGGCCGCTAGGTCGGATACAGTGGCGAACGGGCCTGGGCGTCAAGTGGATGCCGGCACGCCGCGGCGCCCGGCGGCGGTGACCGCGCTCCGATGAAGATCTGGCACCTTACCGACGCCACGGCCTGGATCCGCACCGGGTGAGCAGGTCACGCTCCTGGCCGGTGGAGCCACCGTTCGCACGAGGAGGGAGGACGGTGCGAGCCGCGGACCTCCATAGTCCGTAGTCCATCCTGGCGTCGCCTACCCCCGCCGCTCGCCGTCAGTCCGCTGACGGGTTCAGCGCGTCCACTCTCGTCATGAAGTCCGGATCGTCGTCGTCTCCGCGGCACGCTCCGCTTCGATCGTCGTCTCGGATACGTCGTCGTATAGGTTCATGGTGCCGGCTCGGCTGCAAACCTCGTGATGGATCGGCATAGACACCGACTCACGCGGTACGGCGATCCGCTCGGGAGGGGCGGATGCTCATCCGGCGTGTACGGGGCCGTGACCAAGAATCAGGTCCATCGTGTGAACTCTCGGTGAAGAGAGGATGAAGCCGCCTTCACCACCTATTCACGCGCGGTTCACGCGTCGCGAAATAACCTTCGATCGTCGGAATCACGCTCCACTATGAGCTCCAGACCTAGTCCCATGCTGAACGACGGCGGGCACGCGAAGATCGCTGTCGTCGGAGTCGGCTACGTGGGCGCCACGACCGCGTATACACTGCTCCTCCGGGGCCTCGCCTCGGAGCTCGTGCTCGTGGACGTGGAGAGCGCACGAGCCGAGGGCGAGGCGCTCGATTTGAGCCACGCCGCTCCGCTCGTGCACCCGGTTCGCATCCGAACGGGGGGCCTAGAGGATTGCGCCGGGGCACGCTTCACGATCATCGCCGCCGGAGTCGCGCAGGCTCCGGGCGAATCGCGCCTGGACCTCCTTCAGCGGAACACATCCGTCCTTCGGGACCTCGTGCCGCGGATCGCGCGGGCCAACCCATCGGGCATCTTGGTCGTGGCGACGAATCCCGTCGACGTCCTGTCGTTCGTTGCGCTCCAACTCTCCGGGTTGCCTGCTTCTCGTGTCATCGGTTCGGGGACCATCGTGGATACGGCCCGGTTCCGCCATCGTCTGGCTCAGCATTACGAAGTCGACCCGCGTAGCGTGCACGCGCTCATCATCGGTGAGCACGGCGACAGCGCCGTGCCCGTCTGGTCTCTCGCGAACATAGCCGGTATGCGTCTTGAGCAATTCTGCGTGGCGAACGGGTTCGAGTACGATCCCCAGGCGATGGAAGGGATCTTCCTGGATGCGCGGAACGCGGCGTACGACATCATCACCCGCAAGGGCGCGACCGCCTACGCGGTCGCCGCAGGCATCGCTCGCATCGTGGAAGCGGTCCTGAGGGATGAGAGGAGCGTGCTCGCCGTGTCGACGTTGGTACCTGCCGGCCACGGCCTTCCGCGGGTCTATCTCAGCCTACCCTGCGTGATCGGCGGCGACGGCGTCGAGCGTGTCCTTCGACTCGAGCTCAGCACCGAGGAAATGGACGGCCTTCGGCATTCGGCCGCAGTCCTGGAATCTTCGATCGCGGCGCTCGGACTGGAGCTGCCAGAATGAAGCGCAGCCTCGCCGTGTCGTGTTCGGGCGGGCTTCGCGGCACGGAGAGCGGGGTCATGGTGGCTATGCCGTTTGCGCCTCACCGCCGTCGGCCGGGAAGCCCCCGAGCCCGCGATATCTCAGGTGCACGTATACCACCGCGCTGAGGATCGCGTAGAAGAAGCACCAGATCGAAACGAATGCCTGGGCGTGGACCATGAGGGCGGCGACGAAGAAGAGGAATCCCAGCGCGCCGAACAGCGCGACGAATCGATGGCTCGAGAGCACGCCGGACACGCAGGTCGCCGCCAGATACAGCAGCATCACCGGCAGCAGATAGAAGTGCGGCGAGACGTACACGATGTGGCCGCCGTCCAGCTCGGCCACCATCGGGCTCTGGATCAGCGAGTAGAGCAGGTAGAGTCCGACCACGAGGCCCGCCGCCTGAAAGCCGAGTAGGCCGCGGCGACGCCACGGCTCGCGCTCCAGGAACCAGACCGCGAACGGCACGTAGATCGGCCAGAAGACGTGCGAGAAGGCCGAATACGCGGTCGCCATGATCTGCCGGAGCCCGGCGTCGCCCGAGCCGAACGTCAACCAGATCACGCCCTCGATCACCTGCTGCACCCCGAAGAAGAAGGGGATCAGCGCGAACGCGATCTCCTCCCGCTTGCGGACCGAGCGAAGCGTGGCCACACCCATGGCGGACAGCCCGCCGCCCGCGACGAAGCTCGCTGACGCCGAGAAGCACATGGCTAGCGGAGGCCTTCCGATCGGGGCGCCGGCGCGCGTGCACGCGGACCCACTTCGCGCGCCGCGGGGCCGCGCGATAGTGCGAGCAGGGCGGCGAGCACGACGAAGACGCCCGCGGCCTGCACCGTGGTCACTGAGCCTCCCATCCACGCCACGTCGGCCACCAGTGCCAGGGCCGGCGTGAGGAAGAGGAACGGCGCGAGGTCGCCCGCATCTTCGTCGCGCAGCAGCCAGAACCAGAGGGTCGTGGGGACGGCGGTTCCCAGGAGCGCGAGCCCCAGCAGCACCGCCCAGAACCGATCAGACCATGGCTGGACCGGGGCGCCCTCGAGCAGCGCGCCTGCGGCGAGGAGCGGCACGCTTCCGAGGAGGAGCTGCCATCCGGTCGTGGCGACCAGACCGGTACGGAGGCGCAGCAGCTTGATGAGGATGCTTCCGCCGGCCGCGCCCGCGGAGGCGGCCAGCGCGAGCGCAGCCCCGAGCCCGGGCGCGCCCGCGCCGCTGCGGAAAGTCGGCGAGACGATCAAGAGGACGCCGGCGAATCCCACCCCGACGGCGAGCAGCTTCCGCGGGGTCAGAGGCTCGTGGAGCACGGCTGCGCCGAGTACCACGATCACGAGCGGCTGGAGGTTACCCAGCACCGACGCGAGTCCCGCCTCCATCAGCGCCGGGCTCCCGAACATGGCGCCGTAGGTCAACGTGGTCGCGACCAAACCGAGCCCGAGAAGTGGACCCAGGTCCGATCTCGCCGGTCTGATCGGCTGTCTCGCGGCGGCGGCGACACCGAGCAGCACCGATCCGCCGATCAGCGCGCGGGTGCCGCCGAAGGTCAGGGGACCCGCGTCCCGCAGTCCGATCTCGATACCCAGATAGCAGAATGCCCCGAAGACGTTGACCGCGAGCAGCGCCGCCCACCGGACGGGCCGAGCACGCCCGAGCGGATGCGGCTGGTTGGGTCGGCTCACGCCGGCGCGGGCTCCCTGTCCATGGGCGAGGCGCTTTCCGGTCCGGACGTCCCGGCGCGCGTGCGCCGGATCCCGGGCACGCGCGTCCAACGCAACGCGAGCGCGTTGAGCGCGACCAGCAGCGAGCTGCCCGACATGGACAGCGCCGCGATCTCGGGCCGGAGCAGCAGCCCGAAGCTGCGGTAGAAGAGCCCGGCCGCGATCGGGAACGCGATTACGTTGTAGCCGGCTGCCCACCAGAGGTTCTGGTGCATCTTCCGGACGGTCGCGCGAGAGAGCGCGATCGCGCCCAGGACGTCGTACGGGTCGCTCTTCATGAGCACGACGTCCGCCGTCTCGAGCGCCACGTCGGTTCCCGCACCAATCGCGATCCCGACGTCCGCCTGGGCCAGCGCGGGCGCGTCGTTGATCCCGTCCCCGACCATGGCAACTATCTTGCCGCCGGCTTGGAGCTCCCTGACCTTGTCGGCCTTCTGGCCGGGCAGCACCTCGGCGAGGACGGTGTCCATTCCCAGCTCCCTCGCGATGCGTTCGCCCGTGGCGCGATTGTCGCCGGTGAGCATTACGACCTGGATCCCCCGCTTGCGAAGCGCCTCGACCGTTGGACGGGCGGTCGGCCGGAGCGCGTCGGCCACCGCGAGGATGCCCGCGATTCGGCCGTCGACCGCCGCAAAGATCACCGTCCGCCCCGCGCCCTCGAGCGCTCCGGACCGCTCGCCGAGCCCGCCCAGCTCGATCGCCCGGTCCCGCATGAGCTTGCGGTTGCCTACGAGTATGCTCCGGCCCGCCACGGTCGCGGCGAGGCCGTGCCCGACAATCGCCTCGAAGCCGCTCGGATCAGATAGCGCGAGGCCACTCTCCCGTGCGTGCGTGACGATGGCTTGGGCGATCGGGTGCTCGCTCGTCTGCTCGGCCGAAGCGACCAGCGCCAGCGCCTCGTCGGCTATCGTCCCGCCGGCAGGCGCCGCGGTCTCGACCACGCGCGGCTCGCCCACCGTGAGCGTGCCCGTCTTGTCGAAGATGATCGCCTGCACCTTGCTCGCCTGCTCCAGCGCGGTCGCGTTCTTGAACAGGATTCCGTTGAGAGCGCCGAGCCCTGTTCCGACCATGACGGCGGTGGGGGTCGCGAGGCCGAGGGCATCCGGGCACGCGATCACGACCACCGTGATCGCCAGGGTGAGCGCGAAGATCAGCGTTCCGCCGGCCAGCCAGTACCAGCCGACGAACGTCGCGACTCCGAAGGTGATGGCGGCGGCGACCAGCCACTGCGAGGCCTTGTCGGCCAGACGCTGCGCCGGCGCCTTCGAGTTCTGCGCGATCTGCACGAGCTTGACGATCTGCGCGAGCGCGGTCTCGGCACCGACCTTGGTCGCGCGGAATCGGAATGATCCGGTCTTGTTGATCGTCGCGCCGATCACCCCGTCGCCGGCCTTCTTGGAGACCGGAAGGCTCTCGCCCGTGAGCATGGACTCGTCCACGGTGGATTGGCCGTCGATCACGACGCCATCGACCGGGATCTTGTCGCCCGGCCGGATGAGCACCACGTCGTCGAGCACGACCTCTGACGTCGGCACCTCCACGGGCTGCCCCTTCCGGACGACGGTGGCGCGCGGAGGCGCAAGATCGAGCAACGCCCGCATCGCATCGGACGCGCCGGCCCGCGCGCGCATCTCCATCCAGTGGCCGAACAGGATGAACGCGAGCAGCACGACCGCGGCCTCGTAGAAGACCTCGCCCTCGAAGAGGAAGGTGGCCGCCACGCTGAACAGGTATCCGGCGCCCACGGAGAGCGCGACCAGAACGGACATGTCGAGGGTCCGCCGGCCGAGCGCACGGTAGGCGCCGACGAAGAACATCTGTCCGCCCCAGACGACCGCCGGGGTCGCGAGCAGGAACATGAAGACGTCGTTCGAGAGCCCGAACGGCGCGCTCAGCCGGATGCCGAACACGTCGGTGCCGAGCGGCGAGTACAGCGTGACGACGGCCGCGAGGGCGAAGGTCACCCAGAACCGGCGGCGCATGTCCTCGACCATCTCCTGCATGGTCATGCCCTGACCATGCCCCATCTCGTGCGCCAGGTGCTCCGCGGTCGCGGTGGTCGCCGCGGGGGCGGGGGCGTGGGCCGCGTGTTCGGCTGGGTGCGCCGCGGGCGGCTCCACGGCCCGCACCGGCGCGGGTCCCGGCGTGCAGACGTGCGCGGGCACCACCTCGCCGCGGCAGTGATAGCCGCAGGCCTCGATGAGGCGCCGCAGATCCGCTTCCGAGACCAGGCTTTCCTCGTATCCCACAGTCACCGTCTCGCCGGCCGGATTGGCCTCCACGTGGTGGATCCCGGGCTGCCGGCCGACGAACGCCTGCAGGGCCGGGGCGAAGCTTCCCCGCGAGAGGCCGGCCGCTTCGAGCACGACGTGCTTCATGACGCCCCCCGATGTGCGAGCGCGGCGGGAGATCCCTTCGCAGTCAGGAAGCTGCGCCGGATCCCGAGCGCCACGTCCGTCTTCTCGATGGAGGTGCGGCCGTCCCGTTCGAGCTCGGTCAAGGCGCGGATGCAGTCGACCGTCTCGGGAACGACGATCGCCTCGTTATGGACCTGGAAGGTGAGGTAGACCTCGCGCCCATCCGACGCGAGCGCGTCCTCCCAAACGGCGACTTCCCACATGTCCCCGCGCGGCCGGTGGAGGTCGCGCATCAGCTCGATGACCGAGTTCAGCGCGACGAGCCCCTGGTCGGCGCGCACCATCGCGATGCGGGGCGCCCCGCGCAGCGCGTCGGCCAGCTCGTCCACCGCCACTGGACGCGTCGTCTCCACCATCGCGAAATGGATGTGGCTCAGGTTGTACGGTCCGGCGGCGGCCATGGTGGTGATGTCGAGATCCGGGATCACGGTCCGGGCGTCGGGCCCCTGGTGGCTCGGTACGCGGCTCTCGGGGACCACCGTGTTGATCATGCCGTTGGCGTGAGATTCCCACGGGTCGGTTCCGCGGCGCATCAAGACGGCGCGCACCCGCTTCACCCAGCCGCGGCTGTTCAGCGCGTGGGAGACTCGGCACAGCGCGGTCGTGTTGCACGACACCACGCGTGCCGAGTCGCGTCCGAGCGCTCCCTCGTAGTTGACCTGTGCGACGAAGGAGTAGCCAGCGACCTCGTGCTTCTCCCCTCCCTGCCAGATCGACTTCACGCCCGCCTGCGCGTACAGCTCGCGGTTCTTCGCGCCCACGCGCTTCGGGGTGCAGTCGACGACCACGTCGACATCGCCGAGCAGGTCCGCGAGCGACCCCTGCACAGGCACACCCGCCGCCTCCATCTCCCCCCGCCGGCTGGGGTCGGCCGCGAACAAGTGGATGCCGCGGGCGGTCGCGACCTGGATTCGGTAGTCGCTCACGACGTCGGCGACGCCGATCAACTCCATGTCGTCCTGGAGCGCCACAGCGTCGGCCACTCGCTTGCCGATTACGCCGTACCCGTTCACCGCGACTCTGGTCTTGTGGTGCATCATCCACCCTCCTGCTCGAAGTCTTGTCCTTGCCGCTCGCGTGGCCCACCCGTAGCTGTCGACCCCGTGACGTGCACTCGGGCAATGTTCATCATCAAGGTCGGATCAGCGCAGGCCTCCGCGATCAGGGGTGCCAGATCGATCGCGTTGGTCGGATGCGGAATCGTATTGCTCGTGACGATCCGCGCCGCTCCCGCGGCGCGGAGACCTTCCTCGGCCCCTTCCGCGAATATGCCGTGCACGCCCACGCAGACAGGAGGCGCCATTCCGGCGCGCCGGAGATGAGCCACTGTCTCGATCATCGTGCGCGCCGTGGAGATGATGTCGTCGATCAGCACCGGCGTGTGACCGCGCCACCGCTCCACCTCGGGCACCGACACCCGCACGTCGCGGTCGCCCCTGCGGACCTTCTCGAGGACGATGTGCGGCGCACCCGCCTCTTCGGCCACCGCTCTCACCCACTGCTCGCTCTCCGCGTCGGGGCCGACGAGCAGCGGCCGCTCGACGTGCGCGCGGATCCAGGCGGCCACGAGGGGCGCCGCGTGCACGACCCGCGTGGGAATCGGGTAGATCTCGGACAGCGTCGAGCGCCGGTGCAGGTGCGGGTCCACCGTCACGATCCAATCCACCGCGCTCGAGAGCACCCGCGCGAAGTACGCGGAGGTAATCCCTTCACCCTCCAGGAAGCGGCGGTCCTGTCGCATGTATGCCAGATACGGCGCAACCAGCCCGCGCCGCCTGGCGCCGAGCTCAGCCGCGGCAGCGGCCACGAACACGAGGGGAAGAATCTTGTCATCCGGGCGACTCAGCGTGCACACCAACACCACATCGCGGCCGGCCGCCGCGGTCTCGAGCCGGACGTAGCTCTCGCCGTCGGGGAAGCGTCGCACCGTCAACGCTCCGATCTCGGCGCGGAGGAGCGGCGCCAGCCCCGCGGCGAGCCGCTCGTTTCCCGGTAGGGGGAATAGAAGGGGAGCGCTCACGCAGGAACCTCGATCGTGAGGATGTGCGGGCTGGCTTCGGTGAACGCGATCGCGTACGCCAACTCACCCGGGCTCTCTGCGTGCACGGTGAAGAGCCGCTGCCCGGCGCTCACCTCGGCTCCGAGCGGAACGTGCAGCTCGACCCCGGCGGCCGGGGCGCCGGGCGCGCCCGCCAGCTTGGCCACCCGTGCGAGACGCCGGTTGTCGATGGTAGCCAGCCGTCCAGCAGCGGGCGCTTTCACCACCTGGGTGAACCGTGCGCGGGGAGGCTCGCGAAATCCACCCTGCGCCTCACAGATCGCCTCGAACTTGCGCAAGGCGGCTCCGCTCGCCAGGGCGCGGGCCGCGGCGTCCGTGCCACCTCCTTCCGCCGCGATTCCCGCGAGCTCGAGCACCTCTCCCGCGAGCGTTAGCGCGCGTGCCTTCAGATCCTCGGGCGCACCGCTCTCGGAGCGGAGCACGGCGAGCACGTCTCTGGCCTCCAGCGCCGGCCCGATGCCGCGGCCGATAGGCTGCCGCCCGTCGCCCTGCACGACGCGCACCCGGAGCCCTAGCGCATCGCCGGTTGCGACCAGCCTATGGGCGAGAGTGCGCGCAGCTTCGTCGCTCCGCACCTTGGCGGTCGGCCCCACCGGCATGTCGATCACGACGTGGGTCGAGCCGGCCGCCAATTTCTTGGACAGCACCGACGCGACGAGCTGGCCGTCGCTGTCGAGATCGAGCGGACGCTCGACCGTGATGATGACGTCGTCCGCAGGACTCAGCTGGACCGCGCCGCCCCATGCGATGCAGCCCCCCTCACGCTCGACCACACGCCGGATGGCTGCCAGGTCGAGAGCCACCGGCGCGACCGTCTCCATCGCGTCGGCCGTGCCCGCTGGCGACGTGATCGCACGCGAGGACGTCTTGGGCATGACAGCGCCGAGCGCGGTCACGATGGGCACGACGATCATGGTCGTGCGGTTTCCGGGCAGACCTCCCACCGAGTGCTTGTCCACGATGGGCGCGCGCCCCCAGCTCAGGCGCTCACCCACGTCGACCATCGCGCGCGTGAGTGCGATCGTCTCGTCCAGCGTCACGCGACCACCGGCGCATGCGGTCACGAAGGCGGCCAGCTCGATCGCCGAATAGCGGCCCGCCCCGACGTCGTCGATCACGGCGCGGATCTGCTGCTCGCTGAGCGTCGCGCCGTACGCCTTGGCCCGGACATGGCTGACGGAATCGACTGGTCGAGGATGCGAAAGCGTCACGAGGTCCCCGTCCCGCGCGCCGATCATTGCCCACGCGACGTCCGAGAGGCTCGCCTCATCAGGCCGCAGGATGTCGCCGGTGAGCACGTTCAGCGTAGCGATGAGCGTGCCACCGTCTCCCGACACCTCCACGCGCGCCTGGGCGACCCAGCCCTCTGACCGGCAGACGGGACAGTCGCGCGACATATAGATGACCGGCTCCCGGTAGGTGTCGATCCCGAGCCGGCGGAGCCGGAGTACGTTTCCCTCAGCGTGCACGACGGCTGCCCCCTTCTCCCCGGCGGCCGGCGCGGCTCGCCTTCTCCATCATCGCCAACAGGCCGAAGACCGGGTCCTTGTGCTCCGCGTGGTGGAGCACGTCCCAGTGCTCGCGCAGGTAGTCGCGCAGGAACTCCACGCAGTGTCCGAGCGTGATCTTGTGAACCTTGCCGCCGGGCTGCGCGCTCGTGCCGAACGCCACCATCCGGATCTGGTGTCCGACCGGGAGCATGGCGCGCCCTTCTCGCACCAGCTCCGAGACGAGCGCCGGCGCATGGTCGGGCGGACAGCAGCCGAAGCGCACCAGCGCCGTACGAAGGACCGCCGGGTCGAACGCCGCCTCGTTCACGACCGCCCGGCTCTCCTTCACCTCGCCGACGATCATGTCGCCGTGCTCCGCAGAGCCCCCGATCGCGGGATCCAGCACGACGTCGAGCCGGTCGCGGGAGAGAACGTCTTTCCCGTGCGGCACGAGGCGGCCCGCTCGGGGAAAGCGGAATGCCAGGACATCCAGATCCGTGACGGTGCGAAAGTCGCCCTGGCGCGCCGCCTCGAGCACCGGGTACTCGGCGACCGTCAGGTAGCCGTTGACGCGCAGGTAGGCTTGGACCACCGCGACCGCATTATCCATACGAGAAGGCCGCCGTTACGATGAGCGTGCTCATGAGCGGGGTTCGGGGGAACGCGGGGGCGTCGCCACAGGAACTTCTGCGATCTCTCGATCCCGGGCGATGGTGACTGGCCATCCGTAACGCGCCTGGATCGCACTGCCGAGGGACGCGGCTGCATCGGGCTCGCCGTGCACCAGATAGGTCCGACCGGGGGGACGGACGAACCCGCTGAGCCAGCGGAGAAGGTCTTCGCGGTCGGCATGGGCCGAGAGCGCGTCGAGCGTTTCCATGCGGGCGCGGACCGGAATGTCCTGACCGTGGATTCGCACGGTAGGCGCACCGTCGCGTAGGGCTCGCCCGCGGGTGCCCGCCGCCTGGAAGCCGACCAGCAGAACGGTGGTGCGCGGATCGGGCAGCCGGCGGGCGAGGTGGTGCAGGATGCGTCCGCCCGTGGCCATCCCGCTGGCCGCGATGATGATCGCGGGACCAGACAAGCTGTTCAGCCGCTTGGACTCGTTTGCCTTGCGCACGAGCGTGCAGCCCTTGGTGGCGAGCAGATGGCCGCCACCACCCAGCGCCGACCGCAGCTTCGGATCCACGGCGCCCGGGTGACTCGCGTAAACGGCCGTCACGTCCAGCGCCATCGGGCTGTCCACGTACAGGGGAACGTCCGGGATCCGCCCCTCCCGCTCGAGCCGGTCGATCCACCACACGAGCTCCTGCGCCCGCCCCAGCGCGAACGCGGGTACGAGGAGTGCGCCGCCCCGCTCCACTGCCTGCGTGACGATGCGCGCGAGCTCTCCCTCGGCGTCCTGCGTGTGCATGCGGTCGCCGTACGTGGACTCGAGGAGCAGGAGGTCTGCACGTTCGATGGGGGCGGGATCCGGAACCAAAGGGCGTCCCCACCGCCCCAGGTCTCCCGAGAAGACGAGGCGTCGTTGGGGGTGGATGTCGAAGTCCACCTGCACGGTGGCCGCGCCCAGGATGTGACCCGCGGGCCGATACGTCACCACGACTCCTGGACAGACCGGAAACGGATCCCCAGGCGGGCGCGTCACGAGGCGATCGAGCGCGGCCATCGCGTCGGCCACGGTGTAGAGCGGCAACGCCGGCCTATGTTTCGAGTAGCCGCGACGGTTGGCGCGCTCCGCGTCTTCTTCCTGAATGCGAGCCGAATCAGGAAGCAGGATCCGCAGGAGGTCGCCGGTGGCTGGCGTGCAGTAGATCGGTCCACGGAAGCCAGCGCGCACCAGCGCGGGCAGATAGCCGGTGTGGTCGAGGTGCGCGTGGCTCAGCACCACCGCATCGAGGTCGTGAGCCGCCTCCACACGGTCGCCGCGGTTTCGGAGTCGCAGTTCCTTGAGCCCCTGAAAGAGCCCGCAGTCGAGGAGCACCCGGCGGCCGCCGGACCGCACGAGATGCATGGATCCGGTGACGGTCCCCGCGGCACCCAGGAACTGGACCGAAGCGTTCGGCTGCGACTTCACCGAAGCCCGGGCTCGCTCGGCTGGGGCCCGGGAACGAGGCACCACACGTAGTCGTCACCGATCATCCAAGCATCCCATGGTAGGTATTGCTGCGGCCGCCGGCCGGCTCGAAAGGAGCGTCGTCTCTGGTGAAGCAATCATTAAGTGAAGATGAAAAAGGCTTCACTCGCTCGGCGCGACGCGGTCGTGCTCAGAGAAGTCGCTCGAGCAGCGCGGCCGCGCGCTCCCGCACACGTTCGGTCCAGGGGCGGCGGCGAAACTCGCTCAGCTGGATTTCCCGAGCGAAGGCGATATCCGCCGTGAACAGGGAATCCATGACTACGCCGAGGGCGGGATCGAGGGCCACGTACATCACCTCGTTGTTCAGCGCCAGGGAGCGGTTGTCGAAGTTCGCGGTGCCGATGCCCGCCCAAACGCCGTCCGCGACGAACGTCTTCGCGTGCATCATGCTGGGTTGGTACTCGAAGATCCGGATGCCCGCCGCCAGCAGCTCCTCGTAGCGAGCGCGGCTGGCCAGGCGCGCCAGTCCGATATCGATTTCGGCGCCATTCGTCAGCACGCGGACGTCCACGCCGCGGCGCGCCGCATCCGCCAGCAACCGCCGAAAGCTCGCGTTCGGGAGGAAGTAGGCGTTGCTGATGAAGAGGGTGCGGCGCGCTCCGACGATGGATAGCGCGAGCAGCCGCTCGGCCGGCGACGTTCCGGCGGACGGGATGCTGTGCACTACGCCGGAGAGCGCCGGTACACCCGCTCCGGCCTCGGCGGGCGGGCCATCCATCTCCGGGAAGAGCAACGAGCCGGTGAGAAGCTCGCCCGTCGCCTCGGCCCACTCCTCCACGAAGGCAGCCTGGAGCTGACGCACGGCGTGGCCCGTGATGCGGACATTCGTCTCGCGCCATTCGCCGGGGCGCCGGCCCGACCCCAACCACTTGTCGTCCAGCCCGTACCCGCCCGTGTAGCCGACTCGACCGTCGATCACGATGGCGCGCGTGTGTGAGCGATGGCCGACGCGGTCCAGCTCGTACCAGCGGAAGGGCCGGAACGTAGCGACGCGCACGCCGGCCGCTCGCAACGCGTCACTGTAGTGGGTGGGCAGGGCCTCGGAGCCGAAGGCATCGTGCATGAAGTGCACGCTCACGCCGGCGCGTGCCCGCTCCACGAGGATGCGCCGCACGGAGTCGGCCACCGCGCCTCCGCTCTTGTAGTACACCTGCATCGTGATCGAGCGGCGCGCGCTCCGGAGATCCTGGTAGAGCACCGGAAACGTGCCGCCGCCGTCGGTGAGCACCTGACCCGTCGGGCTCGGCTCGAGCCCGACGCCGGCCAGAGCGGCGACCGCGACCGTGAAGCGCCCGACGCCGAACGACGGAAGACCCGCGGAATCACCCGGCGACACGACCAGGCGGAGGGGCGCGGCCCGGAAGAGGTGGGGAAGCCACAGCAATGCGAGCACGACCCCCGAGAGCACGGCCGCGACCGCGCCCAGGCGGGCGGCTCGCCGCACCGACGGGCGCGCATGGCCCGTGCTCGACGCCGGTGGGGATCCCATCGGACACACCGACGCTCACGAAACGAGGGACAGGTGATTCCCGACTCCCCTGCGCGCCAGCTGCAGCGCGGCCCACAACTCCCACGCGAGGAAGCTCATCAGAGCTACCCGCTCGGCGAGCCCTTGCCGCCAATCGATGAGGCGCGCGAGCAGGAACGCCATGAAGCTCACGGCCGCAACTGTCGAGAGCTCATGCGGGCCAAGGCAGCACGATCGCCAGCAGGAGCGCGAACGTGACGCAGGCCAGCGCCTTACGCGCGCCGCTCAGGGGCTTGGTCTCGTCCTGCGCGGGCGGGTGCTCCACGCCCGCGAAGAGCCAGGCGATGAACGCCCATGTCAGGAGATGCGGCCAGTACAGGAGGCCCCCGACGAAGAGCATCCCGATGATGACCCTCCCCAGGGCGGCGGCGCCACGCGGGCCGAGCAGCGCGTACGCCATGTGCCCACCGTCCAGTTGGCCTATGGGAGCCAGGTTGAAGGCTGTGACGATCAGGCCGAGCCAGCCGGCGAACGCGACGGCTCCGAGCTCCACGGGCCCGGTGGGCAGGGCGCCCGTGGCCACCTGGTAGACGCCCGCGAGCAACAGGGAGGAGGAAGGCGCCACACCGTGTGCCCCGCCTGTGCTGCCGGGGAGGCCGATGAGCAGCGCCACTACCGAGGCGACCAGCCCCGCCAAGGGGCCCGCGACCGCGACGTCGAAGTAAGCCGCGCGGTCACGCACCGCGCCCCCCATCCTGATGAAGGCCCCGAACGTCCCCAGCCACGTCGGAACGGGGATGAAGTAGGGAAGCGAGACGCTAACCCCGCGGCGCCGCGCGACCAGATAATGCCCCATCTCGTGAATCCCGAGAATCGTCAACAGCGCGACCGCGTAGGGAAGACCGACCCTCCACGCGGACGGCTGCTCCAGCAGGCTCATGCCCTGGTGGAGCGCTCCGGCCCAGGTGGTGGTCAGGAGTGTGGCCACCAGGAGAACGACATGGAGCGCCGGCCGTGTGCCGGAACGCCCCCGGGTCTCCTCCAGGCTCACGCTGCCGGCCATCGCCGATTGAACCGGTTGTAGATCGGGGTGAAGACGAGTCCCGCGTAGACGCCATATAGGAAGGACTCGACCAGGCCGATCACCAACCCGGCGGCCGTGAGCCAGCGGAAGCCCGGAAGCACCTGTTCGAGGAAGGCTGTCATGTGGAGCGCATCCGGGGCCACCAGCCCGTAGAGCACGCACACCAGGTACGTCACGGTCGAGAAGGAGGCCAGCGACCATGTCAGGACTCTAGTGTCCAGCATGTTGCCCTCCTTGTCTCGCGTCCACGTCTTGGTCGCCCTCACCGTCGCCTCGATCCCTGGGCCTCGGACGTCCGTGACCTCCGTGTCCACCATGCCCTCCATGTCCCGTATGCATCCCGATGAACAGGATGACCAAGAGTAGGAAGAACCAGTTCTCCCTCAGCCATTCCATATGCGCCTCCGCATCCAGTGGGCCTCCATGGCGCTCCGCGACTTGATTGAAGCTGCGAGATACGGTCTGAAGGGGCCGTGAAGCGCGGGTGAAGGTCGCTTCACGTCACTGCCACGCCCTCAGGCTCCACGCGGCCCGGGCGGCCGCACGCCGGATCCTCGTGCGCTGCATCCAGGCGTCGATGGTCAGGGGCGTGCTCGACGCGCAGTCTTCCAGGAAGAGCCGAGCCATCGCCTCGCCCACGGCGCGTCCGTGGATCTCGATGTTCAGCTCCGCGTTCCGGTCGAGGCTGAGCGCATCCAGGTTGCTCGATCCGATCAGCGTCCACGCTCCGTCGATCACGACGGACTTCGCGTGCAGCATCGCGCCGCTCCAGAGGAAGACCCGCGCGCCCTCGTCGAGGAGCTCACCGAGCCCATGCTCCGCGGACAGGCCCACGATCGGGTGGTTGTTTCGGCGCGGCAGCAGGAGGGTCACCTCGACGCCTCTCGAGAGCGCGCGGCGCAAGCTGTCGCGGAGGTTAGCGGGGGGAACGAAGTACGGAGTCGTCATCAGCACCTCTCGCTCCGATGCATCGATCGCGCGCTCGAGCGCCGCGCGTGTCGGCCGGCGCCGCCCGAGATCCGCCAGCACACGCACGGGGACGAGTCCGCTCGGTTCTGCGCGCCTGGGAGCGTGCTGGGCCGGAGGATATCCGCGCGCCGCGAGCAGGCTGCGCGACCACCCCCAGGCTTCATCGAAGGCGGTGCTCGCGGCTTGGGCGGCCGGCCCTTCCACGAGAACCGCCGAATCACGCCAGGTGCAGTGCCGGACGCAGTTGCCGGCCCAGGGGTCGGCCAGACAGATGCCGCCCGCGACGAAGGCGCGGCCGTCCACGACGACCAGCTTCCGGTGGTCCCTCCCCGGGCTGGGCACGCCGCGCCTCCCTAGACCGAGGTTGAACATGGCAACCTGCACCGGCGACGAGCGGAAGAGCAGGTCCACGGGCGGGCGACGCGCCATGATGGCGCCCACCGGGTCATGGACCACCTGCACATGGACTCCGTCCGCAGCGCGCCGACGCAGCTCGGCCGCGAACGCGCGACCCACGCTGTCCGCCCGGAAGATGAAGTTCTCGAACTGGATGCATCGTTCCGCGCTGCGCACCAGATCGAGGATCGCGCCGAAGCTGTCCGCTCCGTCGGAGAGCAGCGTGACGGCATTCCATTCCGACGGTGGCGTGCCTGCCAGCTCCGAGAGCTGGCGGCGAACGTCGGGCGCCGTCGGTCCCACCTCGGGAACGGGGCCGGTTTCGGACATGCGGACCTGGGGCCTGCGCTCCCATCCGTGCTCGCATTCACTGCACCCCGAGCGTGCTCCCCTCACGCAGCACTGCTGGAGGAGCATGCGAGCCTCGTCCCTTCCGTCACCTGACTCGCTCATCGCCCCCTCCGGGTCGCAGATGACGTGGGGCTTTCCCGGGTCACAGCCTCAGGTTCTGCTCGTCACGGGCACGGCGAGGTACCGGTGATGCGTTGCCTCGCCGGCCTGCGCCACCACGGTCAGCATATCCTCGATGCGTATATGCTCCGCGACGAACCAGACGCGGGCCAAGCCCGCCGTGACATCGACCTCCGCGTCCACGACTCCGGCGAGACCGAGGAGCGCGTTGCGAACGCGGTTCCCGCAGTGGGGGCAGTCCATGCCGGCTACCGCGAGATCGACGTACGCGGCGGCGCGCAGGAGCTCCGGGTCGGCGCGCGGCCGGGCGGGGTCGACGCGGGAAT
Source organism: Gemmatimonadales bacterium (assembly GCA_050181335.1). Classification (GTDB taxonomy): domain Bacteria; phylum Gemmatimonadota; class Gemmatimonadetes; order Longimicrobiales; family Gaopeijiaceae; genus UBA2982. The sequence goes on along the minus strand of JBFXDG010000002.1, from coordinate 338,114 downwards.
CGGTGGCGTGCTGCATGCTCACGCTGCGTGGTGAGTGGACGGGTATGAATGTGTGCTCGCGGCCACGGTATCTGCGGACCGGTGCTCGCAGGGCACCGGCGCGCGCGTCGTGCGCCGCGCGAGTGACGGGTCCTTCCTCACCTTTCGGAAGGTGCCGTACCACCGGCGCAGGAGCCGCGCGGGGTGACCGTCGTGCTCGTTCAGCCCGTTGAGTGCCGCCGCGACGACGGCGTACGCGACGTTTGACGTGCGCGCACTGCGAATCAGCCGGAGCCCTGTTCCGCTCTCGAGCATGGTACGGCGAAGCAGACGCGCGACCGCAAACTCCCGGGAGAACGCGCGCTGCGCGAGGATCGGGTACAAACGCCCGACGTGGCCCTCGTCCCAGGCGGCCGCAAGAAGACCCGCAGAGCGGAGCGCGTTCTGGATGCCCTCCCCTGTTAGGGGATCCGCGAACCCAGCCGCGTCACCGAGCAGGGCGAAGTTCTCACCGGCGATCTGCGAGAAGTCTCCGTGCCCCAGTTGGGCCGTTCCAATGACCGCGCCGGCCCGGTCTGGATCGATGCAGTCGGGGTGGCTCGAGTCCCGGTACCCGTCGATCTCCGCATCCAGCAGAGGACGCGCCCACGTGCCGTTCGGAACGCCGCTGCCCACGGAGCGGTGGTCGGGGCGCGGGAAGTCCCAGAGATATCCGGCCAGCCCCTCGTAGAACTTGAGGACCATCACATCGCCGATCGCTCGGCATTCGGGGGGATAGGCCACGCGCGTGGGCGCGAGCTCGACCGAGAACCTCGGGACCGCGACGCGCCTTACGAGGCTCGCCGCTCCGTCCGCGCCCACCATGAAGGGTACGCGGAAATCGCCGTGGTCCGTGTCCAGCGACCAACCACCCTCGAAGTGGGTGATGGAACGGACCTTTGCCGGCAGGTGCACCGCGCCGGCCGCGAGGGCCCGCTCGAGCTGCCAGGCTGCGAGCGTCTTCCGCGAAATGATGCGGATAGGCCGCTCTAGCTCCACCGAGAACCCTTCGTCGGGCGCCACCTCGATCCGCACGCGCTCTACCGCGCGCGCCTCCGGGGCGAGCTCCTCGAGCTCCGGGATCTCTTCGAAAAGCGGCGGCGTGAGACCGCCCCCGCAGGGCTTCTCCCAGGGAGCCTTCGGGTCGAGGAGGACAACGCTCACTCCACGCCGCGCGAGCAGCTCCGCGGCGCGGGCGCCGGCCGGCCCCGCCCCGATGATTCCGACCTGTGCCGTCGCTCGCATCGGGATCCTCCATTCATTCAGCCAATTGCTGATCGAAGATGACGTCCGACCCGTGAACCGACGGTGAAGGAACGATGAAGCTGCCTTCACCGTGGGTTCACAGGCGCTTCAGGCGTCACTCGCTAACGTGTGGTCGTCGGATCTACGGCGAGGAGGTGTGATGGACGAGACTGTACGTGATCCAGTGTGCGGCATGCGGCTCGCACGCTCGGACGCCGCAGCGCAGGCGGAGTGGAACCATCGCGTCTACCATTTTTGCTCCGACGTCTGTCGGAACGCATTCGAAGCGGATCCGAGGCGTGTGCTCGATCGCTTCGCAGAGTCCCTGGGTGCGCGGACCGTTCGGATCCCGATCGTGGGTCTGGCGTGTGCCTCCGGAGATCGTCTGCCGCTCGAGCGCGGCCTGAGCTCGGTACCGGGCGTCGTGGAGGCGTACGTGAACCCGGTGGACGAGGCCGCCTACCTCACCGTCGACCCGCAGGAGTTCCGCATGGGGGACGCGGTTGCCCTGATCCGGCGGTTCGGCGGCCGGCCCGCAGTCACGCGGTCGTGAACGTGAACATCATGCCGTACGTGCCGTCCCCGTGTAGCCACCCGGGGCCCGTCATGCTCGGTCCCATCCCTCCGCGCATCATGTTGCGGGTCGCCCACTCCCCGCCCATCTGCATGCCGTACATCTCGAAGCCCACGGGCTGGCCCATGTCCGTTCTGAGCCCTCCGCCCACGTGGATGGTATAGACGGTTCCCGGCTGGAGCGGGGCGCTGGGGGCGAAGGTTGAAGACGTGCGATCCTGCGACCAAGTCCAGGTACCCGGGACCAACGGACCCGTCACGTCACCCTCTTGCAAGGCCAGGTAGGCTTCCATGCCGGCCATCATCGGGTGGGTGAAGGCGATCGTGATGGTGGCAGCGACGCTCACGTCGACGGACCCGCCCGGCGGGTAGACTGCGGCGAGCTGAGCCTCGGCCTCGACACCCATCGACTGAGCGCTGCACCCGCCGGCAGCGATCGTGACGAGGAGGGCGCTCGCTCGCACGATTCCGTGCACATTCATCTCGTTTCTCCTGCGGCTGAGGTTCAATTGATGATGCCACCGAGGCGAAGGCGGCTCCGGCGGGAAAGTCCCGACATGGGGGTGGGGATCGTGCCGCTTCGGTTCGTAGGAGGGCCTCGGTGGCGCCGTGTCTGAAGGACTATTCATGCTGGCTTCACGCCTCCTTCATCTCCCGCAGGCTTTCTTGCTTGGCGCACGACAACCTGCCCGGAGTCCAAATCATGCGGGGCTTTCTGCCCGTCCTGTTGCTGCTCGCCCTACTGCCTGCCGCCGCGCGTGCGCAGACGGATTACTACAACACGGACGCCGGACGGCCCGTCCGCATCGAGGACGCTTACGCGACGGAGCGGTACGCGTTCGAGCTGAAGCTCGCGCCGGTTCGACTGGAGCGTGCGGCGGCCGGACAGTACAGCTGGGGGATCGAGCCGGAGATCGCATACGGGCTGCTGCCGCGCACACACATCGAGCTCGGACTCCCCGTGATCGCGATCGACGCAGGCGGTGCTTCCACCGAAGCGGGCATCGCGGGGCTAGAGCTTTCGGTGCTGCACAACCTGAACACCGAGACTCGGTCGCTGCCCGCGCTGGGGGTTCGCGGTGATGTGCTCCTGCCGGTCGGCCGCTTCGCGCCCGACCGAACGTACGCGTCGCTCACGGCGTTGCTCACGCGCACATGGCCGTTTGCGCGCCTGCACCTGAATGGCCGATACACGGCGGGCCCCTCCGGCTCGCCCGTTGCCGCCGGGGGAGCTGAGATCGACCGGTGGCTCGCGGGCCTCGCAGTCGATCGTGCCTTCCCGCTGAGCGCCATGTTACTGATCGGGGATGTCTACGCTCGGCAGCCGATCGATGAGGCCAGCGACATCGAGTGGCACGCAGGTGCCGGGGTTCGCTATCAGGTGAGCCCGCGACTCGCGCTCGACGCGGGGCTCGGTCGGCGGCTCAACGGAGATACGGCGTGGTACGTGACGTTCGGCAGTGCCTACGCGTTTGGGCTGCGCGCCCTGATGGGTGGCGCAAGGAGATGAGCATGCGACTGACACGAATGAACCGGTCTTCGAAGCTACGCGCCCTGAGCATGACGGCGCTCGCGATTGCCGTATCTGCCCCGTCCGCCCGCGCCCAGTGGAGCGACGTCCACGAGCAGTTCTACCTGCCGGCCAGCCACAACTGGGTGTTCCGAGACAACTACGCAGGCGCCGACAGACTATTCAACGGTTTCGACTACGGGCACGCGATCCTGTACGAGACGCTCTACACGAGACCTTCCGCTCCGACGTCGGTGCTCGAGGAGGAGATCTTCGACCGGCTCACGAACCACATTCTCGTGAATCCTCCGCGGCTGCCGCTCGAGGAAGCCGCGATCGAGATCGAGTACGCGAAGCTCGCGCCCGAAGCCAAGGTCATGTTCGATTGGGCGCATATCCTGCACAGGCAGATCTACGACGTGCTGGGCGACGAGCGGATCCCAGACCACGAGAAGGATGCGCGCGTGGCCGAGCTGCTCGACTACTACCGGTCGAGGCCGGACATCGCCTTCAGCTCGAGCCCGAAGACGATGGAGCTCATGGAGGGGCAGCATTATTCGACGGTCTTCCGGAACCGCTATCCCAAGTTCAACGGCCTGATCTGGGCCTACCACTGGCTCCAGATCGGCCTCTACGAACCGCTGCTCGCAGGGGCGACGCCCACGGAGCGGAGAACGGGCGTCGGGGCTACCGTTGCGCGCTTCTGGCAGATGATCGAGGAAGCGCCCGCGAACATGCCCCGCGTGATGCCGATGACCGCCGCGGTGGCGCCCGCGTTCGCTGCACGCTTCCCGGAAGCGGCGATCATCTTCGACAACCTCCACTCGATGCACGACGTGGTCTCGGACATCCTGGCGTCGCCCGACGTGCCTCGCGAGCAGAAGCGCGCGGAGATCCTCCGGGCGGCGGAGCGGTACCGCGACGACAGCTCGTTCCTCATGACCGAGCAAGAGTGGCGCGAGATGGCCGTCGGGATGGGCGTGCACAACATGGGCGGCGCCGCGGTGGGCGTTCTCTCTCCGCTGCCGGAGGCTACGCTCGAGCGCGGCGCCGTTATGGACCACGCCGCTCACGCCGCGCCGACGGCCGCGCCGACGCAGCCGGACGCGACGGGCGCCGCAGCCGCACGGACCGTCGACCTCCTGATGCGACTGCTCGGGGACCAGGCGACGAAGGATCGGATCGCGGCGGATCCCGCGACGCGCGCCCTCGTGCTCGAGCTGATCGAGATGCTTCCCGAGGAGCACCGAGCACATCTCAGGATGATGCTCGAAGGCTAGCCTTGAACCCTTCCGTGCGCCGATGGTCGCTCGCCGCGGGGGCCGCGCTGCTGCTCGTGGTGATCGCGCTCGTTCTCGTGCGCGGGAGCGGCTTCACGAGCCGCCGCTCGCCGTGGCCGCTCGAGGAACGTTTCGCCCTAGCCGCGCGCTCGTTTCTCGTCCCGCCGGAGAGCAAGGCGATGGAGAACCCACTGCCCCCGGACCCGGAGGTGATTCGCGCGGGCCTCGAGCACTTCGCCGACCACTGCGCGACCTGCCACGCGAACGACGGAAGCGGCGACACTCAGATGGGGGGTGCGCTCTTCCCGCCCGCGCCCGACATGCGGGGAGGCCGTACGCAGGCTCTGACGGACGGAGAGTTGTTCTATGTGATCGAGTTCGGCGTCCCGTTCACCGGCATGCCGGCGTGGGGCACAGGCACAGAAAGCGGAGAGCACCTCTCCTGGGAGCTCGTGAGCTTCATCCGCCATCTTCCGGACCTGACGCCTGAGGAGCTCGAGGACATGGAGGCCCTCAACCCGAGGAGCCCGGCCCAGGACGAAGTCGACAGGGGGATCCGTGACTTCCTGGAGGGGAGGTAGCTGGTACGATGTTCGGCAACCACAGCAATTACCGATAAGGAGGTACGTTCCATGAAGCAAATCACGAACGTTCTGCTCGGAGCGGCGCTCGTCGTCGCCACCGCCGCGGCGGTCCATGAGGTGACGTACCTCGGCACGGTCACGGCCGTGACGGAGGGACGCATCGAGGTGATGGTGGTCGACGAGACAGCGGGCACGGAGTCACCCATGACGTTCGGGGTGACGGACGAGACCGAGATCTTCCGCGGCGATCACCGCATGACGCTCGCCGATGTGCACATCGAGGTCGGCGAGCGCGTCGCGGTGACCATCAACAGGGAGGTGGCCGGGGACCGCGCCCTCACGGTCCGCCTCGCCGACCACCATTAGCAGCACCACATCTTACGAGCGGAGTAGGACAGCAGGACCGCGGCCTGCCTCACGCCTGTAATGTGGCCTGCGAAATCGATGCCTGTCCGACCTCGGATTCCGCCGCGAGCCAATCGTCCAGCTCGCAGCCGGGCGTGAAGCCGCGGCGCTCCGCTCTGTAGTACGCCGCCTCGGAGATGCAGCGATGGCGCTCCTGCTCCGCGAGCGGGCCGTTTCGACCATCGCCGAGCTGCACCTCTGGCCGAGGCGATTCCTTGTGTTTCCGGTTCGGCCGTGTCGATGCGGACGGATCGTCGTTCGTGCGCTTGCTCCTGCTCATCCGGACCTCCTCGACTGAGTACGTCGTTCCGTAGGTGGCTCGAGTCGAGCCTCGTACCCACCAATCTGAAGACGCTTCAGTGAAGCGTTCGTGAAGCTCGGATGAAGGCAGCTTCAGCTGCGCGCCTCCTCTGGCCGACCCTGCCGGGCGTCAGCCGGCGATCTCCACGACGTGGTCGTCCCGCGAGCAGCAGATGTCGCCTCGACATCCGCGATGTGTGCATTGGAAGCTGAAGCGCAGCTCGCGTGCGCTGGGCGAAAACGGTCCGAGCACGAGCTGGTGTCGCCGAACACCGGCCATCACACCACCGACCGGTGCCAGAGCGCGGGTTCCCGACTCTCCATCGTCGGCCTGCCACCCGAGGACGCCTGGACAGTTCGTGCGTATCAGCAGCCGGTCTCCGACGTGGATGCGGCTCACCGGGCTGGCGAACGTCCACACGATCGCGTGCGGCACAATGGAGCGGTCCAACACGGCCGGGGGCTCCGTCCCGAGGGCGCGGTACACGTTCTTCAGGTGCAGCCTGAAGAGGTCGTCGAAGTCCGCGTCGCTCCCCGACGCCTGGTCCTCGCCGAACCACCAGAACCAGTCGCTCCCCTCAGCGGCGTAGAGAGCCTCGAGCGCCGCGGACGTATTCGGCGTGGTTGCGCCCGAGACCAGGTCACGCGCTCGACCGAGCAGCTCCCATGCGCGGTTTTCCTCCGCCTCCCCGATCCAGGTCCCCAGGTCGACGCCGGGCAGCGAGCCATTCTCGTCGATCCAGGACCCCGTGAACAGGTCATAGACCCTCGGTAGGGCATCCAGCGGATGGGGCGGAACGCCTCGCTCCCCGTTGCCGGCGAGGTACTCGCTGAAACCGACGGTCGCGACCTCGGCGTCGCCCTCCAACAGACCATAGAGGGCGTGAAGGAACGGCCGCGCATCTTCCCGGTACGCGCCCCAGGCATTCTCGCCGTCGAGTGCGACCGTCAGGACGCGGTCACCGTCCCCGGCAAGTCGCAGTGCGAAGCGCTCCTTGATCTCGTCCAGAAACTCGCGGGCGGCTCGCTCGGGATCGTCGTATCGGTAGTAGTGGAAGCCGATGCGATCGGAGAGCCTCGTATCGCGGAAGAAGACAGCCGTATGCTCGCCGCCTACTTCGGCACGGTAGGCCTGGCACAGGACGTCGGGGTCGTCGGCGTCGTAGCCCCAGCGTCCTGAACGGGCGAGCACACCGCGGTCCGTCGCAATCCACTGGATGCTCGCTCGGCCCAGGAGCGGGACGATCGACTCGCTCACCGCCCCCTCCGCCGGCCACATGCCGCGCGGCGGAGCGCCGAACCAGCGCCGGTGAGCATTCAGGGCGCGCTCCACCTGGGCCTGCGCGTCCTCGGGATGGGCGAAGCGCCGCGGCAGGCTCGACCCCGGCCGGTCGATCGTGGCCGTATCGGTGTCGATGAGCAGCGGCAGGATGGGGTGGTAGAACGGCGTTGTGGAAACCTCGACCTGCCCGCGCTCCTGGAGTGCGCGGTGGATCGGAACGACGGCACGGAGGATCTTGTACTGCTCGCGCACCATTTCTGTGATGTCCGCCGGGCTGAACCCTCGGCCTTTCTCCACGAAGCGCTGGATCGAGGCGACCTCGCCCGTGGCGAGGTCCACCGCCCCGCTCCGGAACTCCGAGCCGAACCAGGCGACATTGAACCACATCTGGAGGTCGCGGATGTCCTGCGCGAGGAAGGGCCGGCCCTCCTGTCGCTGGAGGAACAGCTCCTTGTAGCGCGGATGCGGGAAGATCTGGTTGTGCCAGTCCGCGTCGAAGAAGCTCGAGACCACCTGCTCCTGCTCGCTGATGTCGAGCTCCTCGGCCGGCTCGAGCGTCAGGTCCAGCGCGCGGTCCGTGGCGCCCCGCTTCAGGTAGTCCTCGATCTGCCAGAGCAGCACCGGCGTCAGGTTGATCGTCAGATGGACGCCGGGATGCTCCGCTACCAGCGCCGCCATCGAGTAGTAGTCGCGAATCGCGTGGAGGCGCACCCACGGGTGCAGGTAGCTGCCTCGCGCGCCCGCGTTCATCTCTTTGTAGATCGGCTGGTGCTGATGCCACAGCAGAGCGAGGTACAGCTTGGGCTCCACCCGGAACGTCCTGCTCAGGCTCTCGGTCTCTTCCCGAGACGAGCGTCCTCGCACGGTGTACTCGACCTCGTCGAACTGGGTGAACGGACCGAGCGTCGCGCGCCAGTAGCTGTTCGGGCCCTCGTTGCGCTCCCAGTCGGCGTCGATGCGTTGCGTCCGGACGGTGCCGTCCCGGCTCCTGATCGAACACGTGACCCACACCGCCTGGCCGGGCTCGATCGGCCACGTCCCGATGTGCAGCGTGACCCGCGCGCCGGAACTCACGCGCCGAGGCTCGCGCGGCGTGTCCGGAGTCGAGTGCCAGATTCTCATGACGGCCCGGTCTCTACCTAGGCGCGGGCTATCCGCGTCCCAGCCTCTCCAGCAGGATCAGCAGCGACAGAGTGGGATCTTTTCGACTGGACGTGCCGGAGGAGCTTCCTGTGTGTGCGCACGTAATCGTTGAGGCGCAGGGTAGGTCTCGACCACCGCCACGGCAGTGTCCATCCGTCAGCCCTGGACGTGGAACGTCAGGGTGGCCCGCCTCGACTCGTATCCCGCAACGCTGTCTCCGTCGAGGGGTGCGACCCAGAGGACTTTCACGTACCACTCTCCTCCCGAACGGAGCGGGACGCGCCCCACGCCGTCCGCGTCCGTGAGAATGCGAACGGCCGTCAGAGTCGTATCCGCCACGCTTCGACCGCCCGCGGTGAGAACGAGATTCGGGACCGGCCTGCCGTCCACCATGGCTCGTACTGCCAGGGTGTCACCCCCACGCAGCTCGTAAGGATTCGCGAGGGGCACGAGCTCCGCAGCTTGGCCGAGCACGCTGGCGTACTCCGGCGTGCGTTCGTCACCGACCTGGAGCAGCGTCTTCGCGTGCGTCGACTGTCTCACGACGGCGGGGCGTCCGAAGTCGCCTCTACGCGGCCGGTCCTCGAGGAAGGCCGACAGGCCTTCCGCCACGAGAAAGCGGTCGAAAGCGTCGGCCCCCAGCCGGACCGTGTCGGAGCGCGTGGAAACGCCGATGACGTAGGTCCCCGGATCTCCGGTGCGCAGTCGCAGCTCGGACCGGTCATCGTAGGTGCGCCACCGCTCTCGTGTCGGATGCTCGATGCCGGTGGGGGTGACGGTGAGGACGGCCTCGGCGTCGTCCCATGACAGAGCGCGCTCGCTCGATTCGAAGGCTCCGCTGAACAGAGCGATGCGGACCGCGTAGTGCGGCGAGGCGTGGAATCTCCTCGGTTTCAGGAAGAGATCGCCCACCGTGCTCTCAGTCGGCACAACGGCCGCTGCGACGACGGCGGCCACGAGCCAGGCTCGTATCCTGCGACCGCGCGCAGTTCCGTCTTTCGCCGCCGTGATCGCTAACGAGCCCGGGGAGTCGCAGCGGCCCCCGGACGCCGTCAAGGAGGAGTGCGTGTCCATATCAGTATCAGTCCGTGGGCGGGATCTCCCTCAGAACCTGCATCCGGCGACGGTACTCCTCCTCGTCGATCTCACCGTCGGCGAACCTCTGCCGCAGCGTATCCTCCGCGGCCTGCCTCTCCAGCGTACTCCGGTGAGACTCGGACCGGTCGGCGCTCGCCCTGGCGACCGCCCAGAGGATGACCGCCAGCGTGCCGATCCAGAAGAGCCACCAGAGCCAGTGCATGCCGATGAACATCCCACCGCCGTGCCAGGAGCCCGTCTGCGCGAGCCACATCGACGTCGTCGCCATGCGTACCTCCCTAGATCAGCGCGATCAAATCCCGGTCGCCGGTCCGCACGTTGACGACGTCGGCCACGTCGGACACGATCACGACTCCGTCACCCCGGTGGCCTGTCCTCGCCCACTCGCGGACGAGCTCCAGGGCCGTGTCCAGCCTGTCTGCCGGGCACAGGAACTCCACCTTCGCCTTTTCCGTGTAGGCCTCGCCGTCCTCCAGGGACAGCTTGTAGTCCTCGGGGTCGACTCCGGCGCCGAGCGCGTGGATACGAGAGACGAAGAAGCGCGTCACCTCGGCGTCACTGAGCGCTCGGACGAGGTCGGGCACGCAGTCCTTCCGGACGATGGCCTTGATCTCCCGCAGCGCGCTGCTCATGGGACCTCCTGTTCCAGTCCGCTGCCCGCGGCCGGCGCCAGACCGAGTATGCCGGGCGGAGCGGTGCTCGCGGCCCGCCTCGCGGCGCGGGCCTCCCGCGCGAGCAGCGCCTCCTGCCAGAGCGAATAGACCGCGGGGATCACGAGTAGCGCGAGCACGGTGGCCGAGGTCATGCCGCCGACCATGGGCGCTGCGATGCGGCGCATCACCGTGGCCCCGGTGCCGTGACCCCAGAAAATGGGAAGGAGCCCGCCCACGATCGCCGTGACGGTCATGAGGATGGGCCGGACGCGCAGGCCCGCGCCGTGGATGACAGCCTCGCGGAGGCTGGCGAGATCGGCGCTCCGCCGGCGGCGCTCGTCCCATGCGTTGCGGAGGTAGAGAAGCATGATCACGCCGATCTCGGCCGCGACGCCCGCGAGCGCGATGAAGCCCACTCCGGTCGCGACGGACCAGTGGAAGCCGAGGAGGGCCATGATCAGCACGCCTCCGACCAAGCTGAAGGGGAGGGACAGCATCACGATCAGCGTCTCCCCCATGCGCCCGAAGTTGACATAGAGAAGGAGCAGGATGATGACGAGCGTCGCGGGCACGACGAGCGTCAGGCGCTCCTTGGCGCGCTGCATGTACTCGTACTGGCCGGACCAGGCGAGCGTGTAACCGGGCGGCAGCTCGACCATCTCGGAGACCATCTCCTTGGCGCGCGCGACGTACGAGCCCAGGTCGGTCACGCTCACGTCCACGAACACCCAGGCGGTGGGGAAGGCCTGCTCCGTCTTGATCGACATCGGCCCGGCGACCGTGCGGATGCGGGCTACCTGAGCGAGCGGGATCTGCGCCTGGAGCGTACCCGTGGCCATGCCGCCCATGTCCATCGCCGTGCCCGAGGGCGGCGGCTCCGGCCGTGTGGCCGAGGACCCTTCGATGCCCGCCATCGTGGCGGGCGCGGCCATGTCGCTCATCCCGGCCGAGCGACTCCCCACCGGGATGAGGATCTCCGCGAGCTTCTCGGGCTGGTCGCGCAGCTCCTGCGGGTAACGCACGCGCACGGAGTAGCGCTCGCGTCCCTCGACCGTGCGCGTGATGCTCATGCCGCCGATGGCGGAGGCGATCACCATCTGGATCTGGCTCACGCTGAGCCCGTAGCGCGCCGCCGCGTCCCGGTCGATATCGATGTCCAGGTACGATCCCGACACCACGCGCTCGCCGATGGCGGAGCGCGTGCCCGGAACCGTGCGCACGACGGCCTCGACCTGCCTCGCGAGCCGCTCGAGCTCGCGCAGGTCGGGGCCGAAGATCTTGATGCCCACCGGCGTGCGGATCCCGGTCGCCAGCATGTCGATGCGGCCCTTGATCGGCATGGTCCAGGAGTTCGTGACTCCGGCGATCCGCAGGTCGCGGTCCATCTCCTCCAGGAGGCGCTCCTGTGTCATGCCCGCGCGCCACTCCTCCTCGGGCTTCAGCACGACCGTCGTCTCGAACATGTCGAGCGGCGCCGGATCGGTTGCTGTCGTCGCCCGCCCCGCTTTACCGAAGACGCTCTGGACCTCCGGGTACGAGGCCAGGATCGAATCCTGCACGCGCAGGATATCCCGTACCTCGGCCACGCTCACGCCCGGCAGCGTCGTGGGCATGAAGAGCACCGTGCCCTCATTCAGGGGCGGCATGAACTCCGAGCCGATCCGGCGCAGCGGCAGGATCGTGAGCACCAGCACGGCGAGCGCTCCCCCGATCACCGACCAGCGGTGGTCGAGGACGAACTCGAGGACCGGGCGGTAGACCGCGGTCAGGATCCGGTTCACCGGGTTGGCGTGCTCGCGGTGGATCCTGCCCCGGATGAAGAGCCCCATGGTCACAGGGACGAGCGTGACGGAGAGCAAGCTCGCGCTCGCCATCGCCAGCGTCTTCGTCCATGCGAGCGGCTCGAACAAGCGGCCTTCCTGTGCCTCGAGGCTGAAGACCGGAAGGAACGACACGGTGATGATGAGCAGCGAGAAGAAGAGCGCGGGCCCCACCTCCTTCGACGACCTCACCACGACATCCCAGCGCTCCTTCGGGGTGAGGAGGCTCGTGTGCAGGACGTCCCCACCCGGGTCGCCGGGCAGGGCCGTCCCGAGCGCGGCCGCGCGAGCGCGCTTCTCGTCGATGGCTCGCTCGAGGTGCTTGTGCATGTTCTCGACCATCACGATGGCGGCGTCGATCATGGCGCCGATCGCGATCGCGATGCCGCCCAGGCTCATGATGTCCGCGCCGATCCCGAGCCCCCGCATCGCGATGAACGCCATGAGAATGCCGAGCGGGAGCGTGAGGATGGCCACCAGGGCGCTGCGCGCGTGGAGCAGGAAGACCAGCGTCACGAGCGCGACCACCACCGACTCCTCGAGCAGCTTCGCCTTCAGCGTGTCGATGGCGCGCCGGATCAGGTCCGAGCGGTCGTAGACGGGCCGGATGACGAGGCCCTCCGGAAGTCCCGCCTCGAGAGAGGCCAGCTTCTCCTTTACGCGTTCGATCGTCGCCAGCGCGTTCTCGCCGAAGCGCATGACGACGATGCCGCCGACCACCTCGCCCGTGCCGTTCAGGTCCGCCACGCCCCTGCGTACCTCGGGCGCGAGCCGGACACGCGCGACGTCCGAGACGCGCACTGGCGTCCCGTGATCGGTGGCCGCCACGACGACGCGCTCGATGTCGGTGATGCCCTGGAGGTAGCCGAGCCCGCGGATCATGTACTCGCGCTCCGCGAGCTCCACGACCATCGCGCCCACGTCCTCGTTGGAGGAGCGGATGGCCTCCATGACGCGCGTGACGGGGACGCCGAAGCCGCGCAGCTTGATCGGGTCCACCGTGATCTCGTAGACGCGCTCGTAGCCTCCGACGGTCGCCACCTCGCTCACACCGGGAACCGCCGTGAGCTGGTAGCGGAGGTACCAGTCCTGGAAGGAGCGCAGGTCCGCGAGCGACCACGTTCCCGTGGTGTCCATCAGCACGTACTGGTAGACCCACCCGAGGCCGGTGGCGTCCGGCCCGAGAGAGGGCTGAGCCGCCTCGGGAAGGCGCCCCTCGATCGCCGACAGGTACTCGAGGACGCGGCTCCTCGCCCAGTAGAGGTCGGTGCCGTCCTCGAAGATCACGTAGACGAAGGACGCTCCGAAGAACGAGTAGCCGCGCACGGTCACGGCGCCTGGCACCTTCAGCATCTCCGAGGCGATCGGGTAGGTGACCTGGTCCTCGACGATCTGGGGCGCCTGTCCCTCGAAGTCCGTCTGCACGATGACCTGAACGTCGGAGAGGTCGGGCAGCGCCTCGAGCGGCGTGCTGCGCATCGCCACGATGCCGCCCACGGCCAGCAGGAGCGCGAGGATGAGCACGAGGACCCGGTTGGCCACCGCGCCTTCGATGATTCGCTTCAGCATCGGACCCTCCCTAGCTGCCGTGGCCCGTGTGCGTGCTCGGCGTCGCGGGGCCGCCCGTCTCGGCGGGCGGGGGCGCGCCTTCGCTGGGTGCCATAGTCCCGAGGTTCGACTCGGCGTCGACCAGGAAGGCCGCCGAGGATACCACGCGCTCGCCGGCGTCGAGGCCCGCCAGGATCTGGGTGAGCTGCCCGGAGGTCCGGCCCACTGTTACCTCCCGCGGATCCAGAGCGCCTTCGGCGCCTCGAACGAAGACGAGCGCACGCTGGCCGGTCTCGATCACCGCGCTCCTGGGGACGACCAACGTCGGCTCCCCCAGGGGGACCTGGAGGACGATGTTGGCGTACATGCCCGGCTTGAGCGCTCGCGCGGGGTTGGGCAGCTCGAGGCGCACGCGTGCCGTGCGCGACTGCAGCGAAACCGTCGGGTACACGTAGCTCACACGGCCGGCGAAGGTGCTGCCGGGGAAGGCCTCGAACGTCACGGTGGCGTCCTGGCCCTCGGCGACGAGCGCGACATCCTTCTCGAACACGTCCGCCTCGATCCACACGCTCTCCAGGTTGGCGATGCGGTAGAGCGTCATGCCCGGCATGATCCGGTCGCCCTGCACGACGTTCTTCTCGACGACGATCCCCGTGGCGGGCGCCCGGAGCGTGAGCGTCTTACTGGGCTCGCCCGAGACCTCGATGCGCGCGATCTCGTCCTCCGGAATGTCCCAGTACGCGAGCTTCCGGCGCGCCGACTCGAGGAGCTGCGTTGCGTTCGCGGCAGCGCGCCCCGGGGCGGCGCCCGCCGCCAGCCTGGCCGCCAGGATGAGCTCCTCCTGCGCCGTCAGGAGCTCGGGACTGTACACCTCGAGCAGGGGCTCGCCGGCCGTGACCGGTGAGCCGGTGAAGTCCACTTGCAGCGCCTCGACCCACCCCTCGATCTTCGGGTTGAGGGTGACGAGACGAGTCTCGTCGTACGCGACCGTTCCTACGGCGCTTACCGAGAGCTCGAGGGGGCGCCGCTCGACGGCAGTCAGCGCGACGCCGATGCGCCGCGCGGCCTCCTGGTCCAGCACGACGGAGCTCATGCCTTCGGCGCCACCCGCGGCGCCGTGCACGTGCGCCGCAGCTTGCGCGCTCTCCTCGTCGGCTTCGTTGGAGCGCAGGCGGATCGCGACGACGGCCAGCGAGGCGAACACGATCAGCGCGCCGAGCGCCGCATCTCTGCGAATCGTCATGGATCATCTCTCAGCATGGGACCGGTCCGGGGCAGCTCGCGGCCGGTCTCGGACTCCAGGGAGGCGACGGCCTTCCCGTGATCCGCGCGCAGCCGGTACAGCTCGCCTTCGTACTGGTTCAGGGTCATCTGCGCGTCGACGAGCGTCATGAAGTCGACCCTTCCCACGCGGTACGAGGAAAGGGCGGACTCGACTGTCGCGTGCGCTTGTGGGATCACTTCGTCACGGTAGAGCGTCGCGAGCGCGCGGGCGCGCTCCAGGTCCGCGAGCAGCGCGCCGATGCGCGCGTCGACGGACGCCTCGGCGGCCGCCAGGTCGGAGCGCGCCATTCCCTCCATGGCCTCGGCTTCGGCCCGCATGGCGTACTGTCGGCGTCCCGCGTGAACGGGAAGGCTGAATTCGACCATGGCGCTTCCCATCCGCTCGGTACCCATGCCGACGTTCCGCTGGCCGTAGCCGAGGCCGATCGTGAGGTCTGGCCAGATCTCCCGGCGCGCGAGGCTCAGCTCCGTGCGCGCTCGCTCGACGGCCAGCCGACTGGCCGCGACCCGCGGTCTCGACTCCCGGGCCCAGGCCAGGAGCGTGTCGCGAGCGGGCACTTCCATGGGCAGCTCCCCGAGCACGGGGGAGGGCACGTTGGTGTTGGCCGGCCGGTCGAGGAGCGCGTTCAGCATCGCCGCGTCGGACGCGCGCATCGCCTCCATGCGTCGGATCTCCGCGTCCATACGCGCGACCTCCACGTCCGCCCTCAGGACGTCCGCCTGGCGGCCCATTCCGGACACGTACATCGCATCGGCCACCTCGCGGAAATCGCGCAGGAGGCCGAGCGTCTCGCGCATGACCTCGAGGCTGCGATCGGTCGCGTAGAGGTCGTAGAACAGCGAGGCCACCTCCTGGCGCACCGTCCACCACGTCTCGTCGGCCTCCGACTCCGCGATCCGTCGCGTATACGCCGCGACCTCGCCCATGAGACCCAGCTTCCCGGGGAAGGGAACCATCTGCATGAGCTGGATGGAAGGGACCATGGACGTCTGCATGTCCGTGGCGAAGCTCGGAAGCCCGAAGTCCATGATGCCGATGCGGAGCGACGGGTCGGGCAGTGTCGAGGCTTCGGGCTCGCGGGCTGCGGCGGCCGCCGCAGCCGACCGCACTCCCAGGAGCATCGGGTTGCCTGCTTCCGTCAGCGCGAGCACTTCGGCGAGGTCCAGCTTCGCTTGCTCGTCGGCAGGGGATCGTGGGGTGTCACCGCCCTCGACTTGCGCGGAGGCCGGCAGCGCCGCCCACGCGGTCACCGCCAGGGCCGCTGCCAATGCGGGGAATCGGGATGATCTCACGTGTGCCTCTCGGTCTGGCCGATCGTTCACACGCAACCTGCAAGACCCCCGGTGAAGGCGGGGTGAACCGACGATGAAGAAGCCTTCAGCCGCTCGCCGTGGGGTGGCGCGGGAAGCGCACGACGACGCGGGCGCCGCCTTCAGGGCGGTTGCTCGCCACGGCCTCGCCGCCGTGGGCCTCCGCCACTCCTCTCACGATGGCGAGGCCCAACCCTGTCCCCGAGGATCCGCTCTCACGCGCCCGCGCCGGGTCGACGCGGAAGAAGCGATCGAACACTCGGTCGAGCGCCCCCTCGGGGAACCCTGCTCCATCGTCCTCCACGGTCACGCTGACGTGACCGTCCTCGCCCACCGAGATGACTCGGACCTGGCCGCCGGTCCTCGTGAAGCGGATGGCGTTGTCGAGCAGATTCCACACGACCTGTCCCAGCAGCACCGGATCGAGGTCGGCGGTCGTGTCACCGCTCGCCGCGGCCTCGATCTCGACCCCCTTCGACGAGGCATCCCGGCCCAGCCGATTCACTACGCTCGCGACGACCTCGGTGACCGCCGTCGGCTCACGACGCGTCCCGAGCACGCCCGAGTCGGAGCGGGCGAGGAAGAGAAGGTCCTCGGCAATGCGCGAGAGTCGCACGACCTCTTCGAGCGTGCTCGCGAGCGCGCGCCTGTAGTCGGCCGGGTCGCGCTCTTTGCGCAGAGCCAACTCGATCTCGCCTCGCATCGCGGTCAGCGGCGAGCGCAGCTCATGGCTCGCGTCCGCCGTGAAGCGACGCTGCACGTCGAACGCGCTCTCGATACGAGCGAGCATCGTGTTGAGCACGTCGACCAGCCGCTGGTACTCCCGCGTGTCGGCGTAGGCGTGGATCCTCCGTTCGAGGGACTTCGCTCCGATCGCCTCGGCCTGGTCGATCACCTCGTGGACCGGCCGCATCGCCCGCCCTGCCAACCACCACGCGCCGCCGAACGTGGCCGCAGTCACGGCGAGCGAGAGAAGGCCGAGGAAGAGACTCACGCGGACCACCAGGGCATCGCGGCTGCGAAGCGGCGCGGCCACCTGGAGCACATGGCGCCCGTGGGCCTCGCCGAGGCGCTCCAGCGGGTAGTAGAGGATGCGAACGAGTGATCCGTCGAACACTCCATCCGTCCACACGATCTCACCGGCGGCCGCTCGAGCGAGGTTGCCCGAGTCGAGTGGGAGGTCGCTCGTCATGAACTGGCTTCGCAGCAGGCTGACTCCGTCCGCCTCCCACACCTGAGAGTAGCGCACCAGGTCCTGAACCGACGAAGCCTCCGCGGGCGTCAGCTCCCAGTCGTGGAAGTGCATCTCACTCGTCTCCGCGTCCGTGAGGGAGGCGGCCTGGATGGCGGCGACTTCGAGGATCGTGGCGTCGATTTCGCGATCCAGGACGCGGCGGAGTGCGAGCACGCTCACGACCGAGACCGACGCGAGCGCCGTCGCCATGCCCAGCGTGGCCCTCACCGCGAGCCCCGCGCGGAACGAGCGGGTCATTCCGGACCGCCCTTGCGCAGCACGTACCCGACCCCCCGCACGGTGTAGAGTAAAGCGTCCTCATGGGAGCGTCCGAGCTTACGGCGGAGGTTGCCCACGTGGACGTCCACCACGTTGCTCATCGGGTCGAAGTGGAGGTCCCAGACCTTCTCGAGCAGCTCCGTCCGCCGAACCACCCGCTCGGCGTTGAGCATCAAGAACTCGAGCAGTTGGAACTCCTTCGCCGTCAGATCGAGACGGATTCCGGCCCGGAGCGCGACGTGCTTCACCCGATCGAGCTCCAGGTCGTGATAGAGGAGGCGGTCCGGGCGCGCCGCTCCGCCCCTGCGCAGGAGCGCTCTCACGCGGGCGAGGAGCTCGTCGAACCCGAACGGCTTCGTTAGGTAGTCGTCCGCCCCGGCATCGAGGCCGAGGACGACGTCGTGCTGGCTGTCGCGGGCGGTGAGCATCAGAACCGGAGTGGCCTTCTCCTTCGCGCGCAGGTCGCGCACAACCTCCAGCCCGGACTTCCCCGGCATCATCACGTCGAGGATGAGCAGGTCATAGTCGTGCACCAGGGCCTTGAGGAGGCCGTCCTCGCCGTCGTGCGCCACGTCGACGGAGTAGCCTTCCTCCCGCAGTCCACGCTCGAGGAAGCTCGCGACCTTCTTCTCGTCATCGACGACCAGAACGCGCATATCCACCGACCCGGAGGGATCCCTGATGGCTCGATCGCCCAAGGGTAGTTGGGGATCGAAGCCGGCGCACCTGGGGGGCGGCGGCGGCGCCGTGCTGACGCTCGGCACTGTGGGCTGGTCCGGCGGTCCCTCGGCTCGGTCTTCGATTGCGCAGATTCTCAGCCTCGTCGCGGTGCCGGTAAGAGTCGCGTCGCGTTGGGCTGCCCGAGGGACATCTTAGGGTCAGGAACTCGTCGGGGCCGCTCGGACCTGATGCAATGCTGGGGCTTCCTCGGGCGTCCCCACGCGATTAGCTCATCATCACCACACATAACGGTAGAGGAGGACTCGCATGACCCGTTCTATACGAAGGCGCGAAGCCCGCAGCGGAGCCCGGAGCGCGCAAGGTCGGAGCCGGGCGCCGCTCTGGATCATGATCGGCAGCGCCGTCTCGGCGCTCCTCGTGCTGGGCGTGCTCGCGCAGCGCGACGACGGGCCCGCTGGCCATCATCCGACGCCCCGCGCCGACGCGCACGCCGCGCACACCATGCCCGTGGCACGCTACGCGTCGATACCCCGCACGGCGGAGGTGTACGCGATGGCCGCCGAGATTCCGGAGGTCCTCGACGGAATCTACTGCTACTGCTTCTGCAGCGAGACGTTCGGCCATTACTCGCTCCTCGACTGCTTCCTCAGCGACCACGCTGCGGGCTGCGACGTCTGCATGGAAGAGGCGGCGATTGCGTACGAGATGACGAGCCGGGGCGAGTCGCTCGACGCGATCCGGCAGGTGGTGGATCAGCAGTACCGACGAACGTGAGCGCCGGACGGCGCCGCTCAGGCCCGAGAGCCTTGAGTCCTCCTCTCGGAATGACATCCCATGCTCAAAGCAAGCGCTTAGTCGAAATAATCGCCACAGACGCACCAATCGCAACTCCTCACTGTCCGACGTGACACGGAGGCCAACCGGCCAACAAAACGGCCGCCCGAAGGCGGCCGTTCTCTCGCGCGAGAGGGCTGGTATGGTTTGTGGTATGGTCTAGGTACGGTTTCCGCCCGGATCGGCCGATTTCGATGTCGGCCGGATCCCGGCAAACTCCTTGAAATCACGACCTTTTCTCCGGATCGCCCCTGACCCCCACAGAAATGGGGTTCAGGGGGTCGCCGGTTCGAATCCGGCCGTCCCGATCGAGGCCCGCAGCGACAACGTCGCGGCGGGCTTTCTTCATGATGATCCGGATTCGAACCGGCGACGCGAGCGCAGCGAGCATGTCGCCGGTCGCGCCGAGCGACAGGCGTGCCCCCCCCGAAGTCCGCCCGCCTACTCGCGAGACGAGCGTAGGTCGCCGCAGGCGACCGAAGCTAATCCGGCCGTCCCGATTGTCTTCAGTCCACTCGTATCCCCGGATTCGAACCGGCGACGCGAGCGCAGCGAGCATGTCACCGGTCGCGCCGAGCGACGAACGCGCCCCCCTATTGCGGATGCATCCTCGGCCAGCCGAATCTCCTGACGTGCAGAGCCTGTCCTGGATAGTCCTCGGCGTGCTGGCCGCCGCGGGTGGTGCCGCGGTGGCCGTCTTCGGCAAGGTCGGCCTGTCGCGGATGGACGCTCTCACCGCCACGACGGCGCGCTCCCTGATCATGTCGCTCGCGCTCCTGGGGGTCACCGCGATCGCCGGGCGGCTGGACGACTTGCTACGCCCGAGCGGGTCGAGCATCGACGCGCGAGCATGGCTGTTCATCGTGCTTGCCGGACTGGCCGGTGCGGCGTCATGGCTCGCCTACTTCGGCGCCCTCCGCATCGGTCCAGCGGCTCAGGTGGCCGCGCTCGATCGGCTGAGCCTCGTGCTGGTGGTGGTATTCGCTGCAGCCTTCCTCGGCGAGCGGCCGGGTTGGCGCACGTGGGCTGGTGTGGCGTTGGTGGTTCTCGGAGTCGCGCTCGTCGCTATCGATGCGCCGCCCGCGCCCGCGCACGACGCGCCGGCCGCGGAGCCGAACGATG
Organism: Gemmatimonadales bacterium; assembly: GCA_050181335.1. Lineage (GTDB taxonomy): Bacteria > Gemmatimonadota > Gemmatimonadetes > Longimicrobiales > Gaopeijiaceae > UBA2982. Next base: position 317,910 of record JBFXDG010000002.1, on the reverse strand, counting down.
GGTGAGCTCCGCCCGTAGCACGTACGGGCCTCTGCGCACGGGGCGGCCGATCGCCTTTCCCCCCGCGCCCTATCCGCGCTTTCGTCCCTCGATGTGGACCGGAGAGGCGGCCGATCGCCGGTCTTCCCCGTCCACCGTGACGCGTCCGGTCTGCACCTGGCGCTTCGGGGTGAGGCCGGTCACCTCCAGGATCTGCTCGTCATCCAACGTCTCGTGGGCGAGCAACGCCTCCACGATGGCGTCGAGCGACGCGCGGTGCTGCTCGAGCAGCCGCGTGGCTTCTACGTGGCATTCATCGATGATCCTCCGGACCTCGTCGTCGATGAGTCGCGCCGTCGCCTCGCTCACCTGCTTGTCGGCCGGGAACGCCCCGGCGCCGCCGAGATAGGGGTTGGACCTCGGCGCGAGCTGCACCATGCCGAGCTTCTCGCTCATGCCCCACCGCGTGACCATCGTCCGTGCGAGACCGGTGGCCTGCTCGATGTCGCTCTCGGCGCCTGTCGTCTTGTCGCCGTAGACGATCTCCTCGGCGGCGCGCCCGCCGAGCATCCCGATGATGCGCGCGCGCAGATACGACTCGGGGAAGTTGTAGCGATCGCTGTCGGGCCTCTGATACGTCACGCCGAGCGCCTGCCCGCGCGGCACGATCGACACGCGGTGCACGGGGTCGGCGCCGGGCACGACGAGCCCGAGGATCGCGTGGCCTCCCTCGTGGTACGCGATGCGCTTCTTGTCCTCCGCGCTCAGCAGGAGCGGGCGCTCGGGCCCGAGCACGATCTTCTCGAGCGCGTCCCCGAAGTCCTTCTCACGCACGTCGTCCTGCTCGCGTCGCGCGGCCAGCAGCGCGGCCTCGTTCACGAGGTTCCGCAGGTCGGCGCCCGACAGGCCGGGCGTCGTCGCGGCGATCGCCCCGAGATCGACGTCCTTGGCCAACGGTACTCTGCGCGTATGCACCGCGAGGATCGCTTCGCGCCCCGCCCGGTCGGGCAGGTTCACGACCACGCGCCGGTCGAACCGGCCGGGCCGCAGGAGGGCGCGGTCGAGCACGTCCGGCTGGTTGGTGGCGGCGAGCACGATGACGCCCTCACGGCCCGAGAAGCCGTCCATCTCGGTGAGGATCTGCTGGAGCGTCTGCTCCTGCTCGCCGACGCCGCCGATGGCGACCTGTCCCCGCGCGCGACCGATCGCATCGATCTCGTCGATGAAGATGATCGCCGGCGCGCTCTCCCTCGCCTGGCGGAATAGGTCCCGCACGCGAGCCGCGCCCACTCCGACGATCATCTCGACGAACTCGCTCGCGCTCATCGAGAAGAACGGAACACCGGCTTCGCCCGCCACGGCTCGCGCGAGCAGCGTCTTGCCGGTTCCCGGCGCGCCGACCAGGAGCACGCCCTTGGGCGCCGTGCCGCCGAGCCGCGTGTACTTCGCCGGTGCCTTGAGGAAGTCCACGACCTCGATCAGCTCGTTCTCCGCTTCGTCGATCCCGGCGACGTCGTCGAACGTGACCTTGGTGTCGGTCTCCATGTCGTAGCGGCGTGCCTTGCTCTGGCCGAACCCCATGAAGCCGCCCATCCCACCCGCCCTGGAGCGGCGGATGATCCAGATGTAGAAGGCGATGAGCAGGATCGCCGGCGCGAACCCGAAGAGCAGCGTGAGGAGGCCGCTGCCTTCCTGGATCGGCTCGGCGCTGATCTCCACGCCGTTCTGGATGAGGAAGCCCTCGAATCCCGGATCCACGAACACGGGAAGCGTGGTGGAGAAGTTGGTGCCGGTGCGTGCGGCCGCGGGCTGCGGCTCGTCCGGCGCCACGGTGTCGGCGGGCGGCGGATACGTCACGGCCTCGCGAAACCGACCCTGGACCCGCTCGCCGCGACTGTAGATCTCGGCGACGTTCCCCGCCGCGATCTGCTCCCTGAAGAACGTGTACGGCACGGTGATCGGCTCGCCGGGCCCGGGAAAGATCCACCGCATCAGCAGGAAGTTGACCGCCAGGATCGCGAGGAAGAGCAGCAGCGTCCGGGGCGGGAAGACGGGCGGCCGCGGAGGCTGTCTCGGATCCGACGGGCCGCCCCTGCCCGGGGGCACGGGCACGCGATTGCGTGGGTCTGAAGCGAAGCGGTTCATGAGTGCTTCTCGGCGTTTGCACGTGTCGGGCCAGCCTTCCGCAGCACCTCTTCGGCGCGCACCTCGTTCCCGAGCGGCTCGCCGCGCTCGAACGACCGCACGCTCTCGAGCGTGGTGGTGGCGATGCTGCTCAACGCCTCGCGCGTCAGGAACGCCTGGTGGGACGTGATGAGGACGTTCGGGAACGTAAGGAGTCGAGCCAGCACGTCGTCCTGGAGCACGCGATTGGAGAGATCCTCGAAGAACACGCCCTCTTCTTCCTCGTACACGTCGAGCCCCGCGGCGCCGAGATGTCCACTCTTCAGCGCCCGCAGCAGCGCCTTGCTGTCGATGAGTGCGCCGCGCCCCGTGTTGATCAGCATGCCGCCCGGCTTCATCGCCGCGAGCGCGGCGGCATCGACCATGTGGTGCGTGTCCGGCGTGAGCGGCACGTGGAGCGTGACGATATCGGACCTGCGGTAGAGCTCCGGCAGCGTCACGTATTCGATGCCGATCTCCGAGGCGGCCCTCGCATCCGGCCGCACGTCGTAGGCGAGCACCATGCATCCGAACCCGCGAAAGATGCGCGCGGCGACCAGCCCGATCTTCCCCGTGCCGACGACGCCGACGGTCTTGCCGTGCAGGTCGAACCCGACGAGGCCCTCCAGCGAGAAGTTCCACTCGCGCACGCGCGCGTACGAACGGTGCACCTTGCGGTTGAGCGCCAGCACCAGCGCGGTGGCGTGCTCCGCCACCGCATAGGGTGAGTACTCGGGCACGCGCACCACGGGAATGCCGGCCTTCGCCGCCGCGGCGAGATCCACGTGGTTGTATCCGGCCGAGCGCAGGGCGATCAAGCGAACCCCCGACCGTCGAAGCCCCTCGACGGTGGCCTCGTCCACCCGGTCGTTCACGAAGGAGCAGACGGCCTCGTGACCCTGGGCGAGCGCCGCCGTGTCCCGTCCGAGGCGCGCCTCGAAGTACGTGATCGCGTGCCCGAACGGCGCATTGGCGCGCTCGAACGACTCACGCTCGTACCGATGCGTGTCGAACATCGCGATGCGCATCCCGCAGCCCTCCCCCTCGGGTGTCCCGGCTCAAGCTAACCCCGTAGACGGGCCCCTTCATCGCGTTCCCTGATGGGAACGGCGTTCCCCAACTGGAACAACCGTATGTACCCAATCGGGAACGATGACGAGGGCCCGAGATGTCAATACATCGTTTAAATCATTGCGCTCACGTCACTTACACCATCGCGCCGACGCGGCACCGCCCCTGCTTAAAGGAGAGCCGGTCAAAGCAGTCTCACTTCGATTCTCGGAGGACAGTATGAAGAAGGTTGCGATGCTCGCGCTCGGCCTGATGGTCGCCCCGGTGGCGGTCCAGGCGCAGAGTGCTTCGGCGACGGTGAATGCCACGGCTACGATCCTGGCCTTCCTCGATGTGCAGAACGTATCTGATGTGAACTTCGGTTCGATCGCGGCGGGTGCTGCCGCGACGCTGACCCCGGGCACCACGCCCTCGACGGGGACGCTCGGTGTGCTCCGCATCAACCACAACTCGAACGTGAACGTGAGCGCCACGGTTCCGGCCGGCCTCACCCTGTCCGGCGGATCGGGCTCGGAGCCCACGCTGCCCGTGACGTTCAGCTGCGGTTACTCGGCGGCGGCCTCCGGCGCGCTCCAGGGCTCGGCGGCGGCGTGCAACAGCCTGCCTGCCCGCACGGGCAACGGCGACGGCACGACGCGGACCTCGTACGTCCAGGTCGGTGGCTCGATCGCGGCGGCTGCGACGACCAACCGCATCCCCGGCACGTACACGGGTTCCCTGCTCTTCACGGTGGTCGCGGTCTACTAAGGTAGATCGCACAGTCCTTCCGAGATCGACGACCATGAGCGCGCACCGGCTGCTGAGCGGGATCGCAGTCTGGTGCGCGCTCGGGCTGTTCGGAGGCTCTGCCTCTGGGCAGCTCGCGGTCATTCCGGTCCACGGCCTCACGTTCGGCACGCTGACCCCCGGCGTGCCGCTCGCCGTTCCGGTGACCGACGCGGCGCGTCGCGCCGAGTTCTCGATCTCGGGCAGCGGCACCTACGTCCTGACGTTCAATCTCCCGTCCCAGCTGGTGTCGGCCGGCGGCCGCACCCTTCCGATCAGCTTCAACTCGAGCTCGGGACGGGCGGTGTGGAACAACTTCGGCATCACCTACAACTTCGATCCGCGGACCCCCTACTCGTTGTGGTTGTTCTTTCTCGCCGGCGGAGCAAGGGTCTATCTCGGCGGGACGGCGTCTCCGAGCCCCTCGCAGGCGCCGGGCAATTACACAGCGACCATTCGGTTGGTGGTCTCCAACGCGGGAACCTGACGATGCTCACCCACGGGCGGCGCCCCACGCACCGGACCTCGACCGCGAAAGTCGTGTCTCTCGTCGTCGTCGGGCTCGCCGTCCTCGTCGGCCCGCTCTTCTCCGTCTCCGTGTCCCCGATGGCGGTCTACATGAGCGACCGCGAACGGACCGGGACGATGACCCTCTACAACCCGGGGTCGCGTCCCGAGGAGATCGAGATCGATTTCGCGTTCGGCTATCCGCAGACGGACGCCGACGGCAACCTCCTGGTGCCGCTCTCCGAGGAACCCGCACCGGCCGGGGAGCCTTCCGCCGTTCCGTGGCTGAGCGCCTTCCCCCGGCGCCTCGTGCTCGAGCCCGGTCAGCGGCAGGTGGTGCGCGTCCTCGCCCGCCCGCCTGCGGGCCTGGCCGACGGGGAGTACTGGGCTCGCGCGCTCGTGCGCTCCCGCGGCGGCCAGGAGCCCATCGAGGCTCGCCAGGGCGACGTGGACATCCAGATCGACGTCGAGACGCTGATCGTCGTGGCGGTGAACTACCGCAACGGCGAGATGAGCACCGGCGTGCGCGTCACCGGTGCCGACGCCGAGCTCGTCGGCGACACGACCGTGACCCGCATCTCGCTCGAGCGCACGGGCAACGCGGCCTTCCTCGGCCGACTTCTCATCGAGGCGCTCGACGAGCGGGGCGACGTGATCACGTCGAGCGAGCAGGTGCTCGCCGTCTATCGGACGCTCTCGCCGAGGCTCGTGCTGCCCACGCCAGCCGACGGTCGCCGTCCGGTCGAGCTGCGGTACACGCTCGACACCGAGCGCAACGACCTGCCTCCGGGCGGCGCCCTTCCGATGGAGCGTGTCGTCTACGAGGCGCCGGTCCGCTGAGCGCGGACGGGGTTCTCCTGCGATGACGCGCCTCGGATCGCTTCGGCGGGCAGCCGGTCGGCTCGCGGCCGTCGCCGCGGCCCTCTCGTTCTTCGCGGCGCCCGCTTCGGCGCAGACCCCTCCGGCCTACGACGAAGGCTTCTTCGAGCTGTTCGTGCAGCGCCTGCCGGAGCGGCTGCCGCTGCTCACGCTCGTGGACAGCACCGGACGAGTGCTGGTGCCGCTCCGCGTCGTGCTCGATCACGTGGGCATTCCGGTCTCGGAGCGCGCCGACACGCTCGTGCTCGAGTGGCCTCCCGAGACGTGGCGCACGGTCCTGGTGGGCTCGGCCCGCACGATCGTCACGGGCACCGACACGACGAGGGTGCCCGAGGCCGAGTGGCTCGAGCTCCCCGACGAGACCTACCTGTCCGCGAGCGCCCTGGGCGAGATCCTCGACGCCCGCGTGGACGTGGTCTGGGCGGATCTCGTCGTCATGGTGTCGGAGAACCTCCAGTTCCCGGCCACGGTTCGACTCGAGCAGGAGGCGCGTCGCGAGCGCGAACGGCTCCAGGCCACCTTCTTCGATCCCGACGCGTTCGCGGGCGTGCCGTATCCGGCTCGCACGGGCGGGTTCGCCGCGGGATGGGGTCTCTCGCTCACCGACGCCCAGGGCTTCACGCGCGGCACCGCGCGGGGCGCTCTCGGCGCGAGCGTGCTGGGCGGCGGTGCCGAGGTCGGTGCGACGGCCGTGCTGGCGAGCGGTGAGCCGAGCGACGTCGAAGAGGTGTTCGCGCGTTACACGCGCGTCTTCACCTCGAATCCGTGGGTGCGACGTGTCGAGGTCGGTTCGGTGCTGAGCGAAGGCACGATCGCGCGTCGGCTGCGCGGCGCGACCGTCACCAACCAACCGTATACCACGCCGCGCTACTTCGGCGAGGCGGTGGTCACGCCCGCGGTACCGGCCGGCTGGGACTACGAGGTCTACCAGGGCGAGCACCTCGTCGGCGTATCCACGGCGGATCAGCCGTCGGAGATCCGCGCGCCGCTCAACTACGGCAACACGCCGGTCCGGATCCGGATGCTCGGGCCCGCGGGCCAGCAGATCGAGGAAGAGCTCGTCTACGCGGTCCCGGCCGGTCGCGTGCCCGCGCGCGAGTGGCGCTACACGGTCGGCGGTGGCGCATGCGAGGACGCTTCGTGCGACAACTACGCGTTCGGCGAGGTGCTACGCGGGCTCTCGCCGTGGCTCACCGCGGGCCTGGGCGCCGATCGTCTCGACGCCGGCGACTCGGCGCCCGTGAAGCCGTTCGCGAGCCTCGGCCTCTCGCCGGCTCCGAACGTGAACACCGACGTGCGCGTGCGGCCGGGCTCGTTCGTGCGCACACAGGTCGAGTACTACGCGGGCCCCCGCGGCACGCTCTCCGCCGGCTACACGTGGACGGAAGCGGAAGGCGCGTTCGGGCCCGCCGGCTGGACAGGTCAGGCGGGCGCGTCGGGCATCGTGCCGATCTTCGGCGGCCGCTGGATGAGCGCACGCGTGCTCATGCGCGGCGCCGATCACGGCGACGTGGACTCCTGGCAGGGCGCCGTGTCGACGATCGTCCGCCAGACCTTCCTCTCGCTCGAGGCCGAGTCGGGGCTGCAGCCGGGCACGCTCGCGACCGCGCGCGTCTTCTACGCACTCGGCACCCGGATCGGAGCGCTCCAGGACATCTCGCTCAACGCCGCGCTGGGCGCGCGCGCGCGCGGGCTCGAGCTCGGCGAGATCGGCGCTACGGTGCGCGTGCGGGACGCCGTGGTGGACGCGCGCTTCCGGGCTCGGCGCGACCAGGATGCCGTGTTCAGCATCGGGATGACCCTCCGCTCGCCGATCGGCTTCTTCCAGGCGCGCGGCTCACGCGGCTCCGGCACCGGCGCCTTCTTCGGCGCCGACGGGGGCATCGCGTTCGATCCTTCGGTCGGCCTCGTGCCGCTCACGTACCAGAGCGTCGGGCGCGCGGGCGTCGCCGGCGTCGCCTACTACGACCTCGACGGCGACGGGATGCGCGGCCCCGACGAGCCACCGGTCACGGACGTGGACGTGATCGTCGACGGCCAGCGCGTGCGCACGGACGCGGACGGCCGCTTCCACGCGTGGGAATCGACGCCGTACGAAGGTGTCGTGGTCGCCATCGACTCGCTCTCGTTGGATCCCGAGTGGGCGCCCGTCGAGCGCGAGGTGCTGGTCCGCCCGTCGCCGAACGTGTTCTCCGACGTGACGATCGGCGTGCACCGCACGCGTGAGATCTCGGGGATGGTGTCGATGGGCGACGCGCAGAACCCGCGCCCGGTCGGCGGCATGCGGGTCGAGGTCGTGGACGGTGACGGGCGCGTGGTGGCCGAGGAGCGCACCTTCTCGGACGGCGAGTTCTACATCGCCCGGGTGCGGCCCGGTCGCTACGTCGTGAGGGTGCCGGCGACGGCCGCCGGCGGCGGATCGGTCGAAGTCACCCTCGAGGTTCCGGTGACCGGGGAGGGCGAGATCGTGCTTCCGCCCCTCCTGATTCCCCGGCGTCCGTAGGGCGATCGGACCCCTGTAAAGAATCGTGGCACCCCGTCGATGCTCATCGACGGGCCCGTTCGGCTCGACTTCCCGTTGCGCGCGCGCACGTCGTGCGCGTACGGTGGTGACCAGGGCCCCCCAGGTCGTACGCCCTCGTCGGCAGGAACCGAACCATGCCGAAGTCTGCCGGAACCGTGTGTTTTTGCGCCTTGCTTGCGGGCACGCTTTCCCTGTCCGCCGAGGCGCAGGGACAGGAGCGTGCCGCGCCGTCGACCCAGTCGCGTGATGGCGTGGGCGCATCGATGATGGCCTCGGCCACGATCCTTCCGTCCCTGGACGCCGCGTCGTTCGGGCTCCGGGCGGCCGACCTACCCGAGCCGCTCCGGCGTCGGAGGTTGGTCGCGACGCCCACGCGCGCGCCCGAAGGCCCCCGCGGAGAGGCGCTCCCACGCGATCCCCCGCTCGCGCGCTCGTTCGAGCGGCTCGCGTACGGCGACCGCTCGGCGGTCCGTCACACCATCGCCGTGCTGTACTGAGCGAGCTGCGGGCCCGGCGCTGCTCGCGCGGCGCCCGCGTCACAGCAGCCCGTGCTTCCTCCTGCGGGCCCACAGCACCTTGCGCGTGATGCCGAGCTGCTCGGCCGCTTCGTTCACGTTGCCGCCGGTCGCGGCGAGCGTGGCCTCGATGTAACGCCGCTCGGCCTCGTCGAGCGTGAGCCCGAGCGGCACGATGCCGCGGTCTCCGTTCGCGCTCGCCTGGGGCGCGGCCCCTTCGGCGGATCGCGCCGGAGGCGGAGGCGCGAGGAATGGCTCGACGTTGAGCGTCGGGCCGGTCGAGAAGATCAGCGCGCGCTCGATCACGTTGCGGAGCTCGCGTGCGTTCCCTGGCCAGTCGTAGGCGGCGAGCTTGCGCACGCCTTCTTCGTCGAGCCGAGGCGCCGGCTTGGCGAAGGACTCCGCCGCCTGCTCCAGGAACCGCTGGGCGATCTCGCCGATGTCCTGGCGTACCTCGCGCAGAGCCGGGAGGCGCACGCGCGCGACGTTCAACCGGTAGAACAAGTCCTCGCGGAACCGCCCGGCGGCCACCTCCCGCTCGATGTCGGCGTTGGTAGCGGCTATGATGCGGAGCGTGACGTGGATGTCGTCCGTGCCGCCGAGCCGTCTGAACGTGCGCGACTCGAGGAACGTCAGCAGCTTCGCCTGGAGCACGGGGGCGAGCGTGCCGATCTCGTCGAGGAAGAGCGTGCCGCCGTCGGCGACCTCGGCGAGCCCCTTCTTCGATTTGCGCGCGTCCGTGAACGCGCCCTTCTCGTAGCCGAAGATCTCGGCCTCGAGGAGGTTCTCCGGAAGCGCCGCGCAGTTGATCTCCACGAAGCGGTGCTCGCTCTCGGAGCTCGCCGCGTGGATCGCGCGCGCCACGAGGTTCTTGCCGGTGCCCGACTCGCCGAGGATCAGCGCCGGGACCTTCGGCACCGCCGCGATCTGCTGGATCGTGCGCCGCACCTCCTCGATGCGCGGGTGCGAGCCCAGGATCCCCGTGGGGGCGTACCGTTCACGCACCGCCTTCAGGAGGATCTCCTGCTCCGGCACCTTCGCGAGCGCCCGGTCGAGCCGTGCGACGATCCCTCGCGAATCCAACGGCTTGTTGGCGAAATCGGTCGCGCCCGCCGCGAACGCGTGGCTGCCCGTTTCTTCGCCCACGAGCCCGGTCACGACGATGATCGGCAGCGTCGGATACTCCTCGCGCAGCCGCTTCGTCAGGTCGAGACCGGACATCTCCGGCATCGAGATGTCGGTGATCACCGCGTCGGGCTCCTCGGCGAGCGCCATCTCGAGAGCCTCGACCGGATTGCGCACCGGATGCGCGGCGAACCGGCCCGTCTTCTCGAGCATCGCGGTCAGCAGCGTGAGCTGAACGGCCTCGTCGTCGACGATCAGCACGGACGCGCGGCGGGCGGGAGAGGCCATGAGGGACAATCCTAGTCCCCGGGGGTGAGCGACGGAATGAGGGTGTGCTCGCGGCACACCCGCGCTCATCGCGTCTTCACGTCTCCCGCCACACGTCGCGGCCACCGGCCTCCGCGAGAACGCGCGCGACCACCTCGAGCTCGCGCTCCCCCCGTGCCAGCGCCGCCACCATGATCCGCTCCTCCCCGTCGCCGAGCCGCGCGTGCCAGGACGACGGAGCGCGCCGCCTCAGCAGGCCGAACACCGCGCCGACGAGCGCGCCGCTCACCGTCGCGACGTTCGGGCCCACGAGCTGGACCCACGCCATGACGCCCGGCGGCTGGAACCCCGGCAGCGCGATGAGCGCGAGCGAGATGCCGGCGCCGACGAGGAGACCGACGATCCCCCCGATCCCCGCCCAGCGGAACGTATCGCGGGCGCTCGGACGTGCCCGGCCTCCGTAGAACCGCCGTACCGCTTCGGGCCCCGCGACCACCTCGATGAGGTCGCGCGGCAGTCCGGCGGCGACGAGACGCGCGACGGCCGTCTCGACCCCCGCGGCCGAATCGAACAGCGCCGTGATCGGCACGCGGCGCGCTCGCCCTCCCTCGGCCGCGGACCTCACGGCGAGGACTCCGTGACCTCGCGGAGCTCGTCGACGCTCCACGGCGTCGCGCCCCGCTCGGCCGTCTCCTCGCGCACGCCGGCGACGATCGCAGGATCCACGGGCGGCGCGTCGTTCGGCGTCCATTGGCGGATGTAGGTCGCGACGGCCGCGATCTCCGCGTCGGAGAGGACGTCACGCCACGCGGGCATGACGCCGTCGAAGGTCCGACCGGCCACCGAGATCGGCCCCTGCAGCCCGCCGAGCAGGATACGCGCCACGATCTCCGGCTCGCCCGTCACCCACTCGGAGCCGCGCAGCGGAGGGAACGCGCCCGGCATCCCGTCGCCCGTCGTCTGATGGCAGGGCTGACACTGGCGGGCATAGATGTTCTCACCGGCGGCCACGGGATCCGCGAGCGCCGCGGCCTCCGCCTCGGCCGCTTCCTCGCGGGCGAGCTCGCTCGGCTCGCCGAACGCCACGTGGGTGGCGGTGCCGAACGTCCCACCGTATCGACCGAGATACCATCCGCCCCAGAAGAGGACGATCGCCGACGCGATCCAGAGCCACCAAGGCGCGGGCTCGCGCCCTTCCTCCGGGTCCGGCGGCTCCCGGAAGATCGGACGGTGGATGCGCTCCACGTCCGGCTCGATCGTGCCGTCGACGGCCGGCTCGGCGGGACGGATCGGAGGGTCGCTCATGGCATCGTGTTCACGGTGCGCGCGCCGGCCGAATCGACCGCGGCGACGGGGTAGTCGTGGCGGAGCGAGAGCAGGTATGCCACCAGCGCGAGGGCGTCCGCGCTCGCGACCACCGCCCGATCGGTCGGCGCGCGCGCCCCCGGAATCACGACGACGCGCTCCCCGGCCGCGACGTCGCCGGGCTCGCGCTCGTCGAACAGGAACGGGAACGCCGGCATGATCGACCACTCGACGAGCGCGCGCGGATCGTAGAGGTGGATCAGGTGCCAGTTGGCGTCGGGCAGCCTCCGGCCGACGTCGAACAGATCCGGCCCGGTGCGCATCGTGCCGAGCACGTGCGGCGCGTCGAGCACGTAGTCGGCCGGCACCGACGCCCGCGAGCCCCACCCCCGCTCCACGTCCGTCGTGAAGGCCGGGTCGCGTACCTGCTGACTGTGGCAGTAGACGCAGCCGTTCTGCAGGTAGACGTGCCGGCCGCGCCGGATGAGGCTGTCCTGCGCGAGGGTGGCGACCGTCTCGCGCGGGGTGAGCTCGGGCGGCACGGGCACGTCCACGAGCACGACCTGCGGGAGCACGATGAGCACGATCACCGCGAAGCCCACCGTGGCGAGCGCGCCGAGGAGCAGCAGCCAGGTACGGGTCATCCGGACCTCCCTGCCGAGCTTCGCGCGGAGCCTCGGCCGATCTCGCCCGAGACGATCGGCACGATGTCGTGCCAGACCGGGAGCGCGCGCTCGCCCGCGGGCGCCCGCAGCATGCGCCACACGTGCCACGCGAACACGAGGTGCCCCGCGGTGAGGATCATCCCCGCGACGGAGCGCGTGACGAGGCCGGGCAGCGACACCGCGACCGACTGCTGGAACGGCACCGCGGGATCCGAGAGCGCCAGGCCCTGCATGACCCCGAAGACGGTGAGTGGCACGACGTAGAGCGCGATCCCACCGAGCGCGAGCCAGAAGTGCCAGCGGATGAGCCGCGCGCTCGGCCACTCGTGGCCGACGAGTCGCGGGAGGATGTAGTAGATCGAGCCGAAGAGGACGAACGTGACGAACGCATACACGCCGACGTGCGAGTGCGCGATCGTCCAGTGCGTGAAGTGCGTCACGCGGTTCACCTCGCGCAGCGCGGTGAACATCCCCTGCAGCGATACCGCCGTGTAGGCGATGGCGCCGAGCACGACGAAGCGGAGCGTGGGACTGTAGCGGAGCGCCCGGAAGCGGCCGACCATCGTCATGTGATGGTTGATCGCCACGGCCAGCACGGGGATCAGCATGAGCACGCTGGCCGTCACGCTCGTCGTGATCATCCAGGTCGGCAGCGGTCCACCGATCAGGTGGTGCATCCCGTTCAGCGCGTAGAAGAACGCGAGCGTCCAGAAGCCGATCAGCGACAGCTGATAGCTGTAGACCGCGCGCCCGAGCACCTTGGGGATGAAGTAGTAGACCGCGCCGATGCAGACCGCCGTGAGCCAGAGGCCGAGCGCGTTGTGGGCGTAGAACCAGTTCGCCGCCGCCGACTCCACGCCCGTCCACGGCCAGTTGCCGACGACGAAGATGATCGGGAACCAGACGTACGCGGCCATGATGTACCACACCGAGACGTAGAGATGATCGACGTCTCGCGCGATCAGGGTGCGGAACAGGGAGAGCCCCACCATGCCGCCACCGATCACCAGCCACGGGTCCGCGAACAGGCGGTCCATCTCCAGCCACTCGAGCCCGTCGGTCGCGCCGAGGAGGATACCCGCGACGCCGATCGCGACGCCGACGTTCCAGAGGAAGACGCCCGCCACCGCCAGCGGGCCCCAGCGCAGCTCGGTGTGCACCAGCCGCGGGATCATCCAGAGGGACACGCCGAGCATGGAGAGCGAGGCCCAGCCGTAGATCATCGTGTTCAGGTGCGCCGGCCGGATGCGACCGAACGTCAACCACGGCTGACGCACGAGCCAGTCGGGGAAGTGCATCTTCAGGCTCGCCACGTCGCCGAAGAGCGAGCCCGCGAGCAGCCAGAGGACGGCCGTCACGAAACACACGAGCACGGGGCCGCGGCTCGAGCGGTCGGCGCGGAGGCGAACCGACAGGTCCTCGCGGATCGGCAGTCGCGCGGCGGCGGCACCCGCCGCCACGGACGTCGCGTCCGTCGGTGTCGCGTGCGTCGATGTCGCGCTCATTCGGCGCCGCCCCAGTCACCCGCGCGCGGCTCGACGAGCGGCCCGTGCTCGATCGAACGCTGGGCGGTCTGCGCGGGCGTCTCCCACGGACGCTCCGTGCGGAGATCGCGCTCGTCCAGGATCGCCGCGGCGCGCGCCTCCAGATCGTCGAACTGGCCGCGGCGGAACGCCCACAGGAAGGCCGTGAGCGCGAGGGCGCCCATGAGTAGGCCGCCGAGGATCACGGCCAGCGATGACGGGAACATCCGAACCGCGCTCGACGGGTGCTACGGGAGGAAGGCTACGGGACTGACACTTCCGGCCGCTGGAGCAATATTCGCTCCGGTGACCGGGACGCTCGGTCATCCCAACCGCTGGAGGCCTCCATGCGCTCGATTGGGCTCTTCTTCACGCTGGTGTCGCTGGTTTCGCTGGGCGTTGCCGCGCCGCTCGCCGCACGGCAGCAGCCCGATCCCCGCCAGCAGCCCGCCGGCTCGATGCGCATCTTCGCGCCCGAGCAACACGATCTGTACGACGGCCACTTCGTGATCTCCGCGAACCGGATCTACATGGTCGGCGGCCTGAACGACCCCGAAGGCTGGGACCATCTCGACAACGAGGCCCGGAGCCTCCGCCCGGTGACCGGCACGGCGGAGATCGACGTGGACGAGATCCGCAACACGGGCACGTTCGAGGCGCGCGTGCGCATTCCGGAGGGCGACCTCGTGATCGCGATGGATCGCTGGAACGAGTTCAGCCCCTGCCAGAGCGGCGGCATCGCAGCGTACCTGCACGAGCACGGCAGCGACTCCGGATGCGGCGACGCCAACTGGCCCAAGACGCTCGTGTTCTTGGCCGGTTGGGGGTTCGGGCACGCGACGCTGAACGGGCAGCCGCTCCACCAGGACTACGAGATGCACTTCATGGTCACGCAGGGCCTGCGCGACCGTGAGACGCTGCGCGTGCGCTATCCGATGGAAGACAAGCAGCGACCCGGTGGCGAGACGAACCCGGCGACCCAGCAGATCGACTTCTACATCCGCAGCCCGCAGCAGAATCCGAACAACCGTCCGAACCGGCAGGTCTTCATGCATTTCTTCGGCATGGAGATCACCTGGAAGTAGGTCGCGGTCACGCCTCCCCCCTCAGCGCCTCCGTCGCCGGGATGCGCAGCGCGCGGCGCATCGGCGACCAGCACGCGAGCGCACCGACGGCGAGCGCCACCCCGACGGCGCCGGCGAGCGCCACACCGAGCCCGAACGTCGCCGCGTTTCGACTGTAGCCGAGCTCGGTGAGACGGTACAGCGACACGGCCAACGGCGTGCCGAGCAGCGCGCCGATCGCGATCTGCACGACGGAGCGCCTGCCGACGCGCAGCGCGACGGTCGCCTTCCGCTCGCCGAGGGCGCGGCGGATGCCGATCTCGCGCGTGCGCTCCGACACCGCGAACGACATGATGGCATAGATGCCCGAGGCCGCGAGCGCGACGAGGATCGTCAGGATGATCGCCAGGGCGATCACCGCGCCGACGTAACCGTACCACGTGCCCTGAACGACGCGATCGAGCGGTCGAGGCGGAGCGAGCACGGCGTTCGGCGCGACGTCCGCCACCACCGAGCGCGCCACCGGGACGAACGACTCGGGCTCTACGGCCAGATGCACCGCGAGCCGCAGCGGATGGATCTGCCCGGGCGCGGCGGGCAGGTAGACGCCCGCGTCCTGCTCGGGCAGCGCCACGTTCATGCCGAGGGGTCCGACGACGCCGACGATCTCGTACCACCGCGGCTCGAAGTCGCCGCCTTCGAACGTGCCGCTCCAGAAGCGTATACGCTGTCCGATCGGATTGCGGCCGCCCATCCGCCGCTCGACGAAGTGCGTGTTCACGATGGCCGTGGAGACACCCTCCGCCAGGTCCGCCTGGCCGAACCCGCGACCCGCCAGGATCGGTTGGCCGAGCGCCTCGAAGAAGCCGACGTCGACGCGCGCGACCGGCAAAGCCGGCGGAGCCGCGGCGCCCGGGCGACCCTCCACCGTCAGCCAGCTCGTCTCGCCCTCGATGGCCGTGCGCCGGTGCCGGTGGTCCTGTCGAGGAAGGGCGTCGGCGACGGCGACGCTGCGCACGCGCGGGTCGGCCTGCAGGCGCTCGACGAGCGCCCGCTGCGTACGGGCCACGCGATCCTCGAGCTCCTCCGCGGGCGACCGACCGTCCGCGGACGCGCCCGCCTCGATCGGCAGCGTGACCTCGAGCGCGAGGTACTCTTCGGCGACGATCCCGACTCGATCGCCCGTGTCGAACGATTCGCGCAGCTGCCCCGCCATCCCGACCGCGAGGCCCATCACCGCGACCGCGATGGCGACGTCCGCCACGATGAGCGTGGCCGTCACACCGCCGAAGCGGATGCCCGAGCGACCGGCCTGGGCCTTCCGGATGTTCTCCTGGATCCTGCTGCCGGTGACCTTCAGCGCGGGCAGCACACCGGCGAGCGTGGCGCTGAGCAAGGCCACGAGCAGCGCGCCCGTCACGGCGTCCCACGTGAGGCCGAAGCGCATCCAGTAGGGCGGGAACGTGATCGACTCGGCCGCGAGCAGCATCGACTCGACGCGGACGAGAAGCAGATGCCACGCGAGGAGCCCCAGGCCCGCGGCGCTCAGGGACAGCACCAGGGACTCGGTGAACATCTGGAAGACGAGCCTGCGCCGGCTCGCGCCGAGCGACGTTCGGATCGCGAGCTCGCGGAAGCGCGTCGCCGTGCGCGCGAAGACCAGCATCGCCACGTTCGTGCACGCCACGCCGAGGAGGATGAACGCGAGCACGGTCAGGAGCCGACTGTCGTTGAGCCCCCGCCATCCGCCCGCCGGAAGCCGCAGCTCGGACACGCCGAACGGCACGACCTCGGCCGCGAGCCGCGCGTTGGTCGCGGGAAACGCGTCGGCCAGGCGCCGCCCGGAAGCGATCACCTCCGCGGAGGCCTCGTCGTCGGTCGCGCCCTCGGCGAGGCGCCCGAACACCTCGAGCGGACGTCCGGCGGCCGGCTCGACGACCAGCTCCTCGGGGAGCGGCACCCAGAGCTGCTGCCTCGACGGAAAGAAGAACCCTTCCGGCATCACCCCCACCACGGTGCGGGCGACGCCCCCGACGCGGATCGTCGACCCGACGACCTCCGGGTCTCCGCTCAGCCGTGCCTGCCAGAGGTCGTGGCCGATGACGACCACGGCGGCGCTTCCCGGACGCTCGTCCTCGGCGTTCAGCGTCCGTCCGTGCAGGGGAACCGCTCCGAGGATGGCGAACACGGAGCCCGTCACCTCGGCGCCCCGCGCCGGCGCCGCCCCGGCCTCGCCGATGGCGAGGTTGTACTCGGCCGTCCTGAACGCTCCGATCGACTCGAAGCTCGACAGCTCCGCGCCCCACCGCTCCAGCTCGAAGTGGGTGGGCGAGACCGGTTGCAGCGTGGCCTCGTTCCAGTAGCGGAGGGCGCGGATCCGGTGCTCCGGATCCTCGGGAAGCGACCGCTCCGTCACGTCGGCCACGTGGCCCGGGATCGTGCTCGCAGGAATGCCGACGGCGAGCGCGAAGACCGACGCGGCCGTCATCACCGGGTGCTTACGCGCCATCCGGAGGCCGAGCCGGACGTCGAGCCACGACACACCGCCGCCTTCGCCGTTTCCGATGCGGCCCGTGCGGCCGACGCGGCCGATGCGGCCCGGCCGCACCGCGTGCACGCGCCTGGCCGCGCGCCGGAGCGCGCCGACCCGCAGCGTCAGCGCCTGGGCGCAGAACCAGAGATCGGCCGCCAGCCGGTTGCCCCCGCGGGCAACGCGCTCCGCGTGCTCCTGCTCGAGGTCACCGCACACCGCCTCCGCGATCTCGTCGGGAAGGCGCCACAGGAGGAAACGCGCCGCCCACCTGGGCGGACCCCGCCGCTCAGCCACGGCTTCCGCCTCGCGCCGCACCACCCGCCGCGTCGGGCACGACGCCCTCCCACATGCTCGCTCGCGCGCTGCGCGACCGCTCGAGCGCCGACAGGCCCGCGCGGGTCACCTCGTAGTGACGCTTGGCTTTGCCGCCGCGCTCGGCCGAGGGCTCGCCCTTCCACGAGCGCGCGTAGCCCTTCTCCTCGAGCCGCAGCAGCGTGACGTAGACGGTGCTGATGGACACGCGGCGGTGCGCGCGCTCGGCGAGCGCGCGACGAATGCCGCCCCCGTGCGCGTCGGGGCCGAGGCGCAAGGTCGCGAGGAGGACGAGCTCCTCGAGCTCACCCAGGTGAGATCCCTTCGTCATGCTGCGGCCTTCCGCGTTGGCATATTTCTGACAAGATGAAATGACCGTACGGGAGCGCGGCCACAGGGGTTTCAGGAACGTAGGGCGTCCGGCCCGACCGGAGCGCCGCGTCCGAGCCTAGCGCACCCCGAGGGCCGCCGCCGCGATCGCCTGCTCTCCACACGCGGCGTAGAAGAGCGTGGCCCGGCCGTCCTCCTCGAAGACGAACGGGTCGCGGAGCTGGCGGGCCGGCACGGCGATGTCGCCGCTCTCCGAAGGGGCGGCCGGAAGGTGCACGCACTCGTACGCCGTCTCGGGGCGCAGGACTTCGACGGCCTCGCCCGCTCGCCACGTGGTCCACTCCCCCTGGAGCGCCACGCTCGCGACCATGACGCGCTCAGGTGCGTCGCCGATCGCGGTGAAGAACATGTCGAGCCGCCGACCGGTCAACCGCAGGCCCACGTGGCGCACCCTACCCGCGAACGGCCCTTCGCGAAAGAGGCTCGGACCGAGCTCGAACGGCTCGAGCGGATCCTCCGCGCGGGACAGGGTGCCGAGCCTGGAGACGCCGTACCAGGAGCCGTCCAGGCCGAAGACGCGCAGATAGGACGTGCGCGTGATCGCCGGCAGGACGGTGAAGCTCAGGCCGTCGGCAGACTCGGCCACCTGCGTGAGCTGCCCATAGCCGCGCTCGCGCGCCCACGCACGCGCCTCCGGCAGTGTCTCCGGCCAGCGCTCACCGTTCGTCCACCAGCCGTGGAACCACATGACGAGGCGGCGGTTCTCGTCGTCGACGAGGATCTCGGGCGAGGCCACGTGCGTGTAGAAGTCGGCGCGGGGCCCTTCCGGATCGGGCTGCGGCCGGTAGAACGCCGTCGCGCTCACGTCCAGCACGCCAGGCTCGTGGATGATCCATGGTCCGGCGGGATCGTCCGCGTACGCGAGCCGAATCGTCTCGCCCATGTGGTTCGCAAAGTACATGTAGTAGCGGCCGAGCGGCCGCTCGATCCAGTCCGGCACGCGGATCACCGTGGGCCCGTTCACGTTGCCGCCGAGCGACGGGGACGTCGCGACCGTGATGAGCGGGTTCGAGGAAAGGCGCGCGGCTTGCGGCGCGACCGGCGACTGGGAGGCCGCGGCCGACGCCGAGGCCAGGAGACCCACCGCGGCCAACGCGCACGTCCGTCGTCCGTGGAGGAGGCGCGGCAGCGGCATGCGCCCGATTCTAGGGCGCGTCGGCCGCCGAGGCCACGAGCGCGACGATCGCCGGAATGTCGGGCGCCTCGGACACATCCACGATGCGCCCGTTCACGAGCACCGCGTGCGGCGGCATCCGGAAGAGCGTGCGCAGGGCTTCGCGCAGCCCCACGCGGTGCGTGAAGAACTCCCCGATGAGGACGAACGGCAGGGCTGCGTTCCTGGGATCGACCACCTGGAGATCGATGCGCTTCTGGAACCGGTAGCGGAGCATCCGGTACAGCTCTCCCATCCGCTCCATGATCGCGCGCCGCTCGGCGAACACCGGGTCAGGGGACTGGAAGAGCTCCTTGCGGACGCGGCCCACGCAGCGGACGCCCGAGGTCTGCTCGTCCCACTCGCGGATCAGGATGATGGAGGGCCTGCGCGTCATCGCCTATGAAACCGCCGGCGCACATGGTCGTTCCCGTCCCAACTGGCGGCCCCGCTCGGGTCGCCCCTATCATCGGTCAGGAGACATGATGTTGGAGCGAACGCGGCACACAGCTCGACGACTCGCCCTCGGAGGCGTGGCCCTCCTCGCCGTGGCGTGCGGCGAGAAGGAGCCCTTCGTGCCGCCCCCCGACGTCTCGTACGAGTGGCAGCTCCCGTCGGACTTCCCCACGCCGCGCGTTCCGGAGGCCGATCCGATGTCGGCCGAGAAGGTGGAGCTGGGCCGCCACCTCTTCTACGACGAGCGGCTGTCCGGCAACCAGACCATGAGCTGCGCGTCGTGCCACCGGCAATCGCTCGCGTTCACGGACGGGTTGCAGGTTTCCGTCGGCTCGACGGGCGACGTCCTCGCCCGCTCGGCCATGAGCCTCGCGAACGTGGGGTACCAACCGGTCCTGACCTGGGCGAACCACACGGTCTCGACGCTCACGGGGCAGATGCTGATCCCGATGTTCGCCGACGATCCCGTGGAGCTCGGGCTCGCGGGAATGGAGGACGAGCTGATCGACCGGCTCGAGGCCGACGTCGTCTACCAGACGCTCTTCTCCGAGGCTTTCCCCGACGACACCGCGCCCTTCACGCTCGACCACGTCACCAGCGCGGTCGCCGCCTTCGAGCGAACGCTCGTCTCGGGCAATTCGCCGGCGGACCGCTTCCGGCGAGGCGAGTCCGGCGCGCTCTCGACCTCCGCGCAGCTGGGCAGGAACCTCTTCTTCTCGAACGAGGTCGGCTGCTTCAAGTGCCACAGCGGCAACAACGAGGTCTTCTTCACCAGCAACTTCGACTTCGTGGGCCGGTCGTTGCCCCACATCCAGTTCGACAACACGGGGCTGTACAACCTGAACGTCGGGGGGGAGGACGGCTTCTATCCGGCGCCCAACACGGGTCTGTTCGCGTTCACCGGAAACCCGGCGGACATGGGCAAGTTCAAGGTTCCCACCCTGCGGAACGTGGCCGTGACCGCCCCCTACATGCACGACGGTAGCATCGCGACGCTGGACGACGTGATCGACCACTACGCGGCGGGAGGCAGGACCATCGCGAGCGGCCCCAACGCGGGCGTCGGCAGCGCGAACCCCTTCAAGAGCCGGCTGCTCACCGGGTTCAGCCTCACGGCGGAGCAGCGACAGGGGTTGATCGACTACCTGAACGCGCTCACGGACCAGGACTTTCTCACGGACCCGCGGTTCTCGAACCCGTGGCCGCCGGGCAGCCCCGCCCACGGCGTGCCCTGAGATTTCGGCTCGTGCCGGCGGGGACCCGCCGGCACGGACGACGTGCTAGGGCATGATGCCCATCATGTCGTCCATATCCATCATGTCGTCCATGTCCATGTCATCCATGTCCATGTCGTCGTCCATGTCCGCCGCGACCACGGTGATGTAGCCGACTTCCTGGTGGAAGATGCAGACGAAGCCGTACTCCCCGGGCTCCGAGAACACGTGGGAGAACTCCCCGCCCGGCTCGAGGAGCGCGTCGTCCCACGTCGCCGCCTGCGGATGGGTGGAGTAGTTCGACACGCTGTGGGTCTGGGAGCTCATGTTCCGCCACTCGACCGCCGTCCCCGCCGTGACCGTGATCCCTCCCGGTGACGCCGAGAACTCGTACATACGAATGACGGGGCGGTCGTCGTGCAGGCTGGCGTCGGCATCGCTCGTGTCGACGACGTTCCCCTGCAGGCCCGTCGCCTCGTAGGAGCCACACGCCGCGGTCGCCCAGGCGAGGGCGAGCCCCGCCGCCAGAGGTCGTGCCTTTTCGAACATTGAAACGATCATGCATGCGCTCCGTGGTCTCGTCGAAACTGGTCCAAGAGAACATGTCGTGGCCGGGATCGCAAACCCTTTGTCTCGACCCGACCTTTCGGGTCGTTTACCTATGTGGGCCGGCCGATTCTCCAGGCGCCTTGCGGCATCCGGGGGTGCAGGCGTAGGCTAGGCTGCTCGGGTGGGGTGGAGGGGGGGGAGCAGTGTCCTTCGCACTTGAACAGAGAGGACTCATGGACCGCGTTTCTCGTACGCGCTGGTACCTGAGGTCGGGAGCGCTGGCAGCTTTGCTGCTGCTCTCGACTCAGGCGGTGTCGGCCCAGACGGGCACGATCGCCGGACGGGTGTTGGACGCGCAGACCGGGGGAACGATCCCGGCGGCGCAGGTCTTCATCTCGGAGCTGGACATCGGGGTGTTGACGCAGCAAAACGGCAGCTATCTCCTGCAGAACGTCCCCGCCGGCCCGCGTTCGGTGACGGTGCAGCGAATCGGATACGGTCAGGTGACGCAGAACGTCACCGTCACCGCGGGACAGACCGCCGTCCTCGACTTCCGCATCACGGAGCAGGCGCTCGCGCTCGACGAGATCGTCGTGACCGGCACGGCGGGCGGTTCGGCACGCCGCGCGCTCGGTAACTCCGTCGAGGTGGCATCGGTCGCGGCGCTCACGGATCAGGCGCCGATCACGAACCTGCAGGGCGTGTTGGCAGGACGTACGCCTGGTCTGCGGTTCGGGCGCACGGACGGTCAGGTCGGCGGCGGATCGCCGATCACCATCCGCGGCGTGACCAGCACGCAGCTCGGCAGCCAGCCGCTCATCTTCGTGGACGGCGTCCGCGTCAACAACGACGCGACGGTCGGTCCTCGCTCCGGCGGCAGCGCGGGCGGTAACGCCAGCGCGATCAACGACATCAACCCCGATGACATCGAGAGCATCGAGATCATCAAGGGGCCCTCGGCCGCGACGCTCTACGGCACCGAGGCTTCCGCCGGCGTGATTCAGATCATCACGAAGCGCGGCAGCGTGGGTGCGCCGCAGTTCGAGCTCGAGGTCAGCCAGGGCACGAACTTCATGCGGAACCCGCAGGAGCGACTGGGCACGCAGTACGCCTGCAGCATCACGCTGCCTGCGTCGGCGCTGAATGCCTGCCCGGCCGACGCCATCGTGCCGATCAATTTCTACGATGAGACGAACGACTATTACCACGGACGGGGCCGGTACGCGAACCTCCCCGTGGGCAACCCGGCGTTCGCCGTGGCGGCGACCTACAAGCCGCTGGCGCGCAACGAGGACATGTTCCAGAACGGTCACACGCAGCGCTACAACCTGACCGTCCGCGGCGGCGTGGAGGCGGTTCGCTACTACGTCGGCGCCACCTGGAACGACGAGGTGGGCATCCTCGACTACAACACGAACAATCAGGCGGCCATGAGGGCCAACCTGACGTTCCTCCTCGCCGAGAACCTGAACGTCGACGTCTCGACCGGCTACACGCAGGGCAAGACGCGGTTCGCCACGGTTTCGGGTGAGGGCGGCGCGTGGCACCAGCTCACCTGGGGCCGCATGGATCAGATCCCGGGCATCCGCGAGGACGACCCCGCGACGACCCGGGACGAGTCGCTCGGACAGGGCTTCCTGGGCTTCCAGGAGCGCTTCCCGGACGTCTACGAGAAGACCGACATCTGGCGTAAGTACACGAAGTTCACCGGCAGCATCACCGCCAACCACCGGTTCCTGGACATCTTCAGCCAGCGGCTGACGTTCGGCATCGACCGGGGCTCGTCGGTCAACAACGAGTTCCTGCCGGGCGGCTCCGACATTCCGGCCGCGCCACGGGGACTACTCGATTACGCCCGTCCGCTCGACACGAACATCACGTTCGACTACGGCCTGAGCGCCAGGTACGCGGTCACGGAGAGCTTCGGGACCAACACGTCCGTGGGCGCGCAGTATTACGCGCGCTACGAGGACAACATCAGCGCCGTCGGTCGTGACTTCCTCATTCCCAGCCAGAGCGTGGCGGACCAGACGGAGCTCGCGACCCGGACCCTCGACTACTCGTACGAGGAGAACAAGACGCTCGGCTTCTACGTGCAGGAGGAGCTGTCGTGGGAGGACCGGATCTTCTTCACCGGCGCGGTTCGCGGTGACGACAACTCCGCGTTCGGCTCGAACTTCGACCTCCAGTACTATCCGAAGGTTTCGGCGTCGTGGGTGATCTCCGAGGAGTCCTTCTGGCCGGCTCCCGAGATGATCAACAGCATGCGGCTGCGTGGTGCGTGGGGTCAGTCGGGCCGTCAGCCCAGCACCTTCGCGCAGTCCACGCTGCTCGCGACGATCGTCGGTCCGAACGGCAACGGCCTCATTCCCTCGACGTCGGGTAACCCGGACGTCGGCCCCGAAGTGAGCACGGAGATCGAGGTGGGCTTCGACATCGCCCTCTTCCAGGACCGTCTCTCGGGCGCGTTCAGCTACTACAACACCAAGACCGAGGACATGCTCGTCAACCAGTCGCTCGCTCCGTCGACGGGGCTGCTGGGAACGCGGCAGGCGAACCTCGGCTCGATGAAGTCGTGGGGATGGGAGGCGAGCCTCAACGCGCGCGTCTACCAGAGCGACGCGGTGTCGTTCGACCTCGATCTGTCCGCCGACCACACGAAGAACGAAGTCACGTCGCTCGGCGAGGGCATCCTGCCGACGGGTAACTTCCAGATCGGCTGGCCGTTCCCGAACGTGGCGAGCGACCACATCCTCCGCTTCGCCGAGTTGAACCTCGATACGAGTGGAAATCCGCGGCCCGGTTCGGTCAACACCGCGACCGCGCTCTGCGACGGTGGCCGGCCGGCGGTGCCGGGTGGTCCGCCGATCATGCAGGGTGGTCCGGACGTCCTCTGCAGCACGTACAACGAAGAGGGCATTCTGCTCGGGCCCGCGTATCCGACGTACACGTTCAGCGTGGCGCCGACGCTCACGCTGCTCCAGGACATCCAGATCTTCTCGGTGATCCAGGGCCAGTACGGCCGCTGGGTCGCGAGCACCGACGCGCAGTTCGCGTGCGGCACGTACCGCAGCTGCTACGCGGCCGTCATCCGTACGGACCCGCTGTTCCTCGCGGGCAACAACGCCGGCCCGATCGCCGACGATCGCTACCAGGGCCGCTTCCCGGCGGACTTCTGGAAGGTTCGCCAGCTGGGCGTCCGCTACACGCTGCCCGAGAACCTGATCGGCCGCATCGGTGCCGATCGCGCTTCGCTCTCGGTTTCTGCGAACAACATGTGGGTGCTGTGGCAGAAGACGAAGACGGATCTGGGCGGCAATCCGATCTACGATCCGGACTACTCGAACAACGGCAACGACCCGAACGCCACGGCGCTCTGGGAGATGCCCGGCATCGCCAGCATCACCGCGGCGTTGCGCGTAAGCTTCTAAGCGATCCTCCGGACGAGGTCGGCGCGGCTCGATGTCCGCGTCGGCCTCGTCGGGGACCAACACAAATACGGATAGAGAAACTCATGACTAACTATCGACGACAGGCGAAGGCCGCTGCGCTGATGTGCGCCGTTGCGGCCACGGGCGCCTGCGATACGCTCTTGGAGGTCGACCTGCCGGCGGCCGTGACGGCCGACGCGCTGGACGACCCCGCCACCGCTGCCACGCAGGTCAACTCGGTCCAGGGAGCCGTGGAGTGCGCCTACTCGGCGCTCGTGGTCCACGCCTCGGGTCTCGAGGACAACTTCCAGAGAGTCGCGGGCTCCGGCCCGGGCTTCTCGCAGTACCTCGACACGCCCAGCGGCGGTTCCTGCGACACGGGCGTGTGGGACGACTCCTTCGTGGAGAACCTGCTGATCGCGCGCGCCGAGGGGTATCGCTCCTACGATCAGATCCTCAACACGACTGCGACGGTCGCCAACAAGGAGCGCCTGCTCTCCACGTTGGCGCTGTACAACGCGGTCACGCTGGGCGTGTTCGGCGAGTACTTCTGCGAGTTCGCGATCAGCACCTACGATCGCGAAGCCGGCGTGACCAACTTCGGTCAGCTCATGACGCCGTCGGAGGTGCTGGACGTCGCGGAAGGCTGGACGGACAGCGTGTTCGCGCACACGCCGGGCCTCGACAGCATCAGGACCACGGCGGGCGTGGTCACGCGTGACATTCGCCAGACCGCGTTCGGTCTGCGCGCGCGTATCCGCTACGCGAACGGCGACCTCGCGGGCGCCGCCGCCGACGCGGCCATGGTGACCGACAACCACGTGGCGTGGGTCCTGCGCGAGGATCCCGAAGATCGTCGCAACGCGGTGGCGAGCGTCCAGGGGAATGCCGGCGGCGTTCAGGCGCAGGGCTTCCTCCAGGGCGCCATCGCCGTGGGCGCCAACCCCGGGGTCACCGAGCTCGGATCGCACCCCGTGACGGGTGTGGCGTGGCCGAGCCCGGTCCCGTTCACGGGTTACCTCAACCTCGCCATCGAGACCGCGACCGGTCGTCCCGTGAGTGACACGGGCAACCCGCTCACCACGGGCGCCGGCATGACGGCCGACACCCGGGTCGTGCACGCGAACGGCAACACGGCGGGCGGATCGCGTCCCGTGGAGCGGAAGTACACGTCTCTCGCGGACGACATCCCGCTGGTGAACTGGCGCGAGATGCGGCTCATCCGTGCGGAGGCCGCCGGCCCGAGCGCGGCAGGCGTCGACCACATCAACGCGATTCGTACGGCTGCCGGTCTGCCGCTGGTCCAGGGCGCGTACCGGACGCTGGTCGAGTCCGACGCGGACCGTTTCGACGACCTCATCATCGAGGAGCGCCGGCGCGCGCTGTGGCTCGAGGCGCGCTTCTGGTCCACGAAGATCATCAAGAACGAGAAGCTCTGGTTCCCGCGCCGAGTGGGCGAGTGGCAGAACGTCTCGAACTACGAGCTGTTGGGCGGCGTGCGCATGCTGATGCCGCAGTCCGAGTACCAGATCAACCCGAACTTCGGCGGCCTGGACGCACGCGGAACGGGTTGCCCAGCGGGCGAGCGGCCGAAGTTCAACTAGCCGCTGATCGAAGTCGCCGACTCAGGTCGGCGGATCGAGGCCGGGTCCGGGAAACCGGGCCCGGCCTCTCGCGTTATGGGTGCAGCGTCGTCAGCGCGCTTGGCCGCGCTTCGTCGTCACGAGGATGACCCCGTTCGCGGCCATCGGATAGAGAAAGGCGGCGGATGCCCCCCGCAGCACCTCGATCTCCGCCACGTCGGCGGCCGGGATGCGCTCCAGCGCCTCGAAGGCGGCGGGGCCCCGTGACAGGACGATGCCGTCGATGACGACGAGCGGCGCCTGCGGACCGCCGAAGGAGGTGGCCGACCGGAGGTTGATGGCGAAATCGCTCTGCCCCACCTGCCCCGAGGTCACGAGCAGGCGCGGAACTTCCCGGGCGACGAGGTCCGCCGCCGTGCGCGCCGGACCGGCCAGCGCGGCGTCGTTCGGCTCGGCCTCCACCAACAGCTCGGAGAGCGTGAGCGCGAAGGTCGGGAGCGGCACGCGCACGAACGAGGGACGGTCGACGAGCACCTCGGTGTCCACGATCACGCTCGCACGCCCCGGGGCGGTCACGTGGAGCGCGACCGGACCCGGAGGCACGTCGATCTCGAACGTGCCCCACTGCGGCGTCGTGACGCTCACGTCCGAGCCCACCAGGGTGACCGTCGCCGAGTCCACCGGATCCAGCGTGATCGCGTCGACCACGACCCCTTGGATCTGCACGCGGGGCGTCGCCGGCGTCTGTCCGGCCGCGGGCACGGTGTCGAGCGCCTGCGAGGCGCACAGCGCCACCAAGACCAGAGCGGACCGCGAAACCGACAGGGCTGACGACATCGGCCCAATCTCGCGGGGGTGCGAGCCGCCCGCCACCGATTCGCCTACGCCGCCGCCTCCAGCTCCGCCATCCTCATCCCCTCGAGCCGCTCCACCAGCTCCTCGGGCCGAGCGAGCGCCACGAGGTGCCCCCCCGCCATCTCGTCGGGGACGATTCCCAGGCGCTCGCGGGAGATGCGCCGCACGAAGTCGGCCGGGAAGAAGCGGTCGTCGCGGGAGAGGAGGACGCGGGTGCGGACCGGCGGCCAGGCGTGGAGCGGCCAGGTCTCCTCGAACGGCTTGCTGGACTGGCGGCGCTCGCCCCGCGCGAGCGCGGCTTCGACGACGTCCTTCGGCACGTCGTGGAAGAAGTCCCGGAGATCGCGCCGTGCCTCGTCGAGTCGGGTGCGCTCCCACCACGAGCCGAGCCGCTCGCGCGGCGCGGGGATCATCGGGTTGAGCATGACGATCAGGTCGACCGGGATGCGATCGGCGACGAGCGGCGCAGTGAATCCGCCCATCGACTGGCCCACCACGATCAGCGGCTTCGGCCGCCGGTGCGGGTCACAGACGGCGCGCACGACCCGCTCGGTGTAGTCGGCGAGGCCCGCCGCATCGTCGTCCACGGGAAGGTCCGGCGCGACCACGGTGTGACCGCGCGCCTCGAGCAGCGGCGCGACGCGATGCCAGTACCAGGAATCCGACGCCGAGCCGTGAATGAGCACATAGGTAGCCATGCGCGGCGTTGCTTCAGTAAGTGTGCCAACCGGTATGGGGACTGGATCGTACCCTACGAACGAGTGGGCGGGGGGGATCGTGTCAGCCCTTGCGAGGGCTACCGATCGGTAGGTCGCTACGTGGTCGTCGGGCGCGCTAGACGGGTCGGTTTCGGAAAGAGGGTGCACCCCTTCCTGGGCGCCTCCCTCGAATCGTTCGACGGTCGAACGATCGAGGCCGCCGAAACCGGGGACGAAGTGCTTCAATGATCGAACGAGCTCGAAACCCGCCTGGAAGGGACCCCGAACCTCGGGCGGGTCCCCACCCGGGTGGGCCCCCACGCTCGGGCGGGCCCCAACGCTCGGACGGGCCCTTACGCTCGGGCGGGCCGCTACCCTCGGGCGGGCCCCCTAGGCTCGGGCGGCCCCACACCCTCGGGGGTGGCCCCTACCCTCGGCGGGCCCCCACACCGTCGGGCGTAGCCCCTACCCTCGGGCGGGGCCCCCACTCAGGCGAGCCGCTACCCTCGGCTGGCCCCCCACACGGGACCTGGCCAGAGACAGCCCCGGCTAGGACAGCCCCACCCCCGTCCTCAGGGGTTCAGCCAGTAGTTCACCTTGATCATGAACGTGTTCTGGGCCTTCAGCCGGAACAGCTGATCCGCGTCGCGCCCGAAGTCGAAGTCCCCGTACGTGCCCTCCGGGTAGCCGGTCGAGGTCGGCCGATCGGAGCGGCTCTGCTGCCACACGAGATACATCGTGCTTCCCGGCCGCCACTCCCACCGGAGCACCGCGTTGCCGATCAGCGAGCGGACATTGAAGTCCCGATCCGCGATCGTGAACGTGTCGGCCCCGTCACCCACGGGATCGATCGTGTAGACGCCGTCGGCTCCTCGCACCGCCGTCCCGACGTCCGATCCGTACCGGAGGAAATCGAACGTGCGGGGCGCCGCGAGCTCACCGAGCGCACCGTAGTCGCCGCTCGAGATGAACGGCTGCGTGTAGACCTCCAGCGAGAGACGACGCGTGAACGTGAGGTTCAGTCGAACT
This sequence comes from Gemmatimonadales bacterium, assembly GCA_050181335.1. Lineage (GTDB taxonomy): Bacteria > Gemmatimonadota > Gemmatimonadetes > Longimicrobiales > Gaopeijiaceae > UBA2982. The sequence continues at coordinate 289,355 of JBFXDG010000002.1, read as the reverse complement.
TCCATGTCGAGCGTCGTCTGATCGATCGGCGCGAAGATGTAACGGTTCCCGTACGTGCCCGTGGCCCGCGCGTCGGCGATCGTCGTCACGTACTGGGCCGGCGAGCGGCTCCGGCTCATGCTCGCGCCGAGAATCAGCTCCGAGACCCCGCTGAAGCGCATGGTCAGGCCGGTGTTCACGGACCTTCGCCATCCGCCGGCCTCGTTCTTGGAGTAATTGAACCCCAGCCGCGGCGTCACCGTCCCCTGCGGCGGGAAGTTGAAGTTCAGATTCGACGACCAACCGCCGGGCGAGACGGCGAGCGGCCCACCCCGTGTCAGCCGGTCGTCCAGCGCCTCGAAGTTCTTGTTGAACCGGATGTTGAACCCGTACTGCGAGAGGTGGGTGGCGCCCACCGACAGCCCCACGTCCTTCGAGAGGATCTCGCGGCCGAAGTTCTCCGAGAGGCCGGCTGACGTCGACACGTTGAAGCTGCGGAACCGGCGTCCCGTGGTCGGCATGCGGTAGCCGAAGTCCGCGTTGTAGTTGACGCGGTCCGCGGCGCTCTGGAACCCGAAGTCGTTCACCTCGTAGCCGGGGCTGGTCGCGTCGACCGTGAGGCCGCCCGTCCATGCGCCGCGCTGTCGGCCGCCGCTCATCGTCGCGAAGAACCCGGAGAGCGACGTCGCCGCGGGATCGTACTCGAGATGATCGGCGTCCACGCGCCGGAAGTACCGGGCCGAGCTCCGCTGCGTACGCGCGATCGCGGCCGCGTCACCCGTCACGCGGCTGCCCGCCAACGCCCCGCTCACCGCCCACTCGCGGTTCCCCCACTGCAGCTGACCGTCGAGGCCGGCGGAGTAGCCCGCCGCGTGCATCTCGCCGCGCAGCTCGTCCGTCGTCAGGTCGCGGTTCACCGCCGTGGCGATCACGCCGAACGCGTTGCTGCCCTCGTTCAGGTCGCGGCGCACCCTGCCCGCGAAATAGTTCGTCACCGGCTCGATCGTGGTCTCCGAGCGGACGGCGCTCGCGTCCACCCACGGCACGTGCGCCCGGTTGCTGACAGCCTCGAGCATGCCGACGGACCACCCGCCGGTCGGCCGGCCGGTCAGCCGTGCCGCCCCGAGGATCGTGGTCGAGGTGGGCACGTCCGCGTACTCCGCGGCGTCCGGCAGCGACCCCTGCGGAGCCCGGCCGATCCGGCGCGTGTTCACGAGCTCCGATCCCCCGCCGGCGCCCTCGCCGAAGCGGAAGATGTCGGCGCCTTCGACGAAGAACGGGCGGCGCTCGTTCACGCGCGTCTCGAACGCGGACAGGTTGATCACCGCCGGGTCGGCCTCGACCTGGCCGAAGTCCGGGTTCACGGTCGCGTCGAGCGTGAAGTTCGTGCCGAGCCGGTACTTCAGGTCCGCGCCGAAGTTGGCGAAGTAGTCCTGTCCGCTCCGGAACGGGTTGTCGAAGTTGGCGCCGGAGCTGCGCGGGATGTCCTTGAATTCCGCGCGTGCCGTCGTGTACGGGAGGATCTCGAGCCCGCGGCCCGGCCGCAGCCCCTCGAGCCCCTCGAGATGCCCGTAGCGCGCCACGCCCTGCGGCTCGTTGCGCGGGAGGAAGGCCCACATCGTGTCCTCGCCGTGGCGGCGGATCTTCCGCTCGATCTGCAGCCCCCACGTCTGCGCGGGCGCGCTCCCGAAGCGCAGCTGGCTGAACGGGATCGCGAACTCGACGAACCAGCCGTCCTCCGTGACCGTCGACTCCACGTCGTAGACCGGATCCCAGCCGGCGTCGGAGCTGCCGCCCGTGCCCGGACCTCCCTGGCGCGCGCCGACGATGAACTCGTCGCGGATCCAGCCCGCGCCCGGCGCCGTCGCGATGCGCACCGCCGTGCGGTGATCGTGATAGCCGTCCAGATGGATCGCGAAGATGTCGATGTCCGGCACGCCCTGATCCCGTCGGGCGAGACGTGTGAGCATCTCCCCGTCGTCCCACATCCATCCGCCGACGTAGAGGAAGTCGTCGTCGTAGAGGAAGCGGACCTCGGTCGGCTGCGTGATCGGTTGGCCTTCGTTCGGCACCACCTGATAGAACTCGGTCACCGCCGGCGCGGTCATCCAGGCCGGCTCGTCCATCCGCCCGTCGATCGAGATGCGCTCGGACGTCCGCACCGCCCGGGCCACCGGAGCCGCGGCGTGGTCGTAGCCGCCGGTCGAAGGTCCCGCGCCCGCGGCGCGGCCGGCGGCGGGCGGCCCACCGGCCCGTCCTTCCGGCACCTGGGCGCCGAGCCAGGTGGGGACGGTGACGGTGAGGAATGCTCCCCACAGGGCCAGGACGAGAGAGGGCCTAGAACGTCGATATGACATGATGACCGAATGTGGGAGCGAGATCGGGATGGCGGGCAGCCCGCAATCTACCGTGCCGCCCTCGAATGACCCATTCGGCCACCAACACGTTGATCACCCACCCCGCCCCCATCATCACCGCCCGGGGCAGCTCGGTCGGCGCGCCGACCAGGAGGAGCCACGGCAGGTGCGTGAAAACCTGCGTGCCGGCTCCGAGCCCGATCGCGTACGCGCGGGTCATCCAGGCGCCGTGCGCGGCGAAGTCGCGCCGCCGGACGGCGTCCACCGCCAGCACGATCGACGCGGCCATCGCCGACCCGAACACGAGGCGCATGACGTAGAGCGCCTCGCCGTCGGCGGCGGGCCACGGATAGAAGTGCGCCATCCACAGACCGCTCAGCGCGGCCACCAGCCCGCAGATCGCGAGCACGCCTCCGACCACGCGGTGCCGACGACGGCCGCGGCGGAACGCGGGCGCGAACTGCAGCGCACCGAGCATGCTGTACGGGAGGACGGACAGGATGTGCAGCACCGCGGGCAGCGGCTGCGCGAAGAAGCGCGCGTTCGCCGCGGTCACCTCGGCCCCGCTCGCCAGCTCGACGAGCCGCGCGGTGCCGGCTACCGCCGGCACCGCGCTCAGGAGGACCAACAGGCTCGGGACGAGCCACTCGGATCGGCGCGAGAGCGTCATGGTCGCCTCCTCAGCGCGTGCCGAAGCGGAGGCCGATCAACAGGGCCATGTCGTTGCGGACGTGGCCCGCGCCCCGGCCGTCGAGCGCCTCGAAGCCGGCGACGTAGTCGCGCGCCTCGATCCGCAGGTGGGCGCGACCCATGCCGATCTCGCCGCCCGCGCTCGCGTAGCCGGCCAGGTTGTGCGTCGCGTCGACGTGCAGGCTGCGGTAGTTGTAGCTGCGCGCGCCGCCGCCGATGCCGGCGAACGGGCTGAGCGTGAGCGAGCCGTCGCCGATCCAGCGGGGAGCGCGCACCTCGACGCCGACGTCGTACATGAACACGTCGAGCTTCGGGCGATCGACCGCCGCGACGTCCCGGCTCCGCGCCCAGGCGAACGTGGCCGTGAACGCGAGCGACGGGCGGGGCGCGTACGACAGCTGCGCCGCGGTCAGGCCGCCGCGCTGGACGGCGTCCCGCTGGTCGCCCGTGGGGATCAGCATGCCGCCCGGCACGATCAGCTCCCAGCGACCGCGGGCGACGGGCGACTCCATGGCGTCGGCGGCCGGCGAGGGCGACTGGGCCTGGACGGCCGGGCTCGAGACGACCACCAGGGCGGCGGTGGACAGGGCGACCGCGGTGAGGCGGCGGGCGGAACGGCGGGCGGTGCGGAACATGGCAGGCTCCTCTCGTGGGATGGTGACTTTCGACGAGAGGAAGCTGCGCGGAGCGAGGGGGCGTCACCTCGCCCAAAAGGTGTAGACGGGGGTGTAGGGGCTCCTACAGGAGCTTCAGCTCCTGGGCCTTCTTCAGGGCCTCGGTCCGGTGGCTCACCCCCAGCTTGCCGTAGGCGTTGGCGACGTGCCGCTTCACCGTGGCCGGGGTGATCGAGAGCTCCTCGGCGATCTCCTTGTTCCGGAGCCCCCCGGCGATCAGCCGCAGGATGACCAGCTCGCGCGGGGTCAGCAGGAGGGCCGGAGAGTCGACCGGTTGGGGCTCGGGAAGGGTCAGCGGCGCCGGCTTGTCGAACGCCGCCAGCAGGCGCCGGACCGGCCCCTCGGCGAGCCCCCGCGCGGCCGCCTGCCGGAGCAGCTCGCGCATCCGGTCGCCTTCGTCCAGGAACACGCGCACGTAGCCCTCCGGCTCCGCCAGCTCCAACGCCCGCTCCAGATGCTCGAAGGCGGCGTGCAGCTTCTTGGCCGTCTGCTGGCCCAGCGCACGCAGCACCAGCGTCTCGATCACGGCGCCGTTCCGGCCACCCGCCTCGGCGGCCTTCGTCAGCCGCTCGAGCAGCGGCAGCGCGTCCGCGTCGTTTCGCGCGAGGAGCACGCGCGCCAGCGTGATGTGCTCGTACTCCCGCATGTAGACGAGATCGTCTTCGGCGGATAGGCCGCGCTCGCGTATCCATGCGATCGCGTCCGCGAGCCGTCCCTGCGCGAGCCGGAGGCGCGCCTTCATCGCCGGAATCGGCCGGACCTGCGGAATCGGATCGCGCCGGTGCACGCGCTCGGCCTCTTCGAGCAGCTCGAGCGCCCCGTCGAGATCGCCGACGGCCGAGCGCACGGCGGCCATGTCGATGCACCAGCGCCGACGGTTGCCCTTGTGCTCGGCCCCGGCGGCGGACGCCGTCACGCTCATCAGCATCCGTTCGGCGGCCTCGAGGTCGTTCCACTCCCGGTGCAGCTCGCTCAGGCCGAGGTGCAGCTCGTCGGTCTCCGGGGCCGCGGCCTTGCTGATCTGGTGGGCGGCGATCTGCTTCGCGGCCGACTCGATCCCCTCGCGGTAGATGCGCGCGGCCTCGTGCAGCCGACCCTGCGCCACGCGGAGATCCCCGAGCACGAACGTGCCGCGGATCACGTCCAGGTGCGCGCCGAGCGCGCGCATGAGGCCGAGCGCGCGCGTGAACGTCCCGTGCGCGCTCTCCAGGTCCCCGGCCGCCCACTCCGCGAGGGCGAGCAGCGCCGTGCCGGTCGCGCGCGCGCCCAGATCGTCCTCGGCCACCCCCTCGAGCGCGCGCCTCGCGTGCTCGACCGTCCCCGCGAAATCCCCGAGCGACTGCGACAGGTAGATGCGCGCCGAAGCCAGCTCGCCGCGCAGGCGGGCGACGTCCACGGAGGCGTCGGCGGAGGCGTCGGCGGGAGCGTCCGCGAGCCAGCGCTCGACGTCCTCCAGGCGGGTCTCCGACGCCTCGAGCTCCCCGCTATTCAGCAGCGCCCACGCGTAGCCCATGCTGAGCACGGGCCGCGCCCGGACGACCTCGTCGGGCAGCGCCTTCACCATCTCGAGCCACCGGGCCGCGGCGTGGCTGCGGTCCCTGGGCGGCCATTTCGCCTCGAGCAGCGCGGCCGCCCGGTCCGCGTCGCCCGCCAGCAGCGCGTGGCGGATCGCGTCGGCCGTCGCGCCCATCGACTCGAACCACGCGCTCGCCCGTGCGTGATCCGCGCGCACGCGCGCCGGGTCCTCCCGCATCGCGTGCGCCCGGAGGACCTCGGCGAAGAGATGATGATATCGATACCACTCGCGCCGGTCGTCGAGCGGCACGACGAACACGTTCCGCCGCTCCAGGTCCGCGAGCACCGACGACGCGTCCCGCTCGCCGGTGACCGCCTCGCAGAGCGGCCCTCCGAGCCGCTCCAGGACCGACGTCGACAGGAGGAACCGCCTGACCCGCTCGGGCTCGGCGCGCAGCACCTCCTCGACCAGGTAATCCGCCACGTGCCGGTTGTCGCCCGAGAACGCGTCGGCGAGACCGCGCACGTCCGACCGGCCCTTGAGCGAGAGCGCCGCGAGCTGGAGCCCGGCGGCCCATCCTTCGGTCCGCTGCTCGAGCGTCGCGACGTCGCGCTCCGACACGTCGAGCGCCATCGAGTCCCGAAGGAACGCGCCGGCTTCGTTCTGCGTGAAGCGCAGATCCCCGGCCTCGATCTCCGTCAGCTCTCCGCGCGCGCGCAGCCGCGCGACCGGTAACGGCGGAGCGACGCGGCTCGCGATGACGACGTGCATCCGCGCCGGCAGATGATCGAGCAGGAACGCCGTCTGGGCGTGCACGCGCGCGTCGCCGACGACGTGATAGTCGTCCAGGACGAGCACGACGTCCTGCTCGAGCTCGTCCAGCTCGTTGATCAGCCCCGTCAGCGCTTGCTCGATCGGCGTCGGATCCGCCGCATACAGCGACGAGAGCGACTCCCGTCCGACGTCGAGCCCCGCCCTCTGCAGCGCCGTGATGACGTAGGACCAGAAGAGCGTCGGGTCGTTCTCGGTCGCATCGAGCGAGACCCACGCGGAGCGACCCGGAGCGCCGTCTTCGCCCCCGAGCCACTCGGCCAGCAGCGAGGTCTTTCCGAAGCCCGCAGGCGCCGAGAGCAGCGTCAGCTTGCCGCGCGCGCCCTCCGCGAGGCGCGCGACGAGGCGCGCGCGCGGGACGGCCCCCGGACGGCGCTTGGGCGCGTACAGCTTGGTGTCGAGGAGCGAGGCCGGCGACTCGGCCCCGTACGGCAGCGCCGAGGCCGACGAAGCCGCGGTGCCGGCGTGGACCTTCGCGGCGGCGCTCACGGCCGAGCCACCGCGGCGGCAGTCGCGGCGGCCGCAGCACTCACAGCACCCACCGCACGCACATGAGCGCTCGGGCTGACCGCTCGCTTCGGGAAGGCCTCGAGCACCTCGCGGTCGTTCGTGACGAGCGGCACGTCGAGCGTCTCCGCGAGCGCGAGGTACTCGCAGCTCGTCGCCGAGCACGTCGACTCGGACATCAGCTCGAGGACGAGCGCGTCATCGACCGGATACTCGCGCCCGCGCGTGAGGCGCTGCGCGGCGCCGGTGCGCTCGAGCGCGCCCGCGAGCGTGAGGTGACCGCGCCGGAGATAGCCGCGGAGCACGCTCCGCCACTCCGAGCGCCAGACGAGGGGCGCCGCCCACTCCGGATCGGTCCGGTACAGCGCTTCGGCGGCCGGCGTGTGCTCGCCTTCGATGAGCAGATAGGCCACGACGCTCACGTCCACCACGATCACGGCCGAGCCGCATCCCGCGTCGCGCGCGCGGCCTGATCGGCCAGGTACGGAAGCCGCCGCCGCTCGCGGACGTCGCGAAGCTCGGCCAGCAGCGCTTCCACGTCGGCCGGAGAGCGCCCGATGGACGCCTCCAGCCGGTGGATCACCTCGCTATTGAGGCTCCGGCGACCGACCTCGGCGCTCGCCTTCAGGCGCTCGAGCAGGTCGGCCGGGATGTTCTTGAGCGTGAGATTCGGCATCGCGGTTCCGTTTTGGAACCATTATAGCACCATCATCTTGTATTGACATCATCGCCGCATCGCGACGATGCCGTTTTCCCCCAGGAATCGCTGGATTTTCTGGAAGATCTCGACCGTCTGCTCGCGCGTGAACCCGCCGTGCGCGCCCCCCGGAACCGTGTGGAGCTCGTGCCCGGCGCCCGCCCGCTCGAGCGCCTCGTGCAGCCGGACGGCGTGCGCGTAGGGCACGGTCCGGTCCGCGTCGCCGTGGATCGTGAGGATCGGGGGCAGGTCGCGCCGCACGTACTCGAGCGGGCTCACCCGCTTCGCCACCTCGAAGCGGTTCGGCATGCCGCCGAACCACTCCACGACGGCGTTCTGGCGGTTCGGGCCGTCGAGCTGGTCGCCGACGTCGGTCGGTCCGTACCAGTCGATGATCGCCGCGACGGCGGTCGGCGTGTTGCCCGGACAGCGGTCGTCGAGCCCCGCCTCGGCCGTGAGCATGCCCGTCATCAACGAGAGATGCCCGCCCGCCGAGTGCCCCGTCGTGACGATCCGCGACGTATCGAGCCGGTACTGCTCGGCGTTGTTGAACACCCAGCGGAGCGCGCAGCGCGCGTCCTCGACCGCCGCCGGCGCGAGCGAGATGCGGCCCAGCCGGTAGCCGACGTTCACCACCGCGAACCCCATCTCCAGATAGGGGAGGATGTTCAGCATGCTCGCGTCCTTGCTGCCGCGCACCCAGAACCCGCCGTGGAAGTACATGAGCACGGGGACGGGCGCCGTGGCGCCGCGCGGCACGTAGAGATCGAGCTTGCTCTCGTAACCCTCCGAGGTCAGGTACGTGATGTCCGGCGTGACCTGATACTGGTTGACCGCGTAGGCGGCCCAGGCGGCGGGCTCGCTGAGCTGGGCCGAGGCGGCCGCCGGCGCCAACGACACGGCAAACGACGTGGCCAACGACGTGGCCAACGCGAACACGAGCGCTCTCGATCTCATGGCTTCTCCTGCCTCCGGCGAGGGGTTCCGGCTGAACGTGGGTGCGGGGTTCGGGCGGCGCAATTCCGGCCCCGGCCCCGTCGCGTCCGGCCACTGTCTAACCGGCGTTCCAGTGCATACTCTCAGGGATTCACTCCCCCCAGGAGGCCCCATGCGCCCGAGCCGCACCCTGACCGCGATCCTCTCGTTCGCCCTCTCGGGCCTCGCCGCCTCCGGCGTGGGCGCGCAGGGCCGCGTGACCGTCAACCGCGTCGAGCTCGGTGCGGACATCCTGCAGGCGCTCGCGCAGAACGGGATCCAGGTCGCACCCGGCGACTACTGGTACGACGCCACGTCCGGCCTCTTCGGCCTGATGGGCGGACCCGGCCTCGGGTTCACCATGCCGGCGCTCCAGATGGGCGGTCCGCTCGCGGCCGACGCCTCGGGCGGCGGCTCCGGCACGCTCACCGGCGTGTTCGTGAACGGACGCGAGCTCCATCCCCAGGACGTGGCCGCGCTCAGCACGCTCGGCCCCGTCTATCCCGGCCGGTATTGGCTGCGCTTCGACGGCTGGTACGGCATCGAGGGCGGCCAGCCGCTCGGCAACCTGATCATGCTCGCCCAGCAGGCCTCGGGCGGTGCGGGCTACAACCGCTCGTCGCTCTTCGGACACCTCGGAAGCGACGGACAGAGCTCGTACTTCTTCGACCCGAACAGCGGTTGCAGCGTCATGTCGGGCGGGGGCGGCGTGAGCTGCTGAGCGCCTGTCACATCGGTCGCCCCGCGCTCGTCATGGGATCATGACGAACCGGACCCCGCTGCTGATCGCTTTCGCGGCCTTCACCCTCGGCGCCTCGTGCGGCGTCACCACGCCGGACCTCGACCAGGTCGGCACCGTGCAGTTCGTCGGGATCGAAGGCGGCTGCTGGGTGATCGCCACCGCCGAGCGGATCTACGAGCCGATCAACCTCCCGGCCGAGCTCCACGTCGACGGGCTCGGCGTCACGTTCGAGGCGACCGAGCGGGACGATCTCGCCAGCACGTGCATGGTCGGCCAGATCATCGAGATCCTGCGGATCCAACCCGACGCGGGCTGACAGCGCAGAGCGGAACGGCGCAGCGCACAGTACCTTGTGCGAAAACAGGAGGTCGAGCGTGGTACGCGCCGTCGAGTTCATGCACGAAGGTCGCCGCTACCGGGCGGACGTTCGCCCCGTTCCCGGCGGAGGAGACGAGTTCAGCGCCGGCGGATGGTTCGTGTCGGTCGACGACGGCCCGCCTCGCCGCGTGTTCGAGGCCAACGATGACGACGCCGATACGGAGGACTTCCGGCATCGGCTCCTGATCGCGAGCTGGCTGGCGGAGGGGTGGGAGCGACGCTCCGGCGCGGAGCGGCGGCGCGGCGTGCGGACCCGCATGCCGGACCGCAGGAAGTTTCCCGAGCTCGGGCCCTCGAGCTCCTAGCCGTCCGGAGCCCGGCGACGTCATCGCGCCGGATGATCGTCCGCATGCCCTAGTTGTTCGGTGCGCCCTCGCGGATCCAAGCGTCGAGCGCCGTCCGCAGTTGCTGCTGTGCGAAGGTGCCCTGGTAGGTCTCGCCGATCGGCATGAAGGGCTGCCCGCAGGGATACGGGTTGGGATTCGGTCCGACCAACGAGAGCAGCTCGCTCAGTTCCGGCCGACCTGGAATCGCGTAGGTCCGCCCCGTTCCGCCGCAGGGCGTCACGGCGGGCCCGACGAGACGGCCGTGGAGCGCGGTCGTATCCGCACCGGCCGTGAGGTTGGGCTTCGACCCGCCGGCTCCATGGCAGCCGGCACACCGTCCGCCGGCGCTCGACGGCGCGCTGATCAACGGGACGACGTCCTGCCGGAACGATGTGCTGATCGAATAGGACACGCTGATCGTCCGCGGCGTGTTTCCTGCCACCGCTGAGGCGATCGTCACGGTGGCGTTGCGCGTCGCGACGCTCAGCGCGCCCGGAACGACGCTCAGCGTGAGCGTCGCCGGCGCGGTCGTCTGGCTCAGCGTCGCCTGCAGCCAAGGCGCCCCGGACGAGACGGTCGCCGAGAGCCCCGTCAACGTGCCCGCACCGGTGTTGGTGATCGACACGGTCTGGGTGAGGGTGCTGGTGCCCGGCGGCGGCGCGAACGAAGGGAACGACACGAACGACTGGGCGACCCCGATGCCGGGTCGCACGTCGAACGTGACCGTGATCGTGCGCGGACTGTTCGCCGACATGGCGGACAGAACGTCGACGGTCGCCTGGTACGTGCCCGGCGCGAGCGAGCCCATCGCCGCGGTCAGCCTGATGCGCGTCGGTGTCGTCGATCCACCGACGAGCTGGGCGGTGAGCCACGCGGAGCCGGATTGGTAGACCGGAGCGCCGAGCGTGAGATCGCTCACGATCGCGCCGCCGCTCGTGACGTCCACGTCGGCGAACGGCGCCTGTGGCGAATAGGCCATGAGCGACACGGCGCTCGACGAGAGCGTGAGCGACGGCGGCCCCACCTCGAAGCGAACCTCGACGGAGCGCGGGTTGTTGCCCGCGACGGGCGACGACAGCCAGATCCTGGCGACGTAGTCGTTCTCCGGAAGGCTGCCGGTGAACGGCTGCACGCGCAGCGTGGCCGGTGCGGTCGTGGACGAGAGCGCCCAGGTCAGCCAACCGGTCGGCTGCCCGACCTGGTAGGTGACGCTGTCCACGCGCAGCCCGGTCAGCGGCGCCGCCGGACCCACCCCGGACGCGGCGGCCGTGATCAACGTGGTCCTCGACGCCGGATTCGCGCCGCCGCCTCCGGCGTTGAACTCGAGCAGCGACGTCGAGAGCGTCAGGAGCGGAACCGAGGGGACCGTCATGACCACGTCGATCGTCGGGACGTTCAGGTTTTCGACGCCGCTCACGAACAGCGTCGCGAAGTAGTACCCGGGAGCGAGACCGACCACCGACGGTGTCAGCGTGAGCCTGGCGGGCGTCGTGGTTCGGTCGAGGCTGGCGCTCAACCACGCCGGAAGCGGGAGCTGGCCCACCAGGAGGTCCGTGATGGAGCCGGCCCCGGTGTTCACGACATCGATCGCGACCGGCAGCGGGCTCACGCCGACGGCGGGGCCGGTGAACGTGACGGCATGCGTCGAGACCGCGAGAACGGGGATGGTCGGCGGAAGCACCGTGAGCGTCACGGCGAGCGTTTGGGACGGGACGCCCGGGTTCTGACCGTCGATGCGAACCGTTGCCTGATGGGTGCCCGCCGGCAGGTCGCTCGTGATCGCGCGGACCGTCAGGTAGACTCGATTCGAGGGGCAACCGGAGAACGGGCACGTCATCTCCGCTTCGAGCCATCCCGCCGGCTGACCCACGCCGTAGACGACGTCGCCGATCACGGGCTCGTTGCCGCCGTACTCGATGCTCACGGTCGACTGCGGGATGGTGCCGTCCTGCGCCGTCAGGCTGACCTGGCTGGAGTCCAGCACGAACCCGAACACCCGCAGCTCCACATCGACGTATTCGGCCTCCGAGTTGCCTTCGAACCCGATCGCCAGCGTCGTGAGCTGGCGGCCCAGGCCCAGGCCCGTCGGATCCGCGCGCAGATAGAGGAGCGCCGGGGTGCTCGTCGAGCTCAGCGTCGTCGTGAGCCAGGGCGCCGGACCGAGGTCGGTCACGGTCAGGCCGGGCACGGTAGGGCCGCCCGTGGATGTGATCTCGATGGGCTCGAGGAGATCGACGGGCGTGGTCGAGCCCAGCAGCGGATAAGGCACGAACGTCACGAACGACGGCGTCACGTCGATGTCGTCCTCGCGGACGACCATGGTGACGGTGATGGTCCGTGTCACCTGGATCTCGAAGAACGACGGACCGGTCTGCGTCGTGCCACGCACCTCCACGGTGGCCGTGTACGTGCCGGCGGTGAGGCCGAGGCTGTAGGGGTACAACGTGAGCGTGGACGGGAGCGTGGGTCCGCTGACGTCGGCGAACAGCCAACCGGTGCCTTCCGGCCCGTACGTGATCGACGTCTGGAGGGCGTAGACGCTCCTCGCGCCCGTGTTGGTGAGCAGCACGCTCCGCTGCGGCGAGGTCGTGCCCGAGACGTGGGCCGCGAAGCTCACGCTCGTCGGCGACGCCCCGATCGCGCCGGCCGGCGGGTTGATCGAGCCCGTCACGGTGAGGCCCACGCTCACCGTCTGGGTCGCGATGCCCGGCTGGCTCGAGAGCACGGGGAACGTGGCCGAGTACGATCCGATCGCGAGCGCGCTCGTGGCGAACGTCAGCGTGACCGTCGCGGGGGCGGAGGAGGAAGAGATCGACGGGGTGACCCACGCCACGGGCTGTCCGCCCATGTCCGTGGCCGCGCCGACGGAGAGCCCACCGAGCGCACCGCCGCCCGTGTTCGTGATCGTGACGTACTGGCTCCCCGCCGACGTGGACTGTGCGGTGACCGCGGTGACGGCCGCCGGCGAGAGCGTCATCACCGCCGGTGGCGCGGCCGGCCCGATGACGAGCGACACCTCGACGAACGTCGGGCTCACGCCGGGCGTCGTGCTCGAGATCCTCACGGTCGCCGTATAGATCCCGTCGGCGAGTCCCGTCACGGAGGGCTGGAGCGTGAGCGTGGTCGGCGTGGCTCCGGCGATCGCGGCGGCGAGCCACGCCGGACCCGGCTGATCGTACGTGACGGACGCGGCGAGACCCGCCGCGGCGCCGCCGCTCGCCGTCACCGGCAGCAGCACGGGCGCCGGGCTCCCTCCACCGCTGATCGCGGAGAAGTTGGCCGCCGGGGCGCCGGCGGCGAGCGTCGGCGGCGGCTGAGCCGCGCCCACGGTGAGCGTCACGGTGAGCGTGCGCGCTGCCACGCCGGCGAGCGTCGAGCCGACGGATACGGTCGCGGTGTACGTCCCGGGCGCGAGGTTCTCCGCGGAGGCATCGATCGCCACCTGTGCGGGTGCCGACGTGCCGAGCAGCAGCGCGGTCGCCCACCCGCTCGGGCCGGGCCCGTACGCCATGGCGCCGACCTGCAGCCCCGTGAGCGGCACGTCGCCGCCGTTCGTCACCTGCACCAGGCTCGCGGCCGGGTCCGGGCCGCCCTGCGGGACGGTGAACGGGACGGTCGAGCCCGAGAGCACGATCGACGGCGGCGCGCCGACGGCCACGGTGAGCGTCACCTGGAGATCCGCAGCCTGCACGCCGGACAGGCTCGACACGATCCGCACGGTGCCCGTGTACGTGCCGGGCGCGAGCGAGGAGCTCGCCGCCGCCACATCGAGCGTGGCCGGCGCGCTCGTCCCGTCCAGCGACGCGCTCAACCACGGGGCGGGCTGGCCCCCCGGCCCGGTGATCGATCCAACCGAGAGGCCGGTGAGCGGCAAGTCGCCCCCGTTGCCCACGCCGACCTGCTGAGCCGGGGGATCGGGCCGGAACTCGGTGGCCGAGAACGTGAGGGTCGGCGGGCTCAGCGCGATCGACGGCGGATCCTGGAGCGTGAACGTCACGGGGTACGCCAGAGGCGGCACGCCCGGGATCGTCGAGACGATTTGCACTTCCGCACCGTAGACACCGCCGGCCAGACCGGCACCGCTCGCGGTGAGCGTCATCGTGGCGGGCGCGCTCGCGCCCGACAGCGCGGCCTGCAGCCAGTCGGCGGCGCCGCTCCCGTACGTGATGCCGCCGATCGACAGCCCGCCGAGCACGCCGAGGCCCGAGCCGTTGCTCACCGTGACCGGCTCGGGGGTGGGATCGCTGCCTCCCGTCAGCGCGCTGAATGCGACCGTCGGCGGGGCCGCGGCGATCGTCTGGACCGCGGGCAGCACCTCCGCGCTCACGGCGACGTCGATCGGGAGCACCCCGGCCTGCGCCGAGCTCAGGCGCACGCTGGCCGTGTACGTACCAGGGAGGAGCGCCGCGGTGCTCGCCGTAAAGACGAGCTCGGAGCCGACGCCCGGCGCGACGCCGAGCCATCCTCCGGGCTGGCCGTCGGCGTAGGTGATCAGCCCGATCGAGACCGGCAGGCTCGCCCCGGAGCAGCCGCTCGCGGATAGGCTGACGGGTGCGGGAGACGAGCCCGCGATCGCCGGAGCGAACGGAACGTCCGCGGCATTCAAGCAGATTTGGTCGGCCGCGCTCAGCGTGAGCTCGACGTCGATGGATGCGGGCACGACGCCTGGACCGCTCGACGTGACCGGGATCGACGCGGTGTACGTGCCGGCCGCCGCGCCCGAGAGCGCCGCCGGGACCGCGGTGAGCACCACGGTGCTCGGGGCGGCCTGACTCGACAGCGCCGAGACGGCGAGCCAGCCGCCCACGCCCGGTCCATAGGATACCGTGCCGAGCGAGAGCCCCTCGAGCGCGCCGGTGCCGCCGTTCGTGATCGTCACGGTGCGGGAAGGCGGAGAGACCCCGCCGCCCACCGATCCCACGAACCCGGCTGGGGTGGGCGACACGGAGATCACCGCGGGCGCGCGCACCAGGAACGTGACGGCGACCGTGCGCGGCCCGTTGGACGCATCGGGCGAGTGCAGCGTGAGCGTCGCCGAGTAGGTCCCCGGCGCGAGGGATCCCACCGTGGCGACGAGGTCGATCGTGATCGGCGCCGTGTCGTCGCTCGGGGACGCGGTGAGCCATCCCGTGGGTTGGCCGCTTCCGTAGGCGATCCCCTCGACGACGAGCCCTCCGAGCGGGCCGGTGCCGCCGTTCGTGACCGCCACGGAGCGCGCCGTGGGGCTCGGGCCTCCGGCGACCGCATCGAAGTCGATCACGGTGTCGGAGAGCTCGATCAGCGCCGCGCCGGCGACCAGGATCTCCGTCGACAAGACGGGCGCGAGGTCCGTCGCGGCGAAGCGCAGACGGTGCAGCCCCGTCGCCGTGAGCTCGAGATCGACGAACGTGGCGATGCCGTTCGCGTCGGTCGTGGCGCTCGCGGTTCCTCCGAGCGTCCCACCGCCCGACTCGACGTGCGCGGTGATCCCGATGCCCGACACGCTCACCGGCTGTCCGTTCGAGCCCGCGACGCGCACGGACGGCTGCGTGGTGAACGCGGCGCCGGCGACCGCGCCCGCCGGCTCGACGACCATCGCCAGCTTCGCGGCCACCGGTTCCGTGATCGTGAACGACACCGGAAACGACGCCGGCGCGTTGACCGCGTTCGTGGCGACCACCCTCACCTGGGCGTCGTACGCGCCCGCGGCCAGCGAGCCCACGGACGGACGGAGCGTGATCGTGGGCGTTCCCGAGCTGCCGCTCAGGCGTCGGGTGTCGAGCCAACCCGCCGGCTGACCCGAGCCGTAGACGACGCCACCGAGGCTGATGTTCTCGAGCGTGCCGCCGCCCGCGTTCTGGACCGCGACGACCTGCGAGTCCGGATCCACGCCCCCGCGCTCGGCCGTGAACGCGATCGGCGAGGTCGGAAGCGCGAGCGTGGGAGGTGGCTCCTCGACCGTCAACGTCACGTCCAGAGCGACCGCAGCCTGTCCGCCGTCGCCGCCCGTGACGTGCACCTCCGCCTCGTATACGCCGGGGCCGAGGCCGGTCAGGCTCGGCGCGATCGTGAGCGTCGCCGGCGTCGATGCCTTCGAGAGCGTCGCCGACAGCCAACCGGACGCTCCCGTGCCGTACGACGCGGACGCCGCGAGTCCGCCGAGCTGTCCACCCTCGGTGGCGGTGAGGGAGACCGAACGGGGCGTCGGGTCAGCGCCCCCTTGGACGCCCGTGAAGTCGACCTCCGCGAGCGCCAGCACGAGCGCGATGTCCGGCTCCGTCGAGCTCGTGCAGGACAGCACCAGCCCAACGCAGAGCGCGGCGCCCAGAGCGACGGGGCGCGCGGGTACCGCGGCGCGGGCGTTCCTGCGGATCACCTGGGGGGGCTACCTGCAAAGCGTCTAAACCGCCTCCTCTCAGTCTGCGGGCCCCGGGCTCGCCGCGCGAGAGGCCCCCCCCTAACGCCCCTCCACGTCCGGGCAGAGCAACGGCTTCACGTCGAGGATCGGCGTGCCGTCGATCGCCTCGATGGCGCGCACGCGCACGTACGGCCCGTCGATCGACTCGATCACGACCTGGTGCAGCCCGATGGGGTTCGGCCGGTCGGGCGAGCGGGTGGCCAACACGCCCATCTCGCCCCGGGCCGGATCCCGGCGCGGGGTCACGCGCTTCACGTCGCGCGCCGCCCGGTGGAGCCAGGTGACGACGATCACCTCGTCGCCCGGCCTGAGGCCGTCGAGCGCCTCGACGTAGGCTCGCTCGAAGACGAGCGTGGCCGGAGGCGCCCCCTCGTCGGGTTGGCGCGGGGCGTTCTTGCGGTCCTTCAGCGCCGAGGAGACGCGCCCGATCGGATGAACTCGAAACGTCGTGGCCTCCGAGGTCTCGCCCGCCGTGGGATCGTTCATGGGGTGAATGATCATCATTCATGCCGCGAATGCCACGCCCCTTGCCGGAGGGTGCGTCGGCGGCTTCCGTTCCCGCTGTGAGCAAGGTCCTGATCATCGGCGTGCCGCTCGACCTCGGCGGCAACCGCAGGGGGGTCGACATGGGCCCGAGCGCCCTGCGGATCGCGGGCGTGGCACAACGCGTCCGCGCGCTCGGCCACGACGTGACCGACTCGGGCGACGTGGACGTGCCGCAGCCGGAGATCTGCGACATCGGCGACGCACGCCAGAAGTACGCGGAGCCGATCGCCGAGGTGTGCGAGGAGCTCTGCGACCGCGTCTACGCCGGGCTCGCCGCGGGCTACCTGCCGGTGACGCTCGGCGGCGACCACTCGCTCGCCATGGGATCGGTGTCGGGCGTGAGCCGCCATTTCCGCGAGCGCGAGGAGCGGATCGGCGTGCTGTGGTTCGACGCCCACGGGGACATGAACACGCCGGCGTCCACGGACAGCGGCAACGTGCACGGGATGCCGCTCGCGCACCTGCTCGGGCTCGGCGACGAGCGGCTGGCTTCGATCGGCGGGTTCCGCGGCAAGGTGCAGCCGGACAACGTCGCGCTGATCGGCGTGCGTGACCTCGACGAGCGCGAGAAGAAGCTCGTGGCCGACAGCGGCGTGACGGTCTTCACCATGAAGGACATCGACCAGCACGGCATCTCGCGCGTGACCGAGCAGGCGATCGAGACGGCCTCGCACGGCACGGCCGGCCTCCACGTCAGCTTCGACGTCGACGTGGTGGACCCGTCGGTCGCCACGGGCGTCGGCACGCCGAAGAAGGGCGGCCTGACGTACCGCGAGGCGCACCTCTGCCTGGAGATCGTCGCCGACTCCAAGCGACTCGTGAGCATGGACCTCGTCGAGGTCAACCCGATCGTGGACGTGCGCAACGCGACGGCGGAGCTCGGCGCGGAGCTCGTTCTGTCCGCGTTGGGTAAGCGCATCTTTTGATGCGGCTTTGGTGATGCGGATCCGGTGAGATGCAATTCCTGAAGGAGCTGCGTGACCCGATCCGGCGCGGCGAGATCACCTGCACCGTGCGTCTCTGGCAGAAGCCGCACGTGAAGGTCGGCGGTCGCTATCCGCTCGCGCCGGGGCACGTCGTCGTCACGTCGCTGCTCGAGATGTCGCTCGACGACATCACGCCCGAGCTCGCGCGCCGATCCGGGTTCGCCGGCGTCGTGGACCTGCTGAAGACCGCCAAGCACGGACCCGGCCGGCGCGTCTTCCTGATCGAGTTCCGCTACGAGGGGCCCCAGGCGCGGACGGTCAGGTGAACCAGCCGCGCGACAACCCATGAAGGAGCGTCCATGACCCCACGTCCGTCCGCGCTGCCCTGCGCCGCGCTCGCGCTCGCCGCCGCGCTCTTCGCCACACCCGTGGCCGCGCAGCTCACCACGATCCGCGTCTGCGTCGTCCAAGGGACCGAGCTGCGCGAGATCGAAGCCCAATACAACGCGTTGACGGGCGACACGACCGTGGCGGGCCGGCTCTTTCGCGAGGTCCATCCCCTCGGGCCGGACTACGCCGCCGGGACCACGTGGTACGTCGACAACGATCCGATCGAGATCGACGGCACGCCGTTCGTGAAGTACGGGCTCCCGCGCGTGCTGGGCGTCGCCGACCTCATGTCCTACGTGCAGCACGAGGGCGTGGTCGTGTTCGCCGAGACCGGCACCGTCGGCGCGCCCGAGGTCGTCTACGTCCCCGTGCGCACAGGCTGCGAGTTCCAGCCGTACGTCGTCGACACCGGCGGCGTCGAGCCCGAGGCCGGCGGCTCGGCGGGCCCGAGAGCGATCGAGATCCCGCGCGCGCTCGCCGGCTACCTCGAGGTGGACGACGGCCAGTGGGAGGGCGCGCACTACGACGACTACGTCTTCATGGGCGCGTCCGGCCAGAGCATCGTCGCCGAGATGCGCTCGGAGGACGTCGACGCCATCCTGCACCTCGGCCGGTTCGTGGACGGCGAGCTGCAGATCCTCGTCTCCAACGACGACGGGTTCGACGCCTGCACCGACGCCCGCCTCGTCGGCATGCTGCCCGCGGACGGCGAATACGTGCTGCGCGCCACCTCCTACGATCTCGAGTTCGGGCCCTACGTGCTCATCGCATCCGAGGAGGGATCGGAGCCCGACTGGTCCGGCGTGTCCGTGCGCGCCGGCGATCACATCGCGGCCGAGCTGACGCTCGCCGACGCGCTGTATGCCGAGGACACCCACTTCGACGAGTACACGATCGACGTGCGGGCGGGCGAGCACCTCGTGATCACCCTGACGTCCGGCGCGTTCGACACCTATCTATCGATCGAGCGGCAGGTCGGAGACGAGCTCCAGGAGATCGACGCGAGCGACGACGCCCCCGGCCTCGGCACCGACTCGCAGATCGACATCACGTTCGACGAGGCGGGGACGTACCTCATCCTGGCGAGCTCCTACGATCCGGACACCGCCGGGCCGTACGAGCTGACGGTGGAGGCGCGTTAGCTACAGGGGCGGGAGCGCGCCGACCGCCTCGTCGTCGACGTTCCGCACCAGCACGTTCCGGTAGAGCGTGTCGTACCGGTCATCGGAGTAGACGTCCAGGACGCGCACGACGATGGTCGCCCACTGATCGCCGTCGAGGAAGAAGTCGTCGATGCCGATCACCGTCACCGTCTGCGGCACGTTCCAGCCGCCCGGCGTGAACGTCAGGTACATCGACGAGATGACGCCGACCTCCCACGGAGTCGTGGACGTCACCTCGAGCACGACGTTCGCGGCGATCGGGGCCGCGAGCGCGACCGTGAACGCGTCGGTCGTGTTGCCCTCGGTGACGACCGTGCTCCCGCCGCTCTCGACCACCACGAGCGAGGGCGGCTCGTCGTCGTCCACCGTGCTCACGGATACGGTCCGCGGGGGCAGCGCCTCGTAGGCGTCCGGCGACTGCGCGCCGTCCACCGTGAGGCTCACCGTGCTGACCTGATCCGCGTCGTCGTCGATGTCGTCGACGCCGCGCACCGTGATCGACTGCGGGCGGTTCCAGTCGCTGCGCGTGAACCGGAGCGATGCAGGGCTCACCGTCGCCTCCGTCGGATCGGACGCGGCGGCGAGCAGCACGACCGGCGCCGAGGGCTGGGAGCTGAGCACGACCGAGATCTGATCCGTCGTGCCGCTCTCCGCGACGGAGGTTCCCCCGCCCGTCTGCTGGACCTGGAAGCCGGCGACGTTCACGACCACGTCGACGTCGGCTGAGCCGCCGCGCGCGAGGGACGCGACCGACACGGTCGCAGCGTATCTGCCACTCGCGACGCCGTCCTGCTCGACGCGCAGCGTGAACGACGTCGGCGCCGTCGGCGCCGCGAGCGTGGACCGGAGCCAGCCCCGCGCCTCGCCCTCGTACGCCACCTCCGTCACCAGCTGCTCCAGGGTCCCCGCCCCACCGTTGCTCACGGCCACCACCTGCTGCGGCGGCGCGGCACCCGGCGCCATGTACAGCGTGAGCGAAGCCGGAACCACCACGACGAACGGCCCCTGCAGCACGACGACCTTCGCTTCCCCCGTGACGTCGTCGAAGCGGGCGCGGATCGCGACCTCGCCCGGCGAGCGCGCGGTCACGAGCCCGTGGGCATCGACCGAGGCGATGGACGAGTCGGCGCTCGACCACTCCAGCGCCGGTCCCACGAGGGCGTTCCTCCGGTCGTCGTGCACCGCGCCCACCAGCTGCACCTGCTCACCCTCGATGGCGCTCACGTCCGCGGGCGTCACGGCGACGAAGGAAGGCTCGACCATGACGATCTCCTCGCTCGTGCACGCCGTCACGCACGCGATGGCGAGGATGGAGAGCGTGAGGCCGCGCTTCTCCAAGGCTCGTCGGTACGCCATAGGCCGGGCTGGTGGCAAGACGTGGGCCGACCGATGAGGCGCCGCATGCTCAGGCTACGTCTTAACTTGGACTGGGTTTATTGCCCATGTTAAGTGTAAGCCTTAATATGGAGTGGCCTATCATCCATCCTTAGAGCTGCACTACACATGAGCACCACACCCGCGAACCGAGCTGGACGCTATCAGGCGCAGCCGACCGGCTACCGGGCGTTCATTCCGGCGCAGCTCCCTCCGCATCCTCCCGTTCGTTTGGAGGGCCGACTCCAGAGCCTCTTGTCCCAAGCGGATCGCGCGCTCGGACGACTGGACGGCTCCATCCAGACGCTTCCCCATCCCGACCTCTTCGTCTTCATGTACGTCCGGAAAGAGGCGGTTCTCTCGAGCCAAATCGAAGGCACGCAGAGCTCCCTACAGGACGTGCTCGCGGCGGAGGCCTCGCTGACCGGTCCCGACGCTCCTCCCAAGGACGTCGACGAGGTGCTCAACTACGTGGCCGCGATGAACCATGGGCTCGCGCGGCTGGCGGAGCTTCCTGTTTCGGTGCGTCTGATCCAAGAGATTCACGAGAAGCTCATGACGCGTGTGCGCGGAGGAACGCTCACGCCCGGGGAGCTTCGCAGAAGCCAGAATTGGATTGGGCCCGCGGGCTCGACGCTCGGTAGCGCGACGTTCGTTCCACCGCCCGCCCATGAGGTGCCCGCGGCTCTCAGCGATCTCGAGCGCTTTCTCCACGCGGCTGACGATATCCCCCTTCTCATCAAGATCGGGCTCGCGCACGCGCAGTTCGAGACGATCCATCCGTTCCTCGATGGCAACGGACGCGTCGGACGCCTGCTCATCACCTTCCTGCTGTGTGAGCGAAAGGTGCTGGCCAAGCCGGTCCTTTATCTGTCCCACTTCTTCAAGCGAAATCGGCAGGAGTACTACGACCGCCTCCAGTCGGTGCGTGATGAAGGAAGCTGGGAAGAATGGCTGGCGTTCTTCCTTAGTGGTGTCTCGATGGTGAGTGACGAGGCGACGGAGACCGCGCGCCGCATCCTGCTGCTCAGGGAGGAGCACCGGAGCGAGATCACCGCACATCTGGGACGGGCTTCGGGGAACGGCCACAGGGTGCTCGAGACGCTGTTCGACCGTCCCATCGTGTCGGTGGCCGACGTGCAGCGGCTGATCGGGGGTGCCTACGTCACGGCCAACGGTCTGGTGAACAAGCTCACCGAGCTCGGGATTCTCGTGGAGGTCACAGGGTACGCGCGCAACCGGCGGTTTCGGTATGAGCCGTACGTGAGGTTGTTCACCGAAACCTAGGGATCGTCGGTACGCTCGTCGGCTTCGGCCCTCAGTCCGCCACCCAGACGAACGTCCCCCCACGGTTCTCGAACCTGCCGAGACCCGGGAAAGGAAAGTGCACCGCGTAGATGCGCTGGCCGGAGGCGGCGGCGGACGCGAGCAGGGCCTTGCGGCTCTCCTGCGCCAGCGGCGCGTTGCCGTCGAACGCGATCGTCCAGTCCGGTCGCTGCACGGAGATCACGTAGTGGTGCATCGCGTCACCCATATAGAGGAGCGATGCCTCGCCCGACGTGATGAGGTAGCCGGAGTGACCGGGCGTGTGCCCCTGGATGTCCACCGCCCGCACCGCGCCCGGCACGAGCTCCGCGCCGGGCGCGAACGTCTCCACTCTCGGCGAGATCGTCGCGACCAACGCGTCCATCTGATCGTTCGCCTGCATCGCCTCCCACTCGTTCGCCGAGATGTGGACCCGGGCGTTGGGGAAGGCCAGCCCTCCGTTCGCATCGACGAGACCGCCCACGTGATCGCCGTGGCTGTGGCTGATGAAGATGTCCGTCACCGCGCCGGCCTCGACGCCCGCGGTCGCCATCGATGCCGACAGCATGGCGGCCGGTCCGTTGCCCGTGTCGAAGAGCAGGACGCGATCCGGCGTGCGGACGACCAGCGGCTGCACGCTGAGCTCGAGCGCATCCGTGGGGAGGCCGTTCGCCGTCAGCAGCGCGTCCACCTCGGCCTTCGACACGTTGATGGCGAGCGTCCGGTTGTCGTTGGCCGGCGCAAAGGCCGCGTCCTTCAGCGCCGCCGCCTGGAAGGCGCCGATCGTGAACGGGGACACGTTCTCGCCCGCGCGAAACGCGGCGAGGGTCGGCGCGGCGGCGCCACCTGCTTCCGTGGCGGGCGCGTCCTCACCGGCCGGGGAGCAGGCCGCGAGGCTCGCAGCGAGCAGGATCACGAATCGGGGGTCGGTTCTCATGACGGCGGTCTCCAGCAGGTTGGGTCGAACAATCTAGACGCAGGCTGCACAACGGGCCTCAGGGCACCGTTCAGTCGCCACTCTGCCGAGGGCGCTCACGGGATTCGCGCAGCGCCGACACGATCTCCTCGGCCGTCACGCGAGTCGCCACCCCTGGCACGTCCAACGGCGATCGATCACGGCGGACCGGGCGAACGGAAAACTCGGTTCCGTCTTGCCGCTTGATGCGAACATCGCCGCCTTCCTTCGCCTCGTCGAGCAGACGGGCGAGGCGCTGACGCGCTTCGGAGTAGGTGTAGACCTTCATCCCGCGACCTCCACGATCTCGATGCCGAGCTTCCGGGCGACCTCGCGCTGTGAACCGTCCAGAGACAGCAGAGGCGTCCGGTACCGGCGTGCACATTCGAGCACGTAGGCATCGTACGCGTAGATGGACTGCTCGTGAGCGAGAGCCACCGACGCGACGACGTCGACGTCCGCCAAGCGAATCGCGATGTCGTCGAGTGATTTCAAGGCCGCGCGAGCTTGGCCGAGATCGATGCGTCGACGTTTGAAGAGAGCGCTGAGGGCATTGCCTACCTCCCAATACAACGTGGGCGGCGAAAGCAGCTCCGTACCGCGCGTGCCCTCCACCAGCTGACGCTTCGATTCTTCGTTCAACAGCACAGCGATGACCGCCGACGCATCTACCGTGATATTCACGCCCGTGCCCATGTAGTCGTACAATTGTACCATAGGCTGGCCTCGGGGATTCGGCAAGGACGCGCCCCGTGCGCATCCAGGGCGGGCCGCCTAGGATCACGAGACTCGTGAGCCATCTCGATGGCTCGTTGGGCCCCCAGCCCGGACGACCTCGTGCAGCAAGTCGGCTCCGACCTCATCCTCTCCGCGACGGACCTGAGCCGCAGTCTGCGGATCCGGGCAACCTCGAGACGCCGTGACCCATGATCGTCTACCACTCCTCGAAGCTCGGCTTCTGCCAGGACGTCGAGCGCGACGAGATCGATCAGGTCATCTTGGACCGGATGCGTGGAGCGCTCGGCATCGGAGCTGCTCAGTCGCAGGTCCGCGCGTGGCATCAGTCGCTCACGCACATGCACCTCGTTCTGTCGGACCCGGAGATCCCCGACGACGCGGGCATCGGCATCGAGTATCAGATTCCGCAGACAGCGAAGCGCATCGATGTGCTTCTCTCGGGACGCAATGACGATCCCCACGATCAGGCGATCATCATCGAGCTGAAGCAGTGGGAGACCGCCGAGCCCACGCCGATGGACGGCATCGTTCGCACGGTGATCGGGGGCGGGCCGCGCGACACTCCCCACCCGTCGTACCAGGCGTGGTCCTACGCGGAGTTGCTACGCGGATTCAACGCAGCCGTCTACGAGGGCGATATCGAGCTGCATCCCTGTGCGTTCCTCCACAACTACCGCGGTCCCGGCGCTTTGCGCGCGGCTTTCTACGAACCGGTGCTCACCCAGGCACCGCTCTTCGCCAAGGGCGACGTGGAGCGCCTCAGGGAGTTCATCAAGAAATGGATTCGGTACGGGGACCGTTCGGAGATCATCCTGCGGATCGATGGTGGTCGGATTCGCCCCTCGAAGTCCCTCGCCGACAGCCTCGCGGCGCTCATGAAGGGCAAACGCGAGTTCGTGATGATCGATGAGCAGAAGACCGTGTACGAGCGAGCACTGCATCTCGCTCGCACGACTCGGGCAGGTGAGAAACGCGTGCTCATCGTCCATGGAGGACCGGGAACCGGCAAGTCGGTCGTGGCGGTCAACCTGCTCGTCGCGCTCACCCAGGACCGCGAGCTGGTCCAGTACGTCACCAAGAACGCGGCGCCGCGCGCCGTCTACGAGAGCGTTCTCACCGGTACGATGTCGAAGACGATGTACTCGAACCTCTTCCGCGGTTCCGGGCAGTTCACGTCAGCAGAGCCGGGCACCTTCAAGGCTCTGATCGTGGACGAAGCCCACCGCCTGAACGAGAAGTCGGGTCTCTATCAGAACCTCGGCGACAATCAGGTGAAGGAGCTGATCCACGCGGCCGACGTCACCGTGTTCTTCCTCGATGAGGATCAACGCGTGACCCTCCACGACATCGGCACGCGCGATGAGATCGCCGGGTGGGCGGAGCACTTCGGCGCCGAGGTCGAGGAGATGGAGCTGCTCTCCCAGTTCCGGTGCAACGGATCCGATGGGTACCTAGCGTGGCTCGATCACGTGCTCGGCATCCGCGAGACCGCTCATACAGACCTCTCCACGCTCGACTACGACTACGACTTCCGCGTGCTCGACTCGCCCGTCGAGGTGAGGAACCTTATCGAGAAGAGGAACGAGGACGGCAGTCGGTCGCGGATGGTAGCAGGTTACTGCTGGGACTGGCGCAGCAAGAAAGACGCATCGGCATGGGACGTCGAGATTCCCGAGCACGACTTTCGTATGCAGTGGAATCTCACCGAGCACGGCAGCGGGTGGCTGACGCACCCCGAGTCGCGCGACCAGATCGGTTGCATCCATACCTGCCAGGGCCTCGAGCTCGACTACGTGGGCGTGATCATCGGCGAAGATCTCGTCGTGAAGGACGGACGACTGATCACGCAGCCCGAGAAGCGCTCACATCACGATCGCTCGATTCGAGGCTGGCGGAAGCGCCTTCGTCAGGATCGCGACCGCGTGCTGGCCGAGACTCGCATGATCATTTTGAACACGTATCGCACGCTCATGACACGGGGACAGAAGGGGTGTTACGTCTACGCGACCGATGTAGGAGTGCGCGAGTGGTTAAGGGGAGAAGCCAATGTGAGCGCCGCCGACCAGAGGCAAGGCCCGCCCTCACCGCTGGTAGATGCCATCTCACCATGAGGAAGGAATGCTTCAGCGGAGAACGTGGCACCGTGCAACGATGTATCCGCCGCACTTGCTCTAGTGACCGCAGCCCCCTTTCGGTTCGTCGTGGGCGGCGCCTAATCTGTGGACGCGGCGCAGACTCCCCGGCGTCGAGGATGGAAACGCAAGGCAGCATGTCTACTCGCAAACTCACGACCCACAGTGGCTGAGGCTCGCGCTGTCAAAGCCGCGCCAAGCGCGGCCGTGCTCATAGAATCGATGAGAGACATCGGCTATTCACTTGACACCGCGATCGCCGACTTAATCGATAACGCTATCACGGCCCAAGCCACACAGATTCAGCTACTCGTGTCTACCCCGGGCGTAGCACCAGCGATCGGCGTGCTGGACGATGGTCATGGCATGACCGAGGCTGAACTTCTCTCGGCCATGAGACTGGGCTCCCGTGATCCGAGGGAGCGTAGGGAGCGCGCGGACCTTGGGCGTTTTGGTCTTGGATTAAAGACTGCGTCATTCTCGCAATGTAGATGCCTCACGGTTGTGACGAGACGTGCAGGACTGACTGCGGCGGCAACATGGGACTTGGACTATGTCAACAATGTCCAAGATTGGCTGCTCACAATTCCTGCGGATCCGATGACGATTCGGTGGACAGACAAGCTCGGGGAGTCCGGAACCTTGGTCTTGTGGGAGAAGCTTGATCGCCACTTCACGGGTGCCAGCGACCGAACGGAACAGGATCATTTTGTATACCGGCTGAACGATACCTGCGAACATCTACAGTTGACCTTCCACCGGTTTCTAGCCGGAGAACCGGGCTCCCGAAAGGTCGAGATCAAGGTCAACGGGCGTCCTCTGGTGGCGTTCGATCCGTTCTGTCAGAGCCACCCGGCAACGATAATCGGGCCGAAGGAGGACATTCAGGTTGCCGGCAGCATTGTAGCCGTTCAGCCCTTCACGCTACCACACCATCACCACGTATCTCCTCAGCAATGGGAGGCCAATGCGGGGCGCGCAGGTTACCTGCGTAATCAGGGCTTCTATGTATACCGCGAGAAGCGACTACTCCTGCACGGCACATGGTTTGGTCTTACTCGAGCGTCAGAACTCACACGACTGTCTCGTGTGCGCGTCGACATGCCAAACTCGCTTGACTCGGCGTGGCAAATCGACGTGAAGAAGGCATCAGCCCAACTCCCTCCGGCCGTACGAAAACGGCTCAAGGCCGTCATTGAACAGATCGTACTTGGGTCAAAGCGCGTGTACCGCTCAAGAGGCGTTCGTGTGCTTGACGACGCCCGCCTCCCGGTTTGGAGGCGAATTCATGAACGAGACAAGGTGTCCTATCGCGTGAACCAGGACCATCCCTTCATAGGGGAGTTTGGCGGCGAGTTACCCCCGGAACTGAGGACAAGGTTCGGTGGCATCTTAGAGTTGGTAGGCGCAGCCTTACCGGTGGATGCATTCTTCGCGGACCTAGCAGCTGACCCGCGGGCCTTGGAAGATGGGGAAATGTCCGATGAAGCATTACGACATGTTGTTGGCTCAACGTTCCGACAGTTGGTCGCTACCGGCATGACCGCCGAAGACATCGTAGCGCTTCTACAAGTGACATCCCCATTCGACTCGAACTGGGACAAAACGGCCCAGATCCTACGTGACCTGGACGTAATGTGAGCAACCCGTTGGGAATTCTCGAGGCGATGGTATCGGCCGCGTTGGCCAAGGAGCAATACCCCACGCCTGACCACGTCCGAGCTGTCATCGAGCTTCTGCGCGTTACCCCGCTCTGCGACGGCGTGAGCGACAGCGAGGCCGAACAGCTCGCGCGCCTCATGGAAGAGCGACTGGGTGTTCAGATGAATGTCGGCGTAGTGCTGACCGATTCGGACTTTCGGCCTTGGCTTCACACGGCTCAGGCCGAGATCGATCCGTATTACTGGAGTCGATATCGACGCCTGTTGGTTGATGAGGGAAAGCCAAGCTCGGTGGTGACCGCCTTGGATCGGGCGACGGACCGCGTCTTGGGGCTATTGGGAGACCCACGTAACGTCGGACAATGGAACCGCCGTGGGATGGTGGTCGGACACGTCCAGTCGGGAAAGACCGCCAACTACATTGGTCTAATCTGTAAGGCGGCGGACGCAGGTTACAAGCTCATCGTCGTCATTGCCGGCATCCACAACAATCTGCGAAACCAGACCCAGACACGCATCGACGAAGGTTTCATTGGTCGTGATAGCGCGCGCCTCCTCTCCCGAAAGGGAGACCGATTCGTTGGAGTCGGCAGGTTCGATCAGCTGCGGCGTCCGGTGACTTTTACGAACTCGTTGCGCGATTTCAACAAGGTCATGGCAACGGGCTTGGGCTTGCCGCTCGAGAACCTTAATGAGCCGGTGGTCTTCGTAATCAAGAAGAACGCAAACACGCTCAAGAACCTTCTTGAGTGGCTTCGTGAGCACAACGCTCGCAGCGGGTCGGACACCATCAACGAGCCGATGCTGCTTATCGATGACGAAGCGGACAACGCCTCGATCAACGTGAAGCATGGAAGCGGTGGCGTGACCAGAATTAACGAGCAGATTCGAGAGCTGCTCAACGTTTTCGCCCGCAGCTGCTACGTCGGGTACACTGCCACGCCTTTCGCCAACATTTTTATCGACCCGGATACCGACGATGAGATGTTGGGCGCCGATCTCTTTCCACGGAACTTCATCGCCAGCCTAGACCCCCCGTCCAACTACGTTGGCCCCAATCGCGTATTTCTTGATGAGAGCGCTCAATTCATCCGAACGATCGATGACCACCAAGACACGTTGCCACTCGAGCATAAGATCGATCACGATGTTCGCTCTCTACCTCCGTCTCTGAAAACGGCGATCAAGGCTTTCGTGATTGCGAAGGCGATCCGACTCTCCCGCGGTCATCGCCGCGCGCACTGCTCCATGCTGGTCAATGCCTCTCGCTTCACCGGCGTGCAAACGAAGCTCCGCGGGGAGATCCACTACGCTGTCGACGCTATAAAGGCACGCGTACGCATCTATGGATCTCTCCCGTGGAGCGAGTCGCACCAAGACGACGAAATGAGATCACTCCACGCGGTGTGGGAGAAGGAATATGCTGATGCTGCGCCTTGGGACGTCGTCCAACGGCATCTCCACGACGCGGCCGCTTCGATATCGGTAGTCGAAGTCAACAGCCGCTCGTCCGGCGCCCTCAACTACGCTGACCATGCGGACAGTGGACTAAGCGTGATCGCGGTGGGCGGCTACTCGCTATCGCGCGGGCTGACCCTCGAAGGGCTAATGATCAGCTACTTCCTTCGAAGCTCGGTCATGTATGACACCCTATTGCAGATGGGTCGGTGGTTTGGCTATCGGCCAGACTACGAGGATCTCTGTCGGGTTTGGATGCCAGAGCAGACGGAAGGGTGGTACGCACACATCGCTGAGTCGGTTGAGCTCCTGCGCGCCGAGCTTCGGACGATGGAAGCAGCCAACGCGACTCCGTCAGAGTTTGGACTCAAAGTGCGCAGCCACCCCGATACGCTCATCGTTACCGCCCGAAACAAGATGGGCTCAAGCAAGCCTTTGGTGGTTAAGATCGGACTCGGCAATCAATTTGTTGAGACAGCGATTCTTCGCCGCGACAACGATGCTTTGAAGAGCAATCGAGAAGCAGCGTCTCGACTCGGGACTTCTCTGGCGCAGATCGGATGCCCTCCCAAGAGCGCGACTAGGGCGCCAACAGGCTGGCTCCTGCGGGGTGTCCCCGCACAGCCTGTGATCGATTTCCTCGCCGCCTTCCAGAATCACCACGGGTCCGTCCTGACCGATGGCGATCCGATTCGTCGGTATATCGAGGATCGTATACACGACGAGCTGGCACAGTGGGATATCCTCTTTGCGAGTACGCGGGAGGGCATGCCAGATACTCTTACTGAGATCATTGACGGCCTGCAGATTAACTGCCAGCGGAGAACGGCGGGGGCAAAGACAAATTCTGAGACGCTCTATATCACGAATAAGCAGCGGGTGTCGTCAAGAGGAGTCGAGCGGACCGGCCTTACCGACGCCGAGATCGAACACGCCCAAGCGGGATACAGACAAGCAGAAGGACTGACGGGGGAAAAGACGCCCAACTATCCCGATCGTATCTACCGCCAAGTTAGACAGCGCCCCTTGTTGATCGTGCATCTACTCAAGGTGACCCTCCCCGACTCCGAAAATGCCAAACTGGAGATTCCGTCGCCCGTTGTGGCTTGGGGAATCAGCTTTCCAGTGACGCGCCACGAAGAAAAGAAGGTTGAGTACATCGTGAACCAGACGTGGCTGCGGGAAAACTTCGGAGCGGATCTCGACGAGGATGAACTCCGTGGCGACGATGTTTGAGGATCCTTGGAAGAACATCGAGCCGCCGACGGCCATCGGCGTACTAAACACCCGCCGAGTGGACTCCAAGGGTAGGTGGGAGTTCTTTTGGGGCCGGAGCGCTGACCAGCGCTGTCTCCTTGTCCTCAAACACTCAGTCGCATCAGCACAAACCCGGCGAATTCCCAACGTTCAAGGTATCTCTGTCGCTGAGTCACAGGACGAAGCCGGTGCCTGCGCCCTGATTCTCGGGCTCGAGGACGGAGCCCACAAAGACATCTTCCACCATCTGTGCCGAGACATCATCTCCAGCACGAGCAATGTCGAGTCGGAGAGCGATGCAGTGGGCCGTGTTCTTTCTCGGATCTGGCGTTGGCACCATCTACTTCGGGGGGGCCCGGGTGGCCTCTTGGAGGAGGAGCAGCAGCGCGGCCTCATCGGAGAGCTTCTTTTTCTTCGCGAACGCCTACTTCCTAATGTTTCCCCGATCGATGCAGTTACAGCTTGGACAGGGCCCCTTGGATCGCCTAAGGACTTTGAGGTGGAACAGTTCGGTGTCGAGGTAAAGGCGCGCCGGGGAACCTCCAGGCCCTTCATCTCGATATCCTCTGAACATCAACTGGACGACGGCGGCACGGTGGGGCTATTCCTGTCCGTCCGAGAGATCGGCAGAGCCTCGGAGGACGCTCAAGACGGTCAGTCGTTGACGCAGGTGGCCAAGGCTGTGCGCAATCTACTCGCCGCTGATGCGTTGGCTGCGGAGCTCTTGGATGCCCGGCTGAACGCATCGGGATTTGAATGGGAGGCCGACTATTCATCGACCTGCTGGCGTGTGAGTCGCGACCGCGTCTACCGGGTCACCAACGATTTCCCAAGGATCGTGGGCTCCGGCCTGATGAGCGGTGTGAGGGAGGTTCGATACCTGATTTCCCTCGCCGAGTGCGAGCCATTCCTCGAACCCGAGGAGAGGCTACCTCGTTTCATACGGAGAGCGGTTGGCGATGGACCTTGAAGAGTTCTATCAGGATTTCTTCCAAGACGTCTTGGCAAGCGCTGATGCCGACGGGCGATTCGCCGAAGACGCCTTCTTCGAACTAGTCACTCGCGAGCTTATTGAGGCGGGGGAGTTGGACACCGCAGATCGTGCTCGATACGTAGCGCCGCGGGGGCTACGTATCGATGGGTACGGCGGCGATCCTCTCGATGCCGACGGCAGACTCACGCTGATCGTCTTGGAGTTTGTGCAGAGCGGGACAATCGAGACACTTACCGGCACTCAGATGGACGCTGCGTTCAAGCGCTTGGAGAGCTTTCTCTCGAAGGCCAGGGATAGCGAGTTCCGATCACGGCTCGAAGTCACTAATCCAGGCTTCGGTGCAGCGGATCTGATCAGCAGACGCCTCCCTCACACAACCTCGATACGCCTCCTCCTTGTCACGA
Organism: Gemmatimonadales bacterium; assembly: GCA_050181335.1. GTDB lineage: Bacteria > Gemmatimonadota > Gemmatimonadetes > Longimicrobiales > Gaopeijiaceae > UBA2982. The sequence goes on along the minus strand of JBFXDG010000002.1, from coordinate 257,983 downwards.
ATCGCCTCCTTAGCGCCCGGGTGGATGGACGCGAGGCCGGAGACTTCGAGAGTATCCCCGTAACCTACAGCGTTTGGGACATCGGGCGCCTACACAAATACGTGTCCTCGGGCCAGGCACGAGAGGAGCTCGAGATTGACTTAGAAAGCGAATTCGGAGGGCCATTGGTTCTCCTCCCGGCACACCTCGAACACGCCGACTATCAAGCCTACCTCGCGGCGTTCCCCGGGCGCCAGCTCGCTGCAATCTATGATCGTTGGGGGGCCCGATTGTTGGAGCAAAACGTGCGGTGCTTCCTGCAAGCCAGGAGCAGCGTAAACAAGGGGATTAAGGCCACCATCGAAAACAGCCCTGAGATGTTCTTTGCCTTCAACAACGGGATAACCGCCACAGCGCAGTCGATCACTACGCGCAGTGGGCCGTCCGGGCTTCTTCTGACCGGAATGAAGAACTTTCAAATCGTGAACGGGGGCCAGACGACTGCGTCCCTTCACGCCGCCCTTAAGAACAGCAGCGAAAATCTCGATCGCGTCTTCGTGCAAATGAAGCTGTCGATCGTGGAACCGGCCCGCGCGCCGGAGCTTGTGCCCAAGATCTCCGAATTCGCCAATAGCCAAAACCGGGTCAACGCGGCAGACTTTTTCGCCAATCACCCGTTTCATGTGCGTGTTGAAGAGTTCTCGAGGCGCATCCTCGCACCCTCACCCGACGGCAGTTTTGTGCAGTCCAAATGGTTTTACGAACGCGCTCGCGGACAGTACCACGACGCACGAGCTTACCTGACGCCCAGTCAATTGAAGAAGTTTGACGTGGAATTTCCGAAACGGCAGATGTTCTCGAAGACAGACCTGGCCAAGTTCTTGAACGTATGGATGGGTCATCCGAATGTCGTGAGCGCCGGAGCTCAAAAGAACTTTGCGCACTTTGCCAGAGCCATCGGAAAGGCCTTTGACGAGAATCCCAACGCTTTCAACGAACTCTTTTATCGAGAGTCGATCGCGAAGGCCATCGTCTTCCGCCACGTCGAAGACTTGGTACCCAAACAGTCTTGGTACGGCGGCGGATATCGTGCGAATATCGTGGCCTACACCATAGCAAAGCTCGCGCACGTGCTCCAGAGTGCGGGGAAGGCACTGGACTTCGAAAGAATCTGGAGCCGGCAGTCGGTGTCGCCAGCCCTTTCCCAAGTGCTGGAGCTAGTCGCCGAGGCAGTCCATCAGGTTATCATCTCCCCGCCGCCTGGCATCAGCAATGTCACAGAATGGGCAAAGAAGGACGGGTGTTGGCAGCGCGTCCAAGACCTTCCCCTTTCCTTGCCTAGCATGCTTGACTCCGACTTGGTCTCTGGCGAAGAGGTGATGATCCGAAAGAAAGCAGCCGCCAAGGACCAAAAGGTCCTAAATGAAGCACAAGCAATGGTCCTCGTATTGGAGGCCGGAAGTCAGATGTGGCGCGGGCTTAAGGAATGGGGGCAACGCCGAAAACTCTTGTCGGCGAAAGAAGCCGGGATTCTTGATTCGGCACTATCCATGCCTGGCCGCCTCCCGACCGACAGACAGTGCATGGCCCTCATCGAGATCTTGAGGCGCATGCGGTCGGAAGGGTGTGATCTCGGGCAGGATGTGGTGGGGAGGATCTCTGCCTAGCAACCCTGAGGGAGGGGAGCCAGTGCCTTCGCCGCGGCACACCCTTGATAACCAAACTTTCAGGCTCCTAATGCGGCAATCGGACGGATTGTAGCCATGGTCGACGATCACGAACTGCGGATCAAAGATCGAAGAAGGGAACTCGGTTGGAGCCAAGAGGAGCTCGGCTACCGGGCCAAGATCGACCAGAGCCGGCTATCGAAACTTGAGCGGGGCGTCGCTGCGCCCACTGCCTTGGAATTGAAGCGCCTTCTGGAGGCTTTCTCGAACGCCGGTTCGCGATAGCCAGCCTTCGCGGTGCGCCTAGGGTACGTGGGCCCTTGAGAGTGCGAGAGCCCCTGATGCCCGGCTACTGCGCCTCGGTCAGTTCGACCGAGAAAGTAGCAGGCCTCAACTTGGTGAGCGTCACAGATCCTCCGATCGTGGCTAGCAGCTCACGCACCAAGGTCAGTCCTAGGCCGTGCGCCTCCTCTTTCGTGGAGAAGCCGGGTTCGAAGACCAGTTCTCGATGTTTCTTATCGACTCCCGGCCCGTTGTCTGCCACGGAAAACCCGGTGCTAGTCGTCTTGACGACCACGTGGGGAGATCCGGATGGCGTCTTAGCTGCCCACCAGATTGCATTGTCCAACAAATTTGCGAGTGCGTGCTGAGCGACCTCGCGATTCGTCGAGACCACGCCGCACCGTCCCACATAGCTGATCGTCACACCAAATCGGTCCCCTTCCTCTTCGAAGGCGCGAATCACTGGAGCTAAGGCATCATCGAGATCGATGCGAGCGACACGTCTCCCACGGCCACCAAATGCTAGTGGGTCAAGCTGAGACATACGAACGACCATCGTGTCGGCGTGTTGTATAGCCTGCTGAAGACTAGCCAAGGCATCGGAACGTTCCTGCCCAGACGCCATCGGGGTCCTGAGCTCCTCAGCAGCCAACGCTAGCTCGGATCGGATTTGACGAAGGGGATGACTGAGCTGCCGGAACACGAGCCCGGCCATATGGCCCGTGGAGGCCAGCCCCGCGTAGTGTCGGACCGAGTCAAACGCGACATCCCTGAGTTCGCTGAACATTCGCCGAATCTCGGTCGCTTGATCCTGGCCTGACCTAGCCAGGGTGTCGATCAGAAAGTCGAGGCGTTCGGTGCGATCAACGTCGTCCACCTCGGGAAGGGAGCTCGCGCGACGTTGTGTCCCCAGTCCCATCGAGCGACGAGCGCTGAACCTCCGCACCTCCAAGAACTGCAATAGCTCCAGCACAATCTCCTGAAGGTGGGCATACGCCTCGTTTGTGACGAGGCCTTCTCGATTCGTTTGGTCGCGGAGCTCGGGATTCGCCGCCGCGGTAAGCTGGATATGTCCAAGAACCTGATTGTTCGAGAGCCGCATCGTGGGGTTGTTGACCCGGCGGCGATCCAATCGTAGCCAATCGTTGTCTGGCTCTCCGTACGGAAGAACGCGAAAGCCATCCCGATAGAGCGAAACGCCGGAATGATCCCTGAGTGCGCGTCGGAAGTTCAGCAGACCGTGGTCGTAACCCGTCTTCGTGAAGAAGTAGCGAAGCGCATGTGAATCCAGGTCCCAGGCGTTGATCTCAAACTCAAACGGCCCGCAATTGCCCGCTTCTGGCCATATGACAGTTCGGTCCCAACTCTCATCATCGCCGTTTACGTCACGATATTTCAGTCTACAGGCTCCTCCGACTTCTACGACGCCTGTCAGGGAATACATAGCCTGCTCCGAATCAAGAGCCGGCCGGATTTCCTCCTTGGCCCCATTGATGACGATCGATATGCGGAAGTCTTCGCGGACCGTCGGATTGATCAGCCTCGCCAAGCCCAGCTTGAGCCGGTCGAAGCGGTCCGGGGTCCAGCGATCATGAAGGCCGGAAATGGTCAGTCGTGTGCCCGATGCCCTCCGGTTAGTGGCAGTGCGCTCCCACCAAGGGATACGCACCTCGTCGAGGTACCGCCCTTCGTCGAGAACCTTCCAGTCGAACTCGGCTTCGCGCTCTGAATCCGCACCCTTCTCCTTAGTCCAGACCATTAGGTGCCCGCCCAATCTCTGTGCGGCAAAGCGCCCAACTCCCTTCGAACCGAGCCGACGACGGCCCCGTGGCGAGAGCTCGCCTCCAGTACCCCGCTTGTTTCCCAACGCCTTATGATCGGTTGCGGGCTCCAGCCACGGGCCCAGCAGCACCGCTCGACTCATGCCGTGACCGTTGTCCTGCAACACGATCTGGCCGACGGCAGGATCCTCGGGTCTTTCGAAAACGAGCTCCACAGCGCTGGCATCCGCATCATAACTATTTCGTACCAGCTCGATGATCGCGACGATCTCGCTGGAGATGAGGTCTGCGCCGATCGTTCGAAGGAGTCGCGCGCGCGGTCTGATCTTGCCGCGTCCCTTGGCAACGTGGACTTCCGAAGCCCGCCTCTTTCCGCGCGACTTGCTCATTCCGAGGCCCTCCTTGGGTTGGCCGCACCTCCGATGTATTAATCACCGATGAGGCTTTCACAGCGGCATAGCGGGGACGACAATTGATTCCGACAGTGCTGGACCTGTTTGCCGGTGCAGGCGGCATGGCCCTGGGCTTCCAAGCTGCTGGCCTGAAATGTATCGCAGCAGTTGAGTGTGACCAGGCGGCCGCCGACACTTTTAGGGCGAGCCTCGTCGACGACGACCCGATCGTCTTCGGTGGCCCTCTTGCGGGAGATGTCAACCAGCTTTCTGTCCGCGACCTTCTGGACGCGCTCCCGAGCGAGCCGACCTTCATCGTGGGCGGCCCGCCTTGCCAGGGGTTCTCGAGAATCGGCAGGGCAAAGCACGCGAGTCTGCTCGGCGAAACCGATCGGGTGCGTACCGGCGGTGTGGTGGACCCGGGCCGGAATCTCCTCTACCAGTACTTCTTGGCCGCGGTGAGGGAGGCACGACCCCTGGCATTCGTTATGGAAAACGTGCCGGGGATGCGCGGGCACTTAGGCGTCGACTTCGCTCGTCGAATATCGCGCGAAGCTCACTACCTCGGTTACAACGTTCGGTACTTCCTTTTGAACGCTGCTCACTATGGCGTACCGCAAAACAGGTGGCGGCTCTTCTTCGTGGGCCTTCGGAGTGATCTCGGACACCGAGCAGTTCCTGAGCCACCGCGACAAACCCACCGCCCCAACGGCACCCCATCGGCTACTGGCCTACCCGAGGACCCCTGGATGCTTGCAGGGTCCGCGATACCTACGGTCGATGATCCGCATGAGTTGGTAACTGTGGGTGACGCCATCGGTGATCTTCCCAAGCTGACCCAGCACCTCACGGGAACCGAGCCGGTCGACAACCCACTGCCTTTGCGTCGCGAGCCGAGCGAGTACGCTAGGATGCTTCGATCTTGGCCGGGCCACACCACTTCGGACCGAGTGACAGGCAACTGGTATCGGTACACAAGCCGCGACTTTCCAATATTTCAGTTGATGGCGCAGGGAGATTGCTATCCTGACGCACTGGAGATCGCGAATAATCTCTTCCGCGAGCGGCTAAGGTCTCTGCCCGAACCGCCACAACCGGGGACGGCCGCATGGGAGGAGCTTCGCGCTACTATCGTGCCGCCCTATCGCAACGATGCCTTTCACGATAAGTGGAAGAAGTTGGTCGCGACCGAACCGTCGTGGACTCTGACCGCGCACCTTTCTCAAGATACGTACTCACACATCCATTACGACTCACGACAGGCAAGAACGATTTCAGTACGCGAGGCGGCGCGCCTTCAGGGGTTCCCTGACGCTATTGAGTTCTGGGGAAACAACGGGGATCAATTTCGACAGATCGGCAACGCAGTGCCGCCCCCGTTGGCACGAGCTATCGCGCAATGCCTAGTGAGCCAACTTCAGCGCCTCGGTGTCATGTGACGGTGCCGATAGAGGCTGCTGTGCGCTCCAAGATGATGTCGCGGATACGGAGCCGCGATACCAAACCTGAGCTGATCTTGCGTCAGGCTCTTTGGCGTCGGGGGCTTCGGTACCGCGTCAATTTCAAGACTCCGGCCGGACGCGCCGATTTGGCCTTCCCTGCTCGGTCGGTTGCTGTGTTCGTCGACGGCTGCTTCTGGCATGGATGTCCGGAACACTACGTGAAGCCGCGAAACGACGCCTCCTTTTGGAAGAGTAAGCTGCAAGAGAACGTTGCACGTGACGAACGCCAGACTTACTGGCTCGAGCACAACGGGTGGTGTGTGTTGCGCTTCTGGGAGCATGAGGTCTACGTCGATCTCGCACGAGTCGTGGGCGTGGTTTGCGATGCCGTAGGACGGAGATCGGTTGGATAACGGGAGACGTCCCTTCGCTGCCCGGTGGGTGGCATGGCGCTCGGCCTAACCCCAAGAGTGTCGACGTGCGCCTCGCAGTACGACGGGTTCCAAGCGGAGGAGCATCGGCTTCGGAGTGACGCAATGACTCGGCGATTCCTGCTCGCGGCCTTCGCGCTCCTCGCGACGCCCGCCGCATCCCAGATGCAGACGCCTCCCACGAGTCACCCGCTCGTGCGCGCCGCGCTGGACTCGATTCAGGCCTGGCAGGAGTGGACGCTCGAGCAGCAGATCGAGCTCACCGAGATCGAAGCGCCTCCCTTCATGGAGCAGCGACGCGGCGAGGAGTTCGCGCGCAGGCTGCGGGCACTGGGATACAAGAACGTCCGCACGGATGCCGAGGGCAACGTCATCGCCGAGCGGCCGGGCAGCGCCGGAGGCCCGGTCGTGATCATCTCCGGACACCTGGACACGGTCTTTCCCTCCGGGACCGACGTGCGCGTCCGTCGGGAGGGCGACCGCCTGCTCGCGCCGGGCATCGGGGACGACGGGCGGGGGCTCGCGGTCGTGCTCACCGTGGCCCGCGCGTTCCAGGCGGTCCGCCTCACGACCGCCGCGACGGTTCTCTTCGTCGGCACCGTCGGCGAAGAGGGCGAGGGCAACCTGCGCGGCGTGCGTCATCTGTTCGAGCGAGAGCTCGCCGGTGGTGCCAGCCGAGTCGGCTACTTCATCTCCGTGGACGGCACCGGCTTCGACGTGGTCACCGCGGCCGTCGGCAGCAATCGCTACACGGTGACGTTCGAGGGTCCGGGCGGTCACAGCTTCGGCGCGTTCGGGATGCCGAACCCTGCGCACGCGCTCGGCCGCGCGGTCGCGGCGATCGCCGACCTCCCGGTCCCGGCCGATCCCAGGACCACGTTCAGCGTGAGCGTGCTGTCGGGCGGCACGTCGGTGAACGCGATCCCGTCCGAGGTCGCCTTCGAGATCGATATGCGCTCGGAGGATCCGGCCGAGCTGGCGGATCTCGACGCGAGGGTCCGCGCGGCGATCGAAGCTGCAGTCACCTCGGAGAAGGCACGCTGGCCCGAGTCCGACGCTCCGCTCGTCGCCCGCATCGACACGATCGGCATCCGCCCCGCGGGCGCCCAGCCCGACACGGCGCCTATCGTGCGGGCCGCGCTCGCGGCCGCCGGAGCGCTCGGGCTGGAGAGCGAGACCGGCGCGTCCAGCACCGACGCCAACCTGCCGATGAGCATGGGCATCCCGTCCATCACCATCGACGGCGGCGGACGCGGCGGCGACTCGCACGCGCCCGCGGAGTGGTACGAGGAGACCCCGGATTCCTACAAAGGACCGCAGTGGGCGGCCCTCATCGTGGGTCCTCGTGGACGGCCGAACGATTTCTGCCCCGTTGGAATGGTATCCGCGCCTTCACCGAGCCACCGAAGCACAACGCGCGAATTGGCGGCTCATTGGAGAGGGTCACGGCATCCACTGGCCGGATGTCGATGAAGACATAAGCACCATCATGCTGATCGAAGGGCTCCCGTCACTGGAGTTCGAGAAGGCGAAGGCGCGCTAGGCGGCGCCTCCCAGCACCTCCCGCAGCTTCTTCGCAAACGCCTCCGGCTGCCCGCTCTGTCCGTACTCGCCGCCGAGGAACCCGCCGTGCCCGCTCGGGAAGATCACGACCTCGGTGCCCAACCTCTCCGCCACACGATGCGCCGCTCGTGAGGCGACCTGGCCTTCCGACTCCGCGCCCGCCGCGATGACGACCCGCGTGGACGCTCGCCTGATCGCGTCGAAGTCGGCCACGTAGCCAGTGCAGGTGGTCATGTTCTGCGCCATCAGGGGATCGGTGCGTGTCCCGTCGTCCTCCGCGGGCAGGCCGAACATGGCTGGGTCCGGCGCGGGCCGAGCGGCCCAGTCCCTCGGCACGGGACCGGTGTGGCTGACGAGCGCGATGAACTTCGCCATCCCGGCGCCGAACCCGGATCGCATGTAGGTGTCCTGCACGTCCTTCGCGGCGGCGAGCGCCGCGTCCCGGTCGGGAAGCACGTCGCAGAGCGGCGGCTCGTGCGCGACCAGGGTGCGGACCTGCTCGGGGTGGCGCGCCACGAGCGCGAGCGCGTTCACGGCTCCGCCGCTGCTCGCGAACAGATCGACGGGTCCGCCCTCGAGCGCGTCGATGAGACGATGGACGTCGTCCGCGTGCTGCTCGGGTGTGGACGGGCTCGTGGGATCGTCCTTGGTGCTGCGCTCCGATCCACGCGGATCGTAGGTCACGATCCTCCGGTCCGGGAAGTGAGAGGCGAGCGTGCCGAACCCAGCCGCGCCCATGGGGGATCCGATCATCAGGAGGACCGGCGCGTCGGTCGGACCGTTGGTGTGGATGTCGTAGACAATCTTGGCACCCGCCGCCGCCAGGGTGTGCGTGCTGACGCGGTGACTCGACTTCGCTGCCACCAGGATCCCGTCGATCTGTCCGACGGCCTGCTTGAGCCCCTCCTCCATCCCCATGGCGAGCACTTTCTCGAGCACTTCGACGCTCGGGAAGACGGTCTCGATCGTCATGCGCGTCCGTCCGGCGCGCACGGCCTCGATCTGCACGCGCATGGTGCTCGACCCCATCGTCGTGTCCGGCGTGCCGTCGGGGTTCGCGAAGAAGGCCTGGAAGACCAGCCGGTGCGGCGGCTCCACTTCGCGGATCTCCCAGAGTCCGCGGGGCCGCTCGCCATTGGGGCCAGTCATGTGATACTCGGTACGGCTGCCGGGCGTGAGGTCGTGCTTGGTGAACGTGGCCGGATAGGACGGCGGTCCCCACCAGCGCTCGAGCTGGCTCGCATCCTCCCAGAGCTGCCACACACGCTCCGGCGAAGCGTCGAACTCGGCGTTCAGGGTCAGAGTCTTCGCTTTCGGGTCTTTGCGGACGGCCGTGACGCTCATGGGTCGATCCCCTTTTCATGAACTGCTGTATCTGTATTCGAAATGATGTCGCGCATGCGATCGATGCGGCCGCGCCAGAGCTCCTCGTACTGATCGAGCAGGCGGCGCGTCGAGCGCAGCGCCTCCACGTTCGTGCGGACCACCTTGCGACGTCCGATGCGCACCTTCGTGATGAGCCCCGCGCGCTCGAGCACGGCGATGTGCTTCTGCACGGCGGCGAAGCTCATCTGGTAGTGATCGGCCAGCTCCACGACGCCCTCTTCGGCGTCGATCGCACGGCGGACGATGTCCCTGCGCGTGGCGTTGGCGAGGGCACCGAACATCTCGTCGAGGTCTTCGGACGTGAGGTCTGCGGCGAGTTGCATGATACAACCATATGGTTGTATGTAGATGAGGTCAATGGCTCGCGAACGCTGGAGGTGGCAGTTGGTACAAGTGCATAGTCAGTGTACTTTCCACACATGGCCGTCAAGACGATCACGATCGATATGGAAGCCTATGAGGCGCTCCGGCGCCACAAGCACGGGGGCCAGTCCTTCTCGGACGTCATCAAGCGCCACTTCTCGGGCCGCGCCACTGGACGAACCCTCGCCCACGTGGTCGCCTCGTTAGGGGTGCGCGAGACGACGCTGGATGAAGCTGACCGACTCATCGAGGCGCGCGCGGCCGACCGCGCCCGTGCTGCGGACCTTTGACCCATCTCGACACCTCGTTCATCGTGGACCTGCTCCGCGAGGCGACGCGCGGTGTCCACGGCCCTGCGCACGTCGAGCTCGACCGCCTCGGGGACGAACCACTCGGGGTCAGCGTCCACGTGGCCTGCGAGCTATACGCGGGCGCCGAGCTAGCCGAGCATCGTGAGGAGGAACGCGGCAAGATCGCGGCGCTCCTCGCCGCCCTCGAGATCGTGCAAACGCACGAGGCGTTTCCCGCCAAGTACGGGGAGGTGCTGGCCCAGCTGCGGCGGCGGGGCGACACGATCGCGACGATGGACCTCTTGATTGCCGTTGCCGCCCTCGAGCATGGCGCCGCGCTACTCACCAGGAATGCTCGCGACTTCGATCGCGTTCCCGGCCTGATGGTGCTGGATTACTAGCCTCCACGCCGAGACCGCGGGTCTGTTGATCGCGGCCCCCCTTCCCACTAGCGTCTCGCCCCGCTGTCCGGCACTCCCGGACCGCCCCCCCCCACGCTAGCCCACCCTCTGCATGCTCAAGGTCGGAATCGTCGGCCTCCCGAACGTCGGGAAGTCTTCCCTGTTCAACGCGCTCACCGCCGTCGGCGCGCCGTCCGAGAACTATCCTTTCTGTACGGTGGAGCCGAACATCGGCACGGTCGAGGTGCCGGACGAGCGGCTCGACCGGATCCACGCGCTCTCGCAGACGAAGAACAAGATCCCGACGGTCATGCAGTTCGTGGACATCGCGGGACTGGTCGAGGGCGCCTCCCAGGGCGAGGGGCTCGGCAACAAGTTCCTCGGCAACATCCGCGAGGTGGACGCGATCGCGCACGTGCTGCGCTGCTTCGATGATCCCGACGTGACGCACGTGCTGGGCGGGGTCGATCCGGTGCGCGACCGGGAGATCGTGGAGACGGAGCTCGCGCTCGCCGATCTCGACTCGGTGCAGCGCCGGCTCGAGAAGGTCGAGAAGAAAGCCAAGTCGGGCGAGAAGGAAGCGATCCTCGAGAAGTCGGTGCTCGACAAGGCGCTCGCCGCGCTCGAGCAGGGTCGGCCGCTCCGCGATCTCGTGCTCACCGGAGACGAGCCGCGCATGCTCCGGACCTTCCAGCTCCTCACCGCGAAGCCAGTCCTCTACGTCGCCAACGTGGGAGAGGAAGATCTCCCGGAGGCGGAGAACGAGTGGACGCGGAAGCTCCGCGAGGCCGTCGCGCACGACGCGCCCGATGCCCGTGACCACGAGGCGGTCGTGACGATCTGCAGCGCGCTCGAGGCGGAGCTCTCCGAGATGGCCCCCGACGAGCGGCAGCTCTTCCTGGCGGAGCTCGGCCTGAAGGAGACGGGGCTCGCGCGCCTCATCCGCGCAGCGTATAAGCTCCTCGGGCTCTACACGTTCTTCACGACCGGCGAGAAGGAGAGCCGCGCCTGGACGATCCCCGGTGGGTTCACCGCCGCTCAGGCCGCGGGCACCATCCACTCGGACTTCGAGCGGGGCTTCATCCGCGCCGAGACGATCCACTTCCGCGAGTTCGAGCAGGTGGGCTCGTGGAAGGACGCGCGCGACGCCGGGCGGCTCCGGTCCGAGGGACGCGACTACGCGGTCGTGGACGGGGACATCATGCTGTTTCGGTTCAACGTGTAGCGGGCCCGGTTGCCTCTACCTTCGGTACATGTATACATTTACTTCATACATGTACAAGAAGCGACGTCAACCTCCCGCCCGGGGGAGAGAGCCGGTTCAGGTCTATCTGGACCCTCAGGACCGCGAGCTGTTGGAGCAACTCGTCGAGTCGACCGGGCTCCCTCGGACCGAGCTGATTCGGCGCGGCTTACGCGCGCTTGCCGCCGAGAAGCTCGTCGCGCAGCCGCCCGGTCGGTCCATGGAAAGTCTGATCGGGGCCTTTGGGGACGCGTCCGACTTGCCTGCCGATCTCGCCGAGCGGCACGACGCCTACCTCGCCGAGGCGCTCGAAGGTGAGCAGAAGTGAGTTGAAGTGAGCAAGATCTGGGTCGATACGGGGGCCTTGTTGGCCTTGGCGTCGCCTCGCGATCAATATCATCAGCGTGCCGTGGCCACGTTACAACGGCACGTTTCGGCGGGTGTGCGATGGACGAGCAGCGTGCTCATGTTGGCCGAGTTCCACTTGCTCGCGGTGCAGCGGCGAGGGCCGGCCGCGGCGCGCAACTGGGTCGCCTCGCTGCTCAGCGACGCGGGCTACGAGTGGCAGGACGTACCTACTGCCGTGGTGAGCGACGCCATGTCCAACTGGCTCGATCGCTTTCCGGATCAGTCGTTCTCGCTCGCGGATGCCGTCAGCTTCGAGTTGATGCGACGCGAGCGTCTCACGCAGGCCTTTGCGTTCGACCAGCACTACGTGACGGCAGGCTTCGAGCTGCTGCACTGAGGCCGGCCGCCACATCCACATAAGAGAAGGATCGTCCCATGCGCACCGAGTCCGTTCTATTCGCCGCCGTCTTGGCGCTCGCCGCCTGCGGCGCCCCCGACACCGAAACGGAGTCGGCGGGCGAGGCCGCGCCGGCCGCTGCCGAGCTGCCCGCCAGGATCGTCGCCGAGCGCGGGGGCTTCATCCCCGAGGGCGTCGAGTACGACGCCGAGCGCGGCCGACTCCTGACCGGATCGCTCTCCGAGGGCGACATCCTCCAGATCCACGGCGACGGACGCGTCACGCCGGTGATCACCGATCCCGATCTGCTCTCGAGCGTGGGGATCGAAGTGGATGCGCCGCGAGACCGGCTGCTCGTCGCCAACTCCGACCGCGCCGTCTTCGATGGCTCGGGTCCCGGGCAGGCCATGCTCGGCGTGTACGACCTGAACACCGGGACGCGCCTCGCCATGGTGGATCTCGCGGCCACGATCCCGAATCCGCCCAACCCCGGCTACTTCGCGAACGACGCGGTCTCCGCTCCCGACGGCACGGTCTACGTGACCGATACGTTCCAGAACGTGATCTACCGCGTGACGCCGGACTATCAGGCCTCGATGTGGCACCGCTTCCCGCCGTCGGAGGATCTCGGGCTGAATGGGATCGTCTACCATCCCTCAGGTTATCTGCTGGTCGCCGGCGGATCGGTGCTCTACAAGGTGCCGGTCTCCGATCCCACCGGGACCACGCCGGTCGCGATGACGGAAGCCGTCGAGGGTCAGGACGGCATGGTGTGGACCGCCGACGGACGGCTGGCCATCGTCAGCAACTCCGAGAGCCGCGTCGTCGCGCTCTCGAGCAACGACGACTGGGCGAGCGCACAGATCGCCGGCGTGGCACCGTTCACCGGCGACGGAACGACCGGCGCCGTCGTGGGCAACGCCGTCTACGTCGTGCAGCCGCACTTCGCGGACGCGGAGCCGCCGATCTTCGAGCGCGTCACGTTGCCGTAGCGGGGAGCGGAGGCGAGCGGCTTCATCGCCGAGCTCGTGAAGGGCGGCACACGGCTCGTGACGAGCGATTACGTCATCGACGAGTCCTGCACGCTCGCGAAAGCTCGATCCGGATCCACCATGGCGTTCCGCTTCCTCGACCTCATTCGCGAGACCCGGGCGCTCGACGTGGAGTGGATCGGTGCCGAGCGGTTCGACCGCTCGGAGCGCGAGCTGCGGAAGTACGCCGACCAGCCGTTCTCTTTCACCGACTGCACGTCGTTCTCGCTCATGCGTGAGCTCGGCATCGCCGAGGTCATCACCACCGATCGTCACTTCGCGGTTGCGGGGTTTCGGGTGCTGCCGGATCCCCCTCAATGAGCCATCGCCGGCCGAGCTCCGCGACCAGCCTCCCGGCCGGCTAACGCGCCTCCCCGCTCCCGCAGCAAGACGACCGCGAACACCGCGTACCATAGGTTCGTGGCGTACTGCGCGGCGCGCTCCGTGGCGCCCATCCACGGCGTCGGCTGGTTCGCGATGACGGCGTCCACGAACGAGAACCCGACGACCGCCATCACGAATGAGAAGATGAGCGTCGACACGGTGTACGTGCGGAACGCTCCGCGGAATGCGACCGCGCCGAGTACGACCGCCGTGAGCAGGAACGGATCGATCGCCAGGATCCCGTGCATCAGGTCGGTGAAGGTGGGCTCCTCACCGCGCATGTGCATGGGGAAGAAGTTCCAGAGCAGCAGCGCATCGATGGCGTTGAGCGCCATCATGGCCGCCGCCCACTGCAAGACGCGGCGTCCGTTCGCCGCCGTCCAGATGCCGAACGCGAACAGCAGGAGGAGCGTGCTCGAGATCGTGAAGAGCGGCACCACGAGATCGCTCGTCGGCGCGCCGATCGCGAACAGCTCGCTCACGGCCTGATCGCGGTAGCTGAAGCCGGGATACTGCGTCGAGGCGAAGATGTCGGCGAGCGGGTAGAGCGCCGCCCCGAGAATGCCGCATGTCAGCAACGCGCGATTCTGGGCGCGTCTGCCGGCGGTGGACGTGGACGTGATGTGCTCGCGCATGGTCGCCCCCTGTCACGGTCGCCTCTGGACGTTCAAGATCAGGGGGCAGCGAGGTCGAACGCTGTCAGGGAATCTCTGAAAGGAAGGTCCGGTGCCGCGCGCCCTTCGTCTTCTCGTTCTTCTCGCCGTGATCGCCTGCAGCTCGGGCGGCGGCGTGCCCGTCACGCTCCTCGACTACGAAGCGACCGTTCCGGCGAGCTTCGTCTCGCGACCCGCCTCCAGCTCGATGCGCCTCGCGGAGTGGACGGTGCCGCGCACGGACCAGACGAGCGCCGAGGTGATCGTCTACTACTTCGGCGAAGGACAAGGTGGGAGCGCCGAGGCCAACATCGTCCGGTGGAGCTCGCAGTTCACGGGTCCCGAGGGCGGCGCCGTGATGCCCCGCGTCGGCACGCTCGACGGGACGGCGTTCACGACGACCGTCGCCGAACTGGAGGGATCCTATGCGCGAGCGGTGGGCATGGGCGGTGCCGCGACGGCGGAGCCGGATCAGGCGCTGATCGCCGCGGTCGTGGAAACGCCGCGCGGCAATCTCTTCCTCCAGCTCTTCGGCGACCGGGTCGCGGTGGCGGAAGCGCGCGAGGACTTCCTCGCGATGGTGGGGTCGATTCGGGCGAACGGCTCGTAGTCGTCCCAGCGGTCCATCGGCGCGCCAATCCACTCCCTCAGGCCGGCGTCGCCTCGGCCTGCATGCCGGTGGATGCGGAGCGCTCGCGCCGGAACAGCCGCGCGATCGTCCACGTGGCGCCCGGGAAGGTGATCGCCCACGCAGCCGCGGGCCAAATCAGCGCGTTCAGATACAGCTGGCCGACGAGGAACGGCACCAGCAGCCCGTTCGCGATCAAGAACCACCGAGCGGTGCGCTCCGGGCCGCGGTTCTCGAACACCGGTGCGGCGAACAGGGTCGCGACGCTCATGAAGCTGTAGCCGAGCAGATCGACCGAATACAGGAAGGAATCGAACGGCACGAAGAGGAACATCTCGATGCCACCGATGCGTCCCTCGGCGATGCGCGGCGCGACGAACGTCAGCTGCACGAAGTACGTCATGCTGATCAGCACCGCGTAGACGGTTCCGAACGCGAGCGCCGCCTGACTCCAGACTTTCTTGTCCGGGGGCGCAGCCTGGTGGATGCTGACGAGCAGCACGAGGAACGAGCTCCCGAGCAGGAGCGACGGAGCGAGGAGCACGGCGAGCCCGAAGGCCGTGCTGGAGCTCTCGGGACCGCCTTCGGATCCGAGCCATCCTGCCCACTCGGCCAACTGGGCGACGACGTACATGAGGCTGAACGCCGTGGCCGACACGGCGGACCAGAAGCCGACCGTCCGGGTGGCCGACGAGGCGTGGCTGATCACGGGTCCTCCTGCTGCGTTCGCGTGGGACCACGCTAGCCGATCCGACCGGGGAGATCTGTCGGGGATCACCCGCGGGTGCTGTCCGATTTGGCCATGTCGGCGCCCGCCACACCGTGGCAACGTCGTCCAGTCCCGGAAAGGGCCCGATCCGATTGCACATGTGGAGCACATGTGACAGCTTCCGACATGTCGAAGATGATCCAGGTGCGGAATGTCCCCGACCGGCTCCACCGCGAGCTCGTGCGGCGCGCCCGCAAGCGAGGAGAAACCCTCACCCACTATGTCCAGGGGGTGCTGGAGCGAGAGGTCGAGAGGCCCCTCGCCGAGGAACTTCTCCACAGGGTACGCGCACGTTCGCCGGTGGTGCTCGACCAGCCCGTCGCCGATACGATCCGCGAGGAGCGCGCGGCTCGGGAGGGGGCCTGAGGCTCGTCGTCCCGGATGCATCCGCGATCGTGGAGTTTCTCCTCCGGACGTCGCGAGGCGACGCCTTCGAGGCCGTCCTAGCGGATCCCGAGGCCGACATCCACGTTCCGGCACTCTGCGACGTCGAGGTCGCGTCGGCGCTCCGCCGTTTGTGGCTGATGAAGGCGTTGTCGGACGAGCGCCGCGACGAGGCCCTAGCGGATTACCTCGATTTCACACTGACCCGACACGGCCACGTGGATCTGCTCCCGCGGGTGCTGGCGCTCGGTGCCAACCTGAGCGCCTATGACGCGGTGTACGCGGCGCTCGCGGAGGCGCTCGGGGCGGCCCTGGTCACCTCGGATGAGCGCCTACGGCGGAGTGTTACGGCGCACACGGGAGTGAGGGTGTCCTAGGCCTGCGCTCACGGTAAGATCTCAGCGACTCCCGAACAGCACCTCCACGCCCTGCTCGAACACGACGTCCCGCGGGATGCCCATCGTGTCGAGACGGTCGAGATCCGCCTGGAGATCCGGCGGCACGAACCCCCGCTCGGTCATGAGCGCGTCGACGCCCGCGTAGTCGCCGTCGCCCTGCAGCGTCAGGATCAAACGGCTGAGCTCCTCGACCGCACGCGACATCGCCTCGAAGTCCACGCGGTAGGTGCCGGTCGCCGCATCGCGCGTGAACGCGCCCATCTCCCCGAAGAAGTGGAAGCGGACCATGTTCGCGCGCCCGTGCGCGTCCGCCGCGCCGAAGCGTACCGACCGGAAGATCCCGGCGAGGAACGTCACGAAGTAGTCCTCGAGCACGCCGTCGGTGATCTCGCCGTCTGCGAGGAGCCGCTCGACCATGTGGAGACCAACGATGTCGGCCTTGCCCTCCTCCATGGGCGAGGCGTACTCGCGGAGCGCCTCGCGCACGGTACCGCCACCGTCGATCGTGTTCTTCACGCCGAGCCCGTGCGCCACCTCGTGGAACATGGTGTTGGCGAAGAACGCGTCGAACGTCACGTGCTCGCGCTGGTCCGCCGCGATCAGCGCGTCGGCGATCGGCACCATGATCTGGTCGAACTTGGCCTGCATGGCGTTCTTCAGCTGCAGCCGGCGCGTGCCTTTCTGGAGCTGCACCTGCTCGTCGTTGGGCAGGTTGACGGCGATGGCCTTGCCGCCTGCGTTTGCTTCGCCCGCGTAGTAGACGACGTCGTAGGCGTTGAGCTCCGCGTCCGCGCCGGGCGTCTCGCGCTTGTAGGCCGCCGGCACGGGCAGACCCTGCTGGAGCGCCGGCAGCAGGGCGGCGAAGCGCGCGAGCCGCGCGCTCCACTCCATGTCCTCGAGCAGCACGAACGCCTCGTGCGTGGCCTTGAGGCCGTAGCGCGCGTCCTCGTAGGTCTCGATGGGCCCGATGATCACGTCGATGCGGCTGTCCTCGACGTCCATCCACGCGAGGTCGCTCGCCCGGTAGTCGTCCGTCTCCAGCGCGTCGGCGCGCAGCCGCAGGTAATGCGCGAGCGACGCGTCGGTCGCGAGGTCCGCGGCCTCGCGCAGCTTGGCGGCGGCCGCCGCGTGCTGCTCGGCGAACGCCACGTGGTACGGCACGGCCGACAGCACGCCGGCGGCGTCGCGGCGCACGAGCGTGTAGAGGCTGCGGAGCGCCGGGTCCCGGGCGGCGTCGGCGTCGAACTCCTCGTCGCTCATGCTGGATGGGTAGAGGTTCGCGCCGAGCGGCTTCGGACCGACCCCGGGCACGAAGGGCTCGTTGTCGCGGAGCCGGTCCCAGGGACCGTAGTTGATCTCGATGTAGCGCCGCATGGCCGGGTCGCCGCCGGCGAGCGCGAGCGCCTGCGCACGGTCGCCGTACGTCTCGGCCCAGAAGACCTCGTCCATCAGCTGGGCGGCCTCGATCAGGCGTCGCACGACCTCCCGGTCACGCTCGCCGAGATCCGAGACGTCGGCCGTGAGCCGCACGGTGGCGTATTGGTCGACGAGCGCCTGCATCGGCGAAGTCCCCGCGGGGACGGAGCCCTCGTCTCGGCCGCAGGCCGTGAGCAGGAGCAGGAGGGCGCCCGAAACCGCCGCGCTACGGATGGTCATGCGGATGGTCATGCCGATGGTCATGCCGAGGTTCACTGATGTTCACTAAAGGGAAATAACGGCCCGGGAGGGCATTCGCACGCCCCAGGATCTCGACGAGCGTTCTCGCTCTGCAGGACTGCCTCGAGGTTGCTCGGGCCTTTGTGTTACATCATGATGTAAGCATGAGGATGACGCGCACCCAGCTGTCTCTGGATCGGGAGATGCTCCGGCGGGCCCGACGTCGGGCGGATCAGCTCGGCGTGTCGTTGGCGGAGTACGTTCGCCGGCTGGTGGCCCGCGACCTCGGAGACCGCGCCCAGGGAAGCCACCCGTCCCAGGTCTTCGACCTGGGCCGCTCGGCGGGATCGGACGTGGCGAGCAACAAAGACGCGATGATCGCGGACGCGTTCTCCAAGAACGCGCGGTGAGCCTCTTCGTCGACACGTCGGTGTGGTACGCGGCGGCCGACGCCGGAGACAGGAGCAACGCGCGAGCGAAGGAGATCCTGTCGGGTGCCGCAGAGCCGCTCGTCACCACGGATCATGTGCTGGTCGAGACGTGCGCGCTGCTGAGGTGGCGGCTGCATCGGCAGGCGGCCGACACGTTCTGGGGCGCGCTCCGTGGCGGAGTCGCCGCCGTCGAGATCGTGGGTGAGGCGGACCTGGAGGCGGCGTGGACGATCGGACACGACTTCCCCGATCAGGATTTCTCCGTCGTCGCCCGCACCAGCTTCGCGGTCATGATGCGCCTCGGCGTCGCGCGCGTCGCCGCGTTCGACGATCACTTCGCGGTGTTTCGATACGGTCGCTCGCGCGCGTCCGCGTTCGAGCTAGTGCGTTGAGCCCGCCCGCACGGCTTCGTCGAGCCTGACGCGCCACGCGAGGCTCTCGGACTCGATCACCAGGTACGACACGCGCGGCTCGTCGGCGACGTACGCGGAGCCCGCGCCCACGCCGACCGTGTCGACGATCGTCTGGAGCGGCCGGCCGCTGATCGCGCTGTAGAGCGAGACGCGTAGCCTACCCGCGCCGTCGTGCGCCGTCGGGATGCGCGATGCTTCCCAGACAAGCTCGAGCGTGCCGCTCGCCACGTCGAACGACTCGGTCTGCCGGTCGCCCGTGCCTTCCCAGCGGCCGAGCTCGCGCCAGCGCACCTCGGCCGTCGCCTCCGCGGGCGCGTCCGCGTCGGCGACCACGCGCGGCCGCTCGCCGCACGCCCCCGGCGCGGCGAGCGCCAGGAGCGCGAGAACGACCTCGGTCGACCTTCTCAGGCGCTGACCGGCCCGCCGCGAACCGCGCGCTTCACGAGGTTCCGCATGAGCGGGACTTTGTAGGCGTTGAAGCGGAGCGCCCGCGCGCCGCGGATCGCGATCTCGCCCGCGCGCACGGCGGCTTCGTCGCTCATCACCTGGCCCGCGAGCGCTGCCTCGACGTCACGCAGCCGGAGCGGGCGCGCGGCCACGGCGCCCACCACGATGCGCGCGTCCTGGATGCGGCCGCTGCTCTCGCGGATGGCGGACGCCACGTTCACGAGCGGGAAGTCCCACACCTCGCGGTCGCGCACCTTCTCGAAGTAGAACCGCGCGTCGGCCCACGTGGACGGGATGCGGATCGCGGTGAGCAGGTCGCCCGGCTCGAGCACCGTCATGTGCCGGATGTCCACCTCGGGGCCGAGGAAGTAGTCGGCCGCCTCGACCACGCGCTCGCGGGAGCCGCGGCGGATGACCATCTGCGCGTCGAGCGCGACCAGCGCGGGCGCGGTGTCCGACGGGCTCACGGCCACGCAGCGGCTCGCCCCGAGGATCGCGTGCTCGCGGTTGAACGCCGTGGGCGTGTCCGCGTAGCAGATGTTGCCGCCCGCTCGGTAGCACGTCCAGCCGCGCCGGTAATACGGGCAGCGTGTATCCTGTGAGACGTTGCCGCCGATCGTGCCCTGGTGGCGGATCTGCGGCGACGCGACGAGCCCCGCCGCGTCCGCGAGCACGCCGAACCGGGAGCGCACCACCGCGTGCTCGGCGACGTCGACGAGCGTGGTCATCGCGCCGATCTCGAGCCCGCCGTCCACCTCGCGGATCCCGCGGAGCTCCTCCACCTGGCTGAGATCGATCACCGCTTCGGGCCGCCGGATGCGGTCCTTCAGCCAGTCGAAGGAGTCCATGCCGCCGGCCATGATCCAAGCTTCGTCGCCGTGCTCGCGCGCGAGCTGGGCCGCGTCGTCCAGCGTGGCGGGCTGGAAGAGCTGAAACGGCGCGATCACATCGTGTAGGGTCGCCATCGCGGATCTCCTTATATGTGCGCCGTGAGCGGCTCTTGCATCGGCCGGCCGTGCTCGAGCGCCATGAGGACGGTGTCGAGCGTCACGGGTGCGCGCCGGTAGATCTCGTCTCCGAGCGCGGCCGAGAGCGCGTTGAGGATCGCGCACGCGCCCGCGGCGACGGGCGGCTCGCCGATCCCGCGCGCGCCGACCGGCGTCTCGGGATCGGGCAGGTCCACCGCCTCCCACTGCATGTTGCGTGGCACGTCGAGGATCGTCGGCGGCCGGTTCTGATAGAACCGCGTCGCCACGGAGAGCCCGTAGTGCTGGTCGTAGACGGTCTTCTGCGCGAGCGCGTGGCCCATGCCGAGCACCGAGCGCCCGAGCAGCTGGCCGCCGTACGCGCGCGGATGGATGATCGTGCCGGAGTCGCCGATCGCCGTGTAGTCGAGCACGTGGTACTTGCCCGTCTCGAGATCGACCTCGACCTCCGCGAACCCGGCCACGAACGAGAACGTCGTCCCGTCACGGCCGTACGTGTCGCGCGCGACGCCCATCAGGCCCTGTCCGGCGAGCGCGGTGGCCGCGTCGACCGTCACGCGGTTGATCCCGTCCGGCAGCTCGTGGCCGTCGTAGCGGCCGCCGAGCGCGACCGCCCGCTGCGCCACCTGCGCGAGCGTCATGCTGCGCGAGCCGTCGCTCACGCGCTCGTTGGCCACCCGGTACGAGGCGGCGCTGCCGCCGAGCGTGCGCGCGGCGATCTCCTTCGCCTTGGCGATCGCGTCGGACGCCGCGGCGTGCGCGGCGCGCGTCATGGCGTGCGTGGTCTGGCTTCCGCCCGACACGCACGTCCACGGCAGGTTGTTCGACGTGTCGCCCCAGTGGATGTCCACCTTCTCCCACGGCATGCCCATCATCTCGGCGGCGACGCGGTGCACGTCGGAGAAGTTCTCGGTGCCGAGGTTGCCGATGCCCGATTTGACCATCATCCGCCCCTCGGGCGTGATGATGAACAGCCCGTCGAACCCGACCGAGCCGGCGACGAACGTGCTCACCGCCACGCCCGCGCCGCGCACCTTGGAGCCCTGTCGCTGGCCGGAGCGCGCGATCCGCGTGCGCCAGTCGAACAGCTCGGCGCCGCGGTCGATCGCCTCGACCAGGTAGCAGCTCGTGCAGTGCGGCAGCTCGCCGTTCGGCGCCGGCGGCCCGAACTGCGCCTTGCCCTTGGGCGCGTTCAGGCGGCGGATCGCCACCTGATCGACGCCGAGCTCGCGCGCCGCCTTGGCGATGACGGGCTCCATGAGCATGACGCCCTGGAACCCGCCCGGCTGGCTCTGCGCGCGCCGAGGCGGCGTGTTCGTGAGCACGGTGGTCGAGCGCATGCGCATCGCCACCGGCTGATAGAGCAGCGACACGATGCGGCCCGAGCTCGCGGCGTCGTTCTGCGCTTCGTACGCGCTGTTCTCGCCGACCGTCGTGAGGTCGAGCGCGAGCAGGCGGCCCTCGCGTGAGAACCCCGCGCGGATGCGGCCGTGCACGGCCGGCCGGAGCCCGCCGATGTACTGCTCCTCCTCGCGCGTGATCCGCATCATCACGGCCTGGTTCGTCTTGCGCGCGAGCATCGCCGGGATCATGCAACTCACCGCGCCGGTCGCCTTGCTGCCGAACCCGCCGCCGGTGTATTCGGTGATGAGCACGACCTCGGACGGATCGAGGTTCATCCAGCGCGCGATCGACTGGACCGTTTGCACGGCGCTCTGCGTGCCCGTGTGCATGTAGAGCTTGCCGTTGCGCCAATACGCGAGCGCGGAGCGCGTCTCGAGCGTGTGGTGCTGGTTGTTCGGCGTGGAGAACGTCTCGTCGAGCACGAGCGCCGCGTCGCGGAAGCCGGCGTCCACGTCGCCGAACGACCACTCGGTCTGCGGATCACCTTCCGGCAGGCGCCCTTCCTCGTACTCGCCCCAGTCGGCGTTCGTCCACTTGAGCTCCTGCACGACCAGCTCGCCCGGAGGCGCGCCGGCCTCGGCCGGCGCGCGGCCCCACGTGTTGCCCTGCTCGCGCGGGTTCGGGCCGTCGGGCCGGAGGCTCTCGAGCGGATCGACCACGAACGGGAGCGGCTCCCACTCGATGCGGATCGCCTCGATCGCCGCGGCCGCGGTCTCCTCGTCCACCGCGGCCACCGCGAGCACCGGCTCGCCGGCGTAGACCGGCTCGTCGGTGAGCGCGCGCTCGCCCATCGGGTTCGCACGTATCGTCTCGCCGAGGTCCGTCACCGTGTCGGCCGGCGCGGGCAGCTCGCTCGCGCGCAGGATCCCGCGCACGCCGGCCATCGCTTCGGCGACGCTCGTGTCCACGCTGAGGACGCGCGCGTGCGGGAACGGGCTCAGGAGCAGCTTGGCGAACAACATGCCGTCGACGCGGAAGTCTTCGGCGTACTTCGCCTGACCGGTCACCTTGGCGAGCAGATCGGGCGTCGTGTAGTTCTGACCTACCAGTCGCGTGTTACCCAAGGGACACCTCCTGCGCCGCGGCACCACGGGCGAGCTCGGCGCCCCGCTCGAGCGCCGTGAGGATCTTGTCGTAGTCTTGGCACCGGCAGAGGTTGCCCGAGACGCCGTGCGCGAGCTCCTCGCGCGTCGGGCTCGGGTTCTTCTTCAGGAAGCCGACCGCGCTCATGATGAAGCCGCTCATGCAGAAGGCGCACTGGAAGCCCTGCTCGTCGATGATGCCTTGCTGGACCGGGTGCAGCGTGCCGTCCGCGGCGGCGAGGCCCTCGATCGTCTGGATGGAGCGGCCGCGCACCGAGTGCGTCAGCACGGAGCAGGCGTAGCGCGGCACGTCGTCCACCAGCACGGTGCACGCGCCGCACTCCGCGCGGTCGCAGCCGAGCTTGGTGCCCGTGAGACCGAGCTTGTAGCGCAGCGTAGTCGCCAGAGTCTCCTGGGGCGCCACGTCCACCCGACGGGACTGGCCGTTCACCTCCAGGGTGATCAGGCGCTCGACGGTGCCCGCTCGGGCGACCTGGGCCGCGGACAGCGGTCCGTTGCGGAAGAGGTAGGCGGCGGAGGAGACAGACACGCCACCGGCGATCACGCCTTTGATGAACGTCCGCCGTGTGACGTTGCTCGACCTCGAGATCGAACTCGTGGTCGACTGCCCCGTGGGCCCGCCGCCGGTGATTGGAGCGTCGTCGTGCGACATGTGCTCTCCTCCCGACGTCGTTTGTGATCGGAACAATAGCGGCTGGGCGCGGGCCTCGATACCCGACCCCTCATGACGCCCGTCCGGCGGAGGTTCCGCTCGCAACTCCGCGCGGCAGAGTACTTGGCCGCGTGCCAAGGCGTTGTTATGTTGACACCGTATTCTTTACAGCTCACGGAGAACGGGGAAGGAGACGAGAGGGATGCCGCCGGGAACCCAAGCGCTCGGGGAGTTCGAGCAGATGGTGCTGCTCGCGATCCTCCACGTGAGCGCCGCGAAGGAAGGAGAGGCGTACGGCGTGCCGATCGTGGAGGAGATCGAGCGGCGCACGGGTCGGACGGTCTCCCGCGCCGCGGTCTATGTGACGCTCCGCCGCCTCGAGAAGCGCGGGCTCGTCACGTCGTGGATGAGCGCGCCGACGGGTGAGCGCGGCGGCAAGGCGCGCCGCTGCGTGCGCGTCGAGCCGAGGGGGCTCGACCTGCTGCGCGAGTCGCGTCGCGCGATGGCGCGCATGTGGGACGACCTGGACCTCGGGGTCGTCCGGTGAGCGCCGCGCCCCCGGCCCTGCTCCGCCGCCTGCTGGAGCGCGCGCTCCCGAAGGAGGTACGCGAGGGCATCGTCGGCGATCTCGACGAGGTCTACCGCGCGCGCCGTCCGGCGAGCGGTGGCCTGCGCACGGGCCTGTGGTACGCCGGACAGGTCGTCGCCATCTCGTTGCGGTTCCTCCCCGAGCGGATCGCCGACGCGCTGCCGTCGTCGCTCGACCTGAAGATCAGCCTTCGCATGCTGAGCAAGCATCCGATGCTGACGATCGTCGGCGGCATCGCGCTCACCGTCGCGGCGACGCTCGGCGTGGGCGCGACGGAGTTCGTGCGCGACCTCGTGGCACCGAGCCTTCCGCTCGAGGACGGCGACCGGATCGTCCGCGTCTATCAGAACGACACGCAGGGCGGTGGACCCCAGGCGGCGTCTCTCTACGATCTCGAGGTCTGGCGTGAGTCGATCGCGTCGCTCGAGGACATGGGCGCCTACACCACGATGGAGACGGGCTTCGTCAGCGACCGCGGCGACGTGGGCACCGTGAGCCTCGCCCGCATCAGCGCTTCGGCGTTCCGCGTGACGCGCGTGCAGCCGCGAGTCGGGCGCTACCTCACCGAGGCGGACGAGCGCCCGGGAGCTCCGCCGGTCGTGGTGCTCGGCTACGAGGCCTGGCAGACGCTGCTCGCCGGCGATCCGGATCCGCTCGGGCGCACCGTGCAGCTCGCGGGCGCGCCCGCAACGGTGATCGGCGTGATGCCGGAAGGCTACGGGTTCCCGGAAAGCCAGAACGCGTGGATGCCGCTCACCGTCGAGGCGTCCGCGCTCCAGCCCGGGACCGCGCCGCACGCCGCGGTGTTCGCGAGGCTCGCGCCGGGCGCGACGCTCGAGTCCGCGCGCTCCGAGCTCGCGGCCGCCGGGCGCGCCGCCGCCGCCGACTTCCCGGCCGTCTACGGGACGCTTGAGCCCCAGCTCACGGAGCTCGCGCGCCGCGCGTCGGGTGCGGGCGTGCTGCTCGCGCTCTCGGGGGTGCGGCTCCTGTTCATCTTCCTGCTGGTCGTCATCTGCGCGAACGTGGCCACGCTCGTCTTCGCGCGCACGGTCATGCGCGAGGGCGAGATCGCCGTGAGGACGTCGCTCGGCGCCACGCGGCGCCGCATCGTCCTGCAGCTCTTCGCCGAGGCCCTCGTGCTGGTCGGCCTGTCGACGCTCGCCGGCATCGCGATCGCTTCGTTCGGGCTCGGACGCATCAGCGAGCTGTTCTTCATCATCCAGCAGGAGCCTCACCGGCCGTTCTGGTGGAACGACGCGCTCTCCGCGCCCACGCTCGTGTACGCCGCGCTGCTCGCCCTGGTCGGGGCGGTGATGGTCGGCGTGGTGCCGGCGCTCAAGGCCACGGGTGGTGCGCTGCAGCCTCGGCTCGGCCAGCTCTCGGCGGGCGGGGGCGGCGGCCTCCGCTTCGGCGGGATCTGGACGGTGGTGATCGTCCTCCAGGTCGCGCTGTCGGTCGCGTTCCTGCCGCTCGCCGTCTCCAACGCGGCTTTGATCGTCACCCGGCCCGTGCTGAGCGATTTTCCCGCCGACCAATACGTCACCGCGGCGCTCGGCCGCGACCTATCCGCCGTTCAGCGCACGCCGGAGGAACGGGCGGCGTTCCTCGAGGAGTCGGCGCGGCTGTTCGCGGAGGTGCGTGACCGCGTCGCGGCCGATCCGGCCGTGCGCGGCGCCGCCCTCGCGAGCGGGCTCTCGGCGTTGAACCACATCGTCGGCCCCGTCGAGCTCGTCGGCGACGGCTCGGCCCCGCCCCTGAGCGGAGGCACCCGCGTGCTGCTGGTGGACAGGTCGTACCTCGAGCTGATGAACGCGAGCGTCGTCGCAGGCCTGCCGCTCGGGCCGGGCGACTTCACCCCGGAGTCTCGCTCCGTGCTCGTGAACGAGACGTTCGTCGAGCGCGTGCTCGGGGGCCGCAACCCCGTGGGCGGCCAGCTCCGCTTCCCCGAGCGCGAAGCCGGCTCCGAGTCGTCGCTCGTCGAGATTCCGCCCGGCGGCACGACCGTCGACGTCGTGGGCGTCGTGAGCGATCCCGGCATCGACGCGTACGGGCCCGGCAGGCACGCGGTCGTCTACGCCCCGCTCGATCTCGCGCCGGTCGACCCGGAGGCCGTCGGGCTCGTCGGCATGCCCGGCGCGCCGTCCACGCAGCTCTACGTTCGGCTCCGCGCCGGCACGGAGCTGCCAGGCAATCGGCTCTACGAGATCGTCGCCGGCGTGGACCCGTCGCTGCGTCTGTCCGCCGTCGGCACGGCGGCCGACGCGTGGGGACCGGTGCAGCTCGGTGAGCGGATCAGCGCGGGGATCTTCCTGGCGATCGCGGGCATCGTGCTGATGCTCTCGGTCGCGGGGATCTACGCGTTGATGTCGTTCAGCGTCTCGCAGCGTACGCGCGAGATCGCCATCCGCACGGCCGTGGGCGCGGGCCGAGGGCAGATCGTGCGCGCCGTCTTCGGCAGATCCGTCGCCCAGCTCATGATCGGCGTCGCCCTCGGCAGCCTGATCGCCGTACCGGTCCTCAGGGACGGGGTGGCCGACCAGGGGCCCGCGGCGCTCGTGATCGTCCTCACGCTCCTGCTCGGGGCGGGCCTAGCGGCGTGCCTCGAGCCCGTCCGGCGGGCGCTCGCGATCGAGCCGGCGGCCGCGATGAAGTCGGAGTGAGGCCGCGCACCGCTTAGGTTTCCGGACGACCTCAGCGGAGGGAGCGGATGACCACGGAGCGGACGGGCCGCGTCGCCATCCTCGGCGGCGGCATCATGGGATCGGGCGTCGCGGCGATCTTCCTGCGCGGCGGCCGGGACGTCCACGTCACGACGCCGTCGGCGGGCACACGAAGCTCGCTGCCCACGCGCGCACGCGCGGCGATGGAAGCGATCCCCCGCCGCGACGCGGCCGAGGTGCCGCCGGCCGGCGCGCTCGCCGTCCACGAGACGCTCGACACGGTGCCGTGGCCCGAGATCGATCTCGTGGTGGAGTGCGTGACGGAAGACCTCGCGCTGAAGCAGGCGCTGTTCGCGCAGGTCGAGCGGCTCGCGCGCCCGGACGTTCCGCTCGTGAGCAACACGTCGGGGCTGTCGATCGGCGCGATCGGCGGCGCGCTCGCCACCCGGTCGCGCGTCGCGGGTCTCCACTTCTTCATGCCCGCGCACCTCGTTCCGCTGGTCGAGGTGGTGTGCGCGCCGTTCACGAGCCCGGAGATCGCCGACGCGCTCGTCTCGACGATGCGCGCCCTCGGCAAGGTTCCGATCCGCGTCGCGCGCGACATCCCCGGCTTCGTGGGCAACCGACTGCAGCACGCCGTCATGCGGGAGGCGCTCTGGCTGGTCGAGGACGGCGTCGCGAGCCCCGAGGATATCGATGCCGCCGTCCGCTTCGGGTTCGGGTTCCGTTACCTCGCGTGCGGTCCGCTGCTGCAGAAGGAGCTATCGGGGTGGGACGTGCACCTGCGCGCCGCCGCCTCGATCTACCCGAGCTTGCACAACGAGCCGGCGCCGCCGCCGTCGCTCGGCGCGATGGTCGCCGACGGCCACATCGGGATGAAGACGATGGAGGGGCTGTGGCGGTGGACGCCCGAGACCGCCGCCGCCGAGCGGGCGCGCATCGAGACGTGCCTGCGCACCGGGCTCGACCTGCTGCTCAGCGACCCCGCGTGATCGCCTCGATCGACTCGAGCGCCTCGGTCGCGCGCTTCATGCTCGCGAGCTCCGCCTCCAGCTCCCTGCAGCGCGCCTCGACGCGCTTGCGGTCGGCGACCTCGGCCTGGAGCCGCGCTTCCAGATCCGCCGCGTCGGCCTTGCCGAGCTCCAGCAGCTCACGCGCCTCCGCGAGGTCGCGGGCTGCGGCCGTGCGCTCGGCGTCACGGCGGCCGAGCACCGTCTCGGCCTCGAGCAGCAGCGCGCTCTGCTCGCTCTCCAGCCTGCGCTGCTCGGCGAGCTCGGCGAGCACCTGATCGCGCTCGGCGGCGAGGGCTTCGGCCTCGGCCACGGCGTCGTCCGCGATCTTCTGGCGCTCCTCGGCCTGCGCCTCCACGGCGGCGCGCATCCTGCGCTCCTTCTGTAGGTCCGCCTGCGCGCGCGACAGCGCGGCCTGCGCGTCCGTGAGCTGACCGGCGAGCTCGGACCTCTCGCGCACGGCGACGTCCAGGCGCGCGCGCAGCCCGTCCACGAGGTCGCGAACGGCGGCCGCGGTGCGCTGCGGCTCGACCTCGCCGAGCGGCGGGCGCGCGGCCGCGGCGAGACGCTCACGCAGCCGCTCGACCTGCTCACGGCCGCCGGCGACGGCACGCGGCGCGCTCTCCGGCTTCTCGGCCGCGGGCGGCGGTACCGGGGCGGGCGCGGGCGCGACCTCGGCGATGTGGGCGACGACCTTCTCGTCGACCGCAGCCGCATCCTCGAGCGGCTGGGAGGCCAGCTCGGAGATCACCCGCCCGATCCCGGTGCGCGGCTTACGCGCGGCTACGTTGGCGTTGAACCCGCTCATGCGCTCTTCTCCTTCGCGGTCTCGGCCGGCGATCTCATCATCTCTTCTATGAGTGCGTCGATGTCCTTGGCGCCGCGGCAGGTCGGCGCGAAGGCGTTCACGGGCAGCCCGTCGCTCGAAGCCTGCGCGAACTGCGTGCACTGCCGGATGATCGTCTTGGACACGAACTCGGGGTAGTGCGACTCGAGCGCGCTCTTGGCTTCGCGCGCGATGCGCGTGGTCGGGTTGTACTGGTTGAGCACGATCACGACGCGCTCGAGCGTGTGGCTCAGGTCGTCCTCGAGCTGGCCGACGGTCTCGAACAGCAGGCGGAGCCCGTGGAACGAGAGGAAGTCGGGCAGCACGGGCACGACGAGATCCTGCGCCGCGATCATCGCGTTGAGGTTCAGCAGCCCGAAGGAGGGCGGCGCGTCCATCACGACGAACTCGTAGCGGCCCTCGATCGCCTCGAGCGCCTTCTTCAGCTTGTACTCGCGCCCGGCCATCGGCATGAGCGCGAGATCGACCGTCGTCATCCCGAGGTTCGCCGGGATCACGTCGAACTCGGCGAGCGGCGTCTTCAGGATCACGTCCTCGATCGGCACCTTGTTGACCAGCGTGTCGTAGAGCGTGCGCTCGCACTTGTCGCCCTCGAAGCCGAGGTGCTGCGTCGCGTGTCCCTGCGAGTCGAGATCGATCAGGAGCACCTTGTGCCCGATCTCCGCGAGTCGGTACGCGTACGCGACGGAGATGCTCGTCTTGCCGGTGCCGCCCTTGAAGTTGAGGAAGATCTGGTGACGCGACCGGGCAGTCGGCGGATGCAGACCGAGCACGCGGCGGTACGCGGACAGGTGCCTCAGACCGTAGGCATCGGGCGCGCCGCCGAGCGACGCGAGCTCGGGCCGGTGGTCGGCCTCGGTCAGCTCCTTGGAGGAGATGCCGAGCAGCCTTGCGAATTGGGTGCGCGGAAATCTGATCTTCATCGTGAGCCTGCACTCGCGGCGAGGGCCGCGTCGTCGGGTGTGGTCCGCGACTCCGCGCGCGCGTCGGCGCGCGACTCCGGGGAGGACGCGCGCCGGAGCACCTCGTGGATCACGCGGCGCACCTGCGGATCGGGGTCGAGGCGGAGGGGCTCGAGCAGCGTCCGCACGGCAACGCCGCGCGCGGTCGCCGCGGCGAGCACGACGCGGCGGCGGACGCGCGGATCCGGATCGGCGAGCCCCCACCGCAGATGATGCTCGAGCCGCTCGGAGTCTTCCTCCAGATGATGGCCGAGCGCCTCGAACACGGCCGCGCGCACGCGCGGCTCGGGGGACGTCGCCCAGCGGCGGATCGCATAGAACGCGCTCTCTTGACGGCTCTTGCCCAGCCGCAGGAGCTGCTCGACGAGGCGCTCGGGGCCGCCGGCTTCGGCGAGCGCGGCCGCCATGTCGGGCCCGGGTGAAGGCGCGTCGGACGGAGCGACGGGGGTCTCCGCGTCGGCTTCTTCGGCGCCGACTTCGGCGGCGGCGACCGCGTCGGTCGGAGCTTCGGCGACCGGGGCGTCGGCGTTCCGAGCTTCTGCGTTCCGAGCTTCGTCGTTCCGAGCGGCGGCGGCGATGGCTTCGTCGATCCGAGCTTCGGCGACCGTCGCCTCCGCCGCGACGCCCGCCTGCTCGAGCTGGCGCAGCAGCTCGCCTTCCCGCTCGGCGGCCAGGACGCTCCGGTGCTCGAGCTCCAGGATGTCGCCGCGAAGCGCCGCGATGAACTCCGAGAGATCGACCGCCTCGGGATCTCCGTTGCGCACCAGGCTCTGCCACTCGGCCACGCGCGTGAGCAGCGTCTCGCGCGTCGCCGTGAGCTCCTCGATGCGCGCGTGCAGCTCCCCCAACCGGCCCGCGCTCGCGTCCGCGCGTCGCCGCTCGGCGCGCACTTCGCGGCGCAGACGCGCGAGCTCGCCCGCCTCGTCCCGCGCACCCGCCTCGAGCAGGCGTCCTTCGGTCTCCGCGCGGAGCGCCTCCGAGTGCTCGAGGCGGCGATGCAGCATCGCGACCTCCTCCCGGGCGACCGCCAGCTCCGCGTGCAGATCCGCCGCGCGGCGGGCGAGGTCGGCTTCGCGCGCCGCGGACTCGGCGAGGCGGGCACGGGCCTGATCGGCGTCGGCGCGCGCCGACTGCAGGGCCGAGTGCAGCTGATCGAGCCGACACTCGAGGAGAAACGTCCGGTCGGCGGCTTCGGAGACGACGTCGCCGGCAACCGCCGCCGAGGTGCCTACACCGTCCTGCTCATCCTTCATACGCGAAGGTCCCGGACCGGTCCGCGAGGAATGACGCGGGGGGGAGCGCCAGGGCGAAGGTAGGCGAAAGCGACCCGAAAGAGCAAGGAAAACCGTGCCTTGCGAGGCGTGTCAATACAATCGGAAGGAGCCGTGGATCGTGCGCGTTGCTACGATCTGCTACAAATGCTACACTCGCAAGATATGCGTGTCATCTCCCAGCGCGAGCTCCGGAACGACTCGGCGAGGGTGCTGCGCGAGGTCGAGGCGGGCGAGACGCTGGTCGTCGCCCGTGGGGGCGTGCCGGTCGCCGAGTTGAGGCCGGCGCCTCCGCGACGGTTCGTGGCGAGGTCCGCCCTCGCGCTCGCGGCGGCGAAAGCCCCGCGCGTCGACTTCGTGCGCCTGAGGGCGGACGTCAACCGATTGGTCGACGCCGCGAGCGATGGCTGAGCGCACGCGCGGGCTGCTCGACACGTCGGTCGTCGTGGATCACGACGTCGTGGACGCCGAACGCCTTCCCGACGAGGCCGCCATCTCCGCCGTCACCCTCGCCGAGCTCGCGGCGGCCACGCACGCCACGAGCGACGCGCTCGAGCGCGCCCGCCGTCAGGACCGGCTCCAGTGGGCCGCGCAGACCTGGGACCCGATCGCGTTCGACGCCGAGGCCGCGCGCGCGTTCGCGCGCATCGCCGCGGCGCTCCACCACGCGGGTCGTCCCGTGCGGCCGCGCGTCGCCGATCTGCTCATCGCGTCGATCGCCGCGGCGAACGCTCTGCCGCTCTACACACGCACGCCGGCGGCCTTCGCCGGCCTCGAGGAGATCGTGCGCGTCGTGGCGGTTTGAGCTGGCCCACATCCTGCTGAGCGTCGTCCCTGCAGCAGTCGACACCAGCAGGGGGATTCCGTATGCCCGAGAAGAAGACGGTCGAGCGCGCGCGCGAAGCGAAGCGCGAAGGAAAGTCTCCATCGACCCAGGCGGGTGAGTTCGTCCGAGAGGAGATCCATCACATCCGCGAAGGGAAGCACGGCGCGAGCTCGCCCGAGCAGGCGATCGCGATCGGCCTGTCGAAGGCGCGCCGCGCGGGCGTCGATCTGCCGGCGCCCGAAAAGGGCGAGGCCTCGGAGGAGACGCGCGCGAAGGCGAAGAGCGATCTCGAGAAGGGCGACCACCCCCGGCGCAAGACGTCGGCGAAGCGCAGTCGCGCGTCGACGAGGAAGCTGAAGCGCAAAGGCACGTCGGCCGCCTCGAAGAGCGCGCTGGCGAAGCACGCCAAGAAAGCGGCTCGCAAGCGAACGGCGTCCGACCGCTCGGCGTCGGCCCGCAAGGCCGCACGCACGAAAGGCCCCGCGGCTCGTTCGCGTGCGGCCCAGAAAGCCGCCCGGACGCGCGCCAGACGCAAGTGACCCTCCGCCCGAAACGAACGAACGAACAGGAGAACCCATCATGTTGATCCGTGAAGTCATGACCCAGGACGCCGAGTGCACGCGTCCCGAGGCGACCGTGCAGGAAGCGGCGCGGCGGATGAAGGAGCTCGACGTCGGCTCGCTGCCGGTCTGCGACAACGACCGCCTCGCCGGCATCGTCACCGACCGCGACATCGTCATGAAGTCGGTGGCCGAGGGCCACGACCCGTCGCAGCACCGCGTGCGCGACGCGATGACGCCGGAGATCTTCTACGCGTTCGACGACCAGGACGTCGACGAGCTCACGAAGATCATGAAGCAGAAGCAGATCCGGCGCGTCCCGGTCCTCAACCGCGAGAAGCGGCTCGTGGGGATCGTGTCGCTGGGCGATCTCGCCGTGCAGGGCAAGAACGGCGAAGCCGGCGAGGCGCTCGAGGACATCTCCGAGCCGGCGATCCCGCGCCGTTAGCGCGGGACCGCCGCCGGAGCGCCGGGGGCGCCGAGGGGATCAGACGCGATCGGTCGCGCTGCCGACGCCGACCTCGTGAGCACAGTGCGCGCAGCAGTACATGCTGCCGTCGGCCTCCACCCCGTGGCCGACGATGCGACAGCCGCAGTGCTCACAGGTCGGCGCCAACGCGTGCATCGCGCACTCGAAGGAATCGAAGCGGTGCTCCATCCCGTCGTACGTGGTCACCGTGAAGATCTTGTCGTACGCGTTTCCGCAGACCTCGCAGGTCGCTGCCGTCATGCTGCCTCCTACGTCTCGACTTCGTGAGGGCGTCTACTTCCGCTTGAAGTACTGCACCGCCCGCTCGTGCTTCTCGGCGGCTTCCTTCGAGTCGAACGTGCCGAGGTTCTTTCGCTTCCCGGTCTTCGGGTCCTTCTTCCGCGAGTAGAGCCGGTACCGTCCGCCGCTGAGCTTTCTGATCATCGTCCTCTCCCCGGATGCGCGGCCCAGCACTCGCAAGTGACGTGCCCCGGGGCCGACGCCGACTGGAGTCACGGATTCGACGGCTCGATCTGCCCGCGGATCTCGCCCACCGCCAGGTCGCCCGGACCCGTGTTCTGCGCACCGACGTTGTCGTTCGTGTGCACGTTCACGTACGCGTTGCCGTTGCGCAGCAGCGCGGTCAGGGAATCGAACGAGATGCCCACCACGTTGCTCGCGGTGCCCGCCGTGAGCACACCCGTGTACGGGGCGCCCGTCGCGCATGCCGGCGTGGCCGCGGTACCGCACAGGTTCACGAGGATGCCGGCGTTCTGGTCGCTCGGCGCGGGGCCGTGGATGTGGGCCATCACCGCATTGCTCAGCCCCGTGACGTCGATGCGGTAGAGAAGCGTCGGGCCGACGATCGAGATCTCGGCCTCGCCGGTCGCGGTGCTCGCGTTCGACGGAACCTCACCCGCTCCCGAAAGGCTCGCCTCGAAGCTCTCGACCTCCTCGACGGACGTGGGATCGTCGTCGTCACAGGCGGCGACGACGGCACCGATGGCGAGCAGCGCCGTGCAAGCGCGGACGGCGGACTTGTTCATGGAATCCTCCTGACTCGAAGTGCTCGATGGATCAACCATCGGCACCCCGTTCAAGTCGCATGCCGCCGCGCGCGACGACGACGTCTCGAATCGCGCGCGAACCTCGGTCTGGTTTCTGGTCTCGGGTCCCCGCGGGGACTCAGAGCGGCTCGCCCTCGACGGCGCTGAACGATCCCGCCCACCGGAGCGCGGCGCCGCGCGCGTTGCCCTCGATCGCGAAACCGGCGAGCTCGAAGCTTCCGGTGACGAGGCCAGCCTCGACGCGCTCGAGCGTGAGCGATCCCGACTCGACGAGGATCATCATGTTCTCACCCGTGGTGCGCACCGCGCCCCAGGAGTAGAACGCGTGCTCGCCCGACATCTGCTCCTGCTCCATCGCGCTCATCGCGAGGGGCGCGACGGCGTACGTGCCCGGCGCGAGGTCGCCTCCCCACCAGCCGAACACGAGGCAGTGACCGTCGAGCGCCTCGTCGTACTCCTCGAGCGCGAGGAACGTCCCCTCGATGCTGCTGAAATGGACGGCCGTGCCCGCGAGCGCGTCGGCTTCGCGGCGGATGGTCGAGGTCGAGCCCGTCGCCTCACCGTGGCGCCGCGGGCTGCACGCGAACGCCATCTCGAGGCCCATCGCCTGGGCCTCCCGCTGCTCGGCGGTCAGCGCCGTGCCGGCGGTCTGGGCGCGGACGGCGGACGGCAGCCCGGATCCGAGGAGGACGAAGGCGGCCGCGAAGGACGTCCGGTGGATCAACGCACCGGCGCTCAAAGGCCCAACGCCACGCCGAGGCGCGTCACGAGCGTCGTGCCGTTCTCCGCGTTGCGGTTGTAGTACTCCTTACCCGCCGTCGCGCCGAGCTCGGCGTTGACGCGATCGGTGATGCGCACCAGGATCCCGCCGCCGCCGGCGATCGCCGCGCCGTCCACCTTCGTCTCCACGCCGCCCACGTCGAACTTGGCGTTCAGCACCATGAAGCGTGTCGCGGCGTAGAAGGCGAGGAAGTCGCCGAGCGATCCGAGGATCAGGCGCGGCTCGACGAAGCCGCCGGTGTAGGTCACCGTGAGATCGCGGGCGAGCAGCTGGTTCTGGAGCTGGTGCCGCGTGGTCTGGAACCCGAAGCCGATCGACAGCGCGCTCGGGTTGTAGCGTGCCTGGAGCTCGACGCCGCCGCCGAAGCGCAGATCGTCGTTGGTCACGCTGGTGAGCTCGACGCCCAGCGCCGAGAGCTGGATCGACCATCTCTGGGCCGTCTGCGCCCGGGCGGACGGCGCGGCGGTGAGGATCCCCAAGCAGGTTGCGAGCAGCACCCGGCGCAGCATGCGTCCTCCGATCGTTCGGTTGTCGATGACCGTCCTCGCGAAGATGTGACCGAGCGGTCGCTCGATGCCAGAACGATGCGCCGTCGTCGCGGGTAGACCCGCCGCATGCGCAGGATGCTCGCTTCCTTTTGGCTCACGGCCCGGCTCGCTGCTGGGCTCGCGGCGAGCGCATGCGCGGCCCCCGGCGGCTCGGCGGTTCCGGAGCAACAGGACGCCGCGGCGAACCCGGCCGCGGTCGAGATCACGTTCCTGGACGTGGGTCAGGGCGACGCGGTCCTGCTGCGCGCGCCGGAGGGGCAGACCGCGCTCGTGGACGCCGGCAGCGACGCGCCGCTCGCGGCGCTCAGGGCCTTGGCGGTCGAGCGGGTGGACCTGCTCGTGGCGACGCACCCGCACGCCGACCACATCGGCGGGATGAGCGACGTGCTCGCCGCGGTGCCGGTCCGGTTCTTCATGGACAACGCCCAGCCGCACACGACGGCGACCTACCGGAACCTCCTCGCGACGCTCGAGCGGCGAACCGACGTGACGTACCTCGCCGCTGAGCCGCGTACCGTCGAGCTCGGAAGCGTCGCGCTCGAGGTGCTGCCCCTGCCGCCGATGAGCGAGAACCTCAACAACCGCTCCATCGCGATCGTCGTACGGTTCGGCGCATTCGTCGCGTTCCTCTCGGGAGACTCGGAGACCGAGGAGCTCGAGTGGCTCGTCGGGCAGGACGTGGTGCCCGACGTGACGCTGCTGAAGGCGGCGCATCACGGGAGCGACAACGGGGTGACGGCGCGCTTCCTGGAGCGCGCGCGCCCCGAGGTCGTGGTCATCAGCGTGGGCGCCAACGACTACGGACATCCCGGCCGGAACGCGCTCGCCGCGTACGCAACCTATGCGCGCACGATCCATCGCACCGACCGCGACGGGGGCGTGACCGTGCGTGGCTACGAGGACGGGCGCTTCGAGATCCGGACGGAGCGACCGTGAGCGCCGGCGAGAGGGCGCGCGGGACGGAGCGCGTCTGGGTGGTCGACCGCGTGCGTGGGGACGTCGCCGTGCTGGTCGAGGACGACAGCGGCGCGGCGCGGAACGTCCCGCTCGGCTCGTTGCCGGGAGGGACGCGCGAGGGTGACGTGCTCCGCGTGCCGGTCGACGCGGCGGGCGAGCCCGAGTGGACGGCCGCGCGCGCGGACGAGCGCCTGCGCGACGAGCGGCTCGACGAAGCGCGTGCGGCGCTCGATAGGCTGCGCCGCAGGGACCCCGGCGGTGACGTGAAGCTCTAGCGGCTCGACGAAGGGCCGGTACGCGTCAGTCGAACGCGCCCTTGCCGAGGACGCAGGCGAGCCGCGAGCCGTACTCGTAGTGCGGGAGATCCTTGAGGTCGGGCGAGATCTCCTCGAGCGCGTGCCGCAGGAGCAGCGTGCCGAACGAGTAGTGCTTGCGCAGATCCATGTCGAAGCCGGCTTCCCCCGCCACGAAACGACGGCGCGGCCGGACGTTCTCGAGGCGAGCATCGATCGTGAGGCGCTCGAACCGACGCCCGCACTCGGCGAGCAGCACCTTCAGCCGGTCGGTGGGCGACACGCCTTCCAGCTCCTCGATCCCGGCGAAGTCGGCGACGTCGTGCGCGATCGTGATGCGGTCGAGCTGTCCGCCGGTGCGCGTGTACAGATCCAGGATCGCCATGCCGTCGAGCGCTTCGGCGACCGCGATGCCTTTGCTCGTCGGGGTGAGCGGCGGAATGGACGAAGGCCGGGTGTAGTTCAGCGGCGGCTTGCAGAGGACCGCGAGGACCGGCTCGCTGTAGCGGATGCCGACCGCGCGCGCACCGTGGAGCCCCACGAGCCCGTTGGGCCCGAACGACACCGTCGTGACCGGCGCCGGCCAGGGGACGCGCGCCAGCTCCGCTCCGTCGATGACGCCGACGCGCAGACCGGCCTCGCCGAGCACGTGCGCGAACGGGACCGCGCGCGACGGGTCCGCGCAGCGAAGCACCTCGGGCGCGCTGAAGCCGATCTTGAGGCTGGCGTTCGGCAGCTCGAGGCCGAGCGCGTCGGCCACGGCCTGATGGTCGACCCGGCCGTGCGGCGGGTCGGTGACGACGAGCGAGAGCGCCGCGGGCGGCGTGGGTCGCACCCCTACCTCCGCTGTTTGGAGATGAACGCGAACACCCGGTCGATGTTCTCGCGGCCGGCGCTGAAGTGCGTGCCGCCCGGGACCTCGATGTACTCGTGGTCCATGCCGAGCTCCTCCAGCTTCGCGACCCAACGCCGTGTCACCTCGACGTCGACCGACTCGTCGGCGTCGCCCTGGACGACGATCACGGGAAGATGACGCGCCGCGACGAGCGCGTCGGGGCTCGAGTAGATCGCGGGCGCCATCGGCGCGAGCGCCGCCCACACGTCGGGATGCTTCATGCCGAGGTGCCACGTCCCGCCGCCGCCCATCGACTGGCCGATCAGATAGGTGCGGTCCGCGTCGACGTTGAAGTCGCGCTTCATGATCTCGAGCACGGCCATGACGTCGAGCTCGCTGAGCTCGCCGAGGTTCGCCGGACCGGGATCCGGCGAGCGGCGATTGAACTCGTTGCCGGGACCGCGGCCGCCGTACCAGCCGCGCTCGTTGTAACCCATCGGCGTCGCGACGAGATAGCCGTAGCGCTCGGCGAGCTCGACCACGCTTTTCACCGCGTCGCCGTACTCCATCATGTACATCTCGTCGCTTCCCAGACCGTGCAGCGCGACGACCAGCGGCGTGGCACGGCTCGGATCGTAGCTGGTGGGCACGTACACGCCGTAGGGAATCTCGACGCCCGGCGCCTGCGGGAGCACGTGGGTGCGCACCTCCACGCGGGCGAGCGCGGCGAGCGTCGCCGGGGAGCGCGGGGTGGCGTCGGCGCTCTGGGCCACGGCCGAAACCGGCAGCGACAGCAGCAGCGTCAGGAACCACGCCCTGCGGGATGGGCTCGTCATCTTCTTCCTCCGTTCATCCCTTCGGTGCGGTGGGCGGGCTCGGGCGGCACAGGGACGCGGCCGAATGTGTCCACCCGCAGTGGACCGAGGCAAGCGGGAAAGCGCGGCGGCACACGAAGAAAGGCGGCTCGTCGGCTCTAGGGGCATGTAGCTTGCAGCATCCCGCCCGGCCCTCTGCACCCGAGCGGAGATCGACCTTGCGACGTTCGTACGAGCTCGTGCGGTTCCGCCTGCAGCCGATCGGCGCTCTCCTCTACGGCGCACTCTGGCTCGGAGCATTCTCCGCGCCGACCGACGCGCACGCCCAAGCGGCGCGCGCCGGAGGCGTGTGGTGGTCGGGCTCCGTGGCGGCCGCGGGCGCGCGTCTCGCCTGCGACGTGTGCGATCCCACACGTGACGCCGGCCCCGCGGTGGAGGTCGCAGCCGGTACGTACGCGTCGCCCTCCGTGCGCGTAGGCCTCGACGGCGGCGCCTGGACCTTCCGCGACGACGACTTCCGCGAAACGGTGTACACGGTCGGCGCGGTCACCGAGGTGTACCCGCGCGCGGGCAGCGGCTTGCACGTGATCGCGGGGCTCGGGTGGACGGGCTACCGGGCGAACGACGTGGACGCACCGGACGACCAGCTCGGCTTCCACTACAACGCGCTGCGCCTGAGGGTCGGCGCGGGCTGGGACTTCCCGCTGACGTCCGGGTGGTCGGTCGGCAACCGCGTCACGCTCGACGCGTCGTCCCTGGGAACGCTGAGCGACGAAGGACAGCCGATCGCGACCTCGGTCGGCCTCAGTCTGGTTCGGTTCGGGATCTATCTGCGGTACCGCTGACGCAGCGGTGCGTATAGCCTTGCCGGAGCGATTCATGGAGCTGCCAATGGAAGTGCGCACGTCGACGTCCACTCGTTCGGTCGCGGCATGCGCCGCGCTCGTCGTGCTCGCCGCCTGCGGCGAGAGCAGTGACATCTTCCGGTACGAGCCGCCCGAGATCGTCGGGGACGCCATCGCGTACGGCATCTGGGCGCCGAGCGGCTCCGATACGTGCACGGCCGCGGTGCACGACCAGTACTACGCGGTCGGCCCGGACGGGCTGCGCTACCCGACGTGGCACCCGCCCGTCGATCCGAGCGGCTGCACGTTCGGTCACGAGCACGGCCGCGACCCTCGGGGCTCCGACCTGTTCTACGAGGTGGGTCCGATCCCGTTCGGGTATGCGAACCAGCATCTGGAGGAAGGCGGCTTCGGTGCTCCCCGCAACGAGGATCACGTCGGCCACAAGATCGAGTGGGAGAACGACATTCTGATGAGCAGCGGCGAAGGCGGAGGCAACGTGGTCTCCGTCGAGTGCGACGTGCTCGTGAAGATGCACCAGGGAACGCACTCTCCGGACGCGTTCACCAACAACATGCACGAGGTCGCGTACCATATCCGCTGCTCGGACGGCACGGGGTTCAGCGCGACGGTCCTCACGCCCATCGGGGACGCGGGCGAGCTCGTGGTGGGATGCGACCGCGGCGTGCACGTCCACGCCGGCACGGCCAACCCGCCCATCTCGCCGGACGGGGGCGGCCAGCGCGCCATACCCGACGCGAGCTGCATCCAGGAGCACGTGCTCAGCCCGAGCGACGGCAACCCACGCTTCTTCACGGCGTTGCACGAGAGCTGGGAGATCAGCGTGTCGCTCCGCACCCAGGGCGGCCGCACGCTCGCCGGCTTCAACCCGTACTTCCAGGTTCGCGATCCCAGCCGCTTCTACGATGCGGCCGTGCCCGGCCTCGCGCGCCCGATCGATCTCTGCTACCGGCCCGAGCTGCGCGGCGAGGGTGCGTGCGAGAGCCTCGGGACCGACTCCGTGGGCTGGAACGATCCGCGCTCGCCGTTCAAGGGCGTGCGCCGTTTCGTGGACGTGAACGGCAATCACGTGGACAACGAGGACGGCCCGAACATCTGGTACACGGACGCGCTCGGACGGAACGGCCGTACGGAGCCCTTCCCCGGTGCCATCCGTCAGTGGATCGCCAAGCGCGACACGGGCGCGCTCGACCTTCACGGCCCGGCCATCGGGCAGCAGCGCAGCTACGACGACGTCGGCGTGCACGCACCCAACTGAGCCCGCGGATATGATACGACTCACGAACGGCCTCGCGGCGGTCGGGCTGGCGCTCGGCTTCGCCGCGCCCCTCGGCGCGCAGATCGCGTGGGATACGCCTCGCCTCACCGGTCCCGAAAGCCCCGGTGGGATCGGCTTCTACTGGATGAGAGCCGAGGTGCTCCCCGGCGACGACGACGCCGTGTTCGGGACGTTCAGCCTGCCCGGCACGGACGGCGCGATCACGCTCCGAGGCGGCATCGGCACGGGCGTCGCGGAGGAGAACGCGTTCTTCGGCGGCGTGGATCTGCGCGCCCCGATCGCGATGCACACGGCGACGCAGCCTCTCGACGTCGCGTGGAGCGGCGGGGCGGGTCTCGGCTTCGGCGAGTACTTCCTCGCGTCCGTGCCGTTCGCGATCAGCGTCGGGCGGAGCTGGGCGTCCACGTCGGTGTGGTTCGCGCCCTACCTGTCCGCGGGAGCGACGATCGACTACCGCTTCGGCGACAGCGACCTCGTGCCCGAGGAGGAGTTCGAGGTGCAGGCGACCGCGGGGCTGGGCGCCGACCTCGCGTTCGACGCCGCCCGCCGGCTCGTCGTCAGGGTCGCGACCTCGCTCGGCGACCGGCAGGCGGTCGCCGTGGGGCTGGTGGTCGGCGGGGGCTGAGCGCGGGGTCCGTCGCTACGGCCGCAGCACGTCGCGGTCGAGCCAGACGATGTTGTCCCAGGAGAGCACGCGCTCGGTCCCGTCGAAGAGCGCGGCATAGCTGCCGCCTCCACCCGTGAACGAGAAGTTGCGCACGCGGTCCGGGGGGTTCGTGGTCACGTTGCGCAGGATGTCGAGCACCTGCTGCTGCCTGGAGATCTCGTACTTCGTGGGATCCTTGGCGGAGTAGAAGCGCGTATCACGCGCGGCACCGCGGTTGGCCACGCCGCGCTCGAACGTGATGTGCATCTCCAGGTGCTCGCCGCTCGCCGCCGCGAACGCCCACTCCTGCGTCTCGAGGATGGGCGCCGTGCCGGTGGACACGATGCGGTGCAGCGTGTGCGTCGTCGCGGGCAGGTAGACCCCGAACGGGCCCGGCGCGTCGGACGCGTCCTCCGTGAGGCCGCCGATCACGAGCTGGGCGTTCTGGCCGCTCGGGTCGGTGGCGGGCACGGTGAGATAGACGAGCAGGTTGGAGCCGTCGCCGACCGGCCGCCCCTCGGCGTCGTTGATCGTGATCCGCTCGATGAAGATCACGCGCAGGTTCGCGTCCTTCGCGGGACCCTGCGTGGAGACGTTGGGCGTCCACCCGGACGGCAGCATGCGCTGGAGCGCGGCCTGCGGGACCGCGAGATCGAGCTGGAAGCGACTCTCCATGCTGGACTCGACGAGCGTCTGCGCGCCCACGGACGGCGCCGCGCACAGCCCTAGGAAGCCCGCGAGCAAGAGGCTGGAGACCGGCGTGCGCGGGCTGGAACGATGGCGGACGGACAAGGCTGTATCTCCCGGCGAAAAGTGATCGCCGGGAGAGTATCGTCGGCCCCTTCGGAGCGCCAACCTCAGTGCGGGTGCTCGGCCGCCTGCGTGCTGAGCCGGGCGCGCTGCTCGGGAGTCAGGATGGCGAGCGCGGCTTCCCGCGCGCGGGCGACGATGGCGTCGAGCTCCGTCGCCTGCTCCGCGGTGAGCGCGAGCGCGCCGACCGGTTGGCCGAAGATCGCCGACGCCGCATCGCCTGCTGCCGCGGGCTGCATTTCGGCCCCGTGCTGCATGCCCTGCATCATGGGCATTCCCTGCATGGCCATGCCGCCCCCGGCTTGCATGTGCATGCAGCCCATCATCGGCTGTGCGGGGGGCTGCGTCGCGGCGTCCGGAGGGGTCTGCTGCGCGGTTGCCGGCAGGGCGATCGCGAACGCGAGCGTCGCGCTGAAAAGTGCTCTCATGAGCATGTGGATTCCTTCCTGAACGAGGCCCATGCCCGCGGCTGGACGCCGAAGGCGGACCCCGATGAGGTACTTTACCGGGCCGGCGGTCCCCCGTCCGTCGGGAATTTTCCTCCGTGTCGTGTGAGCACATGCGCATCCTCCAGGGCAAGCACGCTGGCCGCTGGCTCACGTCGCCGGGCGGCGACGTCCGGCCGACGCCCGAGGCGGTTCGCGCCCGTGTGCTCGAGCTCATCGATGGGGACTTCCGGGGAGGGCGCGTCCTCGACCTCTTCGCCGGAACCGGCGCGATGGGCCTCGAGGCGCTCTCGCGCGGCGCGATCTCGGTGGACTTCGTCGAGAACGGGCCCGCGGCGCTGCACGCGCTCAAGGCGAACGTGGCGGCGCTCCGTGAGACGAAGCGCACGCGGATCTTCAAGAAGGACGCGGTGCCGTGGGCGGAGGCGCTCGGGGCCGGCGCCTATGCCGTGGCGTTCGCCGATCCTCCGTATGGGTCGGCGAAGCTCGACCGCATCGTGGCGCGCTGGCGCGAGGTGCCGTTCGCGAACGTGCTGGTCTTCGAGCACGCGAAGGACCATCGGCTCGACATGCGCGGGCTGAAGAAGGCCAAGCACTACGACTTCGAGGGTCCGACGCGCGTTACGATCGTGCGAGTTTGACGCTTCTCGGGCCGACCGGATCGGGGCGTTTCTTGACAGGCTGCGGCCGACCGGATCGCAGGCTCCGGACCCCCGCCGACGAGCGCTCGTGGAGGTCCTTCCTCGCGACATGTGAAGGTCGTTCGACGGTCGAACGACCGGAGGCGGTCGGGAATGGCGGAACGACGGAACGAGAGCATGCGCGCGATCATTCGACGATCGAACGATCTCGGGGGGTCGTGAAAACGACCTCGATCGCTCGGCCCGACCCGCCGGTCCGGCGGCGCCGCTACCTCAGAACGGGTTCGTCGCGAACACGCTGAACTCGGGCACGAAGCCGCGGCTGTCGATCTTCAGCGCCCCGACGACGGCGTCGGCGATCTCCTTCGGCCGGAGCTTCTTGTCGGACGCCTCCCGCGGGGCGCCGGCCTTGGCGGCGAACTCGGTCATCACCTCGCTCGGGTTCACGAGCATCACGCGCACGCCGTGCCGCCGCAGCTCGTCCCTCCAGCACTCGGTCATCCCGCGGAGCGCGAACTTGGACGAGCCGTACGCCGTGCGGCTCGCGCTCCCCTTGAGGCTGGACGTCGACGCGATGTTGATCAGCTCGCCCCCACCCTGCCGGATGAAGTGACGCGCCGCCTCGCGCGCCATGAGGAACGGACCGAACACGTTGGTCCGGTACATCGCCTCTAGATCCTCGAGCGTCGTGTCCACGAGCGGCTTGAAAATCCCGTAGCCCGCGTTGTTCACCAGGATGTCGAGCCGGCCGTGACGCTCGACGACCGTGCGCACGGTCCGCACGGCGTCGGCTTCGACGCCGACGTCGCCGGCGATCCACTCCGCGCCGATCTGCTCGGCCGCGGCGCTCAGCTCCTTCTCGCGCCGGCCGGTGATCGTCACGCTGCACCCTTCGCGCACGAGCGCCTCGGCGATCGCGCGTCCGATGCCCTCGCTCGCGCCCGTCACGAGCGCGACGGCTCCCTTCAGTTGCATCCGGTCCTCCGGAGTGGTGGTGATCGGCACTCCAGAAGGCGGACCCCCGCCGGGCAGCGCAACCCGTC
This sequence comes from Gemmatimonadales bacterium, assembly GCA_050181335.1. Taxonomy (GTDB): domain Bacteria; phylum Gemmatimonadota; class Gemmatimonadetes; order Longimicrobiales; family Gaopeijiaceae; genus UBA2982. Next base: position 214,458 of record JBFXDG010000002.1, on the reverse strand, counting down.
GGCTATTCCGAGCGGAGCGAGCTCAGCGGATCGACCGCCGCCGCCCGCCGCGCCGGTACCCACGAAGCCACGAGCGCGACGAAGCCGAGCAGCGCGACCACGGCCGCGAGCGTGAGCGGATCGTTGGGCTCCACGCCGTAGAGCAGCGAGCCGAGCGCCCGCGTGGCGAGCAACGCGCCCGCGAGGCCGACCGCGAGGCCGACGACGATCACGCCGAGACCCTGGCGCAGCATCATACGCAGCACGTCACCCCCAGCCGCGCCGAGCGCCATGCGGATGCCGATCTCCTGCGTGCGGCGTCTCGCCGCGCGCGACGTCACGGCATACACGCCGACGGTCGCGAGCAGGAGCGCGGTGGCGCCGAACGCACCGAGCAGGCGCAGCACGAGCTGCTCCTGCGCGATGGACGCTTCCCGCACGCTCGCGAGCGGCCGCACCGCGCCGATCGGGATCAGGGGATCGAGCTCGTCGAGCACCTCGCGCACGAGCGGCAGGAGATCGAGCGGCTCACCCTCGCCGCGGATCACCACCCAGTCGTTCCTTCCCCAGTCCTGGTAGCGGCTCTCGAACACCTCGGGACGCGCGGGCCGCGCCAGGTGTTCCTGCCGCTGGTCGCCCACGACGCCGACGATCTCGTACCACGTGGACTCGGGGGTCGCGTTGCGCGTGTAAGCGATGCGCTGGCCGATCGGGTCCTCTCCGGGGAAGTGCTCGCGAACGAACGCCTCGTTCACCACGACCGCGAGCGGCGAGCCGGGCCGGTCACCCGGCTCGAGCAGTCGGCCGCGGACGAGCGGAATGTGGAGCGCCTCGAAGTAGCCGCGGTCCGCGCGACGATGCAGGATCTCGAAGCCGACGCGGTCCGGCGGCCACCCCTCGGCCTGGAACTGACTCGACCAATTCGGCCCGGCCAGCGGCAGCTGGCCGATCACACCCGCCCGCTCGACCCCGGGGCGCGCCTCGAGGCCCGCGACCAACCGGTCGTAGAAGGCGAGCACGAGATCTCGCTCGGGATAGCGCACGCTCTGCACGGGCACCTGCACCGCGAGCACGCCTTCGGCGTCGAAGCCCGGATCCACCCGGCCCAACAGCCAGAAGCTCCTCACCATCAGGCCGGCGCCGGTGGCGAGCAACAACGAGAGCGCGAGCTGCACGGACACGAGCGTGCCGGCCGCCCTCAGGTGGTCGCGGCCGGCCGAGCTCCCCCTCGCCCGGGACGGGATGATCCCGTCGGTCCCCGCCCAGGCGGCCTTCAGCGCCGGCGCGACGCCGAACAGCACGGCGGACAGCGCCGCCGCGGCCAGCGTGAAGAGCACGATGCGATGATCGAGCGCGAGCGAGGTCGCTCCCTCGATGCCGACGCTCGTGAGCCGGTCCACCGAGCGTATGCCGATCCAGCCGAGCGCGAGACCGAGCGCTCCACCCGCGAGCGCGAGCAGCGCGCTCTCGATGAGCATTTGCCGGACGAGCCGCACCCTACCCGCTCCGAGCGCGCGCCTGAGCGACAGCTCGCGGCCGCGCTCGCTCGCCCTCACGAGCTGGAGGTTGGCGACGTTCGCGCAGGCGAGCAGCAGCAGGAGCGCTCCGGCGCCGAGCAGCACGCCGAGCGGCGCGCGGACGTCACGCGTGAGGAACGCGCGCATCTCCATGATACCGGCGCCCATCACGCGATTGGTCTCGGGATACTCCTCCTGCAGGCTCCGCACGACCGACTGCAGCTCGGCGTCCGCTTCCTCGATCGCCACTCCGGGGGCGAGCCGCGCGAACGCGCGCACGAAGTGCGCGCGGCGGAACGAGGCGTCGGCGAGGGCGGCACGATTCCACGCGGCGGGCATCCAGATCTGGACGTCGTCGTCGGGGAAGCGGAAGCCCTCGGGCATCACGCCGACGACTTCGGGCGAGCCGTTGGCGAGCTCGATCGAACGTCCCACGATCTCCGGATCGGCACCGAAGAGCGTGACCCAGGCGTCGTGGCTCAGCACCACCACGGCGGGCGCGTCGCTCCACGTCTCCTCGAAGCGGAACGTGCGGCCGAGCGACGGCACCGCGCCGAGCGTGGAGAAGAAGTTGCCGAGAACCGCGGTGCCGGCGAGCACGATCGGCTCACCGTCCCGGTAGAGCGTGACCTCGTTGCCGAAGTCGAGGTATCCGCTCACGTCCTCGAACAGGTCCACGCGCTCCCGCCAGTCGAGGAGGTTGGCCGGCGAAGCGGTCTGATCGGTCCAGCCGAACTCGGGGTTCGTCTCGAAGACCGTGACGAGGCGGTCCGGATCGGTGAACGGCAGCGGGCGGAAGAAGTACGCGTTCACGGCGCTGAAGATGGCCGACGTGGCGCCGATGCCGACGCCGAGCACGAGGACCGCGGCCAGCGCGAAGCCGGGGCTCCGTAGCAGCGTACGCGCGGCGAACCGGGAGTCCTGCCACGCGGCGGCCGGCCAGGAGCGCTCGCCCGCTCGGTCGAGGCCCCGCGGGCCCGGCTCCGCGCCGAGCCCGAGACGCAGCCGCGTCACGAGCAGCAGCGCTCCCCAGAGCTCGCGGAGCTGGAACGCGACACGACGACCACGCGAGACGGCGCTCTGCTCGCGCTCCGCGTACGTGGTCAACAGCTCCTCCTCGTACTTCTCCCGGAACGCGCGCGGCGCGAGACCGAGCACCCGGCGCATCCACCGCGCGCTCACGCGGGATCTCCCGCGATCAGATCCTTCTGGCGGGCGGCCTCCAGGACCGTCGCGAGACGTCGTGACTCCGCGCGGGCCGCCTCCCGACCTCCGCGGGTGAGCGCCCAGTACCGGCGCCGTGCGTCCGCGTCGGACGGTCGCTTCTTCGACGGCTCGATGAGCCCTTCGGCCTCCATCCGCTGCAACGCGAGATAGAGCGCGCCGGTGCTCGGCGCCGAGCCGCGCCCCGTGCGCGTCTCGATCTCCTTGATGATGCCGTAGCCGTGGCGCGGTGCGTCGGCGAGCGCGACGAGGATCGAAAACGTCAGGGGCGTCAGGGCATCCATGGGAGTCCGCCGGCGAGTGGTCGCTATATAAGCGACTTATATATCTGCCGGTTAGTCAGCCGGCAAGGCGGGACCGCCGCCGGCGGAGTCCCTTCTCCGGACGGCGCCTAGCTGCTTCCCCTTCGGCGGGCCGCGGCCACCCCCAGCTCCGCCACGCGCGAGCGATATCTGCGCTCCTGATCGACCAGACCGGCCTCCTGCGCGATGCTCGCGGCGTTGGCGAACATCTCGGTGGCGAACACGGAGTCTCCCGCCGACAGCGCGCGTGAGCCCGCCGAGTCCAGCGCGGCCACCGCGCCGGCCCGGTCGCCGAGCTGATAGGTGAGATTGGCGGCCAAGAAGAGATCCCGGCGCGCCTGTGCGTCTTCGCGCCGGCGCAGCCCGGCGGCGGCGAGCAGGAGGCTCGCGGCGTCCGCCTGGCGACTCGGGGTCTCCTGCAGCCTAGCCGCTTCCGCTTCGAGCGTGGCCGCCCGCTCGGGGTCCGGGCTCGCCTGCGCCCGCGTGTGCGCGGGCGCCGCCAGCGCGGCGACGAGCCCGAACGACATCCACACCCTCCCGTACGTCGTACGCATCCGCACCCCCTCCCTGGAAGGACCGCCGTCCCCTCGGCGTGCATGTGTGACACCGGCAGCGAGGGCGGCGGTTGCCCGCCGGAGGTGCCGGCCCGCCGACGCCGGCTTTGACTTCGCGCGGCGACGCGCGCCAACCTTCGGCCGTCTGCTCCGCCCCCTTCCCACGGCTCGAACCACGGCTCGAACCACGGCCCGAACCACGACGATCCGAACGACCGGAAGGCGAGCGGCTGCGCTGCTCATCGTCGTCCTCTGCGTCGCTCCGCTCCACCGGCTCCTCTCGCCCGATCGCAACGGGCCCGCCGGCGCCGACGCGCTCGTCCGGGCGGAGGCGAGCTGGGGCGTGACGCTGTGGGGAACCGTGCTGGTCGGCCTCGTCGGTCTGGTGGCCGCGCTCTGGGCGCGAGGTCGCGCGCGATCCGGCGCGCCGGCCGCATCGATCGGCGCTCGGGCGAGCCGCCTCCTCGGCGCGCTGCGCACTCGGCTGACGTCCTCGAGCCCGCTCTCGGCCGCGCTCGTGGCGGCCGGCCTCGCCGGGGCACTCTCGGTCGCGGTGACGATCGGTGTCTACGACCGACTGCTCGTCGGCGTGGACGAGATGGCCCAGATGATCCACGCCCGCTACGTGGCGTCCGGTACCCTCGCGGCCGCGTTGCCCGCGGGCGCGGAAGCATGGTCGATCCCGAACATGCTGGTGACGGCGCGCGGGTGGACGTCCCAGTATCCGCCCGGCCATCCGCTCGTGTGGTCGGCGTTCGTCGTCGCGGGGCTCCCGTGGGCGGTCGGGCCGGCACTCTTCGCGGTGATGGTCGGCTTCCTGGCCGCCTCGCTCGATCGACTCCTGCCCGCCACGCACCGCCTGCAGGCGCGGATCGCGGCGCTCGCGATGGCCTTGAGCCCGTTCGCGTTGGGGATCGCCGCGACGAGCTCGTCGCACGTCACGGCCGGAGCGGCCGGCGCGGTGGCGCTCTACGCGGCGCTGCGCGCCGTGGACGGCGGCCGCTCGTGGGCCGCGCTGGCAGGCGCCGCGGTCGGCGTGATGGTGCTCGCGCGCCCGTGGACGGGCCTCGTGCTCGGGCCCGTGCTGACGCTCGGCGTGTGGCTGGAGCGGGGCGGCCGGCCGCTCGTCGCGCGCGCGCTCATCCCGTGGATCGCGGGCGGCATTCCGAGCGCGTTGCTCCTCTTCACGTACGACGCGGCGTTCTTCGCCTCACCGCTCAGGCTCGGGTACGAGGCGCTGTACGGTCCCGCGCACGGCCTGGGCCTCCACTCCGATCCGTGGTCGTATCCGTACGGTCTGCGCGAGGCGCTCGCGTATTCTTCGTCGGATCTCGTGCAGCTCGGCGCCGCCCTGCTCGAGTCTCCCGTGTCCGTGGTGCTCTTCGGCGCCCTGTACCTGGCCGCCGTGCGCGCGCTGCCGAAGGGCGTCGGCGTCGTCGCAGCCTGGGCGCTCCTTCCGGTCGCGGCGAACGCGGCCTACTGGTTCCACGCGCCGAGGATGCTCTTCGAGGCGGCACCGGCCTGGATCCTCCTCGCCGTGCTCGGCGTCACGCATGCGCACGCGCGGTCCGGCCCCGTCACGAGGGCCGCGGTCGGCGCGAGCGCCGCGTTCGCCCTGGTCGTGGCCGCGCCTCTCGCGATCTCGAGACTGGTTTCCGAGCGGTGGAGCGACGAGACGCTCTCGCGTGTCGCGGTGCCCGAGGGCGCGGACGGCGCGCTCGTGTTCGTGCACGCGCCGTGGGACGAGCGCATGGCGTCCATGCTGCAGGCGGCCGGCATGCGCAACGACTCGATCCAGCCGATCCTGCGGAGGAACGACAGCTGCGCCCTGTACCTCTACGCGGCTGCGCGGCTCTCCGGCGCGGACACCGATCGTCCGGACGTTCCGGCCATCGACCCGGCACAAACCCACGCGCCACCCGCTCGCGCGCGCCCGCTCGTCCTGGAAGGCGGCACGCGTGTATGGCGTGACACGACGGTCGCGTGGACGTCCGCGTGCGCGCGCGAGGCCGCCTCCGATCGCTTCGGCGCGGTCGCGCTCGCGCCGCTCCTCTGGCAGGGCGACCTGCCTGGGCTCGAGCCCGGTGGCCCGATGTTCGTCCGTGACCTCGGGCCCGAGCGGAACGAGCGCGTGCGCGCGGCGTTTCCGGACCGTCGCACCCTCGTCTTCGGCTACGCCGGACCGGGGGAGCCTCCGTCGCTCATGCCCTACGACGCCGCGATGGGCCTCCTCTGGGGTCAGCCGCCCAGCTGACGCCAGCGATCGGCCGGCTGCACCCGGTCGCCTTCGCCGCCCGGCACCCAGATCACCACGGCGCGCACCGGCGCCTCGAGCACGCGGTGCATCACCTCGTCGGTGGGCTTCACCACACCCAGCATGCCGGGCCCGAGGCGGTGCTCCACCCCGTTCACGACGTGGCCGAGCACCCCTTCGATCACGTAGAAGATCTCCGTCGCGCCGTGGCGGTGACCGGCCGTGGGGCTCGAGTTGGCGGGAAACGTGATCTCCGCGACCTCGATCTCGCCGCTGCCGAGGTTCGACTGGTCGAGGAGCATCTTGATCACGGTGCCGCTCGCGAGCGTGACCTCGCGAATGCCGGTGCTCGACCGCGCGTAGGATGCGGCGTTCTGCGCCGAGAGGTCGCCGGCCGCGAGCCCCGCCACGAGGCCCATCGCCGCGCAGGTGGAGACCGCCGCACGCAGGTTCTTCATCACCGCCTCCTCTCGCAGATGGAATGCGCCCGCGCCGACCATGGGGCGCCCGACCGCCCGGGGCAAGCGCGTGACCGGCGGATCAGGGACGCCACGTCAGCCCGGCGTGGAACCTCCGCTCGATCTCGACGTCGCCCCCCTCGTCGCCGGGCCATTCGGCATGGTGATCCTCGTGCAGGTTCTCGCCGACGACGTGGAGCTGGAGCTGATCGGTCGCCTGCCACGCGATCCGGACGCTCGAGCTCGAGTAGGCCGGAATGTCCAGGACCGGCAGCTTCGACACGTAGCGCAGCGTCCAGTCCAGCTCGATGCCGCCGGGCAACCCGAGCCACTGCTGCGTGACGACCTGGTGACGGGGGCTGCCGCCGTCGTACATCTCCTCCTGCGAGATATCGGCGGAGGACGGCTTCGCCGTCGTCCTCACCCGCAGGTAGCTGTAGCTCGCGTTCGCGTGCCACCACGAGGTGAGCCGGAAGTCGGCGGCGACCTCGCCGCCGTGGGTGTTGCCGTCGATGCCGTTGCCGAACGTCAACGGGTAGACCGTCAGATCGGGGCCGGACGGCGCCGGCTCCTGCACGGGAGCCATGAGCTCGGTGCTGAGGAGATCGTCCCACGCGTTGTAGAACACGGCGAACCGCGCGTAGAAGCGCTCTCCGAGGTTCAGGCGGTAGCCACCCTCGTACGCGACGAGCTTCTCGGACTGGAAGCTCTCGTTCGGGAGCAGCCGGAAGAAGAGCTGATTCGCCGGGTTGAGCACGGCCATGCGGAGGAAGCGGCGCTCCACGCCCGAAGGCCGCCGCACCGCGCGCGTGACCGAGGCCCAGAGGGTGCTCCGGTCGTCCACCAGCCACGCCAAGCGCGCGCCCGGTTGGATCTCGAAACCGGTGTACTCGTTGTGCTCGAGCTTCGCGCCGAGCGTGAGCCTCACGCGGTCGTCGAGCATCGAGATCTCGTCCTGCGCGAAGCCGCTGACGAGGTGCTCGGTGCCGGACGGTAGGGAGGCCACGGGCGCGGTGCTCAGATCTTCGACGTTCACCTGCCAACCCAGCCCCCAGTCGATGCGGTGACCCGTGAAGCGCCGGTGTCGAAGCTGGAGATCCACGTCGAACGTCTGACGCGTCTCGCTCACCGGATACTCGTCGCGGTCGTGGACCTCGTAGTACGCCTGCAGCTGGAACTGGCTGCGCGCGGAGAGACCGCCCTCCCAGCGAGCGAGCAGGTCGGCGCCGCGGAGCGGGCTACGCTCCGTTCCGGTCTGGAGGTACGGCGGCTCCAGGAGCGTCTCGCGCACGAACTGACCCAACCGGCCCTCGTACGCTTCGCCGATCAACGTGAGCGTGCGCCCGCTGGGGAGGTTCGTGTCCATGCGGAAGCCGGCCTGACCGAGCCGCCAGTCGTCGTAGGCGGGATCGCCGGCCGCGTGGAACTGGGATCCCCAATCGAAGCCCGCAGCATACACGCGTGCGAACGTCTGGCCGCCGAGGGCCTGCCCGTAGCGCACCGTGCCCGTGAGCACCTCGCTGCCGCCGCCGACCGACGCGTACAGGCCGCGGCTGTCGCTCGCGCGTCGCGTGATGATGCTGATGGTCCCGTTGACGGCGTTCGACCCCCAGAGCGTTCCGCCCGGCCCACGGATCACCTCGATGCGCTCGATGTCCTCGAGCGGTACGTGCTGCGTCTCCCAATACGTGCCGGCGAACAGCGGGGAGTAGACCGCCCGTCCGTCGATGAGCACGCGCATCGAGCGCGCGAGCCGGTCGGCGAACCCTCGCGTGCCGATCGCCCACTTGCCCGCGTCGATGCGCGCGACCTGCATGCCGGGCGCCAGCCGGAGCGCCTGGGCCAGGTTGGTCGCACCGGAGCGCTCGATGGCCGCCCGCGTGATCACGTAGACCGCCGCCGGCACGCGCCACGCGAGATCGGGCGCCCGGCCCACCGTCGTGACCTCCACGTTCATGAGCTCCTCGAGCGTCATCTCGTCGAGGGGCCGCTCCTGGGCCGCGAGGCCCGGGCCGGCGAGAGCCAGCGCGAGCAGCGCGGCGAAGCAGCGGCTGGCGGTCGGTCGTATCGGCATGTCCCGGGACTCCATGGGTTCGGTCACTCGAGGACGTCCTTCACGGCCCGCACGAGCTCCGGAAGGCGGTAGGGTTTGGTCACGTGCGCCGAGAAACCGGCGTCGGCGCTGCGACGGCGGTGCTCGGGCGTGGCGTGCGCGGTCACGGCGATGGCGGGTGTGCTGCGGTGCGTCTGGGCGTCGAGGGCGCGCACCCGGGCCAGGACGTCGAAGCCGTCCATGCCGGGCATGGCGAGATCGCAGAGCAGCACGTCGGGAGGCTCGTGGTCCCACTGCCGGATCGCCTCCGAGCCGGACCTGGCCGTGCGGACGCTCGCGCCCACAGCGGTGAGCGCGGTCGACATGATCTCGAGGGCGTCGGCGTTGTCATCGACGGCCAGCACGCGCACGCCGTCGAGCCGCCCGGGTGGCGACTGCGCGACCGATGGCGCGAGCGGAGCGAGCGCCTCGGCGTGGCGGGGGAGCCGGACCCGGAACGTCGCGCCCTGGTCCGGTCCCGCGCTCTCCGCGGAGACGGTCCCGCCGTGCAGCTCCGTGACTTCCTTGACGATGGAGAGCCCGAGACCGAGCCCCTCGAAGCGCCGCGCGGTGGAGCTGTCGGCCTGGCGGTAGCGGTCGAAGATGTACGGCAGCACGACCGGATCGATGCCCACGCCGTCGTCGCTCACGACGATCTCCCACACGGGCCCGACCTCGCGCACGGCGACGTTTATGCAGCCGCCGCGGCGGGTGAACTTCACGGAGTTCGACAGGAGGTTGGCGACCACCTGGCGCAGGCGATCGGCGTCCCCGCGCACGAGCGCCGGCTGCGGGGGGAGCTCGGTGTCGATACGCAGCCCTCGCAGCTCCGCGTCGCGGCGGGCGACGTCGAGCGCGGCGCCGACGGGCACACGCAGGTCGAGGACCTCGATCGCGAGCCTCAGCTTACCCGCCGTGATCCGCGAGATGTCCACGAGGTCCTCGATGACCCGTGCCTGGGCCTCCGCGCTCCGCGTGATCGCCTGGAGCGCCTTGGACAGGGTCGCTTCGTCGAGCTTCGTGGCCTGCATCACCTGGGTCCATCCCAGGATCGCTCCGATCGGCGTGCGGAGCTCGTGCGAGACCATGGCGACGAACTCGTCCTTCATGCGGCTGGCTTCGCGCTCCCGCTCCAGGAGCATCTCGCGCTCCGCCTCGATCGCCTTGCGCTGCTCGATCTCCCGGACGAGCCCGTGGTTGGCCTCGCGCACGCGGCCCATCATCGCCTGGAAGGAATGCACGAGGTCGCCGACCTCGTCATCGGGCGCGACCATCTCCGGCATGGAGTAGTCGCCGTCGCGCCCGATGCGGCGCGCCTCCTCGGCGAGACGCGAGATCGGTCCCGACACCCCGCGCGCGAGCCGCTGCGCGAGCAGGAACGCGAGCGCCACCGCGACGAGCAGCATGACCAACCCCGCCCCCGCGAGCAGACCCACGCGCTCGGCCTCGCCCGACAGGTCCTCCTCGACGTACGCGTATCCGAGCTGATCGCCGCCGCGCTGCACCGATTGCGTGGCTCCCGTGTGGTAGCGCGGCGGCGCCACCGGCACGGAGACCGTGCAGTCCATGCCGGCGTCCCTCGCGTATCCCGCGACCAAGGTGCCGTCGGCGGCGTAGAGGCAGGCCCGGGTGACGTTCCGCTGCAGGCTCGCGCTCGCCAGGATGGCCGCCGCGGCCGTCGTGTCCGCGAACGCGAGCGCGCCCATGCTGTTGTCGCCGATGATGCCCGCGAGGCTCGCGGCGTCCTCGCGCGCCCGAGCGCGGTACTGCTGCACGTCGAACAGCGTGATGCCGACGAGGACGACCACGACGGCCATCGCCGTGACCACGAGCGCGAGCAGCACCATGCGCCAATGGACCGACGGATGCTTCGCCCCGGCGATCACTCGCCACCTCCGCGAACCTCGAGGGCCAGCTCGAGGAGCTGCGCGCTCGAGCGGAGCCCCGCTTGGCTGGCGGCGGCCGCGTTCACCGCGAAGCGGATCCGTCGGTCGATGACCCTGAGCTCGATCATGCCGGACTCGTCCAGGAATCCCGGGGCGTCGCTGACCGTGAGCACGGGCAATCCGGCGACGGCTTGGATGAACGAGCCGACCCGGTTGTCCTCGGCCGCCGACACGAAGAGCACGTGGCAGCCGGCGAGATCGCGCGTGCCGACCGCGCGTACGGTCACGGAGCGTCCTTCGAATTCGCTGTCGGCGACGAGGTCCTGCAGCCTGCGGAGGAAGTCGGAGTCGGCCGCGACGCAGATCTCGAACCGGTCACGCCCCTCGAGGGCCGACTCGGGCCAATCGACGAACTGCGGGAAGCGATGGACGAACGCCGCCATGACGGCCCGCGCGTCCATTCCCGTCTGGGCCGCGGCCGGCGAGACCGCCGGGCCACTCAGGAGACCGGCCAGCAGCCCGATGAGCGTGAAGACCTTGCGACTCAAGCGCGGCGCGGCCTCATAGCTCTCGATGCCCCCGACGATGTCCGTGGCGTGCAAGCTGTGGGCGCCAGTGCCCCGAAGACGTGGCGCACGTTCGCAATCGTCGGGGATTGTCGCAATGCCGCGACAGCGCGACGAGTGTCGCTTGAGCGCGACGCCGAAAACGCGATAGGTTGTGCGCCTCCATGGCGAACCTGAGCGACGACGAAGGCGGGGGCATCTCGCTCGCGCCGATGTTCAACATCCTGGCGGGCGTCCTGGGTGTGATGGTGCTCGTGCTCGCCACCGTCTCGACCGTATCGCTGCAGACCGACAAGGCGGTCGAGTTCGTGGCGCCCGAGTTCGCGGAGGAGCTGCAGCGCGTCGTGCCCACGTGGATCGAGTGGGACGGAACGGAGATGGTCCTCTATCCCAGCGGCGAGACGGTGGGCTTCCCGCAGGACCTGCGGGAGATCCCCACGTTCGACGCCACCTACGACTACATGTACGAGCGGCTGGCGGGCACGCCGCTCGGCGCGGCGCTCGCCGACGCGTCGCTCGAGCGCGGACGGTACGTCATCCTCTTCGTACGTCCGTCCGGGTTCGAGACGCTCACGGAGGTCCGCGGCTACTTCGGTCTGCTCGGCATCGACGTCGTCGAGGTGCCGATCGAGCAGGACTGGCAGCGCATCCGGGTGCAATAGCCAATGTACCGACGGAAGCGCGCGAAGGAGGGTGGCGGCCCTCTCGATCTCGACTCGCTGATGGACATCCTGTCGGATCTCGTGGCCGTGATCGTGTTCATCGTCATGTACGCGATCATGGAGATCGGCTCGCAGGCCTATCAGGCCGAGGTCGTCGTCAGCCCCGAGCCCACCGCGGGCAGCCAGCGCGTGGTGGTGGTGTGCGAGGCGGGCACCGTGCGCGTCCTCGACGTGCGCCCGGCGCTCAGGGAGCTGCTGAACGGCTACGAGATCGTGCAGTCGGTGGGCGAGATCGAGCGGTTCATCGCATCGAACCAGCGGGTGCCGACGGACGACCACTTCCGCTACTCGCTGTTGCACGAGTTCCGTCCCACCACGGACTTCTACGCGATGCTCGACCTCGAGATCGAAGAGCTGCCCGGCACGGTCGGCGACAGCATCCAGCAGCTGGCGAGCTCGAGCTACGCGGCCGCGCTCCGCGAGCTCGATCCTCGGCAGGTCTGGCTGGCGTTCGCCGTGGACACGGCGAGCATCGACGTCTTCCGCCAGGCACGCGAGATGGCGATCGCGGCGGGCTTCGCCACCGGCTTCGACTTGCTCAGCCTCGACTTTCCGCTGAGAGTAGCCCTCTCCGAGGACGGCATGGACGACCTCTTGAGCCCCCTGAACACCATCTCCAAGCCGCAGCGATAGCTTGTCCGGCCAGCCGAGGAGCTCCCCCCCATGACCTCATGCCCCAACTGCGGGACGGCGACGCCGGCAGACCAGCCGTACTGCCTCGTGTGCGGCGCCGAGATCGCGGCCGCCAAGCCGGACGGCTCCGGCGCGGCCGGACCGCGGCCGGCCGCGCCCGGGCTCCCCGCCGGCGCGCGCCCCGACCCCCACGCCGGGCGGCGGGTGGTCAGGCAGGGCCCCGCGGCGATCGTGCCGTTCGCCCTCGGCGCGGCCGCGACGGTGGTCCTCGAGCACCTCGTGGCCCTGGCCGTCCCCGTGGCATCGTACGTCCACCGGCGGGTCCGGCCGCAGGGCGGGAGGTTCATGTCGATCGGGGCGGGGCTCACCGTGTTCGCGTTCTTCTGGGCCTGCGCGGACCTCTTCTTCAAGTTCCGCATCGCCCGCGTCAACGAGTCCGACCTGGCGCGCTCCGAGATCGCGAGGCTCCCGGCCATGGTGGCCCAGGAGCCGACGGCGGTCACGCTGCACAGGCTGCGGAGCTGGGACGGCCGCATGCTCGCCCGCCCGGTAGGCCGGCGGGTGCAGTGGCTGCTCCAGCACCTGGAGACGACCGACTCGCAGCGCGCGCACGAGCTGATCCGCCATCAATCGGATCTCGAGGCAGACCACGCCGCCTCCAGCTACCGCGTGGTCAAGCTGCTCATCTGGGCGATGCCGATCCTCGGCTTCATCGGCACCGTGCTCGGCATCAGCCTCGCGGTGGGCGGCTTCTCGCAGTTCCTCACGACGAGCGTGAGCATCGAGGACGTGCAGCGCGTGACGACCGAGCTCGGCGAAGTGGCGGGCGGTCTCTCCTTCGCGTTCGACACCACGTTGATCGGCCTCGTCGGCGGTCTCGTGGCGAGCGTGCTGAGCACGGGCGTGCAGGGGCGTGAAGAGCGCGTGCTCACGCGGGTCGAGGAGCTGGGTCTGCGCGTCATGGAGAGCGCGCTGCCGGCCGACCGCAACCGGCAGATCGCGGAGCTCCCCCTCGGCGCGCCCGGCGAGGAGTTCGAGAAGCTCATGCGTGCCAGGCTCCAGGACCTCTCGAAGCAGATGGATCAGTTCACCAAGGCCGTGCGCGTCGGGCTCGACGGCTTCCTCGGCGAGTGGGCCAAGCTGCCGCCCGAGGTGGAGAGGGTGGCGGCGGACATGGGCGGGCTCCGCCAACATCTCGCGACCGCGGCCGAGAGCACGGACCAGCTCATCCTGGAGACGCGCGTGCTGCTCGAGGGCATCCGCGAGGCGTCCGCGCGCATGAGCACCGGTCTCGAGGCGTCGATCGGCTCGGTGAGCGCCACGGTCGAGGTGCTCGGCACGGAGCTCCACGGCATCGCCGAGTCGCTCACGAAGAGCGTCGACGCGCTCAGCCAGCGCGTCACGGCCGAAGACGCGATGAAGAAGCTCAACGCGTCGATCGCGGAGCTCGCGAGCCGCATGAACGACCTGAGCACCACGCAGGCATCGCTCGCGCCGGTGCTGTATCAGCTCGCGGGCCCGCTCGAGCTGCGGCTCGTCCCGGGCACGCGCCCCGCGCCGAACGCCAACGGCTGACGAGTCGGAGAACCGCGTGGACGCCGGGCGAGCCTACATCGACGTGGTGATCGCCGGCGAGGATCGCACGTTCGATCTCGGTGACGTCGCCTCGCTGAGCATCGGCCGCAGCCCGCAGGCGACCGTCGTGCTCACCGACGATCCGAACGTGTCGCGGAAGCACGCGCTGGTGCAGCGCGAGTCGTCGGGGGACTACTACCTGTCCGATCTCGGCAGCCGGAACGGCACCACACGCAACGGCGTGCCCGTCACGGCGCCGGTGCCGCTCGTCGACGGCGACTCGTTCATGATCGGCAGCCATCGATTCGTCTTTCATCAGACCGTCGATCGCTCGGCCGAAGAGGAGGCCTACCAGGATCCGACCGACGTGCTCGTCGTCGAGCGCATGATCAGCATCCTGGTGCTGGATATCCGCAACTACACCGTGCTCGCGCGCACGCTCGGAGAGGCTCGCATCTCCGAGCTCATGAACAAGCTGTTCCACGAGTCCGGGCAGCTGCTGAAGCGCCACGGAAGCTGGGCGCAGAAGTACATCGGGGACGCCGTGATGGCGTTCTGGGTGCACGACGACCAGCGGGGCACGCCGCGCGAGATCGTGGCGCTGTTCGACTCGCTCGTCGATCTGGCGCGCGTCATCTCTGACCTGAGCGTCGAGTTCGCGCTCACGCCGCCGCTCACCTTCGGCGTGGGCGTGAACTCGGGGCTGGCGGTCACCGGCAACATGGGCAGCGCGGGCCTCGCCGATCACACGGCGCTCGGCGACGCGGTGAACAAGGCGTTTCGGCTGGAGACGGCGACCAAGGAGGTCGGCCTGGAGATCCTGGTCGGCAAGGCGACCTTCGACCTGCTCGACCTGCCCGCGCACGCGCGCGAGCTGTTCTCCACCCACCGCGTGCTGCTGAAGGGCTACGACAGGCCCGAGGAGGCGCTCGGGCTGGATCTGCTGGACCTGCGTGCGTTCGTGAACGCGCTCCCCCGCTGACGGGCTCGGGAGTGGAGCGTTGAGCCGCCGCGTCGTCGTGACCGGGTGCGCGCGCACGCATCGCGGGAAGGTGCGCAAGGAGAACCAGGACAGCTTCCTGCTGGCCGATCTGGCGCGCGCGGCGCCCGCGATCGAGATCGCGGAGTCCGCGTCGGGCGTCGGTCCGGTCGAGTTCACGCTCTCGGAGGACGGCGCGATCCTGCTCGTCGCCGACGGGATGGGGGGACGCGCGGGTGGGGCGCGGGCGAGCGCGCTGGCGGTGTCGTCCGTGCGGGACGCGATGGGCGATCCGTCGATCATCGCCGCCGGCGGGGACGCGTTCGCGGCTCGGCTCCGGCGCGCGCTCGAGCTGGCCAACGAGGAGATCCACGAGCAGTCCCGCCGAGACGACGCGCTGCGCGGCATGGGGACCACCGCGACGCTCGCCGGGCTGCACGGGTGCACGGTGTACTTCGCGCAGGTGGGCGACTCGCGCGGCTATCTCGTGCGCGGCGACGCGCTCGCGCGGCTCACCCGCGATCAATCGTTCGTGCAGGATCTGATCGACTCGGGCGTCGTGGACGAGGAGGAAGCCCGGAGCATCCGGGACAACCGGATCCTGCAGGCGCTCGGCACCGGCCCGAGCGTCCAGCCCGAGATGACCTATCACGAGCTCCACCGGGGCGACGTGCTGCTGCTCTGCTCCGACGGTCTCTCGCGCGTCGTCCCCGACCACGAGATCCTGGCCATGGTGAGGGCCTCGGAGGACTGCCTCGCCATGTGCGAGCGGCTCATCGCGCTCGCGAACTCGCGGGGAGGACCGGACAACATCACCGTGCTGGTCGCGGTCGTGGGCGGCGACGCCCCGGGCGCCCCGGAGGGTGGGGCCGCCCCGGCGCGCAGGCTGTACGCCGAGCCGCGCTCCGAGCGACGGGGTTGATCGTGTTGCCGGCCCCGGTGACCCGGCTCTAGCTTGGCGCACGCTCAGGACGATCGGTGCAGGAGCTCCACGTGATAGGCACGGCGCCCAGGATCGCTCAGGAGAGCTACTCGAGGTGCCTCCGCTCTCCGCGGTTCTTCCCCACCCTCTACGAGCACCTCCTGGCGAGCGATCCGGCCATCCCTCCCATGTTCGCCGAGACCGAGTTCCCCAAGCAGCACAAGCTGCTGCAGCACGGGCTCGGCTTACTGCTCAGCTACGCGAACCGGATGGACGACACGCTGCTCGACAGGATCGCCGCGCGCCACAGCTCGAGCGGCATCGGCGTGCCGCCCGCGATGTACGCCCTGTTCGTGGACAGCCTGCTCGCGACCGTGCGGGAGCTCGACCCGCGGTGCGCACCGGAGATCGAGGCGGCGTGGCGTGAGGCGCTCGCCCCCGGCATCGCCTACATGAAGGCCAGGTACTGATGCCGGACACGCCCACCTCGGAGCGGCTCTGCCAGAAGTGCGGAACGCCGGTGGCCGCCGACGCGCTCTTCTGCTCGCGCTGCGGCGTCGACGTGACCGTCGTGACGCCGGCCGAGGCGCCCACCGTGGAGATGCCCGCCGTCGGCGGTGGTCCCTCGGCGCGCGTGCGCTCGACCATGCGGCAGACGCTGCGTGACGCCACGCTCGGCGAGTACGAGATCCTGGAGGAGCTCGGGCGGGGCGGCATGGCCACCGTGTTCCTGGCGCACGACATCGCGCTCGACCGCAAGGTCGCGATCAAGGTGATGGCGCCGCACCTGCTCGAGGGCGAGGGGATGGCCGAGCGGTTCAAGCTCGAGGCCCGCACGGCCGCGCAGCTCTCGCACCCGCACATCATTCCGATCTACGCGGTCCGCGAGACGGAGTCGACGCTGTTCTTCGTGATGAAGTACGTCGAGGGGAAGACGCTCGACGAGATCATCAAGCGGACCGGGCCGATGCCGATCCCGATGATCAAGGACGTGCTCGCCAAGGTCGGCGCGGCGCTCGGCTACGCGCACCGGCGGAACGTCATCCACCGGGACGTGAAGCCCGGCAACATCATGATCGACGAGGAAGGCACGCCGATCGTGACGGACTTCGGCATCGCGAAGGTCACGGAGAAGAAGGGCCTCACGATGACGGGCACCACGATCGGCACGCCCGCCTACATGAGCCCCGAGCAGTGCGAGGCCAAGCAGGTGACCGGCGCGTCCGACCAGTACTCGCTCGGCGTCGTCGCGTGGGAGATGCTGACCGGCAGGACGCCGTTCAGCGGCGACTCGGCGGTGACGACGATGTACAAGCACTGCCACGAGCCGCTCCCGCCGCTCGCCGACTTCCGGCCCGACGCGCCGCCGGAGGTGATCGAGACCGTGACGCGGATGCTGGCGAAGAATCCGGCCGAGCGTTGGCCGTCGCTGGAAGCCGTGGTCAAGAAGCTCGACGTCACGGGGACCGTCTCGACGCTCGATCCGATCCGGAGCCAGCTGCTCGAGCTCGCGAGCCAGCCCGAAGGCCGCGAGCTGATCGCGCAGCTCAGCACACCGCGCTCACCGATGCCGAGCGTCACGCCGTCGCTGGCCAGGACGGGCGTCGCGACGCCCGAGCAGATGGCGCAGATGCCGAAGAAGCGCTCGCCGGCGCTCGCCGCCGCGGCGGTGGTGCTGCTCGTGGGGGGCGGCGGCGCGCTGGCGGTGCTGCGGCCGTGGGAGCGGGGAGCGGGCGCCGAAGCGCCGCCGGCGGTCGGCGGCCCCGTGCTGTCCCCGGCAGACCCCGCGGACGGCGGAGGCACGCCCCTCGGGCAGCCGAACGCCTCCGGTGCGGGCGGACCCTCGGGCGCCACGACGCCGCAGCCCGCCGCGAGCGATCCGCCACCGGGCGCCGGCGGCGGCACGGCCACGAGCCCGCCGGCGGGCGGCGGCGGAACGGCGGCACCACCCGCGGGCGGCACGCCACCCTCGAACCCACGACCCGCCCCCACCGTCGCGTCGATCCGGATCGGCGGCGTGCGCAGCGGGCTCGAGCCGGGCGACCAGATGTCGCTCACGGCCACGGCGCTCGACGCCTCGAACCAGGCGATGACCGGCATGGCGGTGCGCTGGACGTCGAGCAACGACGCCGTCGGACGCGTGGCGACGGACGGCTCGTTCACGGCGGTCGCAGCCGGATCGGTGGTCGTCACCGCTCAGATCGGCGCCGTGAGCGCACGCGAGACGATCGAGGTCGGCGGGCCGAGCGTGGCCTCGCTCACCGTGGATCCCCCGACGCTCACGTTGACGGCCGGCCAGCGGGCCACGATTGCGGCTACGGTGCGCGACCGGAACGACGGCGTGTTGCGGTCGGCGGTGTCGTGGCAATCGAATGACCCGGCGGTGGCGTCGGTGAGCGGAAGCGGCGAGGTCACGGCGGCCGGTGCCGGGCGGGCGACCATCACGGCGAGCGCGGGCGGCAGGTCCGCCACGATCAGCGTAACCGTCGAGGCGGCACCGGTGGAGGCGCGCGCGGCCGTCCCCGAGCTGATCGCGGCCTACGCGCGCGCGTTGGCGTCGAAGGACATCGCGCAGGTGCGAGCGGCCTATCCGGGCATGACGCAGCAGCAGGAGACGCAGCTGCGCGCCGCGCTACCCAACCTCCAGAGCGCCAACCTGAACGTCGAAGCGATCGACGAGCAGGGTGACGTGGCCACCGCGATGGTACGCGGCGAGTACGTCTTCGTGCTCGACGGACGGCGTCAGACGAGCCCTGTCAGCTTCCGCGCCACGTTCGAGCGCGCGGGCGCGGGCTGGCGGATGACGCGGACGGAGTAGGCCGACCGGGCTCGGGCGGCTAGAACGGGAAGTCGAGCCCGACCGTCCAGACGAAGTCCGGCTGCAGGCCGACTTCGCGCAGCGGGAACAGCGCGTTCACCACGAGCACCGTCCCGCCGCGCACGGTGAACTTGCCGCCGATCGACGCCCGCAGCAGGTCGCCCGACTTGTTCGGGACGTTCGTCGCCGGGATGCGGCGCACGAACGGATCCTGGAGCACGATGTCCGCGGGCAGCACGAACTTGTTGTCGCCGACCTGCAGCTCGGACTCGAGCCCGACGGCCAGCGTCGCCCACTCCGACAGCAGGTTGTCCGCCGCGAGGCCGATCAGCAGGGCGTCGTTCTGCTCCTCGCTGGAGCGCATCGCGTAGCCGACGTTGAAGTGCGGCGAGAAGCTGCCGAACTGCGCCGAGTAGAGCGCCATCGCGCGGACCTGCGTGGCGCCCGAGCCGAGGAGGTCCTCCTCCTTGCCCGTCGCGAAGCGGACCTCGGCGAGCACCGCGGCCCCCATGCGCGTGTTCTGCCCGAGGTTGAGCTTGGCCCGCGCCGCCACGTCGCCGATGCCCGTCGCGGATCCCTCCATCGACGCCGTCGCACGCAGGACGGGATCGGTATCCGTTCCGCCGAATCGATGGATGGCGGAGGGCCCGAAGGGGAGGAACTGGGCCTCCGAGCGACCGCTCACCTGGGTGCGCACGATCGGAACCGCGACGCCGATGTCGAGGAAGTCGGTCACGCCGGCGGTGACGGCGATGGTGCCGACGAGGACGTTCACGCCCATCTCCAGCTGCATCGCCATGAGGTCGTTCTCGAACGAAGGATTTCCGAGCGTGTCGCTCGGTGCCTCGTTCGAGTGCGCGAACGTGAGCGCCAGGTTGTCGAGCGGCGCGCCGTTGAGCGACGTGAACTCGATGCCCGTGACGCTGGCGCCTACGAAGAAGCGGCCGCGGCCGAGCGTCTGCGTCCGCTCACCGAAGATCGGCCCCGCGGAGATCGACGTGCGGACCGGCACGCCCCCGACGACCGAGAACGTCGCGCCGCTGGAGGTCGCGCTCAGCGGTACGCGCTGCGTCGCGTCTCCGATGGACTGCGTGAGGAACGCGATGACCGCTTGATTCCCGCTCGCCAGCAGAGGAATGAAGTGATTGCCGTGCGCGTTCGTGAGATCGAGACACAGAGGCTGGCCGCAGTCGCCGAACGTGAACAGCTCGCTCGCGACCCGACCCCGCAGCCCGAGCGAGTCGGTCTGTGCGTGCAGGATCTGGGGGATCGAGGCGAGGGCGGCGACCCAAGCGGCCTGCCGCGCGAGCCGTAGCGACATCACTCCTCCGGGGGCGAGGGGCGAACGATTTCGAGTGCCGCCATAGCTTAGAGGCCACGAGACTCCGCGGCAAACGAAGTCACGGTGTGCTTGCTGGTGGTCGCCCGCGCCCATAGCGTGGGTTCAGCCATGCGCTACGCCCCCCCGAGCCGAGCGAACCCAACGCGCACGCGCGCACGCCGCGCGTGGCACCGGAGCGCGCTCGGGGTGGTCACCCTCGCCGGAGCGAGCTGGCTGGTCGTCGCGTGCGGCGAAACCGTCGTGCAGGTGGATGCCGACGACGTCGCCGAGCTCCTGCTCACGGCGGACAGCGCGCGCATCGGCGTCGGACGCACGTTCGATCTCGACGCGCTCACGCTCGACGACGACCACGGGCTGCTGGTCGGGCAAACCGTCGATTGGACGAGCACGAACGCCGCCGTGGTCACGGTCGACGAGGACGGCCTCCTGACCGGCGAGTCGATCGGCACGGCGAGCGTCGTGGCGAGCTTCGGCGCGCTCCGCGACACCACGCACGTGACGGTGGTGGCGCCCCCGGTGCTGGTGCTCTCGGCCGACTCGGTGGGATTCACCGTGACGGCCGGCGGCGCCGACCCGGCGCCCGATACGGTGGACGTGACCAACGGCGGCGTGCTCGAGCTGTTGGCGTCGGTGGACTCGGTCGTCTACCTGGCCGGCGCTGCGGATTGGCTGACCGCCCAGCTGGCCGCCCCCGCCGCGCCGACCACGCTGGCGCTGTCGGTCGCCGCGAGCGGCATCACGACGACCGGCGTCCACGCCGCGGTGGTGTGGGTCTCGGGCCTCCAGGCGGACGACAGCCCGGCCGCGGTCCAGGTCACGTTGCGCGTGCTCGCGGGAGCGCCGTTCTCGATGACGCTGAACGACGGCGACGCGCAGACCAAGACCGCCGGAACGGCGGTCACGGTCGCGCCCTCCGTCCTCGTCGCGGATCAGTTCGGCAACCCCGCCGCGGGCGCGTCGGTCACGTTCGCCGTGACCGGCGGAGGCGGTGGCGTCACCGGATCGCCCGCCACCGCGAACGCCAGCGGCGTCGCCCGCGTCGGTTCGTGGACGCTCGGCACCGTCGCCGGCGCCAACCAGCTCACCGCCACGCTCGGCGCTCTCCCACCGGTGGTCTTCAGCGCGACCGGGACCGTCGGTGCGGCCACCCAGGTCGTCGTCACCACGGGCAACAACCAGAGCGCGCTGGCCGGATCGGCCGTCGGCGTGCCGCCGGCGGTTTCGGTGCGCGACCAACACGGCAACGGCGTGACCGGCGTGTCCGTCACGTTCGCCGTGACCTCGGGCGGCGGCAGCATCACCGGCGCCAGCCAGACGAGCGGCGCCGGCGGCATCGCGACGCTGGGCAGCTGGACGCTCGGCACGATCGCCGGCCCGAACACGCTGAGCGCCTCCGCCGCCGGTGTTGGAACGCCCGCGGTGATCAACGCCACCGGCCTGAGCGGCGCGGCGGACAGCATCTATCTGGTGGCGGGTAACGCGCAGATTGACACCGTCGCCGCCACGCTCGCGACGGCGTATCGGGTGCGCGTCGTCGACTCGAACGGGAACGGCGTCGCCGGCATTCCGATCGCGTGGACCGCGACCTACGCCGACGGCACGATCACGCCGTCCACCAACACGGACGCCCAGGGCTACGCCACGGCGACGCGTGTGCTCCCGACCATTCCCGGCCCCGACTCGGCCACCGCGACCGTCGGCGGGCTGGCCGGCTCGCCGGTGCGGTTCCTCGCGACGGCGAACGTCGGATCCCCGCACGCCGTCACGGTCACTGCGGGCGCGGCACAGACGGACACCGTGAACCAGATCGTGCCGATCGCGCCTCAGGTGCGCGTGGCCGACAAGTTCGACAACCCGATCCAGGGCAACGGCGTGACGTTCCAGGTGACCGCGGGCGGCGGGACCGTCATCCCCACGACGCCGATCATGACGTCGGCCGGGGGCACGGCCACCGTGACGTCGTGGCGGCTCGGCACCACCGCGGGAGCCAACCGTGACACGCTCACCGCCACCGCGACCGGCGCCGGCATCATGAACAACCCGATCCGGATCGTCGCGACCTCGGTGGCCGGACCGCCGACGCAGTTCCTCGTCCTGTCGGGCGATGCACAGATCGCGATCACCGGCACGCCCGTCGCCGTCAACCCGACGGTGGTGCTGCGCGACGCGTTCAACAACGGGATCTCGGGCAGGACGATCAGCTTCACCAGCAGCAATGGCGGCGTAGGGTCTGCGTCCCCGACGACGAACGCGAACGGGCAGGCGTCCACGACCTGGACGGTCTTCGTGACCAGCGGGACGATGCAGGCAAACGGCAGTTTCCCGGACACATTGCTTGCGGCCACGTCGGGCTTCACCACGCAGCGGATCCTCGGCTCCGCGGTCTACTCGTTCGCCACCCACGTGAACCCCTACCTGGAGACGACGTGCGCCGGCGGCTGCCACACGTCCGGCGGGAGCCAGGGCGGCATCAG
Organism: Gemmatimonadales bacterium; assembly: GCA_050181335.1. Taxonomy (GTDB): domain Bacteria; phylum Gemmatimonadota; class Gemmatimonadetes; order Longimicrobiales; family Gaopeijiaceae; genus UBA2982. The sequence goes on along the minus strand of JBFXDG010000002.1, from coordinate 192,161 downwards.
TTGGGGGGGCACCGCGTCACAGAACCGGGCCGTGTTCTTCGATGTCGCGCCGAGCTCCTGCACTCCGCCGGTTTCGACCCCGCCGTATCGTCGCGTGGCGCCGGGCGGCGGGATTGCTGCCTCCGACACGTACAGCATTCTGATCCGGAAGCTGGACAACACGATCGGAAGTCCCGGCGGTAACTGCATCGCGGGTCACTCGGGCGGAGAGTTCGCTCCCGGAGCCGCGCTGCTCGAAACGTTCCGAGCCTGGATCCGGAACGGCGCGCCGAACAACTAGCCCACGGCCGGCTCGCGCGAGCCGGCGCCCGCTTGCTCGCAGGACGCCTCCGCGCGTAGCCTGAAGCGCGTAGCCCCCCCAGCGACGTCCCTCGGTGCCCCACCCCTCCTCGCAGCGCGCCCCCATGCGGCGGCGTGTGTCCTTCCTCGCAGCGCTCGCGACCCTCGTGGGGTGCGTGGAGATGGTCACGCAGATCGGCACCGAGGACGTCGTCGAGGTGCTGGTGTCGGTGGATTCGGCGAAGGTCGCGATCGGCCGGACGCTGAATCTCGAGGCGCTGCCACTCGATGGGACCGGCGCGTTCCTGTCGGGGCTGGAAGTGACGTGGACGAGCAGCGACCCGGCCGTGGCGGACGTCGACGCAGCGGGCCGCGTGACGGGCGTGACCACGGGCACTTCGCGGATCGTGGCGAGCGTCGCGGGCGTCGCGGACACCGCCACCGTCGCGGTGGCGCCGCTGCCCGCGCTCGTCCTCTCTGACGACTCGGTTCGCTTCACCACGTCCGCCGGCGCCGGCGACCCACCGCCCGACTCCGTCACGATCACGAACGGCGGCGGCTTCGACCTCGTGGGCCTGTCGGTCGACTCCGTCGCATACGGTCCGGGACCGACCGGCTGGTTGAGCGCACAGCTCGACCGGTCGAACGCGCCCGCGCAACTCGTGCTCGGGGCCCTGACCGGAGACGTCACGGTGTCGGGCACGTACCGGGCGAGCGCGTGGCTCTCCGGCTTCGACGCGGACAACAGCCCGAGCGTCGTCTCGGTCGTGCTGGACGTCACCTCCGGGCTGGCGGATTCGTTCGCCGTGATCGAGGGAGACGCGCAGAGTGCGCCGGTCGGCACGACGCTGCCCCTCGCGCCCGCCGTCCGCGTGCTGGACGCGGTCGGCAACGGCGTGGCCGGCACCGGCGTGAGCTTCGCGGTAGCCGCCGGAGGAGGCGCCGCGAGCGGCGCCTCCGTCATCACGGACGGCGAAGGCGTGGCGCGGATAGGCTCCTGGACGCTCGGGACGTCCGCCGGCAACAACAACAACTTGCTGACGGCGACGATCACGACCGGTCCGCTGGCGGGCAGCGCAGTCACGTTCGTCGCCTCCGCCGTGGCGGGCGCTCCCGCCACCGTCACGGTGCTCGCGGGAGACGCCCAGACGGCGACCGTGAACACACCGGTGGCGATTCCACCTCGCGCGGTCGTCCTCGACCAGTACGGCAACCCGGTCGCGGGCAGCTTGGTCACGTTCACGGTGACGGGCGGAAATGGAAGCGTCTCCCCGACCGCTCCGGTTCCGGCCGACCAGGACGGCGAAGCCGTGCTGAGCTCGTGGACGCTCGGCACGACGGCGGGAACCGCCAACAACGTGCTCCGCGTCAGCGCGGCGGGCGTCGCGACACCCGCCGTGATCACGGCGAGCGCCACGCCCGGGACCGCTTCGACCGTCGCGATCGAAGACGGTGACGGGCAGTCCGCGACGGTCGGCACCGACGTGCCCGTCGATCCTCGCGTCGTGGTCCGTGACGGCTTCGGCAACCCGATCGCGGGCCACGCGGTGACGTTCCAGGTCACCGCAGGCGGCGGCACGGTACAACCCGCGACTCCGGTCCTCACTGGACCCGACGGCAGTCTATCCGCGGATTCCTGGACGCTCGGAACGACGGCCGGCTCGGGCAACAACGCGCTCGCCGCGACGGCGGCGGGCGTCGGCGGCGGAGTCGTCTTCCACGCGTCGGCCACGGCGGACGCGGCGGCCTCGATCGCGCTGGTGACCGGAAGCGGTCAGACAGCGATCGTCGGCCAGACCGTCGCCGTGGATCCCCAGGTCCGCGTGCGCGACCAGTTCGGCAACCCCGTCGGCGGCCACGCCGTCACCTTCCAGGTCACAGGAGGAGGCGGCTCGGTGCAGCCTACCGGCACCGTCACGACCGAGGCCGACGGCACCGCCACGCTGTCCGCGTGGACGCTCGGCACGGTCGCGGGCTCGAGCAACAACACGCTCACGGCGACGGCCGCCGGAACCGGCGTCACGAACAACCCGATCGTGTTCACGGCCTCGGCCACGGCCGACGCCGCCGCGACCGTCGAAGTCGACGCGGGCGCTGGCCAGTCCGCGACCGTCGGCACCGCCCTCGCGATCGCGCCGCGCGTCGTGGTCCGCGATCAGTTCGGCAACCCCGTGCCGGGGCTCGCCGTCACGTTCCAGGTCACGGCCGGCGGCGGCAGCGTGTCGCCCACCACGGCCATCCAGACGCAGCCGGACGGCACCGCGACGACATCGTCGTGGACGCTCGGAACCACCTCGGGCACGGACAACCAGGTGCTCACCGCGACCGCCGTCGGTGTCACGGCTCCCGCGACGTTCGTGGCCTCGGCGTCACCCGGCGTCGCGGCCCGCCTGAGCATGAGCGCGGGCGACGGTCAATCGGCCGCCGCCGGCACCGCGGTGGCGATCCCGCCTCGCGTCGTCGTGCTCGATCAATACGACAACCCGGTTCCCGGCCAAGCGGTCACGTTCCAGGTCACCGGAGGCGGCGGGACGGTCCTTCCCGTCACCCCGATCCTCACGGGCAGCGACGGCACCGCCACGGTGACGTCGTGGACGCTCGGTCAGGCGGCCGGCGTCCACACCCTCAGCGCGAGCGTTCCGACGGTCGCCACGCCCGCGACGTTCACGGCGTCCGCCACCTCGAGCTCCGCGTTCAGCATCGTGGTGAGCGCGGGCAACAATCAGAGCGCGACGGTGGGCACGACCGTGGCGATCGCTCCACGCGTCCTCGTGCGCGACCAGTTCGACAACCCCGTCGAAGGCGCGGCGGTGACGTTCGCCGTCACGTCCGGAGGCACGGGTGCCGCCGTGGCGCCGAGCACGCCCGTGCTGACGCTCGCCGACGGCACGGCGACGCTGACCTCGTGGACGCTCGGTCAGAGCGCTGGGATCGGCAACAACGCCCTGAGTGCCAGCGTGGCCGGCGTCGCCACACCAGCCGTGTTCAGCGCGAGCGCCACCGCGGGCACGCCGGCGAGCGTGATCGTGGACGCGGGGAGCCCGCAGAGTGCGACCGTCGCGACGGCGGTGGGGATCGCGCCACGCGTGCTGGTTCGCGACCAGTTCGGCAACCCGGTGCAGGGCGCCTCGGTGACGTTCGCGGTCACGGGGGGCGGAACGGGAGCGGCGGTCTCGCCCACGAGCGCGATCACCACCGGAGCCGACGGCAAGGCGACCGCTTCGTCCTGGACGCTCGGCCAGACGGCCGGGCTGAGCAACAACACGCTCTCCGCGAGCGTACCGGGCGTCGCGCTGCCCGCCACGTTCACCGCGTCGGCCACCGCGGGCGCACCGTTCAGCGTGGCCGTCGACGCGGGGGCCGCGCAGAGCGCGACGGTCGCCACCGCCGTGGCCGTCGCTCCGCGCGTGATCGTGCGCGATCAATATCTGAACCCGGTCCAGGGCGCGTCGGTCACGTTCGCGGTCACGGCCGGCGGCACCGGCGCGGCGGTCGTCCCGACGACTGCGATCGCCTCGGGAACGGACGGAACGGCGACCGCGACGTCGTGGACGCTCGGCCGCGCCGCCGGCTCGGGGAACAACACGCTCAGCGCGACCGTGCCGGGCGTCGCCACGCCCGCGACGTTCACCGCGTCCGCCACGCCCGACGTGCCGTTCGAGCTGGTCGTCGCCGGCGGCGACGGGCAGGCGGCGGTCGCCGGCTTCGCGGTCGGCAATCCTCCGTCGGCGCGGGTGCGCGATCAGTTCGGCAACGGCGTGCCCGGCCAGGGCGTCGTGTTCACCGTCACGGCGGGGGGCGGCAGCGTGACGGGCGGCACCCAGACCACGGGATCCGACGGCGTGGCCGCCGTGACGAGCTGGACGTTGGGACCGTCTCCTGGTCCCAACAGCCTACGCGCCGTCACGGCGATCATTCCGGATACGGTGCTGTTCTCGGCGACCGGGATCGCGGGACAGGCCGAGTCGATGCAGCCCGGAGTGGGCGATCTCCAGATCGACTCGGTGGGCGCCACGCTCGCTGTCGCGTACACCGTCCGCGTGCTCGACGGCGGCGGCAACGGCGTGCCCGGCGTTCCGGTGACCTGGGCCGTCACCGGCGGCGGCGGCTCGATCACGCCTTCTTCCGTCACCGACGCGCTCGGCGTCGCCACGGCGGTCCGGGTCCTCGGCACGACGGCGGGAACCCAGACGGCATCCGCCTCGGTGGGCGGGCTCCTGGGGTCGCCGGTGTCGTTCAGCGCGACCGCCAACGCGGGCGCGCCGTTCACCGTGACCGCGGACGCGGGCGACAACCAGAGCGCCACGGTCGCCACCGCAGTGGCCGTCGATCCGCGCGTGCTCGTGCGCGACCGCTTCGGCAACGCCGTGCAGAACGCGGCGGTGACGTTCGCGGTCACGGCCGGCGGGACGGGTGCCGTGGTGCTGCCTGCGACCGCGATCGGCACGGGCCCGGACGGTCGCGCGACCGCGGCCTCGTGGACGCTCGGTCAGGTCGCCGGCACGGGCAACAACACGGTGAGCGCGACGGTGCCCGGCGTCGCGACGCCGGCGGTGTTCACGGCCAGCGCGACCGCGGGTAACCCGCAGACCGTCGTCGTCGACGCGGGAGCCGGCCAGAGCGCGACGGTCGGGACGGCGGTCGGCGTCCGCCCGCGAGTGCTCGTCCGGGACCAGTTCCTGAACCCGGTCCAGGGCGCGTCGGTCACCTTCGCGGTGACCGCCGGCGGGACTGGTGCCGCGGTCGTGCCGACGACGCCGGTCACGACGCTGAGCGACGGCACGGCGACCGTCGCCTCGTGGACGCTCGGCCAGACGGCGGGGACCGGCAACAACACGCTGTCCGCGAGCGTCCCGGGCGTCGCGACACCCGCCACGTTCACCGCGTCGGCGCTGACGGGCGCGCCGTTCAGCGTGGTGGTCGATGCGGGCAACGGCCAGAACGCCACGGTGGCCACGGCCGTAGCCGTCGCCCCGCGCGTGCTCGTGCGCGACCAGTTCCTGAACCCCGTCCAGGGCGTCTCCGTCACGTTCGCCGTGACCGGCGGCGGAACGGGCGCGGCGGTCGTGCCGACCACGGCGATCGTCACCGGGGTCGCCGGCACAGCGACCGTGACGTCCTGGACGCTCGGGCAGGCGGCGGGCACGAGCAACAACACGCTCTCCGCGAGCGTGCCCGGCGTCGCGACACCCGCCACGTTCACCGCGTCCGCGACGGCGGGCGCGCCGGCCACCGTGGTGGTCGACGCGGGCAACAGCCAGAGCGCCGCCGTCGCGACCCCCGTCGCGGTGGCCCCGCGCGTGTTGGTTCGCGACCAGTATCTCAATCCCGTCGCGAACGCCTCGGTCACCTTCGCCGTGACGGGCGGCGGCACCGGTGCCGCGGTCGTGCCGACCACCCCCGTCACGACCGGCGCGTCGGGCACGGCGACCGTGACCTCGTGGACGCTCGGGCAGTCGGCGGGGGTGGGCAACAACACCCTGAGCGCCAGCGTGCCGGGCGTCGCGACGCCCGCGGTCTTCACGGCCAGCGCGACCGCGGGTAACCCGCAGAGCGTCGTCGTGAGCCTCGGCAACGGCCAGAGCGCGACGGTCGCGACCGCCGTGGCGGTCGCCCCGCGAGTGCTCGTGCGTGACCAGTTCCTGAACCCCGTCCAGAACGCGTCGGTGACCTTCGCGGTGACCGCGGGCGGCACGGGCGCCACGGTCTCGCCCTCGACCGCGATCGCCACGCTGGCCGACGGGACGGCCACCGTGTCCTCATGGACGCTCGGCCAGGTGGCGGGCACGAACAACAACATGCTCTCCGCGAGCGTTCCCGGAGCGCCGACCCCCGCGCTGTTCACGGCCAGCGCCACCGCCGGGGCACCGCAGAGCGTCGTGGTCGATCTGGGCGGCGGCCAGAGCGCGACGGTCGCGACCGCCGTCGCCGTGGCGCCTCGCGTCGTGGTGCGGGACCAGTACCTGAACCCGGTCCAGGGAGCCTCGGTGACCTTCGCCGTGACGGCCGGCGGCGCGGGCGCGGCGGTCGTGCCGACGACCGCCATCGTGACCGGGAGCGGCGGAACCGCCGCCGTCACGTCCTGGACGCTCGGGCAGACGGCGGGGGTGAACAACAACGCGCTGTCGGCGAGCGTGCCCGGTGTCGCGTCGCCCGCGGTGTTCACCGCGACCGCCACCGCGGGCACGCCGCAGAGCGTCATCGTGGACTTGGGGGCCAACCAGAGCGCGACGGTCGCCACCGCCGTGGCGATCGATCCGCAGGTGCTCGTGCGCGATCAGTACCTGAACCCCGTGCCGAATGCGTCGGTCACGTTCGCGGTCACGGCCGGCGGGACCGGCGCGGCGGTCGTGCCCACGACGGCGATCACGACGGGTAGCGGCGGGACCGCAACCGTGACCTCCTGGACGCTCGGACAGAGCGCGGGGCTGAACAACAACACCCTGAGCGCGAGCGTGCCCGGCGTCGCCACGCCGGCCGTGTTCACCGCCACCGCAACCGCCGGCGCGCCGCAGAGCGTCATCGTGAGCCTGGGCAACAACCAGAACGCGACGGTCGCGACCGCAGTGGCGACGGACCCGCAGGTGCTCGTGCGCGATCAGTACCTGAACCCCGTGCCGAACGCGTCGGTCACGTTCGCGGTGATCGCGGGTGGGACGGGAGCGGCCGTCGTGCCGACGACGGCGATCACGACGCTGAGCGACGGCACCGCCACCGTGACCTCGTGGACGCTCGGCCAGACCGCGGGTACGAACAACAACACCTTACGCGCCACGGCGGCGGGCGTCGCCACCCCGGTGAACTTCACGGCCAGCGCCACCGCCGGCGCGCCGTCCACGGTCATCGTCGACGCCGGCAACAACCAGAGCGCGACCGTGGCGACCGCGGTGGCCATCGATCCGCGCGTGCTGGTGCGCGATCAGTTCGACAATCCGGTGCCGAACGCGTCGGTCACGTTCGCGATCATCGCGGGAGGCACCGGTGCGGCCGTGGTGCCCACCACGGCGATCGCGACGCTCGCGAACGGTACGGCCACGGTCACGTCGTGGACGCTCGGCCAGACCGCCGGCACCAGCAACAACACGCTGCGCGCGACGGTGCCGGGTGTGGGGACGCCGGCCAACTTCACGGCGTCGGCGACGGCGGGGGCTCCGGCGAGCGTGTCGATCGTCCAGGGCAACAACCAGACAGCCGTCACCGGGACGAACGTCTCCACGACGCCGACCGTCTTGGTCGTCGATCAGTTCTCCAACCCGATCGCCGGCCGGGTCGTGAACTTCTCGGCCTCCGGAAGCGGCTCGGTCGGCTCGTCCGCGCCTTCGACCAACGCGAGCGGGCAAGCGTCGACGAGCTGGGCGGTCAACGTGGGTGGACACTCGATGGCGACCAACGGCACCTACCAGAACACGCTCACCGCGACCGTGAGCGGAACGGCGATCAGCACGTCGTTCACCGGCTACGCGCGCTACTCGTTCCCCACGCACGTGAACCCGATCTGGAGCATGCAGGGGTCCGGGACCACGAGTACGTGTCTCACCTGCCACGGAGGGGTGAGCGGCGGAACGAGCGGGCTGTCTCTCGGTGGCAGCGCGGCGGCGAACCACGCGGTGTTGGTCAATGTCAGTCCCGTGTGCGACGACGCCGCACCGTTGCCGACCGACTATCGACGCGTCCGGCCCCCGGGCGGCGCCGTGACGACGGAGACGGCCGTCAGCACGTACAGCATCATCCTGCGTCTCGTCGATCCCGGTCTGACGTCGGTGGGCAACTGCGGCGACGGCGGCTCGCACACCACGAAGATGACCGCGACCAACCTCGCGATCCTCCGCGCGTGGATCCGGAACGGCGCCCCCAGCAACTAGGCTTCGAGCGCCCACCCTGTTGACCGCCCCGCCGGCCCCGCGAGGATAGGGCCGGGCGGCCCGAGCCGCCGCCATCCTCCGGACCCCACGGGAATGACGATCGCCTCCGCGCCGCAGCTCCAGCTCTCCGATCTCCGGAAGGCGTACGAAGAGGGCGGTCGTATGCACACGGTGCTCGACCGAGCGAGCGCCACGGTGGCGGCCGGCGAGCGCGTCGCGATCCTCGGGCCCTCGGGGTCCGGCAAGTCGACGTTGCTCAACCTGATCTCGGGGATCGATCTGCCGGACGCCGGATCCGTCACGATCGGCGGCACGAACGTCACGGCGCTCACGGAAGTGGAGCGTACGCGCTTCCGCCGCGACCACGTCGGCTTCGTCTTCCAGTTCTTCAACCTCCTGCCGACGCTCTCCGTGATCGAGAACCTCCTCCTTCCGCTCGAGCTGAAGGGCGGCGGTGCGGGTGCCGGCGAGGTTCGCGCGAGAGCGTTGCTCGAGCGCGTGGGCCTCGCCGCTCGCGCCGACACGTTCCCGGACCGACTGTCGGGAGGAGAGCAGCAGCGCGTGGCGCTCGCCCGCGCGCTCGTGCACGAGCCGCGCGTCGTGCTCGCCGACGAGCCGACCGGCAACCTCGACGAGGCGATGGCCGAGCAGGTGGCGGACCTCCTGATCGACCTGGTTCGCGGCGAGCGTGCCACGCTGATCGTCGTCACGCACTCCCGCGCGTTGGCTGCGCGCATGGATCGCGTGCTGCGGCTCGACCATGGACGTCTCGTCGAGGACGGCACGTGAAGCTGCTCACGAGGTCGAGCCTCCGTCATTTGCTCCACCACCGTGCCCAGCTGGTGCTGTCGGTCGTGGGCGTGGCGCTCGGCGTCGCGGTCGTGCTCTCGATCGATCTCGCGACGGGAAGCGCGCGGGCGGCGTTCCGCGTGTCGGCCGAGGCGGTCGCGGGACAGAGCACGCACGAGATCACGAGCGAGACCGGCACGCTCGACGAGCGGCTCTTCTCGCGCATCCGCGTCGACGTGGGCCTGCACGCCTCCGCGCCCGTCGTGGAGGGGTTCGCATCGTCGCCGAGGCTGCCCGGCCAGGCTCTCCGGCTGCTCGGCATCGATCCGTTCTCGGAAGCGCCGTTTCGGCCGTTCACGGTGGGCGGCGCGGGCGAGCTCGACCTGGCGCGGTTCCTGACGACACCCAACGCCGTCGTGCTGTCGGCCGTGACGGCCGCGCGGGCCGGCGTGGGCGTGGGCGACACGCTGTCCGTGCTCGTGAGCGGGCGCGGTGCGGCGCTGGCGGTCGTGGGGATCGTGCGGCCCGACGACCCGCTGATCCGCGCGGGTCTCTCGGACGTGCTGATGATGGACGTGGCGAGCGCGCAGGCGTTGCTCGACCTGCGCGGCGCGCTCACGCGGATCGATCTCGCCGTGCGCGACCGCGCCGACTCCGCGCGCGTCCTCGAAGACGTGCGCGCGCTGCTCGCACCGGGCGAGACGCTGGCCGCGGCAGGCACACAGGCCGAGACGATGGCCGGGATGATCGACGCGTTCGACGTGAACCTCACGGCGCTCAGCCTCCTCGCGCTCGTCTTCGGAACGTTCCTCATCTACAACGCCACGACGTTCTCCGTCGTGCAGCGCCGGGCGCTGCTCGGTAGGCTGCGGGCGCTCGGCGTGACGCGCCGCGAGATCCTCGGCCTGATCCTGCGCGAAGCGGCCTGGGTGGGCGTCGCGGGATCGGCCGTCGGGATGCTGGCCGGTGTCGTGCTGGGCCGCGGCCTCGTGCGGCTGGTCACGCGCACCATCAACGATCTGTACTTCGTGGTCTCCGTGGAGAGCGTGCGGACCGATCCGCTCGTGCTCGCCAAGGCGGCTGCGCTCGGCGTCGGGGCGACGCTCGCGGCGGCACTGCCGGCCGCGCTCGAGGCCGCGTCGACGGAGCCGCGTCTCGCCATGTTGCGCTCCGAGCGCGAGGCGAAGGCCCGGCGGGCGCTCCCGCGGACGGCGCTCCTCGGTTTCGCCGGCACCGTGACGGGCGGCGCGCTGCTCGCCGTGCCGAGCGCGGACCTCGGTCTCGGCTTCCTCGCGCTCTTCCTCGTGATCGGCGGGCTCGCGCTGCTCGCACCCGCCGGGGCGGTCGTGCTGACCCACCTGCTCCGCCCCGCGCTCGTCCGCGTCCGCGGGACGCTCGGCGCGATGGCCGCACGCGATCTGACCCGCTCGCTCAGTCGCACGGCTCCCGCGATCGCGGCGCTCGCGGTCGCCGTCTCGGTCACCGTGGGCCTCGGCATCATGATCCAGAGCTTCCGCGGCACGCTCTCCCGTTGGCTCGACACCACGCTGCGAGCCGACGTCTACGTGTCGGTCCCCGGCCCGAGCGCCTCGCGCGCGAGCGGCACGCTGCCGCCCGAGGCGATGTCTGCGTTCGTGGCTCACCCCGACGTCGTCGGCTGGAGCACGTACCGCGGTGTGGACATCGTCGACGATCGCGGGACGTATCGCCTGCTCGCGCTCGCGCTCGACCCGCGCGGCGAAGAGGCGTTCGATTTCGTGGACGGCGATGCCGATGAGATCATGCGCGGCTTCCAGCGCGGCGAAGGCGCGCTCGTCTCCCAACCGTTCGCGTTCCGGCGCGAGCTCGCGCGCGGCGACATCCTCCCGCTGCCGGCCCCCGCGGGCCCGGCCGGCACTCCGGTGCTCGGCGTGTACCGCGACTACGGATCCGACCAAGGAGCGGTCATCGTGCCGAGGTCGCTCTACGACCGGCTGTTCGACGATCCGGGCGTCACGTCGCTCGCGCTCTTCCTGCGGCCGAATGCGAGCTCCGAGGACGTCGTCACGGACCTGCTGGCGCTCGTGCCCGAAGGCACGACGATCACGGTGCGCACGAACGACGTCCTGCGCGCCTCGTCGCTCGACGTCTTCGACCGCACGTTCCAGATCACGGCGGTCCTTCGCCTGCTCGCCTTCGTCGTCGCGTTCGTGGGTGTGCTGAGCGCGCTCATGGCGATCGAGCTCGAGCGCGCGCGTGAGCTCGGCGTGCTGCGGGCGTGGGGGCTCGAGCCGGGCCAGCTCCGCAGCCTCGTGCTCACGCAGACCGGGTTGATGGGCTTCGTGTCGGGGGCGCTCGCCGTGCCCATGGGGCTCGTGCTGTCCGCCGTGATGATCTTCGTGATCAACCGGCGCGCGTTCGGGTGGACGCTCGACATGGAGATCCACCTGCTCGTGCTCGCGCAGGCGGTCGGCCTCGCCATCGGTGCGGCGCTCCTCGCGGGCGTCTACCCGGCGTGGCGCATGGCGCGTACGTCGCCGGCCGTCGCGCTCCGAGGCGAGTGATGCGCTTCGCGGTGCGCGCGGCGCTCTCGCTCCTCTCGCTCCTCGCCGCCCTCGCACCCATCGCGTGCCGCGGCGACCGCGACGAGGTGCCCGCATCTCGCCTGTCGCTCGCCGAGACGCTCGCCGGCGCCGACACCTCCGGCTACGAGCGGGCGCTCGAGCCGCGTCCGTTCGTGTTTCCGTCGGATCACGGGCCGCACCCCTCGTTCCGCACGGAATGGTGGTACGTGACCGGAAACCTCACGTCGAGCGACGCGCGAGCGTTCGGCTTCCAGCTCACGATCTTCAGGAGCGCGCTCGCGCCCTCCGCGCCCGCGCTCGCCTCGGACTGGGCGACGAACCAAGCCTACATGGCGCATTTCACGCTCACCGACATCGAGGGCGGGCGCTTCAGGGCCCACGAACGTTTCGCGCGCGGCGCGGTCGGCCTCGCCGGCGCCCGGGCCGAGCCGCTCCGCGTGTGGGTCGGGGACTGGTCCATGGACGGAACGGCCGTCGAGACGTTCCCGCTGAGCCTGGGCGCGGCCGCGGACGGCGTCGGCATCGAGCTGACGCTCGACGCCGGCAAGCCCATCGTGCTCCAGGGCGAGCGGGGGCTGAGCCGCAAAGGTCCCGAGCCCGGCAACGCGTCGTACTACTACTCGTTCACCCGTCTCCCTGCGCGCGGATCCGTCGTCGTGGGTGGGGACACGTTGTCCGTGAGCGGGCTCGCCTGGCTCGACCGCGAGTGGAGCACCTCGGCGCTGTCGGCCGGGCAGGCCGGATGGGACTGGTTCGCCCTGCAGCTGGACGACGGGTGGGACCTCATGGCGTATAGACTGCGGCGCGCGGATGGGAGCGCGGACGCGTTCAGCGAGGCCGTCGTCGTCGATCCGGGCGGGGCCGCCACGCGGCTGCGATTCGGTGACGACGTCACGCTCGAGAGCACGGGCACCTGGACGTCACCGATCGACGGAGCCGTCTATCCCGCCGGATGGCGGATCGCGATCCCGGCGCGCGGTTGGGATCTGACCGTGGCACCGCGGGTCGCCGACCAGGAGCTCGACCTCTCGTTCCGTTACTGGGAGGGCGCGGTTTCGGTCCGTGGCACCGGCGAGGGCGGCGCGCCCGTGAGCGGGCGCGGCTACGTCGAGCTGACGGGCTACGCGGGGGAGGCGCCGGAGCGCTGAGTCGACCTGGGCTCCCCTGGCGCAGATCGCCGCGGGTGAGTATCCATGATAGATATTCACTGGAGATAAGCGCCCATGTCCCAACCCACGGCCTCTTTCTACGTCCTCCTCGCCCTCTCCAAGGGCCCCAGTCACGGCCTCGGCATCGCGGAGGACGTGGCCGAGTTCACGTCGGGCGAAGTGCTGCTCGGCCCCGGCACGCTGTACCGCTGCCTCAAGGATCTGGCCGCCGACGGTGCGATCGAGAGAGCGGAAGTGGCCGAGCCGCCGGGCGTCACGCACCGGAAGCACCACCGCCTGACGCCGAGCGGCGCCGCGGAGCTCCGCCGGATCCTGGCTGGGTTGAATAGGCTGACCGACGTCGGACGCGCCCGCGTCGCCCGCCTACGGGAGGCATGATGCCTCGGCGCTGGCTGGTGGAGCTGATCGAGGGCTATCGGTGGCTCTGGTCGGCCCAGAGACGGTGGCATCCCGGATCGCGGTGGTTCGCTGCCATTGGATTCGGCTTCCGTGTGTTAGCGGATATTCTGCGCCTGATGACCCCGCCGCTGCGAGCCGCCAACCGTATCCGGGTCAAGCACCTCGCGCTCGCGAGTGTGCTCCTCGTCGTAGCGCTCGTCGCCGACGCTCAGCGTCGAGGAGGAGGCCCAGACGTCGAGCCGACGATCGTCACTTGGGCGGACTCGACGGGCGGCTTCGAGGTCGTCTTTCCTGCCGAGTGGGCGGCGACGGACGCGGACAGCGACGAAGCGCGACCCGCGATGGCCGGGTCGACCCACCGACGTCCAGCGGGCGGAACACTCCTGAGGCGACACCTCACCGCGCGCGCGTACGATCTCGGTGAGATCCCACCGGGAGTCACCACCAAGAATCTCGCCTTCCTCGCGAGCGGGATCCGAGCGCCGGGTGAGACGATCGTGCGTCCCGCGTTAGCAGGTGAAGGCACCTACGTGACCGCGTATCGCTCGCCCAGTAGCACGGACGACGCAAGCAATGCGGCGGTCTTCTTCCGCGGCCGTGATGGTCACGGCTTCATGTTGGAGATCACCGGGCATCGTGAAGACGAGACGCTTCTCGTCGATGAGGCCTTCGCGATCGCCCGTTCGGTTCAGCACGAGCAATTGGTGCTCGGCGACCTGGCGATCTTGCTCGCGCAATCCTTTTTCGTGCCCTCCGGTGCTATGGAGCGAGCACGTGCGATGGAGGTGGACGCCGACATGCCCGGCCGCGTCGTTCCCGCGGTGCGGCCTCGTGAGTTCGAGCCCCTCGTCGTGAACGCGAACCTCTTCCTCGATACCGGTACAGCAACCGCCAGCGTCAACGAGTGCCGGGCCAGAGCAGTCCTGTTATGGTCCCGTCAACTCACGAGATTCACCGGTGCCGCGCGACCCGTCGAGTTCCGCGTGGCCTGCCAAACATCCAAGGTGGTGATCGGCCTTCGAACGCCGGGCCTCGGTCCAATCCTCGACCTTCGGCAGTTCGACAACGACGGTCGGGTGATCTTCGAGCAGTCCGTGCTCCCGCCCTTGTTCCCCTAAGCCGCCAGAATCCCCCCCAGCCGCTCCCGCACGATCGCCGTTGCCTCCGCCATGATCCTGTCGATCAGCTCCTTGCAAGTCGGCACGTCGTGGATGAGCCCGGCCACCATGCCGCAGCTCCACACGCCGGCGTCGAGCTCGCCTTCTTGGAGGACCTTCCTGCCCTGCTGACCTGCGACGAGATGGCGGATGTCCTCGATCGTGACCGAGGCGCCCTTCTCGCGCTCGATGCGCAGGACCTCCTCGGTGGACGCGTTGTTCATGACGCGCTCGGTGTTCCGCAGCGGCCGCATCACGAGCCGCGTCTGCAGCTCGTCGGCCTCGACGAGCGCGCGCTTCACGTTGTCGTGCACGGGCGCTTCCTTCGTTGCGATGAAGCGGGTGCCCATGTTCATGCCGTCGGCACCCAGCGCGAGCGCTGCGACCAAGCTGCGGCCGTCGGCCATGCCGCCGGACGCCACGAACGGGATGGAGAGCTCCTCGGCCGCGCGCGGCAGGAGGATCATGTTGGGCACGTCGTCCTCGCCGGGGTGACCCCCGCACTCGAAGCCGTCCACGCTGGCAGCGTCGCAGCCGAGCTTCTCGGCCTTGAGCGCGTGGCGGACCGACGTGCACTTGTGGATCACCTTCACGCCGGCCGCCCTGAGCGGCGGCAGATACGCTTCCGGATTGCGGCCGGCGGTCTCGACGATCTTCACGCCGCCGTCGACGATCGCGTGCATGTACTCGGCGTACGGGATGTCACGAAACGCGGGCAGGATCGTGAGGTTCACGCCGAACGGCCGGTCGGTCATCTCGCGACAGCGGGCGATCTCGCGGCGCAGATCCTCGGGCGTGGGCTGCGTGAGCCCGGTGATGATGCCCAGCCCTCCCGCGTTCGACACGGCGGACGCGAGCTCCGCGTAGCCGACGTAGTGCATCCCACCCTGGATGATCGGGTGCTCGATGCCGAACAGCTCGGTGATGCGCGTTTTCATCCCGTAACGAAAGCGCGGCGGCGTTCTAAGTCAAAGTCACCGCGTCACTGGCACCCGCCTTGCTCATAGAACGCGCTCGGGCTCGTCCCACGGACGGAGGGCATCGCAATGAAGCCGCGTCGTGTGAGCATCTCGACCTCGTCGAAGGGACGGCAACGCCGCCCGGTATCAGATGTTTCCGTCCCGTTCGACCCCGACGGTGGGGAGTTCGGCCACACGGAGCGCGCCACGTTGCCGCCTTGGCGGGAACATCCGTTTGCGATCCTCGCCGGCGCGGGGCTCCTCGCCTACGTGATCGGCGCGATCGCGCTGCAGGCGTTCGTGGACGTGGACCGAGTGCGGACGTGGGTCGCGCCGCGCGCGTCGGCGGCGCTGAACCGGAACGTGAGCATCTCGGAAGGAACCGTGGGGCTCTTCCCGCGGCCCTCCGTGCGCCTCTCCGACATCTCGATCTACAACCCGGAGGGCTTCGACGGGCCGACGCTGGCGCGGATCGATCGCGTGAAGCTCGATCTCGCCTGGCTGCCGTTGTTCATCGGCCGCGTCCGCGTGCGTGCGATCCGCGTCGACGGCGCCGCCGTCCATCTCGCCATCGACGAGCAGGGACGCTCGAACTTCGGCGACCTCGTGCCGAAGCGATCGGACGCCGACGGCGCGGCCCTGCAGCCGCCGCTGGCGGCCGCGCTGCGCCGGATCACGGTGGCGGACGCGAGCCTGACGTATCTCGATCAGCAGCGCGGCCGCTCGATGGGGGTCATCGGTGGGGACGCGCGCATGGACCTGAGCGGCGAGGCCGCACCGGGGGGTGCGACGTGGCGGGCCGACGTCACCCTCGACTCCGATTCGCTCATGGTGCGCGCCGACGGGCTGCTCGGCGAGATCGTCAGGCTGCAGGGGCCGAGCGGACAGCTCACCGCGCGCGGCGGCGGGGCGGCGCGGGGCGTCGAGATCGCCGGCGGATTCGTGGAGCTCGCGGGCGATACGCTGACCGTGAGCGGGCGGCTCGCGGGGCTCACCGAGTCGCAACCGTCCTTCGAGCTCGACCTCACGGGCGCCGACGTGAGCGCGCGCGCGCTCACCGCGTTCGTCCCGACGGAGCTGCGCCCGAAGCTGCTGCCCCGTGCGGAGGGCACGCTGGCGGTCACGCTGCGCCTCCAAGGCGGGCTCGCGTCGAGCGACCGTCCCACGGTCGACGGCACGGTGCGGCTCGACGGGGTGACGCTGCGCCTGCGCGGCGAGCCGATCGCGGAGGGCGTGGACGGCGTCGTGGCGGTGAGCGCCGAGCGGATCACCGTCGACTCTCTCGGCGGTACGTTCGCCGGCGGACCGTTCCAGCTCTCCGGAATCGTGGCCCGCGACGGGCGTGGCACCGCTTCGGTGGTCGCGCACGCGCGCCCCGACATGGACGTGCTCGACCGCCTCGGCCTGCTGCCTCCCAACCTGACGGTCTCGGGCAGCGCCGAGCTCGACGTGTCGATCGCCGGACCCCTCGAGGCGCTCGACAGCCTCCAGGTCGTCGGCACCACCGCGTTCCAGGGCTTCCAGCTCGAGCACGATCGCCTCGGTGCGGCGCTGTACGTACCGGCGGGTGTCGTGACGTGGGCGGGACGGGGGGTGTCGTGGTCGGACCTTCCGATGCTCCTCGGATCGGATCGATTGACCACGAGCGGCGAGCTCGAGGACCTGCCCGGCTTCTGGCGCCGCGAGGACGGCACGCCGCGCATCCACGCACGGTTCGCGGGTCCCTCCCTCGACCTCGACGCCCTCTTTCCTCCCCGACCGGAGGAGGAGCCGAGCTACGCGGAGCTCGCCTTCGCGCACCTGAGCGGCCGCCCGGTCGAGGGGCGTGACGCGTCGGTGGTGGCGGGAGACCTGGGAAGGCACCGCGTGGGCGGCATGCCGCTGCTCGGATCGCTGGAGCTCCGCTTCGACACGCTCTCGCAGGGAGACCACCGCCTCGAGGAAGTCGTCGCGACCGTCGAGCTGACGGACTCCCTCATCTCGGTGAGTGACGCCTCCTTCGGCGCCTGGGGCGGCACGGCGCGGGGCTCGTTGCAGGTCGCCTACGGCGACGCTCGCCACCAGCCGTTCGCGCTTTCGCTGCGGATCGACAACGCGGTCGCCTCGGCATTCGCCTCCAGCATGGCCGGCGGGGCGTCCAAAGGCTCGGACGCCCTGACCGGCCAGCTCAACCTGGAGCTCGAGGTCACGGGCTCGACGGATCGCCTGGGGTTACCGGTGGGCGCGGACCTCGCGGGCCATGCGCGCGTCACCGTGACCGATGGGGTCGTCGCGAACACGGGGCTCAACCTGGCGCTAGCGGACTTTCTCGAGTCCGACCACTGGAGCGCGGTTCCGTTCGACCGGCTGAGCGGCGGGGTGAGCGTCCACGATGGCGTCCTGGAGATCCTCGACGGCGATCTCACGGGGGATCTCGCGCGCGTGGCGTTCCGCGGGCTGGTCGAGCTGACCGGGGCGACCGACGTCTCCATGGCGCTCGCCGTCCCGGTGGACCAGCTCGGGAACGTGTCGCTCCGGCGCACGGGGATCGGGGCGAGCGTGGTCGAGCAGCTCCGCCGCTCGGAGAGGCCGCTCGACCTGGGCCTGCACGTGAGCGGTCCGCTCGGCGCCCCCACGCTGGAGCCGAATGGCGCGAACGCGGTGGAGCTCGCCCGGCGCTGACATCGCCGGTCCAGTCGGCCCGCGGTACGCAGACGCGCGTTCACGGTGTCGCCCCCACGCGACGCGGCGCGCTGGTCGCGCAGGCTAGGCGCACCATGGGTCGGCGGGGCGAGGTGCGCGCTCCGGTCGCCATGTGCGTCCGAAGACCGGGTCCGCAGTCTGGACCGAGGGCGTCGCGCCCGCCCGCGGGGCCAGCGGGATTCTCCGGGCCGACCCCCGGTGACTTGCAAAAGTAGAGCCTTCGCGACGCCGATCGGGCGACTGGCCTGCGGGCTTCGGTGCGGGCCCTCCGAAAGGCGCGCAAACCGCTGGCGCGCTTCGTGCCCAGCCGAGCTTACCCTTCTGCGAGAGAGGGGCGTAGATTGTGGGGTCGCGGACCTCGATCCAGGCTCGCATTCGGGCCGTCTCCGGCCCTGGGCTCGAGGTCCTTCGTTCTCTGGGTGACGTCGCCGAAGGTTCGGCGTCGAATTTCGGACAAGGATCGTCATCATGGCTCGGAAGTGGGTCTATCTGTTCTCGGAGCTGGAAGCCGCGGAAGCCACCGTCAGCGACTGGGAGGGCGTGCGCGCCCTTCTCGGCGGCAAAGGCGCCAACCTCGCCGAGATGTCCCGCATCGGCGTGCCCGTTCCTCCCGGCTTCACCGTCACGACCGAGGCCTGCATCGCGTACCTCGCCGAAGAGGGTCGCTTCCCCCCCGACATCTGGGAGGAGGAGATCGAGGCGTTGCACGCCATCGAGAAGGAGTGCGGCAAGGAGTTCGGCAACCCGCAGAAGCCGCTGCTCGTCTCGTGCCGCTCGGGCGCCAAGTTCTCCATGCCCGGCATGATGGACACCATCCTGAACCTCGGCCTGAACGACGAGGTCGCCGAGGGCATGGTGAAGCTCACGGGCGACGCGCGCTTCGTGTACGACTCCTATCGGCGGCTGATCCAGATGTTCGGCACGGTCGTGCGCGAGCTGCCCGACGAGATCTTCGAGGAGGTCATCGAGAACCGGCGGAAGGAAGCCGGCGTGGCCACCGATCCCGAGCTCAGCGCCGACGACTGGCGCGCCGTCACCCAGCGCTTCAAGGAGCTGGTGAAGATCCACAGCCACGCGCCTTTCCCGCAGGATCCGCTCGAGCAGCTGCGCGCGGCGACGGAGGCCGTCTTCCTCTCCTGGAATACCAAGCGCGCGATGGACTACCGGAACGCGTCCGGCATCCCGCACCACCTCGGCACCGCCGTCAACATCGTGACCATGGTGTTCGGCAACATGGGCGAGACGTCCGGCACGGGCGTGGTCATGAGCCGCAACCCGTCCACTGGCGAGCCGGGGCTGCACGGCGACTTCCTGGTGAACGCGCAGGGCGAGGACGTGGTGGCCGGCACGCGTCAGACGTTCGAGATCTCCGCGATGGCCAAGCGCTTCCCCGCGGCCTACAAGGAGCTCTGCGACATCGCCGACAAGCTCGAGCGCCACTACCGCAACATGCAGGACATCGAGTTCACCATCGAAGAGAACAAGCTCTGGCTGCTCCAGACACGGAACGGCAAGCGCACCGCGGCGGCCGAGGTGCGCATCGCGGTCGACATGGTGGACGAGGGGCTGCTGGAGAGGGAGGAGGCGGTGCTGCGCGTCAGCCCCGACCAGGTGGACTTCTATCTCCACCCGCAGTTCGACGAGCATGCGCGCAAGAGCGCGCAGCTCATCGCCCAGGGCCTCAACGTGTCGCCGGGCGCCGCGGTCGGCGTGATCGCTTTCGACGCCGACACGGCCGAGCGCTGGGCGAAGCAGGACGGCAAGCCGGTCATCATGGTCCGTCCGGAGACGAAGCCGGACGACGTGCACGGCATGCTCGCGGCCGAGGGGATCGTCACGAGCCGCGGCGGACGCACCAGCCACGCCGCGCTCGTCGCGCGTCAGTTCGGCAAGCCAGCCGTGGTCGGGGTGGAAGCGCTCGAGATCGATCTCGGCAATCGTGAGGCGCGCATCGGCGATCTGACGATCCGCGAGGGAACAGAGATCTCGATCGACGGCGCGCGCGGCGAGGTCTACCTCGGCGCGCTGCCGAAGGTCGTGCCCGACATCCAGGACGGGTGGCTCGGCCGGCTGATGGACTGGGCCGACGAGTTCCGTACGATCGAGGTGTGGGGCAACGCCGACTACCCGGACGACGCCGAGCGGGCCCGCAAGCTGGGCGCGCAGGGCATCGGCCTGTGCCGCACCGAGCACATGTTCTTCGAGGAGGACCGGCTCCCGATCATGCGCGAGATGATCATGGCGCGCACGAACGCGGAGCGTGAGAGCGCGCTCGACCGTCTGCTGCCGCTCCAGAGGGCCGACTTCGAGGGCCTCTACCGCGCGATGGACGGGCTGCCGGTGGTCGTACGCCTGCTCGATCCGCCGCTGCACGAGTTCCTGCCCGACCACCTGGAGCTGATGCGGGATCTGTCCGAAGCGAAGCTCAAGCTCCAGCACCTGGCCACGCTTCGCGAGATCGACGAGACGCTCGAGGAGATCCGGGCCAAGCAGGACTTCCTCGAGCGCACCGAGGAGCTGATGGAGGCGAACCCGATGCTCGGCACGCGCGGCGTGCGCCTCGCCATGCTGCTCCCCGAGCTCACCCGCATGCAGGCGCGCGCGGTCTTCCAGGCCGCCGCCAACTGCATGCGCGAGGGCGTGGACGTGAAGGTCGAGGTGATGATCCCGCTCGTGTCGCACGTCAACGAGCTGAAGACGCAGCGAGCGATCGTGGAGATCGAAGCGCGCCAGGTCATGGACGAAGAGGAGCGCGAGATCCCCTACAAGCTCGGCACGATGATCGAGATCCCGCGCGCGGCGCTCATGGCCGACGAGATCGCCGGTGTCGCCGAGTTCTTCTCGTTCGGCACGAACGACCTGACGCAGACGGTCTACGGCATCTCACGCGACGACGCCGAGCAGGGCTTCCTCATGCGGTATCTGGAGCAGGGCGTCCTGCCGGACAACCCGTTCGCCACGCTCGATCAGGACGGCGTGGGCAGGATCATGCGGCAGGCGGTGGACATGGGCCGTACGACGCGTCCCGATCTCGAGATCGGCATCTGCGGCGAGCACGGCGGCGACCCGCGCTCGGTGGAGTTCTGCCACCGAATCGGGCTCAACTACGTGAGCTGCTCGCCGTTCCGTGTGCCGATCGCGCGCTTCGCCGCGGCCCAGGCGGCGGTGCGCGAGGCCGGCTGGAAGCCGATGCCCGCGGCGCCGCGCGACATGAAGCGGCCGGAGCGGAAGCCGGCGAAGCCCAAGGCCACCAAGGCCGCGAAGAAGGACGGCAAGGCGACCGTGGCGACGAGCCCCGCGACCAACTGACCCACGCGCCCGGCGCCGACGGTCGGCGCTGGGCGTCAGCGAGTGGCGAGGCGCGCGACCAGCGCGTGCAGCGCGCGCTGCGTCTCGTCGCTCAGCCACCGCGCCGTGGCCTCGTCGAGCGCGCGCTCACCCAAGTCGTCCAGCTGTGCCACGAGGTCGGCGCGCGCCAGCCGACGCGTCTCGAGCATCGCCTCGCGAGGAAGCGCCGCGAGGCGCTCGCCCCACGCGATCGCGGCGGGCACCACGCGATCGAGCGCGACGACCTCGTCCACCAACCCGACGCGGAGCGCCTCGGCCGGGCCCACCAGCGCGCCGGCGACGAGCAGCGCGTCGCCCGCGCGCGGCCCGGTCAGCCGCTTGAGCGCGTACTGCAGCGGAGGCGGCGGCACGAGCCCGACCTGCACCTCGTTCATCCCGATCTTGAACGGTCCCTCCGCCATCACGCGGTAGTCGCAGAAGACCGCGAGGACGGCGCCGGCCGCCGGGCTGTGTCCGGTGATGGCCGCACAGACCGGGATCTCGGAGGCGGCGACCGCTCGCAGCGTCGCGTAGAACCGCCGCCAGAGCTCCCGGATCTCGTCGCGACCGAGCGCCAGCAGCGTCGGAACGTCGAGCCCGCCGGTGAACATCCCGGGGGCGCCCGAGATCACGACCGCGGCGGCCCCCGAGCCCGGAGCTTCGGTGACGCATCGCTCGAGCTTCGTGAGGAAGGCGCCGTCGAACGCGTTCGCGGGCGGGCGGGCGAAGCGCAGCTCGCGGATCCGTCGCTCGCCCGAGGCGCCGGCGTGGTCGATGACGTCGATCATCGTGCGATGCTACCCGATGGGCGCCGCCGCCGCGAGGGGCTACGCCACCGGTCCGAGGATCACCACGCTCATCGGCTGGATCATCGACGACGGTCGGCCGGGAGGCGCGTCAGTGCACGGACCGCGCGAAGCGCGGATAGAGCTCGTGATACGGCAGAACGCGCTGCCGGAACTCCGCGATGACCGCCACCATCTCCCGGAACGCCTGCGCGTCGGCGGGCGAGAGGTGGTGGAGGTACACGTCCAGGAACCTGCCTTCGTCGACCGTCCGCTGCAGGAGCGCGCGGAGGCGGTCCCGGCCCTGCGCGGTCGTGAACGGCAGCGTGCCCGCGTCGATGCCCGTCAACGCGTACGGCAGGGACGGCTTCCACGCGACGAGGCTGTCGGGGGACACGGCGCCCGCGCTGGTCCCCCGCGCCGCCTCGTAGTACGCGCCGACGGCGTCCCGCTCACGCGCCCCCCACACGTGGTACGGGACCACGAACACGTTGCTGCCCCGGTAGCCCTGCGCGTCGATCCACTCCTGGCTCGCGCGCAGCTCCCAGTCGAGCTCGCCGGCGGTGAGCGAGGGCATGCTGTCGTGCGTCATCGTATGGCTCACCATCGACCATCCCGCGGCGTCGAGCTCGTCGAGGTGCGCCTTCGTCATGTAGGCCCCGAACCCCACCTGCGCCGGGTTGACGGCCACGTTGCCCGGTAGCCCCAGCTCCTGGAAGACGGGCCAGCCGTTCGTGTAGGCGTCCAGGAAGCCGTCGTCGAACGTGAACGTGATCGCACCGCGCATGGCGACCGTGACGAGGATCGAGTCCATCGACGTGCCGAGGCGGAGCACCACGTACGTGGCGCCGGCGGCCTGCCCGGTGACGAGCCCGTCCGGCGCGACGGTCGCGACGGACGGTGCGCGGGACGTCCACGTGACCGTGCCTGGAGCGGCCGGGTTCAGGAACGCGTCGCGATGGGTCGGGCCGAGAAACGCCGTCTCGCCGCGCGCGCTGAGCAGGATGGAGTCCGCGGTCAGCGAAGCGGACGCGGCCGGCCCGGCGACGGCGACGGCGCTGAACTCGACGGAGTCCGTCACGCCCGCCGAGGTGACGGTCGCGGTCATCCGCTGCATACCCGCCACGGTCCCCAGGCGCCACACCGCGCTCGCGTAGCCGGCCTCGTCGCTCGTGGACGGCGAGGAGGAGGAGATGGACCCCGATCCGGCCCCGGGGCTCCACGTCACCGCAGCGCCTGCGAACGGCGAGCTCGCTGGGTCGCGCACCCTGACCGAGACCACGACCTCGCTGTCGACCACAGCGGCGAGCGTCGTGGCGCCCACGGGCGCGATCTCCAGCTCGGGAGGCGGAATCACAACCGGCGGGGTGGATCCGTCCGAGCAGGACGCCAGGACGACGGCGGCGAGCGTGCAGCACGCCGCGCGAACCAGGAGTGGGGGCAGACCGACCGACATCCGGCGAAGATCGTGGCACGTGGCGGCCGGTCGCAATCGGCGATACCCTACCGGTGATGGCCACCCGGAGGGAGTTCCTCGCGGCCTCGCTGGCCGCTCCCGTCACGGCGGGACTCCGCGCGCCGGCCGACGTCGCAGCGCGCGTGTCGCGCCCGCAGGTCGCGCCGCGCATGGTGCTCGCGATGCACCAGAACACGTCGCGCGCCGCGGGCTTCCGTGGATCGCTCGAGGGCTGGGCGCGCGCCGGCATCCGCTACGTGGAGCTCAACGACGGCCTCCTCGACGGCTTCCTGGAGACGGACACCCTGCCCGGCGCCAGGCAGCTCCTCGCCGATCTCGGGCTCACGCCCGTGTCCGCAGCCGCCACGCTCCAGGACATCTGGATCCCCGGACCCGCCCGCCGGCAGTCGCTCGAGACCTGGAGGCTGCGCTGCGAGCAGTACGCGTTCCTCGGGCTCCAGCGCATCTACGCACCGTCGCTCACGACCCGCGAGATCACCACCGAGGAGTTCTCCGCGACGCCCGACTGCATCGTCGAGACCGGCGAGATCGCCCGTCAGGCCGGTCTCGTCGCGATGATCGAGTTCACGCGCACGTCGACGCACCTCGCGACGCTCACCTCGTCGCTGATCGCGATCCGGGCGGCGGCGCAGCCGAACGTGCGTCCCATGCTCGATTTCTTCCACTTCTGGTCCGGGCTCTCGAAGTTCGAGGACCTCGATCTCCTGAGGGACGGCGAGCTCGCGCATGCGCACTTCCAGGACGTGCTCGACGGGCCGCGCGAGCTGACGAACAACAACTACCGTCTGATTCCCGGCGACGGCGTCGCGCCGGTCGTGCGCATCCTCCGCAAGCTGGCGGAGAAGGGCTACGACGGAGCGCTGTCCGTGGAGCTCTTTCGGCCCGAGATCGTCAACGGCGATCCGTTCGAGATCGGCACGGAGATCCGCACCAAGTGCGAGCGGGTCATGCGCGCAGCCGGAGTCATGTAGGTCACGTATAGCTGATAGGCTGCGGCACCCGATCGCCGAGCCCCTTTTGGCGGGAGGCGCAGTTGGAGCAACCCCGGTCGGACCGCGACGCGCGTGTCGAGCGCATGCTCGACGAGCTCGACGACGTCGAGGCCAAGATCGAGGAGCTGCGACCGGCGAGCCGGGCTCGAACGATGGTCCTCGTCCTCGCGCTGTTGGTGGTTACGGTGGTCGCCGTGGTGGCCATGCTGTTCGTGCCCGGCGGGTGGGGCCTCGCGCCCTTCCTGATCGCCGCGACCGCGTACTCGGTGGTCGGCTTGTTCGCGATCAGCCGCAAGAACGAGGAGCTGGCCGAGCTGGAGGCGGAGCGCGCGCGCCTCATCGGAGGGTCGGGCGGCTGACCGTCGACGCGCGGGACGGCCGCGCGTGGAAGGCGCGCCTCAGCCCTCGAAGTCGATGGTGACTACCGCCTCGCGGACTCGATGCGCCCGCCCAGCAGGATGCTGAGCGGGGCGGCGAGCAGGAGTGCCGGGATCAGGAACGCGAGGTGCGGCGCGATGCTCGACATGAACACCGCGGGCTCGAACAGTGCGATGAACGGCAGCTTCCAGAGCGGCGCCGCCATGACGGCGGCGGCGAACCCCACGAGCGCGGCCACGGGATGTGAGGCGTGTGCCCGAGCGACGATCCACGCGGCCACCGCGGTGCACGCGGACCCGAGCAGCAGCAGCTCCGCGTACTGGAGGCCCGCCCACTCCGCGGCGTGGGTGAGCCACCCGAGTCGGACGAGCGCCTGGCTGGCCGCCGTGATCAGGACCCAGGACGCCGTGAGTCCGCCGAGAGCGCCCGTGAGCCAGCTGCGCCGGTACGCCGGCGCGCACCGCCACGCCGCGGCCCACGTCGCGGCTACCACCTCCCTCCAGAGCCATGCCGCCGAGCGTCCTTGCTCGAGCTGCTCGAGGATGTCGCCCGCGAGCGCGTCTTCCACCTTCGACGTCTCGAGGAGCCAGAGCGCGAGGCGAGGCGGACCCATCACGGCACGCCCGGCTCGAGCGCCGGCAGATCGGTCCACATGGCCTCGAGCGCTCGGCGTGTATCCTGCACGGCGCACAAGCCGTCGGCGGTGAGGCGGAAGTACTTCTTCGCGCGCCCGCCCCGCTCGGCGGTCGGCTCGCCCATCCGGGAAGCGATCAGGCCCTTCTCCTCGAGCCGCCCGAGCGCCGCGTAGACCGCCGCGAGCACGACCGAGCGCCCCGCGGTTGACCTCAGCTCCTCGGCCACGGCGACTCCGTACGCTTCCGTGCCGCGCCGCAGGACGGCCAGCATCGCCATCAGCTCGAAGTCCGTCAGGAGGCGTCTCATATCTTCACAATATATGACGAAATCGCCGCAGTCCATCCCCCGAGACCGCGATCTCGCAAGCCTGTCAGGCTTTGGCGGCCGCTGGCTTCGCCCCGGCGCCGCCGTTCGCGCTCGCCTGCGCGCCCGACGAGTTGTCGTACCGCCTCACCTCGCCCGGGCGCCGATCCGACCCGAGCAGGTCCATCCACATGGGATACGCCGGCGGGATGCGGCTCACGTCGTCGAGCGCCTTCCGTTCGTCGGCGGACAGCGTGATCTCGACGGCTCCGATGTTGTCGTCGAGCTGCTTGAGGTTGCGCGCCCCGATGATGACGCTCGTGACGGCAGGGTTCGCGAGCACCCACGCGAGCGCGACCTGCGCGACGCTCGCGCCGTGCGCCTTGGCGATCCCGGCGAGCGTGTCGACGATGTCGTAGCCCTTCTCCTTGTCCACCGGCGGGAAGTCGAACGTCTTCCGTCGGCCCTCGCCCGTCGCGTCGCGCGTGAACTTGCCGGACAGGAACCCACCGGCGAGCGGGCTCCAGACGAGCAGCCCCAGTCCTTGATCCTGGATGAGGGGGATCGTGTCCCACTCGAGCTGGCGCCCGGCGAGCGAGTAGTACGACTGCGTGGACTTGAAGCGCTGGAGCCCTTCGGCGCGCGAGATCGCGAGCGCCTTCATGAGCTGCCAGGCCGGAAGGTTCGAGCAGCCGATGTAGCGCACCTTGCCCTGCGTGACGAGGTCGTCGAGCGCGCGCAGCGTATCCTCGATGTTCGTGACGGGATCGGAGCGGTGGATCTGATAGAGATCGATGTAATCCGTCCCGAGCCGCTTCAAGCTCGCTTCCACCTCGCGCATGATGTGGAGCCGCGAGAGCCCCACGTCGTTCGCACCGGCGGACATGCGGCCGCGCACCTTCGTGGCCAGCACGACTTCGTGACGCTTGTGGTAGAGCGCGCGCCCGACCGACGTCTCGGAAACGCCCGCCGAGTAGACGTTCGCGGTGTCGATGAAGTTGATGCCGGCGTCGAGCGACCGGCCGACGAGCGCATCGACCTCGGCCTGCCCGAGGCCCCCGATCGTCTCCCAGATCTGGCTGCCTCCGCCGAAGGTCATCGCGCCGAGGCAAAGCTCCGAGACGAACACGCCTGTATCGCCGAGCACGCGGTATTTCATCGCATCTCCTCTGTGGCCCCGTGGACGCCGGGGAGCCGCACGCTACGACCCCCCCGGGACGGGGACAAGCACGCGCCCCCCGGCGGGTGGACCGCAGCGGACGCAGCCCCTAACGTGTCTGGAGGACATCACCCGCGGGACAGCTCGAGGATCGACACACATGAAGGGTTGGGTTCTTCTCCTCTGCGGCCTGGCGATGAGCGGCCCGTCGGCCCTCTTCGCGCAACAGCCGACGCGGCTCGACCAGCTCGTCGAGCGGCGCGGGGTGTACCTCGACCCGCAGACGCTGGAGCCCCACAACGGTCCCGTGGTATCGATGTGGAACGACACGCTCGTGCGCGAGCGCGGTACGCTGCTCAACGGCCGCTGGGACGGCGTGCACGAGACGTTCTACCTCGAGGGTCAGCTCGAGCTGCGCGAGACCTACCGCAACGGCGTTCTCAACGGACCGTTCGAGGGTTGGTTCCGCGAGGGCGAGATCTCCGACCGGGGCACGTATCGCGACGGCAGGCTCGAGGGCCCGTACGAGTCGTTCTGGTCGCGCGCGATGATGAACAACGTCCTGCCCCATCCGGGCGGCAGGGCGACGATGGGCGGCGAGACCGCCGAGCGCGGCGCGTACAGCGCCGGTGAGCCCTGCGGGGAGTGGTACCGTTGGGTGCCGCTCGACGGCGGAGGGATGCGCGGTCTCGAGCCGATCGTCTATCGGCCGTGCCCCGCGAGTGGCGGTTAGGCGATGATCCCCGCGCCCCTTCCCAGGGGCGCCATCCGCGTTACACTCCGGCCTCGTCATCCCGGCCCCGACCCTCTCGGAGGCCGGACCACGATTCAACCGTAGAAATCGGAGGTACGAAGTGGCGGAGTCGTTGCTCGCATCCCCCGGACGGATCCAGGAGCTGAAGAAGGAAGCGGTTCATCTTCCCTCCTGGGATCTGACGTTCCGCCAGATCTGGGACCTCGAGCTGCTCCTCAACGGGGCATTCTCGCCGCTCCAGGGCTACCTCGGCCGGAAGGATTACGACGGGGTCTGCAAGGACATGCGGCTCGCCAGCGGCGCGCTGTGGCCGATGCCGATCACGCTGGACGTGACCGAAGCGTTCGCCGGCACGCTCGTGGCGGGCACGCGCGTCGCGCTGCGACACCCCGAAGGCATGGTGCTCGCCGTGCTCACCGTCTCCGATGTGTGGACCCCGGACAAGGCGGCCGAAGCCCAGAGCGTGCTCGGCACCACCGAGGAGTCCCATCCGGGCGTCTTCGAGCTGATGCGGGGCAACCCGGTCTACGTCGGCGGAGCGCTCGAGGGCGTCGAGCTGCCTCCCCATCACACGTTCAAGCATCTCCGGCACACGCCCGCCGAGCTGAAGAGCGAGTTCGCGCGCCTCGGCTGGAAGCGCATCGTCGCGTTCCAGACGCGCAACCCGATGCACCGCGCGCACGCCGAGCTCGCTCGCCGCGCGGCGCAGCAGATCGAGGGCAACCTGCTCATCCATCCCGTCGTCGGGATGACGAACTTCGGCGACGTCGACTACTTCACGCGTGTACGCTGCTACGAGGCGGTGATCCAGCACATGCCGCCGCACACGGGCATGGTCAGCCTGCTGCCGCTCGCGATGCGCATGGGTGGTCCCCGCGAGGCCGTGTGGCACTCGATGATCCGCAAGAACTACGGCTGCACGCATTTCATCGTCGGTCGCGATCACGCCGGCCCGAGCAACCCGAAGACGAAGAAGGGCTTCTACGGTCCCTACGACGCGCAGGAGCTGGCGAAGAAGCACGCCCCGGAGATCGGCATCGAGATCGTCGCCTTCGAGGAGATGGTCTACTACGAGGACAAGGGCGAGTACTGGCCCGTGTCCAAGATTCCCGAGGGCGGCCGCATCCTGAACATCTCGGGCACCGAGCTGCGCCGTCGTCTGCGCGAGGGCGCCGACATTCCCGAGTGGTTCACGTATCCGGAGGTCGTGAAGGAGCTCCGGATGCGCTACCCGGATCGCTCGAAGCAGGGCTTCACGCTCTTCCTCACCGGGCTGTCCGGCTCGGGCAAGTCGACGATCGCCAACGTGCTCGTCGCGAAGCTGATGGAGATCGGAACCCGGCCGGTCACGCTGCTCGACGGCGATCTCGTGCGCAAGCACCTGTCGAGCGAGCTCGGCTTCTCCAAGGAGCATCGCGACCTGAACATCCGCCGGATCGGGTTCGTCGCGAGCGAGATCACCAAGAACCGCGGCGCCGCGATCTGCGCGCCGATCGCGCCGTACCGCAGCGTGCGGCGTGAGGTGCGCGAGCTCATCGACTCCGTGGGCGCGTTCATCGAGGTCCACATCCACGCGCCGATCGAGACGTGCGAAGCGCGCGACCGCAAAGGCCTCTACGCCAAGGCGCGCGCCGGGCTGATCAAGGGGTTCACGGGCATCGACGACCCGTACGAGGAGCCGGAGAAGCCGGAGATCAAGATCGACACGTCCACGATGTCGGTCGAAGAGGCGGCGTCGACGATCCTGCTCTACCTCGAGAACGAGGGGTTCATCACGCAGGGGGCGGAGGCCAACTAGAGGCCTGGTTTTTGCGAGGGCTCGAAAAGCGGGTAGGGGCTTCACCCTCCCGTTCGACAGGAGCTATCGCGATGTCTTCCGTTCGCCGCTGTTCATTGATCGTCGCCGCCGCCGCGTTGGCCGTGGCCGCACCGCTATCCGCCCAATGGAAGCCGGTCACGGGCGCCGGCCCGATGCTCGGGCACGAGTCGTCCGTGACGGTGTTCGGCGCGGACTTCGTGCCCTTCGGCGAAACCACCCGACCCGGCACGGAAGCGCCCGCGCCCACGTTCGTCGTCCCGCCCCTGCCTGGCGTGGAACGCACGAGCACGGATGTCGCGCTCATGATCGTGGGTGGCGCGGCGTTGATTCTCGGCTCCGTCATCGGTGATGACGCCGGAGCGATGATGATGGTGGGCGGAGGCGTGGTCGGTCTGGTCGGACTCTACCAATACCTGACCTAGCTCGGCTAGCGGGAAGACGCGGCGACCTGCTCCACCTCGCGCCATACCCGCAGGACGTTGCCGCCCCAGAGCTTGGCGATGTCCTCCTCGGAATAGCCGCGACGCACGAGCTCGAGCGTGACGTTGGGCGACTCGGAGGCGTCGTTCCATCCGTGGATGCCGCCGCCGCCGTCGAAGTCGGAGCTGATGCCGACGTGGTCGATGCCGATGAGCTGCACGGCATGGTCGATGTGGTTCACGAAGTCCGCCACACCGGCCGGCGGATACTTCACCTCCAGCATCATGACGCCCTGCCCGTACTCGAACTTGTCCTGTGACGACATCGTCTCGAGGCTGTCCGCCGTCGTCCGGTAGGTGAACCCCCGCATGTACCGGAGCTGCTCGAGCTCCTGCGCCTTCTCGGGCGGGTCCGCCTTCACGTAGCCGGGGAACGCGACGATCTGGACCACGCCGCCGTTGTCGCGGAGCGCGAGCAGCGTCTCGTCGTCGAGATTCCGCGCGTGCGGCTGCACCGCGTATGTCGCCGAATGCGATGCGATCACCGGGGCGCGTGACACGCGGATCGCGTCGAGCGCGGCATCTTTCGAGATGTGCGAGATGTCGACCATCATGCCGAGGCGGTTCATCTCGGCGACGACCTGCTCGCCGAACGGGGACAGGCCGTCGTGCTCCTCGGGCGCGTCGCCGAGCTGCTCGCGCGGCTGCGCCGAGTCCGCGATGTCGTTGTGTCCGTTGTGCGCGAGCGTCATGTAGCGCGCGCCGCGGTCGTAGTACTCGGAGAGCAGTGACAGATCGCGCCCGATGACGTAGCCGTTCTCGATCCCGATCGCCGCCACCAGCTTGCCCGCGGCGACGATGCGCTCCACGTCGTCCGGCGTGTACGCGATCTCGATCTGGTCGGGATACATGGTCTCGGCCATCCGGTGGATCGCGTCGAACTTCGTGATCGCGCCTTGGCGAGCTTCCCGATATCCCTCCGGCGTGCGCCGTGTCTGTCCCACGTAGACGATGAAGAACGCGACGTCGAGGCCTCCGGCGCGCATCTTCTCCAGGGTGACCTGACGGTCGGCGTCGAGCGGGTCTACGGAGTCGGTGGCGAAATCGAACTCGATGTCGTCGTGCGTGTCGATCGTGAGCACCGCGTCGTGGATGCGGCGGGCGCGCGCCTCGAGGGCTTCACCCTCGCCGTTCTCGGTGGTGGCCGCGTGCTGCTCGGACGGCGAGCAGGCGGAGACGGCGGCGACGAGGCCGAAGAGCAAGGTCCGTAGACGAGGGCGTCGCGCGTTCATCGTGGCCTATACCCCCCTTCTCCGTCTCAGAGCCATGACCAGCGGCTCATCGCCGCGGGCTTCCAGTCCCGGTACTTCACGTGGGCAGCCTGATCCACGGTGGCGTGGTTTTCGTTCATCTGCACGCACAGCCACTCGAACCACTCCTGGAATTTCTCGTTCCCCTGCTCGCGGCGCACGTCGGCGGCCCATTTCCGGGTCTTGGTCCACGTCTCCAGGCAGACGCCGCCCATCATCTCCCAGACCAGGTCGAGGGACGCCATGCGCCGATGCACCAGGATGCCCACCGACTCGATGGTCAGGCTGATGAGCATCGCGGCGTCCTCGACCCGCGGATCCTCGCGCACCTTCTCCGGGCTCGCGTCGTCGGGCAGCGAGAGCACGAGCCGGATCGCGTGCGTGAACTCCGGCGTCTGGAGCGAGCGGACCAGCTCGACCGTGACCATGTCGTAGCGCTGCCGCCGGAAATGCGCGAGCTGCACGAACGCGAACCCGATGCTGCCAATGACCACCGCCGCACCGATGACTTCCGACAGGCTCGCCAGCGTCTC
Source organism: Gemmatimonadales bacterium (assembly GCA_050181335.1). GTDB lineage: Bacteria > Gemmatimonadota > Gemmatimonadetes > Longimicrobiales > Gaopeijiaceae > UBA2982. Next base: position 160,409 of record JBFXDG010000002.1, on the reverse strand, counting down.
GAGATCCACCCCGTAGCTCCCCATGGAAAGGCGTTCGCGTCACCCGCGGCGACCGCCAGGAGCGAATAAGAAGAAGAGACGTGCCGCTTCGATCAAGACGAGCGACCGCCTTCGCGACGCGCGAATCCGCGTTTACTCGACGCCGTCCACGACCCGGAAGTAGCTCGTGCCCCGATACGTGGCCGCCGGCAAGAGGAAGACCACGGAGCTCTCGCCGACGAAGTCGGGAAACGCCAAAGCGCTCGCCCCCTCGCTCGTGGGCACGCGGACGGTCTCGCCGCTGTCGCGGTCGAACACGAAGATCCCCTGCTCGCCGCGGGCGGTGCCCCGTCTCGGCGTGGAGAACGCCAGCTTCCGACCGCTGGCGTGCCAGGCGACCTTGCTCGTCGCCGCTCCGAGATCCTGCACTTGGCGGCAGGCCCCACCGTCGAGGATCTCGAAGATCTTCGTCGTGCCCGTCGACTCGTCGCGCGCGGCGACCTCGCGCCCGCTCTGCGACATGATGGGCGTGGACAGCCTGGTCGCGCGGCACGGCACGACCGGCTCTCCGACGGGACGGACGCTCGACGCCCCCGTACCCGGGCTGACGACCACGTCGTAGTCCTGATAGCGCAGACCCTCGAACCAGCTCGTCAGCACGCGATAACGCGTGCGGCTCCCGTCCCGTTGGAGGATGCCCACCGAGGGATACTGATCGCGCATGCGCGGATCGTTGTAGATCGGCCTCACGGCGTAGCCCTGGCTGCGATCCACCGCGTCGACGACCTGCTTCGCATCGAAGAAGACGAGCCCCTCGTCCGACGCGCCCGGCGTCACGAAGTAGCGTCCGTCGGGCGTGGGGACGAAGTCCACGAAGCCCGGCGCCGGACGGCTCTGCCCGTCTGCGAGATCGAGCAGGTAGATACGGTCGTCCGACTCGTAAGCGACGAGCCGCGTGTAGGGGACCCAGCGGAAATAGGCGCCCGGCACGCCCACCACCTCGTAGTCCGCAGGCGCCTGGGGCGGCGGCGGCACGCGGGCGAGGCGCGCATAGGGTGTGGGGTCGGTGGGATATCCCCGGTCGAGGCCGGCCAGCCGCGCCGACACGACGGCCGCGTACCCCTCGGCCGACTTGTAGCCGAGGATGGCCGTGCCGAGCACGGCATCCCCGCGCAGCACGACCAACGCGGGCGCGTGCGCGAGAACGCCCGCGTCGAGGATCGCGTTCGCCAGCGCGTCCGCGCGCGGTCGGTCCGTGAGGTCGTCTTGCGCGTAGGCCTGGAGCTCCTCGTGCGCCACGAGCGAGATCCGGACCTCGAGCTCGCGCGCGGCGGCGAGGACGTTCGGGATGCCGGAGCGGGAGAGCGGCATCCGCGGCGTCCACGCGTACACGAGCGTGAGGCAGTCGGCTCCGCAGGCGCGTGCTTCGCGCGCGACGTCCGCCAGGGGCGTGATCGAGTCCGCGCCGATCTCCGCGAGAACCGGTGACGGCGACGCGGCGGATATGCCGTCGGGCCCCCAGACCCGCGGCGCTGGGGGAGGCCCGCCCGCGGGCGGGCCCGCGACCGGCTCGGCGGGGCCGAGCGACAGCGCCGCCGCCCACGCCACGGTGGCGAAGGCCGTGGCGCCCCAGGCGACGCGCCGAGCCCGCTTCGGTCGAATCTTCATTCGGCAACTTCCCGCGGCAGCCCCGTCCCGCGCAACCCGCTGCCGTCCTTCCCCGCCCCCTCGCCCCCAGACATTATTCAGTTCCTGCCCCGTACGATCGAAAGGGGACCGAGATGGCACTGCCGACTGGCTGGAAGTGGCTTGGCTGCATCGTCTTAGCTGGATTGGGAGGCGCCCTTCCGCTGCGCGCCCAAGAAGGCACCGTCCACAGTCACTCCAACTACCGGATTCCGGCCGTGCAGGTCCCGCGGGGGCCGACGATCGACGGAATCCTCGACGACGACGTCTGGGCCTCGGCGGCGCTCATCGACGACTTCGTGCAGCAGGAGCCGGACGAGGGGGCGCCCGTCACCGAGCGCACCGAGGTGCGCGTCCTGTACGACACGCAGACGCTCTACCTCGGCGTGCGGGCGTACGACTCGAGCCCGGCCGACGTCGTCGCCACCGAGATGCGGCGCGATTCGAACCGCATTCTCGACGAGGACAACTTCCAGATCATCCTCGACACGTTCATGGACTCGCGCTCCGCGTACATGTTCGTGACGAACCCGCTCGGCGCGCAGCTCGACCAGCAGGTCGCCAACGAGGGCGAAGGCGCGCGCTTCGGCGGCGCGTCCTCCAACGTCAACCGCGACTGGGACGGCGTGTGGGCGGTTTCCGCTCATCGGGACGAGCAAGGTTGGATCGCCGAGATCGCGATCCCCATGGTCACGCTTCGTTTCCCGGAGTCGCCGAGGCAGAGCTGGGGCATCAACCTCATGCGCAACATCGGCCGCAAGAACGAGCAGGCGTTCTGGGCGCCGATCCCGAAGGCGTACGGCCTCACGCGCGTGAGCATGGCCGGGTCGCTCGACGACCTCGAGTCGCTCAACCGCGGCAGCGACCTCCGCATCAAACCGTTCGTGACGGGCGGCGCGCGGCGCGTGTCCGAGGGCGGCGTGGCCGACAACACCTGGCAGCGCGACATCGGTCTCGACGTGAAGTACGGCATCACCGCCGGGCTCAACCTCGACGTCACCATCAACACCGATTTCGCACAGGCGGAGGTGGACGACGAGCAGGTCAACCTCACGCGCTTCCCTCTCTTCTATCCGGAGAAGCGCGACTTCTTCCTCGAGAACTCCGGACAGTTCAACGTCGGCTCGGTCACGTCGCAGAACCGGCTCGTCGACCTCTTCTTCACGCGCCGCATCGGCCTCTACGGCCGGGACAGCAACGTTCCGATCCTGGCCGGCGCGCGCCTGACCGGCAAAGTCGGGCGCAACGACCTCGCGCTCATGGACGTGCAGACGGAGAGCGCGTTCGGCGTGTCGGGGGAGAACTTCCTGGTGGCGCGTTACAGCAGGAACCTGCTCACGCGCTCGCGCGTCGGCGTGCTCGCCATCAACCGCGAGCAGACGGACGGCGCGCACTACAACCGCACCTATGCCGTGGACTTCGCGCTCGCGCCGCATGCGAGCCTGAGCGCCACGGGCTTCCTCGCCAAGACGCTCACCCAAGGGCTCGGCGGCGGCGACGACATGGGTGGCTACGCCAACGTGACCTGGCTCGACCAGTCGTGGCGCATCTTCGGCGAATACGCCGACTTCGAGGACGACTTCAACCCCGAGGTGGGCTACCTGCCGCGCACGGGCATCCGCACGTCGAAGATCCACATCGAGAACACGCCCCGGCCGCGCATCCTCGGCATCCGTGACATGTCGCCGATGTGGAACATCACGTACACGACCGATCAGCAGAACCGCCTGGTATCCCGGCGGCTGCACCACATGATCGGCACGCGCTTCAACAACGGCGCGAACCTCACCGTGTGGTACAACGCGTACTTCGAGCGGCTCGACAATCCGTTCTCGTTCAACGGCGTGCCCGTCGCCGCGGGCGACTACTGGTTCGGCGAGTGGTACTTCTCCTTCTCGAGCAATCCCACGCGGAAGATGTACTACCGGCTGACGTATTCGCCGCAGGAGTTCTACGACGGCGACCGCACCGACGCGTCGGTCGCGGTCGGTGCGCGCCTCAACGACCGCCTGTCGACGGAAGCGCAGTACCAGCGCAACGAGGTCGACCTGTCGGCGGGGTCGTTCGATCTGGATCTGGCGTCGCTGCGCGTGGACTTCGCGCTCTCGCCGACCATGACGCTGCGCGCGATCACGCAGTACAACTCCTCGACCGACCAGTTCGGCACGAGCGCGCGCTTCCGGTACACGTACCGGCCGGGAAGCGACATCTATCTCGTCTACGACGAGGTGCGTCGGGACCCGCAGGGACTGCCTCTGTTCAGGGAGCGCCGGCTCATCCTGAAGTTCACGCACCTGCTGTCGCGCTAGCGGCGAGCGCCGTCGCCTACCGGAGCCCGACCAGCTCCTCGCTGAGCTCGCGCAGACGTCGGCGTGCCTCGGGATCGTAGGCCTGTGCGTGCGCACGCGCCGGCCGCTCGCGGTCGTAGAACAGGCCCGTGCCGACGTCGGGCGCGGTGATCAGTCGCATCACGGGCGCGGCACCGTCCTCGACCGTCGAGCGCGGCGCGATGCCGGCCGACCGCACCATCTCGGTGTCCATGAACGTCGCCGGATGGAGCGCGTTCACGCGCACACCCGTGTCCGCGAGCTCCTCGGCGAGATCGAACGTGAGCATGATCTGGGCGAGCTTGCTCTGGCCGTAGGCACGCCATCCGTCGAATCCGCGCTCCAGCATCACGTCGTCGAAGTCGATCGGCTCCTGGGCACCCGACGACACGTGAACGATCCGTGCCTCCTGGCTCCCCGCGATCCTCGGGAGCAGCGCGCGGATGAGCAGGAAATGCGCGAGGTAGTTCAGCTGGAAGCGGAGCTCGTGGCCGTCCGCGCTCACCACGCGGCGATCGGGCGCGGGACCGACTCCGGCGTTGGCGACGAGCACGTCGATGCGGTCGCAGTCGCGCCCGAGCGCTTCGGCGAGCGCCGTCACCTCGCGTAGGGAGGCGAAGTCCGCGCGGGCGAAGCGCGCCGCGCCGCCGGCCCTCTCGACCTCCTCGACGACGCGGTGGCCCGCCGCGGCGTCCCGACCGTGCACGACGACGTAGTGGCCCAGGGCGCCCAGCCGACGCGCCACCTCCTCACCGAGCCCATGGGTCGCGCCCGTGACCACCGCGACGGGCTGACCCGCTCGTGGATCCCGCGTCACGGACGCTCGTCCTCCCACCTGGGTTTTCGCCCCGACCCCACTCCCCTTCCTGCCTTCACGATTACACCTTCCGCGGCGGCGCGCCCCCCGGCGATTTCGTCACCCACAGAGCTCCCCGTCACTCGCCCATGAAGAAGGTCCTGAAGGTCGTCCTGTCTCTTCTCCTGATCGTCGTCCTGGCCGCCGGCTGCTTCTACGTCTGGGCGGGGATGCGCGTCACGGATCTGCGCGCACGCACCATCGCCACGCACACCGTCGACTTTCCGGTCCCCTTTCCGCTCGCTCCGAGCGACGCGGACGCGCTCGGACCCGATAGCGCCGCCGAGGTCGCGGAGGCGCGCGCGGTCGAGCGCGGCAAGCACCTGATCGAGTCGCGCTACGTCTGCACGGAGTGCCACGGCGCGAACCTCGGCGGCGGCACGATGATCGACGATCCCGCCATCGGCACCGTGCTCGGGCCGAACATCACGACCGGCCAGGGCTCCGTGGTGCTCGACTACGACGCGGCGGACTGGGACCGAGCGGTTCGTCACGGGGTCGCGCCGTCCGGCCGCCCGACGCTCATGCCCGCGCAGGATTTCCAGATGATGTCCGACCAGGAGCTGTCCGACATCCTCGCCTACATCCGCACCGTGCCGCCGGTGGACAACCAGGTCGAGCCGCTGCGCGTCGGCCCGGTCGGCCGCATCCTCCTCGCGCTCGGCCAGATCCGGTTCGCCGCGGACGAGATCGCGAGGCACGACGCGCCCCATCCGGACACCCCGCCCGTGGCGGAGGCCTCCGTGGAGTTCGGAAAGCACCTCTCCGGCGTGTGCACCGGCTGCCACCGTGCCAATCTGTCGGGCGGTCCGATCGCCGGTGGCGATCCGAGCTGGCCGACGGCGGCCAACCTCACGCCGCACGCGGACGGGCTCGCAGCGTGGAGCTACGAGGACTTCGTGCGCGCGATGCGCGAAGCGAAGAAGCCCGACGGCTCGGATCTGCTGCAACCCATGGTGTCCATGACCAACTTCACACGCAACATGAGCGAAACCGAGCTCCAGGCGCTCTGGATGTATCTCGGCAGCCTGCCCGCGACGCCGACGGGCGACTAGGCCTCCGTCCCGGCGGGCACTTGCCGGCCCGGCGCGAGCCCCGATAAGGTGCGGGAGCGCGGGCCACTCCAGAGGAGGCGCCATGACTCCGAAGCAGTTCTTCGACTTCGCCAAGAAGCACAAAGCGGAGATGGTCGACCTGAAGTTCATGGACTTCCTCGGGAGCTGGCAGCACTGCTCGTACCCGATCGACACCTGGGACGCGGGCACCTTCGAGGACGGGGTCGGATTCGACGGGTCGTCGATCCGCGGATGGCAGGGCATCCACATGTCGGACATGCTCGCGGTCCCGGTTGCCGACACCGTCCGCCTCGATCCGTTCTACGCGCGGCCGACCGTCAGCGTGATCGCGAACATCGTCGATCCGATCACCAAGGAAGACTACTCGCGCGATCCGCGTCACATCGCCCGCAAGGCCGAAGCCTATCTGCGGAAGACCAAGATCGCCGACACGTGCTACGTGGGGCCCGAGCCCGAGTTCTTCATCTTCGACGAGGTGCGCTACGAGCAGAACGAGCACCGCGGCACGTACGAGATCGACTCCGTCGAGGGCGCGTGGAACACGGCGCGCTTCGAGGAGCCCAACCTCGGCTACAAGCCGAGCTTCAAGGGCGGCTACTTCCCGGTCAGCCCGACCGACACCTACCACGATCTGCGCGGCGAGATGGTCTATCGCATGCGCGACGTCGGCATCGTCGTCGAAGCCCACCATCACGAGGTGGGGACCGCGGGTCAGTCGGAGATCGACATGAAGTTCCAGCCCCTGCTGGTCATGGCCGACCAGATGGCGTGGTACAAGTACATCATCCGCAACGTGGCCAAGCAGCACGGCAAGACGGTGACGTTCATGCCCAAGCCGATCTTCAACGACAACGGCAGCGGCATGCACACGCACATGTCGTTCTGGAAGGGCGGCAAGCCGCTGTTCGGCGGCAAGGGCTACGCCGGCCTCAGCGAGCTCGCGCTCCACGCGATCGGCGGCGTGCTCAAGCACGCCCACGCCGTGCTCGCGTTCGCCGCGCCGACGACGAACTCCTACCGCAGGCTCGTCCCCGGGTTCGAGGCGCCGGTGAACCTGGCTTACTCGCAGCGTAACCGCTCCGCCGCAGTGCGTATCCCGATGTACTCGGACAACCCCAAGGCGAAGCGCTTCGAGTTCCGCTGCCCCGACCCCTCGTGCAACGCCTACCTGACGTTCTCGGCGCTCATGATGGCCGCGCTCGACGGCGTGGTGAACAAGATCAAGCCCGGCAAGCCGCTCGACCGCGACATCTATCACATGTCGAAGGAAGAGCTGAGCGCGCACGCCCCGCACACGCCCGGGTCGCTGGTCGAAGCGCTCGAGGCTCTGCGGAAGGACCACAAGTTCCTGCTCGCCGGCGGCGTCTTCACCGAAGACGTGATCGAGGGGTGGATCGACTACAAGATGGAGTACGAGGTCGATCCACTGCGGCTCCGCCCGCATCCCCACGAGTTCCACCTCTACTACGACAGCTAGGTTAGCGACACCGCCGTCGGGCGGGCGGACTTCGACTGGCGGCTCGGGGCGGCGTCGCTAACCTGGCCGGCGGATTGCCGACACCGGGTTGGCGTATATGCTATCTGCGGCTATGCGCCCGGTGTCGGCAATCCGCCTCGTGAGGCGACATGCTGCGCACGTCGCCCACGGGGGGGGTGTGGGGGGATGGGAACCGGACAGTTATGTGAAATTGCTTTGGGTGGATGCGTCGACGGAGTAGGGCAATGACGAGGAGTTGGTCATGAGCAAGGCGTCCATGGCAAACCCGGCGCTTGGGCGTTTCGGTGTGCTATTGGGTGAGTGGAGGACGGAAGGCACTCATCCTCTCTTGCCGGGAGCGACACTGCGGGGTCAAGCGACATTTGAGTGGCTCGAAGGCGGGGCGTTTCTGATGATGCGGACAGAGGTCGACCATCCACAGATCCCCGCAGGCCTCGCAGTGTTCGGCACGGACGATGCCTCGGGCAGCTGCTTCATGCTCTACTTCGACGAGCGTGGAGTGTCACGGAAGTACGATGTAAGCCTGGTGGGCAACGTGTTGCGGTGGTGGCGAGACGACACGGAGTTCTCCCAGCGCTTCAGCGGTACCATCGCGCAGGACGGTGAAGCCATCGTCGGTAAGGGGGAGATGTCGCGGGCCGGCGGGCCGTGGGAGGGCGATCTCGAATTGACCTATACGAGAGTCCGCTGACGCGGTGGAGGGCGGGGTGGTACAGCAGTGAAGCCCGCGCGCGGACACGCGAAATCACATAACAATGTGTTGGCGCCTCCCTGTGCCTCCGGGGCGCTGAGGCCTGGCGTGTAACCACCCTCGGCCAGCCGCCCGGTGTCGGCCATCCGTCTCGTGCGGCGACACTCTGCGCACGTCACCACGGGGCGTGGGTCCGGAGGTTCGGTGGTCGTGGCGATACGCATTCCTCAGAACGTGCTCGTCGACGCACACGTGGGAGGGTATCCATGTCGAGTCCATCGATGACCCAGGTCGGCGTGAAGCAGCTGGCGCCGTTGCTCATGGTGTGGAGCATGGGGGCTTCGTTGCGGTTCTACGTCGACGGCTTGGGGTTCACGCTCACGAACACCTGGAAGCCTGACGGCAAGATCCGTTGGTGCTGGCTCGAGCTCGGTGAGGCCGCCCTGATGCTTCAGGAGTGGTCGGCGGACGACCCGCGGCGCGCGGACCTGAAAGGCAAGATCGGTGAGGGCGTGGGATTCTACTTCATATGCGAGGATGCGCTGGCGTTCTATCACGCGGTGAAGGATCGAGGCCTCGAGGTGCAGCGGCCCTTCGTCGGCAACCACATGTGGGTGACGTCGCTCGACGACCCTGATGGCTGGAGCCTGCACTTCGAGAGTCCGACGGCCGTCGCTGAAGGGACCGTATACGACCGGTGACTGCCCGCGCCCGCTTGCGCGGGACGGGTCGTGCGTCTCGATCCCCTGACGTTCTTGGGGTCCATCCGCTCGGGCGCGACATCTCCGTGTCGCCGACACGCGCCAGCGGATTGCCCGCGATCCTCCGGCCATGGCATGCCGATTGCGCATCTCAGCCGCGAAGTACGAAGCAGCATTCGCATAGGAGGCACCATGAAGCTGCCCAAATCCTTCGCGTCGGCGGCCCTCGCGCTCGTCTTGATCGTGGGCGTACAGGACAGCTTAAGCGCGCAAGTGGTAGAAGAGAGGGAGAGTGAGTCGAACCCGGTCGTCACGATCTTCCGTGGCACTCTGTACGGCGCCGGCACCGGGCTCCTCTTGGGAGGCGCCTGGGCGCTCGTCGAGAGCGACGGGGCGGACGAGACGAGAGACATCCTGAAGTGGGGCGCGGCGGGCGGCGCGATGGCGGGCGCAGCGGTCGGTCTGATCTACGTGCTGCTGCGTCCGCAGCCCGAGGGAGACGCGGACGTGGTCGGCATGGTCGACGCGTCGAACGGGCGCGTCAGGTTCGGCGCACCGACGCTGCTCGCGCGACGGGTGAACACCGGAGGCCTCACGTCGACTGCGTTCGAGGCAAGGCTCTTGCAAGCACGTTTCTGAGCCACGGGCTCAAAGGAATGGAGACATGGTCATGAAACGCACGCTGGCCCTGGGATCGATCGCGTTGCTCGCGTACCGCTTCTTCAAGAGCAAGAAGGGCGAAGAGGCCGCGCGCTCGGCACGGTCCACGCGCCGCTCGAGGAGCTCGGGGAGCTCGGGGAGATCGACGCGCTCGACGAAGGGCGGCCGCTCGTCCGGTCGCTCGCGGTCGCGGTCACGCACGACGAGCCGCTCCACATCGAAGTCGCGGTAGTCTCATCCGGACAGGTGGCGTCGCGCGTGGGGGCCGGGCCCCTGCGCGCGCGCCACCGCCGCGTCGGACCCGTCCGGCGGTTCACGCCGAGGCGGCCGCCCACCTCCGCCATCCGTAGTAGACCGGCACGCCGATCGCGATGACGATCAGGCCCAGCCCGGCATATCGCCGCTGCGCGGGCTGCACGATGAGGTTCAGGCACAACAGACCGGTCAGCAGGACGTAGAGCGCCGGGATCCAGGGATATCCCACCGCCCGCACGGGACGCTCCGCTTCGGGCCTCCGCACGCGCAGCAGGAAGAGCCCGATCGTCGTGAGCATGAAGAAGAGGAGCGCGGCGAAGATCACGTAGTTGAGCAGCTCGGTGTACGTCCCGGACAAGCAGAGCAGGCTCGTCCACACCGCCTGCGTGACGAGCGCGAACGCCGGCGTCCGGTACGTCGGGTGCAGATCTCCGGCCCGCCGGAAGAACAGCGCGTCCCTGGCCATCGCATAGTAGACGCGAGCGCCCGACAGGATCAGCCCGTTGTTGCAGCCGAACGTCGAGATCATGATCGCGCCGGCCATGACGTAGAGACCGGCGTCGCCGAGCATCGCCTGCAGCGCCGCCGTTCCGACGCGGTCCTCGGGAGCGCCTTGGATCTCGGGGACCGTCAGCACGCTCAGGTACGCGACGTTCGCGAGCATGTAGAGCACGGTCACGATCAGGACGCCGCCGGCCATGGCGAACGGGAGGTCCCTGGCGGGCTCCCTCAGCTCGCCGGCGGCGAACCCGACGTTGTTCCACGCGTCCATCGAGAACAGGCTCCCGACCATCGCGGCACCGATGGCGGGGAGGAGCGCGAGCGAGAAGCCGCCCGACCCGAAGGCGCCACCCGACGCGCCCCCGAAGTTCGCCGCCCCCGCACCGGGATCGCGGCCGATCGTGATCCCGAGCAGGATCAGGCCGACGAGCGCCGTGGTCTTCACGGCGGTCAGCGTCGTCTGGATGAGCGCGGCGGTGCGCACACCCCGCACGTTGATCCACGTGAGCACGACGACCGACAGCACCGCGAAGATCCGCTGGGGCGAGAGCCCGACCGCGATAGGGCCGCTGCCCAGGTTGATCGTCGTGCCGAGGAAGACGTCGGCCGACAGCGCCGGGACGAACACGGCGGTGAAGCGCGCGAACGCGACCGCCACGGCGGCGATCGTGCCGGTCTGGATCACCGTGAAGAGCGTCCAGCCGTACAGATATCCGAAGAGCGGCGAGATGCCCTCGCGCAGGTACACGTACTGGCCGCCCGCCCGCGGAAACATCGCGGCGAGCTCGCCGTAGCTGAGCGCCCCCATCAGGGTGACCACGCCCGCGATGCCCCACACCAGCAGCAGCAGCCCCGCGGCATCGACCTGGCGCAGGATATCCGCTGATACGATGAAGATGCCCGAGCCGATCATCGATCCCACGACGAGCGCCGTAGCGTCGAGGCGGGAGATCGCCTGGACGAACCCGCTCGGGTGGTCGGTCGCGGCCCCGACCGACCCGCTCACTGCCATCCCGCTCCCCTGAACGAGCGCGAGATCCAGGCGAACGCGAGCGCCGCGACGCCCAGCAGCGCGAGCCCGCTCGCCCACTCCCCGAAGACGCACTTGCCGATCCCGAAGAGCGATCCGTAGACCGCCACCACGCCGGCGAGCCAGTTCGTCCAGGCGAGCGCGCCGCCGGGGACCGGCTCGCGCCCGAACCCGGCCGCGGCCGACACGCGCGCCCACCCTGGGCCGCCGGGCCGCACGCGCCGGTAGAAGCTCTCGAGCACCGCGTCCGACTCGGGCGCGGTGAGGAACGTGACGCCGACCCACACCACGGTCGTGATCGCGACGGTCAGCAGCATCACCGTCGCGTCGGCGTTCGGATCGCCGGGCGTGAAGCGTCCCGGAATCGTGAGCATCGCGATCGTGGCCACCACGAGCGACGTGATCATCGCGCTGATCTCCGACCAGGCGTTGATCCGCCACCAGTACCAGCGCAGGATGAGCACGAGGCCGGTGCCGGCGCCCATGGCGAGCAGGAAGCGCCATGCCTGCTCGATCGAGCTGAGCTGCCACGTCACGAAGATCGACGCGAAGAAGAGGAAGATCGTTGCGACGCGCGAGACGGCCACGTAGTGCTTCTCGGTCGCGTCCTTCCGGACGAAGCGCTTGTAGAAGTCGTTCACCAGGTACGACGCGCCCCAATTGAGCTGTGTCGCGACCGTGGACATGTAGGCCGCCGCGAAGCCGGCGAGCATGAGGCCGCGCCAGGGCGTCGGCAGCAGATCGACGAACGCGTGCACGTAGCCGGACTCGCGGTTCTCGAGGCTCGGGTAGAGGATCAGCGTGGCGAGCCCGGTCACGATCCACGGCCAGGGGCGGAGCGCGTAATGTGCGACCTGGAAGAACAGCGTGGCGAGCACGCCGTCCCGCTCCGTGCGGGCGGAGAAGATCCGCTGGGCCACGTATCCGCCGCCCCCCGGCTCGGCGCCGGGATACCAGGCCGCCCACCACTGCACGCTCAGGAAGACGGTGAGCGAGAGGAGCGGCATCCACGCGTACGCGACGATCCCGTTCGCGCCGATCGAGACCGGGAGCACGGAGAGCGCCGCGGTCTCGCTGCCGAAGTGTTGAGCCACGCCCGCCTTCAGCGCCTCCATGCCGCCCACCGCGTCGACCGCGTAGACGGCGAGGACCACGACCGCCGTCATGCCCAGCACGAACTGGACGAGGTCGGTCCACAGGACGGCCCACATGCCGGCGGCGACCGAATACGCCACGGTGATGAGGAAGCAGATGCCGACGGCGAGGTACGGCGAGATGCCGAGCGAGATCGTGAGGACCTCGATCATCGCACGCGTCACCCAGCCCAGGATGATCAGGTTGATCGGGATCGCGAGGTACAGCGCGCGAAACCCACGCAGGAACGCCGCGGGCCTGCCCGCGTAGCGGATCTCGGCGAACTCGACGTCGGTCATGACGTTCGCGCGGCGCCACAGGCGCGCGAAGAAGAACACGGTGAGCATCCCGCTCATCACGAAGTTCCACCAGATCCAGTTGCCGGCCACGCCGTTCGAGGCGACGAGGCCGGTGACCACGAGCGGTGTGTCGGCCGCGAACGTCGTGGCCACCATCGACGTGCCGGCGAGCCACCACGGCGCCTTGCGGCCCGAGAGGAAGTACTCGCCCAGGCTCTCGCCCCCGCGCTTCGTGAACGCGAAGCCCACGGCCGCCGTCATGGCGAAGTAGGCGGCGACGATGATCCAGTCGATGGGCTGCACGGCGGCCGGCGGGTGGCGTGTGGATCGGTGCGCTCGGGACGTCATATGGATCGTCCCACGTCGTCCCCGGTGCGTGGGCGACGAGTCGCGACCAGGATACAGCCCATGCCGCGTCGATGCTAACGATGCGAACCTCGATCGGCCCCAAGGGCGTAGAACAAGGCATGGCCGACCGTCCCCACCCCATCGCGACGCCGCTCTCCGAGCGCCTGCGGGGCGCGCCGGACCGGCGCGCCGGCTCGGTGGCCACGTCGCTCCTGCTCCACGCGCTGGCGCTGGCGCTGCTCCTGTTCCTGACCGAGCAGGAGCTTCCCGAGCAGGGCACGGGGCTGCTCGGACCCCCGGGCACCGGCGGAGGAGGGGGCGGGGGTGAGGTGATCCACTACATCTCGCTGCCCGGAGATCCCGCCCCGCCGCCTCCGCCGGTGGTGCCGCCCGTCATCCCCGAGGTCGTCCCGGAGCTCGTGATCCCCGATCCGATTCCGCAGCCCGAGATGCTCGTGATGGTCGACTCGGTGCCGCTCTCGGCGATCGAGCTGCCCACGCTCGAGACCGGCACCGGCACGGGCGGGGGCGCACCCGAGCTCGGCGCGGGGGGCGGGCCCGGAAGCGGTGGGGGATCGGGAGGGGGGAGCGGGGGAGGCGACGGACCGGGCACCGGCACCGGCAGCGGGCCCGGCACCGGAGGCGGCGACGGCACGCTCGGGCGTCCGCCGATGCCGCAGATGCTGCTCTTCCCGCCGAGCGCGCCGCGGAACATGCGCGGCAAGAGCGTCACGGTGCGGCTCGTCGTGGACGCCGAAGGCGTCGTCCGCCAGGTGGCGCTCCAGCCCGAGACCGGCAACGGCCGCCTGGACGACGACATCCGCCGCACGGCGCTGTCGTGGCGCTTCCGGCCCGGAACGGACGGATCCGGCACGCCGGTGACGAAGCCCTACGAGGTGGTGCTGACCTTCTAGGCCCGCGCGCCCCCGCCGCTCGAACGCACCGCGGCGCTCGCCATCCCCACGCCCACCGTGATGGCCGAGCCGATCAGCGAGAACCAGAGCCCGTCCACGAGGCGCGGCGTGAGGCCGAACTGCTGGCCGGCCCAGACCACCGTCATGGCCAGGATCGCCGTTCCCATGGCGATCATCGCGTCGGTCTGATCCGCCCTGCGCGACAGCACGCCGAGCAGGAAGCCGCCGAGCAGCCCGCCGTAGGTGAACGAGGCGATGTTCAGCGCGATGAGCACGACCGGCGTGCCCTGCTGGATGAATTGGAACGCGATCGCGCCGACGATGAGCACCAGGCCGAAGAGCAGCGTGAACACCCTGCCCATGCGGAACATGTGCTCGGTGTCCGAGCCCCGGCCCGAGAGCGGTCCGTAGAGGTCGAGCGTCGCCGCGGATGCGAGCGAGTTGATGGCGGAGGCCTCCGAGGACATCGCGACGGAGAAGATGCCCGCGATGACCAGCCCGCTGATGCCGGCCGGCAGCCCCTCGAGGATGAACGTCGGGAAGATCTCGTCGGGCGTGGCGAACGCGCGGCCCTGATAGTAGGCGTAGAGCGCGACGCCCACGATCAGGAACAGCGTGAACTGCGCCATGATGAACACGCCGCTGCCGATGAGCGCCTTACGCGCCTCCTTCAGGTTGGGAGACGCCAGGAGCCGCTGCACGATCAGATGATCCACGCCGTGCGAGGCCATCGCGAGGAACGCGCCGCCGACGAGGCCGGTCAGGATCCACTGCGCGCCGGCGAAGCCACCGTCGAAATGCAGCACGCGTAGCTTGGCCATCGGCTCGGCGGCGGCCACGATGCCGCCCCACCCGCCCGGGATCACCTGGAGCAGCACCACGAGCGCGGCGACGGCACCCGACAGGTAGATCGTCATCTGCAGCACGTCCACGTAGACGACAGCGCGTAAGCCGCCGAAGTACGTGTAGATCAGCGTGCAGCTTCCCGTGGCCACGATCGCCTGCCAGTAGGGGATCCCGGCGATCAGATGGATCGGGATGGCGATGGCGAACAGGCGGATGCTCGACGCGAGCGTGCGCGTGACCAGGAAGATCGCCGAGGCGAAGCGGCGCGCGAGCACGCCGAATCGCTTCTCGAGGAGCTGATAGGCGGTCGAGAGCTCGCCGCTGAAGTACCCCGGCAGCAGGATCGCGGCGACGGCGATGCGCCCGAGGAGGTAGCCCGCCGTGAGCTGCACCATCCAGAGGTCGCTCGTGTACGCCGTGCCCGGCACGCTGATGAACGTGAGGACGCTCGTCTCGGTCGCGATGATCGAGAAGCAGACCGCCCACCACGGCATGGCCCGGTCGGCCAGGAAGTAGTCGCGCGAGTCCTTCTGTCGGCGGCCGAGCCACGTGCCCCAGATCGTGACCCCGATCACGTAGAGCGCGATCAGGGCGAAGTCGAGCGCGGAGAGCGTGGTCACGGGATGGGTGGACGGTGACGTGTCGCGGGGGCTGGCTGGTGTGAGGCCGACGTTACAGCGCCGCCCCGCATGGGCGCCACGATCGTGTCATACGGCGCGGGGCCTCGTGTCACCCATCCCCGAGCATGTCGGAGTGACCACCGGCCTCACGGAGCCTCGATGCCCACGATACGGAAGATCCGCCTCCTCTCTCTCGTCGCGTCGGCAGCCTTCGCCGCCGCCTGTGGAGAGTCCACCGCGCCGGATTTCGGCGTCGCGCTCGACACCGACGCGGCGGCCGCCGACTACGCGGCCTTCGACTCGGTGTTCGCCACCGACGGGTGGGCGGGCTTCGCCGCGCTCGGCGCGCGTACGCCGTGGAGCGCCGCGCCCGCGGCGATCGACGCGGTGGCCGGGCTCTCCCGAGCGCCCTCCGGACGGCAGTTCGCCGTGCAGCTCGCGCGGCGGCTCGCCGCCGGCGCCGCCGGAGCGCCCGCGCTCGCGCCGGTCATCGACAGCTATCGCGGCGCGACGTTCGTCTACGACGCGGATCTCGGTGAGTACGTGGTCGATCCTGCCCGCACCGGCGCACCCTCGAACGGCGTGCGGTTCATCGTCTACGAGGTGGACTTGCTGGGCGTGCCGGTCGGCGACGAGGAGATCGGCCACGCCGATCTGATCGACGAGGGCGACGACAGCGCCGAGGACGTCGCGCTCCGCCTCGTCGTGGTCACGGGTGACGGCACGGTGCTCGACTACCGCACCACCGTGGATCTGACCCTCACGCAGGGGGCGATCACGGTCACCGGCTATCTCCAAGGCGAGCACGGGCTTCGTCTCGACTTCGACATCGAGGCCGTGGGGACCCAGCTCCTCGATCACACGACGCTCGACATCCAGTTCGATCTCGGCGTGGACGCGCGCGACTTCCGCATCGAAGGCAGCGTGCACGGCATCGAGGACGGCCCGGAAGGCGAGGGCGACGTGCACCTCGTCGTGCAGCACCGCGATCGCTCGATCCGGCTCGAGGTCAGCGGCTCCGAGGGCCAGGTGGACGGGTCGGTCTTCCTGGACGACCGGCTCTTCGCGACGGTGAGCGGCGACGCGGACGACCCGACCATCCTGTCCGCGGAGGGCGAGGCGCTCACCTCCGGCCAGATCTTCGTCCTGCTCCACGTGATGGACGTGGTGGAGGACGTCTTCGATTTCCTCGAGGACCTCGTCGATCCGGTCGACGAGATCGTGTTCCTGGGGTTGATCCTCTGAGCAGCGCCAAGCACGTGGACTCGGGTCCGCCGCCTGACCATCTTGCGGCGGCGGACCGACAGCCACTCCACCCATGAGGTCGTTCATGCGTCCCGCATCGCTCGCCGTATCCCTGTCCCTGGCCGCCACGGTGCTCGCGTCCGCGGACGCCTCGGCCCAGGAATCGACCACGCGCGGGTTCAATCTCGGGCTGCATCTCTCCGGGCAGTCGCTCGACGTCGAGAACGACGACGAGAACCGGAGCGCCGGCGGCGCCGGGCTGCTGATCGGATACGGGTTCAATCGCACGATCCAGCTTTTCCTGCAGCTCGACGCGGGCCAGTTCGACGTGGAGAACGCGGACGTCGAGGGCGAGTGGACGATGGGACACGCCGACCTCGGCGTGCGCTTCCACTTCGCCAACTCGCTGCGCAGCTGGGTCCCCTACCTGCAGGCGGCGTTGAGCGGGCGCGCCGTCGGCGTGAAGGACGGCGTGATCAACCAGACCACGCAGGCCGACGAGATCACGCTCACGGGCGGCGCGCTCTCGCTCGGCGGCGGCATCCTGTTCTACTTCAACGAGACGTTCGCGCTCGATCTCCAGCTGATCGGGAGCGCCGGCACGTTCACCGAGCTGAGCGCCGACAACGTCACCGTGAGCGACCTCGACATCGATGCCAGCTCCGGACGCCTGAACATCGGCGTGTCTTGGTGGCCCTAGCCGGGCACCGGCTCAGGCGGGCGCGCTCCGCAGCCGTTCCAACGTGGCCTGCTGCTCGGCCGTGAGCAGGTTCTTGATGCGCACCAGCATCTCGAGGTGCGCCTGCTTGATCGACTTCTCGGTCTCGAGCACGTCGTCGAGCTGATCGAGCGCGCGGTCGAGATCGATCCGCGTGGCCGACATGACCTCCGTGAGCTGCTGCATCTCGTCGAGCAGCTCCCATTGCAACCGCACGACCCTTCCCTGGAGCTGCTGGATGAGCTGGCTGATGGCGTCGCGCTGCTCGTCGGTCAGCCCGATCGCGCGGCGGTGCTGCATGATCAGCTCGGGCGGGAAGAGCGCCTGGAAGATGGGGTCACCCTGAACCGAGCTCTGCACGGCCGGCGGCGTGGGCTCCTGCGCCGCGAGCGACGAGGGCGCGCCCGTCCCGACCGCGGCCACCAACAGGATCCAGGCGGCGCGCTTCATCGCGGCGCTCCGACGTCGGCGGAGGCGCCGATCGAAGGCACCGAGCGCATCAGCTCGATGCCGGGGACCTCGAGGAGGCTCGACGTGGGCGAGCGCCACGCTCCGGCCGACATGTCGGTCGCGTAGGAAGCGACGAGCTCGGCGAACTGCTCGTCCGCGCTCGGAGCCGATGTGGTGGGGCGGTCGACGAGCAAGATACCCGCGACCGCGGCCGCCAGCGCTGCCGACGCCCACGCGCCCATCTTCAGCACGCGACGACGCGATCCACCACCCCGGACGATACCGAGCGCAGGCTGCGCGCGAGCGTCTGCCGCGGCGCGCTCGAGCACCCCCGCGAACGGAGGCACCGCGCGCTCGTTGTCGGCGCGCAGCTCGTGGAAGCGTGTCCCGAGGTCGTCGTCGCCCGTACGCGTCTTCGGCTCAATCATGTCGCGATGCCCCTTCCTCACCTTGTCGTACCCCGACGCCGAGGATCGATCGCAGCCGCGTCTTGCCGCGCTCATAATGCACGCGCGCCGATCCCAGGGATACCTCCATGACCTCGGCCGCTTCACGGATCGACAGATCGTGGTAGAACACGAGGTGCAGCACCTCCCGCTGCCGATCCGGAAGCTGCGCGAGCGCGTCCAGGAGCTCGCGCCGGCGGTCGGCTCGCGCCAACCCGGCGTCCGGATCTTCGGTGCTCACGCCACCCGACGCGGCGACCTCGAGCGCGAGCATCTCGGCGCGCTTGGCGTGCGAGCGGTCACTGCGTGCGTGCTCCCGCGCGGTCTGGCGGATCACTCCGAAGAGCCACGTGCGGAACGCCGAGCGCCCGCCGAAGCGGGCCCTACCCGAGATCAC
The DNA here is from genome assembly GCA_050181335.1 of Gemmatimonadales bacterium. GTDB lineage: Bacteria > Gemmatimonadota > Gemmatimonadetes > Longimicrobiales > Gaopeijiaceae > UBA2982. Next base: position 141,732 of record JBFXDG010000002.1, on the reverse strand, counting down.
CTTCATGTAGGTCGTCTGCAACACGTCCTCGGCGTCGGCGTCGTTCCACCCGGAGCAGCTCATCGCCCAGCCGAAGCTGGACGCGTGATGTCGCTCGAGCAGGGCCTCCAGCTCCTCGCGCGTCAGCTCGGCCGGCATCCGTCGTGGCGCTCGGCCCTGGCTCGGAGATGGGTGACGCGACGCGCCGGCTTATATGACGGCCGGGCCTACCGGCCGCCGAGCCGGATCGGCATCGTCATCGCCCCGTTCCCGGCCGAGTCCCAGGCCGCGAACCGCACCCACGCCTGGCCCGTGGCATCGAAGGGGATCGTGAACGTCCGGCGGCCGAACGCCGGCTGGTCGGTGGCCGGCAGCGTGCGGGTCGTGACGCGCTCCCCGTCGCCGAAGACCACCTCCACGAACTCGAGCGGGAACGTCCACTCGACGTCGGCCACGACGCGCATGTTGGGCCCGCTGCCCTCGTAGCGATGGGACGGGATGAGCACCTCCCCCGAGGTCACGAAGTACTCACCCTGCTCCAGCGCGTCCACGATGGGCGCGTAGTCGCCCGGCTCCGGCAGCCGGTCGAGCTGCAGATACGTCACCGGCCCGTTCGCGTAGATGTCGTCGCCGGGCTGCTTGGCGTACGTCTCGGTGATCGCGAGCAGCCCTTTCGGCTGGAGCGCCGTATCCGCGATCCAGTTGTTCATGTCGTCGAGCAGCGGGATGACGCGCTTGTCGGAGAGCCGTCGCTCGGAGAGATCGGAGCCCATGCCCCACCGCCAGCCCACGCCGCGGTAGCGGTCGCTCAGGAACTGCGGGGAATCGCGGATCGCGTCGGGATAGCCCGTCGAGCCCTTCGTGCGCGGGTGCGGCATGAAGACCAGCATGTCCTCGGCCTCGATCATCGCGAGCATGTCTTCCACGCTGCCGATGTTGTAGACGCGGCCGTATTGCGGATGCTGCGTGACGAGCGGCGTGCCGGGCGCACGCTCGTCCACGTAGTGGACCGGGTGCGAGAACAGGAGGTCCCAGTGACCGCCGAGCAGGTTGCTGTTCTCCATCTCCGGCAGGACCATGAACGTCTCGTCCGAGTGGCGCTCGGCGCCCTCGAAGAGCCAGAGCTGCTCCTCGAGCTGCGTCGCCTCCCGCGGGCGGTCGACCGGGCCGGCGATGTTGATCCCGGCGGCGCGGAGCACCTCGAAGTCCGAGAGGCGCGAATCCATGCTCCCGGTCTCCATCAGCGAGCGGCCCATGTCGGTGTGGTAATGGCTGCCCATCACCTGATAGCCGTCGAGCGGCCTGTACACGTCGCCGTGGGTGAACGCGAGCGCGGCGTCGAACGCGCGCGTGTGATCGCCGAGCGTCGGATAGAAGTAGGCCGCCATGTGCTGCTCGGTGCCGGGAGGCGCGCTGTAGAGCGACCAGTTCGCCCGGTACTGCTCGACGACCTCCTGCTCGCCCTGCCGGATGCCGATCGTGAAGGATGCCGCGTCGTCCTTCCGGTACCAGTTGTATCCCGCGTTGACCTCGATCTCGCGCGCCCAGAAGAACGTGTGTGGAGGCGGAAAAGCTGCGATCGCGCCGCCGCTCGTCTCCGCGACCACGATGCGGTTCGCCGCGCGCAGCGCGACCGGATCGGCGTTCACCGGGCCGCGCAGGCCGTAGGACTGCAGCTGCGAGGCGATGTCCCTCCAGTAGACCCGGCCGCCGGCGGTCGCGTCGAGCCCCGTCATCCCCACGTCGTACTTGTAGGCGACCGACGGCAGCGCGGTGGACGCGACGGCCTCCACGCGCACCAGGTTCGTCCCCTCGTGTACGCTCAGCACGAGGCTTCCGGTGAACGAGCCCAGCGTCATGCCCGGGAACGTCACGCTCATCCTGCGGCCGTCCGTCTTCACCGCGCAGCCCGTCGCGCGGTAGCTCGCCACGGACCTGCGGATCTCGTCGGCCGAGCGCGGCAGACCCGGCTGGTTGGCGACGCCCCCGGCCGGCGGCGGGTTGCCGCCTCCGACCTCGGGGCTCAGGTCGAGCGGAGCGTCCCAGAACACGTCCCACTTGTAGCGGTCCACGACCGCGGGCGTGAGCTCCACGCCCAGCTCCCGCAGGGGAGCGAGCTGCTGGTTGCTGATCCTGCGCAGCCCCTCGACGACCCGGATCTCGAAGCCCAGGTCGCGGCCCATGGTCACCCACTCCGTCGAGCCACTCGGCAGCAGCGCCAGCTCCTCGACCATCGGCGTGCCCGAGCGGATCGCGAGACGGAGGCTGAGACGCTCACCCTCCGCGCCCGCCCACTCGAGCGCGAGCACGCTGCCGGAGAGCGTCGCGTTGGCGTCGGGACGGCGCGTGTAGCCGTCCAGATCGCAGGTGAGCCGCGACTGGGCGTGCAGCGTGCTCGGACCTGCGAGCGCGATGAGGGCCGCCGCCGCCAGGTGGTGCGCGCGGGCCATCCGTGCGCGGCACCGTCCGGACGCCAGGATCATGGGGCGCAGTAGCCCGCCACCTGCGTCTTCTCGACGACCCCGATGATCGCGTACACGGTCGACGATCTCGCAACGATCCCCGTGACCTCGCGGCCGCCGCACTGCTGCCGAAGGTCGTCACGGAGCGCGTAGATCCGCTCGATCGGCGTCGGCGTCAGGCCGAGGAAGTTGAACTTGGACGACTCCGCCGTCACGGCCTGCGTCCCCGGGGCGATGTCGCTGTACGACACGCTGACCGTCGCGCACGCCGCCGCCGTCACGATCAGGGCGAGGCTCGATGCTCTCTTCACGATCGCATTCATGGTGCTCTCCTTGGGTGGGATCATGCCGAACGGCGACACCGGTGCGCTCAGGGATCCCATCGGATCACGGTCGCGAACGCGTGCAGCTCCTCGTCGAGGTCGTCGGCGTCGCCACCGACCCGCTGCGCGGACAGCAACACGATGGCATCGCCACCGACGAGACAGGCCTCTTCCCGGAGCTTGGGGAGCACGTCCTCCAGATCCGAGCTCGAGAAGCTGCCCTTGCCCTCCAGGATCCCGAGCTCCTGATAGGGGCGTTGGGGCGGCCCGGCGCTGAAGACCTGGATCTCGCAGTCGCGCGGCTTGGGCGGGAGCGCGGCGGCCGTGGGCACGTAGGAGACGCTCACGCAGCCCGAAGCGGCGGCGACGCACGCCAAGATCGTCGTGATGCCTCTGCTCACCCGCCACCTCGATTCGTAGCCGGTACCCCGCGCGGGGCAAGATGCCGAGGGCGAGTCGACCTAGCCACCTTCGTGTCGCTTCCGGCGGCGGCTCAGGCGGATCCGCAGCGCGAGCGAGGCGAGGATGAGGAGGCCGCCGTAGACGGACCACTCGGCGCGGCCGCTCATGAAGCTGCCGGGAAGCACGCCGATCCCCTGGAAGAACCAGACGCCGCCGACGAGCATCCCGAGGAACGCGACGATGTGGAGGACGATTCGCATGCGGACAGGGCGCGCTAGCCCTTCTTCTTACCCGCCCCCCGCCCCAACCCCAACGGATCGTTCGGATCGACGCCCGGCATGAACTGCTTCTTGCGGTCCAGGTTCGTGAACTGGTAGACGAGCCCGAGCCAGTTGTTCACGATCGCCTTGGCGGTGTCGCCCCACGTGTTGTCGAGCTGCTCCTCGATGGCGCGCTCGGGCATCTCGGGCGTCGGCTTACCCGCGGCACGCGCCTTCAACGCCGCGTCCACCCAATCGGTCGCGAGGTCCGCCGCCGCGCGGGAGAAGTAATGCTCGGGGAACGGCGGCGGGCTGGCGAGCTCGCCGCTGAGGTAGCGATAGACCTCGCGCTTGTACTCCTTCAGCAGGCTGTTGAAGTCGTACTCCGGATGTCCCTGGAAATAGATGATGCGGAACTGATCGGGGCTCGCTGCCATGTGCACGCCGCCCTCCTCGCTCTCGGCGAGCACGACCAGCCCGGCGCTCTCGAGCTGCTTCCTGGAGACGTCGTTGTAGCGCGAGTGGGGGACGTCGAAGCGCGTGTTGATGTCCCGGAGCAGGGGATGGCCAGGAACGCCCACGCGGTGGCTGTACACGCCCCACCGCTTCGAGGGAAGCGGCTGGCGCTCGATCCCGTGGAAATGCTTCACGAGCGCGTGCGTCGCGAGGCACGAGCAGAGGATCGAGGTCACGTTGTGCTGCGCCCAGTCCACGACCTCGATGAAGTGCTTCCAGAACGGCTCCTTCGTGAGATCGGGCGTCGCGACGTTCGCCCCCGTGATGATCAGCGCGTCGAGCCCCTGCTCGCGCAGGTCGGGAAAGCGGCTGTAGTAACGATCGATGTACTCGAGCGTCTCGCCGCTCCTCGACAGGCCGGGCAGGGAGAACGGATACACGAAGAACTGCGCGATGCGGTTGCAGCCGCCCACCAGCCGGATGAACTGCCGCTCGGTGGCCTCGAGCGCCGCGTCCGGCATCATGTTCAGGAAGCCGATGTGGAGCTCGCGGATGTCCTGATGGAGGGCGCGGTCGAGCGAGAGCAGCTCGTGCCCTTGGGCACGGAGGTGCTCGAACGTGGGGAGCTGGGAGTGCGCGACGAGCGGCATAGGGAGGGAAGGAACCGCGCCGGAGGGGGGAAGTTCCCGAACGGGCGGGCGGAGCTTCTCCTTAGATCCTGAAGAGGCGGTTCACCTTGAGCACGAAGCCGCGGTTGCTGAGCGCCGACCAGCGCCCGAGCGCGTCCGTGTCGCGGTCCTCGGTATAGACGAGGAAGAGCTCGCTTCCCGGTGCCCACTCCCAGCGCAGACGGAAGTTTCCGCTGACGGTGTGGCTCCGCGAGTTGTACTGCACGAGCCCGCTCACGTAGGCCCGCGGCGTCAGCGTGTAGGTGACCCTCGTGACGGCCACGTGCTGGTCGTAGCGCCCGGGCGCGAGCGCGCTGGGGAGATAGATCCAGTTGAACGAGACGCTCGGCTCCACGGAGATCTGCGGGGTGACCTCGACACGCCCGCCGCCGAGACCCGCCGACGTGATCGTACCGCCGAAGTAGTGTCCGTGGCTGACCGACAGGTTGGCCGAGAAGAAGCGCTGCGGCCCGAGGCGGAAGCTCGCCTGCCCTTCCCGGAACGAGTACCGGCCGGCGGGAATGGTCGCGCCCGAGATGCGCGCGTCGGTGACGAGGTTCTCGTAGTTCTGCGTGAACCCCAGGCTGAAGTTGTCGCTGTTCTCGAACTGGAGGCTGAACTGGCCGCCCCAGTCGCGGCTCTCCACGAGATGCGTCCGCTCGTTCTCCAGGTAGCTGACGTTCGACTGGAAGGTGAGCTGCCGAATCCAGGAGATCGACCGCGGACGCGGGCTGTAGCGCGCGGACGCGGAGCTCTGGCGGAAGTCGCTCCGGCGCACGAAGCCGATCTCGGGGTTGAAGTCCGCGCCGACGACCTGGTGGTCGACGCTGCCGCCGATCAGGTCGCCGTCGTAGGACAGGCGGCCGCGGTAGCTCGCGTCGAGCCCCGTCAGCCCTTCCGTGCGGGACTGCATGTAATACGCGAGCAGGCTCAGGTTCTCCGTGAGCCCGAAGGAGCTGTCGACGCCCCACGCCTGGTTGGAGCCCTGCCCCGTCGCGGACCGCGAACGGCTCTCGAACAGCGCGCCGACCGTGCTGCGCCCGAACACGTCGCGGCGTACGCGCGCGACCGAGAAGTTCGTCGACTCGGCGCCGACGGCCGCCTCGTCGTCCGTCTGGATGCTCATCAGCCCGACGTCGAACGAGCCGACCTTCCCCGTGACCCGGCCGCCTCCCAGGATGGGCACCGCGCGGCCGTTCTGGAGGCCGATGCTCCGGCTGTAGAAGAGCGTCGGGCCTCCTCCTCCGCCCCCGCCACCGCCGCCGCCGCCGCCGCTCAGGCCGAAGTCGAACACGCCGCGGCTCTCGAGGAAGAACTCGCGCTTCTCCGGGAACGACAGGCTGAAGCGCGTGAGGTTGACCTGCTGCTCGTCCACCTCGACCTGCGCGAAGTCGGTGTTGAACGTGAAGTCCGCCGTCAGGTTCTCCGTGATCCCGTACTTCACGTCGAGGCCCGCGTCGGCGTATTGGTCGTCGCGTGGGCTCGCGGTCACGTCGGTGCGCGCGCCGGCGATGCCGTACGGCTTCACTTCCAGATTGCGGCTCGGCGGTGGCGCTTCGATCCCGACGAGCGTGCCGTACATCGACACGCGGAACGTGCCGCTCGTGCCGCCGCCTCCGATGGCGAGCGGGAGCGCCCGGAGGAAGATCCACTCGTTCTTGCGAAGCACGGAGCGCCGGAACTGCACGCCCCACACCTGGTCGCGCCCCGGGCGATAGCGCAGCGACTTGAACGGGATCGCCATCTCCATGGACCAACCGCCATCGAAGTACGCGGTTCGCGAAACCCAAACGGGGTTCCAATCCATGTTGGGGTTCCCCTCGTTCGTGATCTGGAAGTCGGAGAACCCGCCGATCGGTGACACGCTGAGGCCCACCGCGTTGCGTCGGTCGTAATACGTGTCGAAGAACACGGCGAGGTGATCGTTCGAGCGGAGCTGCGCGGCGTCCCGTCGCATCTCGTTGGCGATCCAGGCGTCCGGCCCGCCGCTCTCCCACACCTTGGCCGAGACGTAGATGTTCTCGTCGTCGAACGAGATCCAGGCTTCCGTCAGCTCGCTCGGCTCTCCGTCTTCGACCGGCACGCCCTGCACGAACTCGCGGATCGGTGGCGTGTCGCGGTAGAACGGCTCGTCGATCACCCCGTCGATGTCGAGCGGCGACGTGAGGCGGAACGCGCGGACGGTCGCGCCGGCTCGTCCGGCCTGGTTGATCGCCGCGCCCGGCGCCGGCGGCGGCGGATCGTCGAGCTCCAGCGTGCGCCCCTCGAGGCCGGCGGCGCCGCCCACCTGCCGCGCGAGCCCCGTCGCCGGCAGCCCACCGAGGAGAGCCGCGGCCAGCAGCACGTGGCCCACCACCCGGGCGAGCGCGGCTCGCCGAGCGGACGCGCCGGGATCGGTCTCGTTGGATGGGTGACGCGACATCGTCGTATCCGTGCCTGAGGGGTGATCGGGCCCTCAGAATCGCCGCGCGGGCGCAGGCTCCACAAGCCGTCGGGACGTTTGCGCGCGCGACGTCCGCGTGCTAGAACACGGCAATCAAGGCACCATCCTCCGAAAGGTCCCCGATGATTCGCGCTCGAGCGCTGTCGTTCGCCCTGCTCGCCGCCGTCCCCGCGCCCGCGTCTTCCCAGGCCGTCGTCTCCGGGCCGGTGGGACCGAGCCCCTACGACGTCGTGCGCGCCTGGCACAAGCCGTTCCAGCAGCCCGGGTATGCGTTCGGGGGCAACTCGGGCGTGTTCGCCGAGTCGCCCGACCGAATCTTCGTGGCGATGCGCGGCGAGTACCGGCTCCCGAATCCCGTGCCGGCGGACTTCGAGCAGCACGCCGGCACCATCGGCGTGAACGTGCTGAACGCGGTCGACGGACGCGTCTGGCGCAACTGCCTCTACACGCTCGACCGGAACGGCCGGGTGAAGGAGCTGTGGACGCAGTGGGACTATCTCTGCGAGGGCTCGCCCGGCCCTGGTCCGCACCGTATTCGCATCAGCCCGTACGATCCCGAGCGGCGCGTCTGGGTGGTCAACGAGACGTTCCAGCAGATCTACGTCTTCTCCAACGACGGCAGCCGCCTGCTGAGGACGCTCGGCGAGAAGAACGTTCCCGGCACGGACGGGCAGCACTTCGGTCGGCCCCAGGACGTCGCCTTCCTCCCGGACGGTCGCATCCTGATCGCGGACGGACTCGACAACCACCGCATCATGATCATGGACAAGGACCTTAACTACCTCGGCGAGGTCGGCGGCTTCGGCGAGGCGCCCGGTCAGTTCAACGGCGTGCACGCGCTGGGCGTCGGACCCGGCGGGCGGGTGTTCGCGCTCGACCGCTCGGGCGGACGCGTGAACGTGTTCCGCGTCACCGACGATCCTCGCACGCTCGCGCACGTGGACACGTGGGACGGATTCCAGCTGCCCCTCGACATCATCGTGAACGAGGACGCGGTCTGGCTCACGGATCTGCAGCCGCTGCGCTTCGTCAAGCTCGACTTCGAGGGCAACTCGCTCTACACGTGGATGGTGCCGCGCGAGCTACCCGACGGCTACCTCGAGGTGCACACGTTCTCGGTGGACTCCGAGGGCAACCTCTACGGCGGCGACAACCAGTACGGCCGCACGCAGAAGTTCGTGCCGAAGCCGGGCGCGGATCCGGAGCTGCTGATCGGGCCGCCCTGGGTGCAGCGCTGACGTCCGGAGCCGGCGCGCCGCGCTGACCGTCAACGCGGTCCGAACAGGCGCGCGAAGAGCAAGGACGCGAGAGGCAGCACCACGAGCAGCAGGACGCACCAGGTGATGAGCAGCGTGCGCTGACGCTTGTCCATGGCGGCGATGATAGGGCGCCCGGCTCCCTGACGCGACGCCGGCGCGCCGCCGCACGCCCCCTGCCTCGGGCGGACACCGGATGGCCCGGGTCCTGCGTTCGCGGCCACCATGGAACGCAGGAGCTTCGACGTCGTGATCGTCGGCAGCGGCATGGGTGGCGGCACGATGGCCTCCGCGCTGGCGGGGACGGGCGCGCGCGTGCTCGTCGTCGAGCGGGGCGGCTTCGTGAAGCAGGAGCCGGAGAACTGGAGCCCGCGAGCGGTCTGGGGCGAGCGACGGTACCGGGCCAAGGAGACGTGGATCGACGGGCGCGGTGCGTCGTTTCGTCCGTACACGCACTACTGCGTGGGCGGCAACTCGAAGTTCTGGGGGTGCGTGCTGTACCGGCTGCGCCGGGAGGACTTCACGGAGCTGCGGCACCACGGCGGCATCTCACCCGCCTGGCCGTTCGGCTACGAGACGCTCGCGCCTCACTACGCACGGGCGGAGCGGCTGTTCTGCGTCCATGGAGCGCACGGACAGGATCCGACCGAGCCGCCCAGGGAGGCGTTTCCGCATCCCGCCGTGCCGCACCAGGGTCGGGTCGCCGAGCTGGTGCCGCGGCTTCGCCAGGCCGGCCTGCATCCTGCTCACCTTCCGCTCGGCCTCCTGCGGCCCGGGCAGGCGCAGGGGTGCCAGCTCTGCGGCACCTGCAACGCGTATCCGTGCCGACTGCAGATGAAGGCCGACGTGGAGGTCTGCGCTCTGAAAGAGGCGATCGCGCGCGACACCGTGACGCTCTGGACCAACACGATCGCCACGCGGCTCGAGACCAACGCGCGCGGGGATCGCGTGACCCGGGCCGTGCTGCTCAGGAACGGACGTCGCTCGGTCGTCGAGGCGCCGCTCTTCGTGATCTCCTGCGGGGCGGTGAACTCGGCCGCCCTGCTCCTCAGGTCCGCGAGCCGGGCGCACCGCGCCGGCCTCGCCAACTCGTCGGGCCTCGTCGGCCGCAACTACATGGCCCACTTCGCGACCATGCTCAGCGCCTTCATGCCCCCGTCGCACGACACCACGTTCGCCAAGACGCTCGCCATCAACGACTACTACTTCGGCGGACCCGAGTCCGATCTGCCGCTCGGCAGCATACAGGCTCAAGGTCGATCCAACTCGACCATCGCCAAGGCGGTCGGCACCGGCGCGGCGAGATGGGTGCCGGACCGCGCCTACGACGAGTGGTTCGCGCGCTCGGTCGAGTGGTTGGTCATGAGCGAAGATCTGCCGAGTCGCGACAACCGCGTGACGGTCACCGCCGACGGGCGCATCCGGCTGGCATGGCGTCCCCGCAACGCGCGCGCGCACCGCGTCCTCGTCGGCGCGGCCAAGCAGCTCTTTCGCACGATCGGCTGCCGATGCGTCGTGTCGATCTCGCTCGGCGTCCACAATACCACGCACCAATGCGGCACGGTCGTCTTCGGAACCGATCCGAAGCGCTCGGTGCTCGACACGTGGTGCCGATCCCACGACGTGGAGAACCTGTTCGTCGTGGATGCCTCGTTCTTCCCGTCCTCGGCGGCCGTCAACCCCGCGCTGACGATCGCGGCTCAGGCGCTGCGGGTGGCGGACCACATCACGGAAACGCACCTGACGTAGGAGGTCGGCCATGCGCGCGCGCTCGTTCAGCCACGTCGGCATCACGGTGTCGAACTTCGACCGGTTCGTCCGGTTCTATGCGGACGTCTTCGGATGTCGGCTGGTGGCCGTCGGCGACAGCGATCCGGCTCGCGTGCGGGCGTTCTTCGGCGTGGACGCCGACGAGCCGCGGTGCAGGATCGGCTGGCTGCGAACCCCCGGCGGCGGCATGCTCGAGATCTTCCACTTCGAGCCTGGAGCCGGCGGCCCCGACGGCGTGCCCGACGTGACGTGGAATCGTCCCGGGCTCACCCACATCAGCTTCGACATCCGCGACTCGTATCGTTGGCACGAGTACCTCCAGCGCAGGGGCGTCGAGATCGTCACCCCTGTCGAGACGTCGCCCCATGGGCACACGTTCTTCTTCGTGAAGGACTGCGACGGCAACCTGATCGAGCTCATCGACTTGAAGTACCGATACGGATTCCTCAAGTGGATGGGCTGGCTGGGCGGCTGGCTCTTCAGGCGCGGCATGTATCGGCGGCACTACGAGGACGATGCCGTGGACGGTGCCGACCGGGCTCCCGAGCAGTCGCCCGGCGGCCGCCCGGCGCATGTCGCGCCTTAGCCGCGCGAGCACCGTGGAAGCGATCCACGTCGCGTTCCTCGGCTGCGGGTACATCGCCCGCGTGCACGCCCGGCACCTGCGCGCGCTCCGCGACGAGGCCGTGACCAGCTTCGCGAGCCGCGAGCCGAGCAGGGCCGAGCGGCTCCGGGCGCGGTTCGGGGGCGTTCGCGCCTTCGGGAGCTACGCCGAGGCGCTCGCCGACCCCGCGGTGGACGCGGTCGTCGTCGCCGTCCCACCCGCGCATCACCTCGACCTGGCGCTCCGCGCGCTCGAAGCGGGCAAGCACGTGCTGGTCGAGAAGCCCGCCTTCGTCCGGCTCGCGGATTACACGCAGGCCATCGCGGCGCGGGACGCGGCGGAGCGCGTCGCGATGGTCGCCGAGAACGATCACTACAAGCCCCTGGCCCGGACGCTCCGCGGCCTGCTCGCGGACGATGCCGTGGGCGAGCTCCTCCTCTGTCATTTCGTGACGGTCGCGGATCGACCCAAGCCCGCGACCGACTGGCGCAACGACGAGGAGCTGGCGGGAGGGGACGCGTTCTTCGAGGAGGGGATCCACTGGCTGCACTTCGCCGGCAGCCTCGGACCGTCGATCCGCACCATCCACGGCTTCCGCCCGCCGTCTCCGGCGAACTGCGACCCCGACGGAGACGTGCGTCGCCGGAGCATGCTGATCGCCTTCCAGTACGACACCGGCGCGGTCGGAGCGCTCTACTACTCGAGGGAGATCCCGTCGCTCCTGCGCGGGATCCGCTTCTCCAAGCTGCTCGGGCGCAAAGGCGTCATCACCTTCGAGTCCAACGGCGGGCTCGTCTTCACGCGCGGCAACGGCTGGCCACGCCTCACTTTGCCGGGCTTCGCGGACATCCGCGGCTACCGTGCGATGTACCGCGACTTCCTCGGGAGCATCCGCGAGGGACGCGATCCCGAGATGACGCTGGAGCGCGCCCGGACCGATCACGAGCTCATGGACGCCGTGTTCGAGACGTGCGCCCGAACGGGGCCGTGAGCGGGCCGCATTGCCGCCCACGGACGCGCGCCCTACCCTACCCGATCACGCGTCAGCAAGGAGGTGACCTCGTGAGCGAAGCGCCCTGGGAACACGCCTTCGCCTCGGTGACACCGAGCGCGCCCCACGACGGCTGGTCGCGTCGCGACTTCATCAAGGGTGTCATCGCGTCGGGCGTGACGGTCTCCGGCCTCACGTACTTCGGCGCGGGCTGCACGGCCCCGCTCCCCGCCCAGACCGTCGGAGGCGTCGAGCGCCTGATCTCGCTGGCCGTGAACGGCCAGCTCCGCAGGGTGGACGTCCTGCCGGCCGAGACGCTCGCGATGACCCTGCGCTACAAGCTCGGGCTCACGGGCACCAAGCTGGGCTGCGACCGCGCCGAGTGCGGCGCCTGCACCGTGCTGATCGACGGCGTCGCGCACTACTCCTGCTCGACGCTGACCCACCGGGTCCGGGACCGCGAGGTGACGACGATCGAAGGGCTCGAGGGCCCCAACGGGGAGCTCCATCCCGTGCAGCAGGCCTTCGTCGACGAGCTGTCGCCGCAATGCGGCTTCTGCACGCCGGGCCAGGTCATGTCGGCGGTCGCGCTGCTCCGGCGCAACCCCGACCCGACCCGCGACGAGGCGCGCCAGGCGATGGCGGGTAACCTGTGCCGCTGCGGCGCGTACCACAACTATCTCAACGGCGTCATGCGCGCCGCGTCGATGATGGCTTCGACGAACGGAAGGGAGGCGTGACATGGCCGACCTGATCGGGAAGGACTTCACGCCTCCGGACGTCCTCGGCAAGGTGACCGGCCGCGCCAAGTACGCCGAGGACTTCCGCCGCGACGGGATGCTGTTCTGCCGACTGCTCACGAGCCCCATGCCGCACGCGCGCGTCCGCGGGGTCGACGCGTCGGCCGCGCTCCGCATCCCCGGCGTCGTCGCGGTTCTCCTGCCGGAAGACGTGCCGGCGCAGGAGGGCGTGGCGAACAACATCCTCACGTACGAGCCGCACTTCGTCGGCGAGCCCATCCTGGCGATCGCCGCCGTCGATGAGACGATCGCGCAGGACGCGATCGCGGCCGTGAAGCTGGACATCGAGCCCCTGGAGTTCTGCGTCGATCCGCTCCAGAGCCTCCGGCCCGGCGGACCCAACGCGCGTACCGACGGCAACGCGCTCCTTCCCGAGGAAGGCCTCGGCGTGGTGAAATGGACGGCCGGCGACTTCGAGGCCGCGGGCGAAGGCGAGCTGCCGACGGGTCGGCCGGCCGAAGAGTGGGCGTACGGCGATCTCGACGCGGGCTTCGCCGAAGCCGCGGTGGTGCTCGACGAGAGCTTCGTGACGGCGTCGACCTCGCACCACTCGATGGAGCCTCGCTCGGCGATGGCGTACTGGGAGAACGGCAAGTGCTACCTGCACGCGTCCTCCCAGAGCCAGAGCAACGCCGTGCCGGGGATCGCGCGCTACGTCGGCATTCCGCCCGAGGACCTCGTCTTCATCGCCGAGTACTGCGGCGGCGGCTTCGGCTCCAAGGGCGGAGCCTATCCGCTCATGTCGATTCCCGCGCACATGTCACGCAAGACCGGCCGCCCGGTCATGATGCGCGTGAGCCGCGCGGAGGAGTACGTCCTCGGCTCGGCGAGGGCCGGCTTCCAGGGTCGCATCCGGATCGGATTCCGACCCGACGGGCGGATCTCCGCCGTCGATCTCTACATCGTGCAGGAGAACGGCCCGAATCAGGGCTTCGACGACCTCGAGGCGGCCGGCCAGGCGGTGTCGATCGTCTACACGCCGCTCGCCATGCGCTACCGCGGCATCGCCGTGCTCACCAACACGCCGCCCCGCGGTCCCCAGCGGGGGCCCGGCCAGAACCAGATGCACTGCGCCATCGAGCCGCTGATCGACAAGGCCGCGCGACAGCTCGGCATCGACCCGCTGGCCGTGCGCAGGATCAACGCGCCGACGCACGAGTCCCTCTACGGCGGCAACCGGAGCCGCATCACGAGCGCGTATCTGCGCGAGGCGCTCGACCTCGGCGCCGAGCGCTTCGGTTGGGCCGAGCGCCGGGCGCGCAGCGGCCGGCGGAACGGCTCCAAGGTGACGGCCGTCGCCGTCGGGCAGGCGTTCCACACGGCCGGCTCGGCCGGCTTCGACGGCCTGCTGCGCATCGCGCCCGACGGCAAGCTGCACATCCACACGGGCGTGGGGAACCTGGGCACCTACTCCTACGCGGCCACGTCGCGTGTGGCGGCGGACGTGCTCGGCTACGACTGGGCGAACTGCGAGATCCATCGCGGCGACTCGAGCCGCGGGCTGCCCTGGAACAACGGACAGTTCGGCAGCAACACGTCGTACACGATGACGCGGACGAACTACGCGGCGGCGCTCGACGCGCTCGAGAAGCTGAAGGCGATCGCCGCGCGTGAGCTCGGCGGCGCGCCGGCGGACTACGACGTCGCCAACGAGGCGGTGTTCAGCCGCACCGTCCCCTCGCGTCGGCTCACGTACGCCGCCGCCGCGCGCGCGGCCGTCCGGCTCGGCGGCCGCTTCAGCGGTATGGAGACCCCGGCGGACATCAACCCGATGACGCGCCGCGCGGTGGAATCGATGGCGGGCACCGGCCTGATCGGCGTCGCGCGCGACAACCACCCGCACACGGGCGTCGTGCCCGCGCTCGCCGCCGGCTTCATCGAGATCGAGCTCGACGTCGAGACCGGCAAGTACGAGATCGTCGACTACCTCGGCGTGGCCGACTGCGGGTTGGTGCTGCATCCCATGAGCCTCGCCACGCAGGTGCGCGGCGGCGCGGTGATGGGCTTCGGCATGGCGGCGCTCGAGCGGCACGTGTACGACCCTCGCTGGGGGCTGCCCGGCGCGGTCGGGCTGCACCAGGCCAAGCCGCCCTCGTATCTGGACGTCCCGTCGGAGATCGACTGGGCGGCGGTCGATCAGGCGGACCCGGTCAACCCGGTCGGCGTGAAGGGGATCGGCGAGCCGCTCATGGGCTGCGCGGCGTCCGCGCTCCTGTGCGCGCTCTCCGAGGCGCTCGGCGGCCACTACTTCAACCGCACACCGGTCGTCGCCGACATGATCGTCAACGCGGTGGGCGGGCAACCCCAGTCGCACCGCCCGCTCCAGGTCAACACGCAGTGAGGCCCCCTAGCCGAGCAACGACATGATGAAAGACATGATGGCGGGCTTCGAGCTGTTCCAGCCCACGGACGTGGAGACCGCGCTCGACCTTCTCGACCGGCACGGCCCGAACGGCTGGAGGATCGCCGGCGGCTACGACAGCCTCGACTGGCTGAAGAACCGCAGCAAAGGCCCCCGTGCGGTGATCGACCTCGAGCGGCTCGACGAGCTGAAGGGGATTCGCGAGACGCCGGGCGGCATCGAGATCGGCGCGCTGACCACGCTCACGGAGATCGAGACGAGCCCGCTCGTCCGCGAGAGGTTCTCGCTGCTGTCCGACGCGGCCCGCAGGGTGGCGAGCCCCCAGATCCGCAACGCCGGCACGATCGGCGGCAACCTCTGTCAGGATACCCGCTGCTGGTACTACCGGTACGGCGTGCGGTGCTACCGCGCCGGCGGCAACACCTGCTACGCCGCGGCGCCCGAGGCGATGAACCGCGAGCACGCGATCTTCGAGGCGAGCCGCTGCGTGGCGGTCACGCCGTCGGACTGCGCTCCGGCCGTGGTCGCGCTCGACGCGGAGATGGTGGTGAGGAGCCGCGCGGGCGAGCGGACGATCCCGGCGGCTCAATTCTTCATGGCGCCCTCCGTCGACATCCGGCGCATGACGGTGCTCGAGCCCGAGGACCTGCTGACGGCCGTCAGGCTGCCCGACACGTGGGCGGGCGCGTCGTTCTACTTCGAGAAAGTGGCGGACCGCAACGTGTGGGACTTCCCGCTCGTGAACGTCGCGGCCGCGTTCCGCATGAGCGGCGGCACGGTGGCCGATGCGCGTATCGTGTGCGGCGCCGTGCAGTGCACGCCCAGGCGCGTCACCGCGGCGGAGCGCCTCGTGCGCGGCCAGGCCCGCAGCGAAGCCGTGGCCGAGTCGGCGGGTGCGGCGGCGGTGATCGGCGCCGAGCCGCTCAACTACAACCACTTCAAGATCCCGCTGATGCAGAGCCTCGTGAAGCGCGCGGTGCGCGGGACGGCATGATCGACGAGCCCGAGATCACGCGCAGCCGTGAGGAGGCGACCGCGGTCATCCACATCGAGGTGCCGCGCTCGGGCATCCAGCAGGTGATGGAGCCGGCCATCACGGAGGTGCTCCAGGTCCTGCGCTCGCAGGGCGTGCAGCCCACCGGCCCCCTCTTCTCCTTCCACCACCGCATGGACCCCGCGGTCTTCGACTTCGAGGTCGGATATCCCGTGTCGCGACCCGTGAGACCGGCGGGCCGCGTGGAGGCGGGCAAGCTGCCGGTCGCCACCGTCGCCCGTACGGTCCACCACGGTGGCTACGAGGGCCTGGGCCGCGCGTGGGGCGAGCTCTCCGACTGGATGAAGGAGAACGGGCACCGAGCCGGCCCCCAGCTCTGGGAGCGTTACCTCGCCGGTCCGGAGACGGGCTCCGACGAGGCCAGGTGGCGCACCGAGCTGAACCGCACGGTCGTGGAGGGCGACGGATGAGCGAGCCATCGTTCCTCCGCCACACGTTGGCGACCCTCGCCTACCGAGCCGAGAAGGTTCTGCGCGACGCCCCGGCGGGCTTCGCCGAGACGAGAGCGGGACCGACGACGCGCACGCCGCTCCAGATCCTCACCCACATGGGCGACCTGATGGAGTGGGGCGAGAGGATGGCGCGCGGCGAGCGTCGCTGGCAGCACCTGGCGTGCGGGAGCTGGGGCGACGCCCACGCGCGCTTCTTCGCCGGCCTCGCCGCGCTCGACGCGGCGCTCTCGGAGGCCGCGCCCGACGAGGCCGCGCAGGCAGCGATCTTCCAGGGACCCGTGGCCGACGCGCTCACGCACGTCGGGCAGCTCGCGATGCTGCGGGGGATGTCGGGTGCGCCGGTGCGCCCCGAGAGCTATGCGCGCGCGGCGATCCGTGCGGGCAACGTGGGCCTCACCCAGTCCGCCGAACGGGTGGAGTTCGACGGGGACGCGAGCGCGTAGGGGTCAGCGCCGCTGGAGCCTGCCACGCAGGTCGCCGACCGTGATCATGGCCCGGCGATGCGGCGCGAGCAGGCGCCGCGTCAGCACCACGGCGACGACCAGCGCGAGCACCGTCGTGGCCCCCAGCGCCACCAGGGCGAATTCGAGGAGCAGGAGCTCCAGCACGATCGACGCCGCCCACGTGAGGCTGATCCCGCTCAACCCGAGAACGAGCTGCTGACGTCGCGCTTTCGTCATGGGCATGTGACCGGAACCTAGGCGATTCCGCACGCGTATGCACCCTTGGCGTTCCCGCCGTCGCGTGGCCCGCACCGACCGCCACCATTGCCAGGAGTACAGCATCATGATTCGTCGTCTCGTACCGGGCTTTCTCGCCCTCCTCCTCGTGCTTCCCGCCGCCCTCGACGCCCAGGCGCCGGCCGGCTGGCGCATGCGCGTGGACGCCTCGACCGACGTCACCGATCCGGATGACGTCCCGGAGGTGACCGTCAACACCGTCGCGAATGGCTTCGAGGTGCGCACCGGACCCGCGGTCACGCTGTGGAATCCCGCCAACACGGCGAACGGCAACTACACGCTCGAGGGCACGTTCACGCTGCTCCAGCCGAGCGGCCACGTGAACTACTACGGGCTCATCCTCGGTGGCAGGACGCTCGACGCCAACCCGAGCTACATCTATTTCCTCGTCGCGCAGAACGGGTCGTTCATCATCCGTCATCGCGCCAACAACGAGACCGTCCACGACATCGTCCCCCGGACGCCGCACGCCGCCGTCGCGTCGATGGCGGCCGGTGGGTCTCCGTCCGTCAACCGGCTCCAGGTGCGCATCGCGGGAGGCGAGGCGCAGTTCCTCGTGAACGGCCAAGTCGTCCATACCCAGCCCAAGACGGGCATGCTCGCCAACACCGACGGCATCTGGGGCGTGCGCGTCAACCACGTCATCCCGGGCGTGCGCGTCGAGAACCTACGCGTCACGGGCGCCGACTAGGCTCGAGGCCCGCAGGAAAAAACGCGGCCGGGGTGCGCGAGCACCCCGGCCGTTTCGCTTCCGGCGCGTCCGCGCTCAGCACCAGCGTACGCGCACCCGGTACTCCACCCGCGTCGCGCCGTCGGCCGGCACCTCGGGGTTCAGCGTGAACGTGAACGCGTCGAGCTGCTGGTACGGATGGCTGGACGAGAGGATCTGCCAGTCGCCGCCCACGGGCTCGACCAGCGTGACCTCGACGTCCTCGTCCTTGTGGTTCCGGAGATCGATGCGCCACTGGCTCTCCGACACGCACGAGGAGATCACGTCGTAGTCCGTTTGCACGCGGTCGCCGACGACGTCGAACGCCTCGCCCATCTTGATGCGCAGATCCTCGTCGCGCGGCGTGTGGTCGATCATGTCCTCGCCGATGAACTGCTGGGCTCCCTCGCCGTCACGCTTGTAGACGCGCACCACGCCGCGGGGCAGCGGCATGCCGAGCCCGTTGCGCTCGCTGTTCTCGAAGTCGAGGTAGACGCCGACCTTCTGGTTCGACGTGACCTGGCCGTACTGCCCGCGGTAGTAGTGCGTCGCGCCGTCGAAGATCAGGCGCTTCCGGACGCCGAAGCGCTCGGACTCGAGCAGCGTCACCTGCTTCTGCTCGTTGTTCATGACGTCGGCCGGCCTGCCGAGCGTGTAGAGGTGGTACTCGAAGAACCCCTGCTCGGTGAACCCCGGCGCTTCCTGCGCCATCACCGCGTCGGCCATCATCATGCGGCGCATGTCGCGCTCGTCGTACCCGCTGCTCACGCGCTGCACGTCGCCCGCGACGAGCTGCAGCCGCGCGCCCGTGTAGGAGGTGCCGCTCTGGTTGGTGAGCGTGACCCAGCCGGTGAGGCCCGCCTCGTCGTCGTTCTCGTTCAACACCATCACGTAGTCGGCCTTCCAGTTGAGGCTCTGCGTCAGATAGGAGACCTCGACCTGCTGGTCGCCGCCGCCTGCGTCGAGGCTCCACAGCAGCGTGGGCTTGGCGATCAGGTTGTCCGGCAGCTCGGGGAAGCCGAAGCGACCCGGATAGTTGAACGTGATCTCGTCGCCGATCCTCAGGATCGGACCACCGTTGATCGACATCACCACCGCCTCGACGGACTCTTCCTCGCCGGTCTGCGGGTTCATCCGGTACACGTTCACCGTGCGGCCGACGTACTTCTCGAGCAGCTTCTCGGGGCTGAGCAGGTCGTACTGGTAGTTCTGCTCCAGCACCTGGAGCCCGCGCCCGCCGATCGGCCGGATGTGAACCGTCTCCGGTTGGATGCCGGAGGCCACGTCGCCGTACTCGAGCGCCACACGGCCCGCACGCAGGTCGAGCGTGCGCGTTTCCCGCACGAGCCCGAAGTTCTGGTTGTAGACCGTGATCGCGACTGCGTCGCGCTGCTGCGCGGTGGAGCGGATGGGCGCGGATTGCTGCGGAACGGACGTGGAGTCGTCACGCTCGCTCGCCGTTGGCACCGCCACCGCGGTCACCGTCGCCATCGCCGCCGTAGCCATCGACGCTGCTGCCGAAAAGAGCCTGCGCATAAGGGCCTCGCCTCGTGTATGATTGGGCCGCGGCAAACCCGCGCCGGGCGTCGTCCTCGTGCTTCTCTGTCATGGGACGACGCGCCACCCCTGGTTTGCACACCCCCGGCGTGAAACCCTGATCGGCCGAGGCGCGTCCTACTCACACATGGAGCCACTGCTCAGGGATCTCCGCCGGAGCCTACGCGTCCTCGGCCGGGAGAGGACGTTCAGCGCCACCGTGCTGCTGACGTTGACGCTCTGCCTGGGCGCCAACATCGCCATCTACGGGGTCGTCCACGCCGTGCTGCTCGCCCCCCTCCCGTTCCGGGACCCCGACCGTCTGGTCACGGTCAACAACAGCTATCCGGGCGCGGGCGTCGTGCGCGCGTCCAACGGCGTCGTGGACTTCTTCGAGAGGCGCGCGGGCATCCCGGCGTTCGAAGAGGTGGCGATCTATCAGGGCGGCGGGGGCACGGTCGGCGAGCCGGGAAGCACCGAGCGGGTGACGTCCCTGCGCGTGAGCCCGTCGCTCTTCCCCATGCTCGGCATCGAGCCCGCGCTCGGCCGCACGTTCCCCGAGGAGGCGATGCAGGAGGGGAACGAGCTCGAGGTCGTGCTCACGGACGGAGCCTGGCGGGACTTCTTCGGCGGGGCTCCGGACGCGATCGGACGCGACCTGCGCATCGATGGGCGGCCGTACACGGTCGTCGGCGTGCTGCCCGAGGGCTTCGTGATGCCGGACCGACAGGACGTGAGGATCTTCGTCCCGCTCGCGTTCGACGAGGAAGACCGACAGCTCGACAACTGGCACAGCAACAACTACCAGATGCTCGCCCGGCTCGCACCGGGCGCCACGATCGAGCAGGCCCAGGCGCAGAACCTCGCGCTGAACGAGGCGTTGATCGACCGCTGGGACGTCCCCAACGCGAGGCAGCTCCTCGAGGATGCGGGCTTCACCACCGTCCTCGCGCCCACCGCCGACGATCTCGTGCGCGACTTCCGCCCCATGCTGTACATGCTGTGGGGCGGCGTCGCGTTCGTGCTGCTCATAGGCTGCGTCAACATCGCCAACCTGCTGCTGGCGCGCGCGCAGACGCGGCTCACGGAGGTAGCGACGCGGCTCGCGCTCGGCGCATCGCGCGCGCAGGTCGCGGGCCAGGTGCTCACCGAGGCCGTCGTCCTCGCGCTCCTCGGAGGCCTGCTCGGTCTCGGCGTCGGCGCGCTCGCCCTGCGGCTGCTACGGACGCTCGGAACGGACGATCTCCCGCGCGGCACGACGATCGGCATCGACGAGCCGGTGTTGCTGTTCGCGCTCGCGCTCTCACTCGGCGCGGGCGTGCTGGTGGCGGTGATACCGATGGCGTCCATCCTGCGCGGCGACCTGTCCCCGGCGTTTCGCGCCGGCGGGCGCACGGGCACGGCGAGCCGCAGGGCCGTGTCGCTCCGCAACGCGCTCGTGACGAGCCAGGTCGGGCTGGCGTTCATCATGCTGATCGGCGCGGGCCTCATGCTGATGAGCTTCCGCGCGGCCGTCTCCGTGGATCCCGGCTTCGACCCGGACGGCGTCTTCACGGGATATGTTGGCCTGCCCGGGACCCGCTATGCGGACGGCGACGCCCAGCGCCGCTTCTGGGACGAGCTGCTCGGAGAGGTCAGGGCGATACCATCCGTCACGGCGGCATCCGTCACGGCCAACCTCCCGTTCGGCGACAACAGCTCGGCGAGCGTCATCCTCCCGGAGGGCTACGAGATCGCTCCGGGCGAATCGCTCCTGGCGCCGTTCCAGACGACGGCCGGCCCTGGGTACTTCGAGACCCTGGGCATCGAGCTGCTCGAGGGCCGAACGTTCGAGGAGGCGGACGGGCCGGACGCACCGCGCGTGGTGGTGATCGACGAGTGGCTCGCGAAGCGTTACTGGCCCGAGGGGGGCGCGATCGGCGACCGCATGGCGTACGGCGTGGTACCGGGTGTCGACTCCGTGCCGGAGGAGAGCCTGTTCACCGTCGTGGGCATCGTGCGCACCGTGAAGCAGAACGATCTCACCGCGCCGGCTGCGGAGCACGTCGGTGCCTACTATTTCAGCTACAGGCAGCAGCCCGCGTCGTTCATGACGGTGGTCGCGCGCGCGGGCTCAGGCGACGGCGGCTCGCTCACGTCCGACGTGCGCGCGGCGGTCGCGGCGATCGACGCCGACCTGCCGCTCTTCGGCGTCGAGACGATGGTGGAGCGCATCGACGAGTCGCTCGTCCGCAGGCGGGCCTCGCTCGTGCTCCTCGGCGTGTTCGCCGCGGTGGCATTGTTCCTTGCGGTGATCGGGATCTACGGCGCGCTCGCGTACGCCGTGACGCAGCGTACACGCGAGATCGGCATCCGCATGGCGCTCGGCTCGGCCCCCACGGACGTCTTCCGGGGCGTGGTGGCGCAGGGGATGCTCGTCACCGGCACCGGCCTGGTGCTCGGCGGAGCGGCGGCGTACTTCCTGACCCGCTTCATCGAGTCGCTCCTCTTCGGCGTACAGGCCACGGACGTCAGGGTGATGATCGGCGTCGCCGCGCTGCTCGCGCTCGTCGCCGCCGCCGCGTGCGCGCTCCCGGCGCGGCGGGCCACGCGCGTGAACCCGATCGAGGCGCTGGGCGGCTAGGACGACCCCCGGGGGCAACCCTTTCGGGACCGCCGCGCATCTCTTATATCGCGACGCGATATAGCGAGCCCCGATCCACCACGGACGTGATGCCCGACCACGCGCCTCTGAGCGAGCCGCTCTTCCATATCCTGCTGTCGCTCGTGGACGGTCCCCGGCACGGCTACGGGATCATCCAGGAGGTCGAGTCGCGCACCTCGGGCGCGATTCGCTTGGGAGCCGGAACGCTCTACTCGGCGATCAAGCGCATTCGCGCCGCCGGGTGGGTCGAGGAGGTGCGCCCGCCGACGGACGACGACCCGCGGCGCCGGTACTACGGACTGACGAGCGTCGGGCGGCGCGTCGTGCGGAGCGAGGCGCGACGGCTGGAGGCGCTGGTGAAGCATGCCCGTGCGAAGCGGGTGCTGACGAGGGGCGCGTGAGGCTGCGCGGCGTCGCGCTGAGGGTCTACCGGCTCTGTGCCCGGGTCCTGCTTCCGCCGGCGTTCCGTCGCGAGTACGGCGCGGAGCTGGAGGAGGCGGTGGCGGCGCGGTTGGACGGTCGGGGCGCGGCCGGCACGGTGCTCGTGCTGCTCGCCGAGGTCGGCGACCTCGTCGGGACGGCGTGGCGTGAACGGGGACAGGATCCAACGGAGACGGGAGGAGGCATGGTGGAAGCGCTCGCGGATCTCAGGACCGGAGCCCGGAACCTGGTGCGCAGGCCGGGGCTCGCGGTGGCGGCCGCGCTCACGATCGCTCTGGGCATCGGAGCCACCACGACGGTCTACAGCGTGGTGGACGGCGTCGTGCTGCGGCCGCTCCCGTACGAGAACCCGAGCACGCTCGTCGCCGTCGGCGCGATCGCGCCGGGCGCCGCGGCCGATCCCGCGACGGGTCTCCAGGATCTGACGATCATGTCCTCCGTCGACCTGGAGGGACTGCGCGAGCGCGCCCGCTCGTACGAGGCCCTCGGCGCGTTGAGCGCGTATCGGCTGTTGGAGTCGGACGAGAACGGGGTGGAGGAGTACGTGCCCGCGGCTCGCGTGAGCGCGGAGATCTTCTCGATGCTCGGTGTGGCGCCGACCCTCGGTCGCAC
Source organism: Gemmatimonadales bacterium (assembly GCA_050181335.1). Taxonomy (GTDB): domain Bacteria; phylum Gemmatimonadota; class Gemmatimonadetes; order Longimicrobiales; family Gaopeijiaceae; genus UBA2982. The sequence continues at coordinate 118,768 of JBFXDG010000002.1, read as the reverse complement.
GTTCAGCCCCGACGAGTTCGAGTTCACGGGCACGTTCGCGTCGCCTCCCGTCGTGATGATCAGCCACGGATACTGGCAGCGTCGCTACGGCGGAGACCCGTCGGCGCTCGGCCGGACCCTGGAGTCGCAGACGGCGGCGGCGGGCGCCGGAGAGGGGAGCGCGGGAGGCGGGGTCGCGGCCGGCCCGAGGCCCACGATCGTCGGGATCCTACCCGAGGACTTCGAGCCGCCGGAGACCTTCTTCCGCGACGGCGAGCTGCCCGAGGTCTATGCGCCGTTGGTTCTTCCCAGCAACGCCGGGCAGTCACCCGAGCGTCGTGCGGTGCTCAACGGGATCTCGGGCTTGGGCAGGCTACGCGCCGGGACGAGCGTGGAGCAGGCGCGCGCCGAGGCCGCCGTCATCTCCCAGGAGCTCGCGACGTCGGACCCGATGATGGCGCGACTGCCGGGAGGTCGTAACCGCACCCTCGGGGTGAACGACCTCCACGCCGATACGGTCGGCACCGCGGGACGCACGCTATGGGCGTTCCTCGCGTCGGCCGGGCTGCTCCTCCTGCTCACCATGATGAACGCGGCGACGCTGCTCCTCGCGCGTGCGCTCGACCGTCGCCAGGAGCTCGGAGTCCGGGTGGCGCTCGGCGCCGGGCGAGGACGCGTGATGCGCCTCCTCGTCGGAGAAGCGGGCCTGTTGGCGCTGGCCGGCGGCGCGACCGGCGTGCTCCTCGCCTATCTGGGCGTGGCGACTTTCCTGCGGTTCGCGCCGCCCACCATTCCGCGGCTCGGGGCGGTCGCCGTCGACGGGCGGGTTCTTCTCGTCGCGGTGGCGGCGACGATCGCCACGGGGATCACGGCGGGGCTCGTGCCCGCGTTCGGGTTCCTCCGGCGCAACGCATGGGCAGGCCTGCAGACAGGAAGCCGCGCGGTCTCGGACCCTGCCTCGCGCGTGCGCTCGGTGCTCGTCGGCGCGCAGCTCGCGCTCGCGATGGTGCTCCTCTGCGGCGCGGGGCTGCTCTTCAGCTCGTTCATGCGGATTCGCGCCGCCGATCCCGGCTTCGAGCCCGAGGGGCTGGTGGTGATGTCTCCCGCGCCCGTCGGGCCCATCCAGATCTCGCGCGCCAGCATCGCGGAGTTCTACCGGCGCTGGGATCCCGTGCTGTCGGCCCAGGCGGCGGTTCCGGGCGTGCGCTCGGTCGCGGGCGCCTCGGCCATGCCGTTCCAGGCGCCCACCTGGGCCCCGCGGATCTTGCTGCCGGGCGACGGACCGGAGGTCGCGCGCGAGGGGATCGCCGGGTACGCGATCACGCACGGCTACCTGGAGACGATGGGCATCGAAGTCCGGGCCGGACGGGGCTTCGGTCCCGAGGACGGTCCGGACGCGGAGGACGTCGCGCTCGTCAACGAGGCCTTCGTGCGCACCCAGCTCGGCGGCGGGAACGCCGTCGGGATGATCGTCACCAGGGATCCCGAGGGGCTGGGCGTCGCGCCCGAGGCGATTCCGATGCGCATCGTGGGCGTCGTCGAGGACGTCGTGCAGGCACGCGCCGAGGACGGGCCACGCCCGGCGGTGTACATACCTTATTCGCAAGCCGCCCCCCAACAGCTCCTGCCCTGGTGGTCGGTCGTGCGCACGGACCGCGCGGCGGAGGACGTGATTCCCGAGCTGCGCGCGTCGATGAGCGGCCTGCAGATCCGCTCCGAGAACGTGTCGACCATGGGAGATCGCATCGCGGGGACGGAGATCACCCCCAGGTTCCAGGCGATGTTGATCGGCTCGTTCGCCTTCGTCGCGCTGCTCCTCGCCGCCGTGGGCCTGCACGGCTCGCTCGCGCATACGGTGCGGCGCCGGCAGCGGGAGCTCGGCGTCCGCATGGCCCTGGGAGCGGATCGTGCGTCCGTGCTGCGCATGGTGATGCGCCAGGGGATGCGGCTGTCGGCTGTCGGGCTGGTGCTCGGACTCGTGGGCACGCTGGCGCTCACCCGCGTCCTGGCCTCCTTCCTCTTCGACATGCAGCCGTGGGATCCGCCGACGCTGCTCGCCGTGGCGGCCGTCCTGCTCCTCGTGTGCGCGGCCGCCTGCCTGGCGCCCGCTCGCCGAGCCACCGCGGTGGATCCGGTGAAGGTGCTCCAGGCGGAGTAGCGGCCACCGGCTCGCCGCCTCGCGGCGTGCCGAGCCAGGCGCGTAGGTTGTCGCGCTACCGCCTCCCGCCGACAGGGACGACCCCATGACGCTACGACTGCCGGTGCCACTCGTGTTGTGGCTCACGCTCGCCGCCTCTCCGGCCGCCGCCCAGCTCGAGGTCGCCGAAGCCACGATCGACCAGCTCCAGGAAGCGATGGCGTCGGGCCGCGCGACCTCCGTCCAGATCACGGAGGCGTATCTCGCGCGCGTCCTCGCGTACGACCGGGCGGGCCCGCGCCTGAACGCGATGCTCCGCCTGAACCCGGACGCGCTCGCCGAGGCGGAGGCGATGGACCGCGAGCGCGCGCAGCGCGGTCCGCGCGGACCGCTCCACGGCATCCCGATCATCCTGAAGGACAACTACGACGCGCGCGGCATGCCGACGAGCGGCGGCACGATCGCCCTCGCCACCGCGCTCCCGCCGGACGACGCGTACCAGGTGCGCAAGCTGCGCGAGGCCGGAGCCGTGATCCTCGGCAAGGCGAACATGCACGAGCTCGCCTACGGGATCACCACCATCGCTTCGCTCGGCGGGCAGACCCTCAACCCCTACGACCTGCGCCGCAATCCCGGAGGCTCGAGCGGCGGCACGGGCGCGGCGATCGCGGCGAGCTTCGCGGCCGTGGGCTGGGGGAGCGACACCTGCGGCTCGATCCGCATCCCCTCCTCGCACAACAACCTGGTGGGGCTCCGGCCCACCAAGGGGCTCTCCAGCATCGACGGCATCCTGCCGCTCTCGCACACGCAGGACGTCGGAGGCCCGCTCGCGCGTACGGTGCGGGACCTGGCGATCGCGCTGGACGCGACGATCGGTCGCGATCCTGCGGATCCCGCCACGGCCGCGCTCGCCGGCCGGGACGTGCCGCGCTTCGTGGACGCACTGGACGAGAGCGCCCTCCGCGGCACGCGCATCGGGCTCCTGACGTCCCTCTACGGCGACGAAGCCGAGGAGGCGGCGGTGAACGGTGCCGTGCGGCAAGCCGTGGCGAGGATGGTCGGGCTGGGCGCCGACACGCTCAGCGTGCAGATCCCCGGCTTCGACGATCTGATCGCCGGGACGAGCGTGCTCGCCTTCGAGTTCAAGTGGGACCTGCTCGACTATCTCGCCGCGCTCCCCGACCCGCCGATCGCCTCGCTCACCGAGCTGCTCGAGGCGGGCCTCATGCACGAGGCGCTGGTGGGCACGCTGCGGCGCGCGGACGTGGGCCAGGTTCGCGACTCCGACCAGTACCGTGCCGCGCTCGCCCGGCGGGAGCCCCTGCGCGACGCCGTCGTGAGCTTCATGGAGACCCACGATCTCGATGCGCTCGTGTATCCGACGATCCGTACGACGGCCGCGCTCGTCGGTGAGCCGCAGCGCGGATCGAACTGCCAGTTGAGCGCTTCGACGGGCCTGCCCGCGTTGAGCGTCCCCGCGGGTTGGGCCGGCGACCTGCCGGTCGGCGTCGAGCTCCTCGGCCGCCCGTTCGACGATGCCCGCCTGGTCGCGTTCGGATACGCGCTGGAGCGCGCCGAGAGCCAGCGTCGGCCGCCGCACACCGCCCCGCCCCTCGTGGACGGGGCGGCCCCCGCGCCGATCCTCTTCGGCACGGCCGGCGGCAATGCCTCCACGGGCGTCTCGGCCCGCTTCACGTACGACGGCGTGCTCGGCACGCTCGACTACGAGGTCCTCGCGTTGGGCGCCGCCCCCGAGGACGTCCTGGCGATCGTCCTGCAGCACGCGGACGCCCAGGGCCGACCCTACGTGGTCGCCCGCCTGGCGGGTCCGGGCGAGGAGCGCGCCACGGGCCGTCTCGCGCTCGATGGCACGATGCGCGGGAGGCTCGAGGGCGGGGAGCTCTGGCTGCGGCTGCTCACCCGGTCGGACCCGCTGGGCAGCTCTCGACAGGCGGTGATCCTGCCCTCGCGCTGAGCGGCCGGGTCGCGTGGCCGTGTGCGGCGCACTCCCCTAGTTTGGCGATCCGCAGGCACTCCGGTCTGCGCGTGAACGAGGAAGCCGATGAGCCTCGAGGAGCGCAAGCGCGCGAGTGATTTTCCGCGCGAGGTCCTGGATCTGTTCGATAGGTACGTTCACGGCGGCATCGATCGCCGGAAGTTCCTCGAGGAGGCTTCGCGGTTCAGCGTCGGTGGCATGACGGCTGCCGCGATGCTCGAAGGCCTGAGCCCCCGGTACGCATGGGCGCGTCAGGTGCCACCGGACGACGAGCGCATCCAGGTCGGCTACGTGGAGTACCCGTCGCCCCGCGGCTCGGGCACCATGCGGGGGTACATGGCGAGGCCGGCGAACATGACCGGCCGCAAGCCGGCGGTGCTCGTCATCCACGAGAACCGCGGGCTCAACCCCTACATCGAGGACGTCGTGCGGCGCTTCGCCGCGGCGGATTTCCTGTCGTTCGGCCCGGACGCGCTCACGCCGCTCGGCGGTTACCCCGGCAACGACGACGACGGGCGCGAGATGCAGGCGCGGCTCGATCGCGACACGATGATCGAGGACTTCGTCGCCGCCGCCGAGTTCCTGATGGCGCATCCCCAGTCCACCGGCCGCGTCGGCGCCGTGGGCTTCTGCTTCGGCGGCGGGGTGGTCAACACGCTCGCCGTGCGGCTGCCGAACCTCGGCGCCGGCGCGCCGTTCTACGGCGGACAACCCTCGGCGGAGGAGGTGCCGCGGATCCAGGCTCCGCTCATGATCCACTATGCCGGGCTCGACGAGCGGGTGAACGCCGGCTGGCCGGCCTACGAGCAGGCGCTGCGTCAGAACGGGAAGTCCTACGTCATGTACATGTACGACGGCGTGAATCACGGCTTCCACAACGACACGACGCCGCGCTACGACGAGGCCGCCGCGAAGCTGGCCCAGGAGCGCACGATCGCGTTCTTCGACGAACATCTGAGGTGAAGCAGGAGGTGAAGCGTGTTCATGGTGCGTGAGGTTCTCAATTGCCGGCCGGGCAAGGTCGGCGAGCTGGTGAAGAAGTTCAAAGCGCTCGGCGAGGTGATGCGCGCGATGGGAGAGGAGCCGTTCAGGCTCTACACGGACGTCGCGGGCGAGCCGTTCTGGACGCTGGTGCTCGAGCGGGACTACGCGACCCTCGACGCCGTGCCCGCCCTCGAAGCGAAGGTCATGTCCGACGAGCGCGCCCGCGCCGCCATGTCCGGCTATCACGACCTCGTGAAGAACGGCCGGCGCGAGATCTACAAGGTCGAGTCGTAGCGTTTCCGGAGCACCACCGGTGCGGGCAGGTCCGACCGACGGCTGGGACGCGGGAGAGACGTACGAAGCGTTCATGGGGCGCTGGAGCCGCCCTCTCGCCGAGGAATTCGTCCAGTGGCTGGGGCCGCCCCCCGCCTGGGACTGGCTCGACGTGGGCACCGGGACCGGTGCGCTGGCCAGCGCGTTGCTGGCCGTCGCCCACGCCCGGTCCGTCGTCGGATGTGACCCGTCGCGCGCGTTCGTCGACTTCGCCGAATCCATGGTCGCGGACACGAGAGCCCGCTTCGAGGTCGCCGACGCGGAGCACCTGCCGCCCAGGGACGGCGGATACGATGCCGTCGTGTCCGGCCTCGCCCTCAACTTCTTTCCGGATCCGCAGCGGGCGCTCGAGCGACAGGTGAGCGTCGTGCGTCCCGGCGGTTGGGTCGCCGCCGTCGTGTGGGACTACGCGGGAGGCATGGAGTTTCTCAGGGCATTCTGGGATGCGGCGGCGGAGATCGATCCCCGCGCGGCCGAGATCGACGAAGCTCGACGATTCCCGCTGTGCGAGCCCGTCGCGCTGCGCACCCTCTTCAGCGACGCCGGGCTGCGCGCGGTCCGGACCGGCTCGATTCGCGTGCGCACGCGCTTCGCCGATTTCGACGACTGCTGGCGCCCGCTCCTGGGCGGCGTGGGCCCGGCGCCCTCGTTCGTCGCCTCGCTCCCCGAGGGGCAGCGCGCGAAGCTGGAGGCGGCGTTGAGGAGGACCCTCCAGGAAGGTCGCGGGGGGCCGATCGACCTCCCCGCGCGCGCGTGGGCGGTGGCGGGGGAGCGCCCGTGATGACGACCGGCGCCTCATCCGTAAGGCTTGGGCGCCGATTCGTCGGCGGCGTATACTCTAGCCGAACCGAACTCTGGGGACGGAGGTAGCGCGATGGGACTGTTCGACAAGATCAAGGGCGAGTTCATCGATGTCATCGAGTGGACCGACGACACCGGCGACACGCTCGTGCACCGCTTCGAGCGTCACAACAACGAGATCAAGAACGGCGCGCAGCTGACCGTGCGGCAGGGTCAGACGGCCGTCTTCGTCGACGAGGGTGAGCTCGCCGACGTGTTCGGCCCGGGCATGTACACGCTCGAGACCTCCAACCTGCCCGTCCTCTCGACGCTCAAGGGTTGGAAGCACGGCTTCCAGAGCCCGTTCAAGGCCGAGGTCTACTTCGTCAGCACCCGCCTGTTCACGGATCAGAAGTGGGGCACCAAGAACCCCATCACCATGCGGGACTCCGAGTTCGGACCGGTGCGGGTGCGCGCTTTCGGGACGTACGCGATTCGCGTCGCCGACCCGAGCGTCTTCCTGAAGGAGATCGTCGGGACCGACGGACGGTTCACGACCGGCGAGGTCACCGACCAGATCCGCAACATCCTCGTCTCGCGCTTCTCGGACGCGCTGGCCGAGTCCGGCATCCCCGTGCTCGACATGGCGGCCAACCTCGACGAGCTCGGCACCACGCTGCTCGGACGCGTCACGAACGACATGACGGGGTACGGCCTCGAGCTGCGGACGCTGCTGGTCGAGAACGTGTCGCTGCCGCCCGCGGTCGAGGAGGCACTCGACAAGCGGACGAGCATGGGCGTCATCGGCGACCTGTCGAAGTACATGCAGTACCAATCGGCCACGGCGATCGGCGACGCCGCCAAGAACCCGGGCGGCGGCGGCGCGGCCGCCGCGGGCATCGGCGCGGGCCTCGGCATGGCGATGGCGGGCCAGATGGGTCAGGGCTTCGCGCAGCCTGCCCGCGGCGGCCCGCCGCCGCTTCCGGCGGGGGCCCAGTACTGGGTCGCGATGGACGGACAGCAGGCCGGCCCCTTCGACACCGCGGCGCACCAGCAGCAGATCCGTGGCGGCCGGGTGAAGAAGGACACGCTCGTCTGGAGCGAGGGCATGGCGGAGTGGGCCGCCGCCGACCAGATCGACGCGGTCGCCAAGCTCTTCGGGGCGGTCCCGCCGCCGCTGCCGCCGAAGTAGTCGAGGTGGCGCCATAGACGCCAGAGCCGGCATCGACCGGCCGGCACCCGACGTCGACGCGGCGACGCCGAGCGCGGCGACGCGTCAGTTTCCCTGCGCGCAGTGCGGGGCGAAGGTCGAGTTCGCGCCGGGCACGGACTCGCTCCGCTGCCCGTACTGCGGACACGAGACGTCGATCCCCGCGTCCGACGACGTCATCGCGGAGATCGACTTCACGGCCGCGCTCGCGAACATGGAGAAGAACGCCGTCACGGAGGACGTCCCCTCGGTCACGTGCACGTCGTGCGCGGCGCACATCGAGCCTCCCAAGTCCACCGAAGCGTTCCCCTGCCCGTACTGCGGGTCGAGCATCGTCGTCAAGATCAGCTCGGAGCACCTGATCAAGCCGCAGGCGCTGCTGCCGTTCAAGGTGTCGCGCAACGAGGCGACGGAGTCGTTCCGCCGCTGGCTGCGGACCCGCTGGTTCGCGCCCAACGCGCTCAAGCGGTTCGCCCGCCTGGACGGGCGACTCCAGGGGCTGTACACACCGTACTGGACGTACGACGCCTCGACCGTGAGCCGCTACACCGGCGAGCGCGGCGACAACTACACGGTCCGTGTCGGGAAGCGCACGCAGACCCGCATCCGTTGGCGGCCGGCCAGCGGCACGGTGACACGCGACTTCGACGACGTGCTCGTGGTGGGGTCGCAGTCCCTGCCGCGCGAGCTCGCCGAGAAGCTCGAGCCGTGGGACGTCGCGAGCCTGGTTCCCCACGCCGACGAGTATCTCTCGGGCTTCCTCGCCGAGCGCTACCAGATCGGGCTACGCGAGGCGTGGAAGCGCGCGACCGAGCGGATGGAAGAGGTGATCCGCGGGGACGTGAAGCGGCAGATCGGCGGAGATCACCAGCGCATCCACTCGCTGAGCACACGCCACAGCGACGTCACGTACAAGCACGTGCTCCTGCCGATGTGGATCTGCTCCTACCGCTTCAGGGACAAGATCTTCCGCTTCCTGGTGAACGCGCGCACCGGCGAGGTGCAGGGGCAGCGGCCGTGGAGCTGGGTGAAGATCACGCTGGCCGCGATGCTCGTGGCGGCGATCGTGCTCCTGATCGCGTACCTCGACAACCGTTAGCGGACGGCGGCGCGGCGCGGCGTCAGCGTCCGCGTCGTCGGAGCTTCGACCTCAGGACACCGGCCCGCGGACGCGTACGGTCACTTCCTCGTCCGTATAGAGGCCGCCGTCGTCGGCACGCCCACGCAGGATGTAGGTGCCGGGCCGGTCGAACGTCACCTCGGTGATCCAGCGTCCATCCTCGGGCGGGGTCGGCGGCACCCAGAACGACGCCCACGGCGAGTTCGAGTACGGCCGCGTGTCCTCCCACGGATGGACCTGCGGAGGATTGAACTCGACGGTCTCCTGCGCGTCCACGTCCTCGGGAGCGCGGTAGACGAACCAGCTCATGTAGAGCCCGTTCACCTTCTGGACCGTGATCCGCGACGGAATGCGCTGTATCGCGCGCTCGTAGTCGAGCGCGCCGGTGTCGGTGAGCGGCAGCCTGCCCGCGTTGCTCTCGGGCAGTCCGTCGTCCGTGACCCACGCCACGAGCCGCACCGGCTCGCCGACGCGCGCCTCCACTTCCTTCGGCGACTCGAGCATGACGCTCGGTGCCGTCTGCGCGCGTAGCTCCGGGCTGCTGGTGCCGGCGCCGAGCGCGCCCGTCTCCGACATCACGACCACGTTGTCGACGAAGTAGTCGGGGCGCAGCGACCCGATGGCGATGTACTCCTCTCCGTGCGAGCGGAGCGTCCATACGAGCTCCTGCTCGCCGAAGTCCGCGGGCACGCGGACCGCGAACACGAAGCGGTTGCGACGCGGCAGGAAGTACGTCGGCTGGCCGCGGTCCATCTCTCCCGGACCGAACCAATTGTCCATCCCGACCGGAATCGTGGGCTGCTCCTCCCAGTTCCGGTTCATGTAGCCGAACAGCAGGTTGAACGACCCGTCCGGGTTCTTGTCCCAGCCCTCGAACGCGGGCAGCACCGGCTGACCCTTGTTGTACGTCAGCCCCTGGGCCGACGCACCCACCTGCGCTCCCAGCACCATGACGGCGGTCATCACCGCCGCGCGAAACCCTCGCCTCATGGAGCCGGCGCGGCCGCCGTCGGTGTCGCGGGCGGCGTCTCGACCATCGCGAGGCACAGCGGACAACCGATCAGGTAGTCGTTCTTCGTGAGGCCGTGCTGTGCCACGCGCTGCCTGACCTCTTCGACGAACTGCTCTTCGCTCATCGTCACGCGCTCGCCGAGGTCGATGAACATGTTGGCCACCGAGCGGTTGCCGGACCCCTGCCAGTTACGCGGATCGGCGACGTTCGGGTTGGTCACCGAGTTGTTCATGTAGCCGGTGATGTGGAGGATCGCGCCCGTCGGGATCAGCGGCTGGTACTCCTCCTGGAAGACGTACGTGCGCACCCAGTTGTGGTCGTAGCCCACGCAGGCGAGCGTCTCGGCCTTGAAGCCCCAGATCGCCTCGAGGCACATCCGCTCGCCCGGCGCGTGCAGGTGCGGCTCGAAGCTGATGATCTTCGTCGGCCGCTGGACGACCGTATACGCGTCGAGACGCTGGCCGTCGAGCCCGGCCTCGATGTCGATGTCGGAGCCGTTGGCGAGGTTGGTCAGACCGCCGCGGTAGGACGGCTCGTAACCTTCGGGGAAGAGCTCGAAGCCGATCTCGAGCTGCGCCGTCGTGGTGCGTCCGTTCGAGTGCAGGTGAATGGACTCGGACACGACCTCGGATCCGGCCCTGAGCAGCCTACCCGCCTCGTCGGCGAAGACGTCGGGATTGCGGCCGACCTCGTGCACCGGCCAGGAGGTCGTCTGTCCCTGCGGAGCGCCCGGCACGCGCGTGCCCCAGATCATGTGGTGCACGACGTATCGTCCACCGACGGTCTCGCGGCCCGTGCCGGCCGGTGGGACGTCGTTGATCTCGCGGATCTGCACCGCGCGTACGTAGCGATCCTTCTCGAGCGGGATCGGAATCGACTGGATCTCTCCCCACCAGTCCGCCGCGCCGCCCTCGACGACCAGGTCGGAGGAGCGCACGACCAGGTCGGGACGGATGGTCCACGCGTTGCCGTCACCCCACTCGATCGCCGGCGGCAGGTCGGCCGGGTTGCCCTCCGGCGCGCCGTTGTCGACCCACGCCTGGATCTTCGCGAGCTCCTCGTCGGTGAGCGACGGGTCGTTCTTGTAGTGCTGGATGCCGATATCCTTCTCGACGTACCACGGCGGCATGGAGCCCATGCGGTCGCGGATGGCGGTGCGCCGCCGGATCTGCGCGGCGTAGCGACGCACGTCCTGATACGTGATGAGCGACATCGGGCCGGCGCCGTCGGGCCGGTGGCAGTTCTGGCAGCTCCGCTGGAGGATCGGCGCGATGTCCTTGCTGAACGTCACGGTGGCCGGGTCGATGCCGAACGCGCGGGCGTCGTAGAAATGCTGAGGCGCGTTCGTCGCCGGGCCCATGGCCGAGAGGTCCTGGCGCTGGGCGCTGCCTGCGGCGGGAATCGACAGGGCGGCGAGGGCGAGGGCGACGTTCCGAGCCAAACGGTCGATGTGCATGGGCTCCTCCTGGAGTGCTGAACCCCTAATGTACACCCGCCCGCCCCGGGCGCGATGGGATGGGGGGCCGGGGGGCCCCCCCCCCCCCCCCCCCCCCGCATCAGCCGTAGCGCCCCTCGATGTAGTCGGCCGTTTCCTGCCGCCGGGGGCGCAGGAAGAGGTCGGTCGTGGGCCCGTGCTCGACCACGCGCCCGAGGAGCATGAAGGCGGTGTGCTCGCTGGCCCGTCGGGCCTGGGCCATGTTGTGGGTGACGATGAGGATCGTGTAGGCGCCCCGCAGGCCCCAGATCAGCGCCTCGAGCGCCTCGGTGGCCTGGGGGTCGAGCGCCGAGGTCGGCTCGTCCATGAGGATGACGGTCGGCTTCACGGGCAGCAGCCGCGCGATGCAGAGCTTCTGCTGCTCCTCGAGCGACAGCTCGGTCCCCTTCCTCCGGTCGAGGTGGTCCTTCACCTCGTCCCAGAGCAGGACCTGGCGCAGCGCCGTCTCGACGATCTCGTCCTCCTCGGCGCGCGAGACCTTCTCCCCGGCGCGGTGGATGCGGTGGGCGAACAGGACGTTCTCGCGGACCGAGAGCGGCAGCGGGTTCGGACGCTGGAATACCATGCCGACCTGCTTGCGCAGCTGCGCGAGCTCGACGTCCTCGCCGAAGATGTCCGTGCCGAGAACGCGTATGCTGCCGGTCGTGCGCACGTAGTCGAGGCGCTCGTTGATGCGGTTGACCGACCGCAGCAGCGTGGACTTCCCGCAGCCGGAAGGGCCGATGAGCGCCGTGATCGATCCACGCGCGACCTGGAGATCGACCTCGAAGAGCGCCTGGAACGTTCCATACCACAGGCTCACCCTGCGCACGTCGATCGCCAGCTCCCCGCTCGCCGGCTCCGCGACGGGGCCGGCCGCGGTGCCGCGAACGGCGCCAGGCATGCCGTCGGGCAGGCCGTCCTCCACGACGTCAGCCAAAGCGGCCCTCGACGTAGTCGCGCGTGCGCCGGTCCTTCACCTCGCCCGTGAAGAAGTCCTCCGTCACGCCCACCTCGACCACGCGCCCTCCGAGGAAGAACGCCGTACGGTCGGCCAGCCGTCGCGCCTGCTGCACGAGGTTCGTGACGAGGATGATCGTGACCTCGCGCTTGAGCTCGCGCAGCACGTCCTCCATGCGCATGGTGGTGACGGGATCGACGGCGATGGAGAACTCGTCGAGCAGCAGCAGCTCGGGATCCTGCGAGAGCGCCCGCGCGATGGTGAGGCGCTGCTGCTGCCCGCCGGACAGGAGGCTTCCGAGCGCCTCGAGCCGATCCTTCACCTCGTCCCAGAGCGCGGCGCGCCGCAGACAGCGCTCGACGATCTCGTCGAGCCGCGCCTTCTGCTTGATACCCGCCAGTCGGGGCGCGAACGCGACGTTCTCGTAGACGGTGAGCGGCAGCCCGACCGGCAGTGGGAACACGACACCGATGCGCCTGCGGAACGCGTACACGTTCTGGAAGCTCATGATGTCGCGGCCGTTGAATCGCACGGTTCCCGACATGCTCATGTCGTCGTCCATCTCGTCCATTCGGTTCAGCGCTTTCAGGAAGCTCGTCTTGCCGCTCCCCGCCGGACCGATGATCCCGAAGATCTCGTTCTCGTGGACCGCGAGGTCGACGCCGTGGAGCACGCGCTCGCGACCATAGGAGACCTGGAGGTTCTCGACCGAGAGCTTCACCGCCGGCGGGTCGGCGGCCGGACGCTCGCCTACCATCGCTTCCTGCCGCGCAGGTGGGCGCGGAACGCGATCGAGGCGGCGTTCATGACGAGCACCATGGAGATCAGCACCAGCGCCGTTCCGTACCTGATCTCGTCGGGCACGCCCGTCGCGGCCGTCGAGATGTAGAACAGGTGGTAGGCCATGGCCATGGTCGGGTCGAGCACGCTCTGCGGGAGGAACGGCAGGAACGCGACCGCGCCGGTGAACATGATCGGCGCCGTCTCGCCCGCGGTTCGCGAGACGACGAGGATCACACCGGTGAGGATGCCGCTGATCGAGTTGGGGAGAACGACCTTGCTGATCGTCTGCCACCGCGTCGCCCCCATGTTCCAGCAGGCGACGCGGAACGCCTGCGGCACCGCCTGGAGCGACTCGCGCGTCGCGACGATCACGACCGGTAGCGTCATGATGGCGAGCGTCAGGCCGGCGGCGAGGATGCTCTTGCCCATGCCGGCGAACACCACGAACGCACCCACCCCGAAGAGCGCGTGCACGATCGACGGCACGCCCGCGAGGTTGATGATCGCCAGGTTGATCAGACGCGTGAACCAGTTGTCCGGCGCGTACTCGGACAGATAGATGGCGGCCGCCACGCCGACCGGCACCGACGCGACCAACGCGACCGTCACCAGCCAGATCGTCCCCAGGATGGCGGGAAAGATGCCGCCCGCCCTTCCCTGATCGACGGGCCCCGTGAAGAGGAACTCCAGCGACAGGGCGGACGCGCCGTTCACGACGAGCACGACCAGGATGATCAGCACGGGCACGATCAGCAGAACCGTCATCATCCCGAAGAGCGCGCCCACGAGGCGCTGCACGCGGCGGTTGTGGTGGTTCAGGGGGGACGCCTCGAACATCAGCCTCTCCGCACGCCGCGCACGACCAGATCCGCGGTGAGGTTGATGACGAACGTGATCAGGAAGAGGAGGATCCCGAGCGCGAACAGCGCCCGGTAGTGATCGGACCCGACCGGGCTCTCACCGAGCTCGGCGGCGATCGTGGCCGTGAGCGCGCTCACCGGGTCGAAGACGCTCGTCGGCACGTTGATCGCGTGGCCGCTGGCCATGAGCACCGCCATCGTCTCGCCGAAGCCGCGCCCGACCCCGAGCAGCACGGCCGCCATGAGGCCGTTCTTCGCCGCCGGCAGCACCACCTTCCAGATGACCTGCCACTTGGTCGCGCCCATCGCCTCGGCCGCTTCCCGGTAGGTGCTCGGCACCGCCTTGAGCGCGTCCTCGGCGATCGTGGTCATGATCGGTGCGGCCATCAGGCCGAGGATGAAGCCGGAGTTCAGCACACCGAGCCCGACCGGCACGTCGAAGGTGCGGATGATGGCCGGGTTGATGATCGAAAGGCCGATGAACCCCCACACCACCGAGGGGACGGCGGCGAGCAGCTCGATGAGGATCTTCAGGGTCTCGCGCACGCGGCCGCTCGCGAACTCGCCGATGAAGATCGCCGCGCCGAGCGAGAACGGGACCGACACGAGCATCGCGAGACCGGTCACGCTCACGGTTCCCGCGATCAGCGCCACCACGCCGTACGTGGGCTGGCGCGACGTCGGACGCCAGGCGATGGACCCGAAGACCTCGCCCAGCTCGAACGGACCGAGGAGGAATCCCAGCCCCTCGCGGAAGATGAAGAAGAAGATGCCGAGGATGAACACGATCGCGGAGATGCCTCCCGCGAACACGAGCACCTGCACGACGCGGTCGACGTACCAGGCGCGACCTCGCCGATCGAGGTCCAGCCTCGCTTCGCCCGGCGTCACCTCAGCGCGCCTCCGGGCCCGCGAGCGTCGTCATGAGATCGCGCACCCTGACCGCGAGATCCTGATAGAGCTTCTCGAGGGTCTCGGGATCGGTGCCGGACCCGACCCCGTGCTTCCACACGGTCAACGTCGTGCGGTAGGGGATCTCGCCGAGGTGCTCGCGCGCGTCGGGGGAGAACGCGACGATCACGTGGTAGTGCTCGGGGAGGTGCGAGACGGGCTGCAGCCTCTTCGGCGACGCGGCGCGCAGATCGATGCCCCGCGAGTCCATGAACTCCACGAGCACCGGATCGATCGCCTGGACGGGGTTCCACCCGGCGCTCCGGTACGTTCCGCTCTCGGGGAAAGCTTTCCGCGCGTAAGCTTCTGCGATCTGGCTGGAGCGGTCGTTGTGCTCGTCCACGAACAGGATGCGGAAGATGCGCTTGGGCCGCTGCTCACCCGTCACGGCGAAGATGGCCTGCTCGCAGATGTTGTCCGCCTGCTCGCCCACGCGCTTGACCAGGTTGACGATGCGCTGGAGCGCGAAGAGATCCCTGAGCGGCCGCTCGCGCGCCTCGCCGGCCGCGATCAGCTCCTTGATCACCGTCTCCAAGGCGATGTCCGTCTGGTCCGCCAACCCGAGGCCCGCCCTCGCGACCGTCACGTCGCCGTGATGGAACGCGCGCAGGGACTGGCTGAGCGCGTGACGCGCCTGGTGCCCCATCATCTCGATGTCGCGCAGGATGGCGCCCGGCGGAGGGGCGGAGAGACGAACGATCTCCCGTCCCATCATGCCGGCGTAGTCGCCGACCCGCTCGAGCGCGACCGCGAGCCGCATGACGGCGGATACGTAGCGTAGAGGTCCGCCGCTCGGCGCGTGACGGACGATGAACGAGTGACAGAGGTAGTCGAGCTCCTTGATCCGTCGATTCACCTGGCGGTCACCGAGCACGGCCTGATTGGCGAGCTCCACCCTCTCGGTCAGGAACGACTCGATCGCCCGCTCGACTTGGAGCTCGACGAGGTCGGAGACCTTGCGGACCTTGCGCTTGATCTCGGAGAGATCCGCCTCCATCCGCTCTTCGTAGTGCGTGCTCATGCTCGCTCGTGTCTCCCCTGTGTGCGCCGGGCGGACGTCACCTGCGGCGTCCGTCAGTCGCAGGTCAACGGCCGCGCCGGCGGATAGCCGATCTCGACCAGGACGCACTGACCTTCGTCCGTCAGGATCCAGGTCAGGTAATCCGCCACCGCGCCCTGCGCCTCGCCGGGCGTGTACATGTAGAGCGGGCGCGCGATCGGGTACGTGCGATCGGTGGCCGTGGCCACCGACGGCGTCACGCACTCGGCGCCCGTCTCGACGGCGATGCACGGCATCTTCACGCCCTCCGTGGCGTACGCGAGGCCGCTGTAGCCGATCGCGCACGGCGTGTTCTCCACGAGGTCGACCACCTCGGACGAACCGTTCATGCTGAGGGCGCCGAGCTCGAACTCCCGTCCCCCGAGCGCGGAGTCCCGGAAGTACGCGTAGGTCCCGGAGCTGTTCTGCCGGCTCACGCGCACGATCTCGTCGCGCGGGCATCCGGGCACGCTCACGCCGAGATCGCTCCAGCGCCTCGCGCGGCCACCCTCGGCGTAGATCTCGGCGACCTGGGCGAGCGTCAGCGCGTCGATCGGGTTGTCGCGGTGCAGGTAGACCGCGAGCGCGTCGTATCCCACGATGTGCTCCACGGGGTCGTTGCCGTTGGCGCGCGCGGACGCGATCTCCGCCTCCGTCATGGGCCGGCTCGAGTTCGAGATGTCGACGGTCCCGTCGATCATCGAAGCGATGCCGGTGCCCGACCCGCCCCCGCTGACGGCGACCGCGACGGAGGGGTCGACCGTCTTGTACCGCTCCGCCCAGGCCTGCGCGACGTCGAGCATCGTGTCGGAGCCCGTGTTCTGGATGACGGTTCGGTCGGCCCCGCCGCCGCAAGCGGCCACGAGGGCCGAGGCGAGGACGGCCGTCCATGGTCGCATGCAAGACCCTCGGGGCATTGGTGTTAGGGCGCCCAAATGTATCGGCGAGGCGACGAGAATGTAACAGCCTTACCGCCCGCACCGTTCACCTCGTCTCACCTATCCGTCGTGCGCGGCGCTCGCATCCTATGCGCAGCCTGCGGCTTGCCTGCGTAAACGGATGTTCTTTCTCGGAGGCTCGAAAATCACGTGACCTGTCGCGAGCGCGCGACGTGGCCGCGGAGTTTTTCGGCGGTACCTGCGTTTGCCCTGCCGTCAGGGCGGTCCGATCTTACGGGTCCCCCCGTCCACTGGTCCGTCGGCCTTTTTCTTCGAGGGAAATCTCGCCTTGGCGCGCAAGAAGACCTCGACTCGAAAACCCGCCTCCGACGACTCCGAGCACACGCCGGCGGCGCCGCAGCCCGAGGCCGGTGCGGTGGCCCACGAGCTGTCGTTCCCCATCGTCGGAATCGGCGCCTCCGCGGGAGGGCTAGGCGCCTACGAGGCGCTCCTCTCGGCCATGCCGACGGACATGGACGTCCCCATGGCCTTCGTGATCGTGCAGCATCTCTCGCCCGATCACAGGAGCCTCCTGACGGAGCTCGTGCAGCGGTACGCCAAGATGCGGGTGAGCGAGGTCGAGGACGGCACGGTCGTGGAGCCGAATCACGTCTACATCATTCCTCCGGACCGGGACATGGCGCTCGAGGGCGGAAGCCTCCGCCTCTATCCGCCGAGTGAGCCGCGCGGCCACCGCCTCCCGATCGACTTCTTCTTCCGCTCCCTCGCTCGCGAGCACCGCGAGCGCTCGATCTGCATCGTGCTCTCGGGCAGCGGCAGCGACGGCACGCTCGGCATGCGGGCGGTGAAGGGCGAGGGCGGGATGGCGATGGCTCAGGACCCGGACACGACCGAGCACGCCGGCATGCCCAGCAGCGCGATCTCGACCGGCCTGGTCGACTACGTGCTGGCGCCGGCGGACATGCCCGCCACGCTCATCTCCTACGCCCGCCACGCGTTCATTCGACGGGCAGACACCGGGACACCCGCACCCGCGGACGACAGCCTCCTGAAGCGGGTGACCTCGCTGTTGAAGGCGCAGACCCGCCACGACTTCTCGCACTACAAGCCCACGACCATCCTTCGGCGGATGGAGCGCCGCATGGCGCTCCGGCAGATCGTGGACCGCGAGTCGTACCTTCGGTCCCTGAAGGACGACCCCGCGGAGCTCGAGGCGTTCTTCCGCGATCTGTTGATCGGCGTGACCAGCTTCTTCCGCGATCCGGAAGCCTTCGCGGCTCTGGAGCAGAAGCTGATCGGGCCGCTTCTCGAAGCGGAGACACCCCGCGATCCATTTCGCGTCTGGGTCTGCGGCTGCTCGACGGGCGAGGAGGCATACTCCCTCGCGATCCTGCTCCAGGAGCACATGGAGCGCTCGAGGCGGCCGGCGAGGGTTCAGATCTTCGCGACGGATATCGACTTCGTCGCGATCGAGCAGGCCCGGGCGGGCGCCTACCCGGAGAGCATCGCCGCGGACGTCACGCCCGAGCGACTGCGCCGCTTCTTCGTGCACGACCGGGAGCACGAGTGCTACCGCGTGCAGAAGGTGATTCGGGACATGCTGGTGTTCTCCGAGCAGGACGTGCTACGGGACCCGCCCTTCTCGAAGCTCGACGTGATCAGCTGCCGCAACCTTCTCATCTATCTGAACGCGGAAGCGCAGCGTCGGCTCATCCCCCTCTTCCATTACGCGCTCAGTCCGGGGGGCGGACTGTTCCTCGGCTCGTCGGAGACGATCGGCGAGTTCGCGCGGCTCTTCACGCCGCTCGACCGGAAGTGGCGGATCTACAGGCGGGAGAACGTAACGCACGAGAAGGTGCACGGGGTGCTCGGGGAGGTGCTGCTCCCGCCCCGCGAGCAGAAGGAGCGGTCGCGCGCGCAGGCGTCGCGTCCGCCGGCCGAGCCGCTCGGTAGTTGGCGCCATCTCACCGAGCAGGCGCTGCTGGCGCACTACGCCGAGGCGGGCGTGCTCGTCAACGGTCGCGGCGACATCCTCTACATCCTCGGAAAGACGGGTAAGTACCTGGAGCCGGCCGCGGGGGACGCCGCGCTGAACATCGTCGCCATGGCCCGGGACGGCCTCCGCCGCGAGCTCTCGACTGCGCTGCACAAGGCGGTCGCGCAGCGGCAGCCGTCGCACCACGCGGCGCTCCAGGTGAAGTCGAACGGCGGCCACATCGCGGCGCAGGTCACGGTCCGACCGGTCGAGCTCGGCCCGGGGACCAGCAGCGACCTCTACCTCGTCATTCTCGAGGAGACGCCGATCGGCGAATCTGCCGACGGCGAAGCCCCTCCGCTGGACAGCGCGACCTACAACAAGCGGGTCACCGAGCTCGAGCACGAGCTGAAGGCGAAGGAGGACTACCTCCAGACCACGCTGGAGGAGATGGAGACGACGAACGAGGAGCTCAAGTCGACCAACGAGGAGATGCAGTCGGTCAACGAAGAGCTCCAGTCGACCAACGAGGAGCTGGAGACCTCGAAGGAAGAGCTGCAGTCGCTCAACGAGGAGCTGTCGACCGTGAACGCGGAGCTGCAGGAGAAGGTGTCCGAGCTCTCGCGCGCGAACAACGACATGAACAACCTGCTCGCCGGAACGGGCGTGGGCACGGTGTTCGTCGATCACACGCTCCGCATCATGCGCTTCACGCCGAGCGCCACGCAGGTCATCAACCTGATCCCCGCCGACGTGGGACGTCCCGTCGCGCACATCGTATCGAACCTCCGCGGCTACGACGGGCTGGTGGAAGAGGTCCGCCATGTGATCGACGACCTCGTCTCGAAGGAAGCGGAGGTGCAGACGAAGTCGGGCGCGTGGTACCTCATGCGCATCCGCCCCTACCGCACGATCGACAACACCATCGAGGGCGCGGTGCTCACGTTCGTGGACATCAGCGACCGGAAGCGCATCGAGGAAGGGCTGCGAAAGGGTGAGCAGCGCTTCCGGGACATGGTCGACAGGGCGCTCGCCGGGATCATCGAAACCGACCCGACCGGCCGGATCTCGTACGTGAACGACCGCTTCTGCGAGATGACGGGATACCCGAGGGAGCAGCTCACGCAGACGACGGTCCAGGCGCTCACGCATCCGGAGGACGCGGGGCGGAGCCGCTCCCTGTTGAAGGCGCTCGCCGACGGCGGGCCGGACTTCGCCGTGGAGAAGCGCTACCTCAGGAAGGACGGCAGCGCCGTGAGGGTCTCGGAGCGCGTGAGCGCGTCGCGGGACACGACCGGGAAGGTGAACGCGATCGTGGCCGTCGCGTTCGACGCCGGAACGGACGGGAAAGCCGACGCAGGAACCAGTGAGCCATGACGACCAAGCCGCCTCCTCCGCAGCCGGACGAGCCCAGCGGAGGCGCCGGGACCGGCGAGCGAAAGCGGCGTAGGCCCGAGGGCCCGATGCGTGCCGCACCCTCGCACGAGCCCATCGAGCCCATCCTCCAGCACGAGCTCGGCGTGTACCGGGCCGAGCTCGAGGCGCAGAACGAAGAGCTCCGTCAGGCGCAGGTGGCGCTCGAGGGTGCGCGTGCGCGCTATGAAGACCTCTACGCCGCGGCGCCCGTCGCCCTGCTCACGATCGGCGTGCAGGGGAGGATCCTGCAGCTCAACCAGCGGGCGTCGGATCTCCTCGGCCTCAAGCCGGGGATTCCCCGCCCTCGGCTCACCGAGCTGATGAGCGCGCCGACCGTCGCGGCCTACGAGCGCGAGCGCGCCCGCGTGCTCGCGGGTGACGCGCCCGTGGCGCTCGAGGCGGAGATGCGCCGCGCCGCCAATGGCGGTCCCCTCTGGGTGCAGATGACCATGAGCCTGGCGCGCGAGGAGTCCGACGGGTCGCTCGTGCTGCAGCTCGCGCTCATGGACGTGAGCGAGCAGAAGCGCATGCAGGCGGAAGCGGCCAGACTCGCCGCGATCGTCACCTCCGCCGACCAGGCGATCCTGACGGAGGACCTGAACGGGATCATCAACTCGTGGAACGCCGGGGCCGAGCGGCTGTTCGGCTACGCTTCGACCGAAGCGATCGGCGAGAGCATCGAGATCCTGTTACCGCCCGACCGTCTCGTGGCGGAACGCAAGATCCAGAGACGCGTGCGCGAGCGCGTCTCGCACGTTCACGAGACGCTCCGGCGGAAGCGGGACGGAACGCCCGTTTCCGTCTTGGTCGCCACCGCGCCGATCCTCGACGCGACGAATCGTGTGGTCGGGATCAGCCACATCGTCCAGGACATCACGAAGCAAGTGGAGGCGCGGCTCGAGGTGCAGCGGCTGCTACGCGACCTGCGCGAGGCGGACCGCCGCAAGGACACGTTCATCGCGACGCTCGCCCACGAGCTCAGAAACCCGCTGGCTCCGATCCGCAACGCGGCCGCCGTCATGCGCTTCGCTCCGAACCTCGACCCGAAGCTCGCGTGGTGCCGGGACGTGATCGACCGGCAGGTGAAGCACATGAGCGCGCTGCTCGAGGACCTGCTCGACGTCAGCCGCCTCACCCGCGACATGATCCTGCTGCGCTGGGACCGGGTCGAGCTCGGCACCGTGATCGTGCAGGCGGTCGAGACCACACGGCACCTCGTCGAGGGACAACAGCACAAGCTCGCGCTCGACCTTCCCGCCGAGCCGATCGAGGTCGAAGGCGACCTCACCCGGTTGGTGCAGATCTTCGCGAACCTGCTCAGCAACGCCGCGAAGTACACGCCGCCCGGCGGCGACATCCGCGTGAAGGCCGTGCGACATCAGGGGGTGGTCGTCGTGAGCGTTCGCGACAGCGGCATCGGTCTCGATCCTGGTCACGTCGGCAGGCTCTTCGAGCTGTTCTCGCAGATCGATCCGGAAGCGGAGGCGTCCGCGGGCGGCCTCGGCATCGGGCTCGCGCTCGTGAAGGGCCTCGTCGAGCGGCACCGCGGAACGGTCGTCGCGCACAGCGAAGGGCCCGGAAAGGGAAGCGAGTTCGTGGTGACGCTGCCGGCCGCGTCGTCGACGGCCGCGGCCGCGCAGCGCTCGGCCAGCGCACGCCGCCAGACCGGGGCCGTGGATCGTTCGCGACGGCTGCTGGTCGTGGACGACAACGTAGACGCGGCCGAGAGCATGGCCATCGTCTTGCGTATGGAGGGCTACGAGGTGCGCACGGCCCACGACGGCGAGGCGGCGATCGAGATGGCATCGGACTATCGACCCCACATGATGCTGCTGGACCTCGGCATGCCGAAGGTCAACGGGTACGACGTCGCGCGCCGCATCCGCAGCGAATCGTGGGGACGGGACGTCGTGCTGGTCGCGTGCACCGGCTGGGGACAGCCCGAAGATCGGCGGCGCTCCAAGACCGCCGGCTTCGATCACCACTTGGTCAAACCGGTCAGCCCCGAGTCCGTGATCGATCTCGTCGCGACGCTCGCGCGACCGAATTCGACCTGATGGCCGGCCACGACATCATCGTCGTGGGCGCGTCGGCCGGCGGTGTGGAGACGCTCCAGAAGCTCGTCGCGCTGCTGCCCCCGGACTTGCCCGCGTCGGTCTTCGTCGTCCAGCACACCAGCCCCCGCGCCAAGTCGCAGCTGCCCCTCATCCTCGACCGGAAGGGGCCGCTGCCGGCCTCGTTCGCCGAGGACGGACAGGAGATCCTGCTGGGCCACATCTACGTCGCGCCCGCCGACTGTCATCTCCTCGTGGAGCCGCAGCAGATGCGCGTGGTGCGCGGACCTCGTGAGAACCGACACCGCCCGGCCATCGACCCGCTCTTCCGATCGGCGGCGTGGGCCTACGGCCCGCGCGTGGTCGGCGTGGTCCTGACCGGCTACCTCGACGACGGCACGGCCGGGCTCTGGGCCATCAGGACCTGCGGCGGCGTCACCGTCGTGCAGTCGTCGGACGACGCGCTCTACCCCGAGATGCCGCTCAACGCCGCTCGGGCCGCCGACGTCGATCATTCGCTTCCGGTCTCGGAGATCGCGCCGCTGCTCGACCGCCTCGCCCGCGAGCCCGTCGACCCCGGACGGGCGCGGAAGCCGCCTGCATCCCTCGAGACCGAGATCGAGTTCGCCAAGATGGATCGCGATATCTCCGACATGGGCCGCATCGGCACCCTGTCCCCGTTCACCTGCCCCGCATGCCGCGGCTCGCTGTGGGAGCTCGATGACGGCGGCATCCTTCGGTACCGCTGTCACACCGGCCACGCGTTCTCGGCGGAGAGCCTGGTGGACGGACAGTCGATCGAGATCGAGGAGGCGCTCTACTCGGCGCTCAGGGCGCTCGAGGAAAAGGCGACGGTCCTGCGCCGCCTCCACGAGCGTGTCGGCGCGGCGGTGAGCGGCCTGGACTACGAGACCCGAGCGAGCGAGCTCGACCAGGCCGCGGAGGTCGTGCGCGGCCTGCTGGCCGGCCGAAGCTCCTGAGCGACGGCGCCTCCGACCCCTACACCCACTCCTTCTGGAGCTCGTCGAGCGCCGCGCTGCCGGGGCAGAGCTTCTCGTACGGGAGCTTCACCAGCGGCGTCGCCGACGTGTTCTCGAAGCCGTGCAGGTCCTTACCCGCTTCGGAGATGTAGAGCAGACCCGTGGCGATCTCGCCGCGTGAGGCCGCGTCACCGAGGTAGTCGACCACCGCACGGCGATCCGAAGGATCGTAATCCTCGGCGACCTTCCGGAGCCGCACGACGCTGCCGTCGTGCATGGTCACCGCGGTCGTCGTGCCGCGCTCGTAGTCGGTCGTGATCTCGCGCTTCAGGGGCACGAAGTCCGACGGGATGAAGTCCGCGTCGATCACCTCGTGCATGTTCTTGCGCGTGTGCGCGTAGCTCTTCGTCGAGCCCTCGTGGTCGTTGAACGTGACGCACGGCGAGATGACGTCCACGAACGCGAAGCCGTTGTGCGCGAGCCCCGCTTTCAGGATCGGCACGAGCTGCGCCTTGTCGCCCGAGAACGAGCGCGCCACGAAGGTCGCGCCGAGCGTGAGCGCGAGGCTCACCGAGTCGATCGGGCCCTGCTGGTTGGCGTCGCCGCCCTTCGCCTTGCTGCCGACGTCGGCGGAGGCGGAGAATTGGCCCTTCGTGAGGCCGTAGACGCCGTTGTTCTCGAGCACGTAGAGCATGTTCACGTTCCGCCGGATCGCGTGGCAGAACTGACCGAGGCCGATCGAGAGCGAGTCGCCGTCGCCCGAGATGCCGACGTAGAGCACGTCGCGGTTCGCCGCGTTCGCGCCCGCGGCGATCGAGGGCATGCGGCCGTGCACGCTGTTGAAGCCGTGCGCGGTCTTGGCGAAGTAGGTCGGCGTCTTGGACGAGCAGCCGATGCCCGAGAGCTTCGCGAGCCGGTGCGGCTCGACGTTCATCTCGAAGAGCGCCTGGATGAGCGCCGCCGTCACGGAGTCGTGACCGCACCCGGCGCACAGCGTCGACATCGAGCCTTCGTAGTCCCTCGTCGTCAGGCCGAGGGCGTTGACCGGCATCCTCGGATGCCGAGCGACCGGCTTGGCGATGTAGCTCACCTGCCAACCTCCTGAAGCGCGTTTTGCGGCTTCCCGTTCATCCGGTCGCCGAGATGGGTGGCCAGGCCCTTGAGCACGTGGCCCTTGGAGAGGGGCTGGCCGCCGAAGTAGGTGAGTGAGCGCAGCTTTTCCTTCGTCACGCTCGTCTCGATGGTGAGCAGCTTCTTCAGCTGCTCGTCGCGGTTCTGCTCGATCACGAACACCGTGTCGTGCTGGGCGAGGAACTCCTCGACCGCCTTCCCGAACGGGAAGCCCCGGATGCGCATGTAGTCGAAATGGATGCCGCGCGCCGCGAGGTCGTCGCGCGCCTCGAGCACGGCCCAGTGGCAGCCGCCGAGCGAGACCAACGCCGAGGAGGTGGGCGCATCCGCTCGCCGGATGTCGGGCGCGGGAACGTGCTCGGCCGCCGAATCGATCTTCCTCTTCAGCCGCAGCATCACCTCGGAGTAGGCGTCCGAGTCCTCCGTGTACCGCCCGTACTTGTCGTGGCCGGAGCCGCGCGTGAAATACGCGCCCTTGGGATGCGTCCCCGGCAGCGAGCGGGCGGCGATGTGGTCGCCGTCCACGTCGAGGTACCGGTAGTACTTGTCGACCGACTCGAGCTCCTCGGCCGAGAGGACCTTGCCGCGGTCCGGCCGGTAGGCCTCGTCCCACTCGAGCTTCGAGATCACCCAGTCGTTCATGCCGATGTCGAGGTCGGACAGCATGAACACGGGCGTCTGGAAGCGCTCCGCGAGATCGAACGCCTTCACGGCGAACTCGAAGCACTCCTTCGGATCCGACGGGATGAGCAGGATGTGCTTCGTGTCTCCGTGCGACGCGTACGCCGCGAGCAGGAGGTCCCCCTGCTGCGTCCGGGTCGGCATGCCGGTGGACGGGCCCGTCCGCTGGATGTCGAAGAAGACCGCGGGGACCTCGGAGTAGTACGCGAGCCCGATGAACTCGCTCATGAGGTCGATACCCGGCCCGGAGGTCGGCGTGAACGCGCGCGCGCCCATCCAGCTCGCGCCGATCACCATGCCCGCGGCGGCCAGCTCGTCCTCAGCCTGCAGGATGCAGTAGTCGTGCTTGCCGGTCGCCGGGTCCACACGGTAGCGCTCGCAGAACTCGGCGAAGTTGTCCATGACCGACGTGGCCGGCGTGATCGGATACCACGCGCCCACGGTGGCGCCCGCGTACACGCAGCCGAGCGCGGCGGCCGCGTTGCCGGTCACCATGACCTTGCCGCGGTTCTCGTTCATCGCCTGGAGGCGGATCGGGAGCGGACAGTCGAAGCGCTCCTTCACGTAGTCGTGCCCGCGCGCGATCGCCTCGAAGTTCGACTTCATGAGGTGCTTCTTGGCCGCGAACTTCTCCTCGAGCATCCCCTTCACGACGTCCATGTCGATGTCGAGCAGCGCGACCAGCGCGCCGACGTACGTGATGTTCTTCATCAGGATGCGGATGCGCGAGCCCTGGAAGTGCTCGATGCACATCTGCGCGAGCGGGATGCCGATGAAGTTCACGTCGTCGCGGCGGAACTCGTCCTCGAGCTCGCGCGTGTTGTCGTACAGCACCCAGCCGCCCGAGACCACGTCGTTGATGTCCCGGGCGTAGCTCTCCGGGTTCATCGCCACCATGAGGTGGAAGTCGGGGCTCCGCGCCGTGTATCCGTCCTTGTTGACGCGGATCTCGTACCAGGTCGGCAGCCCCTGGATGTTGGACGGAAAGACGTTCTTCCCCGACACGGGAATGCCCATGCGGAAGAGTGCCTGCAGCAGCAGGCTATTCGCGCTCGCCGATCCGGTCCCGTTGACCGTGGCGATCTTCAGCGCGAAGTCGTTGATGCCGGCGCCGCCGGGGCCTCTGGTGTCGCCCAAAGCTCCTGTCCTGCGTAAGGGGTCAAGAGATCGAACCGCATCATGTCCCACGCCGCCGTGGGGCATCGCTCGGCGCACAGCCCGCAGTGCACGCAGAGGTCCTCGTCCTTGACCATGACCCGTTTGGTCTGGGGAAGAGCTTCGGAGACGAAGAGCGGCTGCTTCAGGTTGTCCGCCGGTGCGGTGAGCCGGCCGCGGAGATCCGACTCCTCACCGTCGTGCGTGATCGTGAGGCAGAGCACCGGGCAGATGTCCACGCAGGCATCGCACTCGATGCACAGCTTCGCCGTGAAGTCGGTCTGGATGTCGCAGTTGAGGCAGCGTCCGACCTCCTGCGCGGTTTCCTTCAGATCGAAGCCGAGCTCGGCCTCCACCTTGATGTCGGAGAGTCGCTTGGCGAGATCGACGTAGCGCATCTCGGTGCGGTGCACCGGATCGTAGTCGTTCGCGTAGCTCCACTCGTGGATGCCCATCTTGGTCGAGACGAGGTTCATCCCGTAGGGCGGCCGCTCGGTGACGGGACGTCCCTGGCAGTAGTTGTCGATGGAGATCGCCGCCTGATGCCCGTGCTCCACCGCCCAGATGATGTTCTCGGGCCCCCACGCCGCGTCGCCGCCGATGAACACGCCTTCGCGCGTGGTCATGAACGTCGCGCGATCGACCACCGGCATGTCCCACTTGCCGAACTCGATGCCGATGTCGCGCTCGACCCACGGGAAGGCGTTCTCCTGACCGATCGCCAGCACCACGTCGTCGGCGGGTAGGAACGCCTCGTCCACCTTCTTGCTCACCTGGCGGCCGTCCGCGCCTTCGCTCCACTCCAGGACGTCGAAGACCATGCCGACGAGCTTGCCGTTCTCGATCACGAACTTCTGCGGCGCGTGGTTCACCACGATGTCGATCTGCTCGCCCTCGGCGTCCTCGAGCTCCCAGGGAGAGGCCTTGAAGTAGGGACGCGTCCGGCGGGCCATCACCTTCACGTCCTTGGCGCCGAGCCGCTTCGCGCTCCGGCAGCAGTCCATGGCCGTGTTGCCGACGCCGATGACGAGCACCTGCTTGCCGATCGACTCGACGTGCCCGAAGTGAACCGACTCGAGCCACTCGATGCCGATGTGGACGTTCGCGTCCGCCTCGTTGCGACCCGGGACGTCGAGCTCCTTGCCCTTCGGAGCGCCCGTGCCGATGAACACCGCGTCGAACTCGTTCGAGTCGAGGAGCGCCTTCAGGCTCTCGACCGGCGTGTTGTAGCGTATGTCGACGCCCATCTCCAGGATCATCGCGATCTCGTCGTCGAGCACCGCGGCGGGCAGCCGGAACGACGGGATGTTCGTCCGCATGAGGCCGCCGGGCTTCGAGAGCGCCTCGAAGATCACGACCTCGTAGCCCTGCGGGGCGAGGTCGTTCGCGACGGTGAGCGACGCCGGGCCCGCGCCGATCAGCGCCACCCGTTTGCCGTTCCCGATCAGCGGGGGCTTCGGCAGCAAGTCGCGGACGTCGTCGCGCAGGTCCGCCGCCACGCGCTTCAGCCGGCAGATCGCGACCGGCTCGCCTTCGACGCGCGTGCGCCGGCAGGCGGGCTCGCACGGTCGGTCGCACGTCCGCCCGAGGATTCCCGGGAAGACGTTCGACTTCCGGTTGAGCATGTACGACTCGGTGTACCTGCCCTCCGCGATCAGACGGATGTATTCGGGAACGTTCGTGTGGGCCGGACAGGCCCACTGACAGTCCACGACCCGGTGGTAGTACTGGGGATCCCGGGTGTTGGTAGGGCGCATCTTTCCTTTCTCGAGGCCGCGCTTTCCTGGGGGCTTCTCGCAGAACGAGCGCCCACCTGGGGGCGCTCTTTCGATTCGGCCGGGAAGCGCGGCCGACGACTCATTTTCGACTGAGGACCCGCATCATTTGAGGCTTTCTGGCGCTACGCGCAAGAATCTAACGATTTCGGGGGGTTCGCGTGGTTGCGCCGGTTGGACCCCGGCCGGGGTCGAAGAGCGGGGGCGATCGAGGCGCGCCGACCCACCGACGAACGCCCCGAAGCCCCCGGATGTCGCACGAAGGCAACGCGACCTCCACCTGCGATGGCCGCCCCGGCGACCTATGGACCGCGCCTCGACGGGTGTTCGCGAGGCACGGATCTCGAGCGGTTCTCGAGATCGCTCTCTGCTACCGCTCGCGACGTGCCGGCTCCCAGGAATTCACCTGGCGCTCCGCTTCGTCGCGCGCGATGCCGTAGCGTTCCTGGATCTTGCCGACGAGCTGCTCGCTCCGACCCTCGATCTGATCGAGGTCGTCGTCCGTGAGCTTGCCCCACTGCTCGCGCGCCTGACCCTTGAGCTGCGTCCAGCGTCCCTTCAGCGTGTCGCGATTCATGAATCCCTCCATTTCGCGTCTCGTTCATGGGATCTCCGTGCACGCACGGAGGTGTGCTGGCTCGAAGAAGCAGGTTCCATGCCCCCGACCGTCGTCGTCGGCGGGAGCGTGACGAGTGGCTCGGCGATGCGATTCCGCGTGTTACCTGCGCGCGACGCCGACCGTCGAGCCCGGACGACTCCGACGCGTCGCGGACACGAGACGTCGGACACCGGCAGGTCGGGGAGGCATGGGCACTTTCGCCGGCAGCCTTCTTGCGTGCGCTGAGAGCCGGAGACGACACCACAACTCCGAGCAGGAGCAGATCAGATGAACAGGATATTCGGGCTGGCGGGCTCCGCCGTCGCTCTTTCCTTCGTGCTGGCTTCGTGCGAGCCCGCCGGGGAGACCGGAGACATGGACGACATGCCGGAAGCGACGCCCGAAGCGAGCGAGCCGATCGAGAGGGAAGACGCGTTGACGGCGAACGAGATCGGCGTCGAAGACATCGTCTCCGAGCCGGCGAGCTTCGCGGGACGGACGGTCACGGTGACCGGGGACCTCGAGGAGGTCGTCGGCCCGAGGGCCTTCAAGTTGGACGAGGACGCGCCGCTCCAGGGCGGCATCGACAACGATCTGTTGGTGCTCGGCAAGCAGACGGCCGGGCTCGACGAGATCGACGATCAGTGGCTCGACAACCGCGTGCGCGTGACCGGTACGGTGCGGACGATGACGGTGGTCGAGATCGAGCGCGAGGTCGGCTGGGATCTCGACCCCGAGATCGAAGCGGAGCTCGAGGGACGCGAGGCGGTGCTGATCGCGGACGCGGTCCAGCGCGTTCCGGACTAGCGCCCGGTCCGCGAGGGGACGTCGACGGCCTCAGGCGAACGCGGGATCAGCTGATCTCCCACTCCGTGTCGGGCAACAGCTCCATGAACGAGAGCGACTCGTTCGCGTCCCACACGGTGCAGGAGTAGTAGCGCACGTACCCGCCGCTCTCGAAGATCACCGGCGACTTGACGTTCTGCGCGTTCAGGCCGCCGACCACCAGGCCGTTCACGTGCCCCTCGTGGATGTCGTCCATCGCGCCGGCGAGCACGATGCCGTTCCAATAGAACGAGCTCGTCGCGTCGAACTCGCCGGTGACGATGAGCACGCCCCTGCCATTCCAACCCGCGCCCGTGAAGGGGGTGTTCGTGACGCGGATCACCGGAAACGAATCACTCGGGATCGTGGCCCAGTTCGGCTCGACGTTGACGAAGTCCACGGGGAAGCTCGGGTGGGTGAGCACGTCCCAGCGCAGGCCGATCGCGTTGTAGATGTTCGAGTAGGAGTTGTACGCGCCACCGCTCGACCCCGGGGGACTCCCCTGCAACGTCCCGGAAGAGACGGTGGACGAGCGCGCGATCGCCCCCGCGATGTTCGGACCGGGACCCGAGGCGACGGGGCAGTCGGAGTTGTTGTTCTGGTCGTTCCCCGTGACGATGCCGTTCACGCCGTTGCTGCCCGCACCCGCGGAAGCGGAGGTCACCACCAGCGCGCCGAGGTTCGGCAGCGGGCGGCGATGATGGTAGGCGTAGGCGCCGACCACCCGTCGCGCGGGCGACGTCGGCGTGAAGATGTTCGACACCGTGCCCTGGGACCTGATGTAGTAGAGGTCCGTGTCCGCGTCGATGATGCCGAGCTTGCGCGTGTTGATCAGCGCCGTGCCGGTGCCGGTCGCGTAGCTGACGTTGTTCCCCACCACGCCCAGCTGCTCCGCGACGAAGCGGTGGAGCCCCGCCTGCGCGACCGACAGCGCTTCGGCGCCCTCGTCGGAGTGCCTCGCCATGTCGAACTCGTCGTTCACCACGATGTACCCCGTGGCGCTCGCCACCGAGATGGCGAACAGCATCATCACGACCAGCACGAGCACGAAGCCGCCGCGCTCGGGCGACCGGGATGCGCGGGCGTCCGCTGCGTGCGTCACGGAACGTTCGGCAGGACGATGTTCACGGACCAACCGAACGTGATGTCGCTCTGACCGCCCGACTGCGACCGCTTGCGCGCCTCGGCCACGAGTCGGACCGCGTCGATGTTGCCCAGGTTGCCGGCGGCTACGCTGTTGGCGTATGTGCTCCCACCGGTCCGGTACTGGAACTTGGCGGTCGGATCCATGCCGGTCGCGAGCTCGATGGCCGACTGCCCGTAGCTCGCGCGGAAGAGCCCGAGCGTGCCGGGCTCGAGCGCGGACGACTGGATCGAGAAGGTCGTCTCCCGGTAGAGCATGATGATCTCGCCGTCGTCCGGCGTGGATCCGTACAGGTTGTTGAAGCGGCGCAGGCGGTGGAACGAGCCGGACGCGCCGGTCGTGTCCGCGCCGTTGCCCGCGCAGCTGTTCGCCGGGTTGCCGCCATTCTGGTCGATGTAGCTCCACGTCGCGGACCGGTAGGTCCAGACCCCGGTGGTCTGGTCGAGCCATCCGACGCCGGCGACCTCGTCGGTATCGATGCCCGCCTCACCGCCCTCGTTGTGTACGCTGATGTTGTTTCCCTGGCGGTCGCACACGACCGCGAGCAGCATCGGCGACCGGATGGTGAGCGAGGTCGACCCGGCGGACACGAACCCGCTCCGCATCACCGAGCGGATCTCTCGCGCCATGCGCTCGGTCGCCGTGCGGGCGTTGTCATGCGCGGCCGCGCGCAGCGTCTGCGAGGAGTAGTACCGGGTCTGCACCAGGAACGTCGTGCTCACCAGAACGATGATCACCGACGACAGCACGAGCGCGATCATCGTCTCGACGAGCGAGAAGCCCCCCTCGTCGCCCCACCTGCGCGTTACCAGGCGGTCGACGCGTAGCTCGTGACGGTGTGCGTCGGCCCCGCGCCTCCCGCGACCGGAGCGATCGTCACGTCGATGCGCTTGAGGAGCGGCGTGACCGACGTGATGGTCACGCTCCGCTGGAACGTCATGCCCTCCGCCGAGATCGTGCCCGTCGTCGTCCCGGCGGCCAGCGAGGTGAACGGCTCCGCCGCCAGGGAGTCGAGCCGTTCGTTGGCCAGCACCACGATCTCCGACCGGGCGCCCGCGTACCGCATCCGGGTGCCGAGCGCCCCACTGACCTGGATCACCATCAGGACGCCCATGGAGAAGATGAGCAGGGCGCCCACGACCTCGATCAGCGTGAACCCGAGGGTCGAGCGAGCGTCCGGGCCGCCGGGGCAGGTCGAGAGCCATGATCGGCGGCTCAAGTGCGATCTATCTTCGAGGCTCCCATGCTGTTGAACGATACAGTGTACCGAGAGGCCCCGGAAGAAAATGTTGCCGTGCCCAGCGCGCCGGAGGCGCCGCTCAGATCGGCCTCCCCGCGGGCGTCGAACACCACGCTGTCCCCCGCGAAGTCGAGCGTGACGGCGGACAGGTCGATGTCGGCGTTGGTGCCGAAGCGCCGTACCGCCGCGACCGTCCCCGTGCTGCGCTCCACCACCTCGTACCTCAGGCTCGACTCGTAGAAGCGGATCACCACGGGCTGGCGTCCGCGCGTCGCCATCCCCCGAGCCAACGTGAGGTCGCGCGCGAACACCTGCGCGGCGCGCTGGGCCGCCACCCGCTCGAAGTAGCCGTTGAAGCGGAGCAGGCCGATCGTGGTGGCCGCGAGGACGAGCATCAACACGATCACGAGCTCGAGCAGCGTGAACCCTGCGGATCTCGCGAACCGCGCGCTCATCGGCGGCCCCCTGGGGACGTTCCCGCCAGGCCGTCCGCGAGCTCCGTCAGCTCCCGCACCGCCACGGTGATCGCCCCGAGCCCCAGCGACTGCTCCTCCCTGCGAAGCTCCTCGACCATCTCCTGGAAGCTCCGGACCGAGGGCGCTTCGGTCCCCGAGCTGCGTGCCGTGGTTCGTAGCATATGGGCAGTAATCTCGCGGTGCGCACGCGATACGTCGCCCGAGAGGATCTGGGCCGCGCGGTGATCCCACTGTCCGTGGCGGCCGGCCGCGAGCGCGCGGCGCCGCAGCCACGGCAGGTGCAGCAGCTCCGAAGCGTGGTAGTACGCCCGAGCCACCTCCACCGGATCGACGCCGGTCCGGCGCGCGACCTGGAGGATCTCGAGCAGCTGATCCAGGAAGCGGAGCGTGATGAGTCGCTTGGAGAACGACTCGTCCGCCCCCAGCTGACGGATCTCGGCCACGCGCTTCTCGAAGATCGTCCGCTCGTCCCCCGCCACGGCGTCGCCGAACGCGTCGCGCAGCACGGCGAGCCCGTCGAGATGCTCGTCGACGACGGACGCGAGCGCGGTCTCCGGCGGAACGTTCGCGAGCACCCAACGCGCCGTGCGCTCGAGCACACGGGCCAGGCCGAGCAGCCAGCGGGTCACCGCGGCGGCGTCCGCGCTCCGTTGGTCCAGCATCTGTGCGAGCAGCGCCCGGTGGTCCGCCAGGCGCGACGCGACCAGCCACGCCCTCACCACCTGCTCGGCGCTGGCGTCCGTGTCCCATGACAGGCGGTGCACGAACGTCGAGCCCATCAGATCGACGAGATCGTTCGTCACCTGGCTGGCGATGATCTCACGCCGCAGGCGGTGTCCGTCCAGGCTCTCGCGCCCCGCGGCCAGGATCGCGGCCGGCGGGAAATAGCCGACGAGGTAGCTCTCGGCCACGGGATCGTCCGGCAGCGTGCTCTTCAGGAGCTCCGTCTTCAGGCCGAGCTTCGCGTGCGCGAGCAGCACGCAGAGCTCAGGCCGCACGAGGGACTGGCCCGCCCGTGCGCGCTCGGCCAGCACGTCGCGCGACGGCAGACCCTCGGCACCGCGATCGATGTCGCCGGCCTTCTCGAGCGCGAACATCAGATCGCGGAAGTCGTTCGCCGACTCGCGCGCCCGCTGCAGATCGAGCGACACCGCGAGGCTCTGGGAGCGATTGTCGTGCAGGACCAGCTCCACCACCGCCCCCGTCAGCCCCCCGAGGAGCTGGTTGCGCTTCGCCACGGTCATCGCGCCGGACCGGACGGCGGGCGCGAGGAGGATCTTCAGGTTCACCTCGTGGTCCGACATGTCCACGCCGCCCGAGTTGTCGAGCGCGTCCGTGTTGATGCGCCCTCCGCGCAGAGCGTACTCCACGCGCGCGCGTTGGGTGAACCCGAGGTTGCCGCCTTCGCCGACGACGCGGAAGCGGAGCGCGCTGGCGTCCACGCGCACGGCGTCGTTCGTCGGGTCGGCAGCGTCGACGTGCGCCTCGGTCGAGGCTTTCACGTACGTGCCGATCCCGCCGTTCCAGAGCAGGTCGGCCGGTGCCCGCAGCACACACCGCACGAGCGCCTCGCCGTCGAGCACCTCGCTTCCGGCGCCGGCGGCGCCGGTCTTCTCGTCTGCCGTCGATGGGTCCTCGATGCCGAGCGCGCGCCGTGCCTCCGGCGTGAGGCGCACTTCCTTCGCGCCGCGCGGAACGATCATGGCGCCCGCGCTGAGCGCCTCCGCGCGGTAGTCCGCCCAGCTCGAGCCACCGAGCGCGAACAGCCGACGCCGCTCCACGAACGACAGCCTCGGATCCGGGTCGGGATCGATGAAGACGTGCCGGTGGTCGAACGCCGCGATCAGGCGGATCTGATCCGAGAGCAGCATCCCGTTGCCGAAGACGTCGCCGCTCATGTCGCCGATGCCCACGACGGTGAACGGCTCGGTCTGGATGTCCATCCCCATCTCGTGGAAGTGCCGCTTCACGCACTCCCATCCGCCGCGAGCCGTGATCGCCACGGCCTTGTGGTCGTATCCGTGCGAGCCCCCCGAGGCGAACGCGTCGCCGAGCCAGAACCCGTACTCCGCCGCGACGCCGTTCGCCATGTCGGAGAACGTCGCCGTGCCCTTGTCGGCGGCCACGACGAGGTAGGGATCGGGCGGGTCGTACGCGACGACGTCCTGGGGCGGGACCGGTGAGCCGTCGGCCAGGTCGTCCGTCAGGTCCAGCATGCCGCGGATCAGCGTCTTGTATTGCTCCTTGGCCTCCGCGAGCCGCTCCTCGGGGTCGGCGGCGACGCGCCTGGTGATGAAGCCGCCCTTGGATCCCTCGGGCACGATGACGGCGTTCTTCACCATCTGCGTCCTCACGAGCCCGAGCACCTCCTTGCGGAAGTCGTCCGGCCGATCGCTCCAGCGTATGCCCCCGCGCGAGACGCGCGCGCCCCGCAGGTGCACGCCCTCCATGCGCGCCGAGTGCACCCACACCTCGAACAGGAGCTCCGTCGGCCGCGAGTGCTCGAGGTGGCCCACGAGGAACTTGAAGGACACGAACGGCACGCCGCCCGACCTCAGCGTCGGCGTGCGACCGCCGCGACGGTAGAAGTTGGTCCTCACCAGCTCGCCGATGAGCTCCTCCAGACGCCGGAGCGCGCGATCGTCCGAGAGCAGCGTGACGCTCTCGAGCGAGGCGCGGAAGGCCGTGCGGATATCCTCCGCCGCCGCCATGCGCTCCGCTCGCGTGGCACCGGTGGCAGGATCGAACTTCACCTTGAAGAGCTCGAAGAGCTCCTTCGCGATGCCCGGATGCTTCACGAGCGCGGCGGGCAGCGCCAGCCGGCTCGGGACCACGCCGCGCTGGAACGCGTAGCCCACGAGCGCGCGCAGCACGTCCACCTCGCGCCAGTGCAGACCCGCCGTGAGCACGAGCGCGTTCAGGCGGTCGCTCATGACGTCGCCCGCCCTCGCGGCCAGCACGGTCTCGCAGACGAGGTCTCCTCGGGCGTGGATGTCGAGCGGGCGGCGCGCGGCGTCCTGCACCGCGAAGATGTAGATCATCGCGGCCGCGTCGCCTTCGGCGCGCACCTCGAACGGGTTCATGGCGATGACCGTCAGGCCGAGATGCTCGAGGATCGGCATGAAGTCCGAGAGGATCAGCCGCTCGCCGCGCAGCGAGATCTTGAGCTCCGTGGCGCCCGTGACGCCCGCCACGTGCACGTCCGCCGGCCGGTTGGCGAGCGACACGGACGTGCGCCGGCCGCTCGCCGCCATCGCTTCGAGCTCCAGGATATCCGCCACGGCGGTCGACGGCACCGTCGCCGCGCGGTACTCCGGGTCGAACGCGTTCACGTAGCGGCGCGCCAGCGCCTGCGCGGCCTCCGGGCGCACGCGCTCGAGCTCCTCCTCGACCAGGTCCGCCCACGTCCGGATGATCCGGCGCACGGTGTGCTCGAGCGCGGAGATCTCGGCCGCCGGCCGCTCGCCCGCGCGCGCCGAGATGAAGAAGTGCAGCCGCGCCTGATCGCCCTCGCCCAGGGCGAGATGGTAGTTCAGCACGTCGCCGGAGAGCGCCGTCACGAGCGCGGCCTCGATCGACTTGCGCACGTCACCCGAGAAGCGGTCGCGCGGGATGATGACCATCACGGACAGCCCGCGCGCCAGCGTGTCGTCGCGGACCGAGACGCGTACGTCGTCCGTGCCGAACGAGGTGAGCACCGTGCGCACGTCGGCGACGATCTCCTCCGGCGAGGATACGAAGAGCTCCTCGCGCGGCAGTGAGTTGAAGATCGTGATGATCGCCTTGTAGTCGTGCGAGCCCTTCCGCACACGCGCCAGCTCGAGCACGCGGGTGAGCTTGCGCCTCAGGATCGGGATGTTCTCGGCGGCCTCCGCGTAGGCCTTGGACGTGAACAGCCCGAGGAATCGGTGCTCGCCCACCGTGCGTCCGCGCGCGTCGAGCCTCCGCACTCCGATGGCGTCCATGCGCGCGCGCCTGTGCACGGTGGACTCCGCGCCGCTCTTGCTGATGACGAGCATCGGGCCGCCGCGCACGAGCGCGCGGATCGCCGGCGGCAGCTCGGCGAGGGGAACCGGCCGGGCGAAGCGCGAGCGGCCCTCGTTCCGCAGGATGCCGAGGCCCGAGCCCGGCACCACGACCAGGCTCGCGCCGCCCGCATCGTCCACGAGCGCATCGTACGCGCGATAGCCGAGGAACACGAACGCGCCGTCGCGCAGCCACTCGAGGAACGCGCGCATCTCGGCGAGCTCCGGTTCCTGCTGGCCGTTGCCGGGCGCCGGGCTCCCCAGCTCCTCGAGCACGCCGTCCAGCGCGCCCAGCATGGCGGAGAAGTCGTCGGTCGCGCGCACCACGTCCTGGAGGCGGCGCTCGAGCTCTTCCGGCAGTCGGGCGAGCACCGCCGGATCGGTGACGCGCTCCACTTCGCAGTGTACGAGCGATTCCTTCTGGCCCGTGTCGCTCGCGGGCTGGACGCCGACGACGCGCCCTTCGCCGTCCCGCTCCACGTCGAGGAGCGGATAGACCATGTGCTGGATCGACAGCCCCTGGCCGTGAAGGTACTCGCGGATCGTGTCCACGATGAACGGCCGCTCGCTCACGTGCGCCCGCACGACGGTGACGGGCGCGGACCACCCCTCGGTCGCACGCTCGGGATTCGAGACCGCGACGTCGACGCGGTCGGGCCGCGAGCCCGCGAGGAAGCGGAAGGCCCCGAGCGTGCACGCGGCCAGGTCGCCGGTGCTGCGCCCCCGGAACAGCGAATCCGGCGCACGCGCCAGGAAGATCGACGCGAAGTCGAGGACCGCCGCGGCCTCCCGCTCGTCGGCCTTTCGTTCGGCGGCGTCCTCCGCGAGCGCGCGACGGACGGCCTCGATCAGCGGCGCGTGATCCCTGAGCCGACCCCCGGCCATGCCCGTGACGATGCCGGCGTCCGGGCTGGCGGCCGGGCTGGCGGCCGGGTTCACGTCCGGGCTGGGGTCCGGGCTCATGGATCTCGATCGAGTATGGCCTCGCCCGAGACGGTCACGCGTCGGCCCGTGCCGCCGGCGGGGCCTCACAACTGTACGGCGGAACACCGTGGGGCGGAACCTTCGCCCGCGGCCGTTCGTCGAATTCCCCGGCTCCGCGCTTTCATCTACTTTGCCGCATGCGTTTCGTGCACGTCGCCGACGTACACCTCGATACGTCGTTCGCGGGCCGCTCCGAGGCCGCACGCCAGCGCCTGCGCGACGCCTCGCGCGAGGCTTTCGCCCAGGCCGTGCAGCTCGCGATCACGGAGGAGGCACACGCGTTCCTCGTGGCGGGCGACCTCTTCGACTCCGACCGCCTCTCGCTGCGCACCGAGCGGTTCATGCTGGAGCAGCTCGCCGAGCTGGGCGATCACGGCATCACGGTGGTGTACGCGACCGGCAACCACGATCCCGGGTCCGCGCCGAACGGTCCCCGACGGCTGCCCTGGCCTTCGCACGTGCACGTCGTGTCGGACGCGACGCCACGAAGGATTCTCGTGCCCGACGCGACCGGGACGCCGGTCGGCTACGTCACCGCCGTCGGCCACGCGTCGGCCGAAGAGCGCGCCGATCTGTCGCGCGGCTTCATGCGGCCGTCCGCGGAGATCGCGGACCTGCCGCAGGTCGCGCTCCTGCACACCCAGGTGCATCACTCCCTCGGGGCCGAGGCCCATCATCCCTATGCGCCGTCGGAGCTCAGCTTCCTGATGCGCGCGGGCTACGACTACTGGGCGCTCGGGCACGTGCACGAGCGGCAGGGCCTGTCCGACGATCCGCCCATCTGGTACGCGGGCAGCCTCCAGGGTCGGACCCACGCCGAGCGTGGCGCGCGCGGCGCGCTGCTCGTGGACCTGAGCGACCGCGACGCGCCGGCGGTGACCTTCCGCCCGCTGGCGCCCGTGCGCTGGGAGACGCTGGTGGCGGACCGCCTCGAGGGCGTGCGCTCGCTCGACGAGCTGCTCCGGCACGTGCAGCTCGCGTGGGAGGCGGAGCGACGGCTCGATCCCGCCACCGCGGCCACGGCGTGGATGGCGCGCGTGATCCTGTCGGGTCCGTGCCCGCTCTGGGCCGAGCTCCGCTCCGAGGAGGACCGGGAGCACGTGGCCGCGGAGCTGTGCGAGCTGCTCGGCGCGCTCGAGGTGACGGTGGGAGCGGACGGCGTGCACCCGGTGGTGTCGCTGAGCGAGCACGCGGCCCGCGTGGACGTGCTCGGCGAGGCGCTCCGGTTGATCGCCGCGGTGCGCCGGGGAGACGTGAGCCTCGGGATCGCCGCGGCGGATCTCGTGGGCGTCGGAGGCGACGATCCGGCCACGGTGGATCGCTACGTTCGCGAACTCCTCGAGCGGGGCGACGGCGAGCTCGCCGCGCGTATGCTGGAGACCCATGCGCGGGACTGAGCGCGCGTGAGGATCGACCGCATCCGGGTGGACGGGTTCGGGAAGCTCGCGGGCCTCGACACCGGCGCCGAGAACCTCCCGGGGATGGTCGTCGTGCTCGGCCGCAACGAAGCCGGCAAGTCGACGTTGTTCGCGTTCCTCACCACGATGTTCTACGGATTCCAGCCGGCGACCCGCGAGGGGAACCCGCACACGCCCTGGGGCGCCTCCGAGGCGTCCGGCCGGGTGCGCATCCGGCTCGCCGACGGGCTGCCGGCCGATGTAGAGCGTAAGCTGCGCTCACAGCCTTCCGCGCGTCTGGCCGTCGGAGGCGCGGCGAGGGAGATCCGCAATCTGCCGCTCCCGTGGGTGGAGCACGTCCCCCGCGGCGTGTTCCGCCAGGTCTTCGCGATCACGGCGAAGGAGCTCGCGGGGCTCGATCCGGAGACGTGGGCCCGCATCCAGGACAAGATGGTCGGCTCGATGGGCACCTCCGACCTCCGCTCGCCGCGCGCCGTGGCCGATGCGCTCGAGACGGAGGCCGGCGAGATCTGGCGACCGAACCGGCGGGGCAACCAGCGCCTGCGCGCGCTGCAGGCCGACATCCGCGCGCTGCGCGCGCGCCGGATCGCGGCGCACGAGCGCGACGCGACGCTCCGCGCGCTTGCCGAGGAGCGAGCCGCGCTCGACGAGCGCGCCACCGCCGTGCGCGCGGAGCGCCACCGGATGCGCGAGGCGATCGACCGCGTTCAGATCCAGCTGCCGCTGCGCCGCCAGATCGAGCGCGTCGCGTCGCTCCGCGCGGAAGGCGGCGACAGGGCCTCGCTCGACGGGCTGCCCGACGACCCGCTGGAGCGCTTCGAGGCTCTCGAGTCGGAGCGCGCCGCCTCGTGTGCCCGCGTCGCCACGCTCGATGCCGAGCTCGGCGAGCTCGGCGCGGCGGTGGCGGCGTTCGACGCTCGCGCGCGCGGCCTCGTCGCGCGACGCACCGAGATCGTCCATCTGATCGCGCGCTCGGCGTCCTGCGACGCCGACCGGGCCCGCGCCCGCGAAGTGGCGGGGCAGCTCGCCGCGGTCGAGGCGCGTCTGGACGCCACGGCGGAGCCGCTGCTCTCGGGGGGATGGCGCGAGCAGCAGGACGAGATCGGGCGCATTCCGGTCGCGGTGCTGGAGGATCGTCTCTCGAGGACAGCGGCGCCGGCGCCGAGCCGCGGCCTCGACGCTCGAGCCGCAGGGGCGCTCGTCGTGGTCGCGCTGGCAGGCATCGCCTTGCTCGTGTGGGGCATGGCCGGCAGCCGACCGCTGCCGATCGCGATCGGCGCGGCCGCGGCCGCCGTGGCCGTGGCGGCCCTGGCGCTGCAGAGCCGCGCGACCGGCGGCCGCGCTCGCGCCGGCGCCGCGGAGAGCCCGCCCGCCGCGCTCCCCCGGAGCATCCGTCTGCAGCCTTCCCGCCAAGGGCCGCCGACGCGCGCGGTCCTCTCGGAGATCGCGCGCCTCCAGGCGCTGCTGGCGGAGCGGGCGGGCCACGTGAGCGCCGCCTCCACGGCGCGCGCGCGTTACGAGGAGGTGGACCGGGCGGTGGCGGAGCTCGCGCGCGCGCTCGAGGTCGCCGACACCGCGGACCCCGCCGCGACGTGCGCGGCCCTCGACGCCGAGCTCAGGAGCGCGGAGAGGTCGCGAGAGGACGCGGAGCGGGCCGAGCGGGAGATGCGGCGTGCGACGCGGGAGCGGCAGGAGGTGGGCGCGCGGCTCGCGCAGCTCGCCACCGCGCTCGCCGCCCTGGAGAGCGCGGGCGCGCGCTTCGTGCGCGACGACGCGCGCCGCGGCCTCGAGATCGCGCGCGCACGCATCGCGGCACACGCGCGCGCGGACCGCCTTGAGGAGGAGATCGAGCGCATGCACCCCGATCTGCGTGAGCTCGAGGCCCAGATGCGGGCCGAGCGCTCGGGGGTGCAGGCGGAGCTCGCTCTGGACACCGTGGACCTCCCCGCCATGAAGGCGCGCCTCGAGGAGCTGGAGTCGGAGGCCGAGCGGCTCCTGCGCAGGAGCGAGGCGATCGACGCCGACGCGCGCCGGCTGCGCGATGCCGAGACCGTCGACTCGGTCGACGGCGAGCTCGCCACGCTCAAGGAGAGGGAGGAGCGACTGGGCGCAGAGCGCGACAGGAAGCTCGTGCTGGCGCGTATACTGCGTGAGGCCGATCGTCGATTCAGGGAGGAGCATCAGCCGGACCTCCTGCGGCGCGCCGGCGCGTATCTCTCGCACCTGACGGGCGGGCGCTACGAGCGCCTGGTCGTGGACGAGTGCGACGCCTCTCATCCCTTTGGGCTCGTCGGTCCCGGGCTGCCCGCTCCCGTGCCGCTGGCGGCGCCGATCTCGACCGGCACGCTCGAGCAGGCGTACCTGAGCCTGCGTCTCGCGATCGTGGACCACCTCGATCGCGGCGGCGAGCGCCTCCCGCTCTTCGTGGACGAGGTCTTCGTGAATTGGGACGCCGAGCGGCGCGCCCGCGGCATCGAGGTGCTGACGGGCATCGCCCCGACCCGTCAGGTCTTCGTCTTCACGTGCCACCCCGAAGTCGCCCACGAGCTCGTCGGCCGCGGCGGCCGTCTGCTCGACCTGGATCGCGTGGGGTGAGCACCGCCGACCCGCTGCCTCTCCACGTCGAAACCTCGGGCCTCGATCAGGCCGCGGACGTGGAGACCTATCTGCTCATCCACGGCTATGGAGCCTCGTCGTACTCCTGGCGCCATTGGGTGCCGGCGCTCGGGACCCGGGGCCACGTGGTGACGGTGGACCTGAAGGGGTGCGGCAGGGCGCCCAAGCCGGCCGACGGACGGTACGGTCCCGAGCACCAGGCCGAGCTGATCCGGGCGCT
The DNA here is from genome assembly GCA_050181335.1 of Gemmatimonadales bacterium. Classification (GTDB taxonomy): domain Bacteria; phylum Gemmatimonadota; class Gemmatimonadetes; order Longimicrobiales; family Gaopeijiaceae; genus UBA2982. Next base: position 77,537 of record JBFXDG010000002.1, on the reverse strand, counting down.
CATCGAGCGGCGGGATCTGCGCCGCGTCACGCTGATCGGGCACTCCCTCGGCGGCGGCGTCACGCTCCTGACCGCGCTCGACCTCGTGGGCCGGGCGCCGGCGCGCCTCGAGCGGATGGTGATCGTCGCCGGTGCCGCGTACGACCAGCGCATGCCGCCGTTCGTGCGGCTCGCGGATTTCCCGCGACTGTCCACGATGGCGTTCAACGCCGTCGGCGCGGAGCGCGTCGTCCGCGTGGTCCTGGAGCAGATCGTCCACGATCCCGGCCGCGTCGAGGAGGACCAGGTCCGCGGGTACGCCGCGCCACTCGCATCGTCGGACGCGGTACGCTGCCTGATCGCTTCCGCGCAGCAAATTCGCCCTGACGACCTCGACGCGATCGTCGCGCGCTACCCCGCGCTCGACGTGCCCGCGCTGCTCCTCTGGGGCCGGCACGACCGGGTCGTCCCCCTCGCCGTCGGCGAGCGGCTGGCCCGCGATCTGCCCCGGGCGCGCCTCGTGGTCCTGGAGCGCTGCGGCCATCTGCCCGCCGAGGAGCTGCCGGAGGCGTCCTACGCGGTGCTGGAGCGGTTCCTGGACCACTCCGCTACGAGATAGACGGCTCGTAGCCCCGGCAGCGCAGGACCGGAAGCGGCGGATAGCGGGGGAAGCTCGGATCCGTGCGCGAGCGCTCGCAGAGCACGAACCGGGAGCCCTTCCGGCTCTCGATCACGCGGTGGTGCACGCACGACGCGCAGAGTCCCCAACGGAGCCTATCCTGCGGCTCTGCGTCGTCCGGGGTCGCGCCCGAGTCGCTCAGACCCGGATCCCCACGTAGCCGACCTGCCGGCCGCGGTCCCCCCCGCGATGCGAGAAGAGGCCGCTGTCCGTGCAGCGCGTGCAGTGCGCCGAGACCGTGAGCAGCGCGGCCGTCACGCCCGCTTCGACGGCGCGCGCCGCGAGCACCTCCCGCAGGTCGAGGGGCCGTGGGCGCTCGGGCGGGGCGAGCCCGAGGGCCTCGAAGACCTGCGGTCCGACCTCGTAGCAGGAGCCGCAGATCGCCGGTCCGAGATGCACGCGGAGGCTGCCCCGACGATCGGGTGACGCGACCGCCTCGAGCCCGCGCTCGAGCATCCCTGCCGCCACACCCCGCCACCCGGCGTGCAGCACGGCGACCGTGCGGGCCACCGGATCGACGATGGAGATCGGCACGCAATCGGCCGCGCTCACCGCGAGGAGCGTCCCGGGCTCCGCGGTGACGTGCCCGTCGCAGTCGCCGACGATCTGGAGCCCGTCGCGCCGTTCCTCGTGGCGGCGGACGTCGGCCCCGTGCACCTGGCGCGCATGGCGGGCGTCGCGCATGCCGGTGGCGGCCATGAGGCGCTCCCACGCCGCCTGGGCCACCTCGGCCGGCGTACCGCCGCTGAAGAGCCCCAGATCGAACGGGGCGTCGGCCGACCCACGCGTCGTCGTCCCCTGCACGACCCACGGAAGCGCGTCGGCCCACTCCGGATGCACGAGCGCCGGGACGCGAGGGTCGAGCACCTCGCGGACGAGGCGCGCTCGGGCCCTCGGCGGGCCCCCGGAGGCGTCGGGAAGCGTCACACGCGCTGCTACCCGCGCGGCGGCGAATGGCCCCTCCGGCACCCCTCGCGGCGCCGGCGGCCGGGGCCAACTCCGATCTCCTTTCGGCTTCCCGAATACCGTAGGTTACGTGGCTCCCCGGCTCGCAACACGAGGGCGATCGGCCTCCGGAACGACATGCGGAACCCCACGCGAAACGACACGCTGTTCGACAGTCAGAACGCGGCCTACGCCCAAGCGATGTTCGAGGAGTACGCTCGGAACCCCGAGTCCGTCCCTCCCGAGTGGCGGCAACTGTTCGAGGACGGCGGCTCGCGGGCGCTCGCCGAGGGGCTCATCGCCCCGGAGCAGCTCGACGGCTTCCGCACGCGCCCGGCCGCCGCCCCGGCTCGACGCGCCGCGCCCCCTCCGCCCCCCCCGGCCGTGCCCCCCGCGAGGCAGGCGCCGCCCGCCCCGGCCGCGACGTCGTCGGCCCCGCCGGCACCGCCCGCGACGCCGCCACGGCCCGCCGAGCAGCCGGTCGCGGCCTCCGAGGCGACGATCTCCGCCGCGGTGGCGCACGAGAACCTGCGGCGCGTGCTCCCCGTCGTCTCGCGCGCCGCCGCGCTCGTGCAGGCCTTCCGTGAGCACGGCCATCAGCTGGCGCGTCTCGATCCGCTGGGCGGCGACCCGCCGGGGCATCCGCAGCTCAACCCCGCCTTCTTTGGCACCTCGATGGAGGAGCTGGCCGGCCTGCCCGCCTCCCTCGTCGTCGACGACGCGCGCGAGGGCGTGTCCGTGGCGGACGCGCTCGCGGAGCTCAAGCGCGTCTACGCCGGCTCGCTCGGCTACGAGTTCGAGCACCTCGACGACCACGTGAAGGTGGATTGGCTCTGGGACCAGGTGGAGGACGGCCGCCACATGCCCGAGCTCCCCGCCGAGCAGCGCAAGGCGTTGCTGCGCCGGCTGCTCGAGGTCGAGGGGCTCGAGCAGTTCCTGCACCGGGCCTACCTGGGCCAGAAGCGCTTCTCGATCGAGGGCACGGACACGCTCGTGCCGATGCTCGACCTGATCATCGAGCAGTCCGCGCGCAACGGCGCGCGCGAGGTCGTCGTCGGCATGGCGCACCGCGGCCGGCTGAACGTGCTGACGCACATCGTGGGCGTCTCCTACGGCGAGCTGCTCGCCGAGTTCGAGGGGCCATCCATGAAGGGCAGCCAGCTCCACGTGGCCGGCACGGGCGACGTGAAGTACCACCACGGCGCGCGGGGCACACGCGACATCGAAGGTGCGGGCAAGGTGCGCATCACGCTCGCGCCGAACCCGAGCCACCTCGAGTTCGTCAATCCGGTGGTGGTCGGCTGGGCGCGCTCGCGGCAGTTCGACAGCATCGCCAGCGGCTCGGAGCCGGACTGCGACGCGGTCGTGCCGGTGCTCATCCACGGCGACGCGGCGTTCGCCGCGGAGGGTGTCGTGGCCGAGACGCTCAACATGGCGCGCCTTCCCGGCTACCACGTGGGCGGCACCGTCCACGTGATCGTGAACAACCAGGTCGGCTTCACCACCGATCCGCGCGACGCCCGCTCCACGTACTACGCGAGCGATCTCGCGAAGGGCTACGCCGTGCCGATCGTCCACGTGAACGCCGACGACCCCGAGGCCTGTCTGGCCGCGGTGCGGCTCGCGACGTCGTACAGGGACCGCTTCCGCGACGAGTTCGTGATCGACCTCGTCGGCTACCGGCGCCACGGTCACAACGAGGGCGACGAGCCGGCGTATACGCAGCCGGTCATGTACGCGAAGATCGCCGCGCACCCGACCGCCGCCGATCGGTACGCCGAGCGGCTCGTGCGCGAGGGCGCAGTGTCGGCCGAGGAAGTCCAGGCGATGAAGGACGAGATCGCCAAGGTGCTCCACGACACGCAGGACGCCGTGCGCGGGGCCGGCGCCAAGGGCGCGGAGGGCGCGACCGAAGCGGCCGACGAGCGCGAGACGCCGGTCGTACCCGAGACCACGGGCGTGCCGCTCGACGTCCTCTCCAGGATCAACGACGCGACCGTCGCCATCCCGGAGGGCTTCACGCCGAACGCCAAGCTCTGGCGACAGATGACGCGGCGCGCGAGCGGCTTCTCGCCCGATCGCGGCCTCGACTGGGGGCACGCCGAGACGCTCGCGCTCGGGAGCCTGCTGCTCGAGGGGATCCCGGTGCGCATCAGCGGACAGGACAGCCAGCGCGGCACGTTCAGCCACCGGCATCTCGTCCTGCACGACGCGGAAAACGGCAAGCAGTTCATCCCGCTGAGCCGGATCGCCGAAGCGCGTCTCGAGGCCTACAACTCGCCGCTCACGGAGATGGCCGTCGTGGGCTTCGAGTACGGCTACTCGGTCGGCGCCGACACCGACGTCGTCATCTGGGAGGCGCAGTTCGGCGACTTCGCGAACGTGGCCCAGGTGATCATCGACCAGTTCATGTCGTCGGGCCGCATGAAGTGGGCGCAGTACTCCCGGCTCATCCTCCTGCTCCCGCACGGCTACGAGGGCCAGGGACCCGAGCACTCGAGCGCGCGGCTCGAGCGGTTCCTCCAGCTCTGCGCCGAGGACAACATGCGGGTCGCCTATCCGACGACCCCCGGCCAGTACTTCCACCTGCTCCGCGAGCAGGCGCACCGGCGTCCCGAGCGACCGCTCGTGGTCATGACGCCGAAGAGCCTGCTCCGCCATCCGCTCGCGTCCACGCCCGTGTCGGAGCTCACGGAAGGTCGTTACCGCGCCGTGCTCCCCGATCCGACGCCCCGCGATGCGGCCCGCGTCACGCGCCTGGTGCTGTGCTCCGGCAAGATCTACTACGACATCGAGACGCATGCCCGCCGCTCCGAAGCCGACACGACGGCGATCGCCCGCGTGGAGCTCCTGTACCCGTTCCCGGGCGAGGAGCTCGTGCAGCTGGTGTCGGGCTATCCGGGCCTGCGCGAGGTGATCTGGGCGCAGGAGGAGCCGCGCAACATGGGCGCGCTCACGTACATCGGACCGCGGCTCCGCTCGGTGGTGCCTCGCCGCATCCCGCTGTCGTACGTCGCGCGTCCCGAGCGCGCGAGCCCGGCGGAGGGCAAGGCGAAGAACCACCTCCTGCAGCAGGAGGAGCTCGTGCTGCGCGCGCTGGGCTTCGGCGACGACCAGGAGAAGGGCGCCGAGTGACGGAAGGCGGCCGCGCCGCCTTCACCACTCGAGCAGGATCTTCCCGAAGCTCTCGTTGGACTCCATGTGGCGGTGTGCCTCGGCCGCGTCCCGCGCCGGATAGACGCGATCGATGATCGGCTGGAGGTCGCCGGTCTCGAAGCTCGGCAGCACGTCACGTGCGAACGCCTCCGCGAGCGCGCGCTTCTCCTCCACCGAGCGAACGCGGAGCAGCGTTCCGCGGATCGACGCGCGACGGCCCATGAGCGCGCCCAGGCTGATCTGCGCGTCGCTCCCGCCCGGGACACCCACGACGATGTGGCGCCCCCGCTCGGCCACGACGCGCTGGTTACCCGCCAGATAGGGACCACCCACGAGGTCGAGGATGACGTTGGCGCCGCGGCCGCCGGTCAGCTCGAGCACGCGCTCGGGCCAGCGATCGTCCGCCAGCACGCCGTGCGTCATCCCCAGGGCGGCGGCCCGCTCGAGCTTCTCCGGGGTCCGCGAGGTCCCGATCACGGTCGCGCCCGCCCGGGCCCCCAGCTGGACGGCCGCCGTCCCGACGCCGCTGCCCACGGCGTGCACGAGCAGCGTCTCGCCCGCCTGCAGGCCCTCCTGGAGGAAGACGGCGTCGAAGGCGGTCATGAACACCTCGGGGATCGCGCCTGCCGTCACGGGCGGCATGCCCCGCGGTGTCGGCACCAGGGTGACCGCCGGGGAGATCGCGTACTCGGCGTAGGCTCCGCCTCCGAGGATTCCCATCACCTCGTCGCCCACCGCCAGCGGTGTGTCTCCGGGGCCGAGCGCGTCCACCGTGCCCGCGATCTCGAGCCCCAGGATGTCCGGCGGCGTCCCGGGAGAAGCGGGATACCTGCCCCGGCGGCGGAGGAGGTCCGCGCGGTTCAGCCCCGACGACGCGACACGCACGCGCACCTCGCCGGGCCCCGGCTCCGGCCTCGGCACGTCGCGCAGCTCGAGCACCTCCGGATCACCCGGCTCGCGCATCACGACTGCCTTCATGCTGTCGCTCATCGCCTGGCTCCCGGGGCCCGCGCCGGAGGGTCGTCGCGGCCTCGCGCGGCCGCTCGCGACCCCAAGAGTAGGCGCGAGGACGGCGGGTCGTAAGGCCCGAGCGGCGAGGCCGACCATACTCCTGCGGCGCATGCGCACGTAGCTTGCCGGCGTCATGCAACTGCCCTTCGCGCTGGAGCGCCCGCTCGTCTTCTTCGATATCGAGACGACGGGGCTCGACCTCAGGAACGACCGGATCATCGAGCTCGCGTTCATCAAGATCACCCCTCAGGGTGACGTGCTCGAGCGTGTGCGGCGCTTCAACCCCGGCATCCCCATTCCGCCCGAGGCCAGCGCGGTGCACGGGATCACCGACGCGGACGTGGCCGACGAGGTCGCGTTCTGCCGCACGGCGAGGAGCCTGGTCGAGCTGTTCGAGGACTGCGACCTGGGCGGCTTCAACATCCGCCGCTTCGATCTGCACATGCTGATCCACGAGTTCCGCCGCTGCGGCGTCGAGTTCTCGCTCGAGGGACGCTGCGTGCTCGACGTGCAGACGATCTTCCACCGTGAGGAGCGGCGCGACCTCTCGGCCGCCGCGATGTTCTACCTGGGCCGCAGCCACGAGGAGGCCCATACCGCGCTCGGTGACATCCGCACGGCCGCGGCCGTCCTGTCCGCGCAGCTCGCACGCTATCCGCAGGTGCCGCGCGATCTGCGCGGGCTGCACGAGTACTGCGAGGAGTTCGCGCCGTTTCGAACGGAGCTCGACCGCTGGTTCAGGGGCCCGCCCGAGTCGCGTGTGTTCCGGCGGGGGAGGCACCGGGGCGAGGCCCTGGCGGAGGTGGCGCGCGAGGCGCCCGACTATCTCCGCTGGATGCTCGGGGCCGAGGACATGGACGAGGACGTTTTGCGCGTCGTGCGGGAAGCGCTCGGCGAGCCCGAGCCGGCGGCCGACGGCGCGCCGGAGGACGCTCCATGAGCCCGCGACCCGCGGGGCGGACCCAGCCGTGCCGCCCGGCGTATACGGTGGCCGCGACATCCTCCTACCCGCCCACGCCATGACCTTCCGCCGTCGCGCGCACGCCGCGCTCCTCCTGCTCCTCCTCGCGGCAGCGGCCTGCTCGGGCGAGTCGAACGACGCGCCTCCATCCGACGCGCAGCCGGCGCCCCCGGAAGGTGTGCACGGGACGGCGCCCGCGGCCGTCGCCGGAACGCCCTCGGTGATCACGCTGACGCCCATGACGAGCAACGGCCCCGCGCCGCGGCGTGAAAACCCACGCATGGACCAGCTCGGCCTCGCATTCACGCCGGGCCTGCTCGTGGTGCGTCTCGGGGAGACGGTGACCTTCACGAACAGCGAGACGATCGCGCACAACGTGCACGTGGCGTTCTCCGACAACGACTCCACGGTGCTCGAGTACGACACCGACCCCTCGGGCAGCGTCGATCTCCCGATGGAGCGCGAGGGCGGCTACGAGGTGACCTGCGAGCTCCACCCGGGCATGCGGGCGTTCATCTACGTAACGTCGTCCCTGTACACGGTCTTCGCGGACAACGCCGGCAACTACCGCCTGGAGGGCGTACCACCGGGCTCGTACAGGCTGAACGTCTGGAGCGTGGACCCCGCGCTGCGGTCCGAGCGCGTCGTCGACGTCACGGGTCCGAGCACCGCGATACCTTGAAGAGCGCGCCACCCCCGAGGAGGACATCCCCGTCATGCTCCTGAGCGCACACTCCGGACTCCGCTACCTCGTTCTCCTGCTCGGGCTTGCCGTGGTGGGATACGCGGCCTACGGGCTGATCGCGAAGCGTCCCTACGATCGACGCATGCGCGTGCTCTCGCTCGCGTTCAGCGGGATCCTCGACCTGCAGGTCTTGGTGGGGCTCGTGTACCTGTTCACGAGCACGTTCTACCCGCAGCTCGCGGGGCATCTCACGATGATGGTGCTCGCGGTGGTCATTACGCACGTCGTGTCGGCGGTGCAGCGTAGACGCCCACCGGAGCTGCGCAGCTACGCTCCGCACGTCGTCGCCACGCTCGTGGTGCTCGCGATCATCTCGTTCGGCATCGTGGCCATCGGCAGACCGATCGTCGGCTGACCGCCGTGAGGTCCCTCGAGCCCCTCTCCATTCAGCCCGGCGCGAGCCGCACGTCGGGCCCCGCCGACCTCGGCATCGTCATGAGCGGCGGCGGCGCGCGTGCCGCCTACCAGGTGGGCTTCCTCCGTTGCGTGGCGCGCCGCTTTCCCGACCTCCGCTTCCCGTACGTCACCGGCGTGTCCGCCGGCGCGATCAACGCGGCGCTGCTCGCTTCGCACCACGGATCGTTCTTCCAGGCGGTGCAGGAGCTGAGCGAGCTGTGGGGCAACCTGACGGTCCAGGACGTCTACCGGACCGACACGCGCTCGCTGGTGATGAATGCCGTGAAGTGGATCCGCCAGCTGGGCTCGGGCGGCATCGGCTCCGCCAAGCTCGTGCGCGGGCTCGTGGATACGGAGCCGCTCCGCCAGTACCTCTCCGAGGTCCTGCACTGCGTGGACGGCGAGCTGACGGGCGTGCGGTACAACCTCGACTGCGGACGGCTCAAGGCGCTGGCGATCAGCACCACGAGCTACTCGACCGGTAGGTCGGTGACCTGGATCCAGGGACGCGACGTGCAGCTCTGGGAGCGCCCGGGGCGTCGTCCTCGCCTCGCCACCATCAGCGTCGAGCACGTGATGGCGTCGGCGGCCCTCCCGCTGTTCTTCCCGGCGGTCGAGGTCGAGAACGCCTGGTACGGCGACGGCGGCGTCCGCCTCATCGCGCCGCTCTCGCCCGCCGTGCACCTCGGGGCCCGCCGCATCATCGCCGTCTCCACCCGGTATCAGCCTTCCCGCGCGGAGGAGGAGGAGCAGGCGATCTACGGCTATCCGCCGCCCGTCCAGGTGATGGGCGTGCTGCTCAACTCGATCTTCCTCGACCTGCTCGATCACGACGCGATGCGTCTCGAGCGGCTCAACCGCCTCATCGAGGGATTGCCACCGGAGAAGCGCGGTGACCTGAGCCAGGTCCGCCTCCTCACCCTCCGGCCCTCGGCCGATCTGGGCAAGATGGCCGGTCGCTTCGAGGCGGATCTCCCGCGGGCGTTCCGCTTCCTCACGCGCGGCCTCGGCACCAAGGAGACGCGCAGCCCGGATTTCCTGAGCCTCATCCTGTTCCAGCAGGAGTACCTGCAGGCGCTGATCGAGATGGGCGAGAGGGACGCCGAGGCCCGCTACCACGAGATCGAGACGTTCCTCAGCATGGACGACTAGCGCGGGCGGAGCCCGAAACGAACGGCCCCCGTGCGGGTGTTAATTTCCAACACGGGAGGTTGCCATGAGCGAGAAGGCGCTGGCCACCGAGCACGAGGCGAGGGAAGTCGCGGAGCACGCGCGCGAGCAGGACTGGGAGCGACGGAGCTTCGCCCGCTCGATCTTCGAGGGCAGCCTGCAGCTCGGTCTCGTGCATCCCCACCCCGAGCCCGACCCCGCGGAGCAGGCGCGCGGCGAGGCGTTCCTCGCCCGGCTCGAGCGCTTCGCCACGGAGCACATCGACGGAGACGCGATCGACCGCGAGGGATGGGTCCCCCAGGAGGTCCTCGACGGGCTCGCCGAGCTGGGCGCGTTCGGCATCAAGATCCCGATCGAGTACGGCGGCCTCGGGCTCTCGCAGCTCACGTACGTGCGGGCGCTCTCGATCGTGGGGTCCCGCTGCTCCTCCACCGGCGCGTTCCTGTCCGCGCACCAGAGCATCGGCGTGCCCGGACCGTTGATGACGTTCGGCACCGAGGAGCAGAAGCGCCGCTACCTACCGCCCTTGGCCAAGGGGGCGTTGTCCGCGTTCGCGCTCACCGAGAAGGACGTCGGCTCGGACCCGGCCAACATGTCCACCACCGCCGAGCTGTCGTCCGACGGCTCGCATTGGGTCCTGAACGGCGAGAAGCTGTGGACGACGAACGGCCCGCGCGCCGACATCATCGTCGTGATGGCGCGTACGCCCGCGCCCTCGGATCAACCGAAGCGCAAGCCGATCACCGCCTTCATCGTCGAAACCGACTGGCCCGGCGTGGAGGTCCTGCACACGTGCTCGTTCATGGGCCTCAAGGGGCTCTCGAACGGCGTGCTGCGCTTCACGGACGTGAAGGTCCCGCGCGAGAACCTCCTCTGGGAGGAGGGAAAGGGCCTGAAGCTCGCGCTCATCACCCTGAACACGGGCCGGCTCGCGCTGCCGGCCTTCTGCGCCGCGGCGGGTAAGCTGTCGCTCGATATGCTGAGGGATTGGGCCTCCCAGCGGGTGCAGTGGGGCCGGCCGATCGGCAAGCACGACGCGATCGCCCAGAAGCTCGGCGGGATGGCCGCCGATACGTTCGCCATGGAGGCGATGGTCGAGCTGGTGGCCGCCATGGCCGACACCCACCGCTTCGACATCCGCCTCGAGGCCGCCATCGCGAAGCTGTGGGGCAGCGAGGTGGGCTGGTCCCTCGTGAACGACGCCGTGCAGGTTCGCGGCGGGCGCGGTTACGAGACGCACGACTCGCTGGCGGCGCGGGGAGAGACCGCCTATCCGGTGGAGCGTTGGCTGCGGGACATGCGCATCAACATGATCTTCGAGGGCTCCTCGGAGATCATGCGCCTGTTCATCGCGCGCGAGGCGGTGGACATGCACCTGAAGGTGGCCGGCGATCTGGTGAACCCGAAGGCACCGACGGGCGCCCGCATCCGCGCGTTGGCGCGCGCCGCGCTCCACTACGCCTGGTGGTACCCTTCGCGCTTCTTCGGCTGGGGGTTCTGGCCGAAGCACGCCGGCTTCGGCGCGCTCGCCACGCACGTGCGCTTCCTGGAGCGCGCGTCGCGCCGGCTCGCGCGCGCCACCTTCCACGCCATGGTGCGCTTCGGGCCGGCGCTCGAGAAGCGCCAGGCCGTGCTGGGGCGGCTCGTGGACATCGGCGCCGACTTGTTCGTGATGGCCGCGGCGATCTCCCGCGCGAGCATGCTCGCCGAGGGCGGCGGCGACCGGTCGGCGATCGGGCTGGCGGATCTGCATTGTCGGCGTGCCCGGCGCCGCATCGGCGAGCGGTTCCGCGCGTTGTTCTCCAATGACGACAAGGCGACCAATCTCGTGGCGAAGCGCTTCCTGGAAGGTGACCTCGAGTGGCTCGAGAAGGGCATCGTGCCGCTCGACGACTACCGCCAGGCACGTCCCGTCACGCCGAGCGGGCGCGCGGACGCGCAGCCGGAGAGGATGCGCACCCCCGAGCCGGCGAGGGTCCGCTAGATCGACGTGATGCTGCATCGTCGTGCTTTCAAGGTGAGCGTAGCGTGGACGCTCGCCCTGCTCTGGTTGGGCAGCGTGGTGCACGCGACGGAGTCGAGCCTCGCCTGTCCCGACTGGCCGACCTGCTTCGGCACCATGGTGCCCGAGATGACCGGCGGCGTCTTCTGGGAGCACCTGCACAGGCTCGTCGCGGGCGGGCTGCTGCTCATGTGGGGGCTCGCCACCTGGCTCGCCCACAAGGAGACCACCGATCGCCCCTGGATCTTCAGGGCGGCGCTGGGAGGCGTCGCGCTGCTCCTCGTGCAGTCGCTCTTCGGCGGGCTGACCGTGCTCTTCCGGCTGCCCGATTGGATCTCGACGACGCACCTCACGCTCGCGCTCTCGTTCCTGGCGCTCGCGACCGTGCTCGCGTCCGCGACGTCCCGCGCGGGCTCCGCGGACGATGACGCCGGGCCCGACGCCGGTGCCGACGTCGGCACAGACGAGACCACGAGGCGCCTGTCCGTCGCCGCGCCGGCGCTCGTCCTCGCGCAGTCGGTCCTCGGCGGCCTCGTGCGCCACATGGACGCCGGCATGGCGTGCCCCGACGTGCCGCTCTGCCTGGGCCGGGTCGTGCCGCCCCTCGTGAACGCGCCGATCACGGTTCACTTCGTCCACCGCGTGCTCGCGCTGATCGCGGTCGGTGTCGTGCTCGCGCTCCTCGTGCGAGCGAGAAGCGCCCCGACGTCCCCGGCCGTCCGCCGCTGGACCGCGGTGGCCGCGGCGCTCGTGCTCGTTCAGGTCGGCCTCGGCGTCGCGTCGGTCCTGACGACGCTGGCCGTGCTCCCGGTCTCGCTGCACACGCTCGTGGCGGCTTCGCTGCTCGCCACGCTGGTTCACGTCGCCGTGCTGGCCCGTGCAGCGGGACGCGGCAGGCCGGCGCACGGTCCGGCGACTCCCGCCATGGTCGCCTGAGACGCGCGTGACCCCCGCGGAGATCGGCGACACCCTGGCCGCGGTGAACGCGAGCCTGAACGCCACGAGCGCGCTCGCGCTGCTGGTCGGCTGGATCTCGATCCGGCGGAGGGCGTTGCACGCCCACCGCGCGGCCATGGTCACCGCGCTCACGGCCTCGGGCCTCTTCCTCGTCTTCTACGTCACGCGCGTCGCGCTGACCGGCACGCACGAGTTCGCGGGGGAGGGTTGGGCCCGGACCGCGTACTTCACGATCCTCCTCACGCACATGGCGCTCGCCGTCGTGATCCTGCCGTTCGTCCTGCGCCTCGTCTATCTCGTGCGCCGGCGCCGATTCCGCGACCACGCGCGGATGGCGCGTTGGGTGTTCCCCGTGTGGGCGTACGTGTCCGCCACGGGGCTCGTCGTCTATCTGATGCTCTACCGTATCTACGGTTATTCGTGAGCACCGGCCGTGGCTCGGCCGTGGGCTACGCCGAGACGCTGGTGGCGGCGTGCTTCTGGGGCTCGTCGGGCATCTTCGCGGTGAGCCTCTTTCGGCTCGGCGTGCCACCGGCGACGGTCGCGCTGCTGCGTCCGCTGATCGGCGTCGCGATCCTCGCGGCGGTGGTCGCGCTGGCCAGACCCGAGGCTCTGCGCGTGGGACGGTCCGCGCTGCTCCTCGTGGGCGTGGGAGGAGGCATCGCCGTCGGCGTCTTCCAGATCGCCTATCAGCTCTCGATCGACGCGGCGGGGGTTCCCACCACCGTGGCCCTGCTCTACCTCGCGCCGGCGATCGTGGCCGTCGTGTCCGGACCGCTCCTCGGTGAATGGCCCGGGCCGCGGCGCATCGCGCTCGTCGCGCTCACCATCGTCGGCGTGTGGCTCACGGTGCTCGGAGCGGACGAGGTGACCCCCGCGTTCGGTACGCGCGGCCTCGCGTGGGGATTCCTAGCCGCACTCGCGTACGCGACCTACACGCTGTTCGGTCGCTTCGCCACGCCGCGCTTCGGCTCCATGGCGACGGCCGTGTACAGCACCGCCGGCGCGTGCGTCTTTCTCGCGCTCGCCCTCCCGGCCACGGCGAGCCCGCTCACGCGACCGGCCGGCGCGGACGCCTGGCTGCTCCTCGTCGTGTTCAGCCTGCTCACGATCGCCGGGGCCCAGCTCCTCTTCTTCGATGCGCTCGGCAGGATCGACGCCGGCGGCGCGTCCGTGGCGGCGTCGCTCGAGCCGGTGATCGCCGCGCTGTTGGCGACGATCCTGCTCGACCAGGGGCTCTCGGGGGTCGGGTGGCTCGGGATCGCCCTGGTCGTGGCCGGCGTGGCGGGCGTGGGTCTCACCGCGGCGCCGGAGACGCGAAGCCGTCGACGCGCCGCCTGACGGGCCGCGACGGCTCGTTTCCGCTCACGCGGTCGGGAAGGAGATCTCCACCTCGGCGCCGCCGTCCGGCACGTTGCGGAGCTCGATGCGGCCGCCCATCGCCTCGATCACCTTGCGCGCGTGCGGCAGCCCGAGGCCGAGCCCCTCTTCCGAGGTCGAGTAGAAGGGGTCGAAGGCCCGCCGGAACGCCTCCTCCGAGAAGCCGCGTCCGCGATCGCGAACGGTGATCCGCGCACGCGATCCGTCCTTCGCGACGCCGAGATCGATCGTCTGTCGGTTCCCGAAGCGGGCCGCGTTGTGGAGCACCAGGTAGAGCGCGTCCATCAGGGCGGCGGGGTTCACGGAGGCCCGCACCCCCACGTCGCTCAGGCCGAGTCGCACGCCGATGCCCTGGTCCGTCACGAACTCCTTGGAGACGCGCTGGACGAGCGAGCCCAGATCCGTCCCCTGCCGCTCCGCCGGCACGTCCTTGCCGAAGAAGTCGAGGTCCTGCAGCGCCCCAAGAGCACGGCCGATGCGCTCCCTCAGCTCGGCGGCGGTGGCGTCCTCGCCGACCGCGGCGAGCGGCGCACGCACCGACTTCTCGAGGAACGCGCTCACCCGACCGACGGCCTCGCGCAGCGCGGCGGACCGCTCCTGCTCACGCGGCGCCCAGCCCTCCTCGAGGGCACGCTGGAGCTCGGCCTCCGCGCTGCCGGCGCCGATCCCCTGGGGGGTGCGCCCGCGCCGCATCGCCTCCACGAGCGAGCGCATGCGGGCCTCGCTCTCCGTGCGCGCCTTGGCCAGCCCTTCCTTGCGTCCGGTCTCGAGCCCCCGCGCCTGGCCGGCCTCGACACCGCGCCGCTCACCCCGACCCGATCCGATCCAGAAGCCGAGCGCGCCGAAGACGACCGCTCCCGCGACGAGCCCGATGACGAGTTGCATGCGCCTCCACGTGAGCCGACAGGATCGGACCCGGCGCCGACGGGCGGGCGGGCGGCGAACCGGGTATGAGGAAGCGCGAATCTTGGCATCGAGGTTTTCCGCGAGCAACCTGGTCGCTCGCCGCGGCGCGCGATTGCCACGGATCCGAAGGACCTACGGACGGAGACGAGCGTGACGGAAGACGGAGGAGGACGGGCGGTGGGCCCGACGGCGCTGGAGACCCTCCTGCGTGCCAGCTCCGACCGGGACAATCCCACCGCGGACGAGCTCGTCGAGCTGCTCTCGCGCCCGCGCCGCATCGCGGTGATCGGGCTGTCCCGCTTTCCGGAGAAGCCCGCCCGACGCGTTCCGGCCTATCTGGCGGCTCGCGGCCACGACGTGGTCCCGGTCAACCCGAGCGCCGAGCGCGTGCTCGGCCGGCAGGCCTACGCCACGCTGGCGGACGTCCCCGGCCACGTGGACATCGTGCTGATCTTCCGTCCCCCGGATCAGGCCGGCGCGTTCGTGCGCGAGGCGCTCGCGCGACCCGAGCGTCCGGCGATCTGGCTCTCGGAGGGGATCCGCGCCGATGCGGACGTCCTCGAGGCGCGCGGGCAGGGCGTCACGGCGATCCAGGATCTCTGTGCGTACAAGGCGCACGTCGCCATGCAGCGCCCGCTCGCATCTACCCCCGAAGAGCCTCCCGCAGCAGATCCGCATGACCCTTCGGGCTGACCTTCCGCCAGGCCTCGAGGATCTTTCCATCCTCGTCGATCAGGAACGTGCTGCGCTCGATCCCCATCGACTTGCGCCCGTACAGGTTCTTCTCCTTCCAGACGCCGTACGCCTCGGCCACCCGGTGATCCTCGTCGGCGAGCAGTGGGTAGTTGAGCGCGAACTTGTCGCGGAACTTGCGATGCGACGCGACGGAGTCGGGTGACACGCCGAGCACCACCGCATCGAGCCCCTGGAACGTGGGCATCGCATCGCGCAGGTCGCACGCCTGCGTCGTGCACCCCGGCGTATCGTCCTTCGGGTAGAAGTAGAGCACGACCTTCCTTCCGCGCAGCGACGACAGCGTGACGTGACCGCCGTCGTCGGACGGCAGCGTGAACTCGGGCGCCGTCGATCCCTTCTGGACCTCCGCCGACTTCGTCATTCGCCGCTCTCCTTCTTCTTCGTTTTCACGCGCTCGTAGGGCTCGGTGACCTCGGCCTCCCAACGGCAGAGCGGGTCGCGTCGCGACTCGCACGACGTGTGGGTGACCCGGGCGTTCCCGCCCATGATGTGCTCGATCGTCTCCTCGCAGAACCCCGAGAGCAGATGACAGGCCGCGCCGCCCGGGTCGCAAGCGATGAGGAAGAGCGCGCGCCCCTCGATGACGAATGGGCCGCGTCCGAACCCGCCCATGGGCCGTCCGAAGAGCTTGTGCAGACCGCGGCGCGCGCGTGTGCGGGCCAGCGAGAGGCGCATGCGTCGGGGCAGGAGCCGCCGCCAACCGGCAGATCGCCGCTCGGCGAGCAGTCGCCCGGCTTGGTTGAAGACCGCCTCGGCGTCGGGTCGCCGCACGACGAGCCGGATCAGGCCCTGGACCTCGTCGTCGGACACCCGTGCGCCGCGGCGGACGTCCTCGCGCAGGGTCCGGATCTGCCGATCGACCACGTCGCTCAGCCCCAGCCTGCGCGGCATCGTGCGGCTCGGATCCTCGTCCTCGAGGACCTCCTTGGGTGAATCCAGCCCCCGCATCACCTCGAGGAGCCGGAGGGCCACGACGGCCTGGACCCGGCGTGTACCGGCGGATGCAGCGGAGGACGCGATGGGCGGCTCGAGGGGAGGTTACGGAGGAGCGGGGAGCAATCTCACCGATCGCGGGGGACCCGGCAACGCATGCTGCGAATCGGGAAGTTCCATCAGCGTACCAATTTGAGAGTGACACCCCCGGGGGCCGGGCTTATATAGAAACCGTCGACGCCGTCACTACGGGGCGTCGCGGAGCGGGGCGAGTGCAGAGGACCATCTCGTTGGCCCACCCTGGGGGGGCTGGATTTCGCGCCACCGAGACCCTCTGCCTCCCCCGCTTCAGTTTTTTCCCCACCGTGAGCCGCTTCCCGGCCCGGAAACTTGTTCCAACGGGGGGGTTCGGGCATCTTACGGCCACGGCGCCGACCCGAGGCCGGCACCGTGATCTCGACCGGCAGGAAACCTCAGTAGGGAAGCCAAAGTGAAGCCCAGCGAAGGCCGCAGCGAGGGCCTCGACAAGGCGAGGCGGCGTCTCGAGGACGGGCCCCTCGAGGAGATGAAGGACGAGCAGCTCGTCACGGCTCATCTCGAGGGCGTCCCCGGTGCGTTCCGGGAGCTGTACGACAGATACCGCGACCGCCTCGTGCATTTCATCACCCGCAAGACCGGTGACGCGGACCGCGCCCAGGACCTGGTGCAGGAAGCGTTCATCCGGGTCACCCGGCATCTGCACCGCTTCGACACGTCGAAGAAGTTCTCGACGTGGATCTACACGATCGCCAGCAACCTCTCCAAGAACGAGCTGCGGAACCGCTCGCGGAGCCCGCTGGTCCTGTTCCAGCGGCTCGCCGGGAACTGGGAGGAGGACCATCGTCCCATCCAGTTCGAGGATTACTCGATGCGTCCGGACGACCTCTACAGGAAGCGTTACCTCCGTCGTCTGGTGGAGAGCACGGTCGAGGAGCTGCCCGAGCATCATCGCTTGGTGTTCCGCCTGCGCGAGCTCGAGGGGAAGAGCTACGAGGAGATCGCCGAGATCACGGGCGTGAACCTCGGAACGGTCAAGAGCCGGCTGCATCGCGCGCGCAACTCGTTCGCCCAGAGGATCGAGCCGTTCCTGAATTAGCCGGACGCTGACCCCATGAGCCCCGGCATGTTCGACGATCTGCGCGACGCGTTCCGCGAAGCTCTCGAGAACTTCAACAAAGAGTTGAAGCGCGACCGCGTCCCGGAGACCGTCGACGAATTGCTCGCCGGTATGACCCGTGAGCTCACGGACGAGCTGGCGCAGATCCGCGGTCTCGAAGCGGACCTCGAGCGCACCGTCGCCACGGCGACGCGCGAGAAGGACGCCGCCGCCGTCAATCGCCGGCGCGAGCAGATGGCGAAGGGCATCGGCGACGACGAGACGGCCGCGCTCGCCGCCCAGCACGCGGCGAAGAACGAAGGTCATCACGTCGTGCTCGAGAAGAAGGCGCAGGCGATCCGCGAGGAGATCGCGTTCCGCCGCCAGTCGTTCGACGAGATGAGCCTCCAGCTCGAGGAAGCGAAGAAGAAGCGGGGCTCGCTCGGTGCCTCCGCCGGCCGCACCGGGGCGCGTCAGGCGCTCTCCGAGGCGGACGACCTCTTCGCCGAGCTCGACCGCATGGCGGACAAGATGGACGGCGGTCGCGCACGCGCCGAAGCGGCCGAATCGCTCGACGATCTGGACCTCGCCGGGCCCGCGGCTTCGGACTACGCGGTCGACTACGACCCCGACACGCCGCCGCCCCGCGAGGAGCGCGACGTGGACGCCGCGCTCGCGGAGCTCAAGCGCCGGATGGGTCGGGAGTAGCCGCCGTCGGCTAGTCTTCGCCCGGCTCGTCCACCATGCCGGCGAAGTCGCGAAGGAAGAGCAGCCCTGCGCACTCGCCCGCCATGAAGAGGACGTCCTCGCGGCGCTTCGGATCGAGTGGGCCCTCGCGGCGCCCCCCTTCGGCGAGGAGACACCAGATCCGCTCGTCGCGCGTGCCCAGGTAGACGAGGATGCCGTCGGGCCCGAGGTCGTGCAGCGTCGCGCTCTCGTGGGTCTCGCAGCGCGCGAGCCAGGAGCCCTCGAGACGGAGACGCGCCGGATCGCGCGCGACGTCGATGACCACGAACGGGTGCGGCGTGCGGTCCCCCGACGTCCGGCGCCAGAGGATGACCCCCCGCTCGCCGCCCGAGATGTGCAGCACGCGCCATAGCGGCAGCGCGAAGCGCGAACGCTCGCCGTCGGCACCCCAGAGCGCGATCGCACCCGGCAGGACCTCGTCCTCGTGCTCGCGCTCGAGATACCGGGTGATGTCGATGATCTGATCGGCCATGGCCGGAATCGAACCCCCGGCCGGGTCGGAGTCAAACCGGCACGTCGTCCGCCCCGCCCCGGCGCCCGACTGGTTCGCTCCCCCGGCTTTCCGTAGATTCGGGCGCTTTTTCGAGCTTCGTCGCCAGCGCGTCATCCCGCAGGAATTCCATGCAGAACTGGATCGGTATCGCAATCTGGATCGTCATGGGCGCCGTCATCGGTCTGGTCATGAAGGCGCTCATCGCCCGTGACGAGACGCCGGGGCACACCCCGGTCCTCCTCGCCCTCGGCGGCTTCGCGGCGGTGATCGGCGGGATGCTCGGGGTGGGGACGTTCCACCTCTACGAGCCCCTCGCGATCAGCCCGGGCGGCATGGCCGGCGCGGCCGTCTTCTCGGCCCTGATGACGTTCGTGTACCGCTGGGGGCTGCGGACCCTCATCTAGGGTGGACTTGGCGGGATAGGAGCCGATGTCGGACCCACTCACCTTCGTCGGCGACAACCTCGACCGTTTCCGCGCGGAGCTCTACGAGCTCCTCCGCATCCCCTCGATCAGCGCGAAGTCCGAGCACGACGGCGACACGCGCCGTACGGCCGAGTGGCTCGCGCAGCGCCTGGCCGACGCCGGCCTGAGCAGCGAGCTGGTCGAGACCGCGTGGCACCCGATCGTCCTGGCGGAGTGGCGCGGCGCTCCGGGCGCGCCGACCGTGCTGATCTACGGCCACTACGACGTGCAGCCCCCCGAGCCGCTCGACGAGTGGGATTCGCCGCCGTTCGAGCCCACCGTGCGCGACGGCCGCCTCTACGGCCGCGGCACGGCGGACGACAAGGGCCAGCTCTACATGCACGTGAAGGCGCTCGAGGCTTGGCTCCAGACCACCGGCTCCCTGCCCGTGAACGTGGTCGTGGTGGCCGAGGGGGAGGAGGAGGTCGGCTCGCCGAGCTTCGGCGCGTTCCTGGAGACGCACCGTGAGCGCCTAGACTGCGATGTGGTCGTGATCTCGGACACCGGCATGTTCGCGGAGGACCTGCCGTCGCTCGGCTTCTCGCTGCGCGGGCTGGCGTACTTCGAGATCCACGTCACCGGCGCCAAGAGCGACCTGCACTCCGGCGAGTACGGCGGCGCGGTGGCCAACCCGGGCAACGTGCTCGGTCGGATCATCGCCTCGCTGCACGGCCCGGACGGCAAGGTTGCCGTCGAGGGCTTCTACGACGACGTGCTCGACTGGGACGACGAGACGCGCGCGCAGATCCGGGCGCTGCCGCACGACGACCGCGCGTACCGGGCCGAGCTCGGCGTAGACACGCTCACCGGCGAAGCGGGGTACGACACGCTCGAGCGTCTCTGGATCCGGCCCACCTGCGACGTGAACGGGATCCTGTGCGGCTATACAGGAGAGGGAGCCAAGACGGTGCTCCCCAACCGCGCGATGGCGAAGGTCAGCTTCCGCCTCGTCCCGGATCAGACGCCGGCGAAGGTGCGCGAGCTCTTCGAGAAGCACGTCGCGCGCGTGGCGCCCAAAGGCGTGCGCGTCGAGGTGAAGGAGCTGCACGGCGGCCGCCCGTGGCGCGCGAAGATCGAAGGACCCGCGTTCGAGGCGGCGGCCGAGGCGCTCGAGGAGACGTTCGGGCGCCGCCCCGTGCTCATGGGCGGCGGGGGCTCGATCCCCATCGTGCCGGAGATGGAGCAGCGTCTGGGCGCGACCGCCCTCCTCGTGGGGTTCTCGCTGCCCGGCTGCAACCTGCACGCCCCGAACGAGTGGCTGCCGGTGGCACACTTCGAGAAGGGGATCGAGACGCTCGTGCGCCTCTACGGCAAGCTGCGCGACGTTCCCACCGGCTGACGGCGGGCGTCCACGCGGCGCCGCCGGACCGTGCTCAGGCCGTGCTCAGGCGCGTGGACCCGCGACCATCGCGGCCGCTCGCAGCAGCGCCCGCGCCTTGTTGAGCGTCTCCTCGTACTCGCGCGCCGGGTCGGAGTCGGCCACGATCCCGGCTCCCGCCTGGACGAACGCGCCTCCCTTCGTGACCAGCACCGTGCGAATCGTGATGGCCGTGTCCATGCTGATGCCGCCGTACGAGAAGTAGCCCACGGCGCCGGCATAGGTCCCCCGCCGGACCGTCTCGAGCTCGTCGATGATCTCCATGGCGCGCACCTTGGGCGCACCGGAGACGGTTCCCGCGGGGAAGCAGGCGCGAAACACGTCGATCGCGCCCAGACCCGCGCGGAGCGCACCCTCCACCTGGCTGACGAGGTGCATCACGTGCGAGTAGCGCTCGACCACCATGAGGTCGGGGACCGTCACCGTGCCGAACTCGGCCACGCGTCCCACGTCGTTGCGCCCGAGGTCGACCAGCATGCGGTGCTCCGCGAGCTCCTTCTCGTCCGCGCGCAGGTCGTCCGCGAGCTCGCGCTCCTCCTCGGGCGTGCGCCCCCTCGGGCGTGTGCCCGCGATCGGGCGCACCGTGACGATGCCGTCCTCGACCCGAACGAGCACCTCGGGCGAGCTGCCCACGAGGCTGACCCCGTCGAGCTCGAGGAAGTAGAGGTACGGCGAGGGGTTGAGGCTTCGCAGACCCCGGTAGAGCTCGAAGGGCGTGGCGCGGAGCGCGAAGCGCAGTCGCTGACTCAGGACGACCTGGAAGGCGTCGCCGGCCCGGATGTACTCCCGGATCCGCTCCACGCCGGCCTCGTACTCGCGGCGCGTCATCGAGCTCTCGAACTCGGGGTCGCGGTCCGGCTCGGCCGCGAGCTCCAGCGGCGCCGGCGCGTCGCGCTCGGCGAGCCGCGCGACGACCTCGGCCGTGCGTCGCGCCGCGTCGTCGTAGCGCGCCTTCAGCTCGGCATCCGTGCGCGCGTCGTCCACGGGAACGGCGGCGAGCGCCATCGCGCGACCCTTGAGGTTGTCGATGGCCAGCACGATGTCGGTGAAGACGAACAACCCATCCGGAACGCCGAGGTCGTCCTCCGGCGGATTCGGCAACCTCTCGATCTGGCGAACCACGTCGTAGGCGAAGTACCCTACCGCCCCACCCCAGAAGCGGGGCAGCTCTTCGACCTCCGCGGGGACTCGAGCGCGCAGGCGGGCATCGAGGTCGGCGAGCGGATCGTCCACCTCCACCACCTGCCAGCCCGCTTCGGGAGACCACCAGCTCACGACGCCGCGCTCGAGCTTCCACGCTCCGCTCGGACGGGTGCCCAAGAACGAGTAACGAGCCCACTGTTCCCCGCCGACGACCGACTCGAGGAGGAAGCCGAACGGAGGCTCTGCGAGCTTGGCGTACGCGGTGACCGCCGTATCCACGTCGAACAGGAACTCGCGCCATACCGGCACGAGACCCGCGCTCCGCGCCAGCTGCTTGAACCGCTCGAACGAGGGATGGAGCTGCATGGTCGGAGGTCGGCGCGCCTTCCGTCGCGGGAGCCGTTTCGCGGCCGAGCGACCGAAGTAGCGACAGAAGTGACGCCGTTGGTGGCGCTGGTGGCGCCGTGAGCGGGGTGGCGGGGACGTCGAGCGCCCCAATGTCCATAGCGCCCTCGGGACCGTCAACGCCGATCGTCGCCGTCGATACGGGCGGCACGTTCACGGACTTCGTGCTGCTGCGGGCCGGCGGGATCGAAACGCTCAAGGTCCCCTCCACGCCGGCCGACCCGTCGCAGGCGGTGCTCGACGGCCTGAGACGGCTGCTCGGGCCCGGCGAGCCGTTCGAGCTCCTGCACGGCTCGACGGTCGCGACCAACGCGCTCCTCGAGCGGAGAGGCGCCCGCGTGGTGCTCGTCACCAATCGCGGCTTCGAGGACGTCATCGAGATCGGCCGGCAGAACCGCCCGCAGCTCCATGCGCTGGTCGGCTGGCGCCTGCCGCCGCTCGTGGACCGCGACGACCGCCTCGGTATCTCCGGACGTCTCGGCCCCGGAGGCGAGGAGATCGAGCCGCTCGACGCGGACGAGCTCGGGCACCTCGCGGCGAGGGTCATGGACCGCGCGCCCGAAGCCGTCGCGGTGGTGCTGCTCCATTCCTACGCGGATTCCCGCCACGAGCGGGCGGTGGCGAAGGCGCTCGCGGACGTCGCGGCGGCGGGTACGCCGCTCTCGGTCTCGAGCGACATCCTCCCGGAGTTCCGGGAGTACGAGCGAGCCTCCACCACGGTCGTCAACGCGTACGTGGCGCCGGTGGTCGATCGCTACCTCGGGCGACTCGACGCCGAGTCGGGCGCGAGACGTCTGCGGATCATGGGCTCCGGCGGCGGATCGCTGCCGGTCGCGCGCGCGCGGCGCGAGGCCGTGCACACCGTGCTCTCCGGACCGGCGGGCGGGGTGGCGGGGGCGCTCGCCTGGGGACGGCGCGCCGGTCACCCGTCCGTCATCTCCTTCGACATGGGCGGCACGTCGACGGACGTGTCGCTCCTGCCGGGACGACCGCTCAGGACGCGCGAGCTCGAGATCGGTGGCGCGCCCGTGGCGATCCCCGTGCTCGACATCCACACCGTGGGCGCGGGGGGCGGCTCGATCGCGCGGGTCGATCCCGGCGGATCCCTGCGGGTGGGGCCCCGGAGCGCGGGCGCGGACCCGGGACCGATCTGCTACGGGCGGGGCGGCACGGACGTCACCGTCACCGACGCGCACGTATGGCTCGGGCGACTGCCTGTCGACGCGTTCCTCGATGGCGAGAAGCGGCTCGATCGTGACGCCGTAGGCGCGCCGCTCGCGCGTCTCGCCGGTGAGCTCGCCTGCTCGCCCGACGAAGCCGCCGAAGGCGTGATCGCGGTCGTGAACGCGGCCATGGAGCGCGCGCTCCGGGTGATCTCCGTCGAGCGGGGATACGACCCGATGGACTTCGCGGTCGTCGCGTTCGGCGGCGCTGGGGGCCTGCACGTGGCGGAGCTCGCCGATCGACTCGGTGCACGGCGCGCGATCGTGCCGCCCGATCCCGGGCTGCTCTCCGCCTACGGGATGCTCGCCTCACCCGTCACGCGGGAGGCTTCGCGAACCATCCTCGTGAGAAGCGATAGCGGGCAGGCGGAGGCGCTCGTCGTGGCCGCCCTCGCGGAGCTCGAGCTCCGCGCCCGTGAAGCGCTGAGCGACGAAGGCGCGGACCGCGCGTCGGTGACCTGCGAGCGCTGGATCGACGCCCGCTACGCCGGGCAGAGCTACGAGCTCGCCGTTCCGGCCGAGGGCTGGCAGGCGCGCTTCCACGAGGCCCATCGCGAGCGGTACGGATACGCCCGTCCCGAGGAGCCGATCGAGGCCGTGACCGCCCGTGCCGTCGCGAGCACGCCGGCCCCGGAGCTCGCGGCAGCTCCGCTGGAGCGCGCGGCCGGACCACCCCCCTCGACCACGGCGACGGTCGTGCTCGGGGGACGCGCGCTCGAGGCACGGCGCATTCGCCGGCGCGACCTGCGCGCGGGACACGCGCTCGCCGGGCCGGTCATCGTCCAGGAGTACAGCGCCACCACCTGGGTCTCTCCTGGGCACGAGCTCTCGGTGGACGCCTCGGGGTGCCTGCACGTCGTTTCCGGCGCGGCCGCCGCCTCGTGAACCGGCTGGCACGGGTTATCTTGACGGTCGCTGGGCAACGGGGCGGCCCTTCGGCCTCATCTCCAGAAACATGACGAGCGAGAAGACGACCAAGATGCCGGACTCCTCCGGGCTCGTGCCCGACCCGGCCGAGCTCAGACCGCCCTACAGGGAAGCCGCGATCGCGGGCGCGCTCGTCTTCGGCCTCTACGCAGCGACGCTCGCGCGCACCACGGCGTTCTGGGATACCAGCGAGTACATCGCGACCGCGCACATGATGGGCATCCCGCACCCGCCCGGGAACCCGCTCTTCGTGGTGCTGGCCCGCGCGTGGTCGGTGCTGCTCGCGCCGCTCGGGCTCTCGGTCGCGGTCCGGGTGAACCTGTTCAGCGCGTTCATGAGCGCCAGCGCCCACGCGCTGTGGTTCCTGGTCGTGCACCACATCCTGCGCTACTTCTCGCCCGACCGGACGTTCCGCATCGTAGGCGCTTCAGCGGCGGTGCTCGTCAGCGCGACCGCGTTCACGGTGTGGAACCAGTCGAACGTGAACGAGAAGGTGTACACGGTCTCCCTGCTCACCGTCGCGCTGCTCACGTGGCTCGCGGTGCGCTGGCAGGAGAACCTCGGCAAGGGGAAGGACGATCACCTCCTCGTGCTGATGGCCTTCGTCCTCGCGCTTAGCGTCGGCAACCACCTCATGGCGTTCCTGGCCGCGCCCGCGATCGGGATCTTCGTGCTGCTCGTCCATCCGCGCACGCTCCTGAACTGGAAGCTGTACGCCGCCGGCATCGTCGCGGCCGTGCTCGGGCTCTCCATCCACCTCTTCCTGCCGCTGCGCGCGGGCCTGAGCCCCGTCATCAACGAGGCGTCGCCCACCTGCCCCGACATCGGCGGCGCGATCGGCGCGGTCGTCACCTACGGCCGGGCCGGATGCGAGGCGCTCGCGGAGGCGATCGCGCGCACCCAGTACACGACGGCCGGCCAGCCGGGACCCGGCACGATCATGCGCCAGGCGCCGTTCCACTCCCAGCTCATCAACTACCTGCAGTACTTCGACTGGCAGTGGGCGCGCAGCCTGAGCGGCGAGAACACCGTGTTCCCGGGCGCACGGCTTCCCTTCACGATGCTCTTCACCGGGCTCGGCGTGTGGGGTGCCATCGAGCACTGGCGGCGGGACCGGAAGAGCTTCGCGTACTTCCTCACGTTGTTCGCCACGCTGTCCGTCGCGTTGGTCTTCTACCTGAACTTCCGGTACGGCTTCTCGCTCCAGGCGCCGGTCGCCGACCGCGATCTGCACGAGGTCCGCGAGCGGGACTACTTCTTCATCGTCGGCTTCTCGGTGTGGGGATTGTGGGCCGGCATGGGCGTGGCGACGCTGTGGCAGGAGGCGGCGCAGGAGCTCCGCTGGTCGCTGCGAAAAGCCACGCCGGTCCTCGCGTTGGCGGTGATTCCGCTCGCGCTCAACTGGAGCTGGGCGTCGCGGGCGAAGGACTACGCGGCGCGGGATTGGGCGTACAACCTGCTGATGAGCGTCGAGCCCTACTCGGTGCTCTTCACGAACGGCGACAACGACACGTTCCCTCTCTGGTATCTCCAGGAGGTGGAGGGTATCCGCAGGGACGTGACCGTGATCGTGACGTCCTATCTGAACACCGACTGGTACGTGCGGCAGCTCAGGGAGCTCAGCAGCCCGTGCGCGCCCGGCGAGGATCCGTCCGACGACCCGACTCGCATCATCTGCCAGCGTCCGTACACGTTCGCGAACACCACGGCCGCGTACGTGAGCGACCCCGCGCAGGCCGCGGGCAAGATCCCGCTGCTGGTCGCGGAGCCGATCACGCCGCCTTCCGCCTCGATCATCGGGCTCGACGACGAGCAGATCGAGCGGGTGGCGCAGCAGTACGTGCCGATCGAGCAGGACATGCAGCTCACGCTCGGCAATGTGACCGCCGTCTTCAGGGCGGGTGATCTCCTGGAGCCCTGGCGTCAGTTCGCGCTCAACCTGATCAACGACTCCATCGACGATCGTCCGATCTACTTCTCGTCGAGCGGCAACGCCGCCTCGTCGCTCGGCCTCGGCGATTACCTCGTGCGAGAGGGTCTCGCGTTCCGGCTGCACAACGGGCCGCTGGTCGCCGACGAGGCGAACGGCCTCATCGCGATGAACGCGACGCCGTTCAACGCGGTGACCGGGGATTGGCTCGACGTGGACCGCACCGAGACGCTGTTCGAGGACGTCTTCGTCCACCGCACCGGTCTTCCCGATGACTGGGATCATTGGCCCGACCGGTCCACGATCGGGATCCCGAGCTACTACGCGTGGGGCTACATCGCGCTCTCGCAGGCGGCGCTCCAGCAGAACCAGCCGGAGGATCTCACGCGGTACCAGCAGCGGGCCGAAGCTTGGTCGATGTTGGCCGACTGATCGGACGGGCCCGGCCCGTTCGCTTGTCCTCCGTGCCGCCGAGCCGTCGGTCCGGCTGAATGCGAGCCTCACCGGGACACGCGGTCGTCGTCGGCGGAGGCGTCTTCGGAGCCGCTGGAGCGCTCGAGCTCCGCTCGCGCGGATGGTCGGTGACGCTCCTCGACCCTCACACGCTGCCGTACGAGGGCGCATCGTCGACCGACGAGAGCAAGCTCGTACGCATGGATTACGGGTCGGACCTCTACTATCACGATCTGGCGGAGGCGGCGCTCGAGGGATGGGACCACTGGAATGCCGTGTGGCCATCGCCCGTGTACCACGAGGAGGGCCTCCTCGTGCTCTCGCGCGGCGCGATGCAGCCGGGGAGCTTCGAGCACGACAGCCTGCGCGTGCTCGGTCGCCGCGGATACGGTGCGCAGCCACTCGACGGGCCGGCCATCGCGGACCGTTTCCCCGCTTGGCGTAGGGGCGCTTTCACGGAGGGCTACTTCAACCCGCGCGCCGGATGGGCCGAGAGCACCGCCGTCGTGGAGCGGCTCCTCGAACTGGGCCGCGAGGCCGGCGTGACGCTCGTGAAGGACGGCTTCGCGGCGCTCGATCACATGGAGTCGCGCGTGTCGGGCGTGAGGACCTCGGCGGGCACGCGTATCGAAGCCGACCGGGTGGTCGTCTGCGCCGGCGCATGGACGCCCACGCTCCTGCCGTGGCTGGCCGACCGACTCCATGCCGTCGCTCAGCCGATCCTCCGCTTTCGACCGCAGGACCCGTCGCTCTTCCAAGCCGAGGTGTTCCCGCCGTGGACGGCCGACATCGCGCGGAGCGGATGGTACGGCTTCCCGGCCGCGGCGGACGGAGGCGTCAAGATCGGTCATCACGGCAAGGGGCTGATCGTCGAGCCCGACGCGCGCGGCGAGGTGACCGAGCGTCACGTCGAGAACGCTCGCGCGTTCCTCGCGGACGCGCTGCCCGCGCTGGCCGACGCGCCGCTGGCCGGACGGCGGATATGCCTCTACTGCGACAGCTTCGACGGGGACTTCCTCATCGGCCAGGATCCGCAGCGGCAGGGCGTCGTGGTGGCGGCCGGAGGGAGCGGGCACGCGTTCAAGTTCGCGCCGATGCTCGGGCCGATGATCGCGGACGCGGTGGAAGGGTTCCCCAATCCGTGGGCCGAGCGCTTCCGCTGGCGCTTGGTCGGCCCGTCCCGGAAGGAAGAAGCGCGGCTGGTCGGAAGCTGACGACGCGCCGCGGCCGTCGCGCCGTTTACGCCCCCCGCCGAGGACGCGTCATGTTGTCGAGGAACACGCGCTCCTTCGTGCTGAGCGCCGCGATGCCGTCCACGTCGACCACCGCGAGGAGCCGCCGCACCTCGTCGCGGTTCAGCGGGTGGAGGTGCGCGAGGTCGATCCGTCCCCAGCGCTCGCGGTCCTCACGGTCGCGCACCCCGCGCGAGGAGTAGTGCGAGTTGGGCGCCTCGACGCGGCGGGCAGCCGTCGCCAGTCGTCGCCGGCGACTCGCCCGCCACAGGGCCAGGCCCGTCGCTCCGACGAGCAAGCCCGACATCAGAGGCAGCACCCAGTCCATCATCCAACGCGCGTCGCCTTCGGTTGCACCGGCACCTCGAAAGTTATGTGCCCCGGCCCGGCCAGCACGGGCCTGAGAGGAGGTCCCCCGACGACGTCCTCCTCCCGCACCTCGAGAACGTAGTCGAAGAGCTCGGGCCGAGCATCCACCACCTCTCCCCGGCTGAACAGGATCATGCGGGGGATCTCGTCGAGGAGCTCCCGCACGAGCAGCACCGTACGAATCTGCGTCTCCTGGTCGAGCCGGTCGAACGGCTCCTCGATCGCGAGGGACGCGAGCACGCGGCCGGCCGCCGCCACGAGAGAGGCACCGGCGAGACGGATCGCCGTCTTCCCGGTGGCTAGGTCTTCCTCCGACATGGGGGTGAGCGCCCCGTCGCTTCCCTCGAGCCGAACGGCTTCGCCGTCCCAACCGAGCGCCAGGATCCGGCCGCCCGAGATCTGACACACGAAGCGCGAAGCGCGCTGCAGGACCACGTCCGTCGCGCGCGCGCGCCGCGCCGTGAAGAGCCGCTCGAGCACCGTGGTCACCGCGGTCCTGACGCCGGTTCCTTCGGCGGCCACGACGGTGCCGGCGTCCAGCTCGGCGAGCCGCGCCCGCAGGAGCTCGACGCGCTCCGATCCCGCCTCGAGCGCCGCGTGGAGTCGAAGCGAGCGGCCCTCGAGCTCCTGCAGCGAGGGCGGCTTCATCTCGAGCTGCTCCCAACGGCTTCGCCACCAGCTCCCGTCCTGCACCACCGATTCCCATTGATCGCGCAGCGCGGCGAGCACCTCGTCGTAGTGCGTCTCGAGGATGCGGCCGCAGGTGGGACATGGAGCTTCCGGCCCCGTGGCCTCCATGCGGCGTATCCGCATCCTCAGCTCGCGCGCTTCGTCGCGGTACGTCTGGAGCGTCGTCTCGGCATCCTGTCGCTCCCGCAGCCAGTCCATCGTGGCCGCCTCGAGATCCCCGTCCACCTCGGTGACGTCCGCGCGTATGGCGCGCAGCTCGCGCTCCGCGGTGCGGAACTCGGCGGCCACCTGCTCGGGGTCCACGCGGACCGCGCCGCGCGCCGGCGCCGTCGCGGTCGCCGTCGCTGTCGCTTTGGGCGACGCGATCCACTCGATCGGTCGCGCGCCGAGGGCGCCGAGCGCGGCTTCGACGACGCCGAGCCCGCGACTCTCCGCTACCGCGTTCACCGCCCGGCGCAGCGCGCCTTCGAGCGTTTCGGGCTCCGCGCCGGCCCACAGCGCGCCGATCGCGCTCGCCCGGCGCGTCGGCTCCTGCGTCTCCAGCAGCCGCTCGAGGATCGCGCGCCTGCCGCGACCGCCGCCACCCACGAAGGCGGTCAGCCCGGGCATGATCGAGGTGCTCACGCGGCCGAGCCCCGGAACGTCCGCGTCGAGCGCATCGACCAGGCCATGCGCCGCATGCGGCTCTTCCTCTTCCTCACGGTCCGGGATGGCCTGGGCGAGCGCCTCCGTCGCCGACTCGTCCAACCGGCCGTCCCGCGCGAGCTCCGCGGCCGCCGCTTCGCGGAGGAGTCGCGGAGCCTGCGCCGGGAGCCACGCCTCCGCGGGCACCCTCAGCTCCTTGCCCACATCCACGGCCAAGTGGAGCGCCCGCGCGCGCAGCTCCCTGAGCGGCTCGCCCTGCAGCGCGAGCAGATCGGACGGAGCCGCGCCCTCGAGCCTCAAGCGGACGACCTTGCCGACGATGCCACCCGGCACCTCCGCGGTGACCTCGCGCACCCTCCGGCGCACGTGCTCCGCGTCACCCCGCGCCACCCGGACCGGAGCGAGCGCCACGACGGGGCGACCGGGGATCGCGTGGAACGCCACGCGGCCGCTCCGCAGATCGACGGAGAGAAAACCCTTCTCGTCGGCCGCTTCCGACCACGGATCCAGCGCGACACGCTCCAGCGAGCCGGCGTACCGCGCCCGCGCACCGACGTTGCGTCTACGGTGCTCTCCCCCCAGCGCGACGTAGCTCCACTCGTCGGGGACGATGTGTACGCCGCGGTCGTCCCCCCGACCGCTCTCCTGTGCATGCACCACGAGCAGATTCCAGCGCATGCGCGGATCAGGCTCGGGAACGGCGGGAGGATATCGGGTGACGGAGCGATACGGCACCAGACAGGCGTGCAGCTCCAGTCTTTCGATCAGGATGGAGCGCGTGAGACCCGTCGCCGCCTGGACGTTGGGAAACGAGTCGAAGACGGCGAGCGCTCCGGGGTCGCCTTCCCGGCGGGGGGTGTCGCGCGGTCCCGCGACCATGAGCACCGGTGTCTCGGGCAGGGAAGCGCGTAAGACCTCCAATCCGCGCGCGAGCGACACGACCGCGCTCGCCGGGGGATCCGGGCGGTCGAAGACGTCGCCCGCGATGACCACGACGTCCGGACGCATGCGCACGACCTCCTGCGTGGCTCGCTCGAAGGCGGCGGCCACGTCGCGCTCGCGTACGTCCGCGCCCCGTTCGACGCGACCGTACGCGCGGAAGCCGAGGTGCAGATCGGCGAGGTGCGCGACGATCACCGCGCCGGCACGTCCCCGTCCGGAGATCCGACCGCCGCGACCTCGGCGCCGTCGGCCCGATCGACGTGCTCGTCACCCTCCTCGGCGGCCGTCTCCCCGTCGATCGGCGTGGAGGCGATGAGCTCTGCCTGGGCCGCCGCCGCCACGTCGGCGAGCACGGCGCCGTAGACCATCCCGCTGCCCGACAGCAGCACGAGACAGCCCACCAGGAGAGACGCCGGAATCGGCGCCCTGGGAAGGAGCAGACCCGTCGCCACGAAGCCCAGAGCCGCGCCGAAGGCGGCCGCGGGGGCGGGCGGACGAAGCCGGCCGCTGGTGTCGGCGAGCGAGGCCGCGCTCATGCCGGCCAACACGGCCCCGTACGCGAACAGGGGCAGTCCCGCCAACAGCGCGAGCCCGAGCCCCTGGCCCAGGCGTCCTCCACCGACGACCTCGAACATGCTCCACGACGTCCCGAAGAGCGCCGCCGCCATGAAGGCGCAGAGGGAGAAGAGCCAGCGCCGCCGGATGGAGCTCAGCAGGTCGGCGCTCTGGGCAGGCATCGTCCGCAATCCCGCCGCGAGCGCGGCCGCCTCGACGGCGAGCACCGTCGTGAGCGAGCGCATCAGGCCCGGCCCGGCATACAGGAGGATCGCCACCGCCACTTCCGCGGCGATCGCGCCGGCCGCGCCCACCATCAGCGCGGGCATCCAGCTCCGCGCGCGCAGGCGCCTCACGGACGCACGCCCGACATCTGGCCGCGATGATGGACCAGCGCCGGCACGTCGCTCGCCCCGCAGGCCAGCGCGCGCGCGACGATGATCGTGTGGTCACCGGCCTGCATCGTCTCGGCGATCGCACAGTCGACCCACGCCGTCGATCCCTCGAGCACCGGGTTGCCGGAAGGGGCGGGGCGCCAGGCGAACTCGTCGAAGCGTCCCTCGGAGGGTGGGCGCGAGAAGCGTCGGGCGACGTCCTCCTGCGTCGCGGACAGGACGCTGATGGCGAAGGCGCCCGCGTCGATCAGTCGGTCGTGCGAGGAGGACGAGTGGCCGATGCAAACGAGCACGAGGGGCGGATCGAGCGCGACCGACGTGAACGAGCTCACCGTCAGGCCCAGCGCCTTTCCGTCGCGGTCGAGCACGCCGACGACGGTCACGCCGGTGGGCACGCAGGACATGACGGCACGCAGGGCCACACCCGTGGCGACCTGCTCCGGCGGCTGGGGTTCGATCTCTCGGCGACGCACTGGTAGCACTCCGCTCCTCGATCGCGTCGTGAGCGTCCGGAGATGCCCGAGCGGCCTCGGCCCCGGGCGGGCAGCCGCGTACAGGTCGCAGGCTCCTGCTTGCAGCCCCCTGCTTGCAGCCAAGGGCGCCCGCGCTAGCTTTCCGAGCCCGGGTCGTTTCGGGGCCTGGCCCCTTCCACGACCGAATTCACGGCCGATCCAACGGCTTGATGCGACGGCACTTACTAGCGACCGCGGTCATCTTAACCGTGGCCTCGGGCTGCGACAACGTGGCCTGGGGCGGCGTGGAGATGGAGTTGGTTCCCCCGCCAGCGGCCGAGCCGGGCACGCCCGCCGAGGCCGCCCGGCCCGAGGAGCCGCCCGCCCCGGCGCCCGAGGTCGCGCGACCCTTGCTGCTCGCGGGAACGCGCGACGACGCGTCGGCTACGATGGTCGTCGTCGGTGAGCTGACCGACGGCGGGATCGCCACCGCCACGCCGACCTCGCTCGCGAGCGGCGCGACCGCGGGCTCGGAGTGGATCCTGTTCGCCGACGGCGTGCGCGTGGGGAGGATGACCGCCGTGTCGGTCGGCCCGGCCGAGAACTACTGCGCATCGAGCCTCGAGCTGTCCGGCATCGTCGAGCTGGTCCCGTCCGCGGCGGCGAGCGAGCGCTTCCTCGCGCTGCCTGCGACGCTCGCCGGCGACGTTCCGCACCAGGCGCGCGTCGTCCACGAGCACGACTACGATCAACGCGTCGCCTCGCTCACCTTCGCCCAGGACGCCATCCCGCGCCTGGGGGCCGCCTGGCCCGACGGGGGCGTCCTCCCAACCCGGCGCGACATGGAGGCCTTCCAGCCGGAAGGAACCGATTCCCCGACATTCGTGGCGAGCTACGTGTATCGCGACGCGCCCACGATCGGCGATCCACCGCCGGGAGCTTATGCGCTCCTCGTCCTCACGGCGCGCCAGGGTGGCCAGTTCCGCGAGACGTTCGAGTGGTTCCAGGCGGCCGACTCGCTCGGGAAGGGCGTGCCCCGCTACTTCGGCCACCTCGATTGGGACCGCGACGGAGAGGGTGAGATTCTGCTCGACGTCTTCGGCGCGGAGCGGCGGTGGCACGCGGTGCTCGAGCAGTCCGACGGCGGCTGGACGCGCAGCTTCGAGAGCGCCTGCGGAATCGGGACCTCGACCGCACGATGACGTCGTGGTGGTCGGCGCCGCGCCGCGTCGCCGGCCTTCTCGCCGTCGTCGGCCTCCTCGTCTGGTCGGGCTGCTCGGTCGAAGGCCGGCCGGATCCCAACGACCGGCTCGACGTACCAACCTACGAGGTCGTCGACGCCGACGGCCGGCAGGTCGTGCTCGAAGGACCCGCTCGCCGAGTCGTCTCCCTCGTGCCGTCGGCCAGCGAGACGCTGCACGCGCTCGGACGCTCGGACGCGCTGGTCGGCCGGACGGACTTCGACACCGCGTCCTGGGCCTCGCCCATCCCGTCGGTGGGAGGCGGGCTCGAGCCGAGCCTCGAGGCGATCGTGGCGCTCGCCCCCGACCTCGTCATCCGCTTCGGTGGTGAGCAGGATACGCGCACGCCGGCTCGGCTCGACGATCTGGGCATCGCGCACATGGCCGTGCGGCCCGACGACATCGAGGACATCTACCGCACCATCGATCTCGTGGGGTGGGCCGTCGGTGCGGGCGCGCGCACCGACTCGCTCGAGGCGGCCGTTCGGTCGGGCCTGGAGGAGGCGGCCGCCCGCGTGAGCGGGCTCCCGCGCGTGCGCGCGGCGTTCGTGCTCGACGGCTCACCGCCGTGGGTGGCGGGCCCGGGCACCTTCATCGACGAGGTCATGGCGCTCATGGGCGGCGACAACGCCTTCGGCGATCTCGAGGCCCTGTACGCGCCCGTGAGCCCCGAGCAGCTGCGCCAGCGGTCGATCGACGTCGTGCTGCTCGGCGGCACCGGCCCGTTCGACGCGTCGCTCGTGCCCGGCGCGCGCATCGAGCGCGCGGGTGCGGCGCTCGATCTTCCCGGCCCGGGCGTCGTCGGCGCGGCGCGGCGCATCGGCGAGCTCCTGCACGGTCGAGCCCACGAGTGAGTCGTTGGGCGCTGGGCGTCACGCTCGCCCTCGCGCTCGTCGCGGCCGTGATCCTCGGCGTCCGCTTCGGGTCCGTGCCGCTCGCCACGAGCGACGTGCTGGCGGTTCTCTTCGGCGGCGGCGACGCCGTCCAACGCGACATCGTGCTGGGGCTGCGGCTGCCCCGCGTCCTGCTGGCGAGCCTCGTCGGCGGCGGCCTCGCGCTCGCCGGCGTGACGTTCCAGGCGGTGCTCAGGAACCCGCTCGCGGAGCCCTACATCCTCGGCATCTCGGGGGGTGCATCGCTCGGAGCGGTGATCGTCCTGTCGCTCGGCTGGGCGGCGGCGGGCTCGTGGCTCCTGCCGGTCGCCGCCTTCGCCGGCGCGGTCCTGGCGATCGCGTTGGTGTTTCGCGTCGCCAGCGCGGCGGGGCGCGCGATGGACGTGCGCGTGCTCCTGCTCGCGGGCGTCGTCATCGCGGCCTTCTTCGCCGCCTGCATCACCTTCGTGCTCGCGATCTCGCCGGCGCGGACGGTGCAGAGCGCCGTGGTCTGGATGATGGGCAGCTTGGCCGCGGGAGACTGGACCAACGTCGTGACCGCAGCGCTGTACACGCTTCCGACCGCCGTCGTGCTGATGGGCATCGCCCGCCCGCTCAACCTCATGGCGATCGGCGACGAGACGGCGCACTACCTCGGCGCGGACGTCGAGGGCGTCAAGCGCGTCGCGCTCCTCCTGGCGGCGTTGGTCACCGCGGCCGGCGTCGCGGTGGCCGGCGTGATCGGCTTCGTGGGGCTCGTCGTGCCACACGGCGTACGGATGCTCGTCGGATCCGACCACCGTGCGCTCATCCCGCTCGCGTTCCTCGCCGGTGCGACGTTCCTCACGCTCGCGGATCTCGCGGCGCGCGCGCTGCTCGCGCCCACGGAGATCCCGGTCGGCGTCGTCACCGCGTTCGTCGGCGTTCCGCTCTTCCTGGTTCTCCTGCGCCGGAGCCTCGGCGCACGATGAGGTCGCCGTGAGGATACGCGCCGAGGGGATCGTGGTGCGTTACCCGGCGCTCGACGCGCCCGCTCTCGACGGCGTGAGCATCGACGTGCCCGCCGGCTCGCTCTACGCGGTCCTGGGTCCGAACGGATCGGGTAAGTCCACGCTCATGCGCGCGCTGCTCGGCCTCGCGCCGTTGGCCGACGGGCGCGTCCTCCTGGACGAGCGGCCGGCGGCGGAGTGGAGCCGCAGGGACGTCGCGCGCGCCGTCGGCGCGGTCCCGCAGGCCGAGTCGTTCGCCTTCCCGCTCACCACGCGTGAGATGGTCGAGATGGGACGCTATCCGTACCTCGGGCCGCTCGCCCCCCCGAGCGAGGCCGACCACACGGCCGTGTCCCGTGCGCTCACGGCGTGCGACGTCGTCGATCTCGCGGGGCGCGACGTTACCACGCTCTCCGGCGGTGAGCTGCAACGCGCCCGCATCGCGCGGGCGCTCGCCCAGCAGCCGCGCGCGCTCGTGCTCGACGAGCCCACCGCGAGCCTGGACGTCCGGCACGTCATGGAGATCCTCGAGCTGCTGCGGGCGTCGGCCGACTCGGGGATGACGGTGCTCCTCATCACCCACGGCCTCGAGAGCGTGGCGCAGTTCGCCGATCGCATTCTGCTGCTCTCCCGCGGCCGCGTCGCGGCCGAAGGCACGCCGCCCGAGGTCATCCGCGAGGACGTGCTGCGCGACGTCTACGGCTGGCCCATCTCGGTGGAGCTCGATCCCTCGAGCGGCGCGCCCCGCGTGACGCCGATGCGGGCGCGCACTCGCTGAGGCGCTCAGCCTCGCGTCAGTAGGGCTCCTGCTCCACCGCGTCCTCGCGCAACTTCTGATAGCTGCGGTACCGCGCGGCGTCGATGCGGCCGCTCTCCACCGCTTCCTGCACGCCGCAGTCCGGCTCCTGCAGGTGGGCGCACCCTCGGAAGCGACAGGGTTCCGCGCGCGCGAACTCCGGGAAGCAGCCCGCAACGTCTTCGGCCGCCACGCCCCATAGCCCCACGTCTCCGAAACCGGGCGTGTCCGCAACATAGCCGCCGCACGAGAGCTCGATGAGCCGCGACGACACGGTCGTG
This sequence comes from Gemmatimonadales bacterium, assembly GCA_050181335.1. Classification (GTDB taxonomy): domain Bacteria; phylum Gemmatimonadota; class Gemmatimonadetes; order Longimicrobiales; family Gaopeijiaceae; genus UBA2982. The sequence goes on along the minus strand of JBFXDG010000002.1, from coordinate 41,804 downwards.
TGACGGCCCGTGCCACTCTTGGCCGACAGCTCACCGGTCCGCAGCGTGAGCCCAGGGTCCAGGGCGTTGAGCAGCGAGGACTTCCCGACGCCCGAAGGCCCGATGAGGGCGGACGTCCCCTCGCAGAGCGCCGCGCGCAGCGGCTCGAGACTGGCGGGGGTCTTCGCGCTGACGGGCAGGACTCGGTAGCCGACGCCCTCGTAGAGCGTCTGCAGGTGTGCGGCCCGCTCCCTCGCGCCGTCCAGGTCGAGCTTGTTGAGCACGAGCGCGGGCCGCATGCCGCTCGCTTCGATCAGGACCAGCAGCCGGTCGATGAGCTCGGTGGTGGCGGGCGGCTCGACGAGGGCGACGACCGCGAACACGTGGTCCAGGTTCGCGGCGAGAACCTTCGGGGATGCACCCCCACGTCCGCGCCGCACGAGCTCGGTCTGGCGGTCGTCGACGCGCTCGATCGTCCAGGCGTCGCCGTCCCCCACGACCGCGACGCGGTCGCCGATGACGATCTGCCCGGGGGTTTGCTTCAGGCGGCCGCGCAGCTTGGCGACGACGCGCGTGCCGTCATCGAGCCGAACCGCGTAGACGCCTCCTCCGGTCGCGTGGACCGAACCAGCGACCGGGGAGGCGATACGGTTTACGCCGCGAACGACTCCAGGGCAGTGCCCTTGTCGCCCTCGCGCAGACGGCGCAGCGCGCGGTCGCGCAGCTGACGAATGCGCTCCCGGGTCACGCCGAGCATGTTGCCGATCTCTTCGAGCGTGTGCTCGCGCTCGCCCTCGAGCCCGAAGTAGAGCCGGAGCACCTTGGCGTCCCGCGCCTCGAGCGTGGACAGCGCCTCGGTGACGGTCTCGGTCAGCAGCCGGCTCTCGACCTCGAGCTCCGGCTCCGCCGCTTCCTCCGTGATGAACCGCTCGACGAGCTGAGAGTCCTCGGAGTCACCGATCGGTGCATCGAGGCGGATCTCGGCGGCGTTGAGCGTCTGGAGCGACTCGACCAGCTCGGGCGTGAGGAACGTCGCGACGGCGAGCTCGTCCGTGGTCGGCTCGCGCCCCTTCTCCTGCTTGAGGCGCTCCTTCTCACGGAAGATGCGCGCGAGATCGCTCGCACGGTTGAGCGGCACGCGCACCGCGCGGCCGTGGTTGGCCAGCGAGGCGAGAATCGCCTGCCGGATCCACCACACCGCGTAGCTGATGAACTTCACGCCCTGCTCCGGATCGAACTTCCGGGCAGCCGTGACGAGCCCGACGTTCCCCTCCTGGATCAGGTCGGTGAGGGAGACGCCGCGGTTCTGGTACTTCTTCGCGACGCTGATGACGAAGCGCAGGTTCGCGCGCGCGAGCTCCTGGATGGCCTCGAGATCGCCCTTCTGCGCACGAGCCCCGAGCTCCTTCTCACGCTCCGGCGTGATGAGCTCGTGGCGGCTCACGTCGCGAAGGTACTGATCGAGAGCGCTCTGCTCCTCCACGCTCGCGTCGAACCCCGAGAGTAGGTTCCCCTTCCCCCGGCGCTTCCGGCGCTTGGTCGTCGTGGCAGCGGCCATCGTTCTATTATTCTCCTAGACTTCCGGCGTGCTGGACGCCCGCCGGAAAGACCCGTTCCGATTGATTTCGCGGGATCGTAAGCCGTCTAACGTGCTGGCGCTAGATCCGGCTGTCAATCTCCCCCGCGACCGGTCCTACTCTCCTGCGCAATTGGATGTTCCGAGCGCAGGATCCCGTTGCTGGCCGCGCGCCGGAGCCCGTAGCTTCTCGCTCCCACGCCCCGGGGCACCCCCATTCTCCCACGACCCCGCCAACCACCCGTGCCCCTCCAACCGCTCGTTTTCGGGCTGACCGACGTCGGTAAGACCCGTACCCGAAACGAGGACAGCTGGTCGTGTATCGCCCCCCGCGGAATCGCGGTCGTGGCCGACGGCATGGGCGGCCACCCGGGCGGGGACGTCGCGAGCCGGATCGCGGCCGAGACGGCCGTTCGCATCCTCGGCGAGGAGCTCGGGGCGGCCGACCGGCCTGGCGTCGGACGGGCAGACCGGCTCGGCTCGGCGATGAGCCAATCCGTGCTCGCCGCGCACGAGGCGATCCGCACCCGAGGCCAGGCGGAGCCGGAGCTCGACGGCATGGGCACGACCCTCACCGCCATCGCCGTCGATGCCGAATCCGGCCTGTTCGTCCTCGGCAACGTGGGCGACTCGCGCGGCTATCGATTCCGCTCCGGCGAGCTCACGCGCCTGACCAAGGACGACACCTGGGTACAGGAGCGCATCGATGCGCGACAGCTCACTCCGGAGCAGGCACGACGACATCCGTTCGCTCATCTGCTGACGCAGTGTCTCGGGCTCGAGGACGCACCCAAGCCGCGAATCTTGCAAGGCTCGATCGAGCCCGGCGACGCGTACCTCCTCTGCACGGACGGCCTCGTCGGGATGATCGAGGAAACGCGCCTCGCGCAGATCCTCGTCGATACGCTGAGCGCCTCGTCCGGCGTGGATCCCGAGAAGGCCCTCCGCCTGCTGATCGATGCCGCGAACGACGCGGGTGGGTTCGACAACATCACCGCCGTGCTGGTGACGGTCCCCGTCACGTAGTCTCGGCAGGGCGGGTGATCCGATCGAGCACCGCGTCGGCGGAGATCTCACGCCGCTCGAAGGTGAACACGCGCAGCACACGCGCCGTGGAGTACAGCTCGTGCGCCACACGCGGCAGATCGAGGAGCCCTTCGAGGCCCTCCATGTCGAGGCGCTGGACGTCACCGCCGCGGCGCTCGACGAGGAGATCGAGCTGGAACATCTGCGGCTTGGCCGGGAAGTCGATCACGACCTCACCGGGCTGGAGCGCGAGCTCGGCCGCCAGGTCGTCCTCGACCGCGCGCTTCCACGGCGAGTCGCCCACGGCCCAGTCTTCCACCTGCCTTCCCGCGAGATCGGCGGCGGTCAGCTCGAGCGCGCGCTTGGGGAGCCGCCGATGCCGGAGGGCCGGCATCCACCGCGTGGCGATGCGCTCGGCCACGTCGCCGTCGTCCTCGTGCGCGCGCGTGCTCACCAGGTGGAGCAGCTCCTCGTCCGTCGGACCGACGAGCTCGTCGGGGGCGACCAGGCCGGCGCGCACCGCCTCCTCGATGATCCGCTTGTAGAGCGCGGTCGCCGCGCGCACCGCGTGGTGCCAATACACGTTCCTGAACATCTGGTACTTCGCGAAGAGCAGGGACTCGAGCGCGGCGATCGCCTTCTCGTGCACGCCGACCTCGTACTTCCCCGAGTCGGGATCGGGAAGCAGCTCGAGGCCCTGCAGCAGGCGTGACACGTCCACCTCGCCGTACGGCACGCCGCAGAAGCGGGCATCCCGCTTGAGGTACTCCATCTTGTCGAGGTCGAGGCTGCCGCTCACCAGCCCGCGCAGCGGAATGTCGCTCTGGCCGCGGATGAGCGCCTGGAGCCGGTCGGGCGCGGTCAGGCCGAGCGGGGCGAGGGCGTCGCGCAGCGACGTGGCCGCGAAGAAGCGGTGCGCGACGTCCTCGTGGTGCGACGGAGGCGGCTCGGTCTCGAGCTCCTCGAGCGCGTGCGAGAAGGGATAGTGCCCGATGTCGTGCAGCAGCGCGGCGTAGGGAATGAGCTCCTCGCCCTCCCAGACTTCCGGCGGGGCCCCCGCCCGCTCCCGCAGGTGGCGTAGAGCCGTCACGGTGAGATGGTAGACGCCGAGCGCGTGATCGAAGCGCGTGTGCGTGGCACCCGGGTAGACGAGGTGCGTGAACCCGAGCTGACGGATGTAGCGGAGCCGCTGGAACTCGGGCGTGTCGACGATGCGGACCGCCGTGGCGTCGAGCCGGATCGTGTCCCACAGCGGATCGCGGATGAGCTTGTCGGGACCTGCCATCAGGACCTCGGACGGAATCGTTGGCGAGCGGACCCGCGCATCTCTTATGTTGGCGAATCTATCGTACCGAAGAAATAGCGAAAGCGGTCACCGCGTTGACGGAATCGAGAACCCTACGCGACCACGTGCGGACGGACGCCGAGAATCGGCCCGGGGTCTATCGCATGTTCGGCGCCGACGACGAGCTGCTCTACGTGGGGAAGTCCGTCCACCTCCGGACGCGACTGCTGTCGTACTTCCGGTGCTCGAAGGGCGACAAAGGCTACGACCTGATCGCCGAGACGACCCGGATCGAGTGGGAGTACATCCCCAACGAGTTCTTCGCGCTGATCCGCGAGATGAAGCTGATCCAGCAATGGCAGCCCAGGTATAACGTCCAGCACAAGCGGCGGCGCATCTACTCGTTCGTGAAGGTCACGCGGGAGCCCGCCCCGCGCGTGCTGCCCGTGACGCGCATCGTCGAGGACGGCGCCACGTATTACGGACCGTTCCCGCGCGTGCAGCAGGTGGCGATCACGGTGCGCGAGCTCGCCCACGTGCTCGGTCTCCGTGACTGTCCGGCTTCGACGCCCATGTTCTACGAAGATCAGCTCGAGATCTTCGATCCGGCACGCCCGCCCCGCTGCATCCGAGCCGATCTGAGGAGCTGCCTCGGTCCGTGCTGCGGTCGCACGACGGCGGCTGACTACGGCGCGGCTGTCGAGCTCGCGCGGAAGTTCCTGGAGGGCAGGGCCGAGGAGCCTCTCGCCGCACTCGAGCAGCTGATGAAGGATGCCGCGGCGCGACTCGAGTTCGAGTATGCGGGTATCCTGCGCGACAGACTCGAGCGACTGCGGTTCTTCCGGGACGAGCTCGTCGCGTTCCGCGGCCGGGTCCAGGATCTGACGTTCGTGTACAAGGTGCCCGGGTTCGAGGGCGACGACCGGCTCTACCTCATCCGGCGGGGGCGCATCCGCAGGGAGCTGTCGCAGCCGCGCGGACGACAGGCGCGCGCGGAGGTCGATCGCATCGTCGAATCGGTCTACGGCGAGCTCGATCCCGGTCCGGCGGCGCTCGAGTCGCAGGACGCCGCCGAGATCCTCCTCGTGGCCCGGTGGTTCAAGCTCAAGCCGCAGGAGCGCCGCCGCACGGTGAAGCCCGAGCGCTGGCTGCGAGATCGGCGTCACGCCGGGACGACGTCGGTCACCTCGTAGCTCAGCATGATCGTGCCGGTCTTGTCGTAGCGGTGCACGTCGTCGAGCTTCAGCCGCGCGATGCCGTCGAGGCCCGGAAGGAGCGGGATGCCGGCGCCGAGCAGCACCGGAATGACCGCGACTTCGACGCGGTCGACCAGCCTCGCCTCGAGTAGGCTCCGGAAGAGCACACCGCCGCCGAAGAGCCAGATGTCCTTGTCCTTGCCCTTCTCCCTCTTGAGCCCGGCGACGAACGTCTCCACGTCGTCGGATACCACGGTGACTTTCGGGTGCTTCGTCGGATCGAGCGTGCGCGACACGACGTACGTGCGGACGCCCTTGAAGCCAGGGCCGCCTTCGCCCACGACCTCGTAGGTACCGCGGCCCATGATCAGCGTGTCGAACTGCGCGACGAGCGCCCGGAAGTCGATGTCCGGGTCCATCACGATCCAGTCGTAGCCGCCGTTCTCGTCGGCGATGAAGCCGTCGACACTCATGGCGACCTGGTAGCGGAGTCGGCGTGGCATGTGGATCGGCACTCAGGCCGCGTCGAACGACTCGGTCGAGGAGATGGTCATCGGTCTGGCGCGCACTCCTGGGAGATTGCCGACCCGGTCGGGTCACGGGGATGGCGAACGGGGACCGCGGGAAGATACCCCGTCATATGGACAGCCGCCCGCCCCGGGGCCGGGCGACCAACTCCCTCCCTGCCTCTTGCCCTATCGCCTTAGACTAAGTCATTTAGTCCAAGGTCGCAGATCTCCTCCGCGCGCGAGGTAGACGATGAAGGGCGGGCTCACGGTCTTCCAGGGAACCCTCGAGCTCCTCGTGCTCAGGACGCTCGCGGCGCGGAGCCCGCTCCACGGCTTCGAGATCCTCGAATGGATCCGCCGAACGACGGATGAGGAGCTGCTCGTCGAGGACGGCGCGCTGTACCCCGCGCTGCGGCGCATGGAAGCGCGCGGATGGCTGAGGAGCGACTGGGCGATCTCCGAGAAAGGTCGGCGCGCGCGTTACTACGAGCTCACCGCCGCGGGCAGGAAGGCGCTCGAGAAGGAAGGCGCGCGTTGGCTGCGGTACGTGCAGGCGGTCGCGAAGCTCGGCGAGGCGTGACACGCCCATGAGCTCCGAGCGTCGCCCCGTTCGTTGGCTGCATGCTCTCGGTATCGGCCGACCGCGCCCGGACGAGTCGGCCGAGCTGGAGGTCGAGCACCACCTCGCGGAGCTCACGGATAGGCTCGCGGCCGAAGGGATGAGCGCGGCCCAGGCCCGCGCGGAGGCGGAGCGCCATTTCGGCGATCGGGCACGCTATACGGCCAAGATGCGGAGGCTGGAGGAGGCGAGCCTGCGTGGGGGTTGGTGGACAGCGGCCGTCGAGGTGGTGCGCCAGAGCTCGGCTTCGGTCGCGCGCACGGCACGACGGGAGCCGGGGTTCACCGCGGCGGTCGTCGTCACGCTGGGGCTCGGCATCGGCGCGAACGCGACGATGTACGGGATCATCGACCGGCTGCTGCTGAAAGGCCCTGAGCACATCGTCGAGCCGGAGCGGGTTGTTCGTGTGCACGAGCAGGCGCGTGGAGCGAGCGGCCTGCTCCGTCCCAACCCGCTGACCTATCCCGACTATGCACAGCTCCGTGCGCACTCGGCGTTCGAAGGGATTGCCGCGTACAGCTGGGCGGGCCCTCGCACGGTTCGCATTGGCGGAGACGCCGAGCGGTTCGACGCGGCCGAGGCCGCCGCCGAGCTCTTTCCCCTTCTCGGTGTGACACCTGCGCTGGGCCGGTTCTATTCGCTGGAGGAGGCGCGGCCCGGCGCGGAATTGACGGTGGTGCTCGGCTACGAATACTGGCGCAGCCGATTCGAACGTGACCCTGCCGTGCTCGGCAAGACCGTCGAGATCAACGGACGCGATCATCGGATCGTCGGGGTCGCTCCTTACGGCTTCACCGGCGTGGACTTGAAGCGCGTGGACGCCTGGCTGCCATTCGAAGCCACGGAAGCGGCGAACGGGGCCGACCTCGACGACGACTGGAACTGCTACTGCCTCACCGCCGTCGCAAGACTCACCGAAGGCGCGTCGACCGAGTCGGCATCGGTCGAGGCATTCAGCATCGTGACGAACGCCCGCCAGGCCGCCGGCGTCAGCATGAGCAACGTGCATGGGATGACGCTCGCCCCTCTCGTCGCCGCGCGCGGTCCACAGGCCGGCTCCGAGACCCGGGTGGCTCGATGGCTCGCCGGCGTGTCGCTCGTTGTGGTCCTCATCGCCTGCGCCAACGTGGCGAACCTCCTGACGGCGCGACGTGTCCGTCGACGCAAGGAGGTGGGAGTTCGGCTCGCGCTCGGGATCGGGCGACGAACGGTGTTGATCCAAGCGCTGCTCGAGTCCCTGATCCTGGCTTCGTGCGGAGGCGCACTCGCGTTGCTCATTGCGGAGTGGGGGGGAGCGGTCATCCGCTCGATTCTACTGCCGGACGTCTTCTTCCCCCACTCGGCGCTATCACCGCGGCTCGTCCTGTTCACCATGGTCGCGGCGCTATGCTCCGGACTCGTGGCGGGTGTCGCGCCTGCGATCCAGACGGGCAGCTCCGGCGTGATTCACGGTTTGAAAGAGGAAGCCGGTGGCTTCACGGCCCGCTCCTCGCGTCTCCGCGGAACCCTCACTGTCCTGCAGGCGTCGATGACAGTGGTGCTCCTCGTGGGTGCGGGGCTGTTTGTACGTAGCTTATCAGCGATATGGAAGACCGACCTGGGCTTGGACGTCGACCAGCTCGTTTCGGTAATGTTGGAGATCGACCAGCCGCTCCTGCGGACAGTCGTGGCCGATCTCGACGGCGGCGGTACAGAGACCGCCCAATTCGCGAGGCTACGGGAGCTCCACGAGGAGGCTGCCCGTCGCGTCCAGGGGCTCCCCGGTGTCCTTTCCGCCGCCGCGACGGGAAGCGGGCTCAGCTCGGGCTATTCGACGACTCTGCGAGCCGAAGGTGTCGATTCGATCCCACGGATGCCGGGCGGTGGCCCTTATCAGAACAACGTGACGCCGAACTACTTCGCGACCGTCGGACTCACGCTGATTCGAGGGCGCGGTATTCTGCCTTCCGACGTGGACGGGTCCGAACGAGTGACCGTCCTCAGTGAGCTGATGGCGTACACGCTCTGGCCTGCGGGCGATGCGGTCGGCCGATGCCTCTACGTGGGACGCGGCGCTACGGAGTGCACGCGCGTAGTGGGCGTCGTGGAGGACGCCGCACGAAACGGCCTCCGCGACGATTCATTCATGGCGTATTACCTCCCGGGTGCGCAGGCCGGAAGGCCATACAATGCGGTCTACGTGCGGACTTCGGGCTCGGTGGACGACATCGCGGCGCGTATCGCGAGCGGGCTCCGGGCATTCGCCCCGGAGGTTCGGTACGTGCAGTCACAGACGCTCCGAGACTACCTCGACCCCCAAGCCCGCTCCTGGACGCTCGGCGCCACCATGTTCACGATCTTCGGCCTGCTCGCGCTCGTCGTCGCGGCGGTCGGGCTCTACAGCGTGCTGGCGTTCGACGTGGCGCAGCGTACGCGCGAGATCGGTATCCGCACGGCGCTCGGGGCGCGCAAAGGTCGGCTGCTGCGCGGTGTCGTCACGCACGGCGCCGGTCTCGGAGCCATCGGCGTCGCGCTCGGCCTCGGTGCGGCCTACGTCGCCGGCCCGTACATCCAAGACCTGCTGTTCGAGACGTCGCCGCGCGACCCGACCGTCTACGCGGGTGTCGCGCTCGTGCTGCTCGGCGTCAGCGTCGCCGCGAGCCTCGTGCCGGCTCTCCGCGCGACGCGCGTCGATCCGGTGACGGCGCTCAAAACGGACTGACGCATCCCGAAGTTCTTGCACTATAGAAGGCAATTTCTATATTGCAAGACATGGCAGACCTCGTCCTCCGGCTTGCCGACCCGACGGTGAGAATGCAGCTGGAGGAGCACCCGGCCGTCGCGTTGATCGGCCCGCGTCAATGCGGCAAGACGACTCTCGCCCGCACACTCGGCGGGGCGTACTTCGACCTCGAGCAGGAGGCGGAGCGCCTTCGACTCGATCTCGAATGGGAGGAGCTGACGGCGGGCCAAGAGCTCGTCGTTCTCGACGAGGCGCAGTCGTGGCCCGAGATCTTTCCGCGGCTACGTGGAGCAATCGATGGGGATCGGGGGCGCTCGGGAAGATTCCTCCTCCTCGGCTCTGTGTCACCCGCGCTCATGACCCAAGTGTCCGAGTCGCTCGCGGGTCGTCTATCTCTCGTCGAGCTCACGCCTCTTCTCTGGCAGGAAGTCGACACGACCGCGCAGCAGCGACTCTGGCTGCACGGCGGTTACCCGGAGTGCCTGCTCCATCCCCGCAAGTTCCCCCGATGGCATCTCGACTATCTCACGCTTCTGACGCAGCGTGATCTGCCGGCGTGGGGCTTACCTGCACGACCACAACTGACGGACCGTCTCGTCCGCATGCTGGCCGCCTTGCACGGGCAGGTGTGGAACGCCTCCCAAGTCGGCCAGAGCCTCGGCATCGCCTATCACACGGTGAACGCCTACGTGGATTACCTCGTCGGGGCGTTCCTCGTGCGACGCCTCGCCCCGTACCAAGCCAATATCCGCAAGAGACTCGTCAAGCGTCCGAAGGTCTACTGGAGAGACAGCGGATCATTGCACGCGCTTCTGAATGTCGCGGATCGGAAGGATCTCCTCGGACGTCCGTGGGTCGGCGCGAGCTGGGAAGGCTTCGTGATCGAGCAGGTCCTCGGGATGCTCTCCGCCGCGGGCCGACCGTTCGAGGCCTTCTACTTCCGTACGAGCGACCAGTATGAGCTCGATCTCGTCCTGGAGCTCGAAGGCGAGCTGTGGGCGATCGAGATCAAGCTGACCTCCTCACCGGGCCCGGAGGACATGAAGAGGCTCGATCAGAGCGCCGACCTCATCCGAGCCACGCGACGCATTCTCGTAACGCAGACGCACCGACCCACCGGTGACGCATGGCGGGCCTCGACCGACCTGCCGAGGCTCCTCGAGCTGTTGAGCGACTGAGCGCTCACGAGGCCCGCGGAGACTCACCTCTCAGAGCGGCTTCAACACCTTCTCGAGATCGACCACCAGCGGCTCGCTCGCGCCGACGGGATGCCAGGTGAGCTGACCGACCACACGCTCCGCCTCGGACCCCTTCTTCTCCGACTGCGCCGCGAACCGCCACACCCACGCGCACCGCTCCTCGGGATCGACGACCCAGTACTCGGGGATGCCGAAGTCGCCGTAGCGCGCGGGCTTCTTGACCATGTCGATCGGGCCGGACGTCGGCGACAGGATCTCGACGACGAGGGAGGGCGCCTTCTCGACACCCCGCCGTGTGATGCCGTCCTTCGTGGATCCGGGCGCGACGAGGAAGTCCGGGCGAAGGAACTGACCGGTCTGGAACAGCAGGTCGACATCCGGGAGCATGACGCCGAGGCCGTGGCGCTCGACATACGCATCGAGCTCCATCGCCAGTCGGAACAGGATCCGCTGATGGAGCGGCGACGGTGCCGGCGTCACGAGCAGCTCCCCGTCGATGACCTCGTAGCGGTTGCCGTCGTCGGGCAGGCGCGCGTAGTCCGAGTAATCCCAGTCGTAGCGGAGCTCCAGCGTGCTCATGGGGCTTCTCTGAATCACGGGTGAACGTTGTGCTCGGCGATGGGGCGTCTGGATGGCTCGATCGGCCCTCAATCGCACGTCCAATATACCCACCTCTATAGCCACCTCGCCGACTGGCGGCCCGCCGCCGCCCCACCTACCGTGACGCCATGAACGATCTCGACGCCATACTCGCCGCCAACCGCTCCGCGGTCGACGACCTGGTCGCCGTCGCCGAGCGCGCCCAGCCGCATTGGAACACGCCCCGCGCCCCCGGCAAGTGGTCGCCGGCGCAGGTCGCCGAGCACGTCGCGCGCTCGCTCGAGGAAGGAGCGAACGTCGTCGCGGGTAAGCCATCGAAGCTGCCGACGCTTCCGTTCTTCGTGCGGCCGGTCGCGGGGTTCATGCTCCGGCGTATCGTGCGATCGGGCAAGTTCCCGAAAGCGAAGACGAACGGCGCGATGAACCCGGAGCGCACGAGCCCGACGATCCCGGCGAACGCCGCCGAGGCGAAGGCGCGGATCGAAGCCGCGCTCGCAACGTTCGAGCGCGAGTGCCGCGCGCGGGTCGCCTCGGGTCGCCCGGTCGAGAGCCCAGCCTTCGGCACCGTGGCGGTCGAGGACTACGCGCGCTTCACCGAGCTACATACGCGCCACCACACGAAGCAGATCCCGAGCTAGCCGATCAGGCTCCCGTGCGGTCGGCCGCGCGCGCGAGCCGCTCGAGCCCCTCCGCGATCTCGTCCTCCGTGATCAGCAGCGACGGGCCGATGCGCACGACGTTGCCGTAGAGCCCACCGGCGCCGACCAGCACGCCCTGCTCGCGCGTGGCCTCCATGAACCGCGCGGTGCGCTTCGCGTCGGGCTCCTTCGTCCCGGGATCCTTCACGATCTCGAGGCCCTGCATCAGGCCCATGCCGCGCACGTCGCCGATCCAGGGGTGCTTCCTCTGGATCGCGAGCAGACCAGCGCGCAGCTCCTCCCCACGCACGCGCGCGTTCTTCGGCGCGTTCTCCTCGCGTAGGACATCCTGCGTCGCGCAGACAGCCGCCATGGACACCGGGTTGCCGCCGAACGTGGAGATCGTCTTCGATTTCCACGCGCTCGCGATCTCGTCGGTCGTGATGGTCGCGCCGACCGGCGCGCCGTTCGCGATCCCCTTGGCCATGACCATGATGTCCGGCTCGACGCCCCAGTGCTCGATCCCGAACCACCGGTCGCCCGTGCGTCCGAACCCGGTCTGCACCTCGTCGATGATCAGCAGCCCGCCGTACCGGCGGATCACCTCGGCAGCCTTGGCGAAATACCCGGCCGGAGGCACCACGTAGCCGCCGACGCCCTGGATCGTCTCGGCGATGAACGCGGCCGGCCGGCCGTTCGTGGTGGTGACGATCGTCTCCTCGAGATCCGCGACGAACTTGTCGACGCACGTCTCGTCGCACGGCTGCTTGAACGGGCAGCGGTACGTGTTCGGGGCGATCGCGTGCTGGATACCGGCCACGCGGGAAGCCAGAGGCCGCCAGCCGGAGTGCGCCGTGAGCGTCGTCGCCATGAACGAGCGTCCGTGATACGCGACCCGCAGCGCGATCACCTCGCTGCGGCCCGTGTGCAGGCACGCGAGCATGAGCGCGGTCTCGATCGCCTCCGTGCCCGAGTTGGTGAAGAACGTGCGCTTCAGCTCGCCCGGAGCGATGGCGGCCAGCTTGCGCGCGGCCTCGACCTGCACCTCCGTCGCGTACAGCGTCGACACGTGGCCGAGCTTGTTCATCTGCTCGATCACCGCCGCGTTCACGCGCGGGTTGCAGTGGCCGACCGACGTCGTGAGGATGCCGGCGAACAGGTCGAGGTACTCGTTCCCGTCCGCGTCCCAGACGCGCACGCCTTGGGCTTCCGCGAGCGCGAGTGGCTTCTGATAGAGGTGCAGCATCGCCGGGAGGAGGACCTCGCGCTGCCCCTCGACCACTTCCGCCGCCTTCGTCGCACCGACGGGCCCTGCGACCACCGTCCGACTCGACATGTCTACCACCTCTCGATGACGACGCGCTGATCCGTGTAGAACGACACCGTATCCTTGCCCTGCGCCTTCAGATCTCCGTAGAACGAGCCCTTGGCGCCGCCGAACGGGAAGAAGGCCGCGGGCGCGGCGACGCCGATGTTCACGCCGATCATGCTGATCCCGGCGCGGTAGCGAAAGTCGCGCGCGGCCTTGCCGCTCGTCGTGAAGATCGAGCAGGCGTTGCCGTAACGGCTCGCGTGCATCATCGCGACGGCTTCGTCGAGGCTGGACGCGCGATTGATGCCGGCGACCGGGCCGAAGATCTCCTCCGTGCCGATCGCGATGTCGGGCCGCACGTCCTCGAAGATCGTCGGCCCGACCCAGTAGCCGCCCTCGAGGCCGGACACCGTGGCGCCTCGACCGTCGAGCGACAAGCGAGCCCCGTCCGCCTCGCCCTGATCGATGAACGCCTTCACGCGGTCGCGATGCGAGGCCGAGATCACGGGCCCCATGTCGGTGGATGCGGCCAGCCCGTCGCCGAGCCGGATGGAGGCCGCGGCATCGAGCATCCGCTCGCGGACCACCGGGTGCGCGTCGCCCACGCCCACGACGATGCTGCCCGCGAGGCAGCGCTGACCCGACGATCCGAAGATCGACGAGTGGCAGGCGTCGAGCGCGAGGTCCATATCCGCATCCGGAAGCACGATGAGGTAGTTCTTCGCCCCGCCGAGCGCCTGCACGCGCTTGCCGGTCGCGGTCGCCCGCCGGTACACGACCTCCGCGACCCGGCTCGAGCCGACGAAGCTCACGCCGACGATATCGGGATGATCGCAGATCGCCTCGACGCACTCACGGCCGCCGTGCACCACGTTGAGCACGCCGGCGGGAAGCCCAGCCTCCACGGCGAGATCGACGATCCTCTGGTGCGTGAGCGGATCCTGCTCGCTCGGCTTGACGACCACCGTGTTGCCGGCGGCGACCGCGAACGGCCAGAACCAGAGCGGGATCATCACCGGAAAGTTGTACGGTGTGATGACCCCGAAGACGCCGAGCGGCTGGCGCCACGTCGCCGAGTCCACGCCCACGGCCACCTGCTCGACCGTGTCGCCCATCATGAGCGTGGGCATCGCGCAGGCGTGCTCGACGCTTTCGATGCCGCGCTGGATCTCGCCGCGCGTCTCCGCGATCACCTTGCCGTGCTCGGTGGTGAGCAGACGCGCGAGATCTTCCTTGTGCTGCTCGAGGAGCGCCTTCAGCCGAAACAGCGCGCGCGCACGGACCGGCGCGGGTGTGTCACGCCACATCGGGAACGCGGCCTTCGCGGCCTGCACCGCTGCGTCGACGTCGCGCGCCGTCGAGAGGGGCACGCGCGCGAGCTCCGCGCCGGAGGCCGGGTTGTGCACGGCGAGCGTCGCGGTGGCGGAGGCGTCCCGCCAATCACCACCGACGAAGTTGCGGACGACCTCCACGGCTCGGCCCGATCCCGGATCAGTTGCGACCCGGCGGCGCGTTCGGCGAAGCGCGGTCCGCGGGCGAGCACGTGGGCCAGCGGCCGGGTGCGCCCCCGCGTCCGGTGATCACCTCGCGACGCCGGCGGCTCGTGAACTGATCGTCCTCCGACGCCAGATACACGAGCGACGCGGTCAGCACGACGTTGTTCCTCAGATCGTCGAAGATCAGCTTGTCGTACGTGTCGCGGTTGGAGTGCCAGGTGTGCTCGCTGTAGTCCCAGTTGAGCGCGCTGAGGTTGATCCCCGGCGCGCCGTAGCACATGAACGACGCGTAGTCCGAGCCGCTGCCCCCGGGGTTGCCGGGCACGTCGAGCTCCACGTAGCTGCCGACCTCCGTCGGCACCTGCGCCAGCCAGCGCGCGAGCGATCCGGCGGCGTCGAGCAGACCCTGGGGCGACATGTTGATGATGCGCCCCGTCCCGTTGTCCTGGTTCCAGAGGACCTGCAGGCTGTCGACGACCTCCGGATGATCCTCGCTGAACGCGCGCGAGCCGTTGAGCCCCTGCTCCTCACCGCTCCAGAGCCCGATCAGGATCGTGCGCTTCGGGTTCGGATAGACGTTCCGCAGGACGCGCATCGTCTCGAGCATGAGCACCGAGCCCGAGCCGTTGTCCGTCGCGCCCGAGGACCCGTCCCACGAGTCGAAGTGCGCCGAGAGCATCACATATTGGTTCGGCAGCTCGTGACCGCGGATCTCGCCGATGACGTTGTAGACCGGCACCTCGCCGCGGTTCGTCGACTCGGCCGTGACGCGCACCACCGGCTCCTGCACGTTCTCGGCGAGCCGGTAGAGCAGCCCGTAATCCTCGCAGGAGAGCTCGAACGTCGGCGTGGCGCGGTTGTTCGCGTCGAAGATCCGCGTGACGCCCGGGAAGCCCGGCCACTCGGAAGTGATGATCCCAGCGGCCCCCGCTCGCTCGATGGCGGCGTGGATGCCGGCGGTCCCGTTGAGCAGGGAGCGCAGGACCGTCATGCTCTGATCCCAGCGCTGGCTCCCCTGCTGGCGCGCCTCCGACATGCGCTGGCCCGAGCCCGGCTGCTGGAACTCGACCCACTGCTCGTTCGGGCGGCAGGTAGGCTGCGGGAACGACAGCATCACCCACTTGCCGCGCACCGTTCCGAGGAACGCCTCCCAGTCCGTGCGCGAGTCGATCTCCGGCAAGTACGTGACGGCACCCTCGACCGGCCGGCCGCCGGTTCCGGGGCTCCACGCGAGGATGCGGCCCTCGAGCGAGCGCACGCGGGGCTCGATCAGGTCGATGTGGCTCGGGCCCCGCTCCCAGCCCTCCCACGTGCCGTACCGCTCGAGCCGCGCATCGACGCCCCAGCTCTCGAGCGTGCGCACGGCCCAATCCTGCGCGCGCTCCATGCCGGGAGAGGCGGTGAGCCGCGGACCGATCGAGTCGAGGAGCGCCTGGGCGAGCGGCTCGAGGTGCGAGTTCGTCGTCGCCTCTCGCCAGATCGCGCGCAGCACCGGATCGTCGGTGGCGAGTGACTGCGCCTCGACCGAGCCGGCGCCCGACGCGACGGCGGCCGCGACGGTCGAGATCCACGCAAAGCGTCGCATCATAGCCCTGCCTTCTTCTTCACCCGATCGAACTCGGGCTTGGTGACCGACTGCACGGAGAGCCTTCCGTAGCGCACGAGCTCCATCTCCGCCAGCGCGGCGTCCTCGCGGATCGCCGGCAGGCTCACCAGCTGCTTCGCCTTCGCCACGAACTCGACGTCCACCAGGTACCACTTCGGCTTCTCGGGATCCGACTTCGGATCGTGGTAGTCGCTCTTCCGGTCGAACTGCGACGGGTCGGGGTAGGCCGCCCGGCTCACCCTTGCGATCCCGGCCACACCCGGCGGGTTGGCGCTCGAGTGATAGAAGAGCACCTCGTCTCCGACCTCCATCGCCTTCAGGTTGTTCCGCGCCTTGAAGTTGCGAACCCCCTCCCAGGCCGTGGATCCGTCCCGCTCGAGGTCGTCGATCGAGTAGACGTCGGGCTCGGACTTCATCAACCAGTATCGCTTCGGCATGGCGCGCGCTCCTCAGGCCTTCGCTTCGCCGACGACCACGCGGATGTCGCGCCACCGCTCGCGCTTGAACACGCTCACGCTGAGCGTGGCGCGCGTGACGTGCCCGAGCACGATCGCCAGCCAGATGTCGGCCGGATCGAGCGTCGAGAACGTCTGGATCAGGAAGCACATCGTCAGAGGCAGGAAGAGCTGCGAGACGAAGGAGATGAACATCGGGCTCTTCGTGTCGCCCGTGCCCTGGAGCCCGCCCGTGTACGCGAGCGCGACGGTGATGAAGAGACCCGACACGGCCAGGTAGCGCATGAGCTGCACGCTGATCTCCGTGACCGCCGGATCCGTCATGCCGAAGATGCTGAGCAGCAGGTTCGGGATGAGGAGGAACGCCGAGCCCACCACGGCCGCCACCGACAGCCCGAAGCCGGCGGCCGTGCGCACGGCTTGGCTCGCGCGGTCGGGCTTGCCGGCGCCGAGGTTCTGGCCCGCCACCGCGGCCGTCGCGCCCATGATCCCCACCGACGTCCAGGTGATGAACGAGAAGAGCTGCGTGTAGCTCACCACGTACGCCGCCTGCGCCTGCGCGCTCAGCGCGAGCGATCCGATGAAGCCGAGCAGGAAGACGCCGCCGATGTTCATTGCCACGCCCTGGATCCCGGTCGGCAGGCCGAACTTGAAGAGCTGTCCGATGATCCGCCAATCCGGCCGCCAGTCCATGCCGCGGTGCAGCGCGACCACCCACTTGCCGCTGAACAGCTTGCCGATCGAGTAGATCGCGAGCATGCCGGCCGCGATCACCGTGCCCATGGCGGCGCCCACCGTACCGAACGCGGGGATCGGTCCCAGGCCCCGGATGAACACGAAGTTGAGGACCATGTTCATCACCGTCATGACCATGCCCAACCGCAGCGGCGTGCGCGCGTCCCCCGCCGAGCGGAGCGCGCCGCCGAGCATGAAGAACATCAGCATGCCGAAGGAGAAGACGAACATCACGCGCAGGTACGGAAGCGCCTCCGCCTGGACCTCCGGGGCGGCGTTCACCAGATCGAGCAGGGTCGGCGCGGCGACGTATCCGATCGGCGCCAGGATCAGAACGACGATCATGACCGCCGTCAGAAACGCCTGATAGACCACGCGGTTCACCATCTCGGGCTCGTCGGCCCCCGTGAAGCGCGCGACCAGGATCCCCATCCCCGTGAACATGGAGGTGATGAACACGACGACGACGAGGAAGATCTGCCACGACACCCCCACCGCCGCGTTGCCCTGGTATCCCACGAAATGGCCTACCATGACGTGATCGACGATGCCCTGGAGGCCACCGATGATGTTCTGGAGCATGGTCGGCCATGCCAGCTTCCAGACCGCATCCTTGATCGGGCCTTCGACGAGCGAGCGGTCGAACGCCTTGCCGCGCTTCGGGGGAGCGCTCACGCCTTCGGGTGTCCTCGGGTGGTGGGCTACGCGATGATGATCCAGGCGCTCAGGGAGAGCCAGAGCGCCCCCACCAAGCTAAGCAGGATCCACTCCAGTAGGCTCGCCCGCTGCCGGCCGCGCTCGCCGTGGAACCAGGCGACGACCGTGGCGGCCAGCACGCCGCAGCCCGCGAACGGCAGCGTCAACAGGAAGAAGAGCGAGTCGTTGCCGAGGATCGTCTCCACGACCTCGATCAGGAGCCAGCCGGCGGCGATGGCCGCCAGGACGATGTGCGGCACGCGCCGCTTGATCAGCTCCTGGATGTCCACGTTGGCGACACCCTCTTCGGCGGAGCCCCCGCCGCGTAGCGTCGCCAGCGCTCTCGCCGCGCTCGGCCGGTGCTTCGGCTCGCGGTTCAGGCATCGCGTGAGCAGGTCGGCGATCTCCGGATCGACGTCGGGCCGCAGCGCGCGCAGGTCCTTCGGCTCCGCGTTCAGGTGCGCCGCGATCCACTGCGCGTTGGTCTTCGCCGCGTAGGGACCGTCGCCCGTGAGCAGATCGTAGCCGAGGATGCCGAAGGCATACATGTCGGCCAGCTCGGTCGCCGGCTCGTCACGCAGCTGCTCGGGGCTCATGTACTTCGGGTTGCCGATCATCTGGCCCGTGCGCGTGAGCTTCGTGACCGTCTCGGCGCTCGTGTCGAGGACCGCGGCGATGCCGAAATCGGAGAGCAGCGCCTGATCGGACTCCTCATCGCACAGCACGTTGGCCGGGCGCACGTCGCGATGCACGATGCCCTCCGCGTGTGCCGCGGCGAGCGCGCCCGCCACGTCGGTGAGGATCGCGCGCGCCGCAGCGGCGGGTAACCTGCCCTCCGCAGCCAATCGCTCCTCGAGCGTGCGCCCCTTCACGAACCGCATCACCAGGTACGGCACGCCGTCGGGTAGACGGCCGAAGCGGTGGACCGGCACGACGTTCGGGTGCGCGAGCGTCGCCGCCGCGCGGGCCTCGCGCTCGAAGCGCTTACGCGCGGTCTCGTCCCGCGCGCGATCCGGCAGCAGGACCTTCACCGCCACCAACCGGCCCAACGCCTTCTCGCGGGCGAGATAGACCGTCGCCATCGAGCCCCGCCCGACCTTCTGCTTCACCTCGAACTCGGCGCCGAGCGCCGACTGCAGCGCCTCGAGCGACTGCGGGGTCGCGTCCTCCGGCGTGCGCTCCGGCGAAGGTGGTGGAGCGGTAGGGACGACCGGCACGCCCGAGTCCTGACTCATGGGCGGCCACGTTAGGGGCGGGGGACGGGGGGGACAAGCGGGCGGGGGTCACCCGGGGGCGTGCGGAGCCCTCGCTCCCGAGTAAGTCCTCGCCGTCAAGGCGCGCCGTGGGCGTCGATCGCTGCGATCAGCGCGTGTCCGTCCACGAGGAAAACGGCCGGGATGTCCCCCGTGGCGTCGCCGTACAGCCAGTTGAAGCCGAGCGTCCAGGAGTTACCCAGGAGCAGACGCCCTTCGTCATCCGCATCGAAGATCTGATACCAGCCGTCGATCGCGAGGCGGCGCTTGCCTCCGGCGGGATCGAACGCCTCGATCATGGTGATGCTGTCGTTGTCGGGGGTGATTCGACGAGTGGCCCAGAGCGTTCGATCGGCGACGCGGGCGACGCCCGAGGGATGGGGAGAGCGCGCAGTGGAGATCACGAAGCCGGTCTCGGTTGCACGGCCCACGAGACCAGTGCCGACCGAGTCGAGCTCCAGCTCGCCCAGTAGCTCTCCCTCGCAGCTCCTCCGTTCTAGCCGCGATCTGTCCTCTTCCTCCGTGTAGAAGAGCAGGGTGCCGTCGCGTACGTCGGCAAACCATGTCCACATGAGACGCGTGGAGACACGTGCCGAATGGTGCACGGCGATCGTATCGGAGACCGCTCCGTCGCGGCCGATGCGCGTCAAAGCACGCGAGATGATGAAAGGCGCTTCAACTGATTGCTCACTCGTCATCAGCAGCGCCCCGTCGCATTGGACGGCGGCCGCTCCGCGAGGTGAGGCGTCTCGCACGGTCGTCATGAGCTTGCCTGTCGAGCTGAATCGCTCGACGCCCCGCGAATGACTCATCAGAAAGCCGTCGTCCGCTGCAGCGAGGGTGTACGGCTGTGTCGCCTCGCCAGGTCCCTCCCCCCGTCTGACCATCGCGGTATCGAAACGTCCGCCGAGCTCGAACTTTCGCACCCAAGGCGCCGACGCATCCAGGACGAGCACCTGCTCGCCCGAGAACGCCGCATCCAAGGGCCTTTGCAGGACGGCGTCAGGCCCCCCGGACTCGTCCAGCCCGTAGCTGACGAGGATACCAAGACTGTCGAGGGTGAGGAGGCCGGCCTCGTCGAGGCCGGGGGTGCGGACCGCGTCGCCTGCCACGGGTGGTGCGTCCGCCCTCGGCGCGCTGCCGATGGCCGGCACATCGACATCGGTTTCTCTTGGAATGGCTTGCTCGCGACAGGCGAGCGCCAACAGCGTTGCGACCGTGCCAACAAGGATACGGCACGCAGCGCAGCGGCTCATGCGCACTCCTCTCGATCCGGTGATGGCATGGGGGCCCTCGGGCTGTCGTCTCCTAAGGCATTAGTTTATCATGTCGCTGTTGGGATCGCACGTCAGCACCGCGACCGGGAGCTCCTGCATGCGGCAACAGCTGGCAGCTCTTCCGCGTCGAGCCGGACTTCCTCGTCGGCGTCGTGTTCGACGAGCTCCAAGTCCCGTACGTGCGACGTCATCCCCTGCGACCGCCCGGGAGCGCTGAGGGAGGATGAACAGATCCTCACGCCGCTGGCTCGTTTGGATCGCTCCCGTGATCTGGTGCTGCGACTCCATGGGCGAGCCCAGCGCCGCCGAGTCATCGTTCGCCGAGGCCACCGAGGTGACAACGTTCGTCTCGTCGTCCGGCGACGGATACGATCTGTTCGATCCGCAGGAAGTCCGTACGCTCAGCGACGGGCGGGTCGCCGTGCTGAACGCCGGCTCCTACGAAGTCCTAGTCTTCTCGCCCACGGGACAGCTCGTCCTGCGGTTCGGCCGACGGGGCCAGGGCCCCGGGGAGTTCGTTCGCCCTCTGTTCATGGGTACCGTGCCGGGCGACTCGATCCTCGTGACGGATCTCCTGCTTCCGCAGCGGACCACCGTGTTCTCGAGCGACGGAGTGGTCGCCCGCACGTTCGCTCTGGACACGCTATCGGGCAGCGAGGGCCAGTCGCTTTATGTGTTTCCCATCGGCATCACAGCGGATCGCATCTTGGTCGCGAGCCGAGGAGTCGAACCCACCACCGTCAATGCATCCCCCGGGGTACGTCGAATCCCGTCGGTGACGATGCTCTACGACCTCGAGGGCTCGGTGCGCGCCACGGTTCAGCAACCCGACAGGCAGAGCGAGTACTTCCTCGTCGAGTCGGAAGGACAGCTCCGCGTCGTGACGCCACCGCCGTTACGGGGTCTCTACACGGCGGTGGGTCCAGCGGGAGTCGCACTCGCCATGTCGGATCTCGGGATCGTCACGTTGTGGGGATCCGACGGTGCGGACCGAGGAACAGCGGAGATCCCGCCGCCACGGATGCCGATCACCTCCTCCATGATCGACGAGATGCGGCGCGAATGGGCAGCCGAGCCCGAAGACGAGGCGGCACGACGGCTCCGCTCGGCCGCCGTGCAGGAAGCTCCGATGCCGTCTGCGATGCCTGTCGTTTCCGATCTCGAGATCGACCGCGCCGGACGCGTCTGGGTGCGCGAGGCCACGCCGTCGACCGAGTCGCTGGCACGGTGGCACGTCCACGACGGCGCGACCCCGGTGGGCTATGTCGACCTGCCCGCCGAGCTGGAAGTGAAGGAGATCGGTGCGGATTATGTGCTGGCCGTGTCGGCGGACTCGCTGGACGTCGAGTCCATCGTGCGGGTGCGGCTGCAGACGCGGTAGTCGGTTGGCCTCGAAGGAGGCACAAGTGAGAACGTCGCCAGCCTGCCAGAGTGGAGCATCGCGGATGAACCCATCGCCGTGATCGGGGCCCAGCCATCCCTCCTCGGACGGGCGGGTGAGGTCGCGCTGATGTCCGACGGACGCATCCTCGTGGAGGACGAGCAGGCCGCCGAGCTCCACCTTTTCGACCCATCGGGCATGCACATCGTGCGCGTGGGCGGTCGGGGACAAGGACCTGGCGAGTTCCAGAATCTCACGGAGCTGTCGCTCTCTCCGTCGCGGCGTATCGCGATCAACGGGATGCGGTTCCCCATAGTCTATCCGCCGATAGCACGGAGCGACGGGATCCCGTGTCCTTCATCGGAGGTTACAGTATCAGGAGCGCATCGGGGGATGCGACGGCTCCGTTCGCGAACCGGGTTATCCGCAAGCGCGAGAGCGTTCATGCCAGCAGCGAGTCAGTGACACGATACTCTGGTCCGCCTTCAGTTCTTCCGGACGGACAGCCGAGGTTCCATGAGCAAATCGGTTTTCAGCATGCGGGTAAGCGGTTTGGTGCGAGTGCTGCTCGTTCTCTTCTGTGCTTCTTGTTCTGAGCCGAACGGGGCCGTCAAGATGGCCGTGCAGGACTCGGCCGGTATACGAGTCGTCACGACGCTGCGAACGGAGTGGGAAGGTGCCGTGCCGCTGGAGGAGGAACCGATCGCGGTCTTCGGCTTGGAAGAGCCGGGCGTCGCGCCAGTCGGTCAGATAGAGGATGCCGTAGTTCTCAAAGGTGGGGCAGTCGTTCTGATCGACCGTCTTGGCGCAAATGTCAGAAGGTACGATGCCCAGGGTCAGCACCTGGGGGTCATCGGGCGCGAGGGCGTTGGGCCGGGTGAGTTCACCACTCCACGGTCTCTTCAGGCCCTGGAGGACGGAGGCTTCGTCGTCCACGACCAGACGCTAGCGCGCGCTTCTGTCTTCGACAGTCTGGGCTCACTGTTGACGACTGTATCCTTGAAAGGTGGTCCGTTTGAAGTGGCACCTGCTGACGTGTGGTATTTGGGGCCCGACCAGGTCGTCACCTGGGAGGTGGAGCCCGGCTATGGTTCAGTTCGTGCACGCACCGCCACTGCGGAGCGACGAGCCATACCTGGGAACCTGCGCTTCTTGGACCTGGCACAAGGAACTACAAGGACGCTACTCGCGGGAACAGCCACGGAGGTGATTCGGGAGGCTCAGCGCATCTCACCGGTAATGTTCGCTACCCGGGCTTTGACAGATGCACTTCCCGGCGTCGTCGTCTTCGCCGAGGGAACGTCCCACGAGGTGCACTGGGTCGAACCGATCTTGAGCCTCCATACCATCGTGCGGCACCCGTCCCTCAACAGGGCCTTAGAGCGAACTGAAATCGAGGGACTTCTCGCCGAGCGTCGAGCCATGGCAACGGCTGCCGGAACGACGCTTCGCAACGAAATCATTTACGATCCGGACCTTCAGCCAGACATCAGGCCCGCGTTTAGTCGGCTCGCCGTCGGGCCGGATGGGACTGTTTGGGCGAAGGTGTTCCAGCCCGATCGGGGTGGCGAGTCGCAGTGGTGGATCGTAACGAAACAGGGCGGCTTTCGTGGGTTGGTCGAGTTGCCGTACGGAACCGACGTCATGGATATCACGGACGAGCATCTCCTGCTCAGGCGGCTTGATCAGTTCGATGTCGAGCGGCTCGAGTTGTGGGTGATCCCCGAGCAGATTAGACAACGGTGAGTATCGGAGGGCATCGGGGTTTGTCGTCAAGCGACGTCCGACGTTAGGACCGATGGAGCCGGAGCCATGGAGGATTGAGACCCTTCGTTCACGAGGGCGTTCGGTACTGAAGCCACACGTCCCCGCTCCAGCAGGTAATACGCGGCCGGCGTGATCGTGAGCACGAACAGCGTGGACGACACGAGTCCCCCGATCAGCACGAGCGCGAGCGCGTCCCAGATGTTGGCCCCCGCTCCACCACTGAACAGCACGAGCGGAAAGAGCCCGAACACCGTCGTGGCCGTCGTCATCAGGATGGGACGCACGCGCTCGAGCGTGCCTCTCCGGATCGCCTCCTGGAGCGGAAGCTCGGGCTCGTGGCGGCGGACGCCGTTCACGTGATCGACGAGCAGGATCGCGTTGTTGACCACGATCCCGAGCATCATGATGACGCCGATATAGGCCTCGCGGGTGAACGCGGCGCCGGTGTAGAAGAAGATCAGGTAGACGCCGATGAGCGCCATCGGAACGGTGAGGATCACACAGAGCGGCTGCCGGAACGATTCGAACAGCGCGGCGGTCACCATGTAGACGAGCAGGAGTGCGAGGCCGAGCACCAGGCCGATCTGCTGGCGCTCCTCCCGCGAGATGAACAGCGACCTCTGACTCTCGCGCACGGTGTAGCCCGCGGGCACGTCCACGGCGGCGATGACGGCTTCGTGGTAGACGTCCCCCAACCGCTGGGGCCCGCGGAACTCGTACGCGACCGTGCGCTCGTACTGTTGATTCTCGCGGCGTACGCGCGAGAGGACCTCGCGTGACTCGACGCTCACGACGTCGCCGAGACGGATCCGTCGCCCGCCGGGCACATCGATGAGCGTCTCCTGGAGCTGGAGCACGTCCATCGCGAGGTTGCCCTCGAGCTTGACGTCGAAGTCGACCTCCTCGCCGGCGAGCTTGATGGTCTCGCCGAGTCGCGCGCCGACCACCGCGGCGCGTACGCCTCCGACGAGCTCCTCGACCGTGAGCCCGTGCTGCGCCAGGCGGTCACGATCCACGCGCACGACGAACTCGGACGCGCGGTCGCGGTTGTAGAAGTTGCCGGCCGAGGAGTTGGTGTCGACGTCGACGACCCGGCTGAGCTGCCGGAGCCGCCGTCCGATGTCCTCGGCGATGTCGCGCACTTGCAGGTAGTTGTAGCCGAGCACCTGGATCCCGTAGTTCGGCGCCCCGCCTCCGCCGCCGTAGAACGACGGCCCGTAGCCGTACACGCGCACGTCCGCGCCCGTGAACGAGTAGCTGTAGGCGACCATCTGCTCCTTGAGGGCGGCCGGCACGGCGGTGTTCTCGAGCGAGTCCGGGAACGTGACGATGATGCGGCCGTAGGTGGGCTGGACGTCCGCGGTGAATTGCTCGGGCTCGGGCATCGCGGCGAGGCGCTCCTCGAAGTACTGCACCAGCTGATCGGTGCGCTCGAGGTTCGAGCCGCGCGGCAGCCGGATCTGGATGTCGATGTAGGAGCGCTGCGGACCCCAGCCACCGCCCCACCGCGCCCACGTCGTCACGTAGCGATCGAACACGTAGTAGGAGCCGCCGAAGCAGAGCGCGGTCACGAAGAGCGCGACCCAGGGGTGGCGCAGGTTGAACCCCACGAGATCGGAGTAGAACCGGATGTAGAGCGGCCGCGGAGCGTTCGTGCCCATCTGGCGAGGCGCCGCCTGCGAGCGACCGATCGACGGAAGCACGCGAGCGGCCAGCGCCGGCACGAACGTGAACGACACGAACAGCGACGCCGCGAGCGTGAGCACCACGACGATCGCGAGTGGGATGTAGAACGTGCGCAGCTCGCCCTGCATGTAGACGAACGGAATGAACACCACGAGCGTCGTCGCAGTGGATGCGGCGATGGGCAGCACGACCTCGCGCGTGCCCCGCTCCGCAGCCACGGTCGGCGCCTCGCCGCCCTGCCAGCGCCGGTGCACGTTCTCGAGCACGACGATCGAGTTGTCGTCGATGAGCCCGAACCCCATCGCGAGACCCATGAGCGTGAGTAGGTTCAGCGTGAACCCGGCGAAGTAGATCGCGTTGAGCGCGATCAGCACGCTGAACGCGATGGTCGCGAAGACGAGTCCGGCAGCGCGGAACGACCGGAGGAACGCGAGCAGCACGACGAAGATCACGAGCGCGCTCGACAACGCGCGCGCGCGCAGATCGGTGAGCTGCTCCTCGATGTCCTCGCTCTGGTCGAACTCGAGCACGAAACGCGCGCCGTAGGGGCTCAGGGGCTCGAGCTCGGCGACGCGGGCCTTCACGGCCTCGGCCACCCGCACGGTGTTCGCACCGGCCTCGCGCACCACCGCGAGCGAGACGGCGGGTCTGCGGTCGATCCTCGAGAAGGAGACCGCCTCCTCGTACGTGTCGTCGACCGTTGCGACGTCGCCGACGCGCACCGGGCTCCCGCCGGCGGTCGTGACGATCGCATTGCGCACGTCGTCGGCACCCTGCGGCCGGCTCGAGATCGTGATCGTCCACTGCTCGGATCCCTCCCGGACGGCGCCCGCCTCCCGTACCAAGTCGAGGCCCGCGATCGCCTCCCGCACCGCGGGGGGCGTGAGGCCGAGCGCCGCGATCTGGTCCTCGTCGAGCCGGACGTCGAGCAGCCGCCGCCGCCCACCGCTGACCCGCACCACGGACACCCCGTCGAGCTGCAGGATCTCGGGGGCCACGACGTCGTCGAGATGGGCGCGCAGCGCCTCGAGCGTGTACGGACCGGTGAACGTGTACTCGATGAACGGGCGTGCCTGCTCGGCGAACTCCTCGGGCACGTAAGGCTCGAGCAGGATCCGCCCGACGCCCTCCGGCAGCGTCTCCTCGAGCGTCGCGATGCGTTCGGAGAGATCCAATCGTGCGAAGTCCATGTCGGTGTCGCGCGAGAACTCGACCTCGATCAGCGCGACGTTCTCGGTCGACGTGGACGCGACCGTCTCGACACCTTCCACCTGCTGGACGGTCGCCTCGAGCGGCGCGGTCAAGAACGCCTCGACCGTCTCCGGTGACGCCCCCGGCCAGCTCGCGCGCAGGCTCAGACGGGGGAGCTGCTCGTCGGGGAGCATCTCCAGCGGGATGTTCCGCCACGCGAAGATCCCGAGCAGCGCGATCGCCGAGTAGATCATCGTGACCGCGACCGGCCGGCGGAGGCTCGCGCGGATCATCGGCGGCTCATGCCGTCGGGGCCGGCTCGGGCACGGGGCCTCGCACGAGCAGCCGCTCCCGCGCGCGCTCGAACGTCTGATAGACCACCGGCACGACGACCAACGTGAGCGTGGTGGCGACGGTGAGGCCGCCGATCACGGTGATCGCGAGCGGCGCCCTGAGCGCGGCCCCGGCCCCGAGGCCGAACGCCATCGGCAGCAGGCCGAGCACCGTCGTCACGCTGGTGATCACGATCGGCCGCAGTCGCACCCTACCAGCCTCGAGCAGCGCGTCACGCAGGGAGAGCCCGCGCGCGCGTGCCTGGTTGACGAAGTCGATCTTCACGATCGCGTCGTTGTCGGCGATGCCGATGAGGATCACCAGCCCGATCAGGCTCATCGTGTTGAGCCCGTGCCCGGTGAGCAGCAGCGCCGCCACCGCGCCGATGATCCCGAGCGGCACCGACACGAGTACGGTGAGCGGATGGACGAACGACTCGAACTGAGCGGCCAGGATCATGTAGATGAGCACGACCGCCAGCCCGAACGCGAACGCGAGATCGCGGAACGAGCGACGCATCTCCTCATTCTCGCCACCGACCTCCCAGCGCACACCGACCGGCAGGTCCAGCGAAGCGAGGGTCGACTCGATGTCGGCGATCGCGCCGTCGAGGCCGCCCTCGACGACGTCCGCCTGAACGGAGACGACGCGCGCCTGATCGTCCCGGCGGATCTCGGAGGAACCCAGCACCTCCGTCACGCGCACGAGCTCGCGCAGCGGCACACCGTCCACGCGCAACGACTCGAGCGTGGCACGTGAGTAGCGGAGCTGCTCGGGATAGCGGACGGTGACGTCGATCTTGCGATCGAAGTCGACGTATTGGGTCGCGACCTGACCGCGCATGGCGCTCTCGACCGTGCGCGCGACGGCGAGGGGGTCGACGCCGAACGACGCGCAGGCCGTTCGGTCGATCTCCACGACGAGCTGGGGACGACCGCGCTCCGAGGCTACACGCACGTTGCCGAGGCTCGTCACGCTCGACAGGTGCCGCACGATCTCCTCCGCGGTCACGTGCGCCGCCTCGAGATCCTGGCTGCGGACGCGCACGGCGACATCCGCATCGGTTCCTCCGAGCAACGCGCCGAGCGACGTCGCCCGGCCGGTCTCGACCGCGACCGCTTCCGGACCGAACCGCGCACCGAGGTCGCGCATGCGGCCAGCGGCGTCCTCGACGTCTGCGCCGGGCCGGAGGCGGACGTCCAACGTGGCCGTGTGCAGGCCTGAAGCTTCGTCGCCCTCGGCGTACGCGAGCACGTCGCGGCCGATCGTGCTGAAGACGGCGGCGACGTCGGGGTCCGCGAGCGCGGCCGCCTCGAGCGTACCCGCTGCCTCGGCCGTCGCGGGGAGCGAGGTCCCTTCCGGCAGGCGGAGCCTCATGCGAAACGAGCCCTGGTCGACGTCCGGCAGGAAGTCCCGCGGCAGCGTGGTCCCGGCCGCGACGGCGAGCGCGAGAAGGCCGAACGATGCGGCGAGCACGCGCCCCGGCCGGTCGAGTGCCCACTCGAGCCGAGCGTGATACCACCGAGCGAACCGATCGAACTGGCGGTCGAACGCGTCGGCGAGCGGCGTGAACGTCCGCGCGGCGGCGCGCAGGAGGCCCGAAGCCCAGAACCCGATCAGCGCACCGGCCAGCCTGAACGGCGCTCCCGCGAGCCGTTCGGCGCCGGCACGCCAACGCGCGAGCCGTCCCGACGGCTCTGGGGGTCCGCCCGCGCGAGCGGCCGATCCGCCGCGCGACGTCATCTTCGCGATGAGCGACGGAAGCAACGCGAGCGCGACGACGAGCGAGGCGAGCAGCGACGAGGTCACCGCGAACGAGACATCGCCGAACAGCTCGCCGGCCACGCCCTCCACATAGATGATCGGTCCGAAGACGGCGATCGTCGTGAGCGTGGACGCCGTGATCGCGCCCTGCACCTCCTCCGCCCCTCGCGTGCCGGCGGCCTCGGCCTCGAGGCCGAGCTCGTCATGGTGGCGCGAGATGTTCTCGAGCACGACGATCGAGTTGTCGACGAGCATGCCGACGCCGAGCGCGAGCCCGCCGATGCTCATGATGTTGAGCGTGACGCCGAGCACGTCCATGAGCGCGAAGGTCGTCACGACGGAGATCGGGATCGCGAGGGCGATCGCCGCGGGATAGCGCGGATCGCGGAGGAAGAGGAAGAGCGCAAGCGACGCCAGCAGACCTCCGACGATCAGATCCTGGACCACGTTCGCGATCGACTGGGCGATGAACTCCGCCTGGCTGCTCGCCACGTCGACCTCGAACTCGGGATACTCGTCGCCGAGCTGACCGAGCACCTCCTCGACCTGCTCGGCCACCGCGACCGTGTTGGCGCCGGCCTCCTTGAAGACGAGGATGCCCACCGCCTCGGCACCGCCGTAGCGCGCGATCGCCTCGCGCTCCGCGAACCCGTCGACCACATCCGCCACGTCGTCGAGGCGCACGAGACGCGAAGCGGGCTGCGTGGCCGACGTACCGCCGGCTGCGGCAGGCTGCCGCGTGACGACCACGCGGCGGACTTCGTCGATGCTCTGGAACTCGCCGAGCGTGCGGAGTGGGTAACGATACCGTCCCTCGAGGATCGTCCCACCGGGTGCGCTCACGTTCGCCGCATCGAGCGCGCGCGTGATATCCGCGATCGTGAGCCCGTAGGATTGGAGCAGACGCGGATCGACCTCCACCTGGATCTCGCGGTCGAGCCCGCCGGTCACGGCCGCGCGCGCCACGCCGTCGAGCTGCTCGAGCCGACGGCGGAAGACCGTCTCGGCGAGCTCCTTGGTACGCCAGAGGTCGCCCCCGCCCGCCACGGAGAGCGTCATCACGGGATCCGCCTCCGGGTCGACGCGCAGGATCGTCGGACGGCCCACGCTCTCCGGCAGCGCTTCCCGCGCATCGTCGAGCGCTTCGCGCACGGCGAGCATCGCGAAGTCCATGTCGGTTCGCCACGCGAACTGGAGCGTCACCAGGCTCACGCCTTCGCGCGAGACCGACGTCACGCGCTCGACGCCGGCCACTCCGGCGGCGGCGGCCTCGATGCGCTCCGTCACCTGCCGCTCGACCTCGGCCGGCGCAACCTCGGGATACGAGGCATGGATGATCAACCGCGGATAGCTGACGTCCGGCAGCAGGTTGATCGGGAGGCGCACGAACGACACGGCCCCGAGCAGCACGACGGCCAGGAAGAACATCCAGACCGCCACCGGACGCCGGACCGAGATGGACGGGATGGACACTGGCGTTCCCCGATCAGTCCCTGATGCGGGCGCCGACCGCTTCCTCCAGATCCAACAGCGCATCGGCGAACGCGTATCGCGACTGGATGAGCTGGCGGCGGGTGGCGGCTTCCTCGTCGATGCTCTGACGCAGCGCCTCGAACGTGCGCGTGCCGAGACGATACTCCTCGCGGGCGAGCTCGAGCGCCTCCGACGCGATCTCGCCGGCGCGCTCCGCCACCGCGAGCGCCTCCCATTGGCTCTCGAGCTCGAGCAGCGCGCCGCGCACGGTCTCCTCCACGCGGAGACGCGTTTCCCGCTCGGCCTCCGAAGCGTTGTCGAGCGCGACCGACGCGCGCGCGCTGGCCTGCCGGTTGCCGAAGTAGTTCGTGAACGCCGGGACCTGGAGTCCGACGAAGAACCGGTGATCGAGCGGCTCGTCGGGAGTGAAGTCGAAGAGTGCCCGCCCTTCGGGGGTCTGCGCGCGACGCGTCACGTTGTAGTTGGCGAAGAGCGTCGGCCACCAGCGCCGGTTGCTGTCGCTCACCTCGACCCGCGCGGACTCGACCGCCACACCGGCCTGACGCAGCTCGAGGTTCTCCCCCCGCGCCCGATCGACCAGAGGCGCTACGCTCAGCCCCGAGGGATCGAACGTCGGGATCGGCGTCGCCGTCAGCTCGAACGGCGGCAGCTCGTCATCCCCGAGCAGGGTCCGGAGCGCGAGCTTCGCCCTCTCGGCCGACGCCGTCTGCTGCCCGAGCGTCAGACGCTGCTGCTCGATGGCGAGCTCCGAGCGCAGGATGTCCACGCGCGTGCGCATCGCCAGACCGAAGAGACGCTCCGCGACCCGGAGATCCACCTCGCGGGCGTCGAGCAGCTCCTCCTCGGCGCGCCGGAGCTCCTCCTGCTCGAGCGCCTCCCAATACGCACGCTCGACCTGGACGTCCAGCTCGGTCAGGGCGCGCGACTCGGCCAAGGTGCGCGACCGGTTCAGCAGCCGCTGCCTGTCGAGCGTGTTGAAGAGCGACGTTCCCTGGATCTGCCAGTCGAGCTGGAGCGACTGACTCGTCTCGGAGAAGTAGACCCAGTCCGCCGACGGGTTCTCGATCGGGTTGCCGAAGTTGTCCTGCGCCCGCCTGCGCACGTTCCCATAGAAGTTCGTTCCGAAGAGGTTGAGCGTCGCGCGCGGCAGTACCTGGTCGAACCACGTCGTGCGCGACTCGGTCGCGTTCAGGCTGGCCTGGTTGGCGGCCTGACGGTACGCGGGGTTGGTGGCGCGGGCGATGCGAAGGGCTTCGTCGAGGGTGAGGCGGAGCGAGTCGGGTTGTTGGGCCTGCGCGGAGACACGTACAGGCTGCGCAACGACGAGCAATACGAGAAACGCTACGGTCTTCATCGGTGTCGGCGCCCTTACCGTTTCTCGATCCTGTGCACCACCACCGATTCGACGTCCAGCTCATCCCTCACCCGCCCGACGACATAGTCCGATCCGATCGAGAGCACCTCGAGCCCCGTGGGCATTGTGACTGCGCCGAGCCAGATGCCGGCGCTGTCGAATACCTGATATCGATCGGAGAGACCCTCAGCTGGGGGACGATACTCCTGGACCCACAGGTTGCGGTCCGTGTCGAGAAGTAGTGAACGACCCGGGCACGGGATACCGGAGCAGCCGAACCATGGCATCGTATCGGGAGGCGCAGGGTGCGCTTCACGGGCGCGTCGTATGCGCTCTTGGACCGCAGGCTCCTGGCGATTGCTCCGTGCCAGCGTCCACTCCAGATCCCGCTGGACATCCTCCTCCGTCACCGGTCGCGGCGATGCGTCCCAGCGGATGATGCGCGTCAGGGCACCATTGATCGCGTGCACCTCGATCTGCGGGGCCGCGTTGTCCGCGAACAACCACCCCTGGGCATCGGCGACGAGCCAAGACGAACGTCCGAACACTCGAGGGTTTCGCCCGATGGCGTCGGATCCGTCCGGACGTACGCCGCCCGATGGACCGACCACCTGCTCGAGCCAGGGCAAAGCACCGACGAACTCAGCCGAGCCCCCGGTCGCATTCAGACGATAGACGTTCATGCTGAGTCGCTCGATTCGCGTCGGCCCTTCGCCGGCCAGCACGAATCCGGACGTCGCCCAGAGCAACGTACCGTCCGCGAAGCGCGCGATTGGAGACAGGATCTGTCTCTCGACCGCGTGCTGGCTGACCGTGCGCACGAAAGTGCCCGTCGCGTCATACACGGACATGCGTTGGAGCGCGTAATCTCCGGCGCCCACGCTGTCGTCCTCGAGCGGCAGCAGACCGATCAGCTGCTGAAATTCGCCGGGCCCGTTCCCTTGCCGACCCGACGAGCGAAGAAACGCTCCCGAAGCAGAGTACCACCGTATCTCGCTCGTGCCGCTGTTGGCAATTGCCAGCGTGCCGTCGGATAGGCGCAGTGCGCCGGTTACGCGAAACAGCTCGTACTCAGGCTGTGCATGCTGGTGGCCGATGCTCAAGACAGCGGAGTCGTCGACGGTCCACATGCGCGCGCGCGAGGGACGCGCGTTCTCCACGATCTGGACGTCTGCGCTGTCGCGACTCTCACCAGGCCTGCTCGCCACCCGCGGAAGCTCGTCTCCACATGCCGATGCCAGCACACTGAGTACGAGCATGTATCCGACGCCTATCGCCCCCCTCACCGGCTCGGCCTCCCACCCGCGACGGACACGTTGTCCACCAGCCGTACCGGCGTGTCGTGCGCCAGATAGTGATGCCCGTCCACGAGCACGATCTCCCCCGGCTCCACCATGCCGTCCTCCGGCCCTTCGCGGAGAATCTCCACGTGCGTGTCGTTCTCGCGGCCCGGGTTGACGTAGCGCCATTTCGCGAGACCGACGCCGTTGCTCTCCTCGTAGACGAACAGCATGGGCCGCAGCACCCCCGTCCCGCGTTGGAGGAGCGCCGCGCGCGGCACCATGATCCGGTCCGAGAGTGCTTCGGCGTCGAGCGATACCTCGGCGTACATGCCCGGCTTGATGCGGTTGTCGCGATTGGCGAGCAGCACGGTGACGCGGCCCGTTCGCGACGTCGGATCCACCACCGGGTTGATCGACTGGACTCGGCCGACGAACACCTCGCCCGGATAGGCTGCGAACGTGACCTCCGCTCGCCGGCCTTCGTCGAGCAGCCCGAGCTCGGCTTCGAGCACTTGGACCTCGACGCGGATCGGGTCGAGATCGACGACCGTCATGAGCTCCGTGCCCTGCGACACGTACTGGCCCGGCACGACCTTCGCGTCGGCGATGCGACCCTCGAACGGCGCCATCACGCGTGTGCGCTCGAGCTCGAGCTCCGCCTGACGCAGCTCGATCTCCGTCTGGTCGAGGTTGCTTCGCGTGCGCGCGATACGGCGGCGTTCCTCTCGCACGGCGGGATCCTCGATCTCGTCGTCGAACAGCGTGAGCTGCCGGAACTCGACCTCGGCGCTCTGCTGGTTCGCGCGCGCCTGCGAGACGCGGAGCGAAAACTCGGTCGTGTCGATGAGGACGAGCGGCGCGCCCTCGGCGACTGCGGCGTTCTCCCGGACCGGCACGTCCTGGATGCGTCCTCCGATCTGCGCCAGGACGACGGCACGCATGACGGCCTCGGCTTGGCCCGCCGCCGTCACTCGGATCCAAAGCGTGTCCCGCTCGACCACCGCCCCGCCGACCGGCTGCGGAACATCGGTGGAGAACTGACTCGCGCCGGAACCCTGCGGCAGCGCGAAGCCTTCGGGCAGCACGGCCGAAGCTTCAGCCGTGTTGGCGGTCGATGCACGGCTCGCCATCACACGCCATGCGACCCCACCGCCCAAGGCGAGGAGCAACAGCAGGACCGTGACGAGGCTCAGGGAGCGTCGGGAGTACGTCGTCTCGGTCGGTGGTTCGATCGACATGCTCGCCACCTCCTCTACGTCATCCTCGGGCGTGCCGGGCGGCCGCACAAGCCGCGCGGCGGGCGCGCTGGCCGGCCGGTACGCGAGAAACTAAGTTCTTAGGTGATTGACCGCCAGCCGAGGAGGTGGGCATGCATCATGTCGCTGATCTTCGCCGCGTTCTCCTCGCGACAGCAGTGGTCGCGGGTGCCGAAGGAGGCTCGGCTGTCGCTCAGGATCGAGTCATCACCAGCGATGCCGAGACGTTGATCACGACGGCGTCGGGCCTCATCGGGAGCGTGAACGACATGATCGTCTCGGCGGACGGTCGCGTCTATGTTGCCGATCGGCAGGCCAACGTGATCTACGTGGTTGGAGTCTCGGGTGGTGTCGAGCGGACCATCGGTCGACGTGGCGCCGGGCCGGGTGAGTTCAATCTGCCCACCAACCTGAGCCAGAAAGGCGACACGCTGCGCGTCGTCGATTGGGGGAACGGTCGGCTGCAGCTGCTCTCGCTCGACGGTGAGCCGTTGGGCACGGAGCGACTGGCCCCGGCTCCGTTCCCTCCGGTCTTCGGGCCGAGCGGCTCGATCGTGAGCCCCACCGCGGGATTCCGGGGCGACACCACGCTCGCCGTCATGAGTAACGGCGACTTCAGCGAGCGCGCTCGCATCGGCAGGACCATCGGCATCTCACCGAATCCCGTGAACATGGCCGCGATGCGCGATCAGATCCGTGATGGAGACGTCCCGCCTATCATGCTCAATACCGCGGAAGTCGATCTCGACCCCAACGGCGGCGTATGGCTCACGGTCAGTGCGAGGGCTACCGTCGAGCACTTCGACTCGGACGGAAGGAGTCGCTGGCTTCTCGAGGTCGAGGACCCGGGGTTCGAGGACGTGCGCCGACGCTTCTTCACCGAGAACGCGGCCGCCGAGCCGATAGCGATCTTCGCACTGCGGTACGTCTGAACGCGCAGATCGTGGGGTCGGACCTGTGGCTGCTGCTCGGACAATCCGCGACGTCCGGAGCGGTGATTCGAGTCGTCCACGCGAACGGGATTCTCGGCGAGCGGATGACGTTCGCGAACGTTCGTGAGGTCGACCGGTTCGCGGTCGATCCGTCCCGACGGCTGGTGTACTTCGTGTCGCCCGAGACGGCGGAGCTGATGAGGGTGGCGTACTGAGGCAACCGCATCGAGCGCCCTCCGCGCGCGGTGACCCGGACTGCCCGTGCCGTCAGCGCCACAGCGCGCTCACCGGCAACGCGGCGAGCCGGGGTCCGAACGGGGTAGCCTCCGGGGCCGTATGGAACAGGACGCCGAAGTGAAATCGGTCGCCGAGCCGGTCGGCGATGAAACGCAGGCCGTGGAAGTCGGCTGCTCTCGGCGTGCTCGTCGCCTTGACCTCCACACCGACGATGCGACCGTCCGGATGCTCGAGCACGAGGTCCACCTCTGCCCCGGCACGATCGCGGAAATGACCGAGCATCGGGCGCGCGGCGGCCCACGACGCCTGTTTGAGAATCTCGGTGGCGACGAAGGTCTCGAGGAGCTGCCCGAGTGGGCCCTCAGGACGGGTGACGCTGCCTTTGGTCGCTCCGATCAGGTGGGCCGCGAGCCCGGAATCGGTGAGGAAGAGCTTCGGACGTCGCACGACCTTGTTGCTGAGGTTCCGGGACCAGGCAGGAATCAGCCGCACGAGGAAGGCAGTCACGAGGAGGGCGAGGTACCCGTCCATCGTGCGCGCCGGTACGGCGAGATCGCTCGCGATCGCCGCCACGTTGAGCTCGGTTCCCGTTCTGGCGGCGCACAGCCGGAGCAGCCTCGGGATCTCGGCAAGCCGCTCGATCTCCGACAGACTCCGGATCACGCTTCGGGTCGTGGTCGTGGCGTAGGATTCGAACCACGACGAGCGACGCGCGCCCGCGCGCTTGGTCGCTTCCGGGAAGCCCCCGACGAGAATCCGATCGATCAGCTCGTTGCGATCGAGGTCTACGGTGCCCATCAACTCACGCGGATCTCGGAAGACACGGTCGACGAAGGTCTCGGACTGGCCTTCGATCTCGCCCTGCGAGAACGGCCACAGCTCCAGCGGTTCCACCCGCCCGACGAGGGCATCAGCCATGTCCGGCGCGTCGATCAGTCGCGAGGATCCAGTCAGGAGGAAGCGCCCGGCCCTGCGGTCCCGATCCACGGTCGCCTTGATTGCCCGAAAGAGCTCGGGGACGAGCTGCACTTCGTCGATGATCAGCCGCTCGACCCGGCGGTCGACGAACGCTCTGGGGTCGGCGAGCGCAGCCTCGCGGCTGGTCGTGTCGTCGAGGCTCAGGAACACGCTGTCCGACGGGTGCGCCAGGGAGCGGACCAACGTCGTCTTCCCGGCTTGACGCGGTCCGTTGATGACAACCACCGGGGTATCGGCCAACGCCGCGTGGACACGCTCCGTGACGGCTCGAGGCAGCATCCTCACGGACGAATCATACTGCCGATTCGTCCGCCATGCAACTGCCGATTCGTCCTCACATTGGTCGCCGATCCATCCTGACGAACGGTCCGATTCGTCCAGGGCAGGCTTCGGTGCGCGGACAAGACCGGCCGACCGCTCGGCTTCCTAGGGTCTACCGCACGATTCGGTACTTCACGACGTAGGGCACGTCGAGCTCGTCGGGTTGGACGCCCCACAGCTCGTCCGTGCGGATGAGCTGCGGATCGAATCCCATCGGCAGGGTCACACGCGCGACGACGTCTCCCATCTCACCGACCACCCACCATGCCTGATCGGCGTCGGGCAGATCTTCGCGCGCGAGCCAGAGGTCACCCCCCTCCGAGTACTCGGCGCGGGCGACCGGCAGAAAATGCCCGGGGATGCGCAGGGCGGCGCGCACGGCGGCCTCTGCCCGAGCCTGACTCGTGAAGAAGCGCAGCCGCGCGCGCACCGACTGGGCGACTGCGCTATCGACCACGGTCGGGTCGATGGTCACGGGGAGGTACTCGTAGGCCCGGGTGAACACGATCTCGTTCGCCGCCGGGTCCGTGACCGTCACGCGGAACGTCGTGGTCTCGCCGGATGTGGGCGTGGGCCGCTCGACCGTCGCCACCCGCCGGCCGTCCCGCGAGATCGCCACGATCGGTTCGTCGTCGAACGTCTGCGTGACCGTGAGAGGGTTGCCGTTGTCCGTCTCGATCGACGTCCACATACGCTCGTACGAGCTGGTCGCGAAGGTGTCGAGAATTTCCCCTCGGCGATCGGCTCTCAGCGTGGGAACATGGCTCAGATCGACACCCGGGAGGCCGGCGGGCACACCCACGGGCGCCAACACCGATCCATCGGGGAACATCATCGCCGCGCCGAAAGGAGCGAATGGGGGATCGAGCGGCGGCCGAATCGTGAACGCATCGAGCACGGTCCCATCGAGCGAGAAGAACGTGACCCGCCGGCTGGTCAGGTCGGACGCGTACAAGGTGTCCGCCAGGAGACCGAGCGCGACGAGCCGCTGGAACTCGCCAGGACCCTGTCCCGGTCCGCCGATCGTCCGTACTGCGACGCCGCCCGGGTCGAAGACGCGGATCACGTTGTCCTGCGGCTGCCCTACATAGACCCGGCCTTCTGCGTCGACGGCGATGCCCCGAACGGTGGTGAGACTCTGCGACGGATCGTCCACGCTGCCTATGCGCAGCTCCTCGACCACCGTCCACTCCGGAACCGTGACCGCCTCGGGTGCGCCGCCGGGTCGGCAGGACGCCAGCGACGTCGCGAGCAACGCTGGGCCAAGTCGCGAACGCCTGCTCATCTATCGCCGCCTCAACCGGTGGACGCGCACGGACTCCACTCCCAGCTCATCTCGATGCACGCCGACCACGGCATTCGCCGTGATCCAGGCCGGCTCGAGCCCAGCCGGCACATCGACCCAACCAACCTCGGTTCCTTCCGGCGTGAGCACCAGCCAACGTCCGCCCGGACCGCCACGATTCGACGGCAGGCCATCGAGCGCGAGGGCATGGGCGATCGGATCGTACGGGCGCACCCACAGGTAACCGAGCTCGTCGACGATCAGGGCCCAGAACACGGACAGGCGCGCAGGCACCCGGTAGCTGCTCCATCGCGCCCGAACGTCGGGGCGATCGTCCTCGTCCGCCAACGCGATCGCCGAGTCGATCACCTGCCTCATGGCGCCGGCGGCGTCCTCGTACGGCTCGAGCGGCAACGGGATCACCCGGCGCAGCGTACCGTCGGCAGCATACACGCTCAGGATAGACGTCTGGGTCTCGCCCACGTACACCTCGGCGGCGTGCACAGCCGCCACCGCAGTCGGAGAGAGGGGATGCGGGCCACTGATGCCTGGGGCGACCTCGCGGTGCATCCCCGGGGCCGTGGTGAGGGGGGTCGAGAGTCGCTCCGGCGGGCCGACCACCGCCGCGGGATCCTCGAGCGAACGCGAGACGGCGAGGACCGCCATCGAGTCGCGCGCGCCGTAATGGGCGCGGAGCCTGCTCGTCGCCCATCCCGCACCGAGGGGGCCGTACACCGCGGCCGCGGGCGCTGACCCGAGCGCAAGCGTCGCCACGGAATCGCCGGGAAGGAAGCGCAAAATCCGCTGCCCGGCCAAGTCGAATGCCTCGATCGTGTCGCCGCGTGGCCACGCCGACGCGAGATACTCGAATTCGCCCGGACCCGCCCCCGGTCCGCCGAGGCTCCTCTCGAAGGCGCCGTCGGATGAGAAGATCCTGATCGTGCTCGCACCGCTCGTGGGCACTGCGAGGCTTCCGTCGGGAAGCAGAAACGGCGTGACCACGCGGTCCAGCTCCTCCATCGGATCACCGGCGAGCACGCCCACACTGAGGCACGGGATCGAATCGATCCCGGCGGGCGCGCCGCTTCGCGGCGACGCGGTCGATCCGCACGCAAGCTCGTCACTCGGGTCCCCGGCGGCGGACGACTCGGCACTCGGCGCGGCGTCGCCCTCCCTGTCGTCGCGACTTTCTTCGCGGCAAGCCGCACCCAGAACGAGAAGCGCGATGATCGCGATGCGTGGCATGTCGCGCTCCTGCTCGGCGATAGGAGAGACCGGCGATTGCCAGTATGTGGCAGGGCTCCCCGGGCGTCAACTAATACTTTAGGACTCAGGGCGATCTGGCGGGGATGGCTTGGCCCCGATCGTTCCGAACGAATTTGCTTGCCGTCGGATCGCCCGCTGTTCTACTGTATCAGTTGACTGATACAGTTGCCGCGAAACGGACCGCGCTTCCATGTCGAAATTCATCTACGCAGCGACGGCGCTCGCGTTGTGCGCCTGCGCTGCCGCCGAGAGCGACAGTTTCCCGACCGAGCTTCCGCTGCTCACGGCGTCTGCGCCCACGCTCGAGATCGGCGTCGTCGAGGGGGACCCGGCCTATAGCTTCGCGAACATCTCCGCCGCTTTCCGCTTGGACGACGGCGGTGTGGCGGTCGCGGACGCCGGAAACACGCGGATCTCGTTGTTCGACGCGGACGGCGCGGCGGTTCGGTCCTGGGGAAGCCGCGGTGAGGGCCCAGGGGAGTTTCGTACGCTGTCGCGGATCTATCCCCACGGTCCTGATTCCCTGATGGCCGCCGATCTCACGACGTCCCGGGTCTCCGTCTTCGGTCTCGACGGCGAGCTCGGGCGGGAGCTCGATGGTATCCAGCTCTCCGCCGACACCACGTTCCGGTTGGACTCCTGGCTGTACGGTCGCTTCTGGGTGGATGGCGCCTTGACTGCGGCTTCCCGCAGCGACGTGCGAGGGACGCTCGATCGACTTCCTCCGCCCCGCGATCCTCCGGGATACCGGACGGTACGCGTGGCCCGCAGCGGAGATCTCTGGATCCGCGAGGGCGAGGGGGCGACGCCCGACGTGATCACCTGGCTCCGCGTCGCGACCGATGGCCGACCGAGCGCGGTGGTCGAGCTGCCGGCGCGGTTCTCACCGCTCGACCTGTCCGGCGACGACGTGCTGGGCGTCTGGCTCGACGAGTCCGACGTGAATTTCGTTCGGGTGTACCGAGTGGCGGAGAGCGGTACCACACGGCCGGTGCCGGCATGGCTCGTGACGACGGACTCGGTTCGCGTGAGCCCCCCGGGTCCGACGGATGCGGAGCTCCGCGACCTGATGCGACAGAGCATCCGCGGGATGGCCATGGCCCAGGAGATCCACTACTCCAGCCATCTGACCTACACGACGGCGATCGACTCGCTCGAGTTCGAGCGTCCCACCGACCTCGGCATCTCGTTCACGCACGCCAACGCGCGCGGATGGGCCGCGGTGTTCACCCACGCGTCGGTCGACCGGCTGTGCGCGCTGGCCTACGGGTTCGGTACGCCCCCGGGATGGAGCCCCGGCGGAATGCTCTGCGGACCGGAGTCCGCGCCGGCCGTCGCCCGCCCGTAGCATCCCGTGTTCGAGAACATCGACCCCCGCAGCCCCACCCCGCTCTACGAGCAGATCGCAGCACGGATCCGCGTGGCGATCGCGGCCGGCGAGCTCGGGGACGGCGACGCGCTG
Source organism: Gemmatimonadales bacterium (assembly GCA_050181335.1). Classification (GTDB taxonomy): domain Bacteria; phylum Gemmatimonadota; class Gemmatimonadetes; order Longimicrobiales; family Gaopeijiaceae; genus UBA2982. The sequence continues at coordinate 1,635 of JBFXDG010000002.1, read as the reverse complement.
CCGTCCGTGCGTGCCTTGGCGCGTGAGCTGCGGATCAACCCCGCGACGGTAGTGCAGGCGTATCGTGATCTGGCGATCGACCACTTCGTGGAGATCCGTCACGGCCAGGGGACGTTCGTCCGGGACGTGCCCAAGTTCGTGCGCGACGAAGAGCGCACGGCCCAGGCCGAGAAGCTCGTGCGCACGATGCTGCAGGACGCGGCTCGGCTCGGGATCTCCGCCGAGGAGATCGCCGAGGTGCTCGCCGCCGAGACGGGCATCCACATCGACGAGTCGAGCCGATGAGCCACGCCATCGAGCTCGTGGACGTGGGCTGGAAGGCGGGAAAGGGCTTCGAGCTGCGCGACGTGTCGTTGCGCGTACCGGCGGGCTCGATCTACGGCTTCCTCGGTCCGAACGGCTCCGGTAAGACGACGACGATTCGCATCTTCATGGGGATGATCCGGCCGGATCGCGGGACCGTTCGCGTGCTCGACCGCCACGTCCCCGCCGATCTGAAGTCGATCCTCGCACGCGTAGGCTACGTGCCCGAGCGGCCGCACGTCTATCCGGCGCTCACCGTCGGCGAGCAGATCCACTATCACTCGTCGTTCTTCCGTCTCTGGGATCGCGGCTGGGCGGCAGAGCTGACGAAGCGGCTCGAGCTCGACCCGGACCGGAAGATCGCGAGGCTCTCCAAAGGCGAGACCGGCAAGCTGCTCCTCCTGTTGGCGCTGGCGCAGCGGCCGTCGCTACTCGTGCTCGACGAGCCGACCGAGGGCCTGGATCCCGTCGTCCGGCGTGACGTGCTCGCCGCGGTGCTGGACTATGTCTCCGACACGGGCGCGACGGTCTTCATCTCCAGTCACCTCGTGCACGAACTGGAGCGCATCTGCGACTGGGTCGGCGTGATGGACCAGGGACGGGTCGTCGCGGAGCTGCCGATGCAGCTGTTCAAGAACGGCATCAAGCGCCTGCGCGTGGCCGACGCGCCAACCGCCCTGAATGGCATGCCGTTCACGCTGCTCAGTCGCCAACACGAGAACGGCGCCGCATCGGGCGAGACCTGGATCGTACGGGGATGGGAGCCGCCGATGCGCCACTACTTCGATTCCGTCGGCGCCACGCTGCGCGACGTCATCGATCTGGATCTGGAGGAGAGCTTCGTCGAGCTCCTCCGGTCCTCTAGACCACCCACCGCAGGGAGCTACTGATGGAGTCGCCGATGGTTCAGCCCATGCTCTTCGTCCACTGGAAGCAGGCGCGTATGCTGCTCCTTCCGTTCGTCGTGGCTGCGTTCGGCCTGCCGCTTCTGGTGGTGCAGGGCTTCGGATGGGCGGGGGCGGACGTTCCCGTGTCGCTCGAGGCCTACCAGATCCTGGCCTCCTACCAGGTGTGGCTGCCGTATTTTCCGCTCCTGGCCGCCGGCGTTGGCGCCGTGCTCGCGCTCACCGCATGGAACTGGGATCATCAGCTCGGGCACGTCTACGCGTTGAGCCTACCGGTCGCGCGTTGGGAGTACGTCCTGCTGAAGATGGGCGCGGGCGCGGTTCTCGTCCTCGTGCCGGCGTCCGCCCTCTGGATCGGCGCGCATATCGCTTCGGCATCCATCGCCATGCGCGAGGGTCTGCGCGCCTGTCCGATCGAGCGCGCGGG
>JBFXDG010000001.1:0-756292 GCA_050181335.1 Gemmatimonadales bacterium | reverse complement strand
TCCGAAGGAGAGCGCAACGTGGGTTCGAGCCGAGGCGCGAAGTCGTCGACGGAAGGCCGGCCCGTTGACCGCCGAGACGATCGAGCGCAGCGAGATCCATCCCACCCCGTCCGTGAATCGAAAGCACAGTGTTGAACGTGGGATGAGGACCCACGCGCTCTCCGAAGGAGAGCGCAACGTGGGTTCGAGCCGAGGCGCGAAGTTGTCGACGGAAGGCCGGCCCGTTGACCGCCGAGACGATCGAGCGCAGCGAGATCCATCCCACCCCGTCCGTGTTCGGAACGTCATCAGTCCCCGCGGGGACTCGAGTGGGTTGGCAGTAGCGGGGCGTGGCTCAGTCCGGTAGAGCGCTGCGTTCGGGACGCAGAGGTCCCCGGTTCGAATCCGGGCGCCCCGATTCGATGACCATGGACCGGGCTGGATCGCGCCCGGATGAGAACAGAATGGTTCGAGCCGAGGCGCGCGAAGGGTCGACGCGAAGCGCCTCGCTGGGTACCGCCGAGATCCATCCGGGCGCCCCGATTCGATGACCATAGTCGGGAGTCCCCGCGGGGACTCCGTCCGCCGATCCTCACGCCCCGCGCTTTCGCGCCGCCCCCTCCCGCCACGACCCCTCACTGGAGCGCTGGCAGAACGGTAATGCACTCGCCTCGAAAGCGAGCGCCCGAAAGGGCTTGGGGGTTCGAATCCCTCGCGCTCCGCTCCTCTCGCCCCCGTGGTCCCTTCGGACCCGGGGGCGTTTTCTTGCCCTCCCCCTCCGCGACGCCCTACGATCCGCGCATCGGTCGACCCACGTCCCAGGAATTCCCATGCGCATCCGCACCCTGTCCGCCGTTGTCGTCTTCGCTCTGGCCCCTCTCGCGACCGCCTCGGCTCAAGAGGCCGTTCAGTACATCAACGGCCGGTCCGCCAGCCAGACGACCGCCCCGCCGTTCAGTGGCGCGGTGCTGGTGGGGAACACGCTCTACCTGTCCGGCGTGCTCGGCGCGGGCGCGACGGGCGAGGAGGCGGCCAGGGCGGCTCTGGACAACATGAGGAACACGCTCACGGCCGCGGGCATGACGATGGACGACCTCGTGAACGTGCAGGTGTTCGCCGCGGACCTCGCCGACTACCAGGCGTTCAACACGGTCTACCGGAGCTACTTCACCCGCGAATTTCCCGCGCGGGCATTCCTGGGCGCCGGCTCGCTCCTCAACAACGCGAAGTTCGAGGTGGTGGGGATCGCCGCGCGGCGGTGAGTCGCGGAAGCGCTCAGGGGGCGAGCCTCTGCAGTCCCTGATAGTCCGGCCGCACGGCGAATCCGACACATTCGGGATCGCTCGCACCGGCATCGAACACGAACCGCATGGCCTCGGCGACCTCCGCCGCCTTGGCGGGCTCGCACATCGCGATGAGCCCGGATCCCGCACCGGAGACGGTGACGGCCCACGCGCCGGCGTCGGTCGCGGCCGACATGGCGGCGGGCGCACCGGGGATCAGCGGAAGTCGATAGGGAACGTGGAGCTCGTCCCGCACGCCGATCTGGATCAGATCCACGCGTCCCTCGGCGAGCCCGCGGATCAGCGCGGCCAGCCGGCCGAGCCCCGCGGCGGCCACACGGTGCGCGATCTTCTTGGGTAGAACGCTCCGCGCCGACTCGGTCGTGAGGCGCGCCGCCGGCGCCGCGTAGGCGAACCCGACCATCTCGGAGAGGTTCAGTCGAATCACGACGGTGCCGTCCGCCGTGCGCGCGACGGCGCGCAGCCCTCCGTACAGACAGGGCGCGGCGTTGTCGCCGTGCCCCTCGTGCGCGAGCACCGTGTCGAAAGCTGCCTGGTCGTCGCGAGCCGCGCCCTGCGTCGCACGAGCGAGATCGAAGCCGGCGAGCACCGCGGCTGCCGACGAGCCGAGCCCTCGGGCCACGGGGATCCCGGAGTCGAGCTCGAGCAGCCCGCTGGGCTCGATGCCCTCCTTCTGGAGCTGACGAACGAAGGTGGCCGCGACCAGGTCCTTGCCGTCCGCCTCCTGCAGACCGGCGAGCGTTCCCTTCCGCTCGACGGTGAGCTTGCCCGATTCATCGGGCGTGAACGTGACTTCGAGATAGCGCTCGAGCGCGAGACCGATCGTGTCGTAGCCGGCCCCGAGGTTGGACGTCGAGCATGGCACGCGCACGCGCGCGGCGAGCAGGCCGCGACTCATCGGGCGTCGAGCGCGGCGCCGAGCGCGCCGACGTCAGCCGGGATCTCCGTCATGTGCTCCTTGGCCTCCATGACTCTGGCGATGCCTGGAGGCAGTGGCACCTCGCGGCCGATCGCACGTTCGACCACGTCGGGGAACTTGGCGGGGTGCGCGGTGGCGAGAACGACCGCGGGGCCCTGGTGGCGCTCGGCGGCCCTCTCGTACGCGCGCACGCCGACCGCCGTGTGCGGATCGAGCACATACCCCGTGCGCCCGTACACCTCCGTGATGCACGCGACCGTCTCTTCGTCGGTGATCGAGACGCCGGTCACGTCGTGACGGAGCCGGGAGGGGTCGTCGCGGTACAGCCACCGCACGCGCTCGAGGTTGCTGGGATCTCCCACGTCCATGGCGTTGGAATACGTGGGGATCGATGCCCGCGGCGAGTAGGCGCCGTCGTCGAGGAAGTCCATGAAGGCTCGGTTCGCGTTCATCGCCGCGAGGAAGCCACGGGTGGGCATCCCACACTCGTGCGCGAGGAGCCCGCCACAGAGGTTGCCGAGGTTTCCGGAGGGCACCACGAAACGTACCGGACGAGCGCCCCACCCGAAGAGGATGGCGGCGTGCGCGTAGTAGAAGGTCTGCGGGAGCAGCCGTCCCACGTTGATCGAGTTCGCCGAGGTCAGACGATGCTCCTCGCGGATCCGCTCGTCCCGGAACGCAGCCTTGGCGAGCCGCTGGCAGTCGTCGAAGGTGCCGTTCAGCGCGAGCGCCGTGACGTTGCCCCCGAGCGTCGTCATCAACCGACGCTGGCGCTCGCTCACGCCGCCGCGGGGGAAGAGAACCACGACGCGGTATCCGGGCAGCCCGTGGAAGGCGTGCGCGACGGCGCTGCCGGTGTCGCCGGAGGTCGCGACGAGAACCGTGCGCGTGCCTCCGCCCGGGTCGATCTCGGACATGAGGCGGGCCATGTAGCGGGCCGCGATGTCCTTGAACGCGTGCGTGGGGCCGTGGAAGAGCTCGAGCAGATACAGGTCCGGCTGGATCTCCACGAGGGGCACCGGAAAGTCGAGCGCGGCCTCGGCGACGCGGTCGAGCACGTCGACATCCGTGTCCGGGAGCAGTCGAGGCGCGGCCCAGCGAGCGGTATCGGCGAGGCCGCCGACCTCGGCAGGCGGCGAGTCGAGCTTACCGAGCCGAGTGGGAACGTAGAGTCCACCGTCGCGCGCGAGCCCGGTGAAGAGCGCCTCGGCGAGACCGACCGGCTCGCCTCCGCGCGTGCTGACGAAGGAAGTCATGCTGTGATCAGGGTCAGCGTGCGCTGCTCCGACATGAGGCAAACGGGCCACGAAAAAAAAGCTGGCGCCCCGAAGGGCGCCAGCGCTTCTCCAACCCGTCGGTTGGGTCCTGCTCTACTTCCGCTTCGCTTTCTTGCGGGCGGCCTTACGAGCGGGACGCTTCTTCGCGCCCGCCGCCTTCTTCGACGCCTTCCGCCGAGCCTTCTTTCTCGCTGCTGCCACGGGAGTACCTCCCAGCGCTGAGGGTGCTACATAGTTCAGCAAGTACAGGAACGGCATTTATCTACTAGGAGTCGCCCGAAGCGCGCAATAGGCACGACACCACATCTAGTGTAGTCTCGGCCCATGGATACAGCGGCTAGTGCTGTCCGGAGATCCGTCCCGATGCTCGACGAAAAGGGATTTTTGGCAAAATTGCAGGAGCGCGGCGCACTGCGTGTAAGCCGCGTAACATTCCGCGCGAACCGGACGATCGTGTGGTCGCTCACGCAGGGCGGGCGGGTGCTCAACCTGCACGCGGCCTTCGCAGAGGCTCCCTCGGGGGAGCTGCTGGACGCTCTGGCGACGCTGGCCCGGGAGGGCGGCGTGGGATCGGCCGCGAGCCGGCGGGCCGCCGCCGTCGTGGGCGCGTGGCCGGCGCTCGGGCCTGCTCTGGCCGAGGCCCGCGGAAAGCGGCGAACCCGCTCAGGATCGGCCTGCTGCGCCACTTTCGAGCAGTCCCGGTACCTGCGGGCGCTCTACCGCTACTTCAATCGAACGCGCTTCGATGGGCGCCTGCCGGAGGATCTCCCGGTACGTCTGAGCGGCCGCATGAGGTCGGCTCTCGGGCACATGCTGCCGGGTCCGGACGAGGGGCCCGAGCGCCGCGTCGCCGAGATCGCGCTCAACGTCGATCTGATGCTGGAGGGGAACGGAGCGGAGCGCATCGACACGCTCCTGCACGAGATGGCGCACGTGGCGGATTACCTGCTGAGCGGGCATCGCGGCCACGGCAAAAGTTGGCGAGATTGGGCGCGTCGCGCAGGCTGTCGGCCGGAGCGTCTCTACGATCGGCCGGTCCGCCGCCGCCGCCGCCGCGCCGTCGTCGTGACGCGTGTTCCGCCGCTGCCGCCGGCGTTGGGGTCGCTCTGAGTGCTCTGACGACGACGGATGACGTCAGATGTTTGCTCCACCCAGCACGTGAGTCGACTGCCGGACACGCGCGCGCCATCGACGAAGACGTGACCGACGTCGATCCACTCGTCGGCGCACGCGACCCGCAGCGAGCCGTCCACGACGCGGTGACTGCCGGCCGGTAGATCCGCGACGACACCGGTCGGCTCGAGCCTCGACACTTCCACGCGACGCTCGCAGATCACGGCAGTCGGACGTCCCCAGGGTGAGACGAACGGCGCGTAGTCGAACGCACGCGAGAGTCGCGCGATCTGCTCGGCGGGCCTGCGCCAATCGACGTGGCCGTCCTGGGGCACACCCGCGCGCGCGTAATACGCTCTGGCGGAGAGGTCCTGGGGCTTCCTCGGGATCGCGGTGGGATCGTCCTGGGCGCAATCGATCAGCCGCTGCAGGAGCGCGACGCCGCGACGCGAGCACTCGGCCGCGAGCGAGAGCGGCGTGGCCTTCGCGGGCATCGGGAACCGTTCCTCGAACGCGATGGGCCCGGTGTCGATGCCCGGCTCCATCCAATGGACCGTGACGCCGTACTCGGTTTCGCCGTTGTAGATCGCCCATCCGGGCGTGTTGAGACCCGCATACGCGGGAAGCGGACCCGGATGCAGGTTGAAGGCCCCGATCCTCGGCGCCGCCAGGACCGCATCGGCGACGATGTGCAGCGAGTGCACGTTCAGCAGGAGATCCACCTCGTGCTCCCGCACGACGGAGGCGAAGCCCGGCTCCCTCACGCTTCGCGCCGGCAGCACGCGCAGCCCGGCCTTCGCCGCCGGTGCCGCCAGCGACGCCGACTCGCCGAGCGACTTCGGTTCGTCGGTGAGGACGGCCACGACGCGGTGCGTCGAGGCGATCAGAGACCGCAGGATCTGCGCTCCGGCGGCCTCCTGTCCGACGAGCAGGATCTGGAGCATCGTCGCGTCCGCCGGCGGATCACGTCGCCGCGAGCGTCGCCCGCGCCGCCCGCCCGAAGACTTCGCCGATGTGCTCGAGCTCCTCGGGGCTCTCCGGCACGTCGAGGATGAACGTGTCGTAGCCGAGCGCCGTGTAGCGCGCCACCTCGCTCGCGACCCTGTCGTAGCTGCCGACCAGATAGGGGCAGAACGTCCCGTAGTTCTCGAAGGGTCGCAGCCAATACGGGTTGTCGTCGCTCACGGCCCGCTCACCGAGCTCGGAGAGCTGCTCGTGCCAGACCGAGTCGGACACCTTCATCGCGAGCTGGTGGGTCAGCTGGCCCGCGCGATCCTCCGGGAAGCGCGCGTGCGCCGCCCGCCAAGCCTCCTCCGCGTCCTCGCGCGCCACGATGCCGATGCGGATCCCGCGCTCGAGTCCGTCGGCGGCGCTCTCGTCCTCGTACTCCCCGACGGGCTTGGGATACTGCACGGCGACCGCACCGAGTCGACGAGCCGCGTCCAGGCCCGCCTCGGAGGATCCCGAGATCGTGATCCCCGGCCGCAGCGGCGCGTCGAGGGGCGGCTTCATCTTCAGATTGCTCACCCGATAGAACTCACCGTCGAGCGTGAAGGGCTGGTCGCTCTCGAGCAGTCGCCGGATGATCGTCGTGTACTCGACGATGCGCTCGTAGCGGCGGTCGTGAGCCGTCGCGTCTCCGAGCGCGAGGAGATCGTTCTTGAAGCCTCCGGCCACCAGGTTGATCCACACCCGACGCTCATGGAGATGACCGATGGTCGCGATCATCTTCGCGACCGTGTAGGGGTGCATGTACACGGGCTGGATCGCCACCAACGGACATAGGCGCTCCGTGCTCTGGACGATGATCTGCGACACGAGCCACGGGTCGACCAACCCGTTGTCCGTGTACACCAGGATCCCTTCGCACCCGGCGGCTTCGCTCCACTGCGCGACGCGGGTCACCTCGGCCAGGTAGTCCCGGCGCTCGACCTTGTTCGACGGGGCGCAGGTGGAGAACGTGCGAATCGTCTTCGGCAGCCGCCGTGTGTTGCTCTCGAGCTGGCTCATGGGGGCGCGGGGGTGGGGGTGAGTGAGCCCCCGGATCATGCCAGTCCCGGGCCAGCGGCCCGGCTGCGGCGCCCGGCTGCCGCCCCTGCGAGACGTGCGCCTTCCGACGATGCAGCCGAGCGACGCCGTCGCGGTGGCGCGTCGCGCGTCTCGACTACGAGCGCATCACGGCCACAGCCAGCCGAAGGCTCCCGCCGTCAGGAGCGCGTAGACCAGCCCGTCGAACATCTGCCGCAGCGTCATCGGCCAGTTCTGCATGTACCAGATCGAGCGCTGCATGAGCGCCATCGAGTAGCACGCGAACGCCACCGTGCCGGTGACACGGAACGCCTGCAGGTAGTCGACTCCCGGAGGCAGCACGCGTCCGGCGAGGTAGGCGGCGACGATGCCGACGAGCAGCGTGTACGCGAACCACTGCCCCAGCTGCGATCCCATGTTGAACATCACGTTCGGCGGGTAGACCGTCAGCGCGCCGATCGGTCCCTTGGCGATCTTCTGCCGGAGCGCCTCCGACTTCAGGTTGGACGCATGGCCGACGTACGGGATGACGTAGTCGCCCGGGGCCAGGTCGAACGGCCGGAGGGCATCCATCAGCCGGTCCTCGTCCGGTACCGCGCGGAAGTCGTTGCGATGGTAGGAGAGGAGCGCGTTCAACACGTAGCTCGCGAAGAATACGAGCACGGACGAGACCAGGATCGGGAGCCAGAGGGTGGTGATGGGAATGACCATGGGGGCTCCTCCTCGGGATCGTGACGTCGACCGGACCTCACCCTAGACGCGGGGTCCGGGGGGAGGCAAGGCGCGGAGCCGCCGGGGGAGAGCCGATGGGAAACTCCGGGCGCGGCTGTCGGTCGATTCCCTACAGAACCGCTCCGGCCGGCGAGCGAGGTTAGCCCAACACATGCGATGACCGAGCCTCCACTGCCCATGTTCACGACCCTGATGGCCTCATCCCCCCGGCGGCGCCCCTGGTCCATGTCCGCGTGGGGCGGAATCTCCGCCGGTCTGCATGCGGTCCTGATCCTCGGAATGCTCTGGATCACGAGCCGCCCCGTCGAAGTCGAGCAGCGTTCCACGGAGCGGATCACGTACATCGTGTTCCCGGAGGAAGTGCCGCCGGTCGACCTTCCGGTCGAGCCCCCGGCCCCCCCCGACGCCCCGACGACGGTCGAGGCGCCGCCCACCCCCGAGCCGCCGCGCGGCTTCCAGGAGCTCGAGATCCCGCGCGAGATCCCCGTGAAGATCTCGCCCCCCTCGACGTTCAGGGTCAGGGCGATCGACTACACCGGGGTCGGCGTGGCCGGGGGCACGGGAGAGGGCTATACGCCTCCGCCGGACACGTTGGCCGCGCCGCTCCCGCTCGCGGTGGTGGACCGGCTCCCACAGATGAAGGACGTGGGTGAGCTGGCGAGCCGGATGCGTGCGCTCTATCCCCCGATGTACCGCGCCGCGGGGATCGAAGGCCGAGCGGTCGTGCAGCTCGTCGTGGACACCGAGGGGCGTGTCGAGGCCGAGGACATGACTGTGCTGAGCACCACGCAGCCTGCGTTCGGCCCTGCCTCGATGGAGCTGGCCCGCATGCTTCGCTTCGAGCCGGCGCGACGCAACGGGAGACCCGTCAGGGTCTGGGTGCAGCTCCCCGTCGACTGGAAGATCAACTAGGGCCGTCAGTCCTCGGCCGGCCCGTCGCCCCCATACCGTCCGGGGCGGTGGGACCACTTCATGAAGGCGGCTAGCGCGAGGCCGGTCAGCGCGTTGGCCGCGAGAGCCTGCCCGTATCCGATCGTCGCCACCACGCCCGGCATGAACACCCAGTCCGCGACGAGCAGAACGGCCGTGAGCACGGCGAAGACGATCGCCGCCATGACGAGCAGGTGACCTTCGATTGCGCGCGATCGGCGGGCCACGTACGAGAGCGCCACGGCCAACACGGCGAACGTCGCGAAGTGGACGATCGAGAAGTACGAGACCATGTCGAGGCGGACCGTCTCCACGGACGACGCGGCGACACGGTCGAAGAGCACCGCCCCCATCATCGCGGGCGTGTGCAGCGGCTGCCCCTCCAACGCGTCCACGACGAGCATGAAGAGGGCGATGGCCGAGCCCGCGATACCACCTCCGAAGAACGCATCATAGACGAGATCGGCGGTCAGGCTGGGGCGTCGGCGCGCCAGCGCCTGTCGCGTCTCCGAGCCAGCTTCACCTTCGGCACGATATCGAGCGTGACGTCCCGTCGAACGTCCAGCCGACGTGGCGTGCGCCATGAGCCCTCCGAGGCAAGAAGAGTCCGTTACCGGAAAACGCCCGGTATCAGAGCATGTTCTTTGCCAGCTCCACGACACGCTCCGTCGTGATGCCTAGCCGCTCGTAGAGCACTTCGGCCGGAGCCGACGCGCCGAATCGATCGAGCCCCACCGAAAAGCCCCTTGGCCCGACCCACCGCTCCCAACCGAACGGTGATGCCGCCTCGATCGATACACGCTGCGGCACGTCGGCGGGCAGCACGGCCTCTCGATAAGCTGCGTCCTGCCGAGCGAACAGATACCAGCTCGGCAGGCTGACGACGCGCGTGGGCGTGCCGCCCGCCTCGAGCCGCTCGCGCGCCGCGAGCGCCTGCGCGACCTCCGTGCCGCTCGCGATGACGATCACGCGCGGGCGGCCACGCGAGGCCTCGGCGAGCACGTATCCGCCACGGCGGAGGCCGTCCGCGGGAGCGAGCGAACCGTCCCCTCCGCTCCGGTCCATGAGCGGCACCTTCTGCCGGCTGAGCGCGAGGAACGTGGGACCATCCGATCGCTCGATCGCGACCTTCCACGCCACTTCGGTCTCCGCGGCGTCGCACGGCCGGAGGTCGAGCAGGTTGGGGATCGCCCTCAGGGATGCCAGCTGCTCGATCGGCTGATGCGTCGGTCCGTCCTCGCCCAGCCCGATCGAGTCGTGCGTGAACACGTAGATGACGGGCTGCTCCATGAGCGCGGCGAGGCGGATCGCAGGGCGCATGTAGTCCGAGAAGATCAGGAACGTCCCGCCGAACGGCCGCACACCCCCGTGGAGGGACATGCCGTTCATGACGGCGCCCATGCCGTGCTCGCGAACGCCGAAGCGCACGTTGCGCCCGTCGGGCGTCGACGGGAACAGATCGGCAGCGCCCTCGATGTCCGTCTTGTTCGAGCCGGCCAGGTCCGCCGACCCACCGACCAGGTTGGGCACGCGCGCGGCGAGGCCCTGGATCACCTTGCCGGACCAACCGCGCGTGGCATCGGCGGCCTTGGGCGCAGACAGATCCGGCACCCCCGCGTCCCAATCCTGCGGCAGATCGCCCGCCATCGTCCGCAGGAACTCGGCGGCGAGCTCGGGATGCTCCGCCTGATAGGCTGCGAAGCGGTCGTGCCACTCCTTCTCGAGGCGCTCGCCCCGCTCGACGCAGGCCGCCCAGTGTCGCCGCGCCGCCGGGTCCACCCAGAACGGCTCGAGACAGGGATAGCCGAGGTTCTTCTTGGTGGCTTCGATCTCCTTGGCGCCGAGCGGCGCGCCGTGCGCGGCGGCGGAGTTCGCCTTTCCGGGGCTCCCCCACGCGATGGTCGTGCGCAGGACGATGAACGTGGGGCGCTCGGTCTCCCGCTTGGCGGCCGCGATGGCGGCATCGATCGCCGCGAGGTCGTTGCCGTCGTCCACCCCCAGCACGTGCCAGCCGTAGGCCTCGAACCGCTTCGCGTGATCGACCGACGTCGCGAGGTCCGTGCTGCCGTCGATGCTGATGCGGTTGTCGTCGAAGATCCACACGAGCTTGCCGAGCTTCTGATGGCCGGCGAGCTCCGCCGCTTCGTGCGAGATCCCCTCCATCACGTCGCCGTCGGAGCAGAGCACGAACGTGTGATGATCCACGATGGCGTGACCGGGTCGGTTGAAGCGCGCCGCGAGCCAGCGCTCGGCCAGCGCGAACCCGACGGAGTTGGCCACACCCTGACCGAGCGGTCCGGTCGTGGTCTCGACGCCCGGCGTGTGTCCGTACTCCGGGTGTCCGGCCGTGGGCGAGCCCCACTGACGAAAGTTGCGGATGTCCTGCTCGGACACGTCGTACCCGCTCAGATGCAGCAGCGAGTACTGGAGCATCGACGCATGGCCGCACGAGAGGATGAAGCGGTCGCGGTCGAGCCACTCCGGATCTCTCGGGTTGTGGCGCAGGTGTCGATGGAAGAGCACGTAGCCGACCGGCGCGAGCGCCATCGGGGTGCCGGGATGCCCCGACTGGGCCTTTTCCACCGCGTCCATGGAGAGGACGCGGACGGCGTCGATGGCCAGCCGCTCGAGATCGCTCATCCGACGACGAAGTTCACGAGGCGCTCCTTCACGTAGATCACCTTGCGCTCCTTCACGCCGTCGAGGTGACGGCGGACGTTCTCGTCCGCGCGCGCGGCCGACACGACGTCGGCCTCCGCGGCTCCTTTGCTCACGTCGATCGATCCCCGGAGCTTGCCGTTCACCTGCACGGCGATCGTCATCCTCGTCTCCGCGGCCTTGGCCGGGTCGTAGGCCGGCCAGTTGGCCGCGTCGAAGATGCTCCCCTCGTGGCCGAGCCGCTCCCACAGCTCCTCGGCGATGTGCGGCGCGAAGGGCGCCACCATCGGCACCAGCGGCTCGACCTCGGCACGAACGGCGGCCCGGCCACCCGCGCGGACGGCGTTCAGGCACTCCATCAACGCGGCGATCGCGGTGTTGTACTGGAGCGTGGGGAGCTGCTCGGTCAGCTGTCGGATCGTCTGATGCACCTTGCGTTCGACGTCCGCGTCGGGCGACCCGTCGCCCGCCGCCAGCACCGTCTCCCACAACCTGTGCAGGAAGCCGAACGGACCCTGGATGCCGTCCTGCCGGTAGTCGCCGCCTTCCTCGAAGGGCCCGAGGAACATCAGGTACGTGCGCAGCGTATCCGCGCCGTACTGCTCGATGACGGGGTCCGGCACGATCACGTTGCCCTTGCTCTTCGACATCTTGGCGCCCTCGGCGATGATCAGGCCGTGGGCGCGGAAGACGTCGTAGGGCTCCTCGAAGTCCAGGTGCCCCAGGTCGTGCAGAGCCATCGTGACGAAGCGGGAGTAGAGCAGGTGCAGGACCGCGTGCTCGTGACCCCCGATGTAGGAGTCCACCGGCAGCCACTTCTTGGTGATTTCCGCGTCGAACGGCCGGTCGTCGAAGTCGGTGGACGGGTAGCGAAGGAAGTACCAGCTGGAGTCGAGGAACGTGTCCGACACGTCCGTCTCGCGACGGGCCGCCGCGCCGCACTGCGGGCAGGTCGTCCGGTACCAGCTCTCCACGCGGGCGAGCGGGCTCACGCCGGAGGTGTCGGGGCGAAAGTCCTCCACCCGCGGCAGCACGACGGGCAGGTCCTTCTCGGGGACCGGCACCGGTCCGCAGGCATCACAATAGATGATGGGGATCGGGGGCCCCCAGTAGCGTTGCCGCGAGATGCACCAGTCGTGCAGCCGGAAGTTGACCCGCGGCTCTCCCCAGCCCTGCTCGGCCGCCCGAGCCGTGATGCGCCGGGCCCCTTCCTGGGTGTCCAGCCCGTCGAACTCCCCGGAGCTCACCAGACGCCCGGGGCCGTCGTAGGCTTCCCCGAGCGGCGTATCGGCGTCGTGGCCCGGTCCGGCGACCACGCGCACGATCGGCAGCTCGAACTGCTCGGCGAACTCGAAGTCGCGCTGGTCGTGCCCCGGGACCGCCATGATCGCGCCGGTCCCGTAGCCCATCAGCACGTAGTCGGCGATCCAGATCGGGATCGTCTTGCCCGTCGCCGGGTTGCGCACGTATCCGCCCGTGGACACGCCGGTCTTCGTCTTGTCCACCTTCTGGCGCGCCACGAGATCCTTCTGCCGCGCCTTGTCGCGATAGGCGTACACGGGGGCGGACAGGCCCGGGTTCATCACCTTGTCGACGAGCGGGTGCTCGGGTGAGAGCACCATGTACGTCGCGCCGAACACCGTGTCGGGACGGGTCGTGTAGGCTTCCACGACCTGACCGGTGTCCTTTCCCTTCGCGTCCACGACCGGAAAACGCAGGAGCGCGCCCTCGCTCTTCCCGATCCAGTTGATCTGCGCCTTCTTCGTCTTCTCCGACCAGTCGATCCGCGCGAGGTTGTCGAGCAGCCGCTCGGCGTACTTCGTGATCTCGAAGAACCACTGGGCGATGCGACGTTGCTCGACCGGCGTGCCGCAGCGCTCGCACGCCCCCGCGATCACCTGCTCGTTGGCGAGCACGGTCATGCAGGAGGGGCACCAGTTCACCGGCGCTTCCTTGCGTACCGCGAGGCCGGCCTCGAAGAGCTTCAGGAAGACCCACTGCGTCCATTTGTAGTAGCGCGGGTCGGTCGTATCGACGGCGTGCCCCCAGTCGAACATCCCGCCGATCCGCCTCAGCTGCCGGGTGAAGTTCCGGACGTTGGACGGGATCAGGTCCATCGGGTGCTTCCCGACCTTGAGCGCGAAGTTCTCCGAGTGGATGCCGAAGGCATCGAACCCCATCGGCTCGAAGACCGTCTTGCCCCGCAGGCGCTGGTAGCGCCCGTGCACGTCCGCCCCGGTGAACGCGTAGATGTTGCCCACGTGGAGCCCCTCGGCGGAGGGGTAGGGGAACATCATCAGGTTGTAGTAGGGGTCCTTCGCGCCCTTCAGCTCCTCGAGCGTGAAGAGGTTCGTCCCGCGCTCCTCCCAGATACGCTGCCACTTGGCTTCGACGGCGGACGGGTCGTAACCGACCCTCACTTCGCTTACCATTCTCGGCGTCGAATTCTCGGGATCCGCGGGGATTCCGGCGCGTGGGGAAAAAGACGGGCTAACCTAAGGGGGGGAGCACTGGCGCCCAAGGGCTCCCCGGCCACTTGCCGAAGTGCTACCGATGGCCAACGAAAACTCCAAGAAGAAGATCTCGGGCGCGAGCCTGAAGCACGCCTTCCACGAGATCATCTGGCCCCGGCGCAAGCTGATCGCCATCGGCCTTCTGCTGATCCTGATCAACCGCCTGTCCGGCTTCGTGCTGCCGGTCTCGGCCCGCTATCTCGACCGGGTGGTCGCCGGAGACCTCGGGTTCCTGTGGACGCTGCTCACGGTCGTCGCCGCCTCGGTGACGGTCCAGGCGATCACGTCGTACACCCTCGTGCGGCTGCTCTCGGTCGAGGCGCAGCACCTCATCGCGCAGCTCCGCGTGCAGGTGCAGCACCACGTGCTCCGGCTTCCCGTGCGCGTCTTCGACAACACGAAGTCGGGCGTGCTGGTCACGCGCATCATGGAGGACGTGGAAGGCGTGCGAAACCTGGTCGGCACGGGTCTCGTGCAGCTCATCGGTGGCTCGATCACCGCGGTCCTCGCGTTCGTCTACCTGATGACGATCAACCCGATCATGACCGCGCTCGCGCTCATACCGCTCGGCGGATTCGCGCTGGTCTCGACGCGCGCGTTCAAGAAGCTGCGGCCGGCGTTCCGGGAGCGCGGCCGCATCCAGGCGGAGGTCACGGGGCGTCTCACGGAATCGCTCGGCGGGATCCGCGTGGTGAAGGGGTTCCACGCGCTCGACAAAGAGTCGGAGATCTTCTCGGCCGGCGTCATGCGCATCTACGAGAACGTGAAGAGCACCCTGACCACCACGAGCCTCGTGACGAGCCTCGGGACCCTCTTCATGGGCATGGCGTCCGTGCTGATCATGGGCTACGGCGGATGGCAGATCGGGCGGGGGGCTCTCACGCTCGGCGAGCTCCTCTCGTTCGTGCTGTCGCTCGGCTTCCTCGTCGCGCCGGTGTTCCAGCTGGCGAACATCGGCACACAGATGACCGAAGCGTTCGCCGGGCTCGACCGGACGGCCGAGCTGCTCTCCTGGCCGGAGGAGGACGACGATCCTCTCCGCACGCAGGTGATGCCCGCGATCCGGGGCCATCTCACGTTCGAGGACGTGCACTTCGCCTACGAGAAGGACAAGCCCGTCCTCAAGGGCATCGACTTCGACGCTCCTCCCGGCACGGTGGTCGCGCTCGTGGGGAGCTCTGGCTCCGGAAAGTCGACGATCGCGGGGTTGTCCGCCGCGTTCATCGAGCCGGATCGGGGAAGAGTGTGCGTGGACGGGGTCGATCTCCGCCACGTGAAGCTGGGCTCGTACAGAGAGCAGCTCGGGCTCGTCTTCCAGAGCGACTTCCTCTTCGACGGCACGATCCGGGAGAACCTCCGTTTCGCCCGTACGGAGGCGACGGACGCCGAGATCGAGGACGCGGCGCGGAAGGCCTACGTGACCGAGTTCAGCGACCGCTTCCCCGACAAGCTGGACACCATCATCGGTGAGCGGGGGATCAAGCTCTCGGGTGGTCAGCGGCAGCGCGTGACGATCGCGCGCGCCCTACTCGCCAACCCACGCTTGCTGCTGCTCGACGAGGCGACGTCCAGCCTCGACACGGAGAGCGAAGCGCTCATCCAGAAGAGCCTCGGCGATCTCCTGCGCGGTCGCACGACGCTCGTGATCGCGCACCGACTCTCGACGATCCAGCGCGCCGACCTGATCCTCGTCATCGAGGACGGCTGCATCGTCGAGCGTGGGAAGCACGAGGAGCTGATGGCCGCGGAGGGCCGCTACCACGAGCTGTACACGGTCCAGGCGAGGATCTGACCGCGCGCTCAGTTCACCGCCGTGGTGTACGGCAGCGCACGGACCATCGTCGTTCCCTCGTCCCACCCCCGCACGTCCACGTCGCGGGAGCGGCGGACCACCTGCCCGCTCATCTCGTCGCGCACCGTGATCGTGATGCGATAACGCCCGCCCGGGAGCGGGGACTCGATGCGGCGAAGCTCCTGCACGATGCCGTCCTCGCCCGGAGAGGCGTCGCCGGAAAACGACGCGCGGATCTCCTGGAATCCATCGTCGTCCTCCTCGAGCGACGCGATGGCGATCTCCGTCCCGTACCGGTTTCCCGCGGGTAGGTTGTAGATCTCGTAGTAGACGTCGAAGGAGACCTCCGGGAACTGGCTCGTCGGCAGAAGGGCGAGCGTCACGCCGCCCCGGTTCCAGCCGTCCGGCGCGTCGGGCATCCCGAACGCGACGTCGGAGAGCATCAGCTCCGTTCCACTGTAGTCGGGGATCGGAAACGGCGTGTGGTACAGCTGTCCCGCGCCCGGACGCGTGACGTCGGTGACGATGACGCGTTGGAGCGTCGTCGGCGACGGGGGTGCGGAGACCTCCACATAGGTATGGAGGAGGTGACGGCGCGTGAGGGGGCGCGCCAGGCTCAGGAAGACGGAGTCCTGCGTGTTGAACACGTCGAGGTTGGCCGTGTCCGCCAGCACGAGGCGCACGTCGAAACGGTAGCGGACGCGGCCGTCCCTGCGTTCCCGTCTCAGCTCCTCGACCGGCACCGCGATGGCGGCCACCACCGCCGTGGCGCCCCCGTCGCCGCGGAAGGTGTAGAGATCGTAGAAGAAGGGGACCGGCCGCACGTCGGTCGTCGCCGCTGGCGCGCCCGGCGCCGGCGGGGCCGCGGGGTGGCCGCCGTCGAGGCCGACCGCCGGCAGGACCGCGAGGCCGCAGAGCAACGTCAGGGCGTGGGCTCGCATCATCTCGTTTCCGTCATTCGACCACGACGATCGGGCGACTCGTCACCACGGGAGTACGCCCGGCCAGCTCCAGCCGCAAGTGCAGGGTGTACTCGCCGGGATCGAGATCGGGCAGCTCGAGCCGCACAGACCGGAACGCGGACTGCACGCCGTCGGGTCCGGAGTCCTGGAAGGTGATGTCCACGGCCTCGTCCGGCTCGATCACGCCGAGGAACTCGCCGACCCGCGTGAGGAATCCCGGCCGCCCGCTCGTGAACCCGAGGCTCACGCGGACGGGCTCGAGCACCCGCAGGCCGTACGTCTCCCACACGACGCCGAAGGTCTCACCGCGGCGTAGGCGCACGCCGGGGCGCACGAGCGGAATCGCTTCGTCGAGGGTTTCGGGGAGCGGCGCTCCCTCCGCGAGGATCATCAGATCCGAGACGTCCACGGCACCTTCGGCGAGCGGCAGCTGCACGACGCCCTGCCGGGCGCGCCACGCGCGCCGGTTCTCGCGATCCACGACCTCGAGCCCGCTGACGTAGCGGCCGGGGCGTGCCTCGAGCGAAAGCACCCCGACGGTGTCGCGTCCGAGCACGTTCACGTCCGGTCCTCCGTCGACCGGAACGAGGAACAGGGACGCGTAGGGCGGCTCAGCGGTCGGCCCGTCCTGCCACGGCGAGACGACGCGCTCGCCGTCCTGCTCGATGATCGTCGGACGGTACGCGCCGATCACGAGCATCGCATCCCCCCGGCGGAACCGTCCGACCTGGGTGTCGAGGCCCCGCATGTCCGGCGCGTAGGGCGGCGCGTACCACGTACGCGCCTCGCGCGGCGCCGTGATCCAGCTCTCGGGGGGAATGTCCGAGGGAGAGGCGAGGAACTCCTCGGGGAAGAGATATCCGCGGCTCTTGGGATGGTGGTGGCCGACCATCCGGCGGGTGTCCTCGAGAAGGCTGGAGCGCTGCGGGGACCGCGTACGGCTGTACCCCGTGTTCATCCCGTAGCGGATGAGCGCTTCTTCGCGGAAGACGTCCCATTCGCCCCCGTGCGGGTCGGCGGCGTCACGACGGTTCCGCGCGACCACCCAGCGCGCCCAGTGGTCGGTGAGCCGGTCGTTGCCCTGGAAGAGGAAGAGCGGGTCGGATAGCCGCCAAAAGAGCTCCCACGTGCGCTCCTGCTCGCCGGGCGTCATCTCCGCGAACCGCTCGCGAGCGTCTTCTCCGAGGATGTAGCGCGGCGTCGTGAAATCCGTGCGCACCGAGTCCGGCATGGCGGCGATCGCTTCGCGGAAGACCTCTTCGGCCTCCACGTACTGCGCGCCGAGGTGCAGGACGTAGCCGAGCAGCGCGTTGCACCACCACGTCTGGGCGATCCCGCACTCGCGCGCGATCCGCTCGGCCTCCCCGAGGTTGCGGCTCTCCGCCATGTAGTGGACGAGCTGGCCGAGGATCCACGGGTCCGCGATTCGGCCGCGCCCCTCGGACAGCTCGCGAATCAGCTCGATGCGGGCCTGCTGGACTTCTCGGAGCTCGGCGGGGAAGGCCTCGCCCTCCTCGCCTCCGTACCAGATGCACATGGACGGACCGATCTGCGTGTCGCACGAATAGCCGCGCGGCGTGTCCTGCAGCGGCGTGCGGCTCTGGCGGTACTCCTCGAACTCCCCTTGGAGCTCCTTCAGATCCTCGAGGATGTCGACCGAATCGGACGCGGTCGGCCGCGCGCCGTCAATCTGGGCTTGGGCGCTGGCCGCGGCCCACAGCAGGGCCCACGCGGCCAGCGGAACCGCTCGCAATGGAGGCATCGCATCCCCGAAGAACGTCACTTCCGTCCGGACATCTTCATATGACGACCCCGGGGGCGAAAACCACACACGGCCCCCGGCCCGGCTCCCGGATCTACGGCTCCGGGGAGGCCCGGGGCAGCAGGTCGAAGGGGTCTTCGGCGTCGGGGGCGCGCGCGGAGAGGAAATCGAGGACCGCCCGCAGGTCGCCTCCGTGCTCCTCGAGCAGGGCCGCGAAGTCCGGCAGGCGGTTGTAATAGAAGATACGACCCATCAGCGTCGCGTTGTTCAGCGGCGAGTTGCGGAAGCCGGCGAAGGTGAGCCCCTCCAGCTCGGGCGCGACCTCCGTGTCGAAGCGCGCGAGCGCGTCGGCGAACACCTGCTCGCGGCGCGCGACCTTCTCGTCGAGCGTGAGGGAGGGATCGCGGTACAGCCGCTCGAGGTCCGTGACGAACTGCCCCAGGAAGACGCTGAAGCGCTGCTCGTCCCGCCAGCGCTGCTGGGCACGTAGGCACTTCACCGAGTCCGTGCCACCGCCCGGGCGCGTGCAGAAGAACTCGATGGCGGCCGTGCGTCCGACGAACTCCGCGAAGCTCTCGTTGAAGCCCACGTGCCCGGGCACGAACAGCTCCTGGTGCGCGAGCTCGTGGAGCACCGTGGACACCACCTCGACCTCGTCGGACGCGAGCGTGGACGAGAGCAGGGGGTCGTTGAACCAGCCGAGCGTGCTGAACGCGGCGGTCGGGCGCACGTAGGTGTCGTAGCCTTCGGCCCGGAGATCGGCCTCGGCCTCCAGGGCGTCCTCGACGGAGAAGAATCCCCGATAGGGCACGCGTCCCACGATCGGGAACCACCACGTGACCGGCGCGATCTGATCCTTGGGTGCCGCGGAGACGACGAGCGCCAGGGTGTCGCGATCGAGCTCGGTGTACATGGTGAACGAGTCGCCCACGTCGATGTCGAGCTCGTCGGCGGCGAAGCGTCGGGCCTCCAGAACGTAGGCCAGCTTGGCGCGGACGCGCTCCTCCGTGGTGGTGTCCGCGAGCACCTCGGGGATCGGCCTGCGCGCACGCAGGATACGCGCCTCGGCGATGCCGGCCTTCATGACGTAGACCGGCGAGCAGGCGCTGCAGCTCGCGACCAGGCCGACGACGACGCTCACGCTCGTGAGCGCGAGCGCCACGCGCGGCCAACGCCGCCGCGTTCCGGCTGCCGGGCTAGTTTCCGCCACCGATCGATCGCATGAGGGGGACGCCGCCCTCGGTCGGAACGTAGACGACCGAGCCCGCGGGCAACGTCGCGAGCTGCTCGATGTAGTGGAACGTGAGATACGCCGGGGTCAGCCCTTCCGAGATGATCCGCTGCGCTTCCGCGATGCCTTTGGCCTCCTCGACGGCCTGGAGCGCCCGCTCCTGGATGATCTCCGTCTGGAAGCGCTCGCTCGCCACCTGCTGCTCGCGCTGGAGCTTCTCCTCGATCGACTCGCGCACGCGGGCGGGCGCCTGCACGTCGCGCACGAAGACGTCGAGCACCTGGATGCGGTTGCCCGCCTTGGACTGCACCGCGGCCAACATCTCGGTCGCGAGCTCGCGGCGGTTGGGCGAGAAGATGTCGTTGATGGACTTGGTGGCCACCGCGTCGCGCACGCCGTTTCGCACCGCGTTGAGGACGATGCTGCTCTTGATCTGATCCTCGCTGCCGAGCCGTTGATAGAGATCGGGCGCGTTGGCGCCGTCGATGCGGAAGAGGATCGAGACCTCGAGCGCCACGTTGAGCTGCTCGCTGGTCTGCGCCTCGATGTGCTCGATGCCGCCGTCCGGGGGGTAGGCCTGCTCCCGGACGGACATCTTCTCGATGCTGGCCAGCGGGTTCACCATGTGCATGCCCTGCTCGAGCGGCTGCGGATCGACGTTTCCGAGGAAATGCTTCACCCCGACCTCTCCGACGGAAACCACCGTGAACCCGTTGCCCAGCATGATCAGCAGACCGGCCGCCATGAAGCCGTACCCGGCCAGCTTGGCGGCACCCTGCGCGCCCGGCCTCCCGGACCCGGCGCCTGCGGTGCGCACGACGGCCCCGATGAGGACGGCCAGCATCGCAATGAAGATCGAGCCCATGGGTGTGTCCACTCCTGTGGCGACGGGGTGTGAACGCGCTTCGGCAACGATACGTGCCGTCCGGCCTCGTTCGTCAATCTACCGATTGGGACATTCCCTACCTATGCTGCGGCATGGGATCGACACCTCTGTTCTACAGAGCCGCCATGGCGGGGGCGAGGGTCCTGGCCCCTTTTCTCGCGCTCGGCGGCTCGAAGGTCGCGCGCGGCTTCGCGGGCAGGCGCCGGGCGCCCGATCTCTTCGCGCGCTGGGGGCAGGCGGAGCGGGATCCGGCTCGGCCGGTGGCCTGGTTCCACGCGGCGAGCGTCGGCGAGGCGCTGCAGGCGGGAGCGGTGATCGGCGCGCTGACCGAGCTGCGCCCCGATCTCCAGGTGGCGTTCACCTACTTCTCGCCGTCGGCCGAGGGCGTGGGACGCCGCATCGGAGCGCACGTCGCGGGTTATCTGCCGTGGGATCTCTCGGGGCCCGTCGGTCGTGCGCTGGAAGGCGTGAGGCCGGACCTGCTCGTCTTCACCAGGAGCGAGGTTTGGCCCGTTCTGATCGAGGAAGCGGTCCGGCGCGGCGTGCTCGTCGCGATCGTCGGCGCCGACATCTCCGAGGACGGCGGGCGCGCGCGCTGGCCCGCGCGCGTCGTGCTCGGCGCGGCGTGGCCCGCGCTCTCGCTGGCATGCGCCAACACGGAGCACGACGCCTCGCGGCTCATCGGTCTGGGCGTGCCGGAGTCCGTCGTGCGCACCACGGGCGATCCAGCCGTGGACTCCGCTGCCCTTCGCGCGCAGGAGACGAGTCCTTCTTCACCGAGCCTCGCGCCGTTCCACTCCGACCCAGTGCCCACGATCGTCGCAGGCTCGACGTGGCCGGAGGACGAGAAGCACCTGCTCCCGGCCCTCGCCGACGTGAGAACACGCGTGCGCAACGTGCGCGTGATCGTCGCCGCGCACGAGCCCGAGCAGCGGCGCGTGCGCGACCTCCTCGAGCGGCTCGCCACCATGGGATGGCACAGCCGGACGCTCGAGGAGGTCGAATCGAACGGATCGGTGAAGGGCGTCAACGCGGTGGTCGTGGAGCGCGTGGGCGTGCTGGCGCAGCTCTACTCGGTGGGGCACGTCGCCTACGTCGGCGGAGGGTTCGGCAGCCGCGGCGTGCACTCGGTCCTCGAGCCCGCGGCGGCACGCATCCCCATCGTGGTGGGGCCGCACTACGCGGGGACGCCGAGCGCCCGCGCCCTCGTGCGCGTGGGCGGCGCGGTCGCCGCGTCCGACCGGCGTCGTCTCGCCGACGCGCTCAGCGGCTGGCTCGCCGACCGCAGCGCACACGTCGGCGCTGCCGACCGGGCCTTCGGCTATATTGAGTCCCACCGCGGTGCCGCCGCTCGAACGGCGGCGCTGCTCGACCCTCTCTTCGGCCGCCAGCGCACCGCATGACCGTCACGGTTCCGGTCATTACACCCACCGAGCTCAAGGCCCGGCTGGACGCGGGGAACGTTCCCACGCTGGTCGACGTGCGGGAGCTCTACGAAGCCGACATCGCCGATCTGCCCGAGCACGGGCAGGCCCGGATCCCGACGGCCGAGTTCGCCGACCGATTCGAAGAGCTGGACCGCGGGCAGGAGCTGGTCCTTTATTGCAGGAGCGGTCGTCGCAGCGAGTGGGCCGCACGGATCCTCCTGGAAAATGGTTACGAGCGCGTGTTCAACCTGAAGGGCGGCGTTCTCGGCTGGCGCAACGAGGTCGACCCGGACCTGCCGGCGTATTGACGAGATGGACGTGAGAGCGGTGACCGGGGGAGCGCGTTTCTTCCCCCGAGCTGGGATGACGCTCGTGCTCGCCGTCGCTCTCGGCGCGTGCGACGCCGCGGCCATTCCCGCTCGCGCGGAGGCGGCCTCCGCTCCCCCCGCCCGGACGCAGGTCCTTCCCGACGCCAGCCCGACCGCGGCCGATGCGTCCACCCAGGAGCCGGCGGGCGTCGCGGCGTCGACGGATGCCGGCAGGGAGGCGCGCGCCGGCGAGCGTTTCCCGCGTCCGCGCTCCGTCCGCGGCCTCTACGTGAACGCGTGGGCGGCGGGGTCGGGCGTGCGCATGCGCGCGCTCATGGACGTGGCGCTGCGCACGGAGGTCAACGCGTTCGTCATCGACATCAAGGACGCGAGTGGCTACGTGAGCCACCGCACCGAGGTGCCGTTGGCGCACGAGATCGGCGCCACCACCGATGTCCGCATCGCCGATCTCGCCGGTCTGCTCGACCGTCTGGAAGCCGAGCGCGTCTACCCGATCGCGCGCATCGTGGTCGTCCAGGATCCCATCCTGGCCAAGTACCGTCCGGAGCTCGCCGTCCAGGATACGGCCGGCGGCGTCTGGGTCGACAGCAAGGGCATCACCTGGCTGAACGCCTACCAGCGAGGCGTCTGGGAGTACCACGTCGCGATCGCCCGCGAGGTCGCGCGCATGGGCTTCCCGGAGATCCAGTTCGACTACGTGCGCTTCCCGGACGCTCCGGAAGACGACATGGCACGCGCCGTGTTCGGGGGCGCGCAGGGGCGCACCAAAGCCGCCGCCATCCGGGAGCTGCTCTCGTATGCCCGCAGCGAGCTCGACGAGCTCGGCGTGCTCTTCACCGCGGACGTGTTCGGCGTGACGACCTCCGCCGAGCGTGACGTCGGCATCGGTCAGGTGTGGGAGTCGTTCATCGACCGGGTGGACGTGGCGCTCCCCATGATCTATCCGAGCCACTATTGGACCGGCAGCTTCGGCTATCAGGTGCCGAACGCCTTCCCCTACGAGGTCGTCCTGCGCGCGCTGCGCGATGCGCAGCGGCGCTCGGCGCGCGTGGACGGCGCCGGCTCGACGCGTCCCTGGCTACAGGACTTCTCGCTCGGGCAGCCGCCCTACGCGGCGGCCGAGGTGCGCGCGCAGATCCAGGCGACCTACGACGCGGGCATCGACGAGTGGATCCTGTGGAATCCGGGCAGCCGCTACACCGAGTCGGCGCTCGAGCCCGTCGCGGGCTTCGCCGCGGAGCCGCTCATCCGCATCGCGGGAACGCTCGCGCCCGTGTCGCGGCGCAACGCGGTGCTGGACTCCATGCGCGTCGTCGCCGATGCGGACGCCGACGACGGCAACTAGGGGTTTTCCCTGAGAGGTGGGCCGAGCCCCCTCTCAGCCGGCCGCCGCCACGAACTGGAGCTCGTGCAGCCGCGCGTAGATGCCGCCCGCGTCGAGCAGATCCTGATGCGTGCCCTGCTCGCGGACCTCGCCGTGGTGCAGCACGACGATCCGATCCGCATTCTGCACGGTGGAGAGTCGGTGCGCGATGACCAGCGACGTGCGACCCTGGAGCAGCTCGTCGGTGGCTGCTTCGATCCGGGCTTCGATCTCCGAGTCCACCGAGCTCGTGGCCTCGTCGAGCACGAGGATGTCCGGGTCGAACGCGAGGGCGCGCGCGAAGCTGACCAGTTGCCGCTCGCCGACGGAGAGCGTCGAGCCGCGCTCGCCGAGGGGCTGCTCGTAGCCGCGGGGCAGGCGATCGATGAACGCGGCCGCGCCCACGCGCTCCGCCGCGGCGCGAATCCTCTCGCGGTCGATTCCGGCGGAGCCGAGCCCGATGTTGTAGCCGACGTCCTCGCTGAACAGGAAGACGTCCTGCAGCACGAGGCCGATCCGGGCGCGCAGCTCGTCGACGCGGAGCTCGTCGATCGGCACGCCGTCGACCAGGATGCGTCCGCGTGTCGGATCGTAGAATCGCATGAGCAGATTGATCAGGGTCGTCTTGCCCGCGCCGGTATGTCCGACGATGGCGACCTTCTCGCCGGGCTTCACCTCGAGGCTCACATCGCGTAGGACCCAGTCGGGCTCACCCACCCGGTCGGTGCCGTAGGCGAACCAGACGTGGTCGAGCTCGATGCGGCCTTCGGCGTCCGCGGGGAAAGACTTCGGCTGCTCGGGATCCGTGATCGCGATCTCGTGATCGAGAAGCTTGAACACGCGCTCCGACGACGCCATCGCCGCCTGCAGCAGGTTGTACTTCTCGGAAAGGTCCTGGATGGGCTGGAAGAACCGGCGCGCGTACTGGAGGAATGCCACCACCACGCCGACGGTGATCGCGCCGTCGAGGCTCATGAAGCCGCCGTACCAGATGATGAGCGCGATGGCCAGGGCCGTGATCAGCTCGATCATCGGAAAGAAGAGCGCGTAGTATCTGATCGAGCGTAGGTGCGACTCGAGGTGGGCGTCGTTCAGCTCGGCGAGCCGGGCGGCGTCGGCTTCTTCCCGGTTGAACAGCTGGACGACGCGCACCCCCGTGATGCGCTCGTGGATGAACGCGTTCATGCGCGCGAGACGGACGCGGATCTCGCGGTAGGCATCGCGGATCTTCGCGCGGAAGACGAAGACCACGACGATCACCAGTGGCAGGACGCTGAACGTCACGAGCGCGAGCCTCCAGTTCATGCCGAGCATCGCGACGACGATGAAGAGGAGCGTGAACACGTCGCCGAACACCGTGACCACACCGGAGCTGAACAGCTCGTTCAGCGTCTCGACGTCGTTCGTGATGCGCGTCATGAGGCGACCGATGGGGTTCTTGTCGTAGAACCGGAGGTCGGCACGCTGCAGCTTCTCGAAGATCTCCCGCCGCAGATCGTACATGATCGTCTGGCCGAGCCACGTCGTGACGATCGTCTCGGCATACTCGAGCACGAAGCCCGCGACGACCGCCGCGAAGAAGACGAGCACGAGGACGAGGAGGAGGCTCTGGTTCTGACTCGGGATCGCCTCGTCGACCACGAGCTGGGTGACCCACGGGCCGACGACATTGGCGCCGGCGCCGAGCAGCAGCACGAAGAGCGCGACGGCGACCTGCTTCCAATACGGCCGCAGGTAGCGGAGCAGCCGCCGCATGAGCCGAGCGTCGTACGCCTTGCCGAGGGCCTCCTCCTCGTGGAAGGCCGCGGGGTCGCTCATGCCCGCCGGTCGAGCTCCTCGAGCAGGGGCGCCACGTCGAGGCCGCACGCACGCAGCGCGACGAGCACGTGGTACACGAGGTCGGCCGCCTCCTCGACGGCCTTGCCGCCGTTGCCGACCGCGAGCGCGGCCACCAGCTC
The DNA here is from genome assembly GCA_050181335.1 of Gemmatimonadales bacterium. Lineage (GTDB taxonomy): Bacteria > Gemmatimonadota > Gemmatimonadetes > Longimicrobiales > Gaopeijiaceae > UBA2982. The sequence goes on along the minus strand of JBFXDG010000001.1, from coordinate 731,129 downwards.
GGCGGTCTCCTCGCCGAGCTTCTTCAGCCTGAGGTTCTGGTCGTCGAGCAGCCGCACGGTGTAGCTCCCCTCCGGTCGCTCCTCGGCGCGCGCGCCGAGCGTGCGATCGAGGCGTCCCAGCGCGCCGAGCGACGCCCCTGCTCCTTCCCCGAAGCACGTGCGCTCTCCGGTGTGGCAGGTCGGTCCGGCGGGGATCACGCGCGCGAGCACGCTGTCCGAGTCGCAGTCCGCGTGCAGCGATACCAACGCGAGCGTGTTGCCGCTCGTCTCGCCCTTCTTCCAGAGCTCGTTGCGGCGGCGGGACCAGAAGTGCACCTGCCCCGTCTCGAGCGTCTTCTCGAGAGCGAGCCTGTTCGTGAACGCCAGCATGAGCACGTCTCCGGTCGCGTGATCCTGCACGACCACGGGCAGGAGGCCGTCCTCCCGTCCGTCGCGGTCGAAGGCGAGCGTGTCGAGATCCTGCTTCGTGCGGAGACCGCGGTTCGTCATGGCGTGACCCTCACCGGACGCGTGGCGACGGGCCGGACAGCGACGCCCCAGCCCATGAGCGCGGCCTTGATCTCGCCGACCGTCGTCAGGCCGTCGTGCAGGATCCCCGCCACGAGCGCGGCGGACGCGTGACCTTCCGCGAACGCGTCGCGCAGGTGCTCGGCGCTCCCGGCTCCGCCGGAGGCGATCACGGGCACGGGCACGCGATCGGCGATCGTGCGCGTGAGCTCGAGGTCGTAGCCGCTCCGCGCACCGTCCTGGTCGATCGACGTGAGCAGGATCTCGCCGGCGCCGCGGGCCTCGCACTCGGCCGCCCACGCGACGGCGTCGAGGTCGGTCGCCTCGGTGCCCCCGTGGGTGTAGCAGCGCCAGCTCCCATTCTCACGCTGGGCATCGATGCTCGCGACGATGCACTGGCTCCCGAACCGCTCGGCGCCGAGCGAGAGCAATCCGGGATCGCGCACGGCCGCGGTGTTCACGCTGATCTTGTCGGCACCCGCCCTGAGCAGCGGGCCGATGTCGGAGGCGGAGCGCACGCCGCCGCCCACGGTGAGCGGCACGAAGAGGCGCTCCGCCGTCCGCCGCACCACGTCGAGCAGCGTGCCGCGCGCCTCCTTGGATGCCGACACGTCGAGAAAGACCACCTCGTCGGCGCCCTCGGCCTCGTAGCGCGCCGCGAGCTCGACCGGGTCGCCGACGTCGCGCAGGTTCTTGAACTGCGTGCCTTTGACCACGCGCCCGTCCTTCACGTCCAGGCACACGATCACGCGGGGACGGAGCATCAGCGCCCGGTCCTTTCGATCTTCACGGATCCTTTCGTGCTGAACACCTGATCGCCCTTGGCGAGCGCCTGTCGCAGCGCGAGCCCGGTGGCCTTCACCGCCGCCTCGACGATGTGGTGGCGATCGCTCCCACGGATCACGCGCACGTGCAGCGTGGCGCCGAGGTTCGTCGAAAACGAGTGCAGGAAGTGTGCGTACAGCTTCGATGGAAGGCGACCCACGTAGTAGGGCCTCCCACCCACGTCGATCGCGGCGGCGGCGAGCGCGTCGTCCATGGGCACCTCCGCCCAGCCGTAGCGTGTCGCCTTCTCCGGTACCTCGTCGGCGAGCGCGAGGCCGAACACGATCGCGACGTCCTCGACCAGGTGGTGCCGGAGGTCCCCGCTCGCCTCGAGCTCGATGTCGAGACCGGCGTACCGGGCCAGCGTCTCCACCATGTGCGTGAGGAAGCGATCCCCCGTTTCGACCTCGGCCACGCCGGTGCCGATGCGCACGTTCGCCGCGATGCGCGTCTCCTTCGTCTCCCGCTTCAGGTTGCTCATGCGTTCCTCTGCGTGTTGGGCGTGCGTCCCCAGCGGGGCGCGATGTCCGCCGCCTCGAGCGTGTTGGTGTAGAGCGCCATGCCGAGCACCACGCCGGCGGCGCCGATCCGGTCCAGGTACTCCAGCTCGTCGACGGTCGTCACGCCACCCGAGGCCCACACGGGGTGTGGGCTCGCTTCGATCACCTCGCGGCAAGCCGCTCGGTCGATCCCCGCGAGGCGGCCCTCACGCGCGACGTTGGTCGACAGGATGCCCGCGAGCGGCAGCGCCGCCAGCGTGGGAAGATAGGTCGACGGCTCGAGCGCCGACTCCTCGGTCCAACCCCTGCGGAGGATGCGCCCGTTCTGCGTGTCGATCGCCACCATCACGCGCCCCGGATAGCCGCCGGCGAGCGCGCGCAGCCAAGCCGCATCATCGAGCGCGCGTGTGCCGACGACGATCCGGTCGGCGCCCCCATCGAGGAGCGCCTGCGCGCGCGCGTCGTCGCGAATGCCGCCGCCCACCTGCGTTTCGGCGTCGGTGGCGGCGAGGACGTCGAGGATCACCGCCAGGTTGTCACCGCTCCCCAGCGCCGCATCGAGGTCCACGACGTGGAGCGTGCCGAACCCCGCGGCATACCAGCGGTTCGCCGCCGCGGCGGGATCGGGCAGCGAGACGGCAACCGATTCCGGGCGGCCGCCGACGAGCTGGACGCAGCGACCTCCTTTGACGTCCACGGCGGGCGCGGCGATCACCGGGCCTCCTCGGTGAGCGTCCTCGCCAGTCCGACGAAGTTCTCGACGATCCGCCGCCCGGGTCCGGAGCTCTTCTCGGGGTGGAACTGCACGCCCCACGTGTGGGCGGTGCGCACGCCCGCCACACAGCGGATGCCGTCGTACTCCGACCAGGCGATCGCATCCTGTGCGCGGTCTGGCAGGCAGACGTACGAGTTGGCGAAGTACGCCACGAGATCGCTCACGCCCTCGAAGAGCGGATCGGCGCCGGTCTCGACGTCGTTCCAACCCATCTGCGGAACGATGCGCGCCTCGAGCAGGCGGACCTTCCCGGGGACGAGCCCGATGCCCTGTCCGGTGGCTTCCTCGGAGTCGTCGAACAGGAGCTGCATGCCGAGGCAGATGCCGAGGCAGGGAAGCCCGCTCGCGAGGGCGTCGCGGACGCGCGTCCTGTCCTTCGGGAGCGCCGCGGCTGCGGGACCGAATGCCCCCACGCCGGGGAGCACGAGCGCGTCCTGCGCCAGCGCCGTGGACCAGTCGGACGTGACGGTCACGGCCGCGCCGGCGCCTTCGATGGCTTTGCCGAGCGAGTGCAGGTTACCCGCGCCGTAGTCGAAGAGCGCGATGTTCATCGTGTGGCCTCCGCGCCGAGCGCCGCCAGGCGTCGGTCGAGCGCCCCGAGGAAACGCTCGACGAGCGGCCACGGGCCGACGGTCACGCGCAGCGCGTCCCCCAGCTCGGGAATGTCGCGGAACGGCCTGACCTGCACGCCTGCTTCGCGCAGCGCGGCCGCGTCGTCGGCGCCCGAGCCCGAGGGGGCGGCGAAGAGGATGAAGTTCGCGCGCGACTCGAGGGTGGGGATCCCGCGCCGTGCGAGCTCCTCGAAGAGGCGGGCTCGGTTGGCGAGACACTCCGCGACGACTTTCGGCGTCCACCCCGAGACGTCCCGCACCGCGGCCGCCGCGGTCTCCGTCGTGAGCCGCGAGACCTTGTAGGGCCCGCGTGACTTCTCGACTTCCAGCGCCACGGCCGGCCGCGCGACGGCGAACCCGCAGCGCATGCCGGCCAGCCCGAACGCCTTGGAGCACGTACGCACGACCAGGAGCCGGGGCCGCTCGACCGCCTCGGTGACGAGCGTCTCTCCCGCGAAGTCGGCGTACGCCTCGTCGAGCACGACCAGCGGTCCGGAGTCCCCGACCAGGTCGAGCAGCCTCTCCATCCAAGGGCGCGGGGCGAGCGCGCCGGTCGGATTGTTCGGCCGGCAGACGTAGACGACCGCCGCGCCGTCGGCGAGCAGCGCGCCCGGATCGCGCATCGCCTCGTCCCAGGGGACCGCGAGGGGACGCATCCCGTTCACGCGGGCGAGCTCGCTCGCCATCACGAACGTGGGCGAGGGGAACGACACGACGGCATCCGGCCCCGCGGCCGCCCGGAACGCGGAGTCGAGGATGTCGTCCGAGCCCGCGCCCGTGGTGACGCAGTCCGGCGCGACGCCGAAACGCTCGGCGACCGCGGTCCGCAGCGTGTCCGCGTAGACCTCGGGATAGCACCGGACGTCGTCCGCGGTCGCGGCGCGGATGCGAGCCAGCGCGTCCGGGTGCGGGCCCCAGAGGTTCGTGTTGTCGCTCAGGTCGACCTCGGCCGGACGCCGGCCGGGCTCGTACTTCGTGAGGGATCGGTAGTCCGGACGCGGGAAGGGCGTCATGGTGCTCTCCTCGCGCGTACGGCGGCCGCGTGCGCGGGCAGCCCTTCGGCCAGGGCGAGCCGCTCGACGTCGTCGGCCATGGCGCGCGCTCCCGCCGGCGTGACCTCCTGGATCGTGAAGGAGCGTAGGTAGTTGAGGGTGGAGAGCCCGGAGAAGCTGCGAGCGCGACCCATCGTCGGCAGCACGTGGTTGGCGCCGGTCATGTAGTCCCCGAACGCGACGGACGCCGAGGAGCCGACGAACGTCGTGCCGGACGTGCGCACCCTACGCGCATCGATCGGCGCCGATGCCGTCATGACGGAGAGGTGCTCGGTCGCGTACCGATCCGCGAACGCGATCGCCTCGTCGAGCGAGTCGGCCACGAGCACCGCGCCACACGCCGCGAGCGCCTGCTTGCAGACGGCGGCGCGCGGCGCGTCGAGGAGCTGTCGCGCGATCTCGGCCTCGGTGGCCGCGGCGATCGCGGGCGAGGTCGTCACGACCACGCAGGCCGCCTCCGGATCGTGCTCGGCCTGTGCGAGCACCTCGCGCGCGATCAGCGACGGGTCCGCGGTCTCGTCGGCGATCACCAGCACCTCGGACGGACCCGCGGGTGAGTCGATGAGGACACGCCCAGCCACCTGACGCTTCGCCTCGGTCACCCAGCGGTTGCCCGGCCCCACCACCGCGTCGACGGCGGGGACGGACTCGGTTCCGTACGTCAGCGCGGCGATCGCGCCCGCCCCTCCGATCGCGAAGAGACGGTCCGCGCCTCCGATCGCGCACGCGGCCAGGATCTCCCGCGCGGGAAGGCCGCCGGGTCCGGGCGGCGAGCACACGATCACCTCGCGCACACCGGCGGCCTTCGCCGGGACCACGCCCATCAGCACCGACGAAGGATAGGCTGCGCGCCCACCCGGAGCGTAGACGCCGACCCGATCGAGGGGTGTCCAGGTACGCGTGACGCGCACGCCCGACTCCACGTCGAGGACGACATCGGCGGGCAGCTGCGCCGTGTGGAAGCGTCGGACGTTGCCGGCCGCGCGCGTCAACGCGGCGCGCACGGATGCGTCGAGCGCGGCGAGCGATTCATCCCATGCCGCGCGCGGCACCTCCAGCGCCTCGAGCCGAACGCGGTCGAATCGCTCGGCCATGTCCCGCAGCGCCGCGTCGCCGCGCCTGCGCACGTCCGCGAGGAGCGCGGCCGTCGCGGACGCCAGATCGCCGTCGGCGCCGCCGTCGGCTGGGGCGCGATCGAGCAGGCCCGCGAGCGTGCGTTCGTCGAGCGCGCCGAGGCGCCCGCGTGCGAAGAGGTCCACGCCGAGCTCCGTGCTCACGGCATCAGCCTCTCGATCCGCGTGACCAGGATGCCCGTCGCGCCCACGGCCTTGAGCCTCGCGATGGTCTGATAGACGGCGTCGGCATCCACGACCGCGTGCGCCGCGACCCAAGAGCCGGAGTCCAGCACCTCCACGATGGTCGGCCCCGAGATCCCGGGGATCACGGCGCGCACCTCCGCGAGCCGATCCTTGGGCACGTTGGCCATCAGGTAGCGCTTTTCCTGCGCGCGCAGCACGGACTCGAGCGCCGTGGCGATCCCCTCGATCAGCGGGCGGAGCTTCTCGTCCCGGAGTGCCCCGGGGTTGGCGACCAGACGCGCGCTGGACTCGAGGACGGTGCCGATCTCCCGCAGGCCGTTGACCTTGAGCGTCGAGCCCGTGGAGGTCAGGTCCACGATCACGTCCGCGACGCCGAGGTGGGGGGCGATCTCCGTGGCGCCGCTGACGGGCGCGATGGCGATCGGGATCGCGAGCGACTCGAAGTACGTCCTCGCGCAGCGGGGGAACGAGGTCGCCACGCGGGTTCCGGGCGGCAGGTCACGCGCCGACTCGACGGAGGACTCGTCGCGCGCGGCAACCACGAGCCGGCACCGCCCGAAGCCGAGGTCGAGCACCTCGGCGACCATCCGCCCGCTCTCGGACACGCAGTCGGCGCCCGTGACGCCCACCTCGGCCGCTCCGTCCGCGACGTACTCGGGGATATCCGCCGCGCGTACGAAGATCGCCTCGAAGTCCCCCAGGGCCGCCACGAGCGCGCGGTCGGCCAGGAAGGCCGGTCGCAGCCCGGCCAGCTCGAACAGCTCGAGCGCACGCTCCGAGAGGCGTCCCTTGCTCGGAAGCGCCACCCGCATCGGTCGGTTCGTCATCATCTCGTCTCGTCGTTGCCGGCCACTTCGAGGATGCCGCGAAAAAAAACCGCGCCCCGTCCTCGACGGGCCGCGGTGGGTGCCAGCTCTGGGATCTCTCGTCCTAGGCGCGCACGACCTTTCCGCCACCCGTGAGGGCTGCGTGGTGACGATGGTGCCGGACGTGGATCCTGGTATTCATGGGACGCCCAAGTTGAGGCGGCGGATGGGGGGCGTCAAGGCTGTAAGCGTTGTCGGGGTAGGCACGTGGGGCTAGGTTGCTGCATGGCTCGCAGTCCGGTGCGGCGTCTCGTAGCGCTGGGTTCGATCGCGCTCCTTCCGGTGAGCTTCTTCGCTCATCTGCAGATGGAGTGTATCCCTGCGCCGACCGCCGCGACCGAGAGCGCGGGGCGGCCCGTGGCGCAGCAGCACGCGGACCATTCCCATCACGCGCAGCACGCGGCCGTCGCCGTCGGCGACGAGGACGCGAGCGATTCTTCTTCCGACTCCGGCACGATTCCGCATCACGGCCAGTGCAACCTGTGCTGTCCGCAAGGCGCGACCATCCCCACGGTCGAGCCGGTTGCGGTGTTCACGCTCCTCGCGGTGCACGTCGCGCACCTGGACGCGCACGCGCCGGTGCTGGGTCGGGCTCCTCACCTCCTTCCTTTCCCCAACCCCCCTCCCGTCGCCTGACCTGCCCGCTTCGGGCGCGCTCAGGTCGTTGCTGATCGCCGGTTAGGCCCCATGCGGGGCGCGCGTCGCGTCGTTCACGCGTCGCAGCCGGCCGTCGCTCTCATGGACGTACGGAGGGAGGTGCATCATGCGTGGGAACATCCCGGCCAGGGTCGTGCTGGCCGTTCTGGCGGCGTGGGGAGCCCTCGGCTCTCCCGCGTCGCTGGCAGCTCAACAACCGGAGGGGCGCGCCCGGAATCAACAGGTCGATAGCGCCGAGGTCGTGCGGGCCGACTCCACGGCGGCGGCCGACACGGCCGCTGCGATCACGCCGGACTACATCCTCGAGCCCATCGAGGTGGTCGCGGCGCGGGAGCGCTCGGTGGCGCCGCCGGTGGCCACGATCACCATCGAGCCCAGGGAGCTGCAGCAGACGCTCAGCGAGAACCCGTACGACCTCATCCGGCGGGTGGCCGGCCTCGAGGTCCACGATCAGGGTCAGGGTCCCGGGTTCGCGTCCAACGTCGTCCTCCGCGGCTTCACTGCGGATCACTCGAGCGACGTCCTCATCGTCGTGGACGGCGTACCGCTCAACCTTCCCGTGCACGGGCACGTGGAAGGCTATGCGGACTGGAACTACCTGTTCCCCGGCGCCATCAGCTCGATGCGGGTCATCCACGGTCCGTCGAGCCCCCTCTACGGCGACTTCTCCATCGCCGGCACCGTGGAGGTCTACACGAAGGCCGACGGCAACGGCCTAGCCGGTCAGCTGACCGGAAACGGTTTCGGCGACGCGTCGGGTTGGGCGAGCCTCGGGACCAGCGGTGAGCGGGGCGGGGCGCTCGCGGGCGTCGAGCTGAAGCGCTTCACGGGATGGCGGGACAACAGCGGCCAGAGATCCGGCAACGGCCTCGTGCGGGGTTGGCGTCAGGTCGGCGAGGGCAGGCTCGAAGGCGGGCTGAGCTTCTACAAGGCCGACTGGCACTCACCGGGGTTCCTGTCGCTGGCGGACTTCGCGAGCGGCGACCGTGAGGCGGCTGCGAACCCGACGGACGGGGGCGACCAGTGGCGCGGCATGGCGAACGCACGGTACGCGCTCCCGTTGGGCGGCGAGCGCTTCCTCCAGCTCATCGGCTGGGGCGTCGTGTCCGATTGGGACCTCGCCCTCACGGTGCCGGGACACACGGACGCCGTGGGGAACCTGTATCAGACCGCCGAGGCGGACCAACGCAGGGCGCTCGGGGGCCAAGTCGAGCTCTCGTGGCTTCCGAGCGCGGGTGAGCTGACGATCGGGGTGGCGGGGCGTCACGACCGTTCGGAGTACGACCTTGGTCGGTCACTCCGCCGCGTGTCGATCGAGCCGATGGTCGCGCTCGACGCGGGGCACACGTCGGCCAGCGCGTACGCACGCTGGCGGTGGCATCCGTTCGCGCGGCTCGGGCTCGATCTGGGTGCACGCGTGGATCACCTGCGGAACCGCAGCTACAACCGACTGGGTCTCGCCGACCCGAGCCCGTCGGTCGTCACCGCGCAGCTCGCCGCGGTCGGGGAGCCGCGGATCAGGGCGGAGGATATCCGCCCCGATTTCCACATCATCGGTGACGGCGGACCCGTGGGTGTTTGGGTGAGCGGCGATATGACGCTCGTCAGCCCGAAGGTCGGGGCGGAGCTCAGGATGTCCGATCGGTGGAGCCTGATGGCGTCGTCGAGCCGCGGGTTCCGGAGCGCCGTCGGCGTGGTGGGCGATCCCAACCGCGAGCCCGTCGTGGCGTGGTCCCACGAGCTCGGCGTCGAGTACGCCACGCCGCAGCTCACCGCGCACCTGTCGGGGTTCCGCATGGATGTCTCCCACGAGCGCATCCAGGATCCCATCACGCTCGAGATCGCCTCATCCGGCTCGAGCGTACGGCAGGGCGTGGAGGCGACGCTCGAGCTGGGGCTCGTAGGCGAGGCGCGGCTGTTCGCGCGTGGTACGCTGACCGACGCGGTCCTCTCGGGCCGCTACGCGGACGCGCACGACGATCACAATCAGCCTGGCACGGGCACGGGCACGGGCGTCGAGTCGCCGAAGCAGGACGTGCCCGGGATCGCCCGCTATCTCGCGCAGGTCGCGCTCGAGACCCCGCTCTTCGGAGAGCTGAGCGGACGGACCGAATGGCGGGTGACCGGCCCCTACGTCCCCATCGGGGAGCCGGAGGTGGAGACCGACCCGTACTCCACGCTGGACGCCAGCCTGAGCTATCCGATTCGCGAAGGCATGAGGGTGGACCTCGAAGTCAGGAACGTTCTCGACCGCGTCTACCCGGAGACGCGGTCGTCGGGATACGTGAGCCCCGGTACGCCGAGGAGCATCGGGATCGCGTTGCAGGTCATTGGCAGGTGACGGAAGCACGAAACCCACATACGACATAGAGAGAACGAGGAAACCAAGATGATCGAGACGAGAATTCGTAGGCTCGCGGTGATCGGACTCCTTTCCGTCGCCGCCGCGGCGTGCGAAGACGACCCGACCAACGTGGGCTTCACCACGGACGAGCTGACCGCCGACCTGGCCATCACCCCCGATCACGTGCACGCGTTCGAGACGATGGTCACGTTCACGGTCGCCGTCACCGACCCGAACGGGGATCCCGTCACCGACTTCGACGTGCTCCAGGTGGAGCGCCGCAAAGCCCCGGCGACGACGTTCAGCGTGATGGAGGCGACGCTCGCGGGGGACTTCTACGTCGTCGACCACATCTTCGAGGGAAGCGGCGACTACGACATCCGCGTGACGGGCCTCCGCCCCGGCGACGCCGACCTCGTCGTGCTCCACGAGGAGGCGACGCAGCTGCACACCGTGCGACCGCACGCCGAGGAAGGAGGGCGCCGGATCGAGCTCGAGCCCAACCCGGGCCACATCCATGAGGGCGACACGTCGGACGTGCAGTTCTGGCTGCTCGATCCGACGACTCGCGTGGGGATCACCGGCCTCACGCCCACGATCTTCTTGGACGAACCCACGGGCGGCGTCACGGAGTACGCCGCGACGGAGGGCGCCGACGGCCTGTATCACGCCTCGCACATGTTCACGGAGGCGGGGGCCACCGCGTTCGGGATCCGCTTCATGGGGACCGACGCCGTGGAGCACGAGTGGTCGCTCGACATCGAGGTCCATCACGCGCACTGAGCGCACGTAGGACCGAGCCCGACCCCGGTGCGAGCCGGGGTCGGGCTTTTTTCGTTTCCGGTTCTTGACCGGTCCGACCGGGCTATGATATCCTTACGGTTATATAACCTCAAGGATATTCACTCGTGAAAGTCTCCGACCGCCTGGACGCGACGTTCTTCGCTCTCGCCGATCCCACGCGACGGGCGATCCTGGCCCGGCTCGCGACGGGCGAGGCCACCGTGAACGAGCTCGCCGAGCCGTTCGACATGAGCCAGCCCGCGATCTCCAAGCACCTCAAGGTGCTCGAGCGCGCGGGGCTCATCTCGGTCGGTCGTGACGGCCAGCGCCGTCCGCGACGTCTCGAGCCCAAGCCGCTCGACGACGCGACGCGATGGATCGAGCGATACCGGGAGGCATGGGAGCACAGCTTCGAGCGGCTCGACGGCCTGCTCGACGAGCTCCAGGGGAAGGGGAAGGTGCGGTAGGAGATCCTGGACGAGCGGCCCGGGAACCGATCGTGCAGCGAAACACGAACCAGAGGTCCCGACAGGAGGAAGACGATGGCAGTGCATGTGGAGAAGGCCCAGGTGACGTTGCCGAGCGACCGCGAGGTCGCCGTGACGCGCACGTTCGACGCGCCCCGCGCGCTGGTGTGGGACGCGTACACGAAGCCCGAGCTCATGAAGAGGTGGCTGCTCGGACCTCCGGGTTGGTCGATGCCCGTCTGCGAGATGGACGTGCGACCGGGCGGCGGGTTCCGTTGGCGCTGGCGCTCGGACGAGGACGGCAAGGAGTTCGGCTTCCACGGCGAGTTCCGTGAAGTGACGGCTCCATCGAAGCTCGTGCACACCGAGGTCTACGATCCGGGTGACGTCGGCGGCACGATGGGAGACGAAGCGGCGCTGATCACCGTCACGTTCACCGAGCGTGACGGCCGGACGACCATGAAATCGGTGATGGACTTCGGGTCGAAGAAGTCGCGCGACGAAGCGATGGCCACGGGGATGACCGACGGCATGGAGCAGAGCTACCAACTCCTCGACGCCGTCCTCGCCGAACGCGCTGGCTGATTCGCATCACGCATGGTGCACGGCGGGTCGCGACACGCGGCCTGCCGTCGCCGGCGGGCCTCAGCGGGTCATCTGCGTGGCCGATATGCGGAACGTCGTGAAGACGTACCACGACAGGGCCCGGGACCCGTAGGTGGCTTCGAGCTCCGCGGGAAGGAACGGTGCGCTGAGCGCGGAGCCCACCGACAGCGTTCCCGCGCGCGCCGACAGGACGTCGACGCTGGCTCCCATCTCGACCTTGGCGACGTCGTAGACCTGGCTGTGGCGCGCGTCCTGAGGCGCGAAGAGCTCCGTCTTGGCGGCGGTCTCGAGGCGGACGCCGAGCGCGATCCGATCGATGCGCACCGACGTCTCGATCGAGGCGGCGTCTTGGGTCCGCTCGGGGAAGTAGAGCGCGAGCGAATCCTCGGGAACCCCCGTCTCGGCCGCGAGCGCGAGATAGTGTGCGAGGACCGGTGCCGAGAACGTCCGGCGGGCCTCGGCGACGGGGATGACGGTGCGCGCGTAGCGCGCGCGAGCCACGGCCACCGTGGTCTGCCAGTTTCCCCGCCGGAGTGGGCGGTTCCACGTCACGGACGACGACAGGCGCGACACGTCGATCCCCGGGTGCAGGCGCTCGGGGGACGTGACTTCGGCGACGCTCGCCTGCAGCGCCCAGTCCGAGCCGACGCGCGCGCTCACGCGAAACGAATACGAGTCGACGCGCGGAGGCTCGATGTCCCACCGATCCGAGTCCGGCTCTCGTCCGTTGAAGCCCGAGGCCTCGAAGCGCAGCCGCTCGCCGCTCGTCACGCCGAGCGTGACGACGCCGTGGGTGATGTGCATGCCGTCGAGAAAATGATGACCGATCGGCGCGCGGGGCACCGGCTCCGCAGACGCGCGGTGCATGAACGCCAGCGGTCCGAACGCCGGCTCGCCCACGAGCGCCACGTACGAGGTCAGCCACGCGCCTTCCTCGATCGGAAACGAGTGCGCGGCCGCGATCTCCGTGAAGAGGTCGTGCGGATGCTGGCGATCCAGGAGCGGCGTCGAGCCGTCGGCGGACTCACCCGTCTGGAGCAGCGTCGGATATCCTGCGCGTCCGAAGGCGGCGTCGGCGCTCAAGGTGGCGCGGAGCTCGAGGCGCCCCGACCCGACCGGCCGGGACGCATGCCCACCCAGCATGCTCATGCCGAAGACGCCGTCGTCGCCGCGGGGACCTCGGTCGGAGATGTAGGCGGTGGTGGTGAAGCCGTGGACGGTCAGCATCCACGCACCCGCGGCGCGGGCGGTGCCGGCCGCCGGCGCCGACAGCGGCTCCCAGGATCCCGCGCCGTTCGGCATCGCACCGTGGTCATGCGCCTGGGCGACGGCCTGCGGGGCCAGCGTTCCGACGAGGCAGGCGAGGACGACGATCGCCCGACAGGTCAGGGGGCCACGCACGGGCTCGGTACTCGTGGGGATGCCTACTCAGTGCCAGGTGACGCCCAGGCCGCCCTGGAAGTGGTTGGCGCTCCCGCCGTCGAAGTCACCCCACGCGAACAGCCCGTAAGGTGTGATCGAGAAGTTAGAGCCCACGCGAATGTCGTAGCCGAGACCGGCGGTCGCACCCAGCCCCGTGTCTTCCGCGCTGAACGAGAAGCCGCCGCTCGAGGCCGAGATCTCGAGCCTGGACCCGCCGACGCCGCCCCTCAGGAACAGCCCGCCGTCCACCATCGGGTAGAACTGCACGACGGCGGTGACGTTCGTGTGCGTCACCCGCGCGCCACCCTCGTCCTTGGTCCAGCCCGAGATCTCGCCGGCGAGCAGCACCTGCGGCGTGAGCGTTCCGCCCAGCGTGATCTCGCCGGTACCTCCCACCTCACGGTCGTCGCCATTCTCGATGCCGAAGGAGCCGACACCGAGGCCGAGGTTGATGAAGAACCCCTGACGCGTCTGGGAATTCTGCGCGTCGGCGAACCCGGGCCGCGCGAGGAGCGAAGCCAACCCGATTCCGAGGACCACGATCGATCGAAGCATGCGGAGCTCTCCATGGAAGCGCTGGGGGCCTCCTTAGCTAACACGCCCGTCCGGAGGCTGCCAGCATGCCGTTCGCGCTCGCGATCGTCGCATTCGTCTCTCCACGCTTGTAGCATGCAGAGTCGGCATATCGGCCCCGCCGAGACCGGAGACGCTCATGGATCGATCGCTGCTCGCGCAGTCACAGATCTTCAAGGATCTGACCGACGACGAGGCCGAGAGCGTCGGCGAGATCTGCGAGCTCATCGACCTCAAGGCCGGCGAGTTCGTGTTCCGCGAAGGGGACGAGGGCGATCGCCTCTACATCATCGACACGGGCGAGGTGAGGATCTCCCGCACGATTCCCAACGCCGGTGAGGAAGCGCTCACCGTGCTCAGACGCGGGGCGTGCTTCGGCGAGATGTCGGTCCTCGATCAGTCGAGCCGCTCCACCGACGCGATCGCGCACTCGAGGTGCCGCCTGCTGACGATCACGCGCGAGGATTTCCGTGAGCTGCTCGACGCCGACCGCGAGCTCGGCTACAAGGTGCTGTGGAGCGTCGTGCACCTCGTATGCGAGCGCCTCAGGATGACCAACGACGCGATGCGCTCGTTGATGGTGATGGCGATGTTCTAGCGCAGGTGGTTGAGCAGCGTCCGCAGTGAATCCGCGGACACGGGCGCCGTGGCGGTGATCAGCATCTCGCCACGCCAGGTCGACAGCACGGCGCCCTCCGATTGGATGGGCCACCTGATGCGACGGCCGTCGGTGCGGCCCTCCACGAGCGTCAACGTGACGTCGCCCCCCAGATCCTGTCGAATTCGGGCGACGTGCGTCTCGTTGGGGTTGTCGGCGTACGCGAGGTCGAGCGTCAGGACGTCCAGTCCCGGCAGCATCCACAGATCGGACCCCACGTAGCCCTCGGCGGCGATGGAAGGCGCAGGCCGCCACACGAAGGGTGTGGCGCGTCCGTTGGGCACCGCGGACCGGGTCGAGCGCGTGGGTACCACGTCCGACTCCCCGGTGACGATGATCTCGTCCAGCGCCAAGGCCTCCTCCCTGAGCCGGAAGTCGGCCGCCACGTAGTCGCCTTCGCGCCCGTTGATCGCTCGCGTCTGCTGCCTGAAGCCGATGCGCTGGACCGTGAGCTCGAAGGAGTCCGGTTCGGCGGGGAGTCGCAGATCGTAGCGCCCGTCCTGCCGCGTGAGCACGCCCGCCTCCAGCTCCGCCACGTACACCTGCGCGGACGCGACCGGCCGGCCTCCCTCGTCCGCCACGAAGCCGCGCACGACGATGCCGTCCGGATCGGCGAGCGCGGCGGCCGCGAAGGCCGCATTCCCGGCGAGGCTCGGCGGAGACGAGCTCGCCTGCCCGGAGGGATCGGCCGCCGCGAGGCTCGGCGTCGTGGCGTCGACGCTCGTGGGCACCCCGGCGGACGAGCCTTCAGCGGCGAGAGCGCTCTCGGGCTGCGACACCGCCGCGGCCGTGCTCGAGGCGGCCTGCCCGCCGACCGCGTCCACACTGCCGCGATAGATCTCGTTCGACATCCACCCCACCGCCGTAGCGGCTACGATGCTCGCCGCCCAGACCGTCTTGATGCGCGTGCGCGTCCGTCCTTGCGGGCGGGAGCCGCGCGCACGCCTGACCACGTCTTCGTAGAGCACCCGGGGCGCGTACTGGTCGCGGCCCACCGACAGCAGCGCGTGAGCCCGAAAGCTCGAGCGCTCGAGCGCGTCCGCGCGCGCGGCGCATGCGTCACATGCCTCGATGTGGCGCTCGATGCTCGCGAGCCTGGAGGGGTCGAACCCCGAACGTGCGCCGTCCAGCCACGCCTGCAGGGTCCCTTCATCCAGATGCTGCATCGGTTCTCTCCAGCGCGTCGTACGCCTCCACGAGTTTCTTCTTGGCCCTCACGATCGTCGTCCGGATCCCACCCTGGGCCAGCCCGGTCTGCTCCGCGATATCCACGTACGAGAGACCCGCATCCCACAGGAGCAGGATCTCGCGATCCCGCTCGGAGAGCGTATCGAGCGCCAGCCGCAGTCGTTCCACGGCCTCCGACCGCTGCGCCTGATCCGCCGGGGAGGGCTTCTCCTCGGCCTGCACGTCCGCCTCGACGCGAAGCAGCGCGAGGTGACGCTTGCGACGCACCACCGTGCGCGCCTCGTCGCGTGCGAGGTTGACGGCCACCTTGAAGACCAACGCGCGCGCATTCGTCGCGTCTCGATCGAGTACACGGGCGAAAGCCTCCTGCGCCAAGTCGTGCGCACGGTCCTCGTCCATCACCCTCCATGAGAGGTAACGGACCAGGTCGCCGTACGTCGCGCGGTAGACTTCCGCCCAGTCGGTCTTCACGAGGCCTGCAGGTCGTTGGGGTCTCAACCCTGCTCATCATACGACGAATCGCCGCCGAAAACGTGCACACGACGCGCGGCGGCATGCACCGGACGTCACAATCCGCGCGGGGCGGTCGTCCGCGCCGAGAGGGCCGTGTGTAGGCTGCGCGACGTCGACGCCGTGGACGTCGTCGACCGGCCGGTGCCCCCCGGGGGCACCCGGTCCACGGCCCGTCGTCCGGCCGCCCCTTCACGCTTTGGCTAGAATCGGGTCATGGATGACGCCATCCGCATCCGGGGCGCCCGGCAGCACAACCTCAAGGGGATCGACCTCGATATCCCCCGCCGCCGGCTCACCGTGCTCACCGGGCCTTCGGGCTCGGGGAAGAGCTCCCTCGCGCTGGACACGCTCTACGCGGAGGGCCAGCGCCGCTACATCGAGTCGCTGTCGACGTACGCGAAGCAGTTCCTCGAGCGGATGCAGAAGCCGGCCGTCGACTCGCTGGAGGGGCTCTCGCCCGCGGTCGCGATCGAGCAGAAGAACCCGACGAAGACGAGCCGCTCGACGGTCGGTACGGCCACCGAGGTCTACGACTACCTGAGGCTGCTCTGGTCGCGCGTGGGGCACACCCACTGCCCGGAGTGCGGCCGACGCGTCCGTCCGGATACGGTGAGCTCGGCGGTGGACCGCGTGATGGAGCTTCCCGCGGGCACGCGGTTCCAGGTGACGTTTCCGCTTCCGCGGAGCGAGCGCGTGACGCACGCGCTGGTGGTGTCGAACCTGCGCGCGATGGGCTTCGTGCGCCTGCTGGCCGACGGCGCGCCGCTCGATCTCTCGGGCGCCGACGCGGATGACGTCTCGGCTCTCGGTGTCGACCTCACCGCCGCCGACGAGATCCTGGTGAGCGTCGACCGTCTGCGAGTGGATGCGAAGGAGACCGGGCGGCTGGCCGACTCCCTGGGAACGGCTTTCGTGGAGGGAGACGGCGAGGCGATCGTCGTCGTGCAGGACCCGGCCGAGGGCGTTCCGGCCCGGCTCCTCTTCACGGAGCGCTTCCGTTGTCCGGAGCACCCGGACGTCGTCTTCGCCGATCCGCGTCCGCAGCTCTTCTCCTTCAACAACCCGTACGGCTCCTGCCCCGAGTGCACGGGCTTCGGCGCGACGCTCGAGTACGATCCGGATCTGATCGTGCCGGATCCGACGCGCTCGCTCGCCGACGGCGCCGTGGATCCCTGGACGAAGCCGCGCTACAAGAAGGAGCGCGAGCGTTTGCGCGCGTTCGCCCAGGCGAAGAAGGTCTCGCTCCACTCGTCGTGGGAGACGCTCCCGGAGAAGTTCAGGGAGATGGTGCTCCACGGGAAGGCGAAGGGTTTCCTGGGCGTCGTGCCGTTCCTGAGATCGCGCGAGCGCAAGAAGTACAAGCAGTATATTCGCGTGTTCCTGCGGCGCTATCAGAGCCCCAGTGTGTGCGCGAGCTGCCGAGGAGCCCGGCTGCGCCTGGAAGCGCTCTGGGTGAAGGTGGGCGGGCGCTCCATCGCCGAGGTCTCCGATCTCCCCATCGAGGATCTCCAGGCGTGGATCGAGAGCCTCGAGCTCTCGGCGATGGAGCATCAGATCGCGGACACGTTGTTCCGCGAGCTACGGGCGCGTGTGGGCTTCCTCGTGGACGTCGGCCTCGGCTATCTGTCGCTCTCGCGGCAGACCCGCACCCTCTCCGGGGGCGAGGCGCAGCGCATCAGCCTCGCCAACTCGCTCGGCGCCTCGCTGGTGGACACCCTGTACGTTCTCGACGAGCCGACGGTCGGTCTCCACCCGCGCGACACGGCGGCGCTGCTCGATCTCCTCGCGCGACTCCGGACGGCCGGCAACACGGTCGTGGTGGTGGAGCACGATCCCTTGGCGATCCGCAGCGCCGATCACGTCGTGGAGCTCGGGCCCGCTTCGGGCGAGCACGGCGGCCGCGTGGTCTTCGAGGGACCGCCTTCCGAGCTCGCGGCCGCCGACACCTCGACGGGGCGCTATCTCTCGGGAAGGGGCGCGACGCTCACCCCGCACGGCCGACGGGGGAGCGGAAAGCTCCTGGCGCTGCGCGGTGCGCGGCTCCACAACCTTCGGGGCGTCGACATCGAGATCCCCCTCGGGACGCTGACCGCCGTGAGCGGGGTCTCGGGCTCGGGGAAGTCCACGCTCGTGCACGACGTGCTGTTCCGTGCGGCCGAGCGGGAGCTCGCCGGCGAGACGACCGCCAAAGAGCACCTGGGCGAGGCCGTGGGCGAATACGATGCGCTCGTGGGTCTCGAGCACATCGAGGAGGTCGTCCTCGTGGATCAGTCACCGATCGGGCGCACGCCCCGCTCCAACCCGGTGACGTACGTGAAAGCGTGGGACGAGGTACGCAAGATCTTCGCCGATCACCCACTGTCGCGGCAGCGCGGGTATGGTCCGGGCCACTTCAGCTTCAACGTGGCCGGTGGCCGGTGCGAGGAGTGCGGCGGTGCGGGCCAGGTGGAGATCGAGATGGTGTTCCTCGCCGACGTCTTCGTCCCCTGCGACGCGTGCGGCGGCAAGCGCTACCAGCGTGAGGTGCTCGACGTCGCCGTGCGCGGCAGGAACGTCTCCGACGTGCTCGACCTGACGGTGGACGAGGCGATTCGCTTCTTCATCCGCGAGCGCAAGCTGGGCAGGGCGCTCTGGCACCTGCAGCAGGTCGGTCTCGGCTACCTCCGGCTGGGTCAGCCGGCGCCGACGCTCTCGGGCGGGGAGTCGCAGCGGCTCAAGATCGCACGCGAGCTCTCCGGCGCGGCGGGGAAGAAGGGCAAGAAGCTCTACATCCTCGACGAGCCCACGACCGGGCTCTCCGGTGAGGACGTCGCCAAGCTGATGGACGTGCTCGACCACCTCGTGGAGGCCGGCAACACGGTTCTCGTGATCGAGCACAACCTCGACGTGATCCGCGCCGCGGACTGGGTGATCGACCTCGGGCCGGGAGCGGGACATCGCGGCGGCGAGGTCGTGGCGATGGGCCGACCCGAGGACGTCGCCGCCGAGCCGCGCAGCGTCACCGGCCGCTACCTCGCACAAGCTACACCGGAGGCCACTCGGTCGCGCGTCGTCGCGACGTGAGCGCGGCTCCGCCCATCTCGGTCCTCCTGCCCGTTCGCGACGGGGCGGAGCACCTCGACGACGCGATCCGCTCGCTCGAAGCACAGACGTTCGCCGACTTCGAGGTCCTCGCGGTGGACGACGGGTCGCGCGACGGGACAACCGACATCCTGCGGCGATGGGCGGCGCGCGACGGGAGAGTGCGTGTCCTTCGTCAACCTCCGGAGGGAATCGTCGCGGCGCTCGAGCGGGCCCGCGGTGAGGCACGCGGAGCCTACCTCGCGCGCATGGACGCGGATGACGTCAGCGATCCGGACCGCTTCGCGGCGCAGCACGCGTGGATGGCGACGCGGCGGGACGTCGCGCTCTGCGGTTGCGGCGTGACGTACTTCCCGCAGAGCGCGCTGCGCGACGGCGCCAGGCGCTACGAGCGCTGGATCAACGGGTGCACGACCCACGAGGACATCGAGCGGAACCTCTTCGTGGAATGCCCCGTCGCGCATCCCACGTTCTTCATGCGCGCGGCTGCCGTCGCTCGCGCCGGCGGCTACCGCGACGCCGGCTGGGCGGAGGACTACGACCTGGTCCTGCGGCTATGGAGCGGGGGCGAGCAGCTCGGCAAGGTGCCCGCGACGCTGCTGCGGTGGAGGGCGGGGCCTGGGCGGCTCTCGCACACCGATGGGCGCTACGGCGCGCGGGCGTTCCTCGCCTGCAAGATCCACCACCTGCGTGCGACCCTGCTCGCCGGGGGGCGACGGACGGTGATCTGGGGGGCCGGCCCCATCGGGAAAGCGGCTGCGCGCGCCCTGCGCGCGGCCGGCACGGAGGTCGCGGCGTTCGTCGAGCTCAACCCGCGAAAGCTCGGCCAGAGGATCCACAGGACGCCGGTGGTGGGCGTCGAAGAGGCCCTGGAGATCCGGGGGGTGCTGCACCTCGCCGCGGTCGGGCAGCCGGGCGCGCGGGACCGCCTGAGGGGCCTCCTCCGGGGGGCCGGGCTGAGCGAGGTGCGCGACTTCGTCGCGATCGCCTGAAAATCGTTGTGCCACGGGGGTTTCCGGGGGTTACCGACCGCCCCCGAACCGGTTATTTTTTCGCGTGCCCACGAGCTTCCCGAATGGCCACCCGAAGGCGAGGCGCGTGCGACGGAGCTCACCCACGGGCGCACCCGATTTCGGCCCCTGTTCCACCCCTCTCGTGGGGCGTGTGAGCGACTGAGGTCCGATGGCGGCCCCGGCTTTCGGCCGACCGCGGGTTCTTCCGTAGAGTGCGGCGTGGTCCATCGAGGAGTGCATGAATGAGTGACGAGCTCGAGCCGACGGGCGGTAACAGCGGTCAGAAGATCCTAGCCCGTCTGCTCGAGGACGAGATGCGGGAGTCGTTCATCGACTATTCGATGAGCGTCATCGTCCAGCGCGCGCTCCCCGACGTGCGGGACGGCCTGAAGCCGGTCCACCGCCGCATCCTGTACGCCATGATGGAGGCCGGGCTCAGCCCCGGCAGGGCGTACAAGAAGAGCGCGACCGTCGTCGGCGACGTCCTCGGCAAATACCACCCGCACGGCGACATCGCGGTCTACGACTCGATGGTGCGCATGGTACAGGAGTTCTCCCTGCGCTACCCGCTGGTGGACGGGCAGGGGAACTTCGGATCCGTGGACGGCGACCCGCCGGCGGCCTATCGCTACACGGAGGCGCGGCTGACGGCGCTGGCCGTCGAGCTCATCGCCGACATCGACAAGGAGACCGTCGACTTCTTCCCGAACTTCGACGGGAGCAGGAACGAGCCCTCGGTCCTGCCGGCGAAGGCGCCCAACCTGCTCATCAACGGCTCGTCGGGCATCGCGGTGGGCATGGCGACCAACATCCCGCCGCACAACCTCGGCGAGATCGTGAGCGCGACCATCGCGCTCATCGACAACCCCGATCTCCCGCAGGAAGATCTCGAGGCGATCGTTCGGGGCCCCGACTTCCCCACGGGCGGATACGTCTGCGGTACGGAAGGCATCCGCGACGCCTACCGGACGGGCCGCGGACGCATGGTGATGAGAGCGCGCGCGGAGATCGAGAAGCTCGACGCCACCCACGACCGGATCGTCGTCTCCGAGATCCCGTTCATGGTGAACAAGTCGCGGCTGATCGAGCAGATCGCCGAGCTGGTGCGCGACAAGAAGATCGTGGACATCCGCGACATGCGCGACGAGTCCGACCGCGACGGCATGCGCATCGTCATCGAGCTCAAGCCGCACGCCGTGCCTCACATCGTGCTGAACCAGCTCTACAAGCACACGCAGATGCAGTCCACGTTCGGGACGATCCTGCTGGCGCTCGTCGACGGACAGCCGAAGATCATGTCGCTGCGCGAGATGATCGGGCACTTCATCGACCACCGTCTCGTGGTGATCGTGCGGCGCAGCGAGTACGACCTGAGGAAGGCGCTCGAGCGCGAGCACATCCTCGAGGGCCTGAAGATCGCCGTCGACAACATCGACGAGGTGATCAGGGTGATCCGCAGCTCGGCGGACCCGGAGGTCGCGTCGGCCACGCTACAGGCGTCGTTCGGCCTCACCGAGCGGCAGGCGAAGGCGATCCTCGACATGCGGCTCGCCCGCCTCACCGGACTGGAGATCGAGAAGCTCGAGGAGGAGCTCACCGAGGTTCGGGCCCTCATCGCGGAGCTGCGCCGCATCCTGGGCTCCGAGGAGGTGCGGTTCGGCATCCTCAAGGACGAGCTCAGGGAGGTCGCCGAAGAGTTCGGCGACCCGAGACGCACGGAGATCACCGAGGCGGTGGGCTCCTTCGACGTCGAGGACCTGATCGTCGAAGAGAACATGGTGGTCACCGTGTCCCACCAGGGCTACGTCAAGCGGCTCACGGTCGATACCTACCGGGCCCAGAGGCGCGGCGGTCGTGGCCTGCGGGGCATGGACACGAAGGAAGAGGACTGGGTCGAGCACATGTTCGTGGCCTCGACGCACGACTACCTCATGATCTTCACGCGCCGCGGTCACTGCTACTGGAAGAAGGTGTGGGAGATCCCGGTCGCCGGCCGCACCGCGCGCGGCAAGCCGATCGTGAACCTGCTGAACGTCGAGGAGACGGAGCAGATCGCGGCCGTGGTGCCGGTGAGGGAATTCAGGGACGATCAGTACCTCCTCTTCGGAACGCGCATGGGCGTGGTGAAGAAGACCGTGCTCTCCGCGTACGGGAACGTGCGCAACGTGGGGCTCAACGCGATCAACATCCGCGACGACGACGAGCTGATCGACGTGCAGGTCACGTCGGGCGAGGACGAGATCATCCTCGCGAGCCGCGGTGGGATGGCGATCCGCTTCCACGAGTCGGACGTGCGCCCCATGGGGCGCGCGGCGGAGGGCGTGCGGGGCCTGAAGCTGCGGGACAAGGACGTCGTGATCGGGATGGTCGTGGTGCGCGAGGGATCCACGCTGCTGGTCGTCGCCGAGCGCGGCCTCGGCAAGCGCACGGAGGTGGACGCGTATCGCTTCCAGCGGCGCGGCGGCTCGGGCGTCATCAACCTGAAGACCACCGACCGGACCGGTGAGGTGGTGGCCGTGATGGCGGTGCGCGACGACGAGCAGCTCATGGTCGTCACGAAGCAGGGCGTCGTGAACCGGCAACGCGTGAACGAGATCTCGCTGATCGGACGCGCGACGCAGGGCGTGAAGCTCGTCAATCTGGACGAGGGCGACACGGTCGTGGACGTGGCACGCATCGTCACCGACGAGGAGGCCGGTGGCGACGGCGTGGCCGCGGGGGACGAGGAGGACGCGGAAGCGCTCGACGCCGAGGTCGAGGTCCAGGCCGAAGCGGAAACGGAAGGCCAGTGAAAGAGGTCCTCCACGGCGAAGGGCTCGTCGGTCTCACCGAGATCGAGGCCGCCGCCCGCCGGCTGGTCGGCATCGCGGTGGAGACGCCGCTCATTCCGTCGGACGTGGTGTCCGACGCCGTGGACGCGCCCGTGCGGCTCAAGTTCGAGAGCCTGCAGCGGGCGGGATCGTTCAAGATCCGCGGAGCGCACAACTTCGTCTCGCAGCTCTCGGACGATCAGGTCGCGCGCGGCCTGATCACATACTCCTCCGGGAACCACGGCCAAGCCGTCGCTCTAGCGGGTAGACTGCGCGGCGTGCGGGTGGTCGTGGTCATGCCGACCACCGCGCCGAAGGTGAAGCGGGACGGCGCGGAGCGATTCGGGGCCGAGCTCGTGTTCGTGGGGACCACGTCGCCGGAGCGCCGCGCCCGCGCCGAGGAGATCGCCAAGAAGGAACGGCTGGTCGTCGTTCCGCCCTTCGATCACCGCCACATCATCGCGGGGGCGGGCACGGTCGGGCTGGAGATCGCCCGCGAGTGGCCGGACGTCGACTACGTGCTGGTTCCCGTCGGCGGCGGAGGCCTGCTCAGCGGCGTCGCGGCCGCGGTCAAGCGCACGCAGCCGAAGGCCAAGGTCATCGGCGTCGAGCCGGAGGGCGCCGCCTCCATGCGACTCGCGCTCGACAACGGCTCGCCGGCGGTGCTCGGGTCCGTGAACACCATCGCCGACGGGCTCGCGCCCACCATCGTCAGCCAGCTCACCTTCGAGCACGCGCGCGAGCTGGTGGACGACGTGGTGACGGTCGGCGACGAGGCGATCCGCTCCGCCGCGGGGCTGCTCGTGGAGCGCCAGAAGACGGTCGTGGAGTTCAGCGGCGCGGCGGCGGTGGCGGCGCTCCTCTCGGGCCGCGTGAAGCCTGCCGGCGGCCGCGTCGGCGTCGTGGTCAGCGGCGGCAACCTCGATCCGTCGCTGCTCGCTCAGCTCATCTGAGGGGGCGCTGGGTTTCGCATGCGCCGGCTGATCCTCTTCGACATCGACGGCACGCTCGTCCGGGGCGGGCCGGCCAAGACGGCCTTCCTGGGTGCCATGTCGGAGACGTACGGAACCGTCGGCGATCCGGAGAGCGTGAGCTTCGGCGGCAAGACCGACCCGCAGATCGCGCGCGAGATCCTCACCGGCGCCGGCCTCGACCGGACGACCATCGATCGCGGCTTACCGGCCCTCTGGGACCGGTATCTCGAACGGCTCGAGCCGGCGCTGGACACGCACCCCGTGACCGTGCTTCCGGGGGTGCGGGAGCTGCTCGAGCAGCTGGCCGAGATGGACGACGTCGCGCTGGGGTTGGTCACCGGCAACATCGTCGGCGGCGCCAAGCTGAAGCTCGGCTCCGCCAAGCTGTGGGATCACTTCGAGGTGGGCAGCTACGGCTCCGATCACGAGGAGCGCGACGAGCTGCCGACGATCGCCCTCGGCCGCGCCCAGGCGCGGTGGGGGAAGACCATCGAGCCGCGCCATGCCCTGATCGTGGGGGACACCCCGCGGGACATCGCGTGCGGTCGCGCGTGCGACATCCGCACGGTCGCCGTGGCGACGGGCACCTACAGCGCCGCGGCGCTCGACGCCGCCGGAGCCGATCACGTGCTCGACGACCTCTCCCCGACCGAGCGCGTGCTGGCGCTGCTCACGGCGTGAGCGCCGCTTTCGAGCTGCACGGGGTCCGCATCCTCGACTGCGGCACGGAAGGGACGCCTCCCCGGACGGCCAAGGACGCCACGGACATCATCGGCGCCGCGTGGGGGTACCAGGCGAAGCTCATCGTGCTGCGGGCGGATTGGCTCGGCGACGACTTCTTCCGCCTCGGCACGAGGGTCGCCGGGGAGGTGGTCCAGAAGCTCCTGGACTACGGCTTCCGGGTGGCGATCGTGGGCGATATCTCGGCGCGGGTGGCCGCGAGCGAGCCGCTGCGCGATTGGGTGCGGGAATGCAACCGCGGCCGCCACATCTGGTTTGTAAAGAATATGGAAGACCTCGCCGATCGGCTGGCTCCGGCTTGATCGGAAACGGGGGATGGGGGCATCTTCAGCGGTCCAGACGGAGGGGGATCACGTGACCAGAAGCGAACAGCGCAGACAGTCCCGAGAGGGCGGCGCGGATATGAAGAGGCTCTACATCGTGCTCGGCGTGGTGGCCGCGGTCGGCATCGGCGCCGTGGGCTACTCGGTGAGCACGGGAGGCGGAGGCGCCGCCATGGCTCCGATCGCCGTGGAGGGTCTCGACGACCTCGACCGTCTGGTCGAGCTCGCACAGGGGGTCACGAAGGGCGACGAGAACGCGCCCATCACGATCATCGAGTTCGGCGACTTCCAGTGCCCCGCCTGCCAGCAGTTCGCGACGCAGTACAAGCCGCAGGTCGAGCTCGCCTACGTCGAATCCGGCAAGGCCAAGTTCGTCTTCTACGACTGGCCGATCATCACCGCGCATCCCAACGCTTTCCTCGCGGCACGCGCCAGCCGGTGCGCCGCCGACCAGGATCGCTACTGGGAGTATCACGACAACCTCTTCCGCAACCAGGTGCGGTGGACGCCCTCCACCAGCGCGGCCGACGTCTTCGTCGGGTACGCCGGAGATCTCGGTCTCGACGAGGACGCCTTCGAGTCGTGCCTGAACAGCGACGAGCACGCCGACGTCGTCACGGCGAACCTGGAGCTGGGCAATCAGCTCGGTGTCGGGGGCACGCCCACGATCCTGATCGAGTACAACGGCTCGGTACGGCAGGTCGGCTACGACTTCGCGTCGATCCAGGAGTACGTCGACGGCCTGCTCGCGGCGTCGGGCGGCGCGTAGGCTCCAGGCGTTCCGCAACCTCTCCATGACGATGTCGGAGGCGGCGCCCCCACCGCCGCTCAATCGTATGCTGGTCAGCGTCCTGTCGCTGATCGGGTTCTTCGTCGCGCTGTACCTCTGGGCGCATAACGCGGGCCTCACCGGACCGATCGTGTGCGGCGTGGGCGACTGCGCCACGGTGCAGGCGAGCCCCTACGCGCACATCGGACCCGTCCCCGTCTCCTCGATCGGCGTGGCGGGCTACACGGCCCTCTTCGCCCTCTCCATGCTGGGGCTGCAGCCGGCGCATCGCGGCTCGAAGGCGATCGCCGCGCTGCTGCTCGCGGGTGCCGCCGGCGGCGTCGCCTTCTCGGCGTATCTGACGTACCTGGAGGCCGCGGTGATCCAGGCGTGGTGTCAGTACTGCGTCGCCTCGGCCGTCATCATCACGCTCATCCTCTTCACCACCCTTCCCGAGATCGCGCGCCTGCGCGAGCGCCGGGGAACGGAAGCCGCATGACGATCGTGGACGGCGCATCATGAGCGGACGAGGCGGCACGGTGAGGGTGATGCTGGTCTTCGCCGACCACGGGGCGTTCCACCGCGAGCACGTGGAGATCCCGCTCGCGTCGCTCGAACGTCACGATCGGCTCGTCGATTGTCTCCGGGAGGACCCCGACGTGCTGGAGCGCATCCACGTGGATCCGGCGCGGCTCTGCGCGGCGTTCATCATGGAGCACGGCTGAGCAGCGGGCGTACCGAGCCGGTCTAGCGGTCGTCTTCCCGCACGACCTCGAGCGCTCGCTCGAGCGTCCATTCCGCCACGATCGGCGGGGGCCACGCGCCCTCCGCGGCCCGCTCCAGCAGCCACCCCGCTTTCTCCCGCGCGCGCCGGGCGAGCTCGGCGTCGATGTGGGAGCGGGCGAGCGCCTCCTCGAGCTCGTCCTCGTCCAGCAGCGCCGCCGGCCCGACACGCGGTAGCCACACGTCCAGGAAGAGATCCGTCGTGTACCAAGCCTCGCCGAGGATGCGCGGCGGCGTGAGCACGTTGCCGTAGCAGCCCGTGAACGAGCCGTCGGCCAGATGGAAGCGTCCGACGTCGTGCCAGCATCCGGGGAACGTGAACCACACGACGCGCGACCCGTGCTCGAGCGCGGGCTCGCCCGCGATGCGCATCGGCGAGTCGAGCCGCATCGGGTCGGTGAGCGTGACGATCACGTCCTCACGCGAGAGCACCACGCGCTGATCGAAGACCTGCTCGCGATCCGGCAGGCGCCGATAGTGGATGCGGACGCGATCGAGGCCCACTGCCGTCGACTGCTCCCCTCGTCGTCGGGCGGCGCGGGCTTCAGCTCGGCAGCACGGGCTCGACGAAGACGTCCATGATGCCGCCACATACCGCGGGGCTCCAGGACAGGAGGTCGTCGGTGAGGTCCACCCGCACGCGCTCCGGCACTCCGGTGGCGAGCACGCGATGCGCCGCCTCGATGACCTCGGCCTCGCCGCAGCCGCCGCCCACGGTGCCCACGAGCCCGCGGGAGGGGTCCACCAGCATGCGCGCGCCGACCTTCCGGGGCGTGGAGCCTTTCGTCTCGACGATGGTCGCGAGCACGCAGCGCCTGCCCGCGTCGCGGGCGGCCGCCAGGGCGCTCGTCATCGTGCGTTCGTCTTCTCGCGTCACTGCTCTCCTTCCTTCCTCGAAAGGTCGCCCGCGAAATATCGCTCGGCGACGCGCTCCACGCCCTTGAGCGGTAGACCCGTTCCACCGCGGCGCACCATGACCAGCTCGGCCGCCACGGCGACCGCGATCTCCTCGGGCGTCTCCGCGCCCACGTCCAGACCGACCGGAGCGTGGATCCTGTCGATCAGATCCATGGAGAACCCCTCCTCCACCAGCTGCACGTACGTCGCGCGGACCCGCCGGCGGCTTCCGATCATACCGATGTAGGCGGGCGGCGGGTCCGCGCGCAGCGCGCGGATCAGGCATTCGTAGTCGTACTTGTGCCCGCGCGTCACCAGCAGGATGTGTGACCGCTCATGGAGCGGGATGTCCGCGAACGGGTCCGAGAAGTCGGCGCGTACGACCTTGTGCGCGGTGGGAAAGCGCTCCCGCGTGGCGAAGTCGGGCCGGTCGTCCAGAACCGTGACCCGGAAACCCAGCGTGGAGCCGATGTGCGCCATCGGGAGCGCGATGTGACCCGCGCCCACGATGACGAGCTCCTGGACCGGCCATCTCACCTCGAGGTAGAGCTCGAGCGCGTCCGCGCCGACCTGGACCGTGCGCAGGCCGTCGCCCACACGGGGCGTCGCGAGCGTCTCGCGAAGGACCTCGGCGGCCGCCTCGTCGACCGCGGCCGAGCCGAGGCTCCCGTGCACGGCGAAGTCGCCGGCCGGGGTGCGCGTGAGGGCCAGGCGCCGTCCCATCAGATCGGCTCGCGTGCCCCCGACCACGGCGGCGGCCGCGGCGGCACCTCCGGCCTCCGCGGTCGCGAGCAGCAGCTCCGCCGCATCGACGGCGCCGAGCGGCTTCATCCGACCACCGCGGCGTACGCTTCGGGCGTGTCGATGTCCGTGAGCACGCCGGGATCGTCCACCTCGACGAGCGTCGCGTGGTCCAGGTGACGATGCACGACCATGCGCGCGCCGCCCTCGAGCGCGGGGTCGGCGAGCTCGGTGAAGAGCGCGGACCCGAATACGGCCGGATGGCCCCGCCTCCCGCGATGCATCGGGATGGTGAGCGCCGCGCGCCCGCCCACGGCGGCGCGCGCGGCGGCGAGGAGCGCGGCGACCGTCTGCGCCTTCACCATCGGATGATCGACGGGGAGATAGGCGAGACCCGCCACGGAGTCGCCGAGCTCCCGGATCGCGAGGCGGAGCGACGTGATGGGGCCTTCGCCCGGATCCGGGTTGCGCAGGACGAGCGCTCCGGCGCGCTCCGCCGCCTCGGCGATCCGGGTCGCCGGCTCGCCGTCCGGCACCACGACGAGCACAGGGTCGCAGCCACCGGAACGGAGCGCGGCGACCGTCCTCGCCAGGAACGTGCGGCCTCCGACCTCCAGGAGGGCCTTGGTCCGACCCATCCGGAGGGACGCGCCGGCGCTCGGAACGACGCCCGCGAAGCGCCGGGCCTGGCTCATGGGTACGCCTGGTAGAACCGCCGATCCGCCGCGGCCAGCTCCCGCACGAGCGAGGACGGCGCGAAACGCTCACCGCACTTCCGCTGGAGGTCCGTGAGCCCGGTCAGCACGGCCGGGGCACCGAGCGAGTCGGCGTGGCGCAGCAGCCCGCCGCGGAACGGAGGAAAGCCCGTTCCCATGATCATGGCCAGATCGAGCGACCCCGCGCTCGCGACGATGCGCTCCTCGAGGACGCGCGACGCCTCGTTGATCATGGCGAGCACGAGCCGGTCCACGATCTCCCTCTCGGGGACGTTCCGTTGCTGCGGGATGACCGAGCCGAGCTCCTGGTAGATCGTCTCGTCCACGCGCTTCTCCTCGCCCTTCTCGTAGACGTAGAAGCCCACGCCGCCCTTCCGGCCCAACCGCTCGGTGTTGCCGAGCGCGAGCAGCACGGGCGCCGGCGCGAGCCTCTCGCCGAGCGCCTCGTGCAGCGAGGCGCCCGCGTGGCGGGACACGTCCACGCCGATCTCGTCGATGAGCCGGAGCGGACCCATCGGCATGCCGAACGCCTTGGCCGCCGCGTCAATCTCGTCGACGGTGGCTCCGTCGCCGAGCAGATGACCTGCCTCGTTCAGATACGGGCCGAGGATGCGGTTCACCACGAACCCCGGGCCATCGGCCGTCACCACGGGCACCTTGCCGAGGCGGAGCGCCAGGGCGTACACGGTGGCGACCGCGGCGGCCGAGCTCTCGGCGCCGCGCACGACCTCCACGAGCGGCATGCGGTCCACGGGGTTGAAGAAGTGCATGCCGCAGAACCGTTCGGGACGCTCGAGCGCCTCGGCCATGGCGTCCACCGAGAGCGACGAGGTGTTGGTGGCGAGCACGCAGTCGGCGCGCACGAGCTTCTCCGTCTCCTTCAGCACGGCGCGCTTCACGTCCATGCGCTCCACGACGGCCTCGACGATCAGGTCCGCGCCCGCGATCCCACGAAAGTCCAGGCCGCCGCCGATGAGCTCCATGCGCTGCGCGGCCTCACGGCGCGAGAGCCGGCGCCGCTCGACCGCCTTGTCGAAGCGGGAGCGCGCGTGCTGGAGCCCGCCCGCCACCGCGTCGTGGCGGATATCCTTCATGTAGACGCGGATGCCGTTGTCCGCAGCGACGTGGGCGATGCCGCCGCCCATGACCCCCGCGCCCAACACGCCCAGCAGCTTCACCGGCGCGGGGCGCGTCTCGGTGGGCGGCCCCTTCTTGGCCGCCTCGCGCAGGTAGTAGACGTGCACCAGGTTCTTGGAGGTCGGCGAGACGACGAGCGCCGCAGCTCCGCGCGCCTCGGCGTCCAGGCTGGCCTCGACGCTTCCGGTCGCGTGCGCGTCGAGGATGTCGAGGATGCGGAGTGGCGCGGGGTAGTGGCCGCCCGTGCTCGCGATCACCTTCCGGCGGGCGACGGTCAGGATCGCCTTCCTGCCGAACGGCGTGCCCTCGAGCAAGCGCGACGAGAGCGCACGCTTTCGCCTGGTCTCGGACGGAGCTCCGCGCGCCGCCACGGTCCTGGCATAGTCGCCGACCTTGGCGAGGAACAGCGCCTCGGGGAACACCTCGTCCGCGATGCCCATGCGCCGCGCGCGGGAAGCGTCCACCCTCTTGCCGCTGAGCAGCATGTCGAGCGACGCCTGCAGCCCGACGAGACGCGGCAGGCGCGTCGTGCCTCCCCATGCCGGCAGGATCCCGAGCATCACCTCGGGGAACTGTAGGCTCGTCTTCTTCGAGTCCGAGAGCACGCGCAGGTTGCACGCCAGCGCGAGCTCGAGGCCCCCTCCGACGCAGATGCCGTGCACCGCCGCCACGGTCGGCACGTGCAGGGAGGCCAGGTCGCTGAAGACCGCCTGCCCCATCCGGATCTTGGCCTCCGCCTCCGCCGGATCGTCGATCGCGGCGATGGCGTCGATGTCGGCTCCGGCGATGAACGACTCCGGCTTGCCGCTACGGATCACGAGGGTCCGGATGCGCCGCTCCCGCGCGGCCGCGCGGGCCTCGTCGAGCGCGGCGCCGAACCGGCGCATGACCGGCTCGGTGAGCACGTTCAGCGACCGGTCGGGGTCGTCGAACACGATCCAGCCGATCTCGTCCGCGTCCACCTCGAAGGAGGGGTTGGGCGGGAGGCTCAAAGCAGATTCCGGGCTGGAGACGGGAGGCGGCGGACGCCTGACAATACGCGGCTGGACCCCGAAAGGAAGGCGCCCATCGGCGCAGGCCGGTCGGGAAGCCGGACCATGCTCGCCGGCTCCTGCGCCGACCGTGGGGACGAGCCGCCGCTGGGCTTCCGCCGAGAGGGGCGGGCCCGAGCGGCACCGCCGCTAGTCGCGGATCGTTTCCGGCAGGATGTAGGTCGCGGGATCCTGCGCCTTGCCGTCCACGCGCACCTCGTAGTGCAGGTGGGACGCGGTCGAGATGCCGGTGCTGCCGACGCGGGCGATGATGTCGCCGCGCAGGACCTCCTGGCCGGGCTGCACGATCAAGCGGGACGCGTGCCCATAGAGGGTCGTGATCCCGAAGCCGTGATCGATCTCGACCGTCAGGCCATAGCCCGCCACCCAGCCGGCCTGGATCACGCGCCCTTTGGCGGCGGCCATGATCGGCGTGTCCCTGGGGGCGGCGATGTCCACGCCCTCGTGCGGGAGCGGACGGTTGTGGATCGGATGCACGCGGGCCATCGAGAAGCGCGACGACAGCCAGCCGGCGGTCGGCAGGATGGAGGGCATCGACTCCAACCGGTCGCGGTTCTCCGTGAACGCGCTCGTCGCCTCCTCGAGGCTCTCCGAGAGGAGGCGGGCCCGCCGCTCGAGCGCGCTGAGATCGTAGGAGGTGGCGAACGTCGCCTGGGCGAGCTCGTCGTCGATCGACCACAGGCTCGATGACTCGGGCGAGCCGAGCCCGGGACCGCCGACGCCGGCCTGCAGCACCTCGGGATCGATCGTCTCCAGCCCGGCGAGGCTGCGGAAGTTCGCGTCGTTCTCGGCGACCTGATCGAGCACGGCCTCGAGGGACCGGATCCGCTCGTCGAAGCGGATGAGCTCGGACTCGAGCGCGGCGTTACGAGCCTTGAGATGACGCGCCTGGACCCTGGCCACCGACTCGAGCCCGGACGTGCCCACGAGCGCGAGCCCGATCACCGCGACGATGGAGGCTCCCCAAGCGATCGACCGAAGTCGGCGCGGCGAGACGGAGTACTGCTCTACAGGACTGTCCTCACCCCGAACGAGGAGAAATGTCCACTTGTCTGCGGCCATGCGCCCGCCTGGTTTTTACTGTGGACGATTCGTGCTGCCTACGCGTGCCACTGCGTTTCGCTCGAGGGGGGAGTGGGGCCGTGGGTCACGGTCCAGATAACGAAGCTACGGGGCGCCGGAACGGGGTGTCAAGCAAGCGCGACAGTCCGGGGCCGCCCGGCCTCAGGCGTCCCCGAAATCCCCTGGATCCACCTTGGGAAACAGGGGATCTCCCTTGGTGACGCGGCGTCCAGACAGGGGTATCGCGAGCGCGACATCCAGCGTCGGCACGTCGTCCAAGCCCAACCTGGACGCGAGCTCGGACATTTTGGCAGGGGCCACCGGCTCGAAGAGGGCGGCGAGCACCGCCAGCGCACGGGCCAGCGTGGCGAGCGTCTCGTCGAGGCGCTCGGCCGCCGCAGGGTCGGCCTTCTCGGTCTTCGCCAGCGACCACGGCTGACGCTCCTCGATCCACCCGTTGGCGACCCGGGCGAGCTCCATGGAGGCCGCCAGCGCGTCGTGGACGCGAAACGAGGCCATCGCCGTCCGGGCGGCGGCGAGCGTCTCGCCGATCCGATCGTCGAGCACCCGGTCCGGGGCGTCGGGCACCGTCCCGTCCCGGTACTTGTCGATCATCGCGACCACCCGGCTCGCCAGGTTGCCGAGCACGTTCGCGAGCTCCTCGTAGCGCGTGAAGAAGCGCTCCGGTGTGTACGAAGCGTCCGAGCCGGTCGGCATCTCGCGCAGGAGGTACCAGCGCACGGCGTCCGTGCCGAATCGCTCGCGGAGCGCGAGCGGGTCGATCACGTTGCCGAGCGACTTCGACATCTTGGACTCACCGACCACCCACCAGCCGTGCGCGAGGATGCGACGTGGCAGCGGGAGCCCGACCCCCATGAGCAGCGTGGGCCAGTAGACCGCGTGCTGGGTGAGGATGTCCTTGCCGACCAGATGCAGGTCGGCGGGCCACCAGGAGGCACGCTCGCCGTCGAACCCCTGCTCGCCGGCGGGCGCGTCGGGGTCGATGGCCCCGGACGCGGTCACGTAGTTCACCAGCGCGTCCACCCATACGTACGCGACGTGCTCTTCGTCGAACGGCAGCGGAATCCCCCAGGTGAGGCGGCTCCGCGGCCGCGAGATGGAGAGATCGCCGAGCGGCTGACGCAGGAAGCCGAGCACCTCGTTCCGACGGATCTCCGGGACGATCCACTCCGGGTTGGCTTCGATGTGGCGCACGAGCGCGTCCTGATAATGGCTCATGCGGAAGAAGTAGTTCTTCTCCTCGACGTGCTGCACGGGCCGGCCGCAGTCGGGGCAGGTGCCGTCGGGGCCGAGGTCCTTGTCGGTCCAGTAGCGCTCCTCGTACACGCAGTACCACCCCGTGTACGATCCCGCGTAGATCTCGCCGCGATCCCAGAGCCGCGTGAGGAACGCGCGCACGACCGCGCGGTGCTCGGGCTCCGTCGTGCGGATGAAGCGGTCGTGCGAGATGCCCAGCTCTTTCCAGGCCGCCGCGAACTTGGCGGCCATCATGTCGGAGAGCTCCATCGGCTGGAGGCCTCGGCGTGCCGCCTCGTCCTGCATCTTCTGGCCGTGCTCGTCCGTGCCGGTGAGGAAGAAGACGTCCGCGCCGTCCTGTCGCTGGAAGCGCGCGAGCACGTCGGCGAGGATGGTCGTGTACGCGTGCCCGAGGTGCGGTTCGCCGGACGGGTAGTAGATCGGCGTCGTCAGGTACATCCGCTTCCGCGTCACGACCGGTCCTGCTCGGGCTCCGGACCGCGAGCGCGCGGACCCGCGCGCTGGACCTCCCCCTTCAGCTCCTCGAGCGAGAGAAGCCGGCGCTCTCCGTCGACGCCCCGCAGGGATACCGTGTCGCGCCAGATGTCGACCGACACGACCTTCTCCTCGCCGCGGGACGTGCGCAGCGTACGACCCTCGCGCGGAAAGCGACGCCGGGCCTCGACGTACGTCTTGTGCTCGTACATGAGGCAGCACATGAGCCGGCCGCAGCAGCCACTGATCTGCGCCGGGTTGAGCGAGAGCCGCTGATCCTTCGCGAGCTGAAGAGACACGGGCTTGAGCTCGGGCAGCCACGTCGAGCAGCAGAGCTCGCGCCCGCAGCGGCCCACGCCGCCCAGCAGCGCGGCTTCGTCACGCACGCCGATCTGCTTGAGCTCGATGCGCGTACGGAACGTGCGCGCGAGGTCCCGCACGAGCTGACGGAAGTCGACGCGCTTCTCGGCGGTGAAGTAGATGATCAGCTTCGCGCGATCGAACTGCCACTCCGCCTCGGTGACCTTCATCTTCAGCTCGTGCTTCGACACCATCGCGCGGGTGCGCTCGCGCACGCGGTGCTCGTCCTCGCGCAGCGTGCTCCTCTGATCGATCTCCTCGCGGCGCGCCAGGCGGATCACCCTTCGCGTCGGTGTCGGCGTCGCGCAGCCGCCGGACGACGAGCATTTCCGCTCGGCGACGGCGCCGACCGCCGACACCTCACCGAGATCGGTCCCACGCTCGGCTTCCACGACGACGTGACTTCCCGGAAACAGGTCCAGGCCGGCGTACGAGAAGTACTCCTTACGCGTCCCCTTGAAGCGGACCTCGGCGAAGCGGACCTCGGTGAGCCCCGCCGCGGCGCTTCCGGCTCCAGGGCTGCGTGCCTCGTCGACCTCCATGGGGCGACTACGCCTCGCGCCAGGCGCCGATCGCGTCGTACTTCGCCCAGCGCTCCTCGAGCAGACGATCGACGGGCACCTCGGCGAGCTCGCCCAGCGTCCTGTCCAGCGCGTCCGCGAGATGGACGGCCGCTTCGTCCCAGTCGGCGTGCGCGCCGCCCTCGGGCTCGGGGATCACCTCGTCGCAGATTCCCATGCGCAGGAGATCCTTCGACGTGAGCCGCAGCGCGCGCGCCGCGTCCTCGCGGTGCTCGGCGGACCGCCACAGGATCGCCGCGCATCCCTCCGGGGTGATGACCGAGTAGATCGAGTGCTCGAGCATGAGGATGCGGTCCGTGACGCCGATGCCGAGCGCGCCGCCGGAGCTGCCCTCCCCGAGGACCGCCGAGACGAGAGGCACCCGCAGTCGAGCCATCTCGCGCAGGTTGAACGCGATCGCTTCGCCGATGCCGCGCTCCTCGGATCCGATCCCCGGATACGCGCCCGGCGTGTCGATCAGGGTGACCACGGGCCGCCGGAACTTCTCGGCCTGGCGCATGAGGCGGAGCGCCTTGCGGTATCCCTCGGGGTGGGGCATGCCGAAGTTGCGCCGCAGGTTCTCCTTCATGTCGCGGCCCTTCTGCTGGCCGATGATCATGACGCTCCGCCCTCTCAGACGCGCCCAGCCGCCCACGATCGCCTCGTCGTCCCGGAACGCGCGGTCGCCGTGCAGCTCGAGCCAGTCCTCGCACATGCGCTCGACGTAGTCGAGCGTGTACGGCCGTCGCGGGTGCCGCGCTACGAGCACCTGCTCCATGGCGTCGAGGTTGTCGTACGTCTGCTGCTTCAGCTCGTGCAGGCGTGCGCGTAAGCCCTCGACCTCTTCGGCCACGTCGATGCCGCGGCGGTCGGCGAGATCGAGGAGCTTGTCGATCTGCGCCTGGATCTCGATGATGTGCCGCTCGAAGTCCAAGTGCACGTGATGTCTCCTATCCCTCGTCGCTGCCGCGGACTTGCTCGAAGGCCTCGACCTCCGTGAAGTCCTGATATCTGCCCCAGTAGCGCGCGTACGCCTGCGCCATGCGTGGACGCAGATCCACGCGCGGGGCGCCCAGGGCCTGGTACGCGGCCAGTGCTTCCATCTTCACGACCATCTCGGCGCGGATGTCGTGGAACCGCGACGGCGTGAAATCCAGCCCCGTGGTAGCCGTCTCGTAAGCGAGCACCGTGCCGACCTCCGCCGACGCTTCCGCGGCGACGAGCGCCGCGTCGCGACGCGACGGGTCGCGGTCGTCCTTCGCGGGCAGGTAGACGGCGGTCGGGCGCAGCTCGTTGAGCGTGCGCTCGATGAGATCCCTCTGCCCGTCACGGTCCCCGAACAGCGTTCTGTCCACGCGCAGCTCCACCCCCAAGATGTTCGCCGCGATCGAGGCTGCTTTGAGCTCCTCCGCCGTGGCGTCGCGCTC
Source organism: Gemmatimonadales bacterium (assembly GCA_050181335.1). Lineage (GTDB taxonomy): Bacteria > Gemmatimonadota > Gemmatimonadetes > Longimicrobiales > Gaopeijiaceae > UBA2982. The sequence goes on along the minus strand of JBFXDG010000001.1, from coordinate 695,265 downwards.
GGTCCTGCAGATCGGGACGAGCACGACCGTGCTGCCCTTGGCGACCTCCGCCATGAGCGTGCCGCCGCACCCCATCTCTGCGTCCCCCATGCGTCCCTCGATCGCCAGCACGACGGCCCGCTCGTCCTCCTCCGGGGCCTGGCCCGCGGCCACCATGGCCTGCACGCGGGCCACGAAGTCGTCCTGGTTGAGCGGCTTGATCATCACCTGATCCGCGCCGGAGCGCAGCGCCTGCTCCTCGTATTCGGCCTGCGTGTAGCCGGTCGTGACGAGGATGGGCGAGCGCCGGAACCTCGCCCGGAAGGCCTTGATCAGAGCGAAGCCGTCCGTGCCCGGAAGGTTGAGGTCCGTCACCAGGATGTCCCACGGCTTGGCGGCGATGAGCTTCAGCGCCGTGTCCCCGTCCTGGGCGTGCGTCACGGCGAAGCCCTTCATCGTGTTGAAGAACGCCTTGACCAGGAGAGCCTGGTCGATGGCGTCTTCCACGTAGAGGACGCGCACGATCCGCGGTGTTTCGGAGGACAATCTTCCCTTCTCCAGGGCGGTTGCGGGAAAGGAACCGAGGGAGGGGCCAGCGGGAAAGAGGAAAATAGAGGAGGACCCCAGGCGCGACAGGGGCGGCCTGGAGCGGAGAAGGCCCTCGACCGGCCCTAGGCGAGGCTCAACGGGGCTCCGGAATCCGGTACCAGACGATCAGCCCCATGCCCAGCACGAAGACCGCGCCCAGCACCGCGTTGGAGGCATAGCCGACACCGGCGTAGAGCGGTCCGGCGATGATCCCTCCGAGCGCGAAGCCCATCTGGCCCAGCGCCACCGTCAGGGACATGAGAGACCCGCGGCGCTCGTCACGCACCAGGGCGGTCAGGAGCGCCGAGAACGGGCTGATGCGCATGGCGATGAGCACCATCGTGAGGAAGAAGAGCACGTAGGCACTCAACAGGCCGCGCACGAGCGCGACCGTCAGCAGCATGACGATCGACAGCCCGGCACACGCGAGCAGGATGATCCCCTTGCGGCCGACCCTGTCCGACAGACGCCCGGCCTGCGGTCCGGTGAGCACGTTGGCGATGCCGCCGATCAGGAACATGAGCGCGATCTGGTCGCCGGTGGCTCCGATCTCGCGCTCGAGCCACGTGGGCAGGTAGATGATGAAGACGGAGACACCGAGGAACATGAGGAAGTATGCGGCGGCGCCCGACCTCACCTCGGCCCGGCGCAGCATGGCGACGTAGTCGCTGGCCGCTCGCCGGACCGTGAGGGGATGATCGCTCCGCCGCACGGGGGGCTGCGGCACCCCGAAGTAGAGCAGCAGCACGGTCATCGCCATCGTCGCGGCGAAGAGGTAGAAGGGCGACACCACGCCCCAGCGCGACGCCATGAGAATCGCGATCGGGATGCCGAGGATCTGTCCGACGGCGGACCCGCTCATCACCCAGCCGGTCGCCCAGCCGCGGCGCGAGTACGGGAACGCGTCTCCTATGTAGGAGACGGCGGCACCGCTCAGCACCCCGCCGGCGCTCCCCGCGAGCACGCGCACGAACAGGAAGGAGAAGTAGTCGACGGCGAAGATGTGCAGGACCAACGCGACCGTCATCGCCCCGCAGCCGAGGAGGAGGATGCGGCGGCGCCCGATGCGATCGGACACGGGCCCCGCGAGGATCGCGAAGATGCCGACCATCAGCGAGTACGCCGAGACGAGCGTACCGAGGGCGGCGTCGGGCACGTCGAGCTCGTCGCCGATGAGCGGGAGGATCGGCGACATGATCATCGTCTGGCTCGCCGACGAGAACACCAGCAGCCAGAGCGTGAAGACGATGAGGAGCGGCGCCGGCGGGTCGGTCGTCGGGGCCGCCGGCCCAGGGGGCGTCTCGCCGGCCGGTGCCGTCACGGACGAGGATGTGCTGGCGGAAGTCACTGAGATCGAAGACCGCTCAATCGCTCAGGTTCCCTCGCGGTGCACGAGCGTCGCGGCACGCTGCGCCGTGGGCATCATGACGACGTCCAGGATGTTCACGTGCTCCGGCAGGTTGGCCACGTAGAGGATCACGTCCGCGACATCGTCGGCGGAGAGCGGCTTCACGCCCTTGTAGACGTCCTTGGCGCGCTCGGTGTCGCCGTCGAATCGGATGTCGCTGAACTCGGTCTCGGCCATGCCCGGATCGACGCTCGATACGCGGACGTTGGTGCCGAGCAGGTCCATGTTGAGCCCCTCGGTGATCGCGCGCACGCCCGCTTTCGTGGCGTTGTAGACGGCGCCCTTCGGGTACGTCCAATGGCCGGCGATGCTCCCGAGATTGATCACGTGCCCGGAGTTCCGGGCGACCATGTGAGGGACGACCGCACGCGTCATGTAGAGCAGTCCCTTCACGTTGGTATCGATCATGTCCTCCCAGTGCTCGATGCGGCCCTCGTGCAGCTTGTCCAATCCACGCGCCTTACCCGCATTGTTCACGAGGATGTCCGGGATCTGCTTCTCGTGCGCCAGATCCGCCACGTAGGCGGCGACGGCATCCCGGTCCGTCACGTCGAGCTGGTCCACGCGCACGTCGACGTGGTGCTGTTTCCTGATCTCCTCGGCGAGGTCCTCGACGCGGTCGAGCCGGCGCGCGGAGAGGAGCAGGTCGCATCCCTGTTCGGCGAACCGCCGGGCAGCCGCGGCTCCGAAGCCGGACGAAGCACCGGTGACGAGGACGCGTTTGCCTGCCAGTCTGTTCATGAGGCCTCGGTGCGGAGCGGGTGTGGTTCGGAGATCTCGCGTGAGATTCGCCGCCGACACCGGCGGGCGCAACCGCGCGCACCGCGACGATGATTTGCTGGACTCGCGCGCACCGTGCGCCTACCGTGCGTCGGTCGCCAACCCGAGCATCGCACCGAGGGAGAACGCGGTGGACCGCAAGCAGGTCAGCGCCTGGGCGATCTTCGACTTCGCCAACTCGTCCTACTCGGCCGTCGTGACGACGGCCGTCTTCCCGGTCTTCTACGCCACCTACGTGGTTAGCGAGGGTGCCGGGGGCGCTACCGGGGAGCTCTGGCTGAGCTGGGCCGACTCCCTGGCGGCGCTCGTCGTCGCGCTCTCGGTGCCGCTTCTCGGCGCGATCGCCGATCGCGGCGGCGGACGCAAGAAGTTCATGCTCTTCTACACCCTCCTCTGCGTCGTGGCCGTCGCCGCGATGACGACCCTGGACGCGGGAATGGCCGGCAGGGGGTTTGTGCTGTTCGTGCTCGCCCAGGTCGGCTTCGAGAGCGCGGTGGTGTTCTACAACGCCTATCTGCCGGACATCGCCCCTCCGGAGCGGCAGGGGTGGGTGTCGGGGCTGGGCTTCGGCGTGGGCTACTTCGGCTCCGCCGTCGCGCTCGTGCTGGCGTTCCCCCTAGTCAACGGCGAGCGCATGGACGCCGTCTGGCTCATGGTCGCTGCTTTCTTCCTCGTCTTCTCGCTGCCGGCGTTCTTCGTCCTGCCGCGCGACCGGCCGGGAACGATGAGCATCGGGGCGGCGGCGCGCTGGGGCCTCGGCAACTTCCGGGCGATCGTCGGGGAGGTCTGGGCGCAGCGCGAGCTCCGCCGGTTCCTCTTCGCCTTCTTCTTCTATATCGACGCCATCCTCACCATCATCGTCTTCGCCGGCGTGGTGGCCACCGAGACGTTCGGGTTCGATCAGCAGGGCACCATCGTCCTCTTCCTGATCGTCCAGCTCTCGGCCCTCGTGGGCGCGGTCGCCCTGGCCAAGCCGACCGACCGGATCGGACCGAAGAAGGTGCTCAACGGGGTACTCGTCCTGTGGGTCGCCACGTGCGTGAGCGTCTACTTCATCCGGGATCCCCAGCTCTTCTACGTGATGGCGGTCGTGGGCGGGCTCGGTCTCGGCTCGGCGCAGTCGGCGAGCCGCGCCTTCATGGCTTCGCTGATCCCCCACGGGCGGGAATCGGAGATGTTCGGCTTCTATGCACTGTGTGGGAAGAGCTCCTCCATCTTCGGGCCGCTCATCTTCTCGGGCACGACCCATCTGGCCGGTGGAAATCAGCGGCCGGCCTTCCTGGCGATCGCCCTACTGTTCGTGGTGGGCCTGGTGCTCCTGCAACGCGTGAACGATCCGAGGGCGTCGCGTCGCGCCGCCGTCGTCGCATGAGGAAGACGCTCGCGCGGGCGTCGATCGGTGGGGTGGCCCGGTGGGCCGTCGCGTTATGCGCGCTCACTGCGGGCGCGTGCACGATCGAGCCGCGCACGGACCGCGTCGTCGAGCCACCGCCCGACAGCTCCTCGGTGTTCATCCGCGCCTCGGACGACGAGCCGCCCGCGGGCGTGCGGAGCGGCGACCTGGTATGGATCTGGGGCATGACGGGAACGGCGCCCGGCGCGGTGCCGCCCCGACTCGTGGAGGGCGGCATCGCGGCGGAGACGCGCCAGGCGCTCGACAACGTGCTCGCCGTTCTGGAGGCCGCAGGCGCCGCCGCGCGGGATGTCGCCCAGTGCTCCGTGTTCGTCGCGGACGCGGCGGATCTGTCGGCCATGCGCGCGGTCTACGCGGAGTACTTCCCCACGCCGCCGCGCCGCACCGCGGTCGCGGCGGCGCCCCTCCCGCTCGGGGCGCGCGTGGAGATCGAATGCACGGCGGTCGCGCCGCCGCCGGTGTGAGCGAGCGCACGCGACGACGAGTCGCCCAGACGGCTCTTCGGCGAGCGGGCTAGCCCAGCGGCCGGCCGCCGTCCACCGGAATGACGGCGCCCGTCGTCGCGGGGAGGTGGGTGGCGGCGGCGAGAACGGCGAGCGCGACGTCCTGGGCGCTCGGAAGGCGGCCGAGCGGCGTCCGCTCCAGGTAGCGTCGCCGCACCGCCGGGTCCCACCCGCTCGTGAACTGCGTGTCCACGAGACCCGGCGCGACCGAGACGACCCTGATCCTGGGCGCGAGCGCCCGGGCGAGCCCGACCGTGAGGTTGTCCACCGCGGCCTTGGACGCCGAGTAGGCGAGGTTGCTCCCGGCCGCGCTCCTGGCCGCGAGCGAGGAGATGTTGACCACGAGGCCGTTCCCTCCCGCGTCCAGGAGGCCGCGAAACGCACGCACGGTGGCGAATACGCCGCGCACGTTGGTCTGCAGGATCGCGTCGAAGAGCGCGTCGTCGAGCGCCTCGAGGTCGCCGTGCGGAATCACCTTGCTGAGGCCGGCGTTGTTCACGAGCACGTCGAGGCGGCCCTCGACGGACGCCACCGACGCGGCGGCGGCCTCGAGCGCGCGCGTGTCGGCCGCGGAGGCGCGGATGACGCGGTGACCGCCGCCGGGCAGGGAGCGACACACCGCCTCAGCGTCGGCCGCGCTGTCCCGGTGGGTGAGGACGACGCGCGCTCCCGCCCCCGCGAACGCGTGCGCGGTGGCGGCCCCTATGCCGCGGCTCGCGCCCGTGACGAGCGCGACCGCCCCCTCGAGTGGAGTCATGTCGAGATCCCGTGGTATGGCCGGCCGCCGAGCCGGGTCAGGTAGCCAAAGGTGGGGACAACCTGATACAGATACGTCCCAGCCGCGATCGGCACGAAGATCCTCGAGCAGGCGAGCCGTGATCCACGACACAGCCTTCCAGGTGTCCGCCTCGAACATCCGCTTCGGGCGGGGTGTGACCCGCGAGGTGGGGATGGACCTCGTGGACCTCGGCGCGCGGCGGACGATGCTCGTGATGGATCCGGCTCTCGTCTCGAGCGAGGTGGGGGGCAACGTCACCGAGGCGCTGCGATCGTCCGGCGTCGACTACGATCTCTTCGACCAGGTGTCGATCGAGCCGACCGACGCGAGCTTCCGCCACGCCGCCGAGTTCGCGGAGCGGGGCGGCTTCGACTCGTTCGTGGCGGTGGGCGGAGGCAGCACGATCGACACCGCCAAGGCGGCGAATCTCTACTCGACCCACCGGGTGGACTTCTTCGATTTCGTGAACGCGCCGCTCGGACGGGGGCTGCCGGTCCCGTCGCCGCTGAAGCCGTTGATCGCCGTGCCGACGACGGCGGGCACCGGGAGCGAGACCACCGGGGTCGCGATCTTCGACCACGAGGAGCAGCGCGCGAAGACCGGCATCGCGCACCGGCATCTCAAGCCGACGCTCGGCATCGTCGACTCGGACAACACCCGCACGCAGCCGGCGGCCGTCGCCGCGTGCGCCGGGCTCGACGTGCTCAGCCACGCCCTCGAGTCGTATACCGCGCTGCCGTTCGATCGCCGGCAGAGACCGCCCCGCCCGCTCGAGCGGCCGGCCTATCAGGGCTCGAACCCGGTGAGCGATGTCTGGGCGCTGCGCGCGCTCGAGCTCGTCGCGGCGTTCCTGCCCCGTGCGGTCGCCGATCCCACCGACGAGGAGGCGCGCTCGCAGATGCTGCTCGCCGCCACCTCGGCGGGCATAGGATTCGGGAACGCCGGCGTGCACCTCCCGCACGGCATGTCGTATCCGGTGGCGGGTAGGGTGCGCAGCTTCCGGCCGGAAGGCTACGGCCCGGGTCGTCCGCTGATTCCCCACGGGATGTCGGTGATCCTGCACACGCCGGCCGTGGTCCGGTTCACGCACGCCGCGAGCCCCGACCGGCATCTGCGGGCGGCCGCGGCCCTGGGGGCGGACGTGGCGCGCGCCTCGCTCGACGACGCCGGCGAGGTTCTCGCCGAACGTGTGATCTACTTCATGAAGCTGCTCGGCATGCCGAACGGGCTCGAGGCCGTCGGATATGGGTCGAACGACATTCCCGCGTTGGTCGAAGGGACGCTCCCGCAGCACCGCGTGACGAAGCTGTCGCCCCAGGCGGCGAGCCCCGACGACCTCGCGGCGCTCTTCGCCGCGTCGATGAGAATCTGGTGACGTTCCAGCACTGTCTCTTCTGCCGCGCCGAGCTCCCGGAGAACGGCGTGCTCGCGCACGTGCCGCGCGCGACGCACATCGCCTACGACCCGGAGCGAGGCAGGCTCTGGGCGGTCTGCCCGCGGTGCCGGCGTTGGAGCCTCGCGCCCGTCGAGGAGCGCGACGCCGCGCTGCACGAGCTCGAGAGGACGGCGCGCGACGGTGGCCGGGCGATCGCCTGGACGGCCAACGTCACGCTGCTCGCCGCCGGGCCGCTCCGCCTCGTTCGCGTGGGTGCCGCCGGCCTCGCGGAGCGCGCGGCGTGGCGCTACGGGAGCGAGCTCGTCCACCGACGGCGCGTCTACGACAGCGGGCGCTCGCGGCTCGCCGCGTACACCTGGGGTGCTCTGCACTCGGTGGGGCGGATCGTCGGCGTGCTGGACGAGGAGGTCGCCATCGATTGGAAGGACGCTCCGGTGGCCGACGTGCTCCGCTGGCGCCGCTTCGGCTGGGCGGCGTGGCACGGGCACGAGACGTGCCCTCACTGCCTGAGCACGCTGCGCGCCCTCCGCTACGACCTCGCGTGGTGGGTCTACCCGCTGCGTGGTCCGGGAGGACGGCTCGGCGTGGGAGTGCCTTGCCAACGCTGCGACCTGTGGACGCCCGACAAGCTCTACGCGCTCCACGGCGACGTGGCGGAGAACGTGCTCCGCAGGCTACTCGCCTACGTGAACGTCGCCGGCGCCTCCGACCGGACCGTGGCCGACGCGGTCGGAGCGATCGAGCACGCGGGCTCCGTCGAGACCTTCGCCGCACGAACCGCAGGATCGCGGCGCTGCCTCTGGAAGCTCGGCGCGACCGGCGCGATCGGGCTCGAGATCGCGCTCGGAGAGACGGCCGAGGACCGCATGCTCGAGCTCGGCGCGATCGAGTTCGTGTGGAGGCGCGAGGAGGAGCTCGCACGCATCGTCGACGAGGAGCTCACGCCCCGCCGCCTCCTCGAGGCGCACCTGCGCCGGCTGCCCATCCGCGTGTCGACGCGCGCGCTCGGGCGCGTCGCCCGAGTCGAGAGAGCCTGACCGAACGAAACAAAAGGGCCGGACCGCCGAGGGCGGTCCGGCCCGTGAAAGCCGTTCGGGAGACGCGACCTACATTCCGTCGCCGCCGATCGGGAAGCCGATGCCGCCGAAGATGACGAAGCCGGTTCCGTCCTGAATCTCGAACTTGGCGCCGGCGAACGGCGTGAGGGAGCCAGCCACGAAGTTCACGCCACCGCCCAGGTTCAGCCCGACGTCGGTGTTCGAGAAGGTCTGGTTACCGACGTCGATCGACGCACGCATGATGTTGAGCCCGGCGAACGCGAACGGAAGCACGGGGGAGTCGGGCGACACCGTGAAGTTGTACACGACGTCACCGTTCACCTCGAACAGGTTGCCGGCATCCGGAAAATACCACAGGAAGTTCGGAACGATGCCAAAACCCGAGCCCATCGCTGGAACAGGAATCGCAAGATAGGCGCCAACGCCGAGGGCCTCGGCGTCGGTGTGGTACGCGAGGAGGGGGCCCGCCTCCATCTGCGCCTGCACGCTGGCCGGCGCCGCCAGCATCCCAACCAGGGCCACGCTCCAAAGAAGTTTCCTCATGGTCTCTCCCGTCACGGTGGTTTAGCGCCGTCCCTCGATGGGGGCACTCACGACACGCAGCAATGTACATCCCCCCCATCCCGCTGGTAGGGGCCTGCCCGGAGGGCTCCGCGCGCCATCAGAACTCGGCGCGGAAGATGCCGAGGCGGAGTGCCGGCCGCGGGCCCGTTGGGCCGGTCCGGCCCGAGGCTGCGGCGGGGATCAGCGCCGGGATCAGCGCCGGTGTGCCGAGCGCCAGGCGCCCGTCGCGAATGCCGAGGAGGGCGCCGTCCGGCCCCGCGCCCATCGCCTCCTGGACGGCGCTCCCCTCCCGCGTCGCGGCGATTCCGATCCCGAGCCCCAGCACGCTTCCGGCCAGCGGGATGCCCAGCGCGAGGTCCTCGTCGTCCGGCTGGATCAGCAGGTCGAGCCCGAGGCCGCCGAGGCCGCCCAGCACGCCCGCGATGCTCACCAGGCGCGCGCGCGAGCGGCTGACGTTCCACGAGGGTGCGAGGAGCGCGCTCGCCAGGAGCGCAGCATTTCCGCCGACCAGCGTCGCGGCCAGGAGGTCGTCCCCCTCGAGGTTCGCGAGCGTGCCGCCGGCGACGCCGAACCAGCTTCCCCAGAGCGACGCGAAGTTGACGACGCTCGCGGTGCCGGGAGTCATCTCGCGTCCCGACAGCAACGCGCCCACGCCGATGCCCGCGAGCCCGCCGACGATCATGGCGCCGAACGTCTCCTCCGTGTCGCTCTCGTCGTCGAAGCAGGGTCCGAACGAGCAGTTCTGCGTGACGCCCCACTCGAAGACCTCACGCCAGCCGAACCCCTGCCAGGTCCCCCATGTGCCGCCGAGCGTGATCGCACGTGCCTGACCTTCCGTGAGCCCGAGGCGGCCGGCCAGCGCGCGGCCGGCGAAGAAGCCGCTCGGTCCACCGATCAACAGGCCGGCGCCGTACGGCTCGGGCGAGTCGGCGCCGAACGCGGCGGGCACGGCCGCGCCGAGCCACGCGCCGTAGAGCGTCATCCACACGCTCAGCTCCACGCGCCCGCTCCCCTGCGCCTCGCCATCCCGGAGCTGGGTGGGCAACGCCGCGAGCCTGGCGCGCGCCTCGGCCGCGGCCGCGGTGGTGGGGTAGCGCGCGAGGATCCTTCGCCAGAGGGCTTCGGCGACGTCCGCGCGTCCCTCGGCCTGGAGGTCGCCGGCCGCGTCGAGCAGGACGGCGGCGGAATCAGCGGCCGTGACCTGGGCCTCGGTGGGTCGGAGCCCGCCGCAGACGAACAGGAGCAGAAGGAGGACGAAGACGACGCGTGTGGCGCGCAAGCCGAGACGCACGTCGGGGAGCGACCCCGCGATCACGGAATGGTGTCGCGCTCGAGCGCGAAGCCGAACTCGCCGGAGGCCTTCTCGAACACGACGTCGATCTGCCAGATGCCGGACGTGTTCACCTCGGTCACGCCGTCGACTTCGGCCTGGATGTCCTCGCCGTACACCACTTCGCCATTGCCGCCGCGGATCTGGAGGAAGGCGCTCCCGCCCGTGAGACCGGACGTCACTTCCACGGTCGCCTGATCTCCGGTCATCACCCAGAGGTAGCGCTCGGCGTCCGTCACCTGGTCGAGCCCGTGCACCTCGAACGTGAAGATGTCCTGCAGCTCCGTGACGTCGATCAGGCTGGGATCGAGGGTGTTCTCCTCCTCGCAGGCGCCCGTGGCGAGCACGAGGACGAGGAGCAGCGCGCGCAGGGATCCGCGCTCACGCGGTGCAGTCGGGTTACGCATGGCCCAATATGGTAGCGAAGTCGACTGGCAGGGGAGTACGGGTCCGGCCATCTTCGGAGGCCACCCTCCATCCCGAGCTCACCATGCAGACTCCCTGCGCGCCCGTCGCGCTCGTCGTGCTTCCACTCGCCGCGCTCGTGCTCTCCGCGTGTGGCGGCCAGGATGCGCCTCCCGAGGAGGCCGCTTCCGCGCCGGCCACCTACATGACCCATCGCAACTGGGGCACCCTCCCCGCCGGCCGCGCCTGGGGGCGGGTGAGCGGCGTCGGAATCGACCCCAACGGGACGGACGTGTGGGTCTTCGAGCGCTGCGGTGGGGACAACTGCATCACGTCGAAGGATCCGACGGTCCTGAGGTTCACCTCGAGCGGTGCGCTCGTGACGAGCTTCGGTGCGGACATGTTCGTCCGGCCGCACGGCATGTACGTCGATCCGGACGGAAACGTGTGGGTCACCGACGGCCGCGCGGCGCGCGGGGCGGAGCTCGAGGCGAACCCGGACGCCGCGAGGAAGGGCAATCAGGTGGTGAAGTTCAGCCCCACCGGCGAAGTGCTGCTCGTCCTCGGCACGCCGGGGATGGCGGGCGATCCACCGGCGGCGCTCAGCGAGCCCAACGACGTCGTCGTGGCACCGAACGGCGAGATCCTCGTGGCCGAGGGCCACGGCTCGGCCGGTCCGGGGCGCATCTCGCGCTTCGCGGCCGACGGTACGTACCTCGGCAGCTTCGGCGAGCAGGGCCGCGGACCCGGACAGTTCGCGGTACCGCACGCGCTCGCGTTCGACTCGCAGGGCCGCCTCTTCGTCGCCGATCGCGGCAACAGCCGCATCCAGGTCTTCGATCCGTCCTATCGGTTCGTGGCGGAGTGGAGGCAGTTCGGCCGGCCGAACGACATCTTCATCGACGAGGACGACACGATGTACGTTCTCGACTCGGAGTCGGGCGACGAGCGCAACCCCGGCATGCGCCGCGGCATCTACATCGGCAGCGCACGTGACGGCACGGTGCAGAACTACTTAGAGCCACACGCGTCCGATCGCGAGGCGGACGGCGGTCACGGCACGATGGGTGAGGGTGTCGCGGTCGACGCCGCCGGCAACATCTACGTCGGCGAGGTCTCCCTGTCCGGCATGACGATGTTCATGCGGCACGGAGCCATGATGCACGAATGACGCGCTAGAAAAGAAACGGGCCGGCAACGGATTGCGTTGCCGGCCCGTCCATCCTCCGCGGTTCTACTGCGGCAGCCTGAGCGCCACGAGAGAGCCCGGGATCCCGTTTCCGGCGATGGGCACCACGATGTACTGCACGCCGTCGTGCAGGTACGTCATCGGCGCCGTGCTCGACGGCGCGGGCAGATCGACCTGCCCGATGCGCTCGCCGGTTCGCTTGTCGGCCGCGTACCACACGGCGCGACCGCCCCGACCTTCCGCCCACATCAGCAGGCTCCTCGTCACGAGTACGGTGGCGTCGGTCTGGCTGCCCGTGTTGCCGATGTCGATGCCCTGCAGCAGCGGGTTGTTCTTGAAGCGATCCGGTGTGTCACCGTTGGGGATCCACCAGAGGTGCTCACCGGTGTTCATGTCGATCGCGGTGATCTTGCCGTAGGGCGGCTTGAACACCGGCAGGCCGCCGTCGAGCGTGCCGAGGCCGCCGCCGCTCGCGCTGACGAAGTCCACCGGCGTCGCTCCCGGCTGCAGGTTACCCGCATCATCATCGTCGCCGCGACCGCCGCCCGCGCCTCCGCGGCCACCACCGCCCGCGGCACCCGCGCCGCCGGCACGTCCACCCCGCCCGGCCTGCGCGCCGGCCGGAGCAGCGCTCGCTCCGCTCGGTGGCTCGGCGGGCGGGCCGAGGCGGCCGCCGCCGCACGCTCTGCGCGACTGCACGTACAGGATTCCGGTCTCCGGATCCATCACCGGGCCGCCGGGGATATTCGTGCCGCCGGTCGCGCTCGGGCACTGCGCGGTCGCCCGGTACTGCGGGTCGTCCGTGTGCACGTACGGCGTGAAGATCGGGCCGAACTTGACGTCGCGCGTGCGCTCGATCGCCATCTGCCGCAGCTCGGGCGTGAAGTCGATCAGGTCGTCGATGCTCAGACCCTGCAGCTCGTACGGCGCCGGCTTGGTGGGGAAGGGCTGCGTCGGGCTGTACCACTCGCCGGGCACGCTGCCCTGGGGCACCGGCCGCTCGACGATCGGCCAGATCGGCTCACCCGTCTCGCGGTTGAACGCGTAGATGTTCGCCTGCTTCGACGCCTGTACGATCGCCGGGATGCGGCGACCGTCCACCGTCACGTCCGCGAGGATCCCCGACACGGGCAGGTCCCAATCCCAGATATCGTGGTGGATCATCTGGAAGTGCCACTTCCGCTGACCGGTGCGGATGTCCACGGCGACCAAGCTGCTGCCGAAGAGGTTCGCGCCCGGACGGTGCCCGCCGAAGTAGTCGTTCGTCGGCGCGTCCGTCGGCAGGTACACCAGGTTCAGCGCGGGATCGGCCGAGAGCGGCGCCCATACGTTCACGTTGCCGACGTAGCGCCAGGAGTCGTTCTCCCATGTCTCGTTCCCGAACTCGCCCGCGCGGGGGATCGTGTGGAACGTCCACAGGTGCCGCCCCGTGCGGGCGTCGAAGGCCTGCACGTCACCGGGCACGTTCTCGATGCGCGTGTAGCCCCCGCCCTGGTGGGCCGAGTTGCCCACGATGATCACGCCGTTCACGACCAGCGGCGGCGACGACGTGGTGATGGCGCCGCGCGAGAGCTCGATCCCCGTGTTGACGTCGTAGGGGTGACCGAGCGTGGCGAACATGTCCACCGTGCCGGTCTCCGGGAACCCATCGATCGGGATGTGACCGCCGAATCCCTCGATCGGCTGCCCGGTCTTGGCGTCGAGCGCGTGCAGGAAGAACGCGGGGGTCACGACGTAGATGACGCCGCGCCCGTCCACCTCCGCGTACGCCACGCCACGCCCGTAGTTCTGACGTGGGGAACGCTCCCAGCGGACCGTGTTGGGCTCGCGGAACGTCCACAACGTCTCGCCCGTCGCCGGATCGATCGCCACCACCTGGCGGCGCGTTCCGGCCACGGTATAGAGGATCCCGTCCGCGTAGATCGGCGTGGACCGCATGACACCGTCCGCGTTGGGACCGTAGTTGTCCCCACGCCAGACCCAGGCCGTCTCGAGCGTCTCGAAGTTGCTGGCGTCGATCTGGTCGAGCGGCGAGAACCGCGTGCTCGACATGTCGCCCCAGATATAGCGCCATTCGCCGTAGGGGTTGCCCCGCTCGACCTGGGCGGTCGCCGGGAGCGCTGCGGACCCCAGTGCGGCCAGGAGCAGGGCTACCCGCGCTGCGGCGAAGGGAAACCGGTCACGCATGGAAGCCTCGTTTCGGAGGGTGGAACGCGATCGGCATGCTACGACGCGGGGCCGGGAGGCGCCATCCCACGGGGCGGTTCCGCCCAACCACCGAGCTACCGTTCCGCGAGCGTGCTCGCCCGTGCCCACACCCGGTCGAACATCGGCTCGGTCAGCTTGCCCGTGAACGTGTTCTGCTGGCTCGGGTGATACGAGCCCAGCAGCGTGCGCCCGTCCGTGAGCGGCACCTCGACCAGGTGCGCGAAGCGCACACGGCGGGTGGGCAGGGTGCCGGAGGCCATGAGGACCTTCCACGCTTGATCGAAGGCGATGCCTCCGAGGGCGACGATGACGCGCACGCGGTCGAGCAGATGCATCTCGGCCTCGAGCCACGGCAGACAGGCGGCGCGCTCGGCACTCGTCGGCGCGTTGGCCGGCGGCGCGCACCGGACGGCGGCCGTCACGAGGACATCGCGCAGACGGAGGCCGTCCGCCCGATCGGTGGACGTCGGCTGCGAAGCGAAGCCGTGACGGTGGAGCGCCCGATAGAGCCACTCGCCCGAGCGGTCTCCCGTGAACATGCGGCCGGTGCGGTTCGCTCCGTGCGCCGCGGGGGCGAGGCCCACCACCAGGATCCTGGCGTGTGGGTCTCCGAACGCGGGCACCGGCTTGCCCCAATAGACCTCGTCCCGGAACGCCGCGCGCTTCTCCCTCGCCACCTCCTCCCTCCACGCGACGAGACGCGGGCACCGGCGACAGGTGACGAGCGTGCGCTGCAGGCTCTCGAACTCGTCGGAGACGGAAGGGCTCAAGCTCGCGCCGAAAACGTGGTGCCGGGTCCGCTCATGTCGCTACAATAGCCACGACCCCGACACGACGCCCTGCACCGAGCTCCGGCGATGCCTGGCACGACCGCGCGCGACTTCCAGACAGCCGCCACGTGAACCGTGCGCTCGGGGCGGCCGCCGCGGCAGCGCGGTCCGTGAGCCTGGTGGGTCGGACGGCCGTCGTCACGGGAGGTGGCCGCGGCATCGGGGCCGCCACCGCCATCGCGCTCGCCGAGGCCGGAGCGTCCGTCGCGCTCGCCGCCCGCAACGAGTCGCAGGTGGTCGAGGTCGCGGCACAGCTGCGCCGCGAAGGGCTGAAGGCGTTCGCCTTCCGCTGCGACGTCACCGACCCGCGGCAGGTCAGGGATCTCGCGCTCTCCGCGACCGAGGCGATGGGGCACATCGACATCCTCATCAACAATGCCGGGACCGCCACGTCGAACCCGCTGGCGAAGATCGCGCTCGCCGAGTGGGAGCACATCATGGCGGTGAACGCGACCGGGACGTTCCTGTGCACGCAGGCGGTCCTTCCCGCGATGGTCCAGCGCCGGTGGGGGCGGATCGTGAACGTCGCCTCGCTCGCCGGCCTGGAGGGCGATCGCTACATCGCGGCGTACGTGGCGGCGAAGCACGCGGTGGTCGGGTTCACGAAGTCGATCGCCGCCGAGGCGGAAGCGACCGGCGTGACCGTGAACGCCGTGTGCCCGGGCTACGTGGACACGCCGCTCACCGACGAGACGATCGCGCGTATCATGCACCTCACGGGCAAGTCCTGGCACGACGCGCTGCGGTCGATCCTCGAGCAGGCCGGGCAGCCGAGGCTGATTCGCGCGGCCGAGGTCGCGGAGGTGGTGCTCGACCTGTGCGCGGATCATTCCGCTTCCCGCAACGGGGAGATCGTGGTGGTCGACGGCGGCGAGCGCGCCTAGGCTCGCCCCTCGGTGGGCTCGAGCTCGGCGGCGTCACCGACCCGCACGAGCCCGTCGTCGAGGACGACGCCGTGCGCGCCCCCGCCCCAGCTCGGCGACAGGGCCGCGCGGAGACCCTCGCACTGCTCGTCCATGCGCTCGCAGGGGCGCGTCTCCCCGTGGATGAGGATCCGGACCCCTCCGATCCTGAGGACCCGTCGGCGACTGTCCGCGAGCGAAACCCCACTCACCATGATGTTGGCCCGTCGCATGACCGGATCCGCCGCCGGTAACGAGGTCCGAACCCGGTCGAACGTCTCCTTCTCGATGACGGTCACCTGACGTCGCGAGCGACCGAAGCTCGCGTCGCGCACGATGCCCTTGCCGACCACCAGATCGACTTCGGCGGCGGGGTCCATGACGCCGCCGTGCGAACGCTTCACCCAGATCGCTTCGACCCTGCCTGCCATCGGCACTCCTGCCACGCGCGTAACAAAAGATCCAAATGCGGGTTACAGGAAATCTGGCACGGCAGATGCCCGAGGGAATCAGGGTATCGCCAACCCCCCCCCGGAGGGACTGGTCCTTGTCGTTGCGTCTCCAGATCGAGCTCGTCTACGATCCGGGATGCCCGAACGTCGGACATGCGCGCGAGATGCTCACCGCGGCGTGCCGGACGGCGGGCGTTCCGGCGGTGTGGACGGAGTGGAACAGCGAAGATCGCGCCTGCCCCAAGTACGCGCGCAACCTCGGCTCGCCGAGCGTGCTCGTGAACGGGGAGGACGTGGCTCCGGGTCCGCATCCGTGGGCGCCGCGGGATCCGGGGGCCGAACCGCGCAGCCGCGCCTACCGCGATGGGCACGCGATCATTCCGGTGCCGCCTCTGACGAGGGTCCTGATGGCGATCGGGTCGGCGTTGGGTCCGGCGGTCGGCTGACCGATCGACTCAGTCGGGGACCTGCATGGTGCCCTGGCTGACCTCGACCGCGCGGCCTCCGACCCTGATCGCGGTCGTGGCACCACGCGCGCGGTCCGCCTCGATGTGGAGGAGGCTCGGCCTGCCCATCTCGAGGCCCTGCTCGGCCACCCACGCGAGTGTTCCCTGCTCGCGGCCGCTCAGCGCCGCGAGATACCCGCCTAGCGCGGCGGCCGCCGAGCCGGTCGCCGGATCCTCGGGCACGCCGGAGCCCGGTGCGAACATGCGCACGTGCACGTCCACGTCGGCGCCCTCGGCCTCCATCGCGACGAGGTACACATGGTGCGCCCAGCTCTCGGACAGCATGCGCCGCCAGAGGGCGACGTCGAGCGTCGCGCGGCGCACGGCGTCCAAGCTGCGCACGGGCAGCACGAGATAGGGCAGCCCGCACGACACCATCTCGGCGGGCAGGTCGTCCGGGCACACGTCGTCGGTATCGAGCCCCACCATGCGGGCGAGCTCGGCGGGCGCGTGCGGTGACGGCCGGTGCTCCGGGAGTTGCGCGGTCGTCAGGCGCGCGAACACCGGACGACCGTCCTCGAAGCGCACGTCCACGGGCACGAGGCCGACGTTCTCCTCCAGCAGCAGCCTCATCTCGCTCTCACCCCGCCGCGGCGGCGGGAGACGGCCCGCGAGGAAGATGGCGGTTCCCACGGTCGGGTGGCCGGCGAACGGAAGCTCCACCTTGGGGGTGAAGATGCGCACGCGCGCGGTGCCCTGCGGCGTCTCCGCCGCGCCGAGGAAGACGGTCTCGGAGAGGTTCATCTCCCCCGCGATGCGCTGCATGAGCCCCGTGGGCAGATGGAGCGCGTCGGGGAAGACGCCGAGGGGATTGCCGCCGAAGGGACGGTCGGTGAAGACGTCCAGCGTGTGGAACGGAAGACGCATCGCTTCGGCCCCGTGAGACCTCAGGTCCTGGCGGGCGCCGGCTCGGAGGGCGTCGCGGGCGCCTCGGTTCCGCCCCGCTTGGTGCCGGCGCGGCCGAGGAGGACGCCGTTGACGGCCCAGAGCACCGCGGCCCCGGCGCCGATGAGCGCGATGTTCGAGGGCGACATGCCGGCACCGTCGAGCCGCGAATCGACCTGCGCGATCAGCGCGTCACCGCCGCGGTAGACGGGGACGTCGATCGCGTTCTTCGCCTTGTACTTCGTCTCCGTGTCCACCTTGGAGAAGAGCATCTCGCGGCCCGGCCGAATGAACGAGTACTCGCCCACGCGACGCGTGATCATCACGGCGACCAGCACCGGGAACGCGTAGAAGCTGGCCAGGAACAGGAAGCCGCCGACCATGAGCATCGGCACGAACATGAGGAGCGAGCCGATCCCCCACCGCGACGCGATCCGACCGGTGAAGAGGAGCTGCGCGATGATGGTCAGCGTCTGGACCGTGTAGTCGATGCGGCTGAAGACCTGCGTGCGGACTTCGGGATCGGCGAACGTGTCGGACACGACGCGCAGCTGCGCGAAGTAGAGGAACGTGTTGGCCGAAGCGGCGAGCACCACGAACGTCGCGATGCCGATGAGGTACGGCGACTTCAGGATCAGCGTGAAGCCGGCGAAGGGATTGCCGCCCATGGGTCGGTCGCCGGCGGCGGCCGCGGCACCGCTCCACCCCGTGCGCTTCCAGATGTGCAGCAGGATGCGCTGGCAGACGATGGCGACCACGAACAGGCCCGCGCCCATGAACAGCACACCGCCGTTGCCGATGAAGCGCACCGTGAGATCCGTCAGAACGGGTCCGGCGAGCGCCCCCGCCGTGCCTCCGGCCGCGATGATGCCGAAGAGCCTCTTCACCTGTCCCGCGTCGAAGAGCTCGAGCAGGAAGCTCCAGAGAACGGAGACGACGAAGAGGTTCAGGACGCTGATGAAGACGTAGAAGAACTGGGCGGCGAGGATCGATTCCGTGACCCGCAGCACGATGCCCACCACGATGAGCGAGCCCGCCACGAAGCCGTAGATCCAGGGCAGGAAGACGCTCCGCCGGAAGCGCGAGCACAACGTGCCGTAGATTGGCACGATCGCGACCGACGCGATCCACGTGGCTACGAAGAGGTCGGCCGTGCGTTCGGGCCCCAGGATCGTCCCGACGGTCTCGCGAACGGGCCGCACGGCGAAGTAGCCGCCGAGCACACAGAAGTAGAGGAGGAACGCGGTGACGACCGCACCGGCTTCGCCGGGCTCGACCTTCGTCGTCTTCTGGAAAAGACGCATGAGGCCGGATGGGCTTCCGTCCGCCAAGTCTCGCTCCTTCCGTGAACGGCGGTGATGAGAGGGCGACATCTTACGCCGGCCGTCGGATCCGCGCCAAAAGAGACGACTCGATCAGCCTGCCGCGTCCGTGTCGCTCTTCGGTCCGCCCCCGCTCCCGTCGAAGAGGTCGGTGCTCAGGTAACGCGCAGCGGAGTCGGGTGCGATGCACACCACCCGGTGCCCGGGCCCGAGCTCCTTGGCCAGCTCCATCGCCGCCCACACGATCGCCCCGCTGCTCATCCCCAGGAACAGGCCCTCCTCGCGCGCGAGGCGTCTCGCGATGGGGAAGGCATCCTCCTCCCAGGCCTTCATCACGCGATCGACGACGCTGAGGTCGAGATTCTTGGGGATGAAGCCGGGACCCATTCCCTGGAACTGATGCTGACCGCGCGGCTCACCGGACAGCACCGCGCTCCGTCCCGGCTCCACCGCCACGACGAGCACGTTCGGCAGGCGCTCCTTCAGATAGCGACCGACGCCCGAGATCGTCCCGCCCGTTCCGCTCCCGTAGACGAACGCGTCGATCTTCCCGTCCATCGCCTCCCAGAGCTCGGGCGCGGTCGTCTCGTAGTGCGTCTGCGGGTTCGCCGGGTTGGCGAACTGGTCGGGCATGAACGCGCCGGTGCGGTCACGGATCTTCTCGGCCTCCGCGATCGCGGCGATCATGCGCAGCTCGGGATCCGTGAGCACCAGCTCGGCCCCGTAGCCGGTCAGCGTGCGCTTGCGCTCCACGCTCATCTGCGCGGGCAGCGTGAGGATGAGCTTGTAGCCCCTGGCGGCCGCCACCTGCGCGAGCCCGATGCCCGTGTTGCCCGAGGTCGGCTCGACGATCGTATCGCCCGGACGCAGCAGCCCCCGTCGCTCCGCGTCGACGATCATCGCCAGGGCGGGCCGGTCCTTGATCGACCCTCCCGGGTTCATCGCCTCGAGCTTCACCCACACCTCTGCGGACCCTGGTTCCACCAGGCGCTCGAGGCGCACGACGGGGGTCCGGCCGATGAACGCGTCGATCATGGGAGGGACATGGCCCCTCCCCCCGGTCGGGGGCAAGGGGTCCTTTTTCGAGGGGGGGTTACTTGCGGTAGTCGCGCGGCTGATACAGGATATTCAGCGTAATTTTCGACAGTGGCAGCTCGCCGGCCTCCGTGGAGGCGCCGACTGCCCCCTGCGCGGGGTGTTCCGCGCATTCGATGTTGGTCGGAACGTACGGGTCATCCGCACTCCGACAACCGCAATACCATAGGGAGCGCGCTGATGCGTACCAGAGGAACCGTGAAGTGGTTCAACGACCAGAAGGGCTTCGGCTTCATCACCCCGGAGGACGGAAGCAAGGACTGCTTCGTCCACCACAGCGCCATCCAAGCTGATGGCTTCAGGAGCCTCGCCGAGGGCGCGAAGGTGGAGTTCGACCTGGTCCAGGGGACCAAGGGCCCCGCTGCGGAGAACGTCGTCCAGATCTCCTGAGCATCGGTTCCGACTCGACTGGCGGGCCGTCCCGAGCGATCGGGGCGGCCCGCTGCTTTTGTGGGGTCGTTGACGGTGTCGCTCCTCGCTCGCCTCCAGCTCCGCCACCGCGCGTGGCGATACCGGCGTCGCGTGGATCCGGCGGGCATCCGCTGGACGATGAACGATCTCGCGCTCGGTGACACCGCCGTGGACGTCGGAGCCTACAAGGGCGGCTACACCTACTGGATGCGGCGCGCGGTCGGGGACACGGGGCGCGTGATCGCGTGCGAGCCGCAGCCCGAGGCGGCCGAGCTCCTCCGCTCCTACGTCTCCGCGTTCGGCTGGTCGAACGTCGAGGTGATCGAGGCGGCGCTGTCGTCCGCGCCGGGGACGCAGCCGCTCCTGCGACCGGGCGCCGGACCGTCGCCCGCCGCGTCTCTCGTCGGGGCTTCGCTGCCCCCGTCGCCGGGACGTACCGAGGTGCGCGTCGACACGCTCGACCGGGTCCTCGCGGGCGCGGCGCGGACGTCGCGTGTCGGGCTGATCAAGTGCGATGTCGAGGGGCACGAGCTCGACGTGCTTCGCGGCGCCGAGTCCACGCTGCGCGAGCACCGTCCGGCGATCCTCGTCGAGTGCGAGGTGCGGCACCTGCGCGGCCACGACATGGGAGACGTTTTCCTGCACCTGGAAGCTCTGGGGTATCGAGGCTCGTTCTCCTGGGGTGACGAGGAGGTGGACGTTGCGCGCTTCGACCCCCGTGTCCATCAAGTCGCAGGGCGACGGCCGTACGTGAACAACTTCCGGTTCGAGTGGAAGTGACGTACGCCGGTCCGTTCGCGCGCTTCCTCGCGGGGCAGGGCTTCGTCGCGCTCGACGGCGGGCTCGCCACGGCGCTCGAGTCGGCCGGCCACGTGCTCGACACGCCGCTGTGGTCGGCTCGCCTGCTGCTGGAAGCGCCCGACGCGATCCGCGCGGCCCACCTCGCGTACCTGGAGGCGGGCGCCGACTGCGTCACCACCGCGAGCTACCAGGCGAGCTTCGAGGGGTTCGCTGCGGCCGGGCTGGACGAACGGGAGGCCGAGGCCCTGCTGCGCCGCTCGGTTCAGCTGGCACGCGACGCCTGCGGCGCGTTCTGGTCCGCGGAGAGCGGCCGCTCGGCACGGATGGAGCCGATCGTCGCGGCGAGCGCCGGTCCGTACGGCGCGTATCTCGCGGACGGCTCCGAGTACCGGGGCCGCTACGCGATCGGCCGCTCGGCGCTCGTCGACTTCCATCGCCGCCGGCTGCACGTGCTCGCCGACACGGTCGCGGACCTCGTCGCATTCGAGACGATCCCGTCGTCCGTGGAGGCGGAGATCGTCGCCTCCCTGCTCGGCGAAGTGTCGAGCACGTGGGCATGGATGTCGTTCACCTGCGCCGACGACGAGCGTCTCCGCGACGGGAGCCCGCTCGCCGAAGCCGTGCACGCCGCCCTCGCGGCGCCGCGGCTCGCCGGTATCGGCATCAACTGCACGGCGCCGCGCCACGTCGCCGCGTCGATCGACACGGTTCGCTCCCTGACCGATCTTCCCGTGATCGCCTATCCCAACTCGGGCGAGGTCTACGACGCCCGCTCGCGCAGATGGGTCGGGACGCCGGCTGGCGCCGATTGGGTCGCCGAGGCGAGAGTTTGGCTCGAGCACGGCGCCCGGGTGATCGGCGGATGCTGCCGCGTCGGACCGGCCGTCATCCGCGAGCTCCGCCAGGAGCTCGATCAGCGAGGAGGTGCGCCTTGAGTTCCGAAGCGAAGTCCGTCGCCGAAGATCTCGCGTCCCTGCCGCCGGAGTCGTTCCGCCGTTCGAGGAGGCGTACCACGCGACCGGAAAGCGCGCTTGTCGCGTCGTGCACCCTGGTCTAGGCTAACCCGCGTGGAGACGAGCCCATGATCGATCTGCGAAGCGACACCGTCACCAAGCCCACCGCGGCCATGCGCGCCGCCATGGCGTCCGCGGAGGTCGGCGACGACGTCTACGGCGAAGACCCGACGGTGAACGAGCTCGAGGCGCGCACGGCGGCGCTCCTCGGCAAGGAGGACGCGGTCTTCGTCCCGACCGGCACGATGTCGAATCAGATCGCCGTGCGGATCCAGACGGAGCCGGGCGACGCGGCGCTGGTCGAAGGCACGAGCCACGTCGTCGTGAACGAAGGTGGCGGCGCCGCGGCGATCAGCGGGGTGTCGATCGTGCCGATCCGCGGCGTGCGTGGGATCTTCGGCGCGGCAGACGTGGAAGCGGGCGTGGGCGTCGCGCACCGCTTCAAGCCCGCGACGCTCAGCTCGCCGGTGCGACTCCTGTGCGTGGAGAACACGCACAACGCCGGCGGTGGCACGGTCTGGCCGCTCGAAGCGGTCCAGTCCGTATGCGCCGCCGGACGCCGCCACGGGCTCGCCCTGCACCTCGACGGCGCGCGCCTGTGGCACGCCACCGCCGCGTCAGGGGTCACGGAGCGCGACTTCGCCGCGCCCTTCGACACGGTCAACGTCTGTTTCTCGAAAGGCCTCGGCGCGCCGGTGGGCTCGGCGCTCGCCGGCACGCGCCCCATGGTGGCGCGTGCGCGACGGTTCAAACAGCAGCTTGGCGGCGGGATGCGACAGGCCGGCGTCTTGGCGGCGGCTGCGCTGCACGCGCTCGAGCATCACAGGCCGCGCCTCGGAGACGATATTCGGCGCGCGCGCGCCTTCGCCGCCGGCATCGCGTCGCTCGATGGAATCGAGATCGACCCCCGCGATGTCCACTCGAACATCGTGCGCTTCAGCGTGCGGGACGGGGGCGCGGCGGACTTCGCCGAGCGCTGCCATGCCGCGGGCGTGCACATGATCCCCGGCGGCGGCAGCGGCATCCGCGCGGTCGTGCACAGGGACATCGATGACGACGCCATCGAGCGCGCGCTCGACGTGATCGCCGACGTGCTGTCGGCGGCGTCGCGTCCAGCTCACGAGCGGGGACCGGTGCGCGCGGGATCGGCGCAGGACAGTGTGCGATGAGCGCGACGGAGCAGGCGACCCTCGGGGGCGGGTGCTTCTGGTGTCTCGAGGCCGTCTTCGAGCTGGTGAGCGGCGTGACCGGGGTGAAGTCCGGATACGCGGGGGGCGCGACGTCCAACCCCACGTACGAGCAGGTCTGCTCGGGCACGACCGGTCATGCCGAGGTCGTGCAGGTGACGTTCGATCCGGAGATCATCTCCTACCGCGAGATCCTGGAGATCTTCTTCGCCACGCACGATCCCACGACGCTCGACCGGCAGGGCGCGGACGTCGGCACGCAGTACCGGTCGGCGATCTTCACGCACTCCCCGGAGCAGGCGGAGGTTGCCCGCAATCTGGTGAGTGAGCTCGACACCCAGGGGCTGTGGGATGGCCCGATCGTCACCCAGATCGAGCCGCTCGATCGCTTCTACCCCGCGGAGCGCTATCACGACGAGTACTACCGTCGCAACCCGAATCAGTCCTACTGCCGCATCGTGATAGGCCCGAAACTTGCCAAGTTTCGCATGCGCTTCGCGAACCGACTGACGGGGAAGCCGTAGCTAATCGGCGAAACACGCATCGCCGGAACGCCGGAACTTCGGTATCTTGCGCAGGGTTTACGCGGCCGCAGATAAGAATCCCCCCACGGAACAACCCAGGAGATACGGGATGGCAAAGCCGGACACTGACCTCGTGGTCAAGTGGCGCAAGCTGGCCGAGGACGGGTTTCTATACGCGGAGATTGCGCGTATGTACCCACAGTACTCGGTCGATCAAGTCCGACACTACTGCTTGGGCCACACGGGCCGCGGCGTGACGGGCCCGCTGCAGACGGTCGACCGGTGGTACGGCTCGAACGTCTGGCTGCGCGGCGAGAACTCGCCGCATGCCCAGCTGACCGCGACGCAGGCCAAGAAGGTCCTGGACGATTGGGACGAGAAGGCGGATCGCTGGAGATCCTCCGGCGCCGAATGGGCCCGCAGGCTCGGCGTATCGGCCAGCACCATCTATATGCTGCGTCGTGGCGAGACGTGGCAGCACCTGGAGCACCCCAACCAGGGTCGCCGCCGCAAGAAGGGCAAGAAGTCGAAGAAATAGTCGCTAGCTCGCCGATCGGGGCTCGCCGGAGCCGGTATCGCTTCCGGCGGGCTCCGGTCCGGCGACCATGGCAGGGTCGGGAGCGAGCGCGCCATCGAGCAGCCGCTCCGTGAAGTCGAGGCGCGCGTCGAGATTACGCAGCTGCCGCGCCATATCCGACATCTCGCCGCGTAGCGCGTCCAGCCCCGCGCCGTCGCGGTCGCTCGAGTCGGCCGACGCCCCGTCGAAGCGCCTCACGAGCCATTGGCTGAGGAGCGTGCCGGCCGTTCCCACGGCTCCGCCGCTCACGAACACCGCGACGAGCGCTATCCAGATTTCCGGCCCCATGGCCGCATGGCCCCCATGCTCGAGATCGCTCCGTCTTCGGCGGAGGTCGGAACACGCATCCGTGACGTTCTTTCGGGACGCGGGGTCCGGGGCCAAAGTTTCATCCGGCGCGGCGGCGGGCCAGGGCACCCTTCGAGCGGGGGAAACGAGCGATGGAGCTCTACGTCGGGACGAGCGGCTACAGCTACGACGAGTGGCGGGGGAGCTTCTATCCGGACGACCTACCCGCCAAGCGCATGCTCTCCTACTACGGCGAGCGCCTGAACGGGGTCGAGATCAACAACACGTTCTATCGACTCCCGAAGGCGTCGGTGCTGGCGGGCTGGGGCGACCAGGTCCCCGAGGGATTCCGCTTTTCCATCAAGGCATCGCGGAGGATCACCCACTTCGCGCGGCTCAAGCCGGAGGCCCGCGAGCCGACCGAATACATGTTGGGCGCCCTCACCGAGCTCGGCCCGCGGCTGGGCGCGATCCTCTTCCAGCTCCCACCGAACATGCCGAAGGACGAGGAGCGCTTCGTCTCGTTCCTGGACGGCTTGCCCGCGGGAACGGCCGCTGCGTTCGAGTTCCGGCACCCGTCCTGGATTGACGCGGCCGTGCGCCATGCGCTGCGCGAGCGCGACATGGCCCTCGTCTGCGCGGATACCGACGAGGCCACGTCCGACGAGCCGATCGTCCCGACGGCCTCCTGGGGATACCTGCGGCTAAGGCGCCCGGACTATCAGGACGCCGACCTCGCACGCTGGGCCGAGAAGGTGGCCTCGGAGCGTTGGGAGCGCGCCTTCGTCTTCTTCAAGCACGAGGACGAAGGCGCCGGTCCCCGGCTCGCGGCTCGCTTCCGAGAGGTCTTTGCGGGTTAGCCGAGGCGCGGCTCCCAACCGGGCAACCCATCCGCCGAATGGCGCATCTCACGCGGGTGGACAAGGCCCCCCGCCGTCCGTAGAATCGGGCCGCGTCATCTCAAGGGCCGGGACGGCACGCCGTCCGGCCTGCTCGACCGGTCGTGCCGGATCGACCTCTCGCGCATGGGCCACGTCGAGCACGGCGTGGCTCTTTTTCGTTAGGGAGTGGACATGATTTCCGTGGATGGAGTCAGCAAGCGCTACGGCGGCGTGACGGCCGTCGATCGCCTGACGTTCGGGGTGGAGCGCGGCGAGGTCGTGGGCTTCCTCGGCCCGAACGGCGCTGGCAAGACCACGACCATGCGGATGATTACGGGCACCCTGCAGCCGGACGAGGGCGCGGTGCTCCTCGATGGCGTGCCGGTGGCGGAGAACCCGATCGCGGCCAAGCGCCGCATCGGATACCTGCCGGAAGCGAACCCTCTGTACGACGAGTTGATCGTGGCGGAGTACCTCGACTACGTCGCCGACCTGCGAGGGCTCACGCGCGCCGAGGCGAGGTCCGGCGTCGCGGCGGCGGTCGAGGAGACGGATATCGGCGCCGTGTTCTACCGGCCGATCGGCGAGTGCTCGAAAGGCTACCGGCAGCGCATCGGGCTCGCGAGCGCGATCCTGCACCGGCCGGAGGTGCTCATCCTCGACGAGCCGACCGAGGGGCTCGACCCGAACCAGCGCGTCGAGATCCGTCGCCTCGTCAGCACGCTCGGTCGGGAGCGGACGGTGCTCCTCAGCACCCACGTCATGCAGGAGGTCGAGGCGACGTGCTCACGACTCGTCATCCTGAGCCGGGGGCAGCTCGCCGCCGAGGGCAGCGTGCAGGCGCTGCTCGCGAGCAAGACGGGTGGCGCGCGCTACGTCGTCGAGGCGGAGGGGTCCGGCGTGCACGACGCGCTCGCGGGGCTCCCCGGTGTGACCTCGCACAGCGGCGAGAGCGTGAACGGCCGCGTGCGCGTGACGCTCGAGGCCGCCGGCGATCACGAGCTGAGGCCCGAGATCTTCGCGCTGGCGCGTGACCGCGGCTGGACGTTGTGGGAGCTGCACCGCGAGCGGGCGAGCCTCGAGCAGCTGTTCCGCTCGCTCACGGCGGAGGCCACGCCCGCGGCGGCGCCCGTCGACGCCGCGCCCGCCGCCGAGGCGGCCGGAGGCGCGTCATGATCCGGAACGTCTGGGCCGTCGCGCGGCGCGAGCTCCGCGGCTACTTCGACCAGCCGACCGCCTATGTGCTGATCGTCGCGTTCCTCGGCATCTCGCTGTTCCTGGCGTTCCGTTCGATGTACGCGATGAGCGTCGCGTCGCTCCGCCCGATCTTCGACATGCTGCCCATGCTGTTCGCGATCTTCGTTCCCGCGGCGACGATGCGGTCGTTCGCCGAGGAGCGGAGGAGCCGCACGCTCGAGTGGTTGCTGGCGCAGCCCCTCACGGAGCTCGAGGTCGTGCTCGGCAAGCTGCTAGGAGACTGGGCGTTCGTCATGCTCGCGCTCGTCGGCACGATCCCCACGGCGATCGGCGTGCTGCTCGTGTCGGAGGCCGACGCCGGCATCATGGCGGCTCAGTACGTCGGCGCGGCGCTCCTCGCCCTCCAGCTCGTCGCGCTCGGGCTGTGGGCTTCGAGCTTCACGCGCAACCAGATCACCGCCTTCATCGTGGCCGCGACGGTCGCGTTCATCCTCTTCCTGATCGGCCTGCCGGTCGTACAGATCGGCCTGACGCCGGTGATCGCGGGCGCGCTCGCGCGGCTCTCCGTGCTCAGCCACTTCGAGAACGTCGCGCGCGGCGTGGTGGACCTGCGCGACGTCGTCTACTTCCTCTCGACCACGGCGCTGTTCGTCGTGCTCGCGCTCGGCGCCATCCTGCGCGAGCGACTCAGCCATTCGCGCGCCGAGTGGCGGCGGATGCGCCTCGGCGTGGCGGTCGTGGCGCTGCTCGTGCTGGGCGTGAACCTGCTCGGCAGCTATCTGCGCGGGAGGATCGACCTCACGACCGGCAACCTCTTCACGCTCGAGGACGGCACTCGCGACCTCCTGAGCGGGCTCGACGACCTCGTCGAGATCGAGCTGTTCGCGTCCACCGAGCTGCCGCCCGAGCTGCAGCTGCAGCTCCGCGACGTGCGGGACGTGCTCGCGGACATGGAGAACGCATCCAACGGCAACCTGAGGGTGACGATCGTCGATCCCGACGAGGATCCCGATGCGGCGACCGAGGCCGAGGAGCTCGGCATCTACCCGGTCGAGTTCAACGTCATGCGCGAGGATCAGTTCGACATCCGCCGCGGCTACTACGGCTACGCGATCCGGTACGCGGAGCGGAACGAGGTCGTGCCGATCATCGACAGGACCGACGACCTGGAGTTCAAGCTCGCGTCGGCGATCTACGACATGACGACGGCGGAGCACGTCGCCATCGGGTACCTGCAGGGCTTCGGGGCGCAACCGGTGGGTGACGTCCCGGGCCTCATGGAGAGCCTCGGACAGCGCTACGAGCTGCGCGCGGTCGACCTCGAGAGCGATTCGGCGGACATCCCGAGCGACATCGAGATGCTCGTCGTGATGGGGCCCTCTCAGCCGCTCGACTCGACCGCCGTCCGCCGGGTCCGGTCCTTCGTGGACCGGGGCGGCGCCACGCTGATGATGCTCGAGGCCGTGAGCATCGGCCAGGAGTCGCCGATCCCCTCGCCGTTCCGGAGCGGGCTCGAGCCCCTGCTCGCCGAGCGTGGGGTATCGCTCTCGCCGAGCCTGGTGATGGATCTCGCGTCGAATCAGCAGGTCCAGGTGGGGACCCAAGGCATCTTCCAGGTCGTCGCGCCCTATCCGCTCTGGCCGATCGCCCGGCCCGCCGAGCCCCACGCGATCACGAGCGGGCTCAATCAGGTGACGCTGCCCTACGCCGGAGCGCTCGAGATCTCCGACAGCACGAACGTCACGCGCCTCTGGCAGACCAGCGAAGCAGCCGCGCTGCAGCCGCCCGGCATGGCGATCATGCCCAATCAAGATTGGTCGGTCCCCGAGGAGGAGCTGGGCGTACGCACGCTCGCCGCGGCCGTCACGCCACCCGAGGGAGACACGCGCGGGCGCATGGTGGTGATCGGCGACGCGGACTTCACCGCGGGTCAGATCATGCAGAGCAGCCCGAGCAACTTCACCTTCCTGGCGAACGCCATCGATTGGCTCGCTCAGGACGAGGCGTTGATCCGCATCCGCTCGAAGGACCGCACGCCGCCGACGCTCGTTTTCGAGTCGGACACGAGCCGCAACGTGCTCAAGTGGGGCAATCTGGTCGGCGTGCCGCTGCTCTTCGCGCTCTTCGGCGTGCTGCGCGTGACCGGCCGGCGCCGGCGCGCTGAAGGCCGCTGGAAGGAGGTCGTGGCTTGAGCGAACGGACGCTGAAGCGGCTCGTCGGCGCGTTGGGCGCGGTGGCCGCGATCTGGCTGGTCGTGTTCCTCGTCTCGAACCGGGGCGGCGACACGGCTCCCGAGATCACCGGCCCGGTCGCCACGTTCTTCGCGAACGCGGACTCCTCGAACGTGGAGGCCGCGCGCTTCATCCGAATGCAGGATACGGTGGAGCTGCGGAACGTCGGTGGTGCATGGCTCGTGGACGGCTTCCGGAGCGACTCGGGGTCCGTGTCCCGCTTCTTCCAGACGCTCCGCGAGACCGAGATCGTCGACGTCGCGGCGACCAACCCCTCCAACCACGGACGCATGGGTGTGGCCGCCGACACGGCGCCGTCTCTGGAGATCGATCAAGGCGGCGCGACGCGCCGCATCCTGGTGGGCTTGGACGGCCCGCGCGCCCGCACCTTCTACGTGCGCATGCCGGACGAGGACGTGGTCTACCTCGCCGAGAGCGGCGTGCGATCCTACGTCTTCCGCGGCCTCGACGACTGGCGCAACCGCCGCATGCTGGCGATCGACACGGCGCGCGTACGGCGTATCACGGTCGAGCGGGACGGCGAGTCGGCCACCGTGGTGCGCACGGATTCGACATGGACGTTCGCGAACGGCGACGCGGCGAATGCGCGTACGGTGCAGAGCATTCTGGATCAGCTCGGCGGTGGGCTGGTCGCTGCGCGGTTCGTCGCGGATACGGACTCCATCGGTCGGCTACCGGCGGGCGGCACCACCGTGGCGTACGCCGAGTCCGGCGAGCGGCTCGCCGCGGTCACCGTGGGCAGCGGCAGCGGCGACCGGTGGGCGACGGCCGCGGGCGACAGTGTTCGATACCGTCTGCCGCCGTTCAGGGTGGACCTCATCGTTCCGACGGTCGAGTCGCTCAGCCCCTGACGACCGGTCACCCGCGAGCAAGACGCTGGGCCGCGCGTCCTGAGAACGAGTCTCAGTCGCTTGGCGGATACGCCGCGTCCGCTGTCCAGTCCGTGCCTTCACGGACCGCGCGGCGGGCAGATGCCCGAATGCACGGCGGCACCGGAGCCACGAGCTTACTCGGCCTCCCGACAGCGAACCTCACCCACGCACGTCACGTGAGCGAAGAAAGCCCTCCACCCGATTCCCCGCCCGAGCCGATCGTCCTCGGGCACTTCGCCACGTACCGCCTCGGTCCCGGGTTCTGGAAGATGGATGCTTCGGCACGGAAGGAGCGGGCGCGCGCCTGGTGCGGCGCGCTCCGGGACGCCTGCGATGCCCTGGAGCTCTACCTCGTGCAGGGGATCGAGCGGACGGCCGACGTGCTCGTCTGGAGCAGCGCCCGCGTCGCCGGTCCCTCGGCCCCCGGCGACTTCTTCCGCCGACGAGCCGCGGCCGACAACGCCTACCGCGACACGATGGAACCGATCGACGTGATCTGGGGAATGACGCGGCCGTCGGAGTACTCCAGGGCGGCCAAGTCCGCCCAGGAGATCGATCCATTCGCCGCGAGGCGCGCGCCGTATCTCGTCGCGTACCCGTTCACGAAGACGGCCGAGTGGTACCTCCTCGGTCGTGAGACGCGGCAAGGGATGATGAACGAGCACATCCGCATCGGAAAGCAGTTCCGCGAGATCAATCAGCTGCTGTTGTACTCGTTCGGGCTCCAGGATCAGGAGTTCGTCGTCGTCTACGAGACCGACGATCTCACGCTCTTCTCCCGCCTCGTCTACGACCTGCGCGACACGCAGGCGCGACGGTACACGAAGTCCGACACGCCCCTCCACACGGGCGTGTGGATCTCCCCCGACGACTGGGCGCGAACGCTCGGCTAGCGCACGCATGGCAGAGATCTTCGTTCTCGGGACCAGCGCCTCCGTGGCGCCGTCGAGCGTGCGCGAGCGGCTGCACGTGGAGCTCGACGACGTCTACAGCGGGCTCGGGCGACTGACCGAGCGCTCCCATCTGCTGCTCGAGGCGGTCCCGCTGTCGACGTGCGGCAGGCTCGAGCTCTACGGCGTGAGCGCGCGGCCGGCGCGCGCCATCCGCATGCTGCATGACATCATGGCGACTCGGACCGGCTTCGATCTCGACGAGCTCCGGGCCCACTCCTACGTCCTGCACGAGGACGAGGCGGCGCGGCACCTCTTCCGCGTGGCGGCCGGTCTCGACTCCGTGGTGTTCGGCGAGGCGCAGATCCTCGGGCAGGTACAGGCAGCCATGGAGCATCCGTCGACGGCCGTGTTCGCGGGTAGCCTGCTCACGCGCCTCTTCCAGCAGTCTCTCGCCGCGGGCAAGCGGGTCCGCGCCGAGACGGCGATCGGCCGCGGCTCGGCCTCCGTGGTCGGCGCCGCGCTCGAGCTGCTGCGCACGGAGATGGGCTCGCTCGCCGGACGCACGGCGATCGTCGTGGGCTCGGGTGAGACGGGAACGCTCGTCGCGAGGCTGCTGCGCAAGGAGGGACTCGCCCGCCTGATCGTGGTCAATCGCACGCCGGAGCGCGCCGAGACCCTGGCCTCGAAGCTCGGCGGGGTCGCGCACGGGCTCGACGAGTTACCGGCCCTGCTCGCGACAGCCGACCTGATCGTGGGGTCGGCGGGGGAGTCCGAGGATCTCCTCACCGCGGCGCAGCTCGCGCCGGTGGCGGAGGCGCATCCCCGGGTGCGCTTCTTCCTGGATCTCGCGCATCCGCGGAACTTCGCGCGGGACGTCGCGGACGTGGAGGGCGCGCGCGTCCTCGACCTGGAGCAGATCTTCGAGCGCGTCGCGGCGGCGCGCGAGGCGCGCGCCGAGCAGGTGCCCCTCGCCCAGGCGATCGTGGACGAGGAGGTCGAGCGTTTCGCGACGTGGCGCCGCTCCCGCCAGGCGGCTTCCGTGCTGCGCGGCATCCGCGAGCAGGTGATGGCCATCGCCGAGAGCGAGGCGAATCGCCGGTCCCGCGGCCTGGGCGAGGGCGAGCGGGAGGACCTGCAGCGCTTCGCCCGGGCTCTCGCGCGTACGCTGCTGCACGCGCCGACCGTGGCGATACGCGAGGCCGATCCGACGAGCGCGGAGGGCCAGTGGCTGCTCCGCAGCGCGAGCTCGCTGTTCGGCGTGTCGGCGGGCGAAGCCGAGGATCCGACGGGTTGATGCGCCTGCGCCTGGGAACGCGAGGCTCGCGCTTGGCGCTCGCCCAGGCACGAGCGGTCGAGGAGAAGCTGAGGGCCGGTGATCCGTCTCTCCAAGTCGAGATCGTGGAGATCCACACGTCCGGTGACAGCATCCAGGACGTCCCGCTCGGGCCCTCACTCGGCCAGGCATTCTTCACCAAGGAGATCGAGGACGCGCTGCTCGCCGGGCGCGTCGATCTCGCGGTGCACTCCTGCAAGGATCTCGCGACGACGCTGCCCCCGGGGTTGTGCATCGCCGCGGTTCCTGAGCGCGAGGACCCGCGGGACGCGCTCGTCGGCCCGACCGGTGGCTTACGCGCTCTACGGCCGGGTGCCCGGGTGGGGACGTCGAGCCCGCGACGAAAGCGGTTTCTGTCGGCGCTCCGTCCAGACCTGGAGGTCGCGGACATGCGCGGCAACGTGCCCACCCGGGTCGCGGCCGTGGACGAGGGGCGCTTCGATGCGGCGCTGCTCGCAGTGGCGGGCCTGCGCAGGCTCGGGCTGGAGGGCCGCGTGAGCGAGGTGCTCGACCCCGACCTCGTGCTCCCCGCCGCCGGGCAGGGGGCGCTCGCGGTCGAGGCGCGGGAGGAGGACGCGCGCGTCCGGGAGGCGCTGGCCGTGATCGAGAACGCGCCCGCGCGGTCCGCGGTGACCGCCGAGCGCGCGTGCCTCCGACGGCTGGGGGCCGGCTGCCAGGCGCCGGTCGGCGCGCTGGCCGAGACGACCGCGGGCGCGCTGCGCTTGCGCGCGGCCGTTGCGTTGAGGGACCGGATCCATCGGGTGGACCTCTCCGGCTCGAACGCCGACGCGGAGGCGCTGGGCACGGCCGCGGCCGAGGCGTTGCTGGCTCGGACGGGCCTGCCGACGCTGCGCGGCATCGTGTGGGCCCCCGAGGCGTCGGCGAAGGCGTCCGCTCCGTGAGCGCTCCGAATCCCGGTCCGCGCGGCGCCGAGGTCGCCGGCAGGAGCGAGGGGCTCTTCGCGCGCGCGCGCAGGTCGATCCCGGGCGGCGTGAACAGCCCGGTCCGCGCGTTCAAAGGCGTCGGTGGCGTGCCGCGATTCATCCGCTCGGCGAGCGGCGCCTATCTCGAGGACGTGGACGGACGTCGCCTCCTCGACTTCGTCGGCTCGTGGGGCGTCATGGTGCTCGGGCACGCGCATCCCGCGGTGCGCGAGGCGCTGGAGGACGCGCTCGTGGGTGGCACGTCGTTTGGGGTGCCCACGGAGGGCGAGGTAGAGCTCGCCGAGCAGATCGTGCGGATGGTCCCGAGCGTGGAGGTCGTGCGCATGGTCAACTCGGGCACCGAGGCGACCATGAGCGCGGTCCGGCTGGCGCGCGCCGCGACGGGCCGCAGCGCCATCGTGAAGTTCCGCGGCGGATATCACGGGCACGCGGATCCCTTCCTGGTCGAGGCGGGCTCCGGGGCGGCCACGCTGGGCGTGCCGTCGTCTCCCGGCGTGCCCGCCGCCGCGGCCGCCGACACGCTCGTCGCGGACTACAACGACCTCGACGGCGTCGCTGCCATCTTCGATCGCCATCCAGGAGCCATCGCGGCCGTGATCGTGGAGCCGGTGGCGGGCAACATGGGCTGCGTGCCGCCCGTCGAGGGCTTCCTCGCCGGGCTGCAGAAGCTCTGCCGCAGGAGCGGCTCCCTGCTCGTGTTCGACGAGGTCATGACGGGGTTTCGCGTCGCACGGGGCGGGGCCCAGGAGCGGTACGGGGTCACGCCCGACCTCACGACGCTCGGCAAGGTGATCGGGGGTGGGCTGCCGGTCGGCGCGTACGGCGGCCGAAGGAGCCTCATGGCGCTGGTGGCGCCGGAGGGGCCGGTCTATCAGGCGGGCACGCTCTCCGGCAATCCGCTGGCGGTGGCCGCCGGGCTCGCGACGCTGCGGGTGCTCGACGAGACGCCCGCAATCTACACGCACCTCGAGAGCCTCGGCCGCATGCTCGACGAGGGCATGGCCGACCTCGCTGCCCGCCTGGGGCTCGCGCTGCGCTGGAATCGCGTGGGCGCGATGGGATCGTTGTTCTTCAACGAGCACCCCGTCGTGGACTGGACCTCGGCGTGCGCGTCGTCCCGCGAGCGCTTCCGCGCGCTCTTCCACGGCCTCCTCGACGCGGACATCCATCTCCCGCCGAGCCCGTTCGAGGCGTGGTTCTGGTCGTTCGCCCACACGAGCGCGGACATCGAGCGTTTTCTCGAGGCCACGGAGGGCGTTCTCCGCGGCGACGCGTTCCCGGATGCCTGAGGGTCGCACGCTGCTCGAACGTGCCTGCCGCGGCGAGCGCGGCGAGCGGGTGCCCGTGTGGATCATGCGCCAGGCGGGGCGTTATCTCCCGGAGTACAGGAAGATTCGCGAGCGCGTGGACTTCAGGACCGCCACGAAGACGCCCGAGATCGCCGCACGCATCACGCTGCAGCCGCTCGAGCGCTTCGAGCTCGACGCAGCGATCCTCTTCAGCGACATCATGACGCCGCTGGAGGGGATGGGGGTCGAGCTGGACTTCGATCCCGGCCCCGTGCTCGAGCGCCCGGTGCGCTCCGCGGCCGAGCTTCGCGTCCTCGAGCCCGACGCGTCCGTGCCCCACGTGCTGGAGACGGTCCGGCGGGTCAGGGAAGCGCTGCCCCGAGACCGGGCGCTGATCGGCTTCGCGGGCGCGCCGTTCACGCTGCTCTGCTATCTCGTGCAGGGACATGGCTCCAAGGACTTCATGGAAGCCCGTGCATTCCTGCGCTCCGAGCCCGACGTCGCCGCCCGCATGCTCGACATCCTCGCCACGTCGATGGCGCGCTATCTGACCGGGCAGGCCGCCGCCGGCGCCGACGTGGTGATGCTCTTCGACTCGTGGGTCGGGCTCCTGGACGCGGCCGCCTACCGGCGGTTCGTGCTGCCCCCCACGCGACGGGTGGTCGCGGACGTGCGCGCGGCCACGGGAAAGCCCGTCGTGTACTTCGCGAACGGGGCGACGAACCTGCTCGGCGAGGTGCGCGAGGTGGGCGCCGACGTCTTCGGGATCGACTGGACCCTTCCACTCTCGCGGGCGGTGGAGGCCCTCGGCGCGCAGGTCGTGGTGCAGGGCAACCTGGATCCCGCCGCGCTGTTCGCGCCGGAGGCGGAGCTCGACCGGAGCATCCGCGACGTGCTGCGCGAAGGCTCCGCCGCGCGCGCGCACGTGTTCAACCTCGGCCACGGCATCCATCACACGACCACGCCCGACCGGGTGGCCTATCTCGTGGACCGCGTCCACGAGCTGTCGGCTCTCGGTGAGGTCGCCCTCGGTCGGTAGCGAATGTCGCTCGGCCTCCTCTACATCAACTTCGGCGAGCCCGACGAGCCGACGGCGCCGAAGGTGTCATCGTTTCTCGAGCGCATCTTCCTGCGCAACGCATCCCTCGAAGGACACGTCGACGACGCGGCGGTCGCCCGTTCGCGCGAGCTCGCGCGAGGCCGTACGCCGGCGCTGCTGGAGGCCTACCAGGCGATCGGCGGCTCCCCGATGAACGCCCAGTCGGCCGAGCAGGCGGGGGCGCTGGGGGCGGAGCTCCGCCGTCGCGGGGTGCCGACCCGCGTGTACGCGGGCTTCCAGTTCACCGAGCCGACCGTGGCCGCGTGCGTGGAACGCGCGCGGAGCGACGGTGTGACGAGGTTGATCGCGGTGCCCGGGTACCCGCTCTGCGGTCAGTCCACGACGGCGGCGGCGCTCGAGGACGTCAGGGCGGCGCTCGACGAGCTGGCATGGGACGTACCGTTCCTGGCGCTCGCGGGCTGGCACCACCATCCGGACTACCTGCGGCTCCACGCTGATCATATCCGCCAGTGGACGTCGGCGAAGGGTCTCGATCTGGGCCGTCGCGACACCATCCTGTACTTCTCCGTCCACGGCACGCCGCTGAAGTATCTCGAGGCCGGCAACCGCTACGACCGCTATGCATTCGAGCACTGTCGCGACGTCGCGGCCTCCGTGGGGGCCGACCGGTATGCCGTGGGCTTCCAGAATCACGGCAACCGCCGCATCCCGTGGACGCAGCCGGACAACGAGCGGCGCATACGCGACCTGAACGAGAAGCGCCTCGTGGTCGTGCCCATCAGCTTCATGAAGGAGCAGTCGGAAACGCTCTCGGAGCTCGACGTGGAGCTGCGCGCGTTCGTGGAGTCGCTCGGCAAGGAGCTCCATCGCGTGCCGGTTCCCCACGCGGCGCCGGCGCTCCCGACCTACCTGGCCGGTCGCGTCGAGGAGCTGATCTCGGGGGACCCCTCCTCCGGCGGCTCGCTGAGCAGGTGCCGGTGCTGCCCCTGGGCCGGCGTCTGGTGCACGAACGGCTCGAGGGAGCTGCCGCCGAGCCCTTACGCGATCGCCGGGTGACGCGTGATCGCCGTCGTGGGGGGTGGGATCACCGGCCTCGCGCTGGGCTGGGAGCTGGCAAGCCTGGGAGAGGATCTCGTCGTCCTGGAAGCGACCGGTCGCGTGGGAGGGGTGATCCGGAGCGCCGAGGTCGAAGGCCGCGTCCTCGATTTCGGCCCCCAGAGACTCCGACTCACCCGCGGAGTCGCGGAGATGGTCGGCGCGCTCGGCCTCGATCGCGAGCTCCTCACCGCGCCCTCCGACCTGCCGCTGTACGTCTTCGCGCGCGACCGGTTGCGGCGCGTGCCGCGCTCGATCGGGGCCTTCGCCACGACGGACGCGCTGAGCACGGGTGCCAAGCTCCGCGCGCTGCTCGAGCCGCTGACCGGCGGCGCACGACCGACGGAGAGCGTGGCGGAGTACTTCACGCGCAAGCTCGGCCGGGAGCTCTACCAAAGCCTGGCCGGCCCGCTCTACGGTGGTCTCTACGCCTCCGATCCCGCCGACATGGAGGTCGGGCTCTCGCTCGCGCACACGCTGCGTGAGATGGGCGTCGGACGCTCGCTCGTGCTGCGCCTGCTGCGTGCCGGAGGACGCCTGCGCGGGCCGGCCGCGGTGTCGTTCGCGCGAGGGCTGGACGCGCTGCCCATGGCGCTACAGCGCAGCTTGGGCGCCAAAGTCGTGGTCGACTCACCCGTCCGGTCGCTCACGCGGCGCGGGGCCGGCTGGCGCGTGGAGTCGGACCGCGGGGTCTTCGACGCGACGGCGGTCGTGCTGACGACGCCCGCGGAGGTGACGGCCGCGCTCCTCTCCCGCGCAGCGCCCAGCACCGCCGCGGCGCTCGCCCAGCTCCGCTACAATCCGCTCGCCGTCGTGCACGTCGCAGCGGAGGCGCCCGTGCGCGCGATGGGCTTCCAGGTCGCACTGTCCGAGCGCGCGCGTGTGCTTCGCGGCGTCACCTTCAACGAGTGTCTCTTCGGTCGCCGCGACCTATGCACCGCGTATCTCGGCGGCAGCACCCATCCGGAGGTGGAACGGATGCGCGACGACGAGCTGGGAGCGGCGGCCGTGCGCGAGCTCCATGCCTGCACCGTCCGCGACGCGCGCGTGTTGTCCGTGGGGCGCGCGCGCATGCCCGCCTGGGACAGGAGCTGGCGTGCGCTCGAGCGCGTCGAGCTTCCCGAAGGCGTCCACCTGGCGGCCAACTGGTGGTCCCGT
This sequence comes from Gemmatimonadales bacterium, assembly GCA_050181335.1. Lineage (GTDB taxonomy): Bacteria > Gemmatimonadota > Gemmatimonadetes > Longimicrobiales > Gaopeijiaceae > UBA2982. The sequence goes on along the minus strand of JBFXDG010000001.1, from coordinate 657,898 downwards.
CCGGGCGTGGTCGGGCGGCTCGCCGAGGCGAAGCGGCTCGCGAGGGCGCTACATGACGGTCGCGCCGCCTGACGACGGCACCGGGTCCGTCCGCGCCGCGGCACTCCTGCGAGCGATCAACACACCTGACACGATGAGCCAGATCGGAAGAACGTAGTTGTCGACCTCGGCCACCACAGCGACGGCCGGAGTGACGTTGCGGAACGCGGCCAGCAGGCCGAGCGCGGCGGCGGTGAAACCCGCGACGCCGCCGAGGCGGCTTCCGCCGCGCAACAGTGCGTATGCGCTGCAGGCGAAGAAGCCGTTCAGGGCGATCTCGCCCACGAACTCGCCGATGAAGGTCCCGAGGTAAAGGTTGAGTCCGTCGAACATCGGCGCGATCGCCTGCCTGGCCTCCGACGACGCGGCGGACCAGGCGAGCGCCAGCTGCCAGTGGAGCGTCGGCCAACGGGCGAGCCCCACGAGCATGCTCATGGCGGCCACCGTGGCGAGCACGACCGCCGCGCGCGTCGCGTTGGGTGCCGAGGCGCGCAGGGCGGCGTGGACGCCGAGGCCCCCGGGAACGAGGAGGAGGGGGAGTAGCGCGTAGACGATCCAGACGGACCGGCCCGTGGCTCCCAGAGCGAGGAGGCTCGGCAGCACGTCCGCGGCGCTGCCGGCGAGCACGTCCGGGTAGTCGAACGTGGCCGCGAGATATCCGAACACTCCCATGAACGAGACGGCGGCCACCACCAGGGCGGTTCCTCCCCAGATGGCCGCCGCACGCCCGTCCACCGAGCCGCCGTGCTGACCCATGATCTTCTCCTGGTCGGTTCGAATCCGATCGGGAAAGGGTACGGCGCGCCACGCTGGCCCACATGGTTCGAGGGCGCCAATTTGTTGACCGTGAGCGCCGACGTCGTCGAGGTGCGGAGGAACGGCTGAAGGAAACTTCCGTCGCCGCGACCGTCGTCGCGGACATGCTCCAATATCTGGAACGGCACGGCGTCTCCAGCGCCGAAGCCGCCCAGGCCGCGGGGATCGTCACCCGTTTCCCCGCTGACGCGGACGAGCGCGTCCCCGGCGGCCAGGTCGAGCGGCTCTGGACCGTGGCGATCGAGCGCACGGGTGATCCGCTCGTGGGACTCCACATGACGGAGGCCTACAGCCCCGGCACGCTCGATATTCTCGGCTACGTGATCTTGAGCTGCCGGACCATCGGCGACGTTCTCGAACGGTTCGCGCGATACGCTCCCCTCCTGAACGACGGTCTGCGCGTCGAGCTCGTGCGCGGCAACGGCACCGCTTACTGCCGCTGCACGTTCGTCGAGACGATGGACAACTATCTCCTCCGTGCTCCCGATCAGCCCGTCGACACCGTTTGGGCTGCGCTCGCGCGGGAGCTCGGTCGGCTCGCCGCCGCGCCCCTACGGGCCAGCGAGATCCGTTTTCGGCGGCGGACGCCTCCCGCCGATCAGAGGGCCGAGTTCGAGAGGGTCTTCGCCGGTGTCCCGCTGCGGTTCGGGGCGCCGGAGGATCGTTTCTACCTTCCCGCCACCCACCTCGCGGTGCCGGTTCTGTCCGCGAACCCGGCTCTCCTGCGCGCGTTCGAGCAGCATGCCGAAGCGTCCCTCGCCTCGCTCGGGAAGAATGGCACGAAGTCCCACCAGGTCGCCCAGGTCCTGGCCCGGCGCATCAAGGGCACCGTACCGCCGCTGGCTGACATCGCTCGGGAGCTGGCCATGAGCGACCGCAACCTGCAGCGCGCCCTGAAGAGCGAAGGCACCAGCTTCCAGAAGCTCCTCGACGAGGTGCGCCGGGACCTGGCTGTCCGCCATCTCTCGAACCCGTCGACCTCAACGGGGCAGGTCGGATTTCTGCTGGGATTCTCCGAGCCGAGCGCCTTCCATCGGGCGTTCCGTCGGTGGACCGGGAAGCCCCCCAGCGCCTACCGCCGGGCCGCGATGCGCGCCTGATCGCCGTCGGCGCCGCTTGGCGCGCGCGGTCACGAAGTTGGCGTTCCGGGTCATCGGGCCCGGCAGGGGCCAACGACAGCTTGGTGTGCACGACTGCGCGATCCCCCACACCAAGGAGTCTTCGTGATGAGCCGGTCCTCCCACCAAGCGATGATCCTCTCCACCGCGCTCATCGCCGTCATCGCCTCGACGGCCGCCGCCCAGGCTCCCGAGGTCCCGGCGGCCCGAGGCACGTCGATCGCCTTCGAGAGCGACGTGCTCTCGTTCGGCATCAACGGCTACTCCGCGATGTTGAACGTGTCGTTCGCCAACGGCTTCCAGGTTGCGCTCGGCACCGGTCGTTACGATGTCCCCGCGTTCCTGCTCGAAGGCGACGACAACTACGAGACCGCCGAATGGAAGGCCACCTCGACGTCGGTTCAGGTGCTGCGCGCCACGTACCGGTTCCATGGTCCAAGAACGAGCGGACCGGCGCTCGGCGCGGTGGTGCTCAACCAGAATTGGCGGCTACGCTCCGCGCCGCTGGCGGGTGAAACGCGCTTCCGGCCATTGAGCGTCGGCATCACGGGCGGCTGGTACATCCACCTCACGCGACACCTCTACGTCTACCCGACGGCCGCCTTCACCTACAACGACGTGGTATCAGGGAGCGCCTCCATCAACGGGACGGAGTACCACGTGGCCTCGTTCGCGCCGAACGGCTCGCTGCACATGGGTTGGGCTTTCTAGCCGGCGCGGGCACGACACTCCGCCCCGCGCCGCGCCGCCTCAGCTGAACTGAAGCCCCTGCGCGAGCGGCAGGTCGGTGCTCCAGTTGACCGTGTTCGTCTGGCGGCGCATGTACGACTTCCATGCGTCCGAGCCGGACTCCCGCCCGCCGCCGGTGTCCTTCTCGCCGCCGAAGGCGCCGCCGATCTCCGCGCCCGACGTGCCGATGTTCACGTTCGCGATGCCGCAGTCGCTCCCACGATGCGAGAGGAAGTGCTCGGCCTCGCGCACGTGGTCCGTGAAGATCGCCGAGGAGAGCCCCTGCGGCACGGAATTGTGCAGCGCGATCGCCTCGTCGAGCTCGTCGATGGACTCCTCGCGGGTGCTCGACGGGTTGCCGTAGCCGATGACGTACAGGATGGGCGCGAACGTCTCCTCCTGCACGATCTCGTAGTGGTTCTCCGCGAGCGCGATGCACGGCGTCACGTAGAGGCCCCCCGGATGGTCGGGCCCGTCGAGTGGCTCGCCGCCGCACACGACCCGCCCACCTTCGGATTGGACCCTACGCACCGCCGCGGCGAGCGCTTCGGCGGCGCCGGCGTTCACCAGGGGCCCCATGAGGGTGCCGTCCGCCATCGGGTCCCCGATCCTCACGCCGCGGTATGCCCGGACGAGGCGGTCGACGAGCCGATCCTGCACCGAGCGGTGCACGATGATCCGCCGCGTGCTCGTGCAGCGCTGTCCGGCGGTTCCGCACGCGCCGAAGACGATCGTCGGCACCGCGAGGTCCAGGTTCGCGTGCGCCGTCACGACGATCGCGTTGTTGCCGCCCAGCTCGAGAATGGTCTTGCCGAGCCGCTGGCCCACGACCTCCGCCACATGGCGCCCCAGCGCCGACGATCCGGTCGCGGACACGAGGGGGATGCGGCGATCGCGCAGGAGGCGCTCGCCGACCGTCGATCCACGGCCCACGACCAGCGAGAAGATCGCCGGATCGGCGCCCATCTCCGCGCATACATCGGCCGCGATCTTCGTCACCGCGACGGCGGTGAGCGGCGTGGAGGACGACGGTTTCCACAACGTCGCGTCACCGCACACCGCGGCGAGCGCGGCGTTCCAGCTCCACACCGCGACGGGAAAGTTGAACGACGTGATCACACCGACGACGCCGAGCGGGTGCCATTGCTCGCGCATGTGGTGGTCCGGCCGCTCGCTCTGCATGGTCAGCCCGTAGAGCTGCCGCGAAAGGCCGTTCGCGAAGTCGCAGATGTCGATCATCTCCTGCACCTCGCCCTCGCCTTCCGCCCGGATCTTCCCCATCTCGAGCGTCACGAGCGCGCCGAGCTCCGTCCTCTTCGCGCGCAGCCGGTTGCCCAGCCGCCGCACGAGCTCACCGCGCTTCGGCGCGGGAACCGTACGCCATGTGCCGAATGCGGCGTGCGCACGCTCGACGACGCGGTCGTACTCCTCCTCGCTCACCTGCGCCACGCGCGCGATCTCGCTGCCGTCGATGGGCGAGTGCACGGCGAGCTCCTCGCCGGAGCCCATCCATTCGCCGGCGAAGCCTCCCGGCAGCGTGTGCCGGGGGTCGAGTCCGAGCGCCGAGAGGATCGCGTCACGACGCATGGGTCCCCTAGCGGCTGAACCCGTTCTCGGATTCGGCGGTCACGGTGCGCACCAAGCGCACGTTCGCGCGCCCGAACAGCCGCTGGAGCTCGCCGAGCGCGTCAGCCCCCGCGTCCACGCGCAGAGAGCGCGAGCGGAGCCTCGGCGCGCGCTCGCCGTTGTCGGGTCCGACCTGGATCCACACGGGCGACACGCCGGGGTGCTTGGCGATGACTCCCTTCGCGCTCAGGAACGCCTCCTCGAGGGTCTCCGACCCCAGCTCCAGCTCGATCTGCACGGCGAGATCCGCCTTCACCTCGTCGAGCGCCCTCGCGGCATCGAGGAAGATGGGCGGGTTCTCCTCGTCGCGCTCGCGGCTGCTCACCCGGCCGACGATCTCCACGACCGCATCCTGCTTCAGCACTTCCTTGTGGCGCTGCCAGGTGTCCCCGAACGCCAGCACGGTCGCCGTGCCCTGGAAGTCCTCCACGGTGATCTTGCCCCACTCGGTGCTATCGCGCCGGGAGATCTGCCGCTGGATGCCCGTCACGACGCACGGGAGGGCGACGAGCCGCCCCGGCCGCTCCACGAGCGTATCGGAGGCGACCGGCTCGTAGGCGCGCACGATCTCGCGGTACCGGTCGAGCGGATGGCCCGAGATGAAGAAGCCGAGCGCCTCCTTCTCGCGCGCGAGCCGTTCCGGCTCGGACCATGCGGGAACGTTCGGCAGCGGCGGCATGCGGCGAGCGAGCTCGGTCGAATCGCCGAAGAGTGAGACCTGACCGGACTCGATCTCGGCTTGGCGCGCCTGGATCTCCTGGTAGGCCGTGTCGAGCCCGGCGAGCAGCTGCGCGCGGTGGCCGAACGCGTCGAGCGCGCCCGCGGCGATGAGCGCCTCGCACGCGCGCTTGTTGAGCGCACGGATGTCGATCCGCTCGAGGAAGTCGAACAGAGAGGTGAAGCGCTGCGACTTCCGCGCGTCGAGCACCGATTTCGCCGCGGCATGGCCCACGCCTCGAACCGCGCCCAGGCCGAACCGGATCTTGCCGGCCTCGGTCACGGTGAACTTCCAGCCGGACTCGTTCACGTCGGGCGGCAGGACCTCGAGTGGCTCCTCGAGCTTGGGCACGTGGCGGGGGAGATCCCGGCACGCCCCGATGTACTTCACGACGGTATCGGTGCTGTCGATCACCGACGAGAGCAGCGCGGCCATGAACTCGGCCGGGTAGTGCACCTTGAGCCACGCCGTGTGATAGGCGATGAGCGCGTACGCGGCCGCGTGGCTGCGCACGAACCCGTAGCGGCCGAACGTCTCGATCTGATCGGAGAGCTCGGCGGCCACGCGCCGGTCCACGCCGCGCGCGACCGCGCGCTCCACGAACTTGCCGAGCTCTTCGCGGATGAGGTCGGCCTTCTTCTTGCCCACCGCCTTGCGGAGCACGTCGGCTTCGCCGAGCGAGTAGCCGGCGAGCGTCGAGGCGATGCGCAGCACCTGCTCCTGGTAGACGATGACACCGTACGTCTTCTCCAGGATCGGCTGGAGCGCCGGGTGCGCGTACGTGACCTGCTTGCGGCCGAGCTTGCGATCGATGTAGACGTCGGTCATGCCGGAGTCGAGCGGGCCCGGCCGGATCAGCGCGTTCGTCGCGACCAGATCCTCGAAGCGGTCGCAGCGCATCGCGCGCAGCTTGTCGTTGGCGAGGTTCGACTCGAATTGGAAGACGCCCGGCGTGCCGCCGCGCGCGAGCATCCGGTAGACCTCGGGGTCGTCGAGCGGAACGTCGTCCATGCTCGCGTAGGTCGCGCCGTCCGCCCCCGCGTCCGGATTGCGGAGCGCGCCGTGCTTCGCCACCACCATCTGCACCGCGTCATGGATGACGGTCAGCGTCTTGAGGCCGAGGAAGTCCATCTTGAGCATGCCCGCCTCGGCCAGGCAGTTCATGTCGTACTGCGTCACCGCCATCGCGTCGCCGTCGGACCCGGCGCCGTTCTTGCCCGTCTGCACGCTGACCGGCACGTAGTCGTCGAGCGGGCCCGGCGCGATCACCACGCCGGCGGCGTGCACGGAGGCGTGCCGCGACAGCCCTTCGAGCGTCATCGAGTAGTCGAAGAGCTGCCGGTGCCGGTCGTCGAGCGCGTAGAGGTCCTTCACTTCCTTGAGCTTCTCGAGCGCCTCCTCGACCGTGAACGCCTGACCCGGCTGGTTGGGGATCAGCTTCGCGATGCGGTCCGTCTCGGACGGCTCGAAGCCAAGCACGCGGCCCACGTCGCGGATCACCGCGCGGCTCTTCATCGTGCCGAACGTGACGATCTGCCCGACCGCTTCCTTGCCGTACTTCTGGCGGACGTAGTCGATCACCTCGCCACGCCGCTCGTAGCAGAAGTCGATGTCGATATCCGGCATCTCGATCCGCTCGGGGTTCAGGAACCGCTCGAAGAGCAGATCGAACGCGAGGGGGTCGAGGTTGGTGATGCCGAGCGAGTAGGCGACCAGGGATCCGGCGGAGGAGCCACGACCCGGCCCTACCGGGATGCCGTGCTCGCGCGCCCAACGGATGAAGTCCTGCGTGATGAGGAAGTAGCCCGCGTAGCCCGTGCCGCGGATGACGCCCATCTCGTAATCGAAGCGCTCCTGCACGGCGGCCGGGAGCGGATCGCCGTAACGCTGCTTCGCGCCCTCCGAGGCGAGATGCTGCAGGTACTCGTTCTCCGACGCGTGCGTCGACGGGAGCGGGAACGCGGGCAGGTGGTACGTCTTGTCGAACGAGAGCGCGACCTCGTCCGCGATCCGCAGCGTGTTCTCGACGACGTCGGGACGTCCCGGGAAGCGCGCGGCCATCTCGTCGGGGCTCTTGAAGTAGAGACTGCCGTCGTAGCGCATCCGCCGCGGATCGTCCTTGTCCTTGGCGAGCCCGATGCAGAGCAGGACGTCGTGCGCCTCGTGGTCGCCGGGCGTCAGGAAGTGGGCGTCGTTGGTCGCGACCACCGGCAGCCCGAGCTCCGCGGCGAGCGAGAAGATCTGCTCGTTGAGCGCCGCCTGTCCCGGGCTGTCGTGCGCCTGGACCTCCAGGTAGTAGCGGCCGTCGAAGAGGTTGGCGTACCACTCGGCCGTCCGCCGCGCGCCGGCCCGGTCGCCGGCGGCCAGGTGGCGAGCCACCTCGCCCGCCATGCACGCCGACGTGACGATCAGCCCTTCATGGTGGCGCGCGAGCACCTCGCGGTCGACGCGAGGGCGATGGTAGAAGCCCTCCGTGTATCCGATCGAGGAGAGCTTGATGAGGTTGTGATAGCCGACCCGGTCGCGGGCGAGGAGCACGAGGTGGTAGTAGGCGCGCTCGACCTCACCCGACTGAGCTGAGGCCGAGCGGTCCCGCCGGTCCCCGGGGGCCACGTAGGCCTCCATGCCGATGATGGGCTTGATGCCCGCGCGCGACGCCTCCTTCTGGAAGGTCCACGCGCCGAACATGCAGCCGTGATCGGTGAGCGCGAGCGCCGGCATCTCGTGCTCCTTGGCCTTCTCCACGAGGTCCGCGACGCGGTTGGCGCCGTCGAGGAGCGAGTACTCCGAATGCGTGTGGAGATGGACGAAGCTCACGGGATCGCGGCGTGGCGGAGCGGAAGCGACGATCGGAATCGTCGCGAAGACGACAACGTAGCGGAGCGAAAAACGCCCGCCAATCGACCGTCGTCTGGACGACGGACTGGCGCGGCGGAGGGCGCGGAGTCGGCGGCGGTGCCGCTACCGAGCTACTCGCAGCGGAAGGTGTCCAGGATCGTCTCGAGCTGGACGATGTACTCGTACGTCTCGCCATCGGGCGCGTAGAGCCACGAGTCGAGCAGGTACGCTCGGTTCTGTCCGCCGCACACCGCGACGCGCGTGAGCAGCGAGCCCTCCTGGCGTCCCTCGTCCGTGCGGCGGCTCCAGTGTCCGCGGATCTCGAGCGCGACGTAGCCACTGAACGCGAGGCGCTCCGCCGTCACCCGACCCTCGGCTTCCTGCGGGGTCCCGTAGTGCGCGCGTGCCGTGCGGGCACGCCAGGCGAGAACCTCGTCGAGCTCGAAGCTCGGCGGTGCGGGGTTCATCCACGTGACCGTCACCCGCCTCTGGACGCCCGACGGATCCTCGTCGGAGGGGGCGAAGAGGAATGTCGAGTCCGCTCGGGTCAGCGTGTACGACCTGGGGACGAGGATGCCGAAGCCCTCGTTCTCCCACAGTGAATCCGCCAGAGCGGTGCTCGCTCCCGAGGCGTACATCCGGTTGCGCACGAGGGTCCTGAAGTCGGCGTGCAGCTGCGCGTACACGGCCTCGAGGTGCTCGTCGAGATCCTCGTCCTGCCCGGACTCCGGCAGGACCAGGACGTTCACGACCTGGCCCTCGGCCCACACGCTCGTCGCGCGATGGAGCCCGACGCCGGTCGAGCCGGGACCGACACGCTCGAGCGCCTCCCGGACCCAGGGGTCCTCCGGCGTGCCGATCACCACGAGCAGCGGGGCGCGGCTGCGCTGGTCCCAGCCCTCGGCGTTCGGCTCCTGATACGTCACGCGAAAGACGCGCTCGTCGCGCACGCCCGACACGCGCCGCTCGATGGCGTCGCGCACGTCGCGCTCCATCTCGCTCCAGCGGTCCGCGGCGGCGACGGCCACCACGTCGTGCAGCGGACCCTCGACCGCCGGCTCGCGACCGCACGCCGCGGCGAGCATCGACGTCAGGGACAGAGCTGCCCACGCAGCGACTCGCTTCATCGACCGGATCTCCAGGAGCTCGGTTCTCGACTCGTCCAGCTCAGACGCCGTCCAGGGGGCCCAGGTTCCTGTCGAGCAGGGCCGACGGATCCGGCGGGCGTCCCATGAACTCCAAGAAGAGATCGTCGGGGTCCGCCGAGTCCCCCCGGGACAGGATGGTCTCGACGTACCTGCGGCCCGTCTCACGGTTGAAGATGCCCTCGCGCTTGAAGCGCGTGAACGCGTCCGCGTCCAGCACCTCGGACCACAGGTAGCTGTAATACGCGGCAGCGTACCCGCCAGCGAAGAGATGCGAGAACGACGTGAGCGCGTGGAACTCGGCGAAGCGTGGATGCGGGACGAAGTCGACGAACCAGCGTTCACCGAACGCCATGACCTCGTCGCCTTGCTTCCGGTCGAGCTCGGCCGGGTCCGTTCCGTTGGCGGAGGCACGGAGGCGCGGGGCCAGGTCGCTGTGGAGGGCGAGGTCGACCGTGCCCAGCGAGAGCTGGCGCATCTGCGCCCAACCGCCCATGTAGCGACGCGCCGAGACCATCCGCTCGAAGATCTCGTCCGGCAGGCGCTCTCCGGTTTCGTAGTGGCCCGAGAAGACGTCGAGCGCCTGCCGCTCCCACGTCCAGTTCTCCATGATCTGGCTGGGCAGCTCCACCCAGTCCCACGCGACGTTGATGCCCGCCCGCGCGGGGATCTCCACCCTGGACGTGCAGTGGTGGAGGAGATGGCCGAACTCGTGGAACGTGGTCTCGACCTCGCGGTGCGTGAGGAGCGCCGGCGCGTCCCCCTCGGGAGGCGTGAAGTTCCCGCAGATCACGCCGAGGTGGGGGGCGAAGCCGGTACCGCGTGGCCCGCCGGTCACGAAGTGGTTCATCCACGCGCCCTGACGCTTTTCGGCGCGAGGGAACCAATCCGTATAGAACGCGCCCAGCAGCGTGCCCTCGGCGTCGTCGTAGAGCTCGAAGTATCGCACGTCCTCGTGCCACACCTCCGGGATCTTCCGCTCCTCGATCCGGAAGCCGAAGGTGCGCCGCACGATCTCGAACAGCCCCTCGAGCACCTTGGGCAGGGGAAAGTAGGGACGCAGCGTCTCGTCGTCGATGTCGTAGCGCCTGCGGCGCAGGTCCTCCATCACGTAGGCGGCGTCCCAGGGGTCGACGCTCGTGAGGCCGAGCGTGGCGGCGTGGGCGCGCAGCTCGGCGACGTCCCGCTTCCAGAACGGCCGCGTGCGCTCCACCAGATCGGTCTCGAAGGTCGTCGCACGCCGGCCGGAGCCCGCCATGCGATCCTCGAGCGTGTAGTCGGGGAAGCTGGCGTAGCCGAGGATCTCGGCGAGCTCGTCCCGCAGCCGCAGGATACGAGCCAAGAGCGGACGGTTGTCGTACCGGCCGTCACGGCACCGCGTCGTATATGCAACGAAGATCTCGCGGCGGAGCTCGCGGTCACGACAGTACTTGAGGATGGGCTCCACGGACGGGTAGTCGAGCGTGAGCAGCCAGCCGGTCTTGCCCTTCTCCTTGGCCCGCTCGTGCGCGCGCCTGCGCGCGGACTCGGGCACGCCGACGAGCCGTGATTCGTCCGGCAGAAGGAGCTCGTACGCCGCGGTGGCGTCGAGCACGTGCTCGCTGAAGGCCTGCTCGAGCTGCGCGAGCTCGACCCGCACCTCCTCGAGGCGCGACTTCGCCGCGGGCGCGAGATCGGCGCCGGCACGCTGGAACTCGCGCACGGTCTTCTCGAGATGGCGACGCTCGAGCCCCGTCAGCGCCTGAGCTTCGGACGTCGCCGCGTAGGCCTTCACCCGAGCCCAGAGCGCCGCGTCCAAGGGAAGCCGGGACCAGAACGCGGTGATGCGCGGCAGGACGGCGTTGTACGCCTCCCGCAGCTCGGGCGTCTCCGCGACGCTCACGAGGTGCGTCACCGGCGCGATGCGCTCCGCGAGCAGCTCGACGGAGGCGTCCAGCCGGTCGATGGTGTTGGCCCACGTGGGCTCGGCCCGGTCCTGCGAGATGCGGTCGATCGCGCCTTGGGCGTCCAGGAGCGCTTGCCGTACGGCGGGCTCGACGTGTCGGGCCTCGATCCGCTGGAAGGGGATCCGGAAGCCGCCGGCGAGCAGCGGGTTGGGTTCGTTTTGCGCCACGCTAGCCGGGGGAGGAGAGGGTCCTGGAGGGGGGGCATAATCTCACCCGTCCGCCTGCGGGCGCATAGGCCGCCCACGTTCCCGAAGGCTCACGTTGAGGGGGGCGCACGCGGGACCTAGGTTGTCCCATGCAGGTCGCCCCATGAGCCGCACGCCCGCGGCGAGCCGCGGCCGCCCGAGCGGCCGCTCCGGCGGCCACCCGCACGACCATGCCCACGGCCACACCCATGGCCATGCTCACGCGCACGGTTCCCATGCCGGAGGCGGCTCCCGCGCGGTCAGCACCCGGCTCCTCTGGGTGCTCGGCATCACGGCGGTCTTCATGCTTGCCGAGGCGATCGGCGGGGTCGTCTCGGGCTCACTCGCGCTGCTGGCCGACGCCGGGCACATGCTCACCGACGTCGCGGCGCTCGGGCTCTCGGTCTTCGCGATGCGCCTGGCGCGCCGACCCGCCAGCACGAAGCGGACGTTCGGTTACGCGCGGCTGGAGATCCTCGCGGCGCTGATCAACGGCGCCGGCCTGCTGGTCATAGCCGGCCTGATCATCGTCGAGGCCTGGCAGCGCTTCACCGCACCCGGCGAGGTCAGGGGCGGGCTGATGCTCGGTGTCGCGGCGCTTGGCCTCGGGGTCAACGTCGTGGGCGCCACGCTCCTGCACGATCACGCGCACGACAACCTGAACGTGCGGGGGGCCTATCTGCACGTGCTCGGCGACCTCCTCGGGTCGGTGGGGGCGATCGCCGCGGCGGTCGTCATCCTCACGACCGGATGGACTCCGATCGACCCTCTGGTCTCCATCGTCATTGCCCTGCTGATCCTGTGGAGCGCGTGGGGGCTCGTGCGGGAGTCCGCAGATATCCTGCTCGAGTCCGCGCCTCGTCACCTGGACATGGACGCGATCGTGAGCGACCTGGCCGGGATCGAGGGGCTCCACGACGTGCACGACGTGCACGTCTGGACGGTCACCAGCGGCTTCGTGGCGCTTTCCGCGCACGGCGTGATCGACGACCCGCGCCACCACGGGCGCGTGCTGGACGAAGTCCGCCGGCGCATGGAGGTCCATGGTATCGGTCACGTGACTTTCCAGATCGAGCCCAGGCCGCTCTATCAGCTTCCGTCCGCGCCGGCTCGCTGAGTCGCGTAAAAGGCTCGATTTCGACGTTGACAACCCCCGTACCCCATGTACCTTCGCGGCAATAGCCGGGTCGGCGCGGCACCGGTCGACGTATATGACGTCCTGCCAGGGGGAGGCACCGAATGAACTCTTCGGGTTGGTACGAGGAGGAAGAGGTACCGGGTCCGAGCGCGCTCGCATTCGACGACGATGAGGACGAGAACGACGACTGGGAGGACGACGCCGAAGAGGACGATTGGGACGAAGAAGGCGACGACGAGGACGAGGACGACGAAGACGGGGAGGATGACGAGGAGGACGAGGAGGAGTGGTACGAAGAAGAAGACGAAGAGCTCTGGTAGGGAGCACTCGTAGGTCGACTGAAGTCGAGACCGCCTCGGCTGACCAGGCCGGGGCGGTCTTCATTGGGGGGTACGCTTGTACCCGTTGACCACGTGGGTGAAGCGGCTGCTGATCGCCAACGTCGTCGTGTTCGCGCTGACGACGGCGAGTCGGGATCTCACCCTCCTCCTCCTGCTCTATCCGCCGGCCGTCCTCGTGCGGCCGTGGACGATCGTCACGTATTCGTTCGTCCACGCCGGGTTCGCGCACCTCTTCTTCAACATGATCGGGCTCTACTTCTTCGGCCCTCGGCTGGAGAGCCGTCTGGGGTCCCGGTCGTTCCTGACGCTGTACTTCCTCGCCGCCATCGGCGGGGCGGTCTTCAGCTTCTTCTTCGCGCGTGATGCGGCCGTCGTCGGTGCGTCGGGCTCCGTCTACGGCGTGCTGATCGGCTTCGCGATGTTCTGGCCGACCGAGCGGCTGATCATCTTCCCCATCCCGGTTCCGCTCGAGGCGCGCACGGTCGTGATCGGCTACCTCGTGCTCTCGCTGGTCCAGGGTGCGTTCGGGACGGGAGGCGGCATCGCCCATTTCGCCCACCTGGGAGGCGCGGTGTTCGCGTTCGCCTACCTGAGGTTGGCCAGCTGGCGACAGGGCGCGACCCGGCGGGAGTTCCAGCGGCAGCTGCGACCGGATGCGACCGCGGCGGGAATCGTCGGCGACCGGATGGCGCTCGCACGTTGGAAGGGCATCTCGGTGGAAGCGATGCACGAGCTGAACCGGGGCGAGGTGGAGCGGCTCATCGCCAAGGCCGAGCGACTCGGACCATCGAGCCTGAGCCAAGCCGAGCGGGACTTCCTGGACCGCATGTCCGTGCGGTGAACCCGGCCGGCGCGGCCCGCTACCTCGTTCCGGCGGGCAGGCATCGCGTCGAGGACGTGGTCCGCCGCAGCCGCTTCGTGACGACCGCCACCCGTGCATCCACGCCGGCCGCCGCGCACGCGTTCGTCGATGGCGTGCGCCGCGAGCTGCCCGACGCCACGCATCATTGCTGGGCGTTCGTGGCGGGTCCGCCGGGCAGCACCGCCCACGTCGGCATGAGCGACGATGGCGAGCCCCACGGGACCGCCGGCCGGCCCATGCTCGCGGCTTTGCTGCACGCGGACGTGGGGGAGATCGCCGTCGTCTGCTCGCGATGGTTCGGCGGCGTGAAGCTCGGGACCGGGGGTCTGGCGCGCGCGTACGTACAGGGCGTCACGCACGTGCTGGGCTCGCTCCCCACCACGGAGCTCGTCGAGCGGGTGGTCCTGTCGGTCACGGTGGCCTACCCGGACGTGGACGGGCTCCGCTCGCTCGGTGAGCGATACGGCGCGCTCGTGCAGGAGGAGTCGTACGGAGCGTCGGCCCGCTACCGCCTGGCGGTGCCGGCCGACGAGGCGGCGCGCTTTCGCCGGGAGCTCGCCGACGTGACGAAGGGGCGCGCCCGGGTCGAGGACGGCTGAGCCGCGGCTTCCGCCGCCAGGTCTTGCCCCTCGTCGGGGATCGCCGGAAGATGCAGCCAGGCCGAGGTGACGCGTCCGCCTGGAGGGCGCCGGGCTCGGCCGCCTGGAGCGCATGATGCGATACCCACGCGAAGCATTCCGCCCGACCTCTCTGCTCCTCGCCGCGCTGGCCCTGGCCGCCGCCGGCGCGACCGCCCAACAGGTGCCTCCCGACGAGCCGGGGGCGCCGGCCCGTCTGAACGCCTCTCCGCGCCACGGCGAGTGGGTGGACGTGCCCATGGCGGGCAGCGCGACGCCGATCCGCTCCTGGGTCGTCTATCCGGAGCGCGCGACCAACGCCCCGGTGGTCATCGTGATCCAGGAGATCTACGGGCTGAGCGACTGGATCCGCGGCGTGGCCGACCAGCTGGCCGCCGACGGCTTCATCGCCATCGCCCCGGACATGCTCTCCGGCATGGGGCCGGGCGGCGGGGGCACGGCCGCGTACCCGAACCGCGACGCGGTCGTCGCGGGCGTGCGTGAGCTCACGCCCGAGGAGTCGATGCGACGCCTCGACGCGGTCTTCGCCTACGCGGGAACCATCCCCTCCGCGTCCGACCAGATCGGCGTGGTCGGCTACTGCTGGGGCGGCGGCACGAGCTTCGCGTATGCCGCGCATCAGCCCGAGCTGGATGCCGCCGTCGTCTACTACGGCACCTCGCCCGCGGACGCCGCCGACTACCGGCGGATCAACGCCCCGGTGCTCGGTCTGTACGGCGGGGACGATCAGCGGGTGAACGCGACCATCCAGCCGGCTCAGGACGCCATGCGGCCGCTCGGCAAGACGTACGAGACGGAGATCTACGCGGGCGCCGGCCACGGCTTCCTGCGCGCGCAGGCGGACAGGGAAGGCGCCAACATGCGCGCGACCCAGGCGGCGTGGCCGCGGACGATCGCCTTCTTCCGCGAGCACCTCGGCCAGTAGCGACCGGGAGGAGCAGCGTCGTTCTGAGGATCGACCACTCGGGGTTGACCGGCCTCGCCTCGGCGGGCCGGCCGCTCCGGGGCTCCGCCCTCCTCGGGCGTGTGGCGAGGGGGCTGCTCGCGGTCTCGGTGCTCGGGGCTCTTCCGTTCGTCCTCCTGATCCGGGGCGGCGTGCTGCTCTATCACTGGTGGGGCGTCGGCACGTGGCTCTCCCTGCTCGTGGCGGCGGCCACCACGATATCCCTGCTCGCGCTCTACGCCGGCGCGGCAGGGGCGTGGCTCGGGGCCCGCAAGCGCATGCGACGGCGGTTCGCGCGCGGGGCGATGGGGGTCGGGGCTGCTTACATCGTGTACGCGCTCGTGTTCGTGGCGGGCGCCAACGTGAAGTCCGCCGACGTGCGCGCCGAGTACCGCACGCTGCACCCGCTGCTGCGGCTCGCGTCGAGCGCGGTCATCCTCGCGGATCCGGAGTCCGTCATCACGGACGCCGGTCGCGGCGGCGCGGACTACGGCGCGATGGGCCTGCCGGCCCGGGAGCGCTCGCTGCACTACCGGCAGCGCGACGGCTGGGTGCACGCGCTCGACTTCCGCACGACGGGGCGCTCGCGCGTGCGCAACCTGATGGTGCACGTGGCGTTCAGCGCGCTGGGGTTCCGGGTGCTCCGGCACGGCGGCACCGGCGATCACCTGCACGTCTCGCTGCCCGTGGCCTCCTGACGTCCGCGTCGTACTTCCCTCCGCCTCGTCGTTCCTCATCTTCCTGAGACTCGGCTGATGACTTCGGGCCGATGAACGGAATGCGATCCTCACGCCGTGCCCACCTGCTGTGCGTTCTGGCGCTGCTCGTCGGACCCATGTCCGGGGCCGCGCAGGGCGGCGCCGCGCCCGCCACCGTGGGGCTCGCCTTGAGCGGAGGAAGCGCCAAGGGGATCGCGCATGTGGGTGTGCTGCGGGAGCTCGAGCGGCTGGGCGTCCACGTGGACGTGGTGGCGGGGACTAGCATGGGGGCGGTCATCGGCGCGATGTACGCGCTCGGGCTCTCGGTCGACTCGATCGAGACCGTCATCGCGGACGCGGACTGGTCGGCCCTCATCAACGACGCGACGCCCCGGCGCCGGCGATTCGTCGATCAGCGCCGCCTCGACGAGCGCGCGATCGTCGCGGTTCCCCTCGAGGGAAGGCGGGTGATCCTGCCGGCCGGGGCGATCGTCGGCTCCGGCGTGATGCGATTGCTCGAGCACGTCATGTGGCGCGGCGCCCTGATCCGGCGCTTCGACCGGCTCCCGCTCCCGTTCACCGCCGTCGCCACCAACCTCGAGACCGGAGAACCCGTGGCGCTCGAGGAAGGAGTGCTGGCGGAGGCATTGCGGGCCAGCACCAGCGTCCCCGGCGCCCTCGAGCCGATCCTGCTCGATGGCCGGCTCCTGGTGGACGGCGCCCTGAGCCGCAACCTACCCGCTACGGATGCCCGCGACCTCGGTGCGGACTTCGTCATCTGCAGCGACGTCTCCGAGCCGATCGACGCCGCCGACGAGCTCGTGTCGATCGTGGACGTGCTCTCGCAGCTCGCCTCGCTGAGCATGCTCGCGTCGACGATCGAGCAGCGGGCCGAGTGCGACGTGCTCATCCTGCCCGACGTGGAAGGGTTGTCGAGCTTCTCCTTCGACCAGGTCGAGGAGTGGGTCGAGCGCGGCGAGGAAGCGACCGCGGCGCACACGGATCGGCTCGCGGCGCTGGCGGGGCGAGGGACCACGAACCCGCAGCCTCCGTCCACCGGTACGCTGCTCGGCGACTCGGTTCGTATCGCCCAGGTGCTGGTCGCCGGCTCGACGGACCCGCGCACCGACGATCTGATCTTTCGGGAGCTGGAGATCCAGCCCGGGGACTACGTGACGCGGGACGAGATGGAGGACCGGCTGTCGGACATCGAGAACACGGACCTCTTCGGGCTCGTACGCTACCGCCTCGACGTTGCGGACGACGCGGTCGGCGACGCGGCCGTCCTGACGGTGTCGGTCGTCGAGCGCGCGCGCGACCGGCTCGCGTTGGGTCTGCGCTACGACGACGAGCGGCGCGCGGCGCTGCTGTTCACGGCCACGCTGCACAACATGCTCCTCCATGGGGCCGTGGCCCGCGTGGATCTCCGTCTGGGCGAGGAGACGCAGATCGGCGCCACGCTCCACCGGAGGCGTGGCGTGACGGGACGCTTCGGCGCCGGCATCGGGGCGCGCTGGAGCCAGGGCCCCTTGGTGCTGCCCGCGGCGGAGGGGGGACGCCAGAGCCTCGAGATCTGGGCCGGAACGGCGGCGCTCGGGCTGGCGGTCTACAGGGACCTCTACGTCGGCGTGGAGGGGAAGGTCGAGTCGGCGAGCGCACCCAACGGAAACGTCGCGGCGGAGCTGCTCTCGGCCACGGGCGTCCTCGATCACGAATCGCTCGATCGCATCGACTTCCCGCGCAGCGGCGCCGAGGTGAGAGGGCGTCTCGAGTGGGGGATCAGCGACGTGTCCGCCGGCGGCTGGTTCACATCCACGATCGTGGATGCCCGCCTGTTCGTCCCTCTCCACGAGCGCCTCACGCTCGACGCGGAGGGATTCGCAGGCTACGCGCGTGGGGCCGATCTTCCTCCGCACCGCAGGTTCTTCCTGGGCGGCACCTACCGGTCGTCGATATTTCGGGACACGCACCCTACCTTCGCCGGGTTCTCGCCACAGGACGTGTCGGGCCGCGCGGTGCAGGTGGGCGGGGCGGGGCTGCGGTGGGAGGTGAGGCCCGACTGGTTCGTGCGCGCGGGCGTCGAGGCGGCGGCGATCCAGGACCGCTGGGAGCTGCCGATCCCGGACGCGACGTACGCGTGGTCGATCGCGGGGGGCTTCCGCACGCGCATCGGGCCCGTGTCCGCGCAGGTGACGGAGGTCGTGGGAGATCGGGAGGCGAGGGTTTCCGTGAGCGTAGGACGGAGCTTCTGACATGAGAGCCGTGCGCATCGTCGCGTGGGTCGTGGGAGGCATCGGAGCGCTCGCGCTCCTGGTGTACGTCGTCGGCGCTTTCCTCCCCGTGCGGCACTCCGCGACGCTCTCGCGCGTGGTCAGCGGCACGCCCGAGGAGGTGTGGGAGGTGATCACGGACGTGAAGGCGTTTCCCGAGTGGCGGCCGGGCGTCGAGCGTGCCCAGGCGCTCGAGCCGATCGGCGGCTGGCCCGCCTGGCGCGAAGAGGGATCCGAGGGGACGCTCACCTTCGCGTACGTGGGGGTCGAGCCGCCGCACCGCCTCGCCACGGAGATCGTGGACCAGGGGCTCCCCTTCGGGGGGCGCTGGACCTACGTGCTGGAGCCCAAGGAGGGCGGAACCGAGGTGACGGTCACCGAGGACGGCTTCGTCTACAGCCCGATCTACCGCTTCGTCTCGCGATTCTTCATGGGGTTCCAGGGCACCATCGAGGCGTACCTGGACGCGCTCGAAGCCAGGATGGCCGGGCCGGCGGTTTAGTTGAACGGGGTCCCGGACGTCGGTAGCTTACCGACCCGTTTTGCCACTGGCGGGAATCCGGGCCTGTAGCTCAGGTGGTTAGAGCGTGCGCCTGATAAGCGCAAGGTCGGTAGTTCGAGTCTACCCAGGCCCACTGGCGGGAAGCGCGCCGTCGCGCGTCGGTCCGGCGAGAAGCTGCTCATGAAATCGGTCGAGACCGACTACCTCGTGGTGGGCGCCGGCGCGATGGGGATGGCGTTCACCGACGCGCTGATCGATCACGCGGACGTCCACGTCACGCTCGTGGACCGGCGCCACGCGCCCGGCGGCCACTGGAACGACGCGTACCCGTTCGTCCAGCTGCACCAGGCGTCGGTCTTCTACGGCGTCGCGTCCACGGTGCTCGGCGACGGTGCCGTACAGACGAGCGGTCCCGAGACCGGGCTCCAGGAGCGCGCGCGCCAGTCGCAGATCCGGGCGTACTACGACGACATCCTGCAGCGCCGCTTCGTCGGATCCGGACGGGTCACGTTTCTCGGCGGAAGCGAGTATCACACGGACGGCGGGTTCCATCGGGTGACCTCGCGGGTGTCGGGCGAGACGGTGCAGGTCCACGTGCGACGTCGCGTGGTCGACGCCGCGTATCTGTCGCCGACGATCCCGGCGACCACGCCGCCGCCGTTCGAGGTCGCCGGAGACGTCCCGGTCGTCGCCGTCCACGAGCTCGCCAGGTTATCCGCGGCGCCGGGCAGCTTCGTGATCGTCGGATCGGGCAAGACGGCGACCGACGCGATCGTCTGGCTGCTGCGGAACGGCGTGCCGCCGGACCGCGTCGTCTGGGTGCGCCCGCGCGATCCGTGGATGCTCGACCGCGCCCGCGTCCAGCCGGACCCGGCCGTCGCGTTCGGGCTCGCCGCCGACACGATGGCCGCGGCCGCGGAAGCCGAGTCGCTCGACGACCTCTTCCTGCGCCTCGAGGCCGCCGGCGTGATGCTCCGCATCGACCGGACCGTCACGCCCACGATGGCCAAGACGCCCACGCTGGGCGTGTGGGAGCTCGAGCTGCTGCGTACGGTCGAGCGCGTGGTCCGCCTCGGCCACATCCGGCGTGTGACGTCCCGCGAGATCGTCCTCACGGGCGGCTCGGTGCCGATGCCGGCGGACGCGCTCGTGGTCCACTGCGCCGCCTCCGGGCTTCAGTACCCCCCGCTGGTGCCCCTCTGGCAGAGCGACCGGATCCGGCTCACCACGATCCGCGCGGGCTTCCCGTGCTTCTGCGCGGCGCTGGCCGGATACGTCGAGGCGACCCGCGACGACGACCGTGAGCGTAACCGGCTGTGCCCGCCGAATGTCTTTCCCGACGATCCGGCGAGCTGGGCGCGCATGCAGGTGCGGGGCACCCTCGCCGCGCGTACCTACGGCGCCCAGCCGGACATCGCGGCCTGGGCCCATGCCTGTGCGTTGAACCCGGCGCGCGTCGAGCCCGCTCAGCGGGAGCTTCCCGGCGTGAAGGCCGCCGCCGTGCGTGCCGCAGCCCACGCCGAGCGCGGGCTGGCGCGCATGGCCGAGCTCGCCGGCGAGCCCCTGGGCGGCTGACCGCCTCGTGGGCGCGGGCGGCCCGCGGCGGCACGGTTGGTGCAACCGCCGCGGTGCATGGAATCGCGCCGAGTCGCCGTGGCATCGGGGGGGCTCGTCGTGCTCGCATGGACGGCCGCCGGCCTCTCCGCCCAGGCGAGCCCCCCGGCGACCAGCCACGCGCACGCCGAGCATACGGCGGCAGCCAGCTCGACCACGCGGTGGGGTCGTTGGGCCGTCGCCCTGCACGCGAGCCTCACGCTCGACGCCCGCTGGGACCCCCCGCCTCGCGGGCGGAACGAGCTGTTCGCCACGAACATGACGGGCGTGTCGCTGATCCGGGCGCTGGGCAACGGATCGCTCCAGGTGTCGATGATGACGTCCATCGAGCCGGTCCTCGGTCCCGGAGGCTATCCGTTGTTGCTGCAGACGGGAGAGACGGCGGACGGATCGAATCCCCTCGTCGACCGCCAGCATCCGCACGACCTCCTCATGGGGCTCGGTGCCTCGTACGACGTTCCGGTCGCGCGCTGGCTATCCGGAAGCGTGTACGTTGCGCCCGTCGGCTCGCCTGCGTTGGGCCCGGAGACCTACATGAGTCGCGCGTCGGCCGGGGGGAACCCGACGGTACCGATCGGGCATCACTTCCTCGATGCCACGCACATCTCCCACGGCGTGGTGACGGCCGGGTTGCACACGCGCTGGGCGACGCTCGAGGCGTCGGTGTTCAACGGTCGCGAGCCGGATCGGCACCGGTGGATGCCGGACCGTCCGGCGCTGAACTCCTGGTCGGCCCGCCTGCGCGTGATGCCGCTCCCGAGCTGGACGGTGCAGGCGAGCGTGGGACGGCTCGAGGAGCCGGAGCGTCTCCACCCCGGGATCGACCTCCAGCGCGTGACGGTGTCCGTCAGCCACACGCGCGTGACGCCGTCCACGAGCTGGGCGACCACCGTGGCATGGGGCCGCAACACCTGGCAGGAGGCCGTCGTCACGTTCCCCGCGTCGCCCACGCCTGCGCCGCTGGGAGGCGGGACCGCGGCGGGCGGCACGCTCGAGGTGCGGCCCGACTTCCACATCACGGGCTACCCGCACGACCACGAGAGCATCGTGTTCTTCCCCGAGCTCGAGCACGCGGCGTGGCTGGCCGAGACGGCTTGGTCCGGCTTCGGCCTGCGCCTGTACGGCCGCTACGAGCAGGCGCGGAAGAACGAGCTCTTCCCCGCGGTCGACCCGCGCCACCGCAACCTCTATGATGTCGACAAGCTCGAGCTCGGTCTGCTGCGATCGGTGCGGCTCGGCCGGGGGTGGAGCGCGGGCATCGGCGGGAGCGTGAGCCTGCATCGTCTCGATCCGGGGCTGAGATCGACCTATGGGGATAGCCCGCGGTCCTACATGCTCTACGTTCGACTCGATCTCGACCCGTAGCTCGGCGTCTCGGTGAGCGAGGACGCCGGCGAGCGCCCGATCGCGTTCGCGGACCTGGTGGCCGTGTCGGACGCGGTCGCGGCCGAGTCGAGTCGCAGCGGAAAAGCCGCGCTCGTCGCCGGCTTCCTCGCTGCGTTGCCGACGTCCGAGATCCGCCGCGCGGTCGGCATGTTGACCGGGTCGCTGCCCGAGCCGCTCGGCGTGGGGCCGGCGCGGCTGCGCACAGCCTGGGTGCAGGCGATCGAGCAGCCGAGCCTGGTGGCGCCGGGTGCCGACGACATGACGATCGACGCCGTCGAGAAGGGCCTGCGGGCAGTGGCGGCCACCGGGGGCGCAGGGTCGGTGCGCAACAAGGTGGCCCTTTTGCGCGGCCTGCTCGAGCGCGCGACACCCGAAGAGCGCGACTTCCTCATGCGGCTATGCTTCGGGGAGCTGCGCCAAGGCGCGCTCGACGGAGTGATGCTCGATGCCGTCGTGAAGGCGTTCGGCGTCGAGGCGCGGCTCGTGCGACGCGCGCACATGCTCACCGGCGATCTCGCCGAGACCGCGTTCGTCGCGGCGACGGAGGGGGGCGCGGGCCTCGCGCGCGTCGGGCTCCAGCTCCTGCGTCCGCTCGCGCCTATGCTGGCGACCCCGGCCGACTCGCTCGCCGACGCCCTCGCGCGGCACGGCACGACCATCCTGGAGTGGAAGATCGACGGCGCGCGCATCCAGGCGCACAAATCGGGCGGCGAGGTACGCGTGTTCACCCGGACGCTGAGGGACGTCACGGCGGCCGTGCCGGATGTCGCCCGTCAGGTGGCGTCGGTCGGCGTGCACGACGTCGTGCTCGACGGCGAGGCGATCGCCCTCCGCCCGGACGGACGCCCGCAACCGTTCCAGGTCACCATGAGCCGGTTCGGGGCCAGTCAGCCAGGGGAGGCTCCGGCATTGCCGCTCCACGCGTTCTTCTTCGACGTGCTGCACCTCGACGGCAACACGCTGATCGACGTCCCGCAGCGCGAGCGTGCGCGCATCCTGCGCGCCGCGGTGCGCGACGAGCACCTGCTGCCCACGCTCGAAACCGCGGCGGAGGACGAAGCGGAGGCGTTCCTCGAGGGCGCGCTCGCCGCCGGTCACGAGGGCGTCATGGCGAAGGATCCGGAGGCTCTCTATGACGCCGGGAGGCGCGGCCGTGCCTGGATGAAGGTGAAGGCCGCGCGCACGCTGGACCTCGTGGTGCTCGCGGTCGAGCGCGGCAGCGGCCGTCGGGCGGGTTGGTGGAGCAACATCCATCTG
This sequence comes from Gemmatimonadales bacterium, assembly GCA_050181335.1. Taxonomy (GTDB): domain Bacteria; phylum Gemmatimonadota; class Gemmatimonadetes; order Longimicrobiales; family Gaopeijiaceae; genus UBA2982. The sequence continues at coordinate 635,089 of JBFXDG010000001.1, read as the reverse complement.
GGCGCGCGCGACCAGGCGGGCGGGTTCGTGATGCTCGGCAAGACCTTCAAGGGCATGACCGACGAGACGCTGCGCTGGCAGACGGAGACCTTCCCGCCGCTCGCCACGCGCGTGGAAGGCCGCGTGATGCACCTCCGGCCGGCGATCGTGGCCGAGATCGCCTTCAACGAGATCCAGGCGAGCCCGCGTTATCCGGGCGGCCTTGCGCTCCGCTTCGCGCGGCTCGAGCGCTACCGGCCCGACAAGACGCCTGCGGACGCCGACACGATCGATACCGTGCGCGAGCTGTTCGAGGCGCAGACGGGCGACGCAGCCTGACCACGAACGACGGCTCTCGGGGACGCTATCCTCGAGATCCCAAGTACGCGCGCACGCGCGGGGGGAGACGCCGGCGGACGAGCGCCTGCTCGAGGCTGGGCGGCAGGGGCGGCAGCGAGGGCTCGGCATCCCGGTGGTGCCCCGAGCCGTCCTCGATCGCGTCCACGCCCAGGCGGACCGCCTTGCCTGCGACGAGCGCGGCGATCGGCACGCCCGCGCGGTAGAGCACCCGATTCTTCGTGGTCGCAGGCACGCGCGGCCCCGGCGTGACGATCCCCGTCAGGTTCAGGGGATCCACGGCGCTCACGGCGACGAGCTCCTCGGAGGCCGCGCGCTTGCGCACGGCACGCAGCTTACCCACGGCCTCGGGAAGCGCGAACTGCTCACCGCTGAAGCCCGACACGAAGCGCCCGCCACGGATCTCGCCGCGCGCCTCGAGGCGCCGGTAGGTACGGAGCAGATCGCGCCACGGCACACGTAGCGGCTCGCGTGCCAGCAAGGCCCTGAAGACGACGCCGTACCGGCGCAGAAGCGACCAGGCCAGCTCCTCGGTCGCGCCGTCCAGATCCGCGTCGACCACGGGTGGGTTCAGCGACCAGCGGCCGGCGGCATCGACGCCGAACGGAGCGGTGGACCTGCGGCGTGTCCCGTTGGCGCGCGTCGGCCGCCGGCTCGACGGCGTGATCAACGCCCTCAGCCCCGTGAACCCGTCCGACGTCGCCGATCCACGCGCCACCAGCTCGGCGAGCGCCTCCTCCACGCGGCTCGGCAGCAGCCCGGTCGCCTCGACGAGCTCGTGGAAGAACGACGGCCCACGACCGGCGAGCGTGTCCCGCACCTGAGAGGCGTGGGTCGACAGCTCGGGCTGAGCGCCCTGGTCCGCGAGCGTGCGCCATGCGTGGCCGTGCCCGCGAAGGTACAGCGCGACGCGCGTGGAGCGGAGCGGCGTTGGCGTGCTCGCGCCGTTCGACTCGGGCGCGGTGAGCCGTCCCCACGCGACCCGGCCCGTCAGGCAGAGCGTGTCCAGGTCCGCCGGGTCGTAGTCGTTGCAGCGCGCGGGGAGGACCTCGCCCTCCCAGCCGGCCGCCGCCACCTCGTAGCCGTCGAGGAGCCGCACGACCTCGGCCAGCCCTTCGGCGCCACCGACGCGCGCGTCGGGCGCCACGTGCTGCCATTCGAACAGGAAGCGCATGGTATCCGCCGCACTGACGGGCTCGATCTCCGCGCGCAGCCGGTTCAGCGTGTAGCGATGGATGCGTGCCAGCAGGCGGCGGTCGCACCACTCGCGGGCGGCCGTCTCCTTCTCGCGTGGCGAGCGTGCGGTGAAGCTCCCACGCAGCACGATGCCCTCGCGCTCGAGCGCGATCAGGCCGCGCTCCGCGTCCGCCTCGTCGATCCCGAGCGGCTCGCCGAGCTCCGCGGCCGTCACCGGGCCGAGCGTTTCCATACGCGCCCTGAGGATGTCGCGCAGCGCCGCTCCGGCGTCGGCTGCCGGGGGTCCGTGGTCGGCGGAGACGGGGGGCTCGACACGAGCGGACGGGGCGATCGCGAGCAGCTCGGGCACGCGCTCCACGGCGGCCCAGAGCGGATCGGCCGACGGCCGCGGCCACAGCTTCACGGCCCTCGCGTCGGCGATCAGCGCGGCCATCCATTCGGCCCAATCGGCGCCGCCGCGGCATGCTTCGGTGTCGGTGAGGAACGCCGTGGTCAGCAGGGCGTCGTGCAGCTCGTCCGCGTCGCGCGCGTCGGGTCGAGCCTCCTCACGGACGCGCTCGATCGCGGCGGGGTCGAGCGCGCCGAGCTCGCTCGCGGAGCTGGGCTCGAGCGCGCGGCGGGTGCGCACCGCCTGGGTGCGGCGCTCTTCCAGCGGAGCCGGATCGAGGAACGCATAGGGCTTCGCGTTCAGGATCTCGTGCGAGAGCGTCGAGGGCTCGGGCGTGTCGCGCGCGACGAGCTCGAGCTCGCCCGCGTGGATGCGGCGCAGCACCTCGGTGAGCACCTCGAGGTCGCACGCCTCGTGGAGACAGTCGTCGACCACCTGCTGCACGAGCGGGTGATCGGGAAGCTCCCGGTCGCCCTCGATGTTCTCGAGGCACGCCGCCGCATCCGGGAAGACCGCGGCGAGGAGGTCCTCGGCCTGCATCCTCTGGATCTGCGGCGGGACCTTGCGACCTCCCTGACGGCGGAGCACGCCCAGCGAGAGCGTGGCGGCCCACCGCCAGCGCGTCTGGAAGACCGGCGCGTCGAGCAGCGCCTGCACGAGGATCTCGCGCACGGACGCAGGATGCAGATAGCGGAAGACGTCCCACAGCGGAAACGAATGCTGCGGCCCGAGCGACAGCAGCACGGCGTCTTCGGTCGCCGCCGCCTGCAGCTCGAAGTTGAAGCTCCGGCAGAAGCGCTTCCTGAGCGCGAGCCCCCAGGCGCGGTTCACGCGGCTGCCGAACGGCAAGTGCAGGACGAGCTGCATGCCGCCGGCCTCGTCGAAGAAGCGCTCGAGCACGAGCGTCGAGAGCGACGGGATCACGCCCAGCAGATGCTTGGTCGCGCCGAGGTAGTCCACGAGCTGGCGCGCCGCCTCGCGCGGCACGCCGGGATGTGAAGCGAGCCAGTCCGTCGCGGCAGCCGGGTCGTCGAGGCGCGCGCTCACTTCCTCGCGGAGCCGCGAGACCGCTTCGGAGAGCTCGATGCTGCGTGCCGGAGCCTCGCCGAACCAGAACGGGATGCTCGGCGGCTCTCCCGCGGCGTCCGCGACGCGGACCGTTCCGCTCTCGATCTTCGTGATGCGCCAGGTGGCGTTGCCGAGCTGGAAGATGTCGCCCGCCATGCTCTCGACGGCGAAGTCCTCGTTGAGCGAGCCGATATAGGTCTCCGACGGCTCGAGCAGCACACGGTAGTCGGCGACCTCGGGGATGGCGCCTCCGGAGGTGATCGCGGTGATGCGCGCCGCGCGGCGAGCGCGCAGGCGATGATGGATGCCGTCGTGGTGCACGTAGGCCGCGCGCCGCCCGCGCTGCGACGCGTATCCGTGCGCCACCATGGCCACGACCTGATCGAAGGTCTCGCGTGTCAGCTGGCGGTAGGGGTGCGCGCCTCGCACGAGCTCGAACAGCCCGTCCTCCGACCACTCCTCCGCGGCGACCTCGGCGACGATCTGTTGGGCCAGCACGTCGAGCGGCGCCTCGAGCGGGCGGATCCTGTCGAGCTGGCCCTCGCGGACGGCGCGGAGCAGCGCGACGGACTCGACCAGCTCGTCGCGCGTCAGCGGGAAGACGCGACCCTTCGGGGTCCCGCCCACCGAGTGGCCCGAACGGCCGACGCGCTGCAGGAGCGTGGCGATGCGCCTGACGGAGCCGATCTGGCAGACGAGATCGACGGAACCGATGTCGATGCCCAGCTCGAGCGACGAGGTGGCTACCAGCACGCGTAAGCTGCCTTCCTTGAGCCGGCGCTCGGCGTCGAGCCTCCGCTCGCGGGAGAGGCTCCCGTGGTGCGTGCCGATGTTCTCCTCGCCGATCCGTCCGGCGAGGTCGTAGGCGACACGCTCGGCGAGACGGCGTGTGTTCACGAACACAAGCGTCGTCCGGTGCGCTTCGACGAGCGCCGCGATGCGATCGTACACCTCCTCCCACACCTCGCGCGACATCACGGCCTCGAGCGGTGAGCCGGGCAGCTCGATCGCGAGGTCGAGCTCGCGAAGGTGGCCTTCATCGATGATGCCGACCTGGCTGATGTCTCCGGCGTCGGTCCCGCCGTCCGATCCCGCCGGGCCTGCGCCGACCAGGAAGCGCGCGACCTCGTCGATCGGCTTCTGCGTCGCGGAGAGCCCGATGCGCTGGAGCGGGCCACGGACCACGTGCTCGAGCCGCTCCAGGCTCAGCGCCAGGTGCGCCCCGCGACGCGACTCCTGCACCGAGTGGATCTCGTCCACGATCACCGTGCGCACGGTGCGCAGCATCTCACGGCTCCGCTCCGCGGTGAGCAGCAGGTAGAGCGACTCCGGCGTGGTGACGAGGATGTGCGGGGGCGTGCGGAGCATCGCCTGGCGCTCGGAGGACGGCGTGTCGCCCGTGCGCACGGCCGCCGTGATCCGCACCTCGGGAAGGCCCAGCTCCGCGGCCGCCCGACGGATGCCCCGACGCGGCTCGGCGAGGTTCTTGTGCACGTCCGCCGAGAGCGCCTTGAGCGGCGAGACGTAGAGCACGCGCGTCTCGTCGGGCAGCTCGCCCGCATCGGTGCCCTCGCGGATCAGGCCGTCGAGCGCGATCAGGAACGCCGCGAGCGTCTTGCCGGAGCCGGTCGGCGCGGCGATCAGCGTGTGGCGGCCTTCACGGATGGACGCCCAGCCGCGGACCTGCGCCGGAGTCGGCGCGGCGAACGATGCGGAGAACCAGCGAGAGACCGCCGGATGGAGATCGGCGAGCGACGTCTTTTCGGGCATAAGGGACCCGAAAAATACCCGAAAGACGAACCCCGCGCCACGTGGGCGCGGGGTGCCTACTAGAACGCCAGGTCCTCGCGATCCTCGCGTTCCTCGCTGGCCGAGCCCGACGTCGCAGGCGTCTCGGCGGCTGTGTCGCCGTTCGCTGCCGGCCGTATCGGCCGCTTCGCGGTGTGGAACCAGCGCGCGACGAGATCGATCATTGCCTGCCGGGTCGCCGCGTTCGAGAAGGTATGATCCGAATCAGCGAAGTACTCGAGCTGCAGACGATCTCCGAAGTCGACGCCTGGAAGCGCATGTAGGAGCTGATGGCGGTAGTTGTGCTGGCCTTCGAGTCCGCCGGTGAAGATCGCCAGCGTCGGAACGCCGCGCGCAATCGTCGCGCGAAAGCGGGCATCGAGCGCGTCGCGTATTAGGTGCGCCGGGTACGTCTCGTCGTTCACCGCGACCGCACTGCCGTCGCGCGCCGACGCCGCACGGCGCCACAATCGCGTGCGCCCGGTCAGGACGTTGCGCCATGTCATGGGGACGAAGAGGCGGCGTCTGACGCGCCGGAGCCAATAGCCGGTCGTGCGGGGAATGAGAAGGTCGAGGAGCACCAGTCCATCGACGCGCGGATCGTCGGCACCGTACAGGATCGCGTGCATCGCGCCGGAGCAGAGTCCCATCAGCACGAACGACGCGTCCCCTCGCACAGCGCTCAGATGATCGAGCACGCTGCGAATATCGGCCATGACGCCGTCGAGCACCGGCAGGAGGTCCGTCCGGGGTGGACTATCCCCGATGCCGGAGAGGTCGAAACGCACCACGGGCACGCCCATCGACGCGAGTGTCCGTGCGACCTGTACATGGAGGCGATTGGCTCCGACGCGGTGGATGATCCCCGAATTCAGAATCACTACGGTCGCGGCGCCGGGCGGCGGCGCCGTGGTCGGGGCGCAGAGTATGCCGACGAGGGATCGCGTCGGTCCCAATAGCACCGCCTGCTCGCGATACGCCGTCACTCGATCAGCCATCCCACGATGGACTGCAGCAAATCAGCGGGAATGCTCGCGGTGCCGAGGTTTCCCTGCTCGCGCCACGCGCTGGGGCTGTCGACGTGAACGGTTTGCACCTGAATCGGCTGCGCCGTCTGCGTGAAGACGGGACGACGCTCAGTAGTGGCCAGGAGTGTCCGCTCCGGCAGGTCGCCGATCAGCGCGAGGAGGTCGACGCTTGTCAGCTCGTCCAGGAAGGCGTCGGACATCGCGAAACCGCCGCCGTGCTCTCGAGCCTCTGGAGCAGCGGGCTGGCCGGGCTTGGGCGCGCTCATGAGCGATCGCGGCCTCATCTCATCTCGGTAGTCTCGGCCGTGGACTACGGGATCCCACAAGACCAACTCCCGGAACGGACGCTGTCGCCGTGCGCAAACACGCGCCGCGAGGTCCGCGCCGAGGCGCAGCCCCACGAGGCCGACCTGTTTCACCCGGCTGATTTCCATCAGCTCGTCGATCGCGGTGTCGATGTCAGCTTCGCATCCGGCCAGCGACGCCTGGCTGGCGTCCCCGGCCGAGTCCCCTGTTCCGAAGTAGTCGAAGCGCAGCACATGAACGCCATTCACCGAGAGCATCAACGCGAGTTGTCGCAGGGATCTGTGCGACATCAGGTATTCGAGCCCCCACGGTGGGCACATCACCATGCCCCGGTCCGACGGCTTGTCCGCGGGTGGCGCATGGTAGATGCCGAAGAGCCGCCTTCCGCCCGTGCCGAAGAATGCCGGATTCACCGCGCCGGACCCGTCAGTGCTCCATCGGAGTCGGGTGGAGCGGTCGCAGCGATCTGCTTCAGGTTCTTGAAGAACAACTCGCGTGGGTCGAGACGCCAGTTGAGACGCTCCTCGAGCTGGGCCGCGACGCGCAAGGACAAGAGCGAATGGCCTCCCAGCTCGAAGAAGTTGTCGTCCGCATTGACCGCGGAAACCCGCAGCACATCGCACCAGATCGCCGCCACGGCGGACTCGACACCCGGAGCCGGGGGCTCGCTCGCGCCGGCGATGTGCGCTCCGCCGGAAAATGGGTTCGGCAGGGCCTGACGCGCGACCTTGCGGTTCGGCGTGAGGGGCAGGGCATCGAGCTCGACGACGGCAGAGGGAATCATATAGTCGGGCAGGCTCTTCCGAAGGTGGAGGCGCGCCTCGCTGACCGTGAGGTCCATCCCTCGCTCGAGCACCACGAACGCCGCGAGGCGCGCGTCCTGCGGACCGGCTTCGCGCGTGACCACCACCGCCTCGCGGACGGCGGGATGCGCGAGCAGCGCCGCTTCGATCTCACCCAGCTCGATCCGATAGCCGCGAAGCTTGATCTGATCGTCCCGCCGGCCGGCGAAGTCGAGCTGCCCGTCGTGTCTCCAGCGCCCGATATCGCCCGTGCGAAACACGCGCTCCGAGCCCACCGACGAGATGGAGATGGTCGTGAACCTCTCCGCGGTCAGCTCCGGTCGGTCATGGTACCCCCGCGCGACGCCTTCTCCGGCGATATGCAGCTCTCCCCAAACCCCGACGGGGGTCGGCTGGCCGGCTGGATCGAGCACGTATACGCGAGTGTTCGCGATCGGGCGTCCGATCGGCACGGAGCCCATCTGGTCGGCCCCGACCCTGGCCGCGGTCGACCAGATCGTCGTCTCGGTCGGGCCGTACATATTCCAGAGCTCCGCCACCCGCGGTGAAAGCGCGGTGCCGAGATCGACCGGGAGCGCCTCACCGCCGACGAGCGCCTTGAGCCCGGGCTTTCCGGGCCACTTGGCCTCCAGCAGCATACGCCACGTGGCCGGAGTCGCCTGCAGAAACGAGATGTCGAAGGCTTCGATGGCGCGAGCGAGCCGATCGGCATCGGTAGTATCGTCTTCGGATGCGATGACCACACGAGCGCCGACGACCATCGGCAACCACAGCTCGAGGCCGGCGATGTCGAACGTCAGGGAGGTGAGCGCGAGGATCGTGTCATTCGACGTCATTCCCGGCTCGCGGCGCATCGCCTCGAGGAAGGCAACGACGTTGCGGTGCTCGACCTCGACGCCCTTCGGCCTGCCGGTCGATCCGGACGTGTAGATCACATAAGCAAGGTCGGACGGCCGTACATGAACCTGGGGCGACTTGGTAGGCTGGGCGTCCCATTCGTCCGCGATCTCGTCCAGTAGGACGAATGTCGCGGCCGAGTCCCCGAACGATCCACGCAGTAGATCGGAGCGCGCGATGGCACACACGACGCCCGCGTCATCGAGCTGGTAGCGGAGACGATCCTGGGGATGTCCGGGGTCGAGCGGTACGTACGCCGCGCCCGACTTCGCGACCGCGATGACGCTGACGAGCAGATCGACGGTCCGGGTGAGACAGATGGCCACCCTCGCCCCGGGCGTGACACCCCGTTCTCGGAGCAGCCGGGCCAGCTGATTGGCCCGATCGTCGAGCGCGCGGTAGGTGAGCGATGCGTCGCCCGCCGTGACAGCGATGTCGTTCGGCACGCGTTGCGCCGTCTGCTCGAACAGCGCGTGGAGGGTCTTCGAGCGGTCGAAGACCGACGCCGTCCGATTGTAGTCCAGCGTCACACGCTGTAGCTCCTCGGTCGTGAGCATGGGCAGGTCGGCAACACGCCGAGCGGGATCCGCAACGACCCCACGCATCAGGCATTCGTACAGTTGCCACAGCCGACGAACCGTGTCCGCCTCGAAGAGGTCCGTGCTGTACTCGACGTTCGCCGAGATGCCTTCGCCACCCTCCTCGAGCTCGACGACCAGATCGGTCTTCGATGCGCTGATGGGGCTCGGCAGCGGCGTAGCGACGACCTCGCGCAGCGAGAACGTGGCCGTGGGAGCGTTCTGAAGCGTGAGCATCACCTGGAACAAGGGCGTGCGACTCAAGTCGCGCTTGGGCTGCAGGACCTCCACGAGCTTGTCGAAGTGGACATCTTGGTTGGCATACGCGTCGAGCGTGGTGTTCCGGACTCGCCACAGCAGCTCGCGGAACGGCTCGTCCGGATCGATGGACGTGCGCAACACGAGGGTATTCACGAAGAACCCGATCAACTTCTCCGTCTCTAGACGCGTGCGATTGGCAACCGGGGCACCGACCACCACGTCCGGCTCCCCGGTCGTGCGGTACAACATCACGTCGAATACTGCGAGCAGTAACATGAAGAGCGAGACGTTCTCGTCCCGCGCGATCTCCTGGAGAGCGTGCGCGAGGTCTCCAGGGATGCGGAATCTCTCGACGCCCACACCCGTCGTGCGCACCGCCGGACGCGAACGGTCAGCCGGAAGATCCAGGGTGGGAAGCTCTCCCGCGAGCTGGTGCTTCCAATACGCGAGTTGCGCATCGAATGCCGCGCTGTGCGCGTGGCGTTGCTCCCAACGGGCGTGATCGGCGTATTGGGAGGTCGGCTCGGGCAGCGGAGATGGAGCCCCGGCTCGAAACGCTTCGTAGAGGTCGCGAAACTCGCTCAGCAGGATGCCCAATGACCATGCATCGGCGACCAAGTGGTGAACCGTCAGCGAAATCACATGGTCGCGCGGGCCGAGATGGAGCACGACCGTGCGAAACAGCGGGCCCGTCGACAGATCGAAGGGCCGGCGGGCTTCGTCGCTCAATCGGGACAGCACCGTGGTAACGAGCTCCGCAGAGGCGGGCGGGTCCATCTGGACGACTTCGGCGGAGATCTCCCTCGGGGGATGCACGACCTGGAAGGGCTCCCCATCCTCGAACCCGAAAGTCGTGCGCAGGGCCGCGTGACGCCTCACGATCTCCGTGAGCACTCGGTTGACGACATCGACGTCCAGGTCCCCAGCCAGATGCACCGCGCGGCTCAGCGTGTACGCCGTGCTCTCAGGCTCCAACTGGCACAGGACCCACAGTCGTCTCTGCGCCAGGGAAAGAGGGGCACGCGTTTCGTCGCGAAGCCATGCAATGACGGCTGCCTTTCGAGCGGTCAGCTCGGCACGCAGCTCCGGGGTGAGCGCGCCCTTCGGGGCATTACAGAGCAGTTGATCGCCTTCGACGGCGAGCACTACGTCCATCTCGCGCAGACGCGCGACCAGAGAACCGACGCTCACGCGATCCGGCCCGGCAGGACGATTTCTGCTGGCGGCGCGTCCGTCGCGCCGCGTGGCATTCTCGAAAGCATCAATGCGATCAATGCGTGGCGAGGAATAACGGGTTGGTCACGTGGTGGCGTCGCGTTCGCACGTGCGCAGCTACCTGCATCGGGTAACGCCCCGACGCGGGCTAGAACTCGATCTCCTCCCGATCGGCGGAATCCGCCGAGCGGGTCAGCCCCCCCTCACCACCGATCGTCCGGGCGATTCGGCTCGCCAGTGCTTCCAAGTTTGGCGCGTCGAACACGTCCCGCAATGACAGGGGGGTGCCGAACGACTCCTGCACACGGGTCAACACACGGGTCGCGAGCAGGGAATGTCCCCCCAGCTCGAAAAAGTCGTCGTGTCTGCCGATCTGATCGAGCCCGAGCAGGTCCTGCCATATTGCGGCCAACCTGCGCTCGATATCGGATCCGGGCGCCTCGTACGGCACCGACACTTCCGGCCGGGCGGTCTTGGTCTCGCCGGGACCTTCCGCCGGGACGTCCGCGGACCGTCCCGAAGTCTCACGATTTCTGATCTCTCCGAGAAGATCGAACGAGCTGACCGCAACGCTGTTTCTTCCGGAAGCGAGGACGCGGCCGAGCGCCTCGACGCCGAGGGCAGGCGCAATGGCCGAGGCGAGGAATGCCCGCCGCTGTGCTTGGCGCGCTTCGGGCACCTCGAGCGTCGCGGCCATTCCCACGTCGCGCCAAGGACCCCAATTCACGGAGATCACGCGGCGCCATAGGGCGGGTTTGGTAGCGCCTTCGGCGAAGGCGTCGAGCACGGCGTTCGCCGCGGTGTAGTCGGTCAACCCAGGAGCGCCGACGATCGAGTTCACCGAGCTCATCAGCACCACGAGATCGAGCGGCTCGGACCCCAGTAGGCTCACGAGGACCTCGAGCCCCCGGACCTTGGGTTCCCACACGGCGCGCGCGTCCGCCTCCGCCTTGAGGGCCGCGATCGACCCGGATCCGGCGACGCCCGCCGCGTGGACGACACCGTCGATCCTCCCCCATCTCATGCGCGCCGCATCGATCGCTGTAAGCATCGCCGCTTCATCAGCGGCGTCGGCGGCGACGACCTGGACTTCGCTGCCCGCCGCTTCGATCGCGGCCAGCGCCTCCGCGACCCGAGGCGTCCGCGTCCGTTCCGCCGCGCGGGAGGTGAGCAGGAGATTCGCCTGGAAGCGCTCCGCCATCCAGCGGCCGATCGCGAGCCCGAGCCCTCCCAGGCCGCCGGTGATCAGATACACACCGCGCGGCTTCACTGGAATCTCGGGTCCGAGTGCCGGCGGTAGCGCGATCGCTTGCTGTGCCCGTTTCCACCGGCGTCCGCCGCGCCACGCGACGCGCGGTGAAAACCCTGCAGTGGCTGCTTCGACGATCAAGTCACGAGCGGTTCCTTCGGGACCATCGCGGTAGGTCGTATCGAGATCGACACGGCGCATCTCCAGATGGGGTACCTCGGCCGGGAGGACGAGCACCGGGCCGAGCGCCAGGCCCTGCGTAGCGTGGCCAAGCGGCTCGTCGAGCACCGACTCGGCACCCTCGGAGACGTGCAGAACGCGGAGCATCGTCTCAGCGACGGCCGCCTTCATGCCCAGTGACACCGCCGAGAGGACGTCGAACACATCCGCAGCCGCGATGGGGTCCCCCCCGGTGGCCCACAAATGCATCGCTCCGATCGTCGGAGCTGTTGCGGCATCGCGCGTCGAGAGCACCGCGCGCACCACTGCGCCGATGTCGCTGTCGGACGACGGACGAACGGTGAAGTGCGTGTCCGACAGGCGCGCGAACGCCGCGCCGCGTTCGACCAAGATGGGCCACGCGCCGGCAGCTCGAAGCTGCGAGATCACGTTCCGGCTCAGCGCTTCCCCGTCGCCGAGAACGAGCCACACCCCTGATGGCGTGGCGCGAAGAGCCGACTCGTCGCGGATCCAGGTCGAGGCCGTGAACCAATCGTCGATCCGCCCCGGATCGCGGATCGGCTCGCCATCACGTCTCGCTGCGGGAAGCTCCGCTTCCACCCAATGCCGCTTTCGATCGAACGGGTACGTCGGCAGCGGAACGCGATATGGGGCGCCCCCCGCGTGCATGCCCTCGAAATTCAGCGTCGTCCCCGTGACCCAGAGGCGCGCTACGGCGTCGCGCATCGTCGTCGTGTCGTCGCGATCGCCCTGTGGTCGCGGCAGCGAGTGCGCCGTGCGCTTCGCGCCCTCCGCGCCCAGGGTTAGCCGCGCCAGCGTCGTCAGCACGTTTCCGGGACCGACCTCGAGGAGCGAGGAAATGCCATCGGCCGCGACGGTGCGCACGCCCTCCGCGAAGCGGACGGCCCCGCGCAGATGTCTACCATAGTACGAAGGCGAGGTCGCATCGTCGGTCGTGATCCACTTCCCGGTGACGTTCGAGGCGTACGGGATGGTCGGCGATGAAAGCGAGACACCGCGCAGCAAGTCCGTGAACGGTGCGACGGCGGGATCCATCATGTGGGAGTGGAATGCGTGCGACGTCCGAAGCTCGCGAACGTCGATGCCTTGGCCGCGCAACTGCTCCGATGTCCGTGCCACGCCCGCCGTCGGACCCGAGATCGTGCAGAGGGCGGGCGCGTTGACCGCGGCGATCTCGATCGATTTCGGCAGCCGTGAGGCCAACTCCCTTTCACCGAGGTGGATCGCTGCCATCGAGCCCGCGGGGAGTGCCTGCATGAGGGCGCCGCGGGCGGCCACGACACGAAGCGCGTCGGCGAGCGACAGTACGCCGGCGAGGTGCGCGGCCACGTACTCGCCGATGCTGTGGCCGAGCATGGCCACGGGACGCACGCCCCAGCTCATCCAGAGCTTCGCGGTCGCGTACTCGGTTACGAACAGCGCCGGTTGCGCCAGCCATGTCTGATCGATGGATCCGTCGCCCGCGTCCCCACGCAGCACGGACCGGATGTCGAGCCCCAGATGCGGCTCCAGCAGGGCCGCACACTCATCCACCGCATCGCGGTATGCAACCTCGCCGGCATAGAGAGCAGCGCCCATCCCAGCGTGCTGGCTGCCCTGGCCGCTGAACAGGAAGACCACCGGCCTTGCCGCGCCATCGTGCGTGCCGTTGATGACAGGCGCCCGCTGCGGCTCGCGCAGGTGCCGGATCGCTTCGGCACCGTCCGCGACGACGAGTGCGCGCCGATGACGGAACGCTGTCCTGCCGACTTGGAGCGTCCACTCGACGTCGCCAATGGGAACGTCGGGATTCTGCTGCAGGTAGGCAGCCAGATTCGACGTGGCCTGCTCGAGCGCGGCTGGTGTCTTCCCAGAGAGCACCAGCACGTGCGGGCGGTCTCGGCTGCGGCGTTCCTCGATTCGCGGAGCTTCCTCGACCACTACGTGCGCGTTGGTGCCACCGATGCCGAACGAGCTCACGCCGGCGATTCGCGGCGCATCGCCGTCCCACTCCGCACGCTCGGAGCTCGCCACGAACGGTGACGTGTCGAGCTCGAGCTGCGGATTCGGTGTGACGAAGTTCACCAGCGGGGGAATCACGCGACGCTCTAGGGCGAGAATCGTCTTGATGAGCCCGGCCACGCCGGCCGCGGCGTCGAGATGCCCGAGGTTCGCCTTCAGCGAGCCGAGGCGACAGAATGCGCGTTCCGAGGTCGAGGCGCGAAACACCTGTGTCAACGCGGCGATCTCTATCGGATCCCCGAGAGGCGTCGCGGTGCCGTGTGCTTCGATGTACGTCACCTCGCGCGCGTCGATGCCCGCGAGAGCCTGCGCAGTCGCGATGACCTCGACCTGTCCGTCGATGCTCGGCGCCGTGTATCCCGCTTTCCCTGACCCGTCGTTGTTCGTTGCCGCGCCGCGAATCACCGCGTGGATCGTATCGCGGTCCGCGAGTGCTTCGTCGAGCCGCTTGAGCACCACGATGCCACAACCAGAGCCGGCACGGGTCCCGCCCGCGCGTGCATCGAAGGGGCGGCAGTGTCCGTCCGGCGACAGAATCATCCCGGGCTCGTACAGGTACCCCGCACGCTGTGGAAATGAGATGGAAACCCCGCCCGCCAACGCGATGTCGCATTCACCATGGGCGAGCGCCCGGCACGCCATGACGACGGCGACGAGCGACGTCGAGCACGCCGTCTGGATGGTCATGCTCGGTCCGCGCAGATCGAGCTCGTAGGATACGCGCGTGCACAGGAAGTCCTTATCGTTGCCCAACATGAGCTGGTAGCCCCCGACCGCCGCGATCAGGGCTGGGGCGCGGAGAATCTGGCTCAGCATGTACGTGTTCATGCTCGCACCGGCGTAAACCCCAACGGACCGCTGCGCGTCGCCCGGCGCGTAACCCGCGTGCTCGAGGGCCTCCCACGCGCACTCGAGGAACAGCCGTTGCTGGGGATCGAGGATCTGAGCCTCGCGCGGCGACATGCCGAAGAACGCCGCGTCGAACAGATCGGCGTCCTCGAGGACCGTGCCCTTGGAGACATAACCGGGTGCGTTGCGTACCGCGGGGAGGACACCGGCAGTCTGCAGCTCATCCTCGCTGAACTGGGTCAAAGACTCCACGCCGCTCTGGATGTTGTCCCAGAACTCGGCCAGGCTCCGTGCGCCGGGGAAGCGGCCGCCGAGTCCGACGACCGCGACCGCGTGGTGGGGAAACGCCCTTGCTTGACCCATGTCAGGCCTGCCCCTGGCGCGCCGCACGAGCCGCTGCGCGCGTCAGCGCAGCCGATGCGGGGAGCGCAGACGAAAGCCGCTCGGCCTGCGCCGACACGGTGGTTCTCTGGAACATCTCAACCAGGGGGATATCGCTGCCGAACTCGCGACGCAGTCCGGCCTGCAGCTTGACCAGAAGCAGCGAGTGGCCTCCGACATCGAAGAAATTGTCGTACAAGCCGATCCGGTCCACGCGGAGCACGTCTCGCCACACCGCGGCGACCCGCCTCTGCGGGGGCGTCATCAGCACGGGCTGCGCCGCCGCGTCCTCGATCGTTGCCGCGGCTGCGTGTGGCGCCGGCAGGGCCTTGCGATCGACCTTGCCGTTGGGCGTGAGAGGAAGCGCGTCGAGAGTCACGAACGCGTTCGGAATCATGTACTCGGGAAGCATCAGGCGCAGTGACGCCCGGGCGGCTTCCGGATCGAACGGCGTATGGCGAACCGGGATGACGTAGCCAGTGAGCCGCTGATCACCGGGCACGTCCTCCCGCACGACGACGGCGCATTCCTTCACACCCGGCTGGCTGGCCAGGACGGTCTCGATCTCGCCGAGCTCGATGCGATATCCACGCACCTTCACTTGGGTATCGCGACGCCCCAGGTACTCCAACGTCCCGTCGGCGCGAAGGCGCGCCTGATCCCCCGTGCGGTAGACTCGCTCCGGCGTCCCGTCGGCCAGAACGATGGACACGAACCTATCCGCTGTCAGCTCGGTGCGGTCGAGGTAGCCGCGGGCGACGCCTTCGCCGCCGATGCACAGCTCGCCTGGGACGCCGATCGGGGCGCGCATACCCGAAGGCTCGAGCACGTACACGCGCGTGTTGGCGATCGGATGCCCGATCGGAATCGCTTCGCGGGTGTCGAGCACGCGATGGACGGTCGACCAGATCGTCGTTTCGGTCGGACCGTACATGTTCCAGAGCGCGCCCACGCGCTCGAGCAACTGTGAGGCGAGGTCACGTGGCAGCGCCTCGCCACCACAGAGCGCGATGAGCTCGGGGCGGCCCTGCCAGCCCGAGTCGATGAGGAGCCGCCAGGTGGCCGGCGTGGCCTGTAGGACCGTGACGCCATGCGCGTCCATCATGTGGATGAGGCGTTGGCCGTCGAGGACATCGGCACGGGAAGCGATGACGACGCGCGCGCCGACGCTCAGGGGCAGCCACAGCTCCAAGCCGGCGATGTCGAACGACAGCGTCGTGACAGCGAGCAGCACGTCGGACGCCGTCACGCCCGGTTCCCTTCGCATCGCTTCGAGGAAGCTGACGACGTTGCGGTGCTCCACCTGCACACCCTTCGGTCGCCCTGTGGACCCCGACGTGTAGATCACGTACGCAACGTCGTCGGGCGTGCAGGTGGTCGCGGGCGGCGTGTCCGGAAAGGACGCCAGACCCTCGGTGAGGGCGTCGAGCGTGACGAGCGGCGCCGATCCGTCCGATAGCTGGGTGCGGAAGCGGTCGAGCGTGAGCACGCAAGTCACCGCCGAATCGTCGAGGATGTAGCGCAGCCGGTCGGCAGGATGCGTCGGGTCGAGGGGCACGTATGCCGCGCCGCACTTGAGGATGGCGGCCAGCGCCACCGGCATGTCGACCGTTCGGTCGAGACACACCCCGACGCGGGCCCCTCGGTCGACACCGCGGGCGCGCAGCGCCTGCGCCAGCTGGTTGGCGCGCCGATCGAGCTCGGCGAACGTGAGTGTCGTCGTGGCGTCGCTGACGGCGATCGCATCTGGAGTGGCGCGCGCGGAGGCCTCGAGCAATTGGTGGAGGAGACGCGAGCGATCGTGGTCGATGTACGTGTCGTTCCACGAGTCCATCTCGGCATGCTCATCGGATGTCAGCAACGGCAAATCGCGAATCGGACGGCTGGGATCGGTTGCCGCAGCATGGAGAAGTGTCTCGTAGTGCCGATGCAGTCGCGCGATCGTCGCGCCATCGAAGAGGTCGGTCGAGTATTCGTAAAGGACAGTGAGCCGCCCATCATGCTCGGCGATCTCGACGGTCAGGTCGAAGCGCGCGGCCCCCGTGTCCGCATCCAAGAACTCTCCGGTCAGACCGTCCGGCATCGCGACGTCTGTCGAGAAAGACATGAACGTGAAGAGCACCTGGAATAACGGCGAGTGGCTAGTGGTCCGTTGCGGGTTCAGCCCCTCGACGAGAACGTCGAAGGGGAGGTCGCTGTGCACGAAAGCATCGACTGTCGTGTCCTTGGTGCGTGCGAGCAGCTCCGCGAACGTCGGCGCTCCGTCGAGCCTCCCGCGAATGACCACGTTGTTCACGAGGCAGCCGATCAATCGCTCGAGCCCGGGCTGCGAGCGGTTCGCGACGGGCGTTCCAACCAAGATGTCTTGTTGGCCGGAATACCGCCCGAGCAGGACCTGCCATGCCGCGAGCAGCAGCATGAACGGCGTGGTACTTTCGCTGCGACTGCGCTTCGCTATCGAGTCGAACACGTCGGCGGCGAAGTCCCGTCGGAGACGGGCGCCGCGAAACGTGGGTGTGGCAGGTCGGGGTCGGTCGGACGGTAGGTCGAGCACCAACGGCGCCCCTGCCAGTTGCTGCCGCCAATACGCGAAGTGCGAGTCCATCCGGCCGGTATGCAGCTGCTCTCGTTCCCAAGCCGAGTAGTCGACGTACTGGATCGTCAGAGGGGTGAGCTCCCCCTCCTCGCCCCTGCCGACGGCTTCGTATATCCGGAACGTCTCGTCGATTGCAATGGTGAGCGACCAGCCATCTGCGATGGCATGGTGCATGGCGATGGCAAGGATGTGATGATCGTCAGCGAGGCGGATCAGCAGAAAACGTGCGAGCGGACCCTCCGACAGGTCGAACCCCTCGCGCAGGTTCTTGCCGAGCAGCTCACGGGCCCTGGCCTCGGCGTCGGTGTGGGAGCTGACGTCAGCCTCGTCGAGGCCGACGGTGGGCGGATCGGCGATGAAGGCAGCCGGCCCGTCATCAGACGCGATGATCCGCGTCCGCAGCGACTCCTGCCGCGCGATGAGTCCGTCGACGGCTCTACGGAGGCTTCGTGTATCGAGGGCGCCACGGATCCGCAAACCACACCCGATGTTGTAATCGGGACGGCCGGGGTCGAGTTGGTCGAAGAACCAGAGGCGCTGTTGGGCTGACGACACCGGCAGGGGCCCTACACGAGAAACGCGTGGGATCGACACGCGCGATGCCGGGGCGTCGCGGCGAGCGAGGAGCGCCGCGATCAGGGCTGACTTGTGTCTTGCGATCTCGACCTTGAGGGCGTCGTCGAGGGCACCTTTCGGTGCGTTCACGCGCAACCGATCGCCGTCTACGGCCACAGCGATGTCTCGGGCGGTCAGCGCTTCCAAGAGCGACACGGCTTCTTCGTTTCCTCGCACCGGTACGTGCGGTGCGGGGAGGTCGCGAAGGGCGGTATCAGGTGCGGACACGATGGCGTCGACGATCGCCGCGTAACTCTCTGCCCACCTCGCGATGGTCGTTCGCTCGAAGAGGTCCGGGTTGTACTTGAAGACCGCGTGTAGGCTGCCTGACCGCTCGGCCATTTGCAGAGCTAGATCGAACTGGCCTTCCTGCTGATTCAGGGGATATGAAGCGAGCCGCAATGAGCCGCGCTCGATCACGCGGTCAGATTCCACCCCCACCAGCAGCTCCTCGACGTCGCGGAACTGATCGAATCGTTGCAGGATGAAGAAAGCGTCGAAGAGCGGAGTGCGGCCGGCGTCGCGTTCCGGCTGGAGCCGCTCCACGAGCAACGGTAGCGGAAACTCCTGCGCGTCCAGGGCGCCGTGAACGGTCTCCCGGAGGTGAGCGATCAATGTGCGGGCGGACATGCTGGAATCACATCGCGCCCGAAACGGCACCGGGTTCACGAAGTCTCCCACCACGCTGGCGAACTCAGCTTTGTTGCGGCCGAACGTCGGTGCGCCGACCACGATGTCCGTCTGCTCCGACAAGCGATGCAGGAGCGCGTGGAAGCATGCCAGAAGGACCGTGAAGAGGGTACCGCCTTCCCGGCGAGCGAGCTCCTTGACCCCTTCCACCAACTGCGGGGGCAGCTCGAACGGATGAGATGCGCCGCGCCCGCTGCGGGTCCCGGGATCCGGGTGGTCGGTGGGAAGAACGAGGGGAGCACGCGGTCCGGAGAGTTTCTCTCGCCAGTATGACCAGAGTCGCTCGCCTTCCGGTCCTCGAAGCATCTCGTCCTGCCAGGCCACATAGTCCGTGTATTCAGCGGAGGGCTTCGGGAGGTTCGCCGGGGCTCCGCCAGCACGTTCCTCGTAGAGACACAGCAGCTCTTGGAAGAGGAGAAACAGCGACCATCCATCGGCGGCAGCGTGGTGAACCGTGAGAAGCAGGACGTGGCTGGCCGGAGCGCGTGAGTACAATGAAACGCGCAACACCGGCCCTGCGCCGAGATCGAACGGTCGTCGATAATCGGCTTCGATGCGTGCACGCAGCGCGTCCTCATCGCCTTCGGCACAATCGATCGTTGTGAACATCACGCGCATCGAGCCCGCGACGCATTGTACAGGGCCATCGTCGCCGAAATCATAGGTAGTGCGCAGGACCGCATGCCGGTCGACGAGTGCCTGGACGGCATCGCCGAGCGCGTCGGTATCAATCGCGCTCACGATGCGCATCGACATTGCCACGTGGTATGCCGGACTCTGCGGATCCTGCTGATGGAGGAACCACAACGAGCGCTGGCTGAACGAGAGAGCATGGCGCTCTCGGCGAGCCGCGGCTCGATTACGGAGCGCGGTCAGCAACTCGTTGCGATGCGCTCCGACTTCTGCACGCAGCTCGGCAGTCAACGCGCCCTCAGGTGCGCGAAACCGCAGCCGGCTTCCCTCGAACCACAGTTCGACGCCGTGCGATGCGAGTCGCTCTGCGAGGTGCTCCACGCTCATAGGGTGCCGTGCTCGAAGATGGGCGCTACTGGTCCATGGGCGGGAGCCTCCAAGCCCAAGCCCGTGAGCGTGAGATCAGTCAATTGGCCGACGCTCGGACCCTGGAGGAACTGGACCATGGGTACGACGACCGACAAGTCCGACTCTATGCGATTCTTGAGCTGTACAGCCATGAGCGAGTCGAACCCCAGCGACGACAGCGGGACGACCGGATCTAGCCGTTCTGCCGTGAGCCCGAGTATGCGCGCCGCCTCGTGGCGCAGGTAGTTCAGAAGAGCGACAGGTCGAACGTCTGGCGTCGCAGAGAGCACCATATCAGCGTGCGAGCTGCCTTCATTGAGTTGCGCGTTGTCCACCGCTGTCGCGAGGTCACCCAAGAAGGGATCAGCCGTCATCGCGGGATAGGCCGCTGCAAGCGTTTGCCAGTCGACTGGCATCACCGCTGCCTGCGCTTCTCGTTGATCGATCAGTGCGCCCAGGGCGGCCAGCCCTTTCGCCGTGGAGATGGTGCCCATCCCGCGCAACATGTCGCCGCTCATGCTGCGACCGCCCTCGGCCGCCATGCCGGTCTCGCCCCACGTACCCCAGTTCACGCTGAGCGCGGGGAGGTCGCGAGCCCTCCGGAAATGGGCGAGCGCGTCGAGGAACGCGTTGGCCGCAGCGTAACCGCCCAGAAGCGGGGAGCTCAGCAGCGCCGATGACGAGGAGCAAAGCACGAAGAGGTCTAGCGGCTCGTTCCGAAGCGAGCAGTGAAGGTTCCAGGCGCCGTCGGCCTTGCCGGCGAGGAGCGCAGTCAGTTCCGTCGGATCCTGCTCGGCAAGTGCCTTGAAGTCCAAGACCCCAGCGGCGTGGATGACGCCACGGATCGGCGGCGCCTTCCGCCCGGCCCTCGCCCCGAGCCAGGCGTCGAGAGCCGAACCATCGCCCACGTCGAGCGCAGCCGTTTCGACACCGACGCCGCGCGACTCCAAGTCCACGATTGCCGCCACACGACGGCCCACCCGCGTCGCCGTGTCCAACGCGCTCCACGATTCCCGCGGCGGCAGTGCGGTGCGGGCGACCAGCACCACGTGGTTCGCCCCGCGGTCGACGAGCCAATGGGCCATCTCCAGGCCGACGCCGCTCTGGCCCCCCGTGACGAGATATGCCGCGTCCGGCGATGCGCGAAACTCCCGCGCCGGCGTCTCCACTGCACGGTGGTGGAGTCGAGGAACGAATCGCCGTTCGCCGCGAATCGCGATCTTGTCTTCACGATCGGCGCTGGCGACCTCCTGCTCGACGAATCGTGCCGATGCTCCCGCGGGCATGGCGGAGTCGAGGTCGATCAAGCCCCCCCAGAACTCGGCGTGCTCAGCCGAAAGCGTGCGGCCCAGGCCCCACACCGCCGCGCCCCACGGCGAGGTCACACGGTCAGTCGGGAGCACCGCGTGCGCTGCTGACGAAACGATCCAGACTCGCGGACGCGAGCGAAGCGGACTCGACACGATCGCTTGGACGAGCGTTACGAGATCCGCGGCGCAAGAGTCCCGCGCGCAGCTCACGTCCCCCGGCACAGAATCGCCGCGCGGCGTGTCGACGCAGGCGAGGTACACGATCGCCGTGCAAGCTGGCGTTCGCCCCAGCACGCCCGCGTAATCATGGGGTGCGTCTTCTGGGGCGAGGAGGAGCGTGTCGGGCCGACGAGAGGCGAGGGCGGCGCCCACGCCACGCTTGTCCCCGACGATGATCCAGGTGCCGCCGTCCGAAGCCCGGGAGACCGAAGGCCCGCTCGAGCGTGTCTCCCATTCGACGGCGTAGAACCAGTCGGAGGGCGCTCCGAGCAATTCGCTGTGCGCCGCGTCGTCGAGATACCAGAGTCGGGCGTCCAAGGTCTCGGTGATGAGGTTTCCGTGTCCGTCGTACACGTACAGATCACCGTGGACCACGCGTCCTGGTCCGTTCCCACGACGGAGCTTGGCGTGCACCCACAGGGTGGGACCGGCGGGCGACTGATGTAGACGCACTTCGCCCACGCCGCCGCCCACGAAAGCACCACCGGTCGAGGAGGGCGAGGTCTCGAGTGGAACTGTCGCGACGAGCACGTGTCCGCACGCGTCGGAAAGGGCAGGATGGAATCGATACCGGTCCGTTTCGAAACCGATGCTCGGTACGGTACGAACTCGACCCACGGCCTCCCCCTCGCCGATCCACACCTGCTCCAGACCTTGGAATGCCGGCCCCCACTGATTTCCTTTGGCGTCCAACGCGGTGTAGAACGCGCGTCCCTCGACTTCCCGCGTGCAATGAGCGCGGGCCAATTCGAGTACCGATAGACCCGATTGCGTCTCGGCGGCCGTTTCGAGCCGTGCGATGCGCGCGGTGGCATGCGTGGTCCACGCCATGCTCGCATCTCCAATGGGTCGGCTGTGAGCGCTGAAGAGGGCCGACCCGTCCGGCTGTACGTGAAGGACGGTTTGGAGTGTCCGCGCAGCGCCGTCGTGCAGCAGGATCGGCTTGAGGTTCTCGATTTCACTCGCCGACAGGCCGCCGTGACCCAAGATCTCGCCTGCGGCGGCGAACGCCATTTCGATGTACGCCGTCGCAGGAACGATCGCCACGCCCTGAACGCGGTGGTCGCGGAGCCAGGGGTGACTGTCGAGACTGATCGTGCGTTGCCATACGTGGATGGCCGGCCCGGCCGCGAGGTCGACGCGCGTCCCCAGGAGCGGATGTCCGTTGGACTCCTCGCCGGCGCCACCCGAAGCCGAGCCGGAGATCCAATAACGTTCGCGCTGAAACGGATATGTCGGCAGATCGCCTCGGCGACGACCCCGTCCTCCGCGAACTGCCTCCCAGTTCACGACGGCCCCACGGGTGAAAAGGACGCCGAGCGCGGACAAGATTTCGCGCCGTTCGTCGCGCCCGCGGCGGAGCGACGCAGTGCTCGTCCACGGTGCTTCGGGCACCGCACGGCCTGCGAGCGCGAGCAGCGTCGGATGTGGGCCGACCTCCACCAGCGCTGTGACGCCCGCCTGGCGCAGGGTTTCGACGCACGCGGCGAATCGCACGGGCTCGCGCGCGTGACGCCGCCAATACGACGCGTCGGGTCTCTCACCGGGAGCGAAAACGCGGCCGGTCAGGTTCGAAACGAGCGGTACCCGTGGCACTTGATACGTCACCTCACGCGCGCGTCGCTCGAAGGCGTCCAGCATCGGCTCGAGCAGCGGGGAATGGAACGCGTGCGACACGTCGAGACGCTTGCACTCTATCCCGGCGGCGGTGAGCTCCGCCATGATCCGGTCGACCTCGGCACCGTCACCCGATATCACCGTTTCCTGCGGGCCATTGAGGCCGGCGACGGCGACTCGATCGGCAACGCCGCTCAAGAACGGGGCGACCGTCGGTTCGGGTGCGAAAACGGCCGCCATCGAGCCGCCATCCGGGAGCTGCTGCATGAGGCGGCCGCGCTCGGCGACGAGCGCCAATCCGGCTTCGAAGCTGAATACGCCAGCGACGGAGGCGGCGACGTACTCGCCAACGCTGTGGCCAGCGACGAGCGTCGGCGTGATGCCCCACGATTGCCACAGCTCGGCGAGCGCGAACTCCAGCGCGAACAGCGCCGGTTGCGTGTAAGCCGTCTCGCCAAGTCGCGTCGGGGAACCCTCCGCGGGGAACAAGACGTCGACGAGTGGTTCGGGGAGTGTCGGCGCGAGCACGGCTGCCGCTCGGTCGATGACGGCACGGAATACCGGTTCGGTGTCGTACAGCCCGCGCCCCATCCCGGCGTATTGCGCGCCCTGACCGGTGAAGAGAAATGCGACCTTGAGCCGTTCACCCAGCCTGGCATGGCCGTCGCTGGCGGAAGCGGGCGGCTCGCCTTGGGCGTACGCGCGCAGGTCGGCAGCGAGACCGCGTGCTGAGTCGGCGAGCACCGCGAGTCGCCGCGGGCCATGGGAGCGTCCCGTGCTCAGCGTGGCCGCTACGTCTGCAACCGACGCATCGGGATGCGCTTCCAGGAATTCGGCGTGTCGTTCAACGAGCACGCGAAGCGCGACGTCGTCGCGCGCGCCGAACGGCACCAGCACCCGGAGCTCAGCAGATGGGGACGTGACCGCAGGCGCGAGTGGGGCCTCCTCCAGAACCACGTGCGCGTTCGTTCCGCTGAAACCGAACGAGCTGACACCGGCGCGGCGGATGCGTGCTCCCCGAGGCCACGGCGTGGCCGATGTCGGTACCGATATCGGATAGTCGTCCCATGGGATCGCCGGACTCGGACGCGAGAGATGCAGATGCGGAGGAATCGTGTCGTGCTGCAATGCCAATGCGACCTTGAGGAGCCCGGCCAGTCCGGATGCGGCCTCCGTGTGGCCGAGGTTGGTCTTGATCGATCCGATGAGCAGCGGATGCCCCGGCGCGCGGTTCTTGCCCATGACGGTTCCCAGTGCCTCGACTTCGATGGGATCGCCGAGCGACGTACCGGTTCCGTGCGCTTCGACGTAGTCGATGTCCGCCGGTTCGAGTCCGGCGCTCGTGAGCGCCCGGCGCACCACCGCCTGCTGCGCCAGCCCGTTGGGCACGGTCAGGCCGCTGCTGCGACCATCGGAGTTGACGGCGGAGCCGCGGATCACCGCAAGGATCGGATCTCCGGACGCGCGCGCATCCGCGAGGCGCTTGAGGGCGATCATGGCGCACCCTTCGGCGCGCACGAAACCATCGGCAGACTCGTCGAAGGTCTTGCATGCGCCATCGGGCGCCATCATCCCCCACTTCGAGAACAGCACCATCGCGTCCGGCGAGAGAACGACGTTCACGCCACCGGCGAGCGCGAGATCGCTCTCGCGCGTGCGCAGACTTTGACACGCCAGGTGCACGGCAACGAGGGACGATGAACACGCCGTATCGACCGCGACGCACGGGCCCTGGAAGCCGAATGTGAAGGCGATGCGGCCTGCCGCGGCATTGAGCGCGCTGCCGGTAGCCGAGTAGACGTCCGACGCGTCGGGACCACCGAGTCGCAGCAACTGGCCGTAGTCGCTCGTGGTGATGCCGACGAATACACCAGTCGCCGTGCCGGTCATCCTATCCGGGGGAATGCCGGCGCGCTCGAGCGCCTCGTAGGCGGTCTCGAGCAACAGTCGCTGCTGCGGATCCATCGTCGTGGCTTCGCGCGGCGAGATGCCGAAGAACTGCGCATCGAATCGGTCGACGTTCGACAGGAATCCGCCCCGCTTCGTGACCATCTTGCCCGGTGCGTTGGGGTCCGCGTCGTAGTACGCTGCGGCGTCCCATCGCTCGGCGGGCACGTCGGTCACGACGTCGATACCGCTTCGAACCACGTGCCAGAGGGACTCGGGTGAATCGATGCCGCCGGGAAAACGGCAACCGGCTCCCACGATGGCGATCGGTTCGCAAAGGCTTCCCGCGCCTTCGTCGATTTGTGCTTGGAGCCGCTCGATGGCGGCCAGCGCATCCTGCAGCAGATCGCGGCGGGCCGTCACGCGACCTCCTCGGCGAGCCCCGCCGAGTCGCCGAACCAGGCGACGCTACACGAGAGGATTACCATCGCGGTAGCGGTCAGGGCGCCCAGACCCGCTTCCGCGATTCCCGCGCGGCGCTCCGCCAAGAGAAGGAGAGGCTGAGTCAAGAACAGCACCGGCGCGCTCGCCGATACCGGCGCGAGCGACGCGGCGCGGTCGAGCGCGTACAGCGCGGCGAGCCCGGCGACGCCAATCGCTGCCAGCACGAGCGCGTCGTGCACCGAAGGCATCTTCCAGACACGCGGGAGCAAGGGGGTGAGGACGAGCAGAGGCACGAGCGCCGTATAGAAGAGGTTGACGCGCGTTGCCTCGGTACGGAGCGAGCGAGTCATCGGGACGTAGGCGCCGAAGCTCAATGCCATGGCGGCCGCGAGTACCGCAGCCGAGGCCGAAGGCAGGCGCTCGGGCGACAACAGCACGATCGTCGCGGCAAAACCGGCCACGCAGACGATCCAGGTGCGCGGATCGGGGCGCTCATTGAACGACGCGCGTGCCAGCACCAGGATGAAAATCGGCGTAATCCAGAACAACGCCATGAAAGCCGACATATCCACGCCGCGGGCCTGCGCGATGATCACTGCGGCCGGCATCACCGCCATGAGCAATCCTCGCCCCAGTTGATACGGGAGGCGGTGCGTGCGCCACACATCCCGAGCTCCGCGATGACCGACGATCATCAGCAGGCACGCGATGTGGACCACGTAACGACTCCACACCACTTGGAATCCGGAGTAGCCCACGTGAAGAAGGCGTCCGATCGCCTCCACGACCGTCCATCCCGCGACGAATCCTGCCATCCATAGCATTCCCCGGCGCCCGGTCGTCATCGCAGCCCATCCAGTCTGGCGCGCAGGCGGGCCTCGAGCTCCGAGTCCGAGAGCGTGTCCAATGAGGCTGTCGTCATGGGGGCCGTCGTCACGGGCGGACCGTTGACGGCCGTCAGCGCCTGGCCGCGCGCGAGCTCCGACTCGAGGAAGCCAGTGAGCGCCGCGATGCTCGGATAGTTGAACGTCAGCGTCGACGGTAGCGCACGTCCGGACCCCTCGGCCAGCCGTCTGCGGAGCTCGACGGACATGAGGGAATCCATCCCCATCTCGAACAGACCGGTATCGGGCGCCAGAGCCGCCTTCGCGTCGAGCCCGAGAACGGCAGCCACTTCCTCGCGCACGAAATCCATGACGACATCGTTCCGCGCGGCGAACGGCGCATTGGCTAGCCTGTCCGCGAGCCGCGGAGTCGGCTGCGGGACGACGCTCGTCGCCGCGCGCGTCGCACCCACGTGCTCGAGAAACGGTCGGGCGCGGCGCGACTGGTGCAATTCCTTGAGCGTCGTCCAGTCGGCGCGCGCCACTACCGCGCGCGTAGCGCCAGACCCGATCACGCGGCCGAGCGCGCCGAGTGCTTCCTGCTCGGACATCGGCTCCAGGCCGGAGCGCTGGTAGTCGCGTTGCTGATCCTGCGACGCCAAGCGCATCGTCTTCCAGGTTCCCCAGTTGATCGACGTCGCGGGCGTCCCGCGAGCCCGTGAACTGCGCGCCGCCGCATCGAGGAAAGCGTTCGCGGCGGCGTAGTGACCGAGTCCCGCGGCACCCAGCAGACTCGTCGTAGAAGAGAAGAGGACCAGGAAATCGAGCTCGTGCACACGCGACAACCTCTCCAGAAGGATCGTGCCGTCGAGCTTCGGCCGGAACATATCGTCGACCTGTGCCACCGTGAGGCTCTTGATCGGTGCCGAGCTGAACGCGGCCGCCGCGTGCACGATCCCGCGCAGTGGCGGCAAGTCGCGCCCGAACCGGGCGAAGAGCTCCGTCATGGCCGTGGCATCGGCGACGTCGGCGGCAACGCACGCCACCGTGGCACCAAGGGCCTCCAGCCTCTGCACCTCTGGCGCAGCGGGGTTCGGATGACGACCGGTGAGAACGATCGTGCGGGCGCCGCGCTCGACCAGCCAGCGCGCGACGATCGCGCCGAGGCCTCCGAATCCCCCAGTAACGAGGTAGCTCGACTCGGGGTGGATCGTCGCCGCTGCGGCGGAGGGCTCCACCGCCGCCCGAAGCCTTGCCACGAAACGCTGCCCGCCGCGGCGGGCAACTTGGTCCTCGCCATCCGTGGCATCGAGCTCGGCGATCACTGCATCGGCGAGCTCGTCCGTCTCCAGCGCAGGGTCGAGGTCGACGAGCCCGCCCCAGTGCGACGGGTGCTCCAACGCGAACACGCGGCCCAGCCCCCACGTCAGTGATTGCCATTCGGGTGCCATGGCGCCGTCGTTGTACTGCGGCGCTTCGGCGCCTCGGGTGATCATCCACACGCGTCCGGCGTCGCGAGTGGAGACTCGGGCGAGCCACGCGAGCGGGATGGTGAACGCGCAGCTGCGTGCGTCGCCGAGCGCATCTGGATCGTCCGACCGGGTGAAGAGATCGAGGGCGCCGAAGTACACGACATGGGTGCCGATCGCCGCCGAATCCTCCGGCGGTGCGTCCCGCACGACAGCGACGGAATCGCCGCGGCGGCGCAGGCGCTCGGCCACGGCCTCGGCGACGCCCTCGCCATCTGCCACGAGAGTCCAATCCCGTCGCTGTGCCTCGGGCGCTCGCACCAAGAACAGCGCCTGTTGCGAGGCCGCACGTCCGAGCGACGTGCCGTCCGGCACGCATACCATCTGCGTGAATCCTGCGCTCGCGATCAGGCTCCGCCACGCTTCGCGGCTCACGAGCGGATAGTCCGCGCGCGTGTCGCGGAATCGCCACCAACCCTCGGTCATGCCGAACGAGAGATCCACCCAGCGCTCCGGTGCGACGCCCTCCAAGACGAAGAGCAGTCCTGACGGAGCTAGCAGCTCACGAACGTTCGCGAGCGCAGCCCCGAGGTCCACAGTGGCGTGCAGCACGTTCGCCGCGATGACGATGTCGTACGCGCCCGCGGCAAATCCTTGCGTGCGGGGGTCTCGCTCGATGTCGAGCGTCGTGTAGCGTACGAACGGGAACGTGCCGAACTGCTCGCGCGCCCGGTCGAGGAACATGGGCGACACGTCCGTGAACGTGTATTCGGTCCTATCGGCCGGCAGCACCGGGAGCACGAACGATGTCGTCCCCCCCGTACCGGCTCCGACCTCCAGCACGCGCAACCGCGAGCCGGCAGGGACACGTTCGCTGGCTGCCTCGAGCGCATCGCGGAGCGCTCCGTTATACGTGCGCGCGTAAGGGGAATCGACGTAGAGCCCCCGCGCCTCTGCGAAGGAACCGTTGGGGAAGAGAAGCTGCAGCGGATCGCGTTCGCCGCGGAGGACGTGGTCGAGCTCTGCGCCGCACCTGCGAAGGGTCGACGCCTCGGGGGGCTCCTTCCCAAGCCGAGCAGCGAGAGCCGCGTATCGCTCGGTCGCATCAGAGACGCGGGGTGACTCCGCGACGACATATTCGGTCCCGTGCCTCTGTAGTGCTCCCTCTTCCACGAGAATCCCCAGCAAGCGCTCGAACAGCCGGATCTGGGAGGCCACGATGCGGAGAGTACGTGCCTCCGAGGCGACGTCGAAGCGTCGTCCGAGCGTAGGATCGAAACCGAGCTGCGCAAACGCGGTCGAGATGTGAGACACGGCAATGCCATCGAGCTCCGGCAGCAACGTGCCGTACACATCGAGGCCGTGCTCCTCCGCTAGCGCATCGAAGCGCTCGCGCGTGCTCGCCGCCAACTGCGTAGGCGTGGCGAGCGCCGACGCTGCCGGTGTCGTGGATTCGGCTTTCTCCCAGGCGACTTCATAGAAGAGGCCCTGCTCGGCTTCGCGCGCCGGTGTCCACTGTGCCAAGGCGTCCCGCGACATACGACGGAGGCTCACGCCGGAGATCGTGCCGACCCTCCCGGCACTCGAATACAGTGTCAGGTCGGCGCGGAGCCCTTTCGTGTCGCGCTGTGAGCTCGCATGACACCAGATCGTCGAGGGGAGCTGCGCGTCGACCGACAGACCGTCGATCGCAGCGAGCACATACGTGTCGTCCGAGTCCGTACGCGGCACGGCGAGTCCGATCGTCTGTAAGGCTCCGTCGATCAGCGCCGGATGGTTCCAGACGCGTGGGTCGTCGGCCCGCGACTCGGGCAGCGAAACCGTCGCGAGCGCTTCTCCGGGTCCGAGCTGGGCGCCGGCAATTGCGCGAAAGGAAGGACCGAGCTCGATGCCGAGCGTCGTGAGGTGCGCGTAGTGGGCGTCCGCAGGCTCTGTGCGAGACAAGCGAGCGCGAAGGTCGTCGAGCCGGGCGTGCGGCTCCTCAGCGGGGGACCGGGGAACCAACGTCCCCGATGCGTGGCGCGTCCATCGGAATGGATCGTCCTGAGCGCGGCTGTGCACAGAGAATGCCGTCTGCCCCTCGACCGTCTCCGCCAGATGGACCTGGACCACTCGTGGCGTTTCCGTCAGCGTCAGTGGCTCGCTGAGCATGAAGTCCGCGATGCCGTAATCGCCGCCGCCGAGTCCGTCGCGCGCTGCGGCGTGAATCATCTCGAAGAACACCGGCGCAGCGACGAGCGCAGCGCCATGGACGCGGTGCTCGCTCAGCCATCCGGGCGAATCGGCAGACAGCTCCGTCTCGAAGACGCCATGTGGCGCGGCGACGCGCGCGCCCTCGAGCGGATTCTTGTTGCGCGCCACGCGCATGCCCCGCGCCCTGCCTCCCTGCGAATCGATCCAGAAGCGGCTGCGCTGGAAGGGGTACGTCGGGAGCGAGACCCGCCGGAACCCGTACGGACGATCCACGCCGGCCCAGTCGATGACGGCGCCCGTCACGAACAGATCGGCGAGCCCCGTCATGATCTCGCGCCAGTCGTCCATGCCCCGACGGAGCGAGCTCGCGAAATGGGTGTCGGACTCCGGCAGCGACCGCTGTGCCAACGCCAGCAGGGTCGGGTGTGGGCCGACCTCGAGGAAGTGGCGATAGCCGTCCCGGTACAATGACGCGATGCCGTCGCCGAACCGCACGGGTTCGCGCATGTGCCGGCGCCAGTAGACCGCATCCGGTGCGCCCTTCTTCGGCAGCGGGCCACCGGTCAGGTTCCATGCCACGGGCACGCGGGGTGGGTGCAGGGCAACGCCTCGGGCGGCCGCCTCCATCCCGTCGAGCGCGGGATCCATCAGCGGCGAATGCGCCGCGAGAGACACGTAGAGCCGCTGACCCTGCACGTTGCGCGCGGCGAACGTCGCCAGAATTTCGTCGATCGCGTCCGACGCGCCGGAAACCACGACGCTGTCAGGGGCGTTGTACGCGGCGATCGCGAGCCGGTCGCCGAACGGCGCGACGGCGGCTGCGACTTCTTCAGCCGGTGCGTAGAACGCGGCCATGCCGCCGCCGGGGGGCAGCGCCTCCATCAGCCGTCCACGCTCCGCGATGAGGCGCACGCCGTCCTCGAGCGAGAAGACGCCCGCGACGCACGCAGCGGCATATTCGCCGACGGAGTGCCCGATGACCGCGGCGGGCTCGATGCCCCACGACCGCCACAGGGTGGCGAGTGCGACCTCTATCGCGAACATGGCCGGCTGTGTCCACCCGATCTCGTGGATCGGGGCGGCTGGACCCGCGCCCTCGCGCAGGACGTGCAGGAGCGTACGTCCCCCCGCGTCCGCACCGAGGAGCGCGTCGCACTGGTCGATCACCGCCCGGAATACGGGCGATGATTCGTAGAGCGCCCTGCCCATGCCGGGATACTGAGCGCCCGCACCCGTGAACATGAACACGATGTCCGGGGTGGCTCCGGGCGGCGCGGTGCCCTGGCGGAGCGAATCGTGTGTGCCGCCATCCGCGAGCGCAGCGAGCGCGGCTCGCGCTTCGGCAGCCGATGACGCAACGACGGCTGCACGATGGGTGAGCGGCGACCGTCCCACGGCCGCGGTGTGCGCGATGTCGGCGAAGGAGCCGATGTCATCCGAATCGAGGAGCCTCTCGAACCTGCCCGCGAGCGCGCGGAGCGCCGCCTCGCTCTTCGCGGACAACGGGAGGCAGTGCATCGGACGCTCGAGCGTCGCGTCGCGCGGGGGCGGGAGCGGCGCTTCCTCGATGACGACGTGTGCATTCGTGCCGCTGAACCCGAAGGAGCTGACGCCGGCAACGCGGCGCCGAGCCGACCGCGGCCACGGTTTGCCGCGCGCCGTCACTTCGACGGGGTATTCGCTCCACGCGATGTGCGGACTCGGCGTCTCGAAGTGCAAGTGGGCCGGAATCCGCTCGTGCTGCAGCGACAGGATCACCTTCATGACGCCTGCCACGCCGGCCGCCGACTCGAGGTGGCCGAGATTCGTCTTGACCGAGCCGATCAGGAGCGGGCGCGATGG
The DNA here is from genome assembly GCA_050181335.1 of Gemmatimonadales bacterium. Lineage (GTDB taxonomy): Bacteria > Gemmatimonadota > Gemmatimonadetes > Longimicrobiales > Gaopeijiaceae > UBA2982. The sequence goes on along the minus strand of JBFXDG010000001.1, from coordinate 603,796 downwards.
ATCACGCCCGGGGCCGAGCGCGCCCGCGAGCGCGCGTACCTCGATCGGGTCGCCGAGGGAGGTGCCGGTCCCGTGGGCCTCGACGTAGTCCACGTCTGCCGGGGCGAGCGAAGCGTCGGCGAGCGCGGCGCGCACCACGGCCTCCTGGGCCGGCCCGTTGGGCACGGTGAGGCCGCCGCTGCGTCCATCCTGGTTCGAGGCGGTGCCGCGAACGACGGCGAGCACGCGGTCCCCGTCCCGAACGGCGTCGTCCAGGAGCTTGAGCACGAGGACGCCGCACCCTTCCGCGCGCGCGAAGCCGTCCGCCCGGGCGTCGAACGCCTTGCAGCGTCCGTCGGGAGCCAGCATGTGGCCCTTCGATAGGGCCACGGTCGTCTCGGGCGAGCACATCAGGTTCACACCCGCAGCCAGCGCGACCTGCGACTCCCCGATGCGCACGCTCTGGCAGGCGAGATGCAGCGCCACGAGCGACGACGAGCACGCCGTATCGACGGCGACCGCCGGCCCCTGCAAGCCGAGCACGTAGGAGATGCGCCCGGCGGTCACGCTGTGGGCGTTCCCCGACGCCATGTACGTGTCGATGCGGTCGACGCCTCGATCGATGACGCGCTGGAAGTGATCGCCGTTGCACACGCCGACGAACACTCCGGTCGGCGTACCGAAAAGACGTGACGGCGCGATACCCGCGTGCTCGAGCGCCTCCCACGCCACCTCGAGGAGCAGGCGCTGCTGCGGATCCATGGTCAGCGCCTCGCGAGGCGCGATGCCGAAGAACGCGGGATCGAACTGGTCGACGCCTTCCAGGAATCCGCCCGTGCGCACCGACATGCGGCCGGGCGCATCCGGATCGGCATCGAACCACGCGTCGACGTCCCAACGATCCGGCGGCACTTCGCGGATGGCGTCGCGGCCCTCGGACAGCAGCTCCCAGTAGGCCTCTGGCGAGTCGGCTGGGCCCGGGAACCGGCACCCCATGCCGATCACCGCGATGGGCGCGTGCAGCCGTCGCGTCGAGGCCTCGAGCTGCTCGTGCAGCTCGACCGCCAGCAGCGCCAGCCGCTTGGGCGACATCTTGTTGACGCGATCGAGAAAATCGTTCATGGCCGCTTCGCTCCCGACCGGGCGAGGAGCCGACGCTCGACCTCCTCGTCGGACAAGTCCTCGATCGCCGAAACGACGTTCACCGGCGCGGCGGCCGGCGCCGGAGCCTCCTCGCGGAACCCGAGCACGTCGCTCAGCAGATATCCCGTGAGCGTCTCGATCGTGGGAAAATCGAACAGCAACGATGCCGGCAGCGTCTTGCCCACTTCGCTCCCGATCGTGTTGCGCAGCTCCACGGCGAGGAGCGAGTCGAGGCCCATCTCCCCGAGCGGCATGCGCGGGTCGACGTTGCGAGTCGGGTCGACGCCCAGCGCGCGCAGCGCGCGATCGCGCACGAACGCGGCCACGAGCGCATGCCGTCGCGCGGCCGGCGCGCCGTCCAGATCGGCGCGCAGGCTCGATCGCCGCTCGGCACCGGGCGTCCCGGCCGTCTTCCGCACCGGGGCGGCCGGTAGGTCTTCGAGCAGCCGCACGGCGGGCCCGTTTCCGGCTTCCGCCAGGTAACGCTGCCAGTCGGCGGGCAGGACGGCCAGCTGGGCGGCGTCGATCGACATCGCCAGCTCGAGCGCGCGCAGTCCCTGTTGCGGCGTCACCGGTTGCAGCCCTCGAGCGGCCAGCTTGGCGGCGACCCCCCTCGCGGCGGCCGCGCCCACGTCGCTCCAGGCGCCCCAGTTGATGCTGAGGGCCGGGGCTCCGTTGGCGCGGCGACTCCGGGCGAACACGTCCAGGAATGCGTTGGCCGCGGAATGGTTCGCCTGACCCGCGGAGCCGAGCACGGATGCCGCCGAGGAGAAGAGCACGAACCAGTCGAGCGGATCCGCGCGTGTGAGACGATCGAGCACGAGCGCGCCGATCACCTTGGGCGCCATCACGCGCTCGAGCTTCTCGGGGGTCTGTTGAACGAGCGACGCGTCGTCGAGGACGCCCGCGCCGTGGACGACGCCGCGAATCGGCGGCCCACTCGCGCGGATGCGCTTCAGCAGCGCGTCCATCGCGTCGCGATCCGTGACGTCGACGGCTTCCGTCAGCACCGTCGTGCCGGCAGCGCGGAGCGCGTCCACGGTCGGCGCGGATTCGGAGGTGATGCCACGACGGCTGACGAGCACGAGGCGGCCCGCGCCCCGTTCGGCGAGCCACCGCGCGAGCACCGGGCCCAGCCCGGACAGCCCGCCGGTGATCAGGTACGTGCCGTTCCGCTGCACGGCCACCGGTGCTGTAGGGGAGTGACGGACCACGATCTTGCCTGCGTGGCGCGCCTGTGCCATGCACCGAAACGCACGCGAGACCTCGTCCATGGCGAACACTCGCCTGGGGAGCGGAGGGATCAGGCCTCGGGCCAGCTCGTCGGTGAGCCGGGTCAGCATCTGGCCGATGAGCTCCGGTTCCTGCTCGCCCGTCCTGCCCCAGTCGACGATGAAGTAACGGAGGTCGCGGCCCATGCGCGCCACCTCCTCCGCGGTCTTGATGCCGCGCTTGCCGATCTCCACGAAACGCCCGCCGGTGGCGAGCGAGCGGAAGCTCGCGTCGATCAGCCCGTCCGAGAGCGAGTTGAGCACGATGTCCACGCCCGCGCCGTGCGTCCGCTCGAGGATCTCGTCGGCGAAACGGCCGTTACGCGAGTCGAACACGTGCTCGACGCCGATCGAGCGGAGCAGCTCGCGCTTCCATTCGCTGCCGGCCGTGGCGTAGACCTCGGCGCCGGCGCGCTGTGCCAGTCGCACCGCGGCCATGCCGACACCGCCGGCTGCCGCGTGAATGAGCACGCGCTCGCCGGCACGCATCCGCGCCAGGTGCCCTAGGCAAAACTCGGCGGTGACGTACGCGATGGGGAAGGCCGCGCCCTCTTCCGCGGATTGTCCCGCCGGACGGAGGCGCACCCATTCCGCCCGAGCCACCACGTGCGAAGCGAACGAGCCACCGGCCAACGCGAGCACCGCGTCGCCCGGCCGGAGATGTGTGACGCCGGCGCCGACCGCGGTCACCGTGCCGGCGCACTCGCCGCCGAGCGGGCCGGGGTCGCCCGGATACATCCCGAGCACGTTGAGCACGTCCTTGAAGTTGAGCCCGGTGGCCTCGACGGCGATCTCGACTTCACCTTCGCGCGGCGCTCGCCGGACGATCGGCTCGAGAACGAGGGCGTCGAGCGAATGCGCGCTCGTGGCAGTCAGACGAACCGGACTCGACGACGTCGGTGGAGCGGGGCGGCGTATCCGGTGCAGTCGTGCGACGCGGCGCTCGCCGCCGCGAACGGCTACCTGCGGCTCGTCGCTCGGGTGATCGAGCGCCGCCACGAGCCCTGCGACATCCGCAGCGTCACCACGGGGGTCGAGGTCCACCGCCACGCATCGCAGCTCCGGGTGCTCGATAGCGACTCCCCTCGCAATGCCCCACGCCGCCGTCTGTACCGGTGCGAGCGGATCATCGATTGCGTCCGCCTGCTGCGCACCACGCGTGACGACGACGTACCGAGCCGGCTCGGCCATGGCGATCAGCGCCTGGGCCGCGCGCAACACGGATGACGGCGCGAGCGCTGCTACGTCGAGCGCCGCGGCTTCGGCCGGAGGCGCATCGAGCGGCCAACACTGTATGACGCCGTCGAACGGCTCATGCTCCGCGGCAGCGGCCAACGCACGGGCGTAGTCCGTCGCGGAAGAGGAATCGATGACGATGCACTCGCCCTCGACGCAGAGCTTCGGTCCATGGTGCACCGTCGTGCACCGGTCCCCCCGCGCGCGCAGCGCTGCCGCGAGTGCATCCCCCGTTCCCGCACGGTCAGCGAAGACCACCCAATGTGCGTGACCCGACACGGACGTAGGGGCTCGCGCCAGCAGGAGGGATTGGCGCGCAGCACTTCCGCTTCCGCCGGCATCGGCACCGGGCAATGCAGCGACCTCGTCGAACCCGCACTCCATGAGGAGCGATCGCCAACGGTTCTCGCTCAGTGTGGCGTACGACGGCCGCAGGTCTCGATCTGTGAAGGCCCACCACCCTTCCGTCAGTCCGACGGTGAGGTCGAACCAACGCTGCGGCGAAGTTACCTCGAGCATCGCGAGCACCCCGCCGGGTGCCAACAGCCGCCGGACACGCCCGAGCGTGCGACGCAAGTCGGCGGTCGCGTGGATGACGTTCGAAGCCAGAATGACGTCGAACGTGCCCGGGGTGAATCCCTGTGTCTCCGGATCCCGTTCGAGATCCAGCACGGCGCAGTCGATGAAGGAAAACTGGCTGAATCGTTCACGGGCTCGAGCGACGAACAGCGGCCCGACATCGGTGAACGTGTACTCGACCGAGCTCTCGCCCAGGCGCGGCGCGACGTGCGCCGTGGTGCCTCCGGTTCCGCCGCCCACTTCGAGAATGCGGACGGGCCGGCCCGACGGCCGCCCCTGAGCCAGCGCTTGCACGACCTCGGCGACGAGCCCGTTGAAAACCTTGGCGGTCGGCGCGTCGCGATACAAGCGCTCTGCGATGTCGAGCGACCCGCCCGGGAAGAGCAGTTGCAGAGGGTCGCGCTCACCCCGGAGAGCAGGGGCCATCTCGCCGGCCACCCGAGCCGTCAGCTCCATCTCGGCCGCCGCCATCGGATACGCGGAGGCGAGATCGGCGGCGGTGGCCGCCGGCTTCACGGCTGGCAACGTCCGCTTCGTTATCCATGCGTCGCCTCGGCGATCCAGCACTCCGGCTTCACCGAGGATCTCGAGCAGTCGCGCGAATAGCTTGCGATGGCGGGCCGCGACGCCGAGGCGAGTCGCCAGGGCTTCCGCCTCGAAGCGCTCGCCCGCGGGGGGATTCCAGCCGAGCGCGTGGAGCGCCGCCACGGTGTAGTCGGCGCAGAGCGCCTCGAACTTCGGGAAGAACTCATCGTAGGCGTCGAGCCCGGCCGACCGCCGTAGACCGGCGAAGGCGTGCGCGCCGGTCCGGGCCAGGTCGGACACGCTCGTCGTCACGGTCTCCGAGCGGGGTTGCCGAACCCAGTCGATCGAGTAGAGCGCCTCGTCCAGCCACCGGTCGCCGAGTCGCTGGATCGCGTCGCGCGAAACGCGCTGCAAACGAACGCCTCCGACGGACGCCACGGCCGTCCCGTTCGCGTCGAACACCGACAGCTCCGCGCGTGCGACGTCGCCGCCCGAAACGTCGACCTTGGCGTGACAGACGCACGACGCACCGGGCGAACCGATGACGCGCACTTCAGAGAACGCGACGGGCAGGAACAACGCATCGTCGTCGGGCGGCATGGCGGCCGCGACGACCTGCAGACATCCATCGAGCAGCAAGGGATGGATCAGGTATCGTGGCACGTCCGCGTCGTAGCCCGGTGCGAGCTCCACGTCACCGAGCGCCTCGCCGTGGCCACGGGAAAGCCGCGAGACCGTGTGGAATCCCGGCCCGAAGTCGATGCCCCGCCGCTCGAGTCCGGCGTAGAGCTCGCGCACGTCGACGTTCTGAGGGCACCGGGCCCGCAGCGTGTCGAGCAGCGGCTCCGGGCGGCCCCCATCTCGTCCACCATCGCCACGCTTCAGCCTCGCGGTGACATGGCGCGTCCAGGGTTCGGACTCTGGCGTATCCGACGAGACACTGTGCACGGCGGCGGTGAGTCCGCCTTCGGGAGCCTGGCCGCAGACCACCTGCACGATACGAGGTGCGTCGGCATCGTCGAACACCATCGCTTCCTCGACGGCGACGTCAGCGACGACCGCGTCGCCCTCGCCGAACCTGTCTCGGGCAGCCGCCCCGAGCAGCTCGAGATAGCCCGTGGCCGGCATCACGACGCGGCCCTGTACGCGGTGTTCGCCGACGTAGGCCGGCTGCGAGGGCCGGATCACGGCTTCGTAGACGATCTCCGATCCTGCGCTCCGGAGACGCGTGCCGAGAAGAGGATGCCCTGTAGGGCGTCCGCGTGCCGTGCGCTCGCGGGGCTGCGCGGTGAACCAGTGCCGTGAACGCTGGAACGGATACGTAGGTAGATCCACGGGACGCCCGCCGCCATCGCGGTGGACGCCACGCCAATCGATGTCCACGCCCAACATATACAGAGAGGACAGGAGCTCCCACGTATGCTCGAGGTCCGGCCGGCCCTTTCGCAGCGTGGCGAATACCGGCGGCTGTCCGTTCGCGAAGGTCGTCTCGGCGAACGAAACGAGCGTGGGATGTGGACCGACTTCGATGCATATGTCGGGCTTCAGTCCAGCGAGTGCCTCGAGGCCGGCAGCGAATCGCACGGGCTCGCGCACATGCCGGCGCCAGTACTTCGGGCTCGTGGCGTCGCTCGCGGAGATCGGAGCGCCCGTCACGTTGGAAACCATTCGCAGACGGGGCGCGGACAGCTTCACGCCCGCGACGGTGCGCTCGAAAGCGTCCAGGATCGGCTCGACCAGCGGCGAATGAAACGCGTGCGATACGGGGAGTGGCTTGCAGCGCACACCCTTCGCGGCGAAGCGCGCCGCGACGCGGTCGACGGCTTCCCGCGACCCGGAGATCACGGTTTGTCCCGGACCGTTCACGGCCGCCACCGAAACCGCGGCCGCATCGCCGTCGATGACGCTCAGGACGGAGTCCTCGGAGGCGAAGATCGCCGTCATCGCCCCGCCTGGAGGCAGCGATTGCATGAGGCGCCCGCGCTCGGCGATCAGGCGCAGTCCGTCGTCGAGCGACATGACTCCGGCGACGCACGCCGCGACATATTCGCCGACCGAATGCCCCATGACCATCGCCGGCTGCACGTTCCACGAACGAAGGAGCTGAGCGAGTGCGTATTCCAGCGCGAACAACGCCGGCTGCGTGTAGGCGGTCTCCTCGAGCGGCGTCGTGCCGGGCTCGCCGAACAAGACTCCCAGCAGCGGGCGCTCCAGATACGGCCGCAGCCTCTCCGCGCACTCGTCCAATGCTGCACGGAACACGGGAGCCGTGCGATACAGGCCCGCGCCCATGCCGGGGTACTGCGCGCCCTGCCCGGTGAAGAGGAAGGCGATGCGCCGCGGGTCGCCGCGCGGAGCGTGTGCGCGGCGCACTCCTTCACGCGTCTCTCCGCGAGCTACGGACAGCAGACCCTCGCGCAGCTCGGCGATCGTACGCGCCATGATGGTGGCACGCGCGGGAAACTGCGCGCGGCCGGTGCTCAGCGTGTAGGACACGTCGGCCAATGACGCGGTCCCGTTCCCATCGAGCGACGTCGCGATCGTAGAGGCGAGAGCGGCCAAGGAGGCATCGTCCCGCGCGGAGATCGCACAGAGCTGCGGTTGTGCTCCGGCCGCGACGGGCACCGGCTCGACAGGGCCCTCGCCGACCACGACGTGCGCGTTGGTCCCGCTGAAACCGAACGAGCTGACGCCAGCGATGCGCTGGCCGCCGATCGGCTCCCATGGTGTCAACGCGGTGGGCACCGTGAACGGCAGGTCCGCCCAGCGGATGTGCGGGCTGGGGTTCTGGAAATGCAGATGAGCCGGGATGGCGCGATGACGCAGGGCCAGAACGACTTTGATCAACCCCGTGACACCAGCGGCCGCCTCGAGATGGCCGAGATTGGTCTTCACCGATCCGAGGAGCAGGCGGGGAGCCGACGCGCGGCTCGGCCCGAATACCTCGCCCAACGCGCGCACCTCCAGCGGATCGCCGAGCTCCGTTCCCGTGCCGTGCGCCTCGATGTAACCGATGTCGTTCGGCGTGAGCCCGGCCCGGGACAGCGCCTCGCGGATCACCGCCTCCTGGGCGGGCCCGTTCGGCGCCGTCAATCCGCTGCTCGGGCCGTCCTGGTTGACCGCGCTGCCACGGATGACGGCGAGCACCCGATCGCCGTCGGCGATGGCGTCGCTGAGCCGCTTCAGGACGACGACGCCGCACCCCTCGCCGCGCCCGAATCCATCCGCGGCCGCATCGAACGTCTTGCACCGGCCGTCGGCCGCGAGCATGCGAGAATGCGAGAACGCGACGAAGAGATCGGGGGAGAGCATCAAGTTCACCCCCCCTGCGAGCGCCATCCGGCACTCGTGAGTGCGCAGAGCCTGCGAAGCGAGGTGAACCGCCACGAGCGAAGACGAGCATGCGGTATCGATCGTGAGGCTCGGGCCTTCCAATCCGAGTATGTACGAGAGCCGTCCGGACGCGACGCTGTGGGCGATGCCGGAGGTGTAGTGCGCGTCCAGGAGATGTGGGTCGTCCGCCTTCGCCTGCAGATTCGCGTAGTCCGTGCTGCACACCCCGAAGTAAACGCCGGTGGCAGAACCCTCGAGACGATCCGGCGCTTGCGCCGCGTGCTCGAGCGCCTCCCAGCTGACCTCGAGCAGAAGACCCTGCTGCGGGTCCATCCCCTGAGCCTCCCGCGGGGCGATTCCGAAGAACTCGGCGTCGAACTGATCCACGTCCCGCACGAAGCCCGCTTCCCGCGTGGTCGTGCGCCCGGGTGCATCGCTCCCGGGCTGGTAGATCGACTCGAGATCGAAGCGGCCTCCTGGAACGGGCCCGACTGCATCCACGCCGTTGCGAAGCAATTCCCAGAACGCGGCCGGGCTATCGGCGCCGGGCACACGGCACCCCATGCCGATGATGGCGATCGGCTCGCGAGCGGCCGACTCGACGGCGGCGAGTCGCGCTTGCGCGTCTTCGAGCGCGAGGAACGCGCGCTTGAGCGGTGAGAGCTCGTCGGCGCTCATGGCTTCCCCAGACGGTCGAGCAGCAGCGCTTCCACGTCCGCGTCGCTCATAGCCGCCACCTCCGCCTTCCGCGTGGCCCCGGCCGGCACTGCGTCCTGACGGGCCACCGTCTCGGCGGGTGTCGTCGGCGCCAGTCGCTCGAGCACGTGTGCAGCGATGGCATCGATCGTCGGATAGTCGAACATGAGCGTAGCGGGAAGGGGCGGGTCGAGCTGTAGCCCTGAGCTGATGAGTCCACGGAGCTGCACTGCCATCAGTGAGTCGAAGCCGAGATCCATGAGACGCGCATTTCTCGCTGGCGCGTCGTCCTCATCGAGCCGCAACACTCGAATGACGCGCTCACGGACGAACGCCCGCAGCATATCGAGCCGGTCCGTTGCGGGTGCCGCCTCGAGCTCCGCACGCAGCGCCACGATCCCGGCCATGGAGTCGGCGTGACGGCGCGCCCCGGACGGCTCCTGCGCGACGACAGGCTCGGCCTCGATCCCGCCGGCGGAGTCGCCGGATGCCTGCGCCAAGACGACGTGCTGCCCCAGCACGGATGCTTCCGAATGCTCGCGCGGCCACGTGTCGGCGGAAGCAAAGCCGGCGTGCGTGAGGGCCTCGGTCCACGCCGACGGCGAGAGGAGCGGGTTGTCGCCCCTCAGGTCGTCGGCGAAATGTTGCCACCCTTCGATCAACCCGGTGCTCATGTCGAACCAGTCGAAGTGCGTGGTCGACTCGACGAGCATCAACATGCCGCCGGGCGCGAGCAGGCTGTGCAACCGCTCGAGCGCGGTTCGAAGGTCGCGGCTCGCGTGGACTGCATTCGCCGAGACGATCAGATCGAACTGGCGGCCTGCGTATCCCTGGTCCGCCGGATCGCGATCGACGTCGAAGAGCGCGAACTCGACGAAATCGACATTGCCGAACCGCGTGCGGGCTCGGTCGAGCACGGCGTTGGACACGTCCGTGCATTGATACCGCGTCCGGTCCGCAGGTAGCGCCGGCAAGAGGCTCGACGTGGTTCCACCGGTGCCGGCGCCGACCTCGAGAACGCGCAGCGTACGGCCTGGGGGTATCGTGGAACTCAGTGCCTCGCAGGCTGCGGCGGCGAGGCCGTTGGCATACCGCATCGTGGTCGAACGCTCGTACAGCCCCTCCGCCAGCTCGAACGAGCCGCCGGGGAACAGGGTCTCGAGCGGGCTCACCTCGCCGGTCAGCACGGGCCCGAGGAGGTCGCCGCAATGGCGCACGTACTCCAACAACGGGAGGTTGTCCGCCAAAGCGTCTTCGGCCTCGGACCAGAGGGGAGTGAGATCCGGCGCGGCGAGTGGGACGGTCGCGAGGTACCGCTCCCCGTCTCGCTGCAGCGTTCCATCGTGCGCCAGGCGCTCGAGCCAGCGCCGTACGATGTGCCGATACGCCGGCGCAATGCCCCCTGCGTGCAAGACGTCGTCGACGGTGCGGGCCTCGCCCGCAACGGCAAACACGCCACAGTCGTGAAACACGTGGGCTGCGTGCGCTGTGGTGAGCCGCGCGAGCAGATCCCACTTCGCCCGGTACGACGCCGGATCGAGACCGAACGGGCCCCGCTCGGACTCCCTTTCGAGTGCCGCCGCGACGCGTTTCCACCGGTCACCGGCGCTGGGCTCCCGCCCCGCCGGCTGGCCGACGACATCCATCCAATGACGCCTGGCACGAAACGGGTAGCCGGGCAGCGCGACGCGACGCCGCGGCGACGGAGAATCGAATCCGCTCCAGTCCACGTCGGCACCATGCGCGTAGAGCTTCTGCAGGCTCTCCAGCAGGTCGGACCAGTCTTCCCGGTCGCGATGCAGGGAAGGGAGCCACTCCAGCCGATCGTGAGTGACACACTCGGCTCCCATGCCGAGCAGAACCGGGTGCGGCCCCACCTCGATGAAATGCGTGACGCCATGCTCCTGTAGCGTGCGCATCGAATGCGCGAATCGCACCGGCTTGCGCATGTGATCGAGCCAATAGCGGGCCGCGCAAAGCTCGTCCGCACCTGCGATCGTTCCGGTCACGTTCGACACGAGCGCAATCTGCGGCGACGCGAACGTGACCGACCGCAGCACGGTGCCGAAGGGCTCCAGGATGGGCTCGATGAGAGGTGAGTGGGCCGCGTGCGGCACGCGCAGCGGCTTCACGCGCACACCTGCTTGCTCGAGATTCGCGAGAGCCGCCTGCACGCTCGTGCGCGCACCGCTGATGACGCAGTGCTCGGGCCCGTTGTAGGCCGCGATCGAGAGCGGCCCGGTTGCGCGCCTGACTTCGGCGTCGACGACCTCTTCGGGCGCGAACACCGCCGCCATCGCCCCGTCCGCCGGAAGCTCGTGCGTCAGCCGCCCGCGCGCGGCGACGAGCCGTAGCCCGTCCTTCAACGAGAACACCCCGGCCACGCACGCGGCCGCGTATTCGCCCAAGCTGTGGCCGACCATCACGGACGGCGCGATTCCCCAGGACTGCCACAGCGTCGCCAGCGCATACTCGATGGCGAAGGTGGCCGGCTGCGCGTACCGCGTCTCGTGGATCGGTGATTCGTCGGAGACGTCGAAGATCACGTCCAGCAGGCCGCGCGGAAGCTCTTCAGCGAGGCCCTCGGCGCATTGGTCGAGGGCTCGCCGGAACACAGGCGATGTGTCGTACAGCCGTCGCCCCATTCCCGGTGACTGCGCGCCCTGGCCCGTGAACAAGAAGGCGACCGCCGGGCGCGCCGCTCCTGAGACGGACCCTGTCGCGACGGCCGGCGTCGGGCGTCCTGCGCAAAACGCGTCGAGCCCCTCCTTCAACCCACTCGCCGATGCGCCGACCACCGCGACCCGCTCAGCGAAATGCGACCGGCCGGCATTCGCCGTGAAGCACGTGTCCGCGGCATCCACGCCTTTTGCGAGGACCGATGAGTACGCCGCCGCGAGGTCGGTCAGCGCGGCATCGTCGCGGGCCGAGAGGGCCAGAATGTGCCGGGGTCGATCCGGAGCGGCGAGAGGAGATGGCTCCGGAGCTTCCTCGAGAATGAGATGTGCATTGGTGCCGCTGAACCCGAAGGAGCTGACTCCCGCGCGAAGCACCCCGTCGATGGGGCTCAGCGGTGTCACCGACGTTGGCACCTTGATGGGCCAGGCCGCCCAGTCGATGTGCGGGTTCCCGCTCCGAAAATGAAGGTTTGGCGGGACGGCGCGGCGACCGAGCGCCAGCACGGTCTTGATGACCCCCGCGACGCCCGCTGCCGCCTCGAGATGACCCACGTTCGTCTTGACCGACCCGACGAGCAGCGGGTGCATTGCATCGCGGTCCACGCACAACGCGGCTGCCAACGCGCCCGCCTCGATCGGATCCCCGAGCGACGTCCCAGTTCCGTGCGCCTCGACATAAGCGATGGAGCGGGAGCTGACGTCCGCCGCGGCGAGCGCGGATCTGATCACGTCTTCCTGGGCAGGACCATTCGGCGCAGTGAGTCCGCCGCTGCGTCCGTCCTGGTTGAGCGCGCTTCCGCGCACCACCGCGAGCACTCGATCATGATCCGCGAGTGCATCCGACAACCGGCGAAGCACGATGATCCCGCAGCCTTCGCCCCGCACGTATCCGTCTGCCGCCGCATCGAACGTCTTGCACCGACCGTCGGCCGCCATCATCCGAGCTTTCGAGAAGTTGATGTTCATCTCGGGCGTCAGGATGAGGTTGACACCACCGGCCAGCGCGAAGTCGCATTCGCGGAGGCGAAGCCCTTGGCACGCCAGGTGAATCGCAGTGAGCGACGACGAGCAGGCCGTGTCGACGGCGATGCTCGGGCCCTGCAGTCCCAACAGGTAGGAAATGCGACCGGCGATCACGCTGTAGGCATTGCCGGAGCTGAAGTACGCGTCGATCAGATCGCGATGCGCGTAGATTGCGCGCCCGTAGTCGTTGTTCGCCGCGCCGAGGTAAACACCGGTTCGCGAGCCGGCGAGCTCGTCGGGCGCGTGGCCTGCATCCTCGAGCGCATGCCACGCGACCTCGAGCGCAAGTCTCTGCTGTGGATCCATGCTCGCCGCTTCGCGTGGCGAGATCCCGAAGAACTCCGCGTCGAAGTGGTCCACCCGCTCGAGAAACGCGCCGAAGCGCGTGGTCATCTTGCCAGGGACATCGGGGTCCTCGGCGAAGACCGACGCGAGATCCCAGCGCTCGGAAGGAATCGCCGTGACGGCGTCGGTCCCCGACCATAGCAGCTGCGCGAAGCTGTCCGCGTCGCGCGCGCCCCCCGGAAATCTCAGTCCCATGCCGACGACCGCGATCGGCTCGCGCTCCGCGCCCCGGGCGCGCGCCAGCTCGCTCTTGAGCTCGCGAATCTCGAGCAGAGCCCTCTTGATCGGGCTCAGGGCTTCGTCGTGGACGTCGGTCACTGGGGGCTCCCGGGGTTACGCGCCTCGATCTCCGCAACCAACAGGGCCTCGGCCTCCGCATCGGACAGCGACGTCACGTCCAGCGAGGAGGCGGGGGTCACGGGGCGCGCGGGGCGTGCTCGCTGCGCCGGTTCGGCGGCGAGACCGAGCTCGCGCCCGAGATAGTCACCCAGCGCGTCGATCGTCGGGTAGTCGAACAGCAAGGTCGCCGGAAGCGCGCGTCCGAAGGACCGGGCGAGCGCGTTACGCAGCTCGACCGCCATCAACGAATCGAGTCCGATGTCCTTGAGCGGGACGCGGGGGTCCACGCGCGTGGCCGCGTCCACGCCGAGAACGCGTAACGCGTGCCCGACGAGGTGTTCGCGCAGCAACGGCACGCGCCGGTTGGGCGGCTCGGCGAGCAGGCGGGACACGAAACCGTCCTCGCGCGGTGCCGCCGCGGTCCCGCGGGTCGTCGGAGTCGGCGCTACCGCCGCGAAGAAGTCCCGGTCCAGACCGCTCGGCAGCTGCGCGTGGAAGCGTCCCCAGTCGATCGGCAGGATGAGGCCGTGAGCCGTGCCCTCCCGCAACAGAGCCTCCAGTCCGGCGAATCCCGCTTCGGGGGTTATGGCGCCGAGGCCGCGGGAGGCCCAGGGATCATGACCACGCGATGCCGTGCGAGCCCCCATCCCCAGTCCGGCCCAGATCCCCCAGCCCACGCTGAGTGCCGGCAGGCCGATCGCATGGCGGGCGCGGGCGAGAGCGTCGAGCTCGGCGTTGGCCGCCGGGTAGAGACCCTGCCCGGCAGGACCGAGATGGAGACCCGCCGCCGAGTAGAGAATGAAGAAGTCGAGCGGCAGATCGCGCGTCAGGTCATGCAGTACCCACGCGCCGTGCGCCTTGGCGCGAAGGACGTCGCGCCCCTGCGCCCACGTCTGGCGCAAGAGAACGGCGTCGTGGAGGACGCCGGCTGCGTGGATCACCCCGCGCAACGGCGGCGAGCTCTGTACGGTGGTGGCGAAAGCGTCTTGCATCGCGTGGCGATCGGCGGCGTCGACGGTAAGGGCACGCACCTCGACGCCGGATCGTTCGAGTGCGTCGATCGCCACCCGCGCGGCCTCACTGGGGGCATTCCGACCGCTCAGCACGAGGGAGCGGGCACCGAGACCCGCCAGCCACCGCGCCGTCGCGAGCCCGAGCGCACCGAATCCTCCCGTAATCCAATACGAAGCGCTCGGCGACACCAGCGGCGACTCGTCAACGGCGTTCGGCATGCTGATGACGATCTTGCCGATATGGCGCGCCTGCGCCATGAAGCGAAAAGCGTCGCTGATCTCCGCTCGTCCGAACACGGTCACGGGCAGCGGGGAGCAGGAGCCGTCCGCCAACGCGGCGAGAAGGAATTCGTAGATGGGGCGCAACAGCTCGAGGTTCGTTTCAGCGGTGGCGCCGAGGTCGTAGGCGTCATACTTCACGTCGGGGCGCAGCGCAGCCGCGGACGCTGTCGTCATCACGTCCCGCTTGCCGATCTCGAGGAAATGCCCGTGCCGGGCGACGACGCCCAGGGTGGCGGGAATGAACTCCCCGGCAAGGGAGTTGAGCGCCACGTCGACGCCCGCCCCATTGGTGAGCGTCCGCACCTCGTCCGCGAATGCGAGCGACCGCGAGTCCATCACGTGCTGTACGCCGATCGACCGGAGGAACGCTCTCTTCTCGGGTGATCCGGCGGTCGCGAAGACCACGGCCCCCGCGCGCAGGGCGAGCTGCACGGCGGCGAGACCCACGCCTCCCGCTGCGGCGTGGATGAGCACGCGTTCGCCGCGCTCGATCCCGGCGAGGTGGTGGAGCCCGTAATAGGCCGTCGCGTACGCGACCGGAAGACTCGCCGCCTGTTCATCGCTCAGGCCGTCGGGCACGCGCGCCAGGAACGCTGCCGGCACGATGACTTCGGTGGCGAGGCTTCGCGGCGCGTAGCCGAACACGCGCATGCCCGGCCGCAGGTCGCGAACATCCGCGGCCACCTCCGTTACCACGCCCGCGCATTCGACGCCGAGCGGTGGCACGGCTTCACCGGGATACATCCCGAGCGTCACGAGGACGTCGCGGAAGTTGAGGCCCGCTGCCCTCACGCGAACGCGTACCGTGCCGGCAGGCAGGACCTCGCGCGTCATCGGCTCCAGGCGAATGCCATCGAGCGTACCCGGGTGGATGAGCTCCAAGCGCAACGGGCCATCCGGTCGACGATCGCTCCGCGTCGGTCGCACGCGCTCGAGGCGTGGCGCCATGCGCTCCCCGCCGCGGAAGGCGACGGCTCGACGACCGATGTCCGGCCGCAGCAACTCGTCCACCAGGTCAGCGACCGAGCGTGCTTCCGGCGATGGATCGAGATCGAACGCACGTACGTGCAGCTCTGGGTGCTCGACCGCGATGACGCCCAGGAGCCCCGCCAACCCGGAGCTGCGCGGGCACAGCGAGCTGGCCGACTCGCCCGCGCCCGTGGCTTCGGCGCCGCGCGTGACCAAGGAGAGGGAAGTGGGGATACCGCCGTCGCTGCTGGCCAAAGCCTGGACGAGATGCACCGCGGAGCCCACTCCGAGCAGATCATCGCGTTCGCTCGAGGCTGGCGCCGAGGCACCAAACGGCGGGATGTCGAGCGACCATAGATGCACGACACCCCTGATCGGTCGCGCGCGCGACCATCTTCTTTGGGCAATGACACGGGCGAGGTGATCCGGCACGGCCGGGTTCGCGCCGAAGTGATCCGGACCCTCGGTGGCGAAGTCATCGCCCGCGTAGACGCGCACACACGTGCCCCCTCGAGCCGCGAGCTGGTCCGCGAGGGCGTCTCCAATTCCAACACGATCGCAGAGGACCAGCCACTCGCCCCCGGCAGCCTCGCGACCCGCGGTGGCCGGCGCCGGGACGTTCGTCCAGCCTATACGATAGAGATCGGAGTCCGCCTGCTCCTCGGCTTCGAAGGCGCTGCGCAGGGCACGCGCGAATCGCATGCCGGAAATCGCGGCCACGAGGTTGCCGTCTTCGGTTTCGAGCGTGACATCGGCGGTGAGCGTCGCTTCGTTCGGGCTCGGTCGGGCACGCGCACGCGCACGGAATCGTGACTCGACCGTGCCGTGAATGAGCGCGGTATCGGCGCCGAGCGGCAGCATGACGGAGGAAGGCGCACCCGTCTCATTCCCCGCGCCGGCCATGCAGCATAGCTGTAGTGCGGCATCCAGGACGACCGGGTGCAGGCTGTAGCCTCGCCTCGCATCCGCCAGCTGCGACGGCAGCTCGACCCAGGCTTCCGCAGCGTTCCCCGCCTTTCGGACGTCGCGTAAGCATCGAAACATCGGGCCGAAACCGATACCGAGCTCGTCGAACCGCTCGTATGTCGTGACGAGGTCCACATCCTGGGTCGGTCCCGCGATCGGGTCGACCACGGGCGAGCCCGATGTGTCCGCGTCCGCGAACGCCGAGGCGACGACTCGCCAGGTGATGTCGTCGTCGATGGCCGGGACGGCCTCGTACAGCTCGGCGTCCGCCCGGCGGTCGGCCACGTTCACGACGACCTGCCATTCGACGACGCCATCCTCGGGTGCGCGGAGCGGCCGATGGAGCGTGAAGTCGTGGAGCTGTGCACGCGGTGACTCGAGCGCAGTCGCGGCGGCCGATCGTAACATCTCGATCATCGCGGCCCCGGGAATCAGCTGATGCCCGAAGATCCGATGATCGCCAAGCCAAGCCGCGGCAGCGTCCGACCCGCTCTGGAAGACGTGCGTACGTCCGGTCGCGGCGACACGTCGGCCGAGGAGCGGATGCGCACCGGGACGCGCGCGGCTGGGCGTAACGACCTTCGGACGCCCGGGGATCCAGTAGCGCTTTCTCTGCCACGGATACGAAGGAAGAGACACCACCTCGCCCGGCACCGCGTCGATCACGTCCCATCTCGGCGAGCATCCCGCCGCGTACAACGCGGCGCACGCCTGGAGCATCGAATCCCGCTCGGGTCTGTCGCGACGAAGCGACGCGACGACGTGCGCAGCGGGACGAGAGTCGGCGAGCGTCTCGGCGATCGCGCTGCTGAGCACCGGGTGCGGGCTCAGCTCGAGGAAGACGCGGTGTCCGTCGTGCGCCATGGCCGCGACCGCGCTCGCCAGATCAACCGGTTCGCGCACGTTGCGGCCGAAATAGGCCGCGTCGAACAGGTCCCCATCTGCGCGACCGCCGGTGACCGTCGAGTAGACGGCGATACGGGGTTGGGCCGGCCTGATGCTCCGCAGCTCGCGAACGAGTCGCTCTTGAAACGGCGCCATTTGGGCGCTGTGAAACGCGTAGTTGACCGGCAGGAGCCGATGCGTGACGCCACGCTCGGCGAGTGCAGCCAACGCCTCTTGAAGCGCGGCGGTTTCCCCGGAGAGCACGATGCTGCGGGGCGCATTGATGGCCGCGACGCTGAGGCGATCGCCGTAAGGATGGATCAGCTCGGCGGCTTCCCCTCGGGTGATGCCGACTGACGCCATCCGGCCGAGGCCCGTCGCGTCCTGCATGATTCGGCCGCGGCGTACGACCACGCCGATCGCGTCCTCGAGCGACAGCACGCCCGCCACGTGGAGCGCGGCCACTTCCCCGACGCTGTGTCCGACGACCGCCGCGGGCGCGATCCCCCACGATCGCCACAGCGCGGCGAGAGCGACCTGTACGGAGAAGATCGCCGGTTGGGCGATCGCGGTCTCGCCGAGCCGAGATGCCGATTCCGGAGCTCCGAGCTCGTCCACGAGGGACCACCCGGCGATCGCGTTGATCATTGCGGCGCAGGCGTCGATCTCGTCACGGAAAACACGCTCCGTGGCCATGAGCTCACGACCCATCGCATACCACTGGGGGCCCTGGCCACTGAACACGAAAGCGACACCGGCTTCGCCCATGTCCGCGCCTGAACCGGCGGCGCATGCAGGCGTCGACTCACCGCGGAGGTATGCGGTGAGGCGGTCGCGCAATTCCTCATTCGTGCGCGCGACGACGGCGAGACGTTGGTCGTAGTGCGTGCGTCGTTGCGTGGCGGTGAACGCGAGATCGCGGAACGAGGCTGGCGTGGCGGGCACGAACCGCACCCACTGTTCGGCGGTGGCACGCAGTGCTTCGCCGCTCTGCGCGGAAAGCGTGACGATGCGAGCCAAGCCTTCCACGGCGTCGTCGGACGGTGGGAGCGCCGGCGCCTCCTCGAGAATCACGTGCGCGTTCGTGCCTCCGACGCCGAAGGAGCTCGTCGACGCACAGCGCGGGTGGCCGCGGGTGGGCCACGGCGTCACCTCGGTTGGCACACTCAGGCGCGTGCCGCCCAGGGAGATGTGCGGACTGAGCTTTTCGAAGTTCGGCTGCGGCGGAATCGCCTGATGACGAAGGCACAGCACCGCCTTGATCAGGCCAGCCACGCCGGCGGCGGCTTCGAGGTGCCCGAGATTGGCCTTGGCCGCGCCGATGAAGCACGGCTCGGCATCCGCGAATGGCTGCCCCACGGTGGCCGCGATGGCCTCGATCTCGATCGGATCACCGAGCGGCGTTCCCGTCCCGTGTGTCTCGACGAACCCGATTCGGCTCGGCTCCACCTGGGCGTTCGACAGTGCCTCCCGGATCATCGCCCGTTGAGCGAGCCCGTTCGGCGCGGCGAGCACGGTCGAGTGCCCGTCTTGGTTTACCGCTGATCCACGAATCACGGCCACCACGCGGTCACCCTCGGCGACCGCGTCCGACAGGCGTTTGAGCACGACGACCCCACACCCTTCGCCACGACCGAAGCCGTCGGCCGCTGCGTCGAACGTCTTACACCGGCCATCGGGCGCCATGAACCCGACCTTCGACATCGACACCATCAAGGGCGGGGAGACGATCAACGAGACCCCACCGGCGATTCCGATGTCCGACTCGCCGGAGCGCAGGCTCTCACATGCGAGATGAATCGCGACGAGCGACGAGGAGCACGCGGTGTCGACCGACAGGCTGGGTCCGCGCAGGTCGAGCAGGTACGACAGGCGATTCGCGATGACACTGTGGAGCGTGCCGGTCAGCGTTCGCTCGTCGATGGACTCGGGGTCCTCGTATTGGAGTTGCGCGTAGTCGTTGTGATAACTGGCCACGAACACCCCGGCGCGACTACCGCGCAGGCGTTCACGCGGCAGGCCCGCGTCGTCCACCGCCTCGATGGCCACCTCGAGGAATAGTCGCTGCTGCGGGTCCATGCGCTCGGCTTCGCGCGGAAGAATTCCGAAATATTCGGCGTCGAACCCGTCGATGTGCGCGAGCAATCCCGCGCGGCGCGTGGCGCACTTCGCTACGGCCGCGGGATCGCTGCTGTACCACGCCTCGACGTCCCAGCGATCCGCGGGGATGTCGCGCACGCCGTCACGCCGCTCGCAAAGCAGGGTCCAATACTGGTCTGCGGAATCGGCGCCCCCCGGGAACCGGCAGCCGAGACCGACGATCGCAATCGGGTCCGCACGTCGCACGGACTCGGATCGCTCGCGAACCTGCTTGGCGAGCAGGGCGAGCTGCAGGGCCGAGAGCTGCGCGAGCGGGGCGTGCTCGCTCATCGCGTCCCGGCCGGCCGCGGCGCGCGCAGCGCACGGGCGGCGTCGGCATCCGAGAGTCCCGAAACCTGTACGGTGGAAATGGGTGGGACGCCCGTCGTGGCCGCCCCAACCGGCGAGGGCACGGCTTCGCTCCCCCCGTCGTCGGCGAGATGCGCCGCGAGCGCTTCGATCGTGGGATAGTTCCACGCGATCGTCGCCGACAGTGCGCGGCCAAGCGCACCCTCGAGACGATTGCGCAGCTCCATCGCGAGCAGGGAGTTGAGTCCCATGCTTCCGAACGTCTTCTTCGGATCGAGACGTGCCGGGACGATCTTGAGAACGGAGCTCACGGCCTCCCTGACGACAGCGGTGGCCATCGAGCGGCGTTCGGCGGGTGTGCGCGAGGCGAGCGCCGCGGCCACGTCCGGGCTGCCATCTGCCTTGGCGTGCTCACGTGCGGCGTCCGCGAACAAGCGCGCTTGCCCGGTCCTGGTGCGTGCGAAAGTATGCCATTCGATGGGGAGCACGCTCACCGCCGGAAGGGTGGAGTCGCGCAGCACGTCGAACAGCGCCGCACCCTCTACAGGCTCGAGCGCCCCGATTCCGAGTCGGCGCATTTCCGCCACGTTCGTCTTGCCGGCGTCGTTACGCACGAGGCCGGTGTCCCGCCAAATCCCCCATCCAATGCTCACAGCGTGCTGGCCGCGGGAGCGACGGTCGTAGGCGATCGCGTCCAGGCCCGCGTTGGCCGCGGCGTAATTCGCCTGTCCGGATTGGACCAGGAAACTTCCAGTCGACGAGAATAGGACGAACATGTCGGCGTCCGGGAACGCGCGATCCAACGCACGAGCCCCGCAGAGCTTGCCACGCAGCAAGCCGTCGAACTTCTCGCGGTCCATCCTCGACGCGAGCGCGTTGTCGAGAGCGCCGGCAGCGTGAACCACCCCTCGAATCGGAGGCCGGGCCTCGGAGGCGTAGCGGGTCAAGAACGCCTGCAGCTCCGTTTCGTCACCGACGTCGAACGCCGTCGTGTGCACCGCGACGCCCAAGGACTCGAGGCCGCGAACGGCGGCCACGCGGCGGCCCGCCGGCGAGTCCGGCGCCTGCTCGGCCCATCGTCCCCGTGGAGGGAGCGGCGTGCGCGAGGTCAGAACCAGGTGCCGCGCGCCGGCGGAGACTAGGGTGCGCGCGACGTGGAGGCCGATCTCTCCGATTCCGCCCGTGATCAGATAGGCCGCATCGGGTCGGAGGCGTGCCGACCGTGACATCGGCGTGTTCGCGGCCGAGAACCTCAGGACGTGACGCTGGCCCGCGCGAAACGCGACCTGGTCCTCCCCGTCGTCCGAGAGCAGATGTGCCGCGATGCGGGCGGCGTCGTGCGCGACATCGGCCCCGCTCGCGAGATCGACCAGGCCACCGCGCAGCGACGGATGCTCCTCGGCTACGACGCGCGCCGCTCCCCACAGCGCCGCGAGGTCGACTGAGACAGGCTCAGGAGCCATGCCGACTGACTGTGCCCCGCGGGTTACGAACCACAGCCTCGGTTGTGCGGGCTCGGGTAGCTCGAGCACCGCTTGCAACGAGTCGACCGGGAGGAACGGAGCCCGCGTATCGTCGCGAGCGATCACGACCAGATGTCCCGGTGCTACCGGCGCCGCGCCGCGCGGCAGCTCTCGTCGAAGTGCGTCCAACGTGCACGCACGCGCGGCGACGCCGGAGGCCGACAGCGCCTGCGTGAGCAGCTCCGCGTCGATCAGGTCATCGGCCGCCACGAGCCAGGACTCACCGGGGGTGCGGGAGTGCGAACTCGCCGGCTCGGACGGTACCCATTCCAGGTGATGGAGCCAGGCGGACGACTCGACGGGCGGGAGCTCGCCCCCCTGCAGATCCGCGTACGACCCGGCCTTCGAGTCGGCCGCCGGCACCCAGTGGCGCTCTCGTTGCCATGGATAGAGGGGGAGCGGCACGCGACGGCCTGCCGAGGGCATGACACGCGACCAGTCGGGGGCGGCGCCCGCGGACCAGGCTTCACCCAGAGCCAAGCGGAGCGCCGCGCACGCGGGCTCGTCACGGCGCCCGCAGCCGAGCGCCGTCGCGTCCAGTCCGAGAGACTGAGCCGTCTGCTGGATGGGCGGGAGCAGCAGCGGATGCGGGCCGAGCTCGACGAAGATGCTGAAGCCTTCCGCGCACAGCTGCTGCGTCACCTCCGCGAAGCGCACCGGCTCCCGCAGATTGGCCTTCCAGTAGTCGGCGCCGAACTCGGAGCCCTTCGCACGACGCGCCAGCACCGTGGAGTAGATCGGCACGCGCGCGTCGCGCACGCGAAGCCCCGCCAACTCTCTCGCCAGCTGCTCCGACGGTTCGTCCATCTGGGGGCTATGCGACGCCACGTCGACCTTCACCAAACGGCAGAACACGCCTTCTCGGCCGAGATCGTCGAGGACCTCTTGCAACGTGAACGGATCCCCGGAGATCACGCTCGATCGCGGACTGTTGCTCACCGCCACCGACAACGTCCTCTCGTAGCCGCGAATCCGCGCTCGTGCATCATCGAACGGGAGCTCGACGAGTGCCATCGCGCCTCGCCCGCTCGTACGCTGCATCAGCGCGCTGCGCCTGCACACGACTTGCATCGCCTGATCCAAGTCGAGTACTCCAGCGACGTAGGCTGCCCCGATCTCGCCCATGCTATGGCCCACCACGGCATCCGGCTCGATCCCCTGCGCGCGCCACCATTCCGCATACGCGATAGCGAGCGAGACCAACACCGGCTGAATCACCTCGATCCGATCGAGAGCGTATGCAGGATCGCTCGCGGGGAGACCCAGCTGCTCGACGATCGACCAACTCACGTACGGCCGGGACGCGGCGTCGCACTTGGACAGCGTCTCACGAAAGACGGGCTCGCGTTGCATCAGCTCGCGCCCCATTCCTTCCCACTGTGCACCCTGCCCAGGAAAGACGAATGCGATCTTCGGTCGGCTCGCGGGCGTCTCTCTGGCGGCGCGTTCGTCACCTGCGAGGAACTGCTCGAGTGCCGTCGAAAGCTCACCGATGTCCTCGCCGACGAAAGCCGCGCGATGACGCAGCGCCGCGCGGCCCGTGGCCGCGGACCAGCAGAGGTCCGTCACCGCGGGCGCGGTGGGCGAGACGAGTACGTCGCGGTACCTCGTCACCAGCGCGTGCAGCGCCTCCCGGCTCTTCGCAGACAACGGAAGCAGCGACACGAGCTCGGGTCGCGCCGCTGGGACTTCGGGTACGTGGGGCGCTTCGACCAGGACGACATGGGCGTTCGTGCCCGCGATGCCGAACGAGTTCACGCCGGCGACGCGACGCGCGGCCGCGCGTGGCCACGGGGTCAACGTCTTGGGCACATCGAACGGAAGTGCCGACCAAGGCACTGTCGGATTCGGGGAGTCGAAGTGCAGGCTCGCCGGAACCGCTCCGTGATGCAACGCGAGTGCGGCTTTGATGAGGCCCGCGATGCCTGCCGCTCCTTCCGTGTGCCCGATGTTCGTCTTGACGGATCCGACCAAGCAACGCGACGTCGCCGGTCGATTTTCGCCGAGCACGGCACCCAATGCCGCGAGCTCGACCGGGTCGCCCGCCCTCGTGCCGGTGCCATGCGCTTCGACGTACGTCACCTCCGACGCAGCGATGCCGGCAGCCGTGTACGCCGATCGCAGGAGCTCTTCGTGACCCGTCTGACTCGGACGCCCCATTACCCCGCTGCTGCGGCCGTCGTTGTTGACCGCGCTGCCACACACCAGCGCGTAGATAGAGTCCCCGTCCGCGAGCGCTCGCGACAGCGACTTCAGCAACACGAGGGCCGCCCCTTCGCTCCGCACGTATCCGTCAGCCGCTGCGTCCCCGAACCGGCATCGCCCGCCGGTCGCCATCATGCGACTCTGCGAATAAGCGATGCTGACGTGCGGTTGCAGTATGATGTTCACACCGCCCGCGAGAGCTACCGCACACTCACCGCTGCGGATGCTGTGACAGGCGAGGTGCACCGTCGCGAGCGATGACGAGCACGCGGTGTCGAGTGTGAGGCTCGGGCCGCGAAACCCGAACGCGAAAGACAGTCGGCCCGATGTCGCGTAGCGCCCGCTGCCCTGCGTCATCAGGAAGTCGAGCTCGTCTGGATTCAGAAACAGCCGGTTCTCGAAATCGCTCACCCACTGTCCGACGAACACACCCGTTCGCGATCCGTCCAGCGAAAGAGGATCGATGCCAGCGTCTTCCATGGCTTCCCAGGCGATCTCGAGCAACAACCGCTGCTGGGGGTCCATGCGCTCGGCTTCGCGCGGCGAGATCTCGAAGAACGATGCATCGAACTCCGTGATACGGTCCACGAACCCACCCCACTTGGACGCGATCCTGCCTCGCTTCCCGGGGCTCGCTTCGTCGTACCAGCGCGCGAGGTCGATGCGGTCGGACGGGATCTCCTTGATCGCGTCGAGGCCGCTGGCGAGGAGGTGCCAGAATTCGCCCGCGGTGGTCACGCCTCCCGGAAACCGGCAGCCGATCCCGACGATCGCGATGGGCTCGAGCGGCTGGCTCGCCCGGCCCGCGGTCATGCGGCGGACTCCGCGCGCGCGCTCGCGATCATCGGCGCCAGGGTCGACGCGATGTCTCCCAAGAGCTCGGAGCGACGGTCATTGATGTAGAAGTGGCCGCCCTGGAATACCCGGACGCGAAACGCGGCCGTCGTATGCTGCCGCCACGCGTTCAGGTGCTCCCGCGGAGTGCGGGGATCGTCCGATCCTCCGAACGCGGAGATCGGGCAGCTCAACGGCCGGTGGTCGCGAGGGTCGAAGGTCTCGAGCGCCGTCATGTCGGCCCTCAGCCCTGGCACCAGCAGCGCCATGAGCTCCGCCTCGCGCCGGACCTCCGCCGGAATACCACCGTACCGGCGCTCGATCTCGTCGACGAACTGGTCGTCCGGCAAGTGATGGAAAGGCGGATCGGGGCTCGGCAGGTGCGGAGGCCGGCGGCCCGAGACGAACAAGTGGTCGGGCATCGGATCGTCCGCGGCCGCCAGTGCTTTCGAGACCTCGGCGGCCAGAACCGCACCCATGCTATGTCCGAATATGGCGAACGGAAGATCGAGCTTCTGTCGCAGCTCGGGGAGCAGCTGCTCGACCATGAGGGGAATGCTCGGAACGGGCGGCTCACGTAGCCGGCTCTCGCGCCCGGGCAACTGAATGGCGTAAACCCCGAGCTCCTTAGGAAGCCCCTCACCCCAAGCGCGATAGACCGACGCACCGCTTCCGGCGTACGGGAAGCAGAAGAGCCTCGCCCGAACGGTTCCGCCGTGCCGCGGTCGAACCAAACATGCACCTGTCACAAGTCGCCCAGGTTGGGGGGGGACCGACCCGTCGAACACACCGTGTAGCTACCACCGTACGCCAGCCACCTACCGAAAAGCTTGTCGTGGCTGCGCAACAGGGGTTTCGCCGGGCCTGACGCGCTCGCTCGACATCGCCATCGCAGCAGCAGTCGTACCAGACGATCTGCATGCTTCCCACGATCCCACGAGAGGGGATGTGGGGCTCTCGAGTCCTACAATATAGGCCCCGGCGCCACCCCCGCTCCACAAGTCGTTCGATCCGCTCGAGTGCCAGCCTGATGCGCGGATGCAACACTGAGGGACGGGGGCTACACGCTCCTGAGGGATCAGGGAAGGCCTAGAAGGCGTACCTGCGGAGTCACGAGATTGCCCTCGAAGGCGACGCTCGCCACGAACTCCGGTCGAGCTGCCGGCGTTCCCACCCACAAAGGGCATGCGTCGCCGTAGCGGGCGGTTACGGCCTGGAACTGCATCGGGACCTCCGGTTCGCCCCTCAGCACCTCGAACCGGTCGAGCCCCCCCGAGAGCCCCGAGCCCTCGGCTTTGAGGCATGCCTCCTTTCTCGTCCACAGCCAGTGGAAGAAACGAGCTCGCGCCTCCCCTTCGACGGCGGCCAAGGCTCGCCGTTCCGGCTCGGTGAAGTTGCCCTCGGCAATGGACAGCAGCTCAGGAATGGCCCGAATCGTCTCGAGGTCCACGCCGATGCGACGCCTGCGGGCGAGGCCGATGAGCGCCCAATCTCCGGAGTGGCTCACGTTGAACTGCGTGCCGCCTGCAGCGGATTCGCCCGACAACAACGGCCGGCCACGGGGATCCACCTCGAACGTGATCTCGGCTGCCGCCCTTCCGAGCCAACTGGCCAACAGCCTCCGCAAGAGGCTGCGTGTGCGGACGAAGCGCTGGCGATCGGCCTGAAACTGGAACCGAGCCGCGAATTCGTGTTCGGCAGCCGAAAGGCACGCCCCCGCCTCCTCATCGGCCGTGATGGCCGTGGGCAGGTGTGCAATCCACACGTGCGGTTCTTCGGTCATTGCCTCGGGGGACGTCAGGCCGGACGAAAGCGAGCGGGAGCCAGATCGTATGGCGTGCTACCCTCGCAGCGGACCTACCCCTCCCGCAACGCGTCCCTCGCCGGCTGCCACTTCGCGCCGAGCGCCATGATGCGCTCGAGGAGCTTCGCGTAGGACATCTTCGCCCGGATCGCGGACTGGGCGAAGTCCTCCTCCTTGGCGAGCTGGGGGTTCGGGTTTGCCTCGATGACGTAAGGCCGACCCTCGGCGTCCATGCGGAAGTCGATGCGCGCGTAGCCGGAGAGCTCGAGCGCGCGATACGTGCGCTTGGCGAGGTGCTGGATGCGCTCGGCGGTACCGTTCGGGAGCTTCGCCTCGGCGGTATCGATGCCGTGGCGCTCCTGGTAGCCGATGTTCCACTTCACGCGCTCGGTGGCGATGCGCCAGTTGTCGCCCTGCATCTTGTCGAACGACATCTCCCACACGGGGAAGACGCGCAGGCGCTGGTTGCCGAGCACGCCCACGTAGAGCTCGCGCCCCTCGATGTACTGCTCGACGATCGCGGGCGTCAGCAGGGTGTCGTGGATGAACTTCACGCGCCTGGCCAGCTGCTCCTCGTTCTCGACGACCGAGGCCTGGGAGATGCCGGCCGACGCCTCGTAGGTGAGCGACTTCACGATGAGCGGGTACGTGAGGCGGCGGGGAAGGACGGGCTTGCGGTTGAGGCCCACGACCGTGAAGTCGGGCGAGGGGATGCGGTGGTACGCGAGCAGCTTGCGCGCGAGCGACTTGTCGCGCGCGAGCGTGAGCCCGCGGGGGTTGCAGCCGGTGTACGGCACCCGCAGGAGCTCGAGGTAGCTCACCACGTTCTGGTCGAAGACGACGATGTCCGCGAACGCCTCGAGCAGGTTGAAGACGATCGTGGGTCGGAACTCCTCCAGCGCCTGCCGGATCGGTGTGAGGTCGTCGTGCACCTCGATGATCATGATCTCGTGGCCGCGCTTGCGGAGGTGTGTCACGACGTCCCACTCCATCCGCCACTCGGGCGGAACGTCGCGCACGCCGACGTGCTCCTGCGGAGTGACGTGCCGGTGCGTGAGGATCAGGACGCGACTCTTGTGCACGTCTAGAGGGCCACGCGGTGACGACCGCTGTGCAGGTAGTTCATCGTTTGCACCGTGAGGAGCACGGTGAACTCGTGCCGCGCCTGCTCCTCCGAGACGGCGAGTCGCAGCTTGAGCTCGCGGCAGCGCTCGATCATGTCCTGGAGCACGCGATCCACGGTGTACTGATAGATCCCGGTCCAGCTCGCCACCACGCGCCGCGCGGGCTTCCGTATCCGCTCGATGAACTGCGCCGCCGTGATGTTCTGGGCGAACTCCTCCGCGTCGGAGAACAGGCGGCGTAAGTCGCGGTCGTAGAAGTTGGGGTGATCGACGCCGTAATGCCGGCGCTTGAGACGGTAGTGATGCCTGAGCGTGCGGCGCATGCGACGCAGAGGCTCCACCTCGCTGGCATCCACGACGCGCGGCGGCTCGCCGGCCAGGTCGCGCATGAGCCCGTCCACGTACTCGAGCTTCGCGAGCGCGGGCCAGCCTTCGTACCGCTTCCGCCAGTCCGACTCCGGGGTGAGCCAGACCGCGAACGTTTCGGCGAAGTCCTCGTCGGGATGTGCCTGCGAGTACCAGGGATCGAGGTGCAGCACGAAGCTCTTGCTGTAGGGCTTCGGGTCGTAGAACTCAGGGTAGTCCTGCGACGAGAGACCGAAGAGCTCACGCCGCCGGCGTCTCAGCCGGAGCTTGAACGCGTTGTCGACGACGTGTCCGGCCTCGTGGCGCAGAATGCGCATGCACCATTCCTCGTCGCCACCCTCGACCTCGAGCATCTGCGCCTTCTCCAGACGCTCGAGCCGCGGGTGCGTGAGGTAGAACGGTACGGCCATCGACGTCGTGCCCTCGGGCGTGAACCACTCCGTCGAGATGTAGTAGTGAATGGGAACGCGGAGGTTACGCGCCTCGAGCTCGGAGGAGAGCCGGGCCAGGCGGTCCTGCAGGACGGTCCCTTCGATGCGGAGCGGGAGATCCGAGAGCCTCAGCTCGAGCAGCTGTTCGTCGGAGAGCTGCGGCCAGTCCGCGGGCACGCGAGAGTCGGGCATGCGCAGATGACGCGCCCGCGCGTGCTTAGACGGTGCCCAGCGTCCCTCGGCGCCGGATGGGCCGGCGCCGAGGGCGAGGGAGGGAGACGACGAGCGTCAGCGGGGGGCCGAACCTGCGGCGGGCTGATCGAGCTGGGTCGTGCCTACGGGACCGATGCCCATGATCTGCACCACGACGCGCTGGTCCTTCGCCATGTCGTAGTGGATTCCGTTCGCCGGCTCGTAGATGAACGTGCCGGCGTGGACGGGGGTCATCGCGTCCGGGTTGTACTCGCGGGCGGCCTCACCCGTCGCGACGTACCAGGTGCCCTCGAGCACGTTGATCAGGCGCGCCTCGTTGTGGGTGTGCGGCCGGCTGCCCTGTCCCGGCTCCCACACGAGCTGAATCACGTAGAGCCCGGGCTGGCTGGGGTTACCGAGGAGATACTGGGTGCGCCCGCCGCTGGCCTGAGCGGCGCGGATGGCCTCGGGCGTGGCGATCATGAAGCCCTCGCGGTCCGTGGGCGCGACCGGCTGTGGCGGTGCCTGGGCTCCTCGTCCCTGCGCCGACGCCACGTCGGCGCCGAGCGCTCCCGCGATCAAAGCACAACCCACCAAGATTCCCGCATGCGTGCGCGACATAGCTCTCCCTCGTGCGTGGCAGGCGACTCCCCTTCGTCGACCCTGTGAACTGACAGGTAATCCACCCTCCGGGCAACGGCAACTGGACGCCGTCAGGGGATGATACCCGCGACCTCCCAGACGTCCCCCGACGTGGTGGTGATCCAGGCCGTGGCGGTCGCGTCGTCCCAGGCGATGCCGGCCATGTTGGTCACGCCCAGGCTGCCCACGTCCACGTCGGCGAGCAGGGCTCCGGTGGCCGACAGGATGCGTACGACCGGCTGCGAGCTGCTGACCAGGATCAGGGACCCCGTTCTCTGGTCCACCTCGACGTCGCCGTAGAAGGTGTCCCAGGCCGGCGCCCCGACGGGCGCGACCGGGAAGCTCGCGAGCACCGCTCCGGTCGCGGGATCGAGCTCCTCGATCACGTCGCGCGTCCAGTCGATGCCGAAAAACGTGTTCCGCGTGGCGTGATAAGAGAGCCCAACCGGATCGGACATCGGAATCGTGGTCGAGTCGAGCACCGCGCCGGTGCTCTTGTCGAGCGCGTAGACTCGCCGGAGCGGGGTGTCCTCGCCGTTCATCACGATCAACGTGTTCGCCGGCACGACAGTACCACCGACGTTCACCGCTTCGGGGAGGAACTCGAGGTCGTAGTCGTTCGAGCTGGTGCCGGGGCTGGGGATCGTCGGTGGGACGGCTACGCCGGCGGTCGTGTACTCCAGGATGACGGTCGTGAAGTCGTCGTACAGGAAGAGGCTTCGCGCCACCTGATCGAACGCGACGCCGATGAGCGCGCCCAAGTTCGGATCGAAGGAAGAAGCGACCGACAGTCGACGCGCGCTGGTCGTGAAGCTCCACTGGAACGACGCGGCGAGCGCGTTGCCCGCCGCGTCGCGAACGCCGGGCGCGAGGGTCGCCACGTAGTTGCTGAGCGTGTCCAGCGGGGCGGTCGGATCGAAGACGATCGTCGAGTCGGCATAGGTGACGGAGCCGGCCACCGACACACCCGCCGACGTGTTCAGCACCAGCGAGGACGCGGTGACGGAAGCGGGGTCGAGCGGCTCGTCGAACGACACGCTCACCAGCGCTCCGACGCTCACGCCCGTGGCTCCGCCGGCGGGCAGCACGCCCACCACCTGGGGCGGCACGCCGTCGGGGGACCTGACGTTGACCGGCAGCGTGTCCGCGAACGCGCCTGCCGACGCCACGATGCGGGCGGTGCCGAACGCGACCGCCGTGACCCTGGAGCCCACGAGCGTCGCGACGCCCGGATCGAGCGACGTCCAGAAGATCGTGGGCGCGATGCTTCCGGACGTGCCCGCCGTCCCCACGAGGGTCAGCGTGTCGCCGACGTCGAGCGTGGGGGGAGTGGACGCGATGGTCACGGAGGTCGTGAGCAGGTTCTCGGGCGGTCCGCGCACGATCGTGAGCTCGGGGCTCGCCGGGTCGCCCCGCCGCAGCGTGAACGACTCGCTCGCGCCGCTGAACTGAACGCTCTCGGCGCCCTCTCCGTCCACGTGCAGCAGCTGGACGTGGAGGGTCGCGTCGATCGGACCGCCGGCGAGGGGAACGGAGAGCGTCAACGGCCAGCTCGCGGCCGAGGGCGACACGTCGCGCGCTTCGGTCGCGAGCGCCGCGCCGTCCGCGGCGGACGTCACGAGGGCCCTGATGCGGCTCACCGGAGCTGCGCCGGCGTCCGCGGGCGAGGGGATCAGCGCCAGCGCCGGCGCGATGGACACCGCGTCATCCACGGCGGCGGGATCGAGCGGTGCTTCGCCGTCCGTGCAGCCTACGAGCAGGGCGAGCGTCGCCGTGATGCACGTGGCGACGGCCTGTGACACGATCGGTCGGCGGCGTGCCGCGTCCAACAAGGGCGCTCCGGGGGGCGGGGCGAACGAAAGGGGACCGGGGAGAACCCCGGCCCCCTCACGCTCCTGATCGACTTCTGGGCTTCGGACTGCGACTACCGGCTCACTACTCCTGCGCCGCGGGCCGCTGCTGCGCGGCACGACGCTCGGCGAGCAGCTCCTGATAGCCTTCCTCGTCGAGGTGCGTCACCGCGAGCCAACCGTGACCCATCTCGTCCGCGGTCCGGGCGCCGTAGTTCACCCACTGGTCCGGGTCGGGGTTGTTCGGGTTCTCGGCGGTGTTGTCGTACCAGTTCTTCTGGATGATGACCGCGCCCGCGGGGAGCAGAGGCGCGACATCGTCACCGTAGATGTGGCTCTGGTGCCAGACCGCGCTCCAGTTGGAGATCATGCTGATGGTCTCCGTGCGGCCCGTCTGCGGATAGAACACCTCGAGCGAGGCGGCGCGCAGGCGCAGGTGCCCGTGCGGCTGCCAGCTGTCGATGCGCACCGGGTGATCCCACGAGTAATAACCCTGCGTCATCGCCTTGCCGTTCGGCGGGATGAGCATCTCGGTGGGGCCTTCCTCGAAGCCGTACAGGCGGAGGTCCTGCTCGTACTCGTACTGGTAGTCCTCGGGCCACAGCCACAGCCCGAGCTCGACGACGTTGTCCTCGATCACGCTTCCCGGAGCGTTGCTTCCGAGCCCGCCGGGGAAGAGGTGGATGTCCCAGCTGATGTCGGAGTTGGCGGGAGCCTTGCGGCACACACCTTCCGGCATGATCTCGCCGTACTTGCCCATCGCGTACTCGGTGGCGCGCTGGAGCTGCTCCACCGTGCCATCCGGGTTCTCGCGCTGGAACGTCGGGATCACGTGGTGCACGACGGTCGCGGCGTTACCGGCCGGCTTCACCTGCGCGGCGCGAATGCAGCGATCGACCGTGAGCCCGGTCGGCGTGATCGGACGGTGCCAGAGGTCGAGACCGTTCACCGGCACGTCGATCGGCGTGGAGCGAATGACCAGGTCCGGCGGACCGAGCAGACGCGCGACCGTGAACTCGGTCGGGTCCGGAAGATCCGGGAGCGGCGGGATCTCGCCCGCGTCACCCACCTGCGCGCCCTGGTCGACCCAGGCCACGACGGTGGCGATGTCCTCGTCGGAGAGACGCCAGTCTTCCTTGAGGTCCTGGATGCCGATGTCGCGGTCGTAGGCGTACGGAGGCATCTGACGCGAGCCCACCTGGGCGCGGATACGCTGCGCGTACCTGCGCGCGTCCTCGTAGGTGAGCAGCGACATCGGGCCGATGCCGCCGGGCCGATGGCACACGACGCAGTTCTGCTGGATGATGTGAGCGACGTCCCCGGAGTACGTGACCTCCGCCGGAGCGGAAGCCGACGCGAACTGGACCTGGGCCGAGGCCTCGGATGCGAGCGCGAAGCTCGCCACCAGCGCCACCGCGACTGACGCGGTGCGAATCATGACCATGCTCCCCTCCTCCTGGTCAGGTGACGCTTCATGTATGGGATCGGCCGGTCGGGCGCGCAAGCCGCTCCCGTCCGGTCGTCCCCGGGCAACTCCCCATCATCTTATATGCCACCCCCCGGACGGCACCCCGGGGTCTCCCGCGGTCAGGGGGTGACCCGGACGCGGATGAAGCCGTTGGTCCAGCAGCACTGGTCCCCGGACGAGCTGTCCGGCGTATCCCAGTTGTCCACCTGGGCCCGGACGACGTACTCCCCGGGCGCCGCGAACGTGGCTTGGACACGGGCCGCGCCGCCCGTCGGGGGTAGACGCAGCTCTTCGGGGGGACGGGCGCGCTGGGCCCCCCCGCGGCCTGCGCCCGGCGGCGGGATGTCCGGCATGCCGGGATCGCGCGCGAACGTGATCTCGCCCTCCGGCCCCTGGTGCTTGGACCAGTAGACGCGAACGGGCACGGGCTCCCTGAAGCGGCGGTCGGTCGTGTCCCGCTCCGACGGGTCGCGGACGTTGACCGACAAGGTCACCGGCTGACCGACGCGCGCGCTGACCGTCTGGGGTGCCCACGTCCCCTCCGGGCCGTGCACGGCGTCACTCTCGGAGGTGAACCAGAGGAGCGGCGCCACGCTCCCGTGCGGCCGGGGGTTCCAATCGAGCTGATAGGCGTTCGCCCGGGCACGACCGGGAACCTTGTAGTCCGATCCGTCGGCGGCGATCAGGTGCCACCAGACGTCGTCGTCCCGCATTTCCTCGGTGATGGTGACCGCGAAGACTCCGCGCTGCCGCGCGGGGATGAAGTAGCTGGGCTGCACGCCGTCGAAGCGCGCGGGCTCGAGGTAGTTGCGCTCGCCCAGCGGTATCTCGACGACCGTCTCGGGATTCCGGTTCATGTAGCCGAACGACAGCGTGTACGTGCCGTCGCCGTTGTCGTACCAGCCCTCGAAGAACGGAAAGACCGGCTGCGCCCCGTCACCCAACGGGCTGTTGAGCCACGGCTGCTGGCCCTGGAGGGCCGCGGCGGGCCAGGCGAGCAGGGCGCTCAGGAGCACCACCGCCCTGCGCGCGGTCGAACGATCCGGCATCATCGAATCCTCTCCATTCACGGATGGTGCGCTCGGGTCGATGGTAGCCACCCGCGTCCGGGCTCGACAAGAGCCCCCGCGGCGGGAATGTCGGCCGTACGCGACGCACAGGATCGCTCTGTCGCACGGCCGCGCCGACGCGCGACGTCCGCGCGTGCGCCACCGGGCATTTCGGCATCTGGCCTGTACGTTGCGAAGGGCAGGGAGCCGTGAGCCACACGACCTGCTTCCAACGTCCGGTGCGCGCCCTCGCGCTCCTGCTCCTCGCCGCGTCCTGCACGAGCGAGGAGGTGATCATGGTGCAGGTGTCGTCCGTGCAAGTCGTTCCCTCCACGGTCAACGCGGTGCAGGGGGAGAGCCTCCAGCTGGAGGCGACGGTGACCGACGAGCAGAACGAGGAGCTCACCTCGGCCGTGGTCACCTGGAGCAGCGACGACCCGGCCATCGCTTCCGTGGACGAGAACGGCGTCTTGGTTGCGCACGAGCCTGGCACGGTCGAGGTGCACGCGACCTACCTGGAGGTGTCGGGCTCCGCGAGCGTGGTCGTGCTCAAGGGCCCCGCGATCACGGTATCACGCGACTCGGTGACGATCTTCAGCGGGGTCGGTGGCACGCCCGCGGCCCAGGTCGTGACGGTGACGAACGGCGGCACGGGAACGTTGGGGGCGCTCTCCGCGACCGTGGAGTATCCGCAGGGGACCCCGCGGCAGTGGTTGACGGCCGAGCTGTCCGATCCTGACGCTCCGTCGTCCCTGAATCTCCAAGCGGCCACCCAGGGCCTGTCCGCCGGCACCTATACGGCTCACGTGCGACTGACCGCGGCCGACAACGCCAACGAGGTTCGGGTCGCCGTGGCGCTGCACTTGACCGGGTTCATGGTCACCGAGACCGGAAGCGGGACGACGGTCATCGAGGGAGGAGCGACCGACACGATCTTCGTGGTGCTCACCGCGCGTCCGAGCTCGAACGTCGTGCTCGACGTGGAACGCTCCGATCCGACGGAGGTCATCCTCGGTCGCTCCTCCGTGGTGTTCACCCCGAGCAACTGGAACGTCTCACAGAGCGTGACGCTCAGGGCGATCGACGACCTGCAGGACGACGGCGACCAGACGTCCACGGTCACCGTCTCCGTGAACGACGGTCTCTCGGACGACGTCTTCGAGGCGCTCCCCGACCAGACGATCTCGGTGACCACGATCGACAGCGACGACCCGCCGCCGCGAGCGCCCGCGTTCTCGGTCACGCAGAGCGACGGCAGCACGCGCGTCACCGAGGCAGGCGGGACGGACAGCATCTCGGTCGTCCTGGGGGCTCCCCCCGCATCGAATGTGGTCCTGGGCGTGGTGAGCGCGGACACGGGCGAAGTGACGGTCAGCCCTTCCGCGCTCACGTTCACGTCCGCCAATTGGCAGACGCCGCAGACCGTGGTCGTCAGGGGCGTGGACGACACGCTCGACGACGGCGACCAGAGCACGACGGTCACCGTGTCGGTGAACGACGCGGCCTCGGACGCGGGCTACGACCCGCTGCCCGACCAGACCGTCATGGTCGTCACGACGGACGACGACGGCCCGCCGCCTCCCGCGGGCGTGACCATCGCGGAGACCGCGGGCGACACGCGCGTGACCGAGGCGGGAAGCAGCGACACCGTCACGGTGGTGCTCGCCTCGCCGCCGACGACGAACGTGGTGATCACGGCGGCGAGCGCGACGCCTTCGGAGGTCACGGTGGCGCCCGCGTCGCTCACGTTCACGCCCACGAGCTGGAACGTCGTGCAACGGTTCGTGGTCACGGGCGTGGACGACGACGTGGACGACGGCGACCGGACGACGACGCTCACGATCGCCGTGAATGCCGCGGCGTCCGACGAGCGGTACGATCCGCTCCCCAGCCAGAACGTCTCCGTCACGACGGTCGACGACGACGATCCGCCGCCCGCGGCCGGCTTCTCCGTCACCGAGACGGCGGGCAGCACGAGCGTCACCGAGGCCGGCGGAACCGACACGCTTTCGATCGTGCTCACGTCGCCGCCCCTGGTCAACGTGGTGCTGAGCGTGACGAGCGCGAACACGGCGGAAGCCACCGTGAGCCCCGGATCGCTCACGTTTTCGCTGCTGACCTGGAACGTGCCCCAGCAGATCGTCGTCCGTGGACAGGACGACACGGCTGACGATGGCGACCGGACCACCAACCTCACCGTCGCGGTGGTCGATGCCGCGTCGGACGATCGCTTCGACGGTCTTCCCGATCGTGTGGTCACGGTCACGACAGTCGACGACGACGACCCGCCACCTCCCCCGGCGGGCTTCACGATCACGCCGAGCGGGGGCACGACGCGGGTGACCGAGGCGGGCGGGACGGACAGCGTGTCCGTCGTGCTCACCTCACCCCCGGCGTCGAACGTGGTCTTGCGCGTGACGGCGTCCAACGCGGCGGAGGCGACCGCGGCCCCGGCCTCGCTCACGTTCACGCCGGCGAGCTGGAACGTCGCGCAGCGCATCGTCGTCACCGGCGTCGACGAGACGGTCGACGACGGCGACCAGACCAGCACCGTGACGGTCTCCGTGGACGACGCGGCGTCCGACGATCGCTTCGATCCGCTCGCGGACCAGGTGGTGACCGTGACCACGGTCGACGACGACGAGCCGCTCCCTCCGGCGGGGTTCACGCTGACCGAGAGCGGCGGGAGCACGCGGGTGACGGAGGCGGGGGGGGCCGACAGCGTGGCGGTCGTGCTCACCTCGCCGCCGGCTTCGGACGTCGTGCTCGAAGCCTCGAGCGGGAATCCGGCGGAAGCGAGCGTGACCCCGGCGACGCTGACGTTCACGCCCGCGAACTGGAACGTGGCGCAGCGCTTCGTGGTGACCGGGGTGGACGAAGCCGTCGACGACGGCGACCAGAGCAGCACGATGACGGTCGGGGTGAACGACGCGGCTTCGGATGACCGCTACGACCCGCTCGCCGACCAGACCGTCACCGTGGTGACGGTGGACGACGACGATCCGCCGCCACCACCACCACCACCACCACCGCCACCCGCGGGTCTGACCGTCACGCAGAGCGGCGGCGCGACGCAGGTCGCGGAGGCCGGAGGCGCGGACTCGATCAGCGTCGTGCTGAGCTCGCCGCCGACCGCGGACGTCGTGCTGACGGTGACGAGCGCGGATGCGGCGGAGGCCACCGCGAGCCCCGGTACGCTGACCTTCACGCCGGCGAACTGGGACGTCCCTCAACAGGTCGTCGTCGCCGCCGTGAACGACACGATCGACGACGGAGATCGCTCCACGACGATCACGATCGCCGTGGACGACGCGGCGTCGGACGACGCCTACGATCCTCTCGCCGACGAAACGGTCGTCGTGACCACCGTGGACGACGACTGATCCGTCACAACGACATCGCCATCGCGCCAGGCCACACCTTGCCTTCCGAGCGTATCCACGCAGCAGCCGCCGTCCTCTTGGGGTGCGCGCTGTGCGCGGGCTGCACGACCGAAGAGGTCGTCATGGTCTCGGTGGCGTCCGTCGACGTGGTCCCTCAGACGGTCAACGCCATGGAGGGCGAGCGCGTCCAGCTCGTCGCGACCGTGCACGACGACCACGACGAGCCGCTCGTCGCCGCGGTGGCGTGGAGCAGCGACGACCCCCGGATCGCATCGGTCGACGACCACGGGTTGGTGGAGGCCCGCGCGGTCGGCACGGCGGTGGTGCGGGCGAGGTTCCAGGACGTCTCCGGCGCCACCGAGGTCCGCGTCCTCCGCGGGCCGTTCCTCGCGGTCTCGCGCGGCACCGTGTCGCTGTACGCGGCGCCCGGCGCGGCGCCCGAGCCGGAGGTCGTCGCCGTCACCAATGGCGGAGGCGGGGCGCTCGAGGATCTCTCTGCGCGGGTGGTTGCTGCGCAGGGAGAGTCTGCCGATTGGCTGCGCGCCGAGCTCAGCGGACGCACGGCGCCCGCGCAGCTCACGCTGACGGCACGCAGTGAGGCGTTGCCGTCCGGGATGTACCACGCGGACGTTCGGATTGCTGCGCCGGGCGCGCCGGATGCCGTCGTCGGCGTCGTGGCGAGCGTGGCCGGATTCGGCGTCGGCGAAACCGATGGCGGGACGTCGGTGAGTGAGCACGGCGGAACCGATCAGATCTCGGTCGTCCTGAGCGCGCGCCCCGCCGCGCCCGTCGTCCTGAACGTGACCAGCTCGGATCCGGACGAGGCGAGCGTGAGCCCGGGATCGCTACGGTTCATGCCGACGGATTGGAGCACGCCGCGGTCGGTGACCGTCCGAGGCGTCGACGACGACGTGGACGACGGTGATCGGACGGTGACCGTGATCGTCTCGGTGGACATCGCGCAGTCGCACGATGCCTTCGAGGGGCTCGGCGACCGGACGGTCGACGTCGTCGTGACGGACGACGACGAGGGTGCGAAGCCCCGCCTCGTGATCGGCGAGACGGGACACGACACGCGGGTGAGCGAATCCGGCACGTACGACAGCATCAGCGTCTCCCTCTCGGCGCGGCCGACGTCCAACGTCGTCCTGTCGGTGTCGAGCGAGAACATCTTCGAGGTGCAGGTCACGTCGCCGGCTCTGATCACCTTCAGTCCCTCGAGCTGGGGCGTTCCGCAGTTCATCGTCGTTCGCGGCGTCGACGACCCCGTACGGGACGGCCGTCAGGACGTGGCGGTCACGGTGGCCGTGGTGAGCTTCCTGTCCGCCGATCCCTACGACGGGCAGAGCGAGCGCGTCATGGTACGGAACGAGGACGACGACGGCGGCGGCCGCGGACACGGAGACGACGACGACGGCTCGGGACGGGGTGGGCGCGGGGGGTAAGGACCCGGCCGGGACGGGCCCACCCCTTGCGCGTTTAGGGGACCGGGGTCATCCTCCACCTAAGTGACTTAGGTGAATGCTCGCCCGAGGAGCCGTCCCGTGAAACAGCCCGTTCCGCTGATGCAGGGGACGCTCGATCTCCTCATCCTGTCGTCGCTCGCCGACGGCGAGCCGCGTCACGGGTTCGCCGTTCTGCGTTGGCTCGCGCGGACGACTGACGGCGCGCTCGAGATCGAGGAGGCCGCGCTCTACCCGGCGCTCCATCGCATGGAGAGAAAAGGCTGGCTCGAGAGCGAGTGGGGCGTGTCGGAGAACAACCGCAAGGCGAAGTACTACAGCCTCACCAGGGCGGGCAGGAAGCGCCTGACACAGGAAGGGGCCGGCTGGCGTAGGTACGTGGAGACGGTGAGCAAGGTGATGGGGATGACGGAGATCTGATGCCCGTCCCACGTGGGGTGCGCCGGCTGCTTTCCCGCACCGAGAGCGCGGAGGACCTGATCGACCTCGAGCTGCGCCATCACCTCGACATGGCGATCGCGCAGCTCGTCGAGCAGGGCCACGATCCGGAAGAAGCCCGCCGCATCGCGCTCGACAGGATCGGCGACTTGGCTGCGTATCGCTCGGCCTGTCGCGCCGAGTCGGGGCGGTCGGGGATCGTCGCGCGAGCCGCCGAGGTGCTCGGGTCTCTTCGCGTGGCGTTGGGCCAGTCCGTCCGATCTCTCGCCCGCGCTCCTGGGTTCGCCGCGGCGGTGGTGCTCTCGCTCGCCTTGGGAATCGGCGCCACGACGACGGTGTTCAGCTTCGCGGATGCGATCCTGCTGCGGCCCCTGCCGTATCCGGATCCGGACCGACTGGTCGTACTCCGCCACGAGGCTCCGGGCGTCGACGTGCTGCGGGCCGACATGTCCGACGGCACCTACCTGCACTACCGAGCGAACAGCCGTGCGTTCGAGGAGATCGCCACGTGGTACGAGAACGTGGTCAATCTTTCGGGCGTGGACGGCGGGGAGCCCGAGCGCGTTCCGGTGGCGATGGTGAGCAGCACGCTGTTCGAAGTGCTCGGTGCGCGCCCGGCCGTCGGACGGCTGCCGGTGCCGACCCTGGAGCGCTCGGGCGTCGCCTCACCCACCGCGGAGGAGCCCGCCGCGCCGGCGGGCGACGTCGAGGTGCTCCTCAGCTATGAGCTCTGGCAGCGGCGTTACGGCGGAGATCCCTCCATCGTCGGGCGCACGATCGAGGCGAACCGCGTCCCACGGCGGGTCATCGGCGTGCTGGAGGAGGGCTTCGCATTCCCGCGGCCGGAGATCGGGCTCTGGTATCCGGAGGATCCGGATCCCGCCACGGCCCGCGCGGTGGACATGTACAAGTTCGGCGTCGCGCGCCTCGCACCCGGCTTCGACGCGGAGACGGCG
The DNA here is from genome assembly GCA_050181335.1 of Gemmatimonadales bacterium. Lineage (GTDB taxonomy): Bacteria > Gemmatimonadota > Gemmatimonadetes > Longimicrobiales > Gaopeijiaceae > UBA2982. The sequence goes on along the minus strand of JBFXDG010000001.1, from coordinate 564,358 downwards.
GCCCGCGACATCGATCGCCTGCTGCCCTCGCTCTCGGAGAGCTACCCGGACCTGACGCCCGAGCTGCTCCTCCAGTCGCGCCTGCGGGCGGTCGTGCTGCCGTTGGAGGACGCGATCGTCGGCGACGCCGGACGCGCGCTCTGGTTGTTGCTCGGCGGGATGGCCGCGCTCCTGCTCGTCGCGTGCGTCAACGTCGCCAACCTCGTGCTGGTGCGCGCCGAGCACAGGCAGCGGGACGTGGCCGTGCGGAATGCGCTCGGCGCGACGCGTGGGGATCTCGTTCGGACGTTCGGGATGGAGAGCATCGTGCTGGCGGCGGCCGCGGGAGGATTGGCGTTGCTCGTCGCCAGGGTATCGGTGGAAGCGCTGGTGTCGCTCGTCCCGCCGGACGGGCTGCCGCGGCTCGCCGACGTGGGCGTCGACGGGCGCGTGAGCCTGTTCGCCGCCGCGCTGTCCCTCGCCGTCGGCGTGGGCTTCGCGCTCGTGCCCGCGGCGCACCGAGGCGGGCGCGACGTGACCAGCGCGCTGAAGGAAACCGCCGCCGTCGTCGGGGGCGGTCGGGGCCGGCACCGCACGCGGCGGCTGTTGGTCGTCGCCCAGATGGGTCTCGCGCTCACGCTGCTCGTCGGCGGGGCGCTCATGTACCGGAGCTTCCAGGCGCTGCGACGGGCGGACGTCGGCTTCGATGCCGCCGGGGTGCTCACGGCCGAGATCGCCATGCCCTACAGCGGCTACGAGACGTACGGGCGGGTGGAGTCGTTCTGGCGCACCGCCATCGAGCGCCTCCGGGCCGTTCCGGGCGTGGAGAGCGCCGGCGCGGCGAGCGGTATCCCGCTACGACCCGAGGGACCCAGCTACGATCTCGCGATCGACGTCGAGCAGCGGCCGGGCGAGTTCTACGCGGGCGTGACGACGTACGACGTCTCACCCGGCTACTTCGAGGCGCTCCGCATCCCGCTCCTCGAAGGACAGCCCGTGGTGGACGGCTCCCCCGTGGAGAGCCCCGTCGTTCTGTCCGCCGCCGCGGCCCGCAGGCTGTTCCCCGACGGATCGGCGTTGGGCCGTCGCCTCCGGCGGACCGTGGGGCCCGGCCCGTGGTGGACCGTGGCGGCGGTCGTCGGCGACGTTCCGGCGGAGCTCGTCGGCGGCGAGCCCGCGGGGATCGTCTACGTGCCCATGCTGACCGAGCCGGTGGATCCGCGGCGCATCCCGAGACAGGCCCGGCTGGTGATCCGCACCTCGGTGCCGCCCGCCACGCTCGCCCCCGAGATCCGGAGGGTCGTGCGCGAGCTCGATCCCAACCTGCCGTTGGCCAACGTGCGCACGATGGCGAGCATCGTGTCCGACGCGATGGCCCGCACCACGTTCACGATGTTGCTCCTCGTGGTGTCCGGCGTGACCGCGCTCGTGCTCGGCATCGTCGGCGTCTACGGCGTGACGTCGTACGTGGTCGGCCGGCGCACGCAGGAGATCGGCCTGCGCGTCGCGCTCGGCGCCGGCGCTCCGGACATCGAGCGCATGATCCTGGTGGATGGCGCGCGAACGATCTCGGCGGGGGTCGCGGTCGGCGTCGTCGCCGCGCTCGTCGTCGGACGTGTTCTCCGCTCGCTGCTCTTCGGCGTGTCGTCGACGGATGCGGGAAGCATCGGGGGCGTCGTGCTCGTGCTGGTGGCGACCGCGCTCGCCGCGACCTGGTTGCCGGCCCGCCGGGCGGCTCGCGTGCATCCCACCGAGGCGCTCCGCATCCGCTGACGAAGGGGGCCGGCGCTTTACGGAGCCTGCCGGCCCCTCCATCGTGCGTCCCTCACCCGCACGAACGGGAGCCCATGCGCCGCTTCGCCGACCCGGCCGAGATCCTCGGCCGCACCCAGATCGTCGATCGATTCCTGCGGTACGTTCGGATCGATACCCAGTCGGACGAGACCAGCGCCACGTGTCCGAGCACGTCCAAGCAGCTCGAGCTGGGCCGCCTCCTGGTCGCCGAGCTGACGGCGCTGGGGCTCCGGGGCGTCGGCGAGCCGGCGCCCTCGATGGACGCCCACGGCTACGTCCTGGCCGAGCTGCCGGGAACGGCGCCGGGCCGGCTCGGGCTCTGCGCGCACATCGACACCGCACCGCAGTATACGGGCACCGGGGTGAGCCCGCGCGTTCACGAACGCTATCCGGGCGGGGTGCTCGACGTGGGCCAAGGCGTCGTGCTCGATCCGAGCGAAACCCCCGAGCTGTCGCAGTGCGTGGGTGACACGATCATCACCACGGACGGCCGCACGCTGCTGGGCGCCGACGACAAGTCGGGCATCGCGGCGATCATGGGCGCGCTGGAGGTGCTCGTGCGGGAGCCCGGGCTCCGCTACCCGACGCTGCGCATCTGCTTCAACCCGGACGAGGAGATCGGCCGGGGGGCCGATCGCTTCCCGCTCGAACGCTTCGACTGCCCGCTCGCGGTCACCATCGACGGCAGCTTCTCGGGCGAGATCAACCTCGAGACGTTCTCGGCGGACAAGGCGCTGGTCACCTTCACCGGGGTGTCGGTCCACCCGGGCACCGCCAAGGACAAGATGGTCAACGCGCTGACGTATGCGGGCAGGCTGCTGGCGATGCTGCCGGCCGACGAGTCGCCCGAGCGTACGGCCGGACGCGAGGGGTTCTTCCACCCCGTGCTCGTCTCCGGGGACTCGGCCGAGTGCCGCGTGCAGATCATCCTGCGGGACTTCGACACCGCCGTGGTCGAGGAACGGGGGCGCCGTCTCCGCGCGATGTGCGAGGAGCTGCGGAGCGAGGAGCCACGGCTCGGCGTGGACGTGGAGATCACGGAGCAGTACCGGAACATGCACGACGTGCTCTCCGCGCATCCGGAGATCGCGCCCTTGTTGGAGGATGCCGTACGGGCGGCGGGAGTCGAGCCGGACGTGAAGCCCATCCGCGGCGGGACCGACGGGTCGCGGCTCACCGCCCTCGGGATGCCGACGCCGAACCTCTTCGCCGGCGGCGTCGACTTCCACGGCCCCGCCGAGTGGATCTCGACCCGCGTGCTGGCGCAGTCCAGCTGTGCGATCCTGAACCTCGCGCAGCTCTACGCGGAGCGCCTCTCGTAGACCGCGGCATCCCGCCTCATGTCGGCGGCGAGTCGTCGGCCGCGGGATCGCCCGCGGGCAGGACGTCGCGCGCCCATTCCATGCGCTTCCAGTCCGGCGTCGGCGTGCACACGCCCGAGCGCGGCACGAACCGCGACCGCTTCACCAGCTGGTAGCGATGGACGTAGCGAGGGCAGTTCGGGTAGATCGCTTCCGCCCGCACCAGAACCAGGAGCTGCGCCTCCGTGTGCTTCTCGAGGAGCGGGTGCTCGAAGGCGAGCTCGGCGATTCCCTCGACCCGCATCCGATCCTGCCGCTCGAAGTCGATGAACAGCAGGCCCACCCGACCGGTCGCGCTCACGTTGCCCATCGAGCGGTACATGCCGTTGCCGTCGTAGCTCGGGAACGCGAGCGTCGTCGCGTCCACGACCGAGACGAAGCCCGGGTCGCCGCCCTTGTACGAGCACGTCGGCTGTCCCTTCTCGTCGACCGAGGCGAGGAAGAACATGTCCCGCGTCTCGATGAACTCGCGGTCGAGCTCCGTGAACCTCCTGTGCACCGTGACGTCGGCGAGCCGGTCAGCCAGACGGCGCGTATCGAAGCGATCCTGCAGCTCGCGACTCGACGACGAATACCCGAAGGACATGATCCCTCCCGAAGAGCCCGCTGTCGACGGATTGGCCTGCACGATCAACATGATCGCGCCGAATCGGGAGCGGCAAGCCGCGCCGACGCCGCAGCGGATACGCTACGAAGAGATCGCGGCGATGCATGTCGACGAGCTGCCGGGCGTGACGCCCCGCTACCACGGATAGAAGCAGTCGTAGTTGCGCTGCGCCACGATCTTTCCGTCTTCGATCACGAAGAACTGCGCGAAGCGGGCACGCATGACAGTGCCCGCCGGAGATCCGTCCGGGAGCGGCACGGCGAGCGTGCCCGACCATTCCGACTCCACCACGACGGTGTCACCGTCCGCGATCATGTCCAGCACCCTGAACTCCTGGGAGGCCATGACCTTCCTGCCTCGCTCCGCGGCCTCGCCGAGCTCCTTCAACCCGCGGCGGGCGCCGTTCGGCAGGAAGCGATTGGGGAACTCCTCCTGCACCACTCCGGGGTGGTAGAAGGCCGCAACCGATCCCGGCGACCGCTGCATGGCGAGGAAGTAGGACTTCACGATCTCGATGTTGTCGCTCGGGCTGCTCATGATGGGCCTCGTGGGAGGGCCGTGAGGTTTCTGCGCGGGATCCGCGTCCGACCACGACCCTGGTAACCTGGCGGCCTGCACGCTAGTCTGGGCGCTCGATCGCACCGGGGCCGACCCCACGGAGGAGGCGCGATGGCCGAGCAGGGCACCCAAGAGCACTGGGGAAGTCGAGTCGGCGTCATTCTCGCGGTGGCGGGATCCGCCGTGGGCTTGGGGAATTTCCTGCGCTTCCCGGGTCAGGCCGCCGCCAACGGCGGCGGCGCCTTCATGATCCCCTATTTCGCCGCGCTCCTCCTGGTGGGGATCCCGATCGGCTGGGCGGAGTGGACGATGGGTCGCTACGGCGGCCGGAAGGGCTTCCACTCCTCGGTCTCGATCCTGGGCGTCTTCGGGAGGGGCGCAGGCGGCCGGTACCTGGGCGTGCTCGGCGTGCTGATCCCGCTCGCGGTGTCCTACTACTACACGTACATCGAAGCCTGGTGTCTGGCGTACTTCTGGAACTTCGCCACCGGGGGGATCGGCATCGATGTTACCGCGCCGATCGCCGACCAGACCGCCGTCGCCGCGCAGGCCTACAGCGACATGACGGGACGCGCCGCGAACGGGGTGGTGAGCGGCGGAACGCTCGAGACCTTCACGTTCTGGGTGATCGCCTTCGCGGTGAACATCTGGCTGGTGTTCCGCGGGATCTCCAAGGGCATCGAGAAGTTCGTGAGCTGGGCGATGCCGTTGATGGCGGTGTGCGCGCTCGTGGTGCTCGTCCGCGTGCTCACGCTGGGAACGCCGGATCCCGGAGCGCCGGATCAGAACGTGGTGAACGGCCTGGCCTACATGTGGAACCCGGACTTCTCGGCGCTGGGCAACGCGCAGACGTGGTTGGCGGCCGCGGGCCAGATCTTCTTCAGCTTGTCCGTGGGCTTCGGCGTCATCATCAACTACGCATCCTACGTGCGGAAGAGCGACGACGTCGTCCTCTCGGGTCTGACGGCCGCCTCGACGAACGAGCTCTTCGAGGTCGGGTTCGGCGGGCTGATCACGGTCACGGCGGGCTTCGTCTTCCTGGGCGCCGCCAACATGGCCGGCGCGGTGCAGGGCGGCACGTTCGGCCTCGGGTTCACGACGCTGCCCGTGGTGTTCGCGCACATGGGCGGCTTCGGGAACGTCATCGGCGCGATCTTCTTCCTGATGCTCTTCCTGGCCGCCATCACGAGCTCGATCTCCATGTACCAGCCGAGCCTCGCCTTCTTCCAGGAGGCGCTCGGCTGGAGCCGCAAGGCGGCGACCACGCTGATGGTGTCCATCTGCATCGTGTGCTCGTTCCTGGTGATGTACTTCTCCGAGGGCGGCATCTTCTGGTCCACGATCGACGACTGGGTGGGCACGTTCCTGATCTTCGTGCTGGCGATGGTGCAGATCATCCTCTTCAGCTGGGTCTGGGGCATCGACAAGGGCTTCGAGGAAGCGCACCACGGGGCGCTCATCCGCATCCCCGGCTTCTACCGGATCATCATGAAGTACGTCACGCCGACGTACCTGCTCGTGATCTTCGGATTCTTCAGCGTCCAGAACCTCCCGGCCTGGATCCAGGCGGTGGCGGACGAGCCGCTCAGGCAGGGTGCGGTCCTGCTGATCCTCGCGACCGCCGCGCTGCTCGTGGTCTGCGCGCGCATCGGGGCCAAGCGCTGGGCGGCCGCGGGACTCGACATCGACGGCCGTGAGCCGGCCAGGGACTGACCGGGACGAGGAGCTACGACCATGACCACGCTCGGATGGATCTTCCTGACGGTCTCCCTGACGTTCGTCTGGGGCCTCACGGGATGGTGCTTCTACAAAGTCCTGACGGCGCGGGACGGGAAGAAGTAGTCGGCCGGTGACGTCCTGACGATGGATCTCGCCTGGGTCACGCTCGGCGCGCTCGCGATCGTGGTGGTCGCGAGCTGCACGACCAAGCTCAACCCCGGTGTGCTCTCGATCACGCTCGCGTGGATCATCGGCGCCTACCTGGCCGAGCCGGGCGGGGAGCCGCTCGGGCTACGCACCGTCCTCGCGGGCTTCCCGACCGACCTCTTCCTCACGCTCACCGGCGTGACGTTCCTGTTCTCGCTCGCTCAGGCGAACGGCACGCTCGAGAGGGTGGCCGCGGTCGCGGTGCGCTCCTGCCGCGGCAACGTGGGGCTCGTGCCGGTCGCGTTCTTCACGCTGGCTTTTCTCTTCGCGTCGGTCGGCGCGGGCAACATCGCGGCGACCGCGCTGATCGCGCCCACCGCGATGGCGACGGCGCACCGGGCCGGCATCTCGTCGTTCCTGATGATGATCATGGTGGGGCACGGGGCGAACGCGGGTGCCCTGTCCCCCGTGGCTCCCACGGGCGTGATCGCGGCGAGCCTCATGCGCGACCGCCTGGGCGCCACCGGATTCGAGTGGCACTTCTACCTCGACAACATGTTGGCGAACGTCGTGATCGCGTTCGCGGGCTATCTGCTGCTGGGTGGATGGAAGCTGTTCACCCGCCATCGCTCGGTCGCCGTGGTCGAGGCTCCACCGGCGCTGGTGGGCGAGTTCGCGACGCGTCACCGAGTCACGCTCGGCGTTCTCCTCGCGCTCCTGGTGGGCGTGATCGTGTTCGACATGAACGTCGGCATGGCGGCGTTCGCGGGCGGCGCCATCGTCGTGCTCGGAGGCTTCTCCGACGAGAAGGACGCGCTCAAGCGGATGCCGTGGGCCGTCATCCTCATGGTCTGCGGCGTCACGGTGCTCACGGCGCTGCTCCAGGAGACCGGAGGCAGCGAGCTCTTCACGGACCTCGTGGCGAACATCTCCGGGCCGCGCTCCGTGACCGGCATCATCGCCCTGATCACCGGCGTGATCTCCGTCTACAGCAGCACCTCGGGGGTCGTCCTGCCGGCGTTCCTGCCGATCGCGATCGGGCTCGCCGACCAGGTCGGGGGCAGCGCGATGGCCGTCGCGTCCTCGATCATCGTGGGCGGGCACATGGTGGACACGTCGCCGCTCTCCACGATCGGCGCGCTCGCGCTCGCGTCGGCCGACCCCGACGAGGACCGCAAGTCGCTCTTCAACAAGGGTCTCGCGTGGGGGCTGTCGATGTCGGTGGTCGGCGCGGTGTTCTGCTTCCTGTACTTCGGGCTGCGCTGAGCGGCTGGGGTCTCAGTCCTCCGACCAGTCCTCGTCCGACTCCTCCGACGGTTCCATGCGGTGCACCCGCACGCCGGCCACGCGCCGGCCGTCCACCGCGATCACCTCGAGCTCGCCGCCGGGATACGTGACGCGGTCGCCGAGCTTCGGCACGCGGCCGAGACGGGAGAACACGTACCCACCGAGCGTGGACCACTGGCCCTCCGGAATCGGGATGTCGTGATCGGAGCGCACGTCCACCAGCGACATCGTCCCCGCCAGCTCCAGCACGTCACCGATCGCGACCGACTCGCGCGCGATCACGTCGTACTCGTCGGCGATGTCGCCGACGATCTCCTCGACGAGATCCTCGAGCGTCACGATCCCGGCCGTGCCGCCGTATTCGTCGAGCACCACCGCGAGGTGCGCACGCGTCTTCCGCAGGTCGTCGAGCACGTTCTCGGCCGGACGCGTGTGAGGCACGTAGAGGGCCTCGCGCACGAACGTGTGGAGGGAGAACGGCTCGCCGCTGTTGTGGAGCCAGAGATCCTTGGCGAGGAACACGCCGACGATGTCGTCGAGGGTGTCGCGGAAGACCGGGTAGCGTGAGTAGCGCTCCGCGCGGAGGACGGTCCACACTTCCTCCTCCGTCGCGTTCAGCGGAATCGCCACGACGCGCGTGCGGGGCAGCATGACGTCGCGCGCCGTCTTCTGGTGGAAGTCGAACACGCCGGCGAGCATCGCGCGGTCGCTCTCGTCGAGCTCCCCGTGCGCATGCGCCTGCATCACGAGCAGCCGGAGCTCCTCGGGGGAGTGGACGTGATGCGCCTCGGAGATCGGGCGCACGCCGAAGATGCGGAGGATGCCGTTCGCCGTGCCGTTGAGCAGCCAGATGAACGGCGACATCGCGTGCGAGAACCACTTCAGCGGACGCGCGACGAAGCGGCTCACGCGCTCCGGCGCCGCGAGCGCGAGGGACTTGGGTGCGAGCTCCCCCAGCACGATGTGCAGGAACGTGATGATGACGAAGGCCGTGACGATGGACGCGTAGAGGTGCTCGGCGCCGGGAGCGAGCTCGAAGCCGGCGAGCACGAAGACGCGATCGACGAGGCTCGCCAGCGCAGGCTCGCCGATCCAGCCGAGCGCCAGCGACGAGATGGTGATGCCGAGCTGCGTGCCGGAGATGTAGCGGTCGAGCTGCGACAGGGCGCCGAGCACTTCCCCGGACGCCCGGTCTCCCTCGTCCGCCATCTGCTCGAGCTTCGAGCGGCGCGCCCCGACCAGGGCGAACTCGGCGGCCACCATGAAGCCGTTCATCAGCACGAGCACCATCACGGCCCCGAGACGCAACGCGATGTCGGTGGCGCCGAGGGAGTCGCCGGCGAGCGCCAGCATCAGGGCGGAGTGCATCGTATCAGAACATAGGGAGGGCGGCCGGGGGCTGGAATCCGACCGGGGCCGGGCTCAGGAACCGCGGGGCATTCTCGCCTCCCCGTCCGGCGTTCGCCTGAAGCGATAGATCACGAGCCCCGCCGCCAAGCCGATGGAGCCCGCGACGAGGTTGGGCACCGTCGCGGTCGCGAGGAAGGCGAGGCAGAGCAGGAGCGCGAGCAGCGGGATCGTCGGTCCCCCCGGCAGGACGACCGTGTCCTCGGTGGGCGCGAATTTCCTTCGCAGCACCGGTACCGCCGCGGCCGTGCCGATGTAGGTGGCGAGCCGCGCCACGATCGAAAGCATGGCGAGCTGAACGAACGATCCCGAGAGCGCGAGCGCGCCGGCGAGGACCAGCTGCGCGACGATCGCGGCGGCGGGCGTCCGGTAGCGCGGATGCACGCCCGCGAGGAGCCGCGGCCCGTAGCCGTCTCGCGCGAGCGCGTAGAGATAGCGGGGCCCCGAGAACATCGTGTTGCCGACGTTGCCCTCGATCGACACGGCGGCTCCGGCCGTCATCATGAGCCCCGCCCACGCGCCCATCAGCAGGGCGGCCGCGTCCGCGATCGGCGCGCCTTCCACGTGCGCCGCGAGGTCGGGGAGCGTGCCGAGCGCCACCAGCTGCACGGCGGTATAGAGCAGCGTGCAGACCATGATCATGGTCATGAGCGCGAAGGGGACGTCGCGACGGGGGTGGCGGAACTCACCGGCCGACGCCGCCGTGTTCTCGAAGCCGGCATAGGCGAAGAGCAGGAGCGCCGCGGCCTCGCCGAGACGCGAGGCGTCGGGGAGGTCGAGCAAGTCCCCGATCGATCCGGGGACGACCAGCGACCAGTCGATCGCGAAGATGCCCACGGCCACGAAGAGGAGCAGCGGCAGGATCTTGGCGATCGTGAGGCCCACGGCCAGACGCGCGCCGTACTCCACCCCGCGGACGTTGATCCACGCGAAGAGCACGAGCGGGATCACGATGACCAGACCCCGCGTGACGCCGCTCCCGGCCCCGGGCCAGAGGAACGTCAGCGCCTGCGCGAAGCCGTTCGAAAGCGACGCCACCGACGCGACGCGGGCGAGCCAGGTCATCCATCCGACCTCGAAGCCCACGAAGTCGCCGAAGGCCTCGCGCGTGTAGACGTAGGCGCTGCCCGGCTCGTCGAAATGGCTGCCCGCCTCCGCGAAGCAGAGCACCAGCATCATGACCGCGAAGCCCGCCAGCAGCACGGCCCAGAGGCTCGCGGGTCCGAGGAGCGCCGCGGCCGCGGCCGGGAGGAGGTAGACGCCGCTCCCGATGACGTCGTTGAGGGAGAGCCCGACGATCTCCCAGCGGGTAACGGCGCGCCGCAGGCCGGGGCCGGCGCTTTCCGGTGACTGTTCGCTCAGGGCGCGACCTCGGGCTCGGAGGGACCTTCCCGGAAAGGCGCTAACGCTAGGCGGGACGGCGCCGGCACGCCACTTTTCCCGGTCGGGTCACGTAGTCACGGCTACGTCCCTCGAACGGAGCTCGGAGGAAATGATGGATCTGCGGATGCTGATCCCGATCTTCGGCATACTCCTCGTCATGATCCCGGTCGCCGGGCTCACGGTGGGGCTGCTCGCCAAGACGCTCGCGAAGCTGCGCCGGGAGCGGGACGCGCCCGAGTACGTCGAGGGGCTCTCGGCCCAGATCGCGCTCCTGCGGGAGGAGGTCGAGTCGCTCTCGCAGGAGGTCAAGGAGCTCGAGGCCGCCCAGGAGTTCGACCGCAAGCTCCTCGGACAGGAGCGCGCGCGAACGTGAGGTCCCGCATGCGTCTCGCGTACGCCGTCGCGACGTCCGTGCTCCTCGCGGCGCCGGCCGCGGCACAGTCGGATACGCGCGCGCCGCTCGACGTGGCGCGCGTGCTCGCCGCTCGTTATCCGGAGAGCCCCGGCATGAGCTACATCTCCGGGCTCGCGTGGGGCGGAGCGCTCCGGCTCGCGGCGCTCACGGGCGAGAGCCGCTGGTTCGAGAAGCCCCGCGCCGACATGCAGCCGTTCGTCGACGGCGAGCGGCCCGCGATCGCCGAGCCGTACGCGCTCACCAGCCTGGCGGGCCACATCGGCTTCTTCGACTGGGGCGTGTACGACCGGAACGCACCGGGGCTCGCGCTGGCGCTCGACGCCGCCGACTTCATCATCTCGGAGCATCCCGACTCGACCGTCCGGTTCGGACGCGGCTGGACGGACGACATGTTCATGGCGAGCGCGCTGCTCTCGCGGGTCGGCGCGTTCACCGAGGAGCCGCACTTCGCCGACGTCGTCGGCCGCATGCTGACGACGTACGCGGCGAGGCTCCAGCGCGACGACGGGCTGTTCATCCACGGGACGGACGGCCCGCACGCGTGGGGACGGGGGAACGGGTTCGCGGCGCTCGGCTTGACCGAAGCGCTCACCTACATGGAAGAGGCGCTCGCCGAGCGGGACGCCATCCTCGCCTCGTATCAGCGGTTGATGGACGCGCTCCTGCCGCTCCAGGGGGAAGACGGGAGCTGGCGCAACGTGCTCGATCAGCCGACGGCGTATCCGGAGCTCACCGTCACGGCGATCATGCTCACCGCGATGGCGCGGGGCGTGCGCCTCGGGTGGCTCGACGCCGAGCGGTTCACGCCCGCGATCGAGCGCGCCTGGCAAGCCGTGCTCGCGCGCGTGAACGCCGACGGCACGCTGCGCGACGTGTGCACGAGCACGGGCGCGCAGGCCACGCTCGAGTACTACATGACGCGGCCGGTCGTGAACGGCGCGGACGACCGCGGCGGCGCGATCGTGCTCATGGCCGCGCTCGAGATGGACATGCTCGGGCGCCCGGAGCACTGAGTGGGAGGATTGACACGAACTTCGTGTAACACGAATTTCGTGCATGGCGCGAAACCTCAAGAACATCACCGTCACGCTCGACGAAGAGACCGCCCGTTGGGCCAGAATCGAGGCGGCGCGTCGAGATTCGAGCGTCTCGCGGTTCCTGGGTGACGTCCTCCGGCGTGAGATGGAGGGACAGGACGCGTACGACCAGGCCATGACCCGTTACCTGGGACAGGAGGCCACTGCGCAGCGCGCCGACGCGCTCCCTCTTCCCACGAGAGACGAGCTCCATGACCGCACGGGTCTTCGTTGACACGAACGTCCTCGTGTACGCCAGAGACACGACGGAGGCGGAGAAGCATCGGACGGCGCGCCACTGGATGGCCATGCTATGGGCCGAGCGCGGCGGTGCGCTGAGCTGGCAGGTCCTCCACGAATACTATGTCTGCGTCACACGGAAGCTGACGCCCGGCCGTGACGCCGCTGCGGCTCGCGAGGATGTCGCATCGCTCGTCGCCTGGCGCCCCATCCCGCTCGACCTCGCGACCGTGGATGCGGCGTGGGCGGTCGAGGATCGGTTCGGCCTATCGTGGTGGGACGCGCTCATCGTGGCGGCGGCTCAGGCCGGCGGATGCACGCACCTCCTCACGGAGGACCTCCAAGACGGGCAGGTGTTCGCCGGCGTCCGCGTGATCAGCCCGTTCGTCCACACTCCGGAAGAGATCCTCACCGTCTAGGGATCTACCCCCGCGCCAGCGCCTCCAGCGCAGCCGCCAGCGTCCGCATCTTCTCGGGATCGCGCGAGCCGCCCGCTTCCGCGCTCACCTCACCCGCGAGACTGCGCAGCGTCTCGGCACGCGCGGCGCCGCTCGCGCGCTCGGCGCCCCGAAGTCCCTCGCGTAGCGCCGCCACGCGCGCCCCGCCGAGCGCGCTGTCCCGCTCCAGCTGATCGACGTAGGCGCGCGCGAGCGCGAACGACGGCGGCCAGACGTACCGCGGCTGGGTCTGCGCATTCAGGTACTCGAGACGCACGCTGTTCGCCGCGGCCAGCTCGTTCTCCGTCAGGAACGCGCTCGGACGGAGCTCGAGGACGTCGAGCCCGCGCGTGATCTCGGAGCTGACCAGCACGCCGTTGTACCAGTAAACCGACCACGTCCCGCCGAACTCGGGCTCGTCTTCGCTGACGGGTCCGCGGTCGTGGAAGGCGATCTCGATCGGATTTCTCGGATCCGTCCAGTCGAAGACGGAGATGCCGCCCTGGTACCACGACTGCGCCATGACGTCCCGCCCGGGAATGGGCAGGAGCGATCCGTTGTGCGCGACGCAGTTCTCGATCGGCGACTGAGCCGCGGGCAGCTTGTAGTAGCTCTCGAACCGGAGGCTGCGATTCTGGATGGAGAAGATCGCGTTCGCGCCCCACTCTTTCGGATCCGTCGCGCGGCACTTCGGCGCCGTCCCGCCGCCCCATTCGTCCGTGAAGAGGACCTTCGTGCCGTCGTTGTCGAACGTCGCGGAGTGCCAGTACGAGAAGTTGGGATCGGCGACCTCGGCGATGCGGCGGGGGTTCACCGGGTTGCTGATGTCGATCAGGAAGCCGTAGCCCTCGCACGCCCCGCCGGCGAGGCCGATCTCCGAGTAGACGGTGATGTCGTGGCACTGCGTGGGCCCGGGGCTCGGTCCGGCGGGCTGCTGGGACGCGATCAGCTGCTCGACGATCCCCGGGAGCGCCGCCATCAGCGTCGCGCTGTCGGCCGCCGTGGGCGCGCCCGTCCCGCCGCGCCTCGCCACCAGCGAGTCGAGCAGCGGATCCGTGAACTCCGGCGGCGCGATCGCGATCTCACCGTCGATCTCGACCGCGAAGACGCCCTCGGCGCGGAGCCGCTCGAGCTCGGCCAGCTCCTCGGGCGCCGCCCCGTGCGTCTCCGGCTCGACGAGGTTCTCGAAGATCCGCGGCGAGCTGACGATCTCCGCCTCGGCCGGGTTCGCGAGCGGAACGCGGATCACCTCGATGCGGAAGAGCGCGCTGTTCGGATCCTCGGATGGAGGCGCGGCCGAGCACCCCGGCATCTCCTGCGCCGAGCGCACCGGGGACGATCCCGACACATAGATATAGATGTGGGCCGGATCGCTCGGATCCTCGACGATCGAGTGCGTATGCGATCCGCGGCACGTCTGCACGTTGCCGATGTAGCGCGGGTTCCGGATGTCCGTGATGTCGAAGATGCGGATGCCGCGGAGCCGGTCCTGGTTCACCGGGCCCTGGGCTCCCTGCGTGCCGCAGTCGAGACGCGCGCCGTAGTCCTCGCCGGAGACGAAGAGCAGGTTCCGGTACGTGGACACGTCGCTCTGGGCGGCGGGGCAGGGGTACGCGTTGACGAGCGCGGGGCGCGACGGGTTGCCGAGGTCCCAGACCTGGAATCCGGCGAAGCTGCCCTGGATCGCGTACGGGCCGGTGAACGCGAGATCGGAGTTGATGCCGCCGACGAACTCGCGCGACGGCGGGGTGGACGAGAGGAGCCGCATGTTCCACACGGCCTGCTCCGCATCGAAGAGGCCGGCGTCCAGGTCGGTGCGGGGGTCGGGGCTCGGCACGGAGGCGAGGGCCTCCGCGCGGATGCGCGCGCCCGCATCCGCGGACGGATCGACGGAGCCCGGCGAAGGCGCCGAGGACGCGCAGCCGACCACACCGAAGAGCCCGGCCGCCGCCGAGGTCGCGAGCGCAATTCGGGTCGGGCGTCTCATCGTGCGTCTCCTCGATTCAGGGTGTCGAGCATCCGGTGCATGCGCGCGATCTCCGTGGACTGATCCACATGGATATCCGAAGCCAGCTTGAAGGTTGCCGGGTCCTGCACGGCCTCCTCCGACGCGAGCAGCGTCTCGACCATCGCGAGCGCGCCCTCATGATGGCGGATCATCGAGTCGAGGAAGAGACGGTCGAAGTCGGCGCCCGACGAGCGACCGAGTGCGTCGATCTCCGCCGGGGTCAGCATCCCTGGAAGATGGCCGGTGTGGTCCATCGCGCCGGGGGCGGGAAGTGGCTGGCCGCGTTCGCGGAGCCAGCGCTCCATCCAGGCGATCTCGTCCCGCTGAGCGTTGATGATGCGGGCGGCGAGCGTCCGCACCGATTCGCTGGCGGCCCTCGCGGGCGCCAGCTCCGACATGTCGATCGCCTGGCCGTGATGCGCGATCATGCCGCTGACGAACGCGACGTCGGCCTCCGAGAAGCGCATGCGCGCGCTGTCGGTGCGGGCTTCGTAGAGCCGCTCGAGTGCGTCCACGTCGAGGCCGTCCGCGGACCCGGCGCTCGCGCTCGCGCAGGCGCCGAGGATGCACACGACCGCGGCGGCGCCGCAGAGCTCGGGGAGGGTCATGTGAGGACGTACACCCGTGCGCGAGTTCGGAGCCCTTACGAAGCTCTTACGGACGAGCTCAACCTCGGGACCACGGGAGGTGTCAGTCGGGTTCACGTCGAGCCTCGCCAAGGAGCCCACCGATGTCGCTGCGTCATACGACGGCCCTCTCGCTGATCCTCGTGCTCGGAGGGGCCGACGCGGCGGCCGGACAGAGCTTCGAGCCGCCCGCGACGCCGCCGGCCGAGTGGGGGGTGACCGCGATCGACTTCTCGAACGTGCCGTACCCCTATCCGGTGTCGTTCATGGATACCGAGGTCTACGGCCAGCATCTCCGCATGGCCTACATGGACGTCGCGCCGACCGGCACGCCGAACGGCCGCACCGTCGTGCTGTTCCACGGCTTCAACTTCGCCTCCTACGCGTTCGAGGAGACGATGGGGATCCTGAGCGCCGCCGGCTTCCGCACGATCGCGGTCGATCGGCTCGGCTTCGGCCGCTCGTCGAAGCCGATCATGCACTACAACTTCCACATCCCGGTGCGCGACACGAAGCGCCTCCTCGACGAGCTCGGGATCGAGCGTGCGGCGATCCTGGGCCACTCGATGGGCGGGATGGTGGTGAGCCGCTTCGCGATGACGTATCCGGAGACGACGAGCCACGCGGTCTTCGTCAACCAGATCGGCATGTCCGATACGCGGCCGGGCCGCGAGTGGAGCGAGCCCGAGTACGACGGCGAGCACCCGACGCCGCAGCAGTACTATCAGCAGGTCCTCGGCGCGCAGCGGCGCTACTACGTCGGCGGCTGGCGCCCCGAGTACCTGAAGTGGGTCGAGGCGCCCTACGGGCTGATCTTCAGCGGCGAGTTCGACCGCTGGCTCGAGGTCCGCGGGCTGCTGTCGCAGTCCATGTTCGAGGATCCCGTCGTCTACGACTGGCAGCACATCTCGAGCAAGGCGCTCGTGATCGGCGGCGCGGACGATCCCCTGAGCCAGGATTTCGCGGCCGAAGCGCGGCGGGTGGCCGAGACGCTCCAGAACGCGCAGCTGATCCTCTATCCCGGTGTGGGGCACAACCCGCAGTTCGAGAACCGGGAGCAGTTCCATGCGGACCTGATCCGCTTCCTGCTCTCGGATCCCGATCAGCCTGCGGACCAGGGTTGGCGCGATGCCGAGGGCGAGTCGAACTAGGAGGCGGGGTCGGGAGAGGTGGCCCCGAACTGCGGAAAGATTGCGCGGTGAGGGTTCTCCGGCGTAACAATGGGGCGTAGGACGTCCGAGATTCGAGTCGACGCCCTCCCAGCGTAGCGGCGAGTCCTCCCCCCCGATTCGCGGCGCGCCGCTGGGACGTTGCCGGGCGCTCGATGGCCTTTGCTGGAACCATCCCCGGAACCCTGCTGGACGAGACGCAAGTGAGTCGCCACGCCCTCGAGGCTGGGTGCCCGTCGGCCGTCGCCGCCCGCCGGCGACGTGGCCGCTTCGTGCGGGCCGGCCGCGTGACGCTCGCGTGGCTGATCGCTGCGACCCTGCCCGTGACCGTCGCCGGCCAGGCCGCCGCGTCCAGGGAGAGCCAGGTGAAAGCGGCTTTCCTCTTCAACTTCGGGCAATTCGTGACCTGGCCGGCCGACCGCTGCCCCGCGACGGACGGGCCCTTCGTGATCGGCGTGCTCGGGACCGATCGCTTCGGCGAAACCCTCGAGGCGCTGACCCGCGACGCGACGATCCAGGACCGGCCGGTCGCCATCGAGCGCTACGAGAGCGTCGAGGACGTCGGCACCTGTCAGATCCTCTTCGTGAGCGCCTCGGAGACCGACCGGCTCGAGCGCGTGTTCGACGCGCTCGCGGGCAAGCACGTGCTCACCGTCGGCGAGACGCCGGAGTTCGCGGCCGGCGACGGCGTCATCGCGCTGCTCCTGGCCGGCACCCGGCTCCGCATGGAGATCAACACGGCCGCCGCGGCGACCGCCGACCTCACCATCAGCTCGAAGCTGCTCCGCCTCGCGGACGTGGTGCGCGCGGAAGGGTCCTGACCAGATGTTCCGCGACTGGCCCATCGCTCGCCGGCTCACCGCGATGCTGTTGGGGATCAGTGGCTTCGCGCTCCTGCTCACGTCGGCCTCCTTCGCGGCCTACCAGTACTGGTCCTTCAGACGCACGGCCCTGAACAACCTCACGGTGCGCGCGGAGATCCTCGCGGCGAACAGCACCGCCGCGTTGGCGTTCTTCGTGGAGGAGGATGCCCAGGAGACGCTCACGGCCCTGAGCGCCGACCCGCACGTGGTGGCCGCCGCGCTCTACGACGCCGAGGGCGCGTTGTTCGCGCGCTATCCGGCGGACCTTCCGGACTCGCTGCTGCCGAGCGAGCCGGCGTCGGACGGATTCCGCTTCGAGTCGGGTCGCCTGGTTGGATATCAGCCCGTGGCGGAAGCGTCCGGCTCCCGGCTGGGGACCCTCTACCTCGCCTCCGATCTGCAGGCTCTGTACGAGACGTTCTGGCTGTCGGGTATCATCGGCGCCGGCGTCTTCCTGCTCTCGCTGCTCGCAGCCTATCTGCCCTCGCGCATGCTCCAGTCCACCATCTCGCAGCCGATCAAGCGGCTCGCGGAGACGGCGCAGAGGGTCTCGAACAGACAGGACTACTCCGTGCGGGCGCCGGCGGTCGTGGGCGGCGGCGAGCTCAGCGAGCTCACCGACAGCTTCAACGGCATGATCGGACGCATCGAGGCGCAGAGCCGCGAGCTCATGTCCTACGCCGCCGAGCTGGAGGAGCGGGTCCAGGAGCGCACGCACGCGCTCGAGGAAGCGAACGAGGCGCTGCGGCTCAACGCGGCCAGCCTGACCTTGTCGAACAAGGAGCTCGACGCGTTCGCCTACTCCGTCTCGCACGACCTCCGGGCACCCCTACGCAGCATCGACGGGTTCAGCCACGTCCTCCTCGAGGACTACGCGGACAAGCTCGACGATACGGCCCGCGACTATCTCGGGCGCGTGCGCGCGGCCACCCAGCGCATGGGCCTGCTGATCGACGACCTGCTGCGGCTGGCGCGCATCAGCCGCGTGGAGATGAACCGGGAGACGGTGGACGTGACGACCATGGCGGCCCACATCGCCGCCGAGCTCATGGCCTCGCAGCCCGAACGCGAGGTCGAGTTCGCCATCGCGCCGGGGCTGGAGGCCTGGGCCGACCGGCGGCTGCTCCAGGTCGTTCTCGACAATCTCATCCGCAACAGCTGGAAATACACGGGGAAGAAGCCCACCGCGCGCATCGAGGTCGACCAGGTGCAGGCCAACGGTGCCCGCGCCTTCCGTGTCCGAGACAACGGTGCCGGGTTCGACATGAAATACGCCGGCAGGCTGTTCGGCGAGTTCCAACGACTCCACGCCGCGACGGAGTTCGAGGGTACCGGTGTGGGCCTCGCCACGGTACGGCGGATCGTCTCGCGCCACGACGGGACGATCTGGGCCGAGGGGGTCGTGGGAGAGGGAGCCACGTTCTACTTCACGCTGGCGCCGAGCGCCAGCGAAAACGGAGGTAGCAACTCTTGAACCAAGGCAAGATCCTGCTCGTGGAGGACAGTCGCGACGACGTCGAGCTGACGATGCGCGCGTTCCGTAACAACAACATCACGAACGAGGTCGTCGTGGCCAGCGACGGCGTCGAGGCGCTCGACTACCTCTTCGGCGCCGACGGACACGCGCCGGCCGCGCTGCCGGCGATCGTGTTGCTCGACCTCAACCTGCCCAAGCTGAACGGGCTCGAGGTCCTGCAGAAGATCCGCGCCGACGATCGCACGAAGCTCCTGCCCGTGATCATCCTCACGTCCTCGACCGAGGAGCGTGACATGGTCGAAGGTTACGCGCTCGGCGCGAACAGCTACGTGCGCAAGCCGGTCGACTTCCTGGAGTTCACGCAGGCGGCCAAGCAGCTCGGCCTGTACTGGCTGCTCCTCAACAGGTCGCCGCCCAACTCGGCCTGGATCTGACCGGTGACCGACCGCACCTCCGACGTCGAGCTGAAGCCCTCCGGCACGTCGTCCCGGGTCCGCCTCCTCATGGTCGAGGACTCGGAGGACGACGCGTTCCTCATTCGCCGGGAGCTCGCGAAGGCGGGCTACGAGCTCGACTGGAAGCGTGTCGATCGCGAGCAGGACTTCGTGGACGCGCTCGGAAGTGATTGGGACCTCATCATCTCCGACTTCCACATGCCGGAGTTCGACGGCCTGCGAGCTTTCGCGGTGTACCGCGAGCTCGGCGTCGACATCCCGTTCATCTTCGTGTCCGGTGCGCTCGGGGAAGACCGCGCCGTGGAGGCGATGCGCGCAGGCGCGCGCGACTACCTGCTCAAGGGCAACCTCGCGCGCCTGAACGTGGCGGTGAAGCGCGAGCTGGCGGCGTCCAGGAACCGGGCGGCCAAGCGCGAAGCGGAGGACGCCGCGCGGCGCGAGCAGTGGCGGCTCGCGATGGCCGTCGAGGCGAGCGGTGCCGGCGTCTTCGAGCACAGCGTCCCGCCCGGCCCGGACACCTACCACAGCCCGCGCTGGGCGGAGATCCTCGGGTATACCGCGGCGGATCTGCCCTCCTTCGAGGATTTCGACGCGTGGTTCGTGGCTCAGCTGGAGCCCGACGACGCGGCGGTGGTCCTTCCCGCGTACGAGGACTTCATCGACGGGCGGGCGAAGTCCTTCGACATGGAGATGCGCCTCCGGCACCGCGACGGGCGCTGGATCGACGTGCGCATCGACGCGCGCGCGGTCGAGCGGACGTCGACAGGGAGCGCGAGCCACGTCGTGGGCGTGATGCTCGACCTCTCGGAGCGGCGGAGCCTCGAGGCGCAGCTCCGTCAGGCACAGAAGATGGAGGCCATCGGACGCCTCGCCGGGGGCATCGCGCACGACTTCAACAACCTCCTCACGGTGATCTACACGTCGGGCGAGTTCGTGCTGCAGACCCTCGAGCCCGAGACGCCCGCTCGCGAGGACATGGTCGAGGTCCTCAACGCCGCCAAGAAGGCGGGCGCGCTCACGGGTCAGCTTCTCGCGTTCTCCAGGAACAAGCCCATCTCACCGCGCGTGATGAACCTCAACTCGGTCATGGCGGATATGGGCCGCATGCTCCAGCGGGTCGTGGGCACGGACATCGAGATCTCGACCACGTTGGCGCCGGATCTCTGGAACGTTCGCGCCGACCCGGGCTCGATCGAGCAGGTCATCACGAACCTCGCGGTCAATGCGCGGGACGCCATGCCCGACGGGGGCGAGCTGACGATCGAGACCGAAAACACCGAGCTGGACGACGTGTACGGCACGGTCCACGGCGCACACATTCCGGCCGGGGAGTACGTGGTCATCGCCGTGTCGGACGAAGGGATCGGCATGGACCAGGAGACGCAGCGCCGCATCTTCGAGCCCTTCTTCACCACGAAGGGAGTGGGCAAAGGGACCGGGCTGGGCCTGTCGACGTGCTACGGCATCGTGAAGCAAGCGGGCGGGCACATCTGGGTCTACAGCGAGGTCGGGCGCGGCACGACGTTCAAGGTCTATCTGCCGCGCGCGGCGGAGGCGGCGACCGACACGCCTCGCGAGTCTCGCGAGAGGGAGGACCTCACCGGCACCGAGACGATCCTCCTCGCCGAGGACGACGATCGTGTGCGGCAGGTCGTCGTGCGGGTGCTCACCGGGCTCGGCTACCGTGTGATCGCGACACCCAACGGCGCCGCGGCGCTGGCGGAGTGCCGGGAGACCGACATCGAGTTCGATCTCCTGCTCGCCGACATCGTCATGCCGGAGATCGGCGGGATCCAGCTCGCGCGCGAGGCTGTGGTGCTCCGGCCAGGGTTGAAGGTGCTCTACATGTCGGGATACACGCCCAACGCGATGGTGCGCAGAGGCGAGCTCGAGCCGGGGGCGAACATGCTCCAGAAGCCGTTCACCGCGGAGCTACTCGGGCGGACGGTGCGCGAGGTCCTCGACGACTGAGCCAGCGGCCCCGGCGGACCGTGCGGACCGCCGCCGGGTCATCGGCTCCGGCCCGTGCCGGGTCACCAGCGGATCGACACGCGTCCGCGGATCGCTCGGCGGATCTCCTGGCGCGGATTGGGGCTCGAGATCACGTACTCGAGGTGCTGGTCGTTCAGGAGATTCTGCCCCTCGATCGCGAGCTCCGCCCATGCGGTCGGGCGCCACGCCGCTCGAGCGTCGGTCTCCCAGTAGTCCGGCACCTCCGCCGCCACGCCGGACTCGTTGTAGGTGAACGAGCCGATCCAGCGGACGCCGACGTCGAGGTCGACGCCGCCAGGCAGATCCATGGAGGAGAACAGCGAGACCTGGTGCTCGGGGTCCGCCGTCTCGTTGAGGGCGTTGTTGAAGTCGGCCTGGCCTTCCTTCACCTCCACGTCCTCGTGCAGGAGCGTGTAACCGCCGCGAAGGCTCCAGTCCTCGCGCAGGACCACGTCCGCGACGAGCTCGGCCCCGTACGTCGTCGCCTCCAGGTTGTTGTCGAAGTAGAACGGGAAGGGGAGCTGGAACACCGGATCGGGCGGGCTCGTGCTCGTGCTGCGGAGGTCGTCGTAGCGGTTGTAGAACGTGGAGATCGCCGCCGCCGCGTTGGCGCCCAAACGCGTGCGATACCCGAGCTCGAGGGCCAGGAGGGTCTCCGAGACGAAGGAGTCGTTCCCGACGAGCAGGTTCTCGACGAGCGGCGCGAACCCGGGTGTCGGGAGCCGCTCGTGGCGATCGACGCGTGACGGCATGCGGACGGCGCGCGAGGCCGCGAGCCACACCGTCCGCGGGCCGCGGCTCCAGGCCAGGCGCGCGGTCGGTTCGAGCTCGAAGTCGGTGTAGTCGTTGTGCTCGACCTTGGTGCCGATCACCGCCGTGACCGACGGGCTGAGCGACAGCTCGTTCTCCAGGAAGGCGTGGACGAGGTTGCGGTCGAGCCGTGCGGGCTCGAAGGCGAGACCCGGTGCGCTCTGGATCTCGTTGCTCGTGAACCGGTAGCCCAGACCCCACACGAGCGTGGCGCGACCGCCGAGACGGAAGCGGTGCTGGAAGTCCACGTCATAGGTGTCCAGGTCGTCCTCGAGCGTCCCGGCCGGCGCGACCGGCGTGCCGTTGAGCACCTGCTCCGGCGTGGGGATCATCAGGTGCGTGAAGTCCCAGTAGAGCTGAAGCTTCAGATCCGAGCTCGCCGAGAAGGTGCGCGTCCACCGGCCGAGCACGTTGTATCCGCGGGCGTCGCCGCGGCCGCCCGTCGGGCTGCCGAGGTCGGCGTCGTACAGGTCGCCCTGGAGCGTGAAGAGATCGCCCGAGGCCGACGTCGCATCGGAGCGGAAGCCGAACTGCGTGCGCTTCCACGAATCGGTCGCCTGGCTCCCGTCCGCGAGCACCTCGTTGTCACGGTCGAAGTACTTCCCGTAAACGCGATACGCGAACGACGCCGTGGGCGCGTCTCCGAACCGCGCCGCGCCGAACGCGCCCATGCGGGGACCGACCCTCGCGTCGGCGTACAGCCCCTCCGAATCACGCGCTCCCTTCGTGATGATGTTGATGACCCCGTTCACCGCGTTGGCACCCCAGAGCGCGCCGCCCGGCCCGCTGATCACCTCGATCCGGTCGATGTCCTCGAGCACGTAGTCCTGTCGGTCCCAGAACACGCCCGAGAAGAGCGGCGTGTAGACGCTGCGTCCGTCGATGAGCACGAGCAGCTTGTTCGCCAGATCGGTGTTGAACCCCCGCGCGCTGATCGCCCAGCTCTGCGCGTTCTTCTGCGCGACGTGGAGGCTGGTGGCGAGACGAAGCGCTTCCGCGATCGTCGACGCGCCTGACCTGCGGATCTGCTGCTGCGTGATGACCTGGATCGCGGCGGCCGCCTGTGCGTAGGGCTCCGGGGCGCGGGACACCGACGTCACGTCGAGGTCCATCAGCTCCTCGAGGCTCATCGCCCGCAGATCCGTGGGGTCGATGTCGGGGCTCTCCTGGGCGCGCACGTCGGCCGCGAAAGCGGCCAGCGACAGCCAAGCCAGGGTGCAGAAAGAGAAAGCCCGTCCAAGGGCGACACGCTCCGGCGCCATTCCCCCTCACTCGGTGCAAGGAATACCCAGCCTGGCGCGCGACTCCACGACCAGACTCCGGGGGGGCGGAGACCAGCGGTCCCACACAAGTAGTGCAGGCGCGCTTGCGCATGCAATGCTGGCGAGCCGCGCGGTGGGGGTCTAGCATGCGCTCGCGTCGATCCCGGCGCCGCCGAACCCAGCCCATGCGCGGAAAGCCTCTGTCGCCGCCGGTGCGCACCGCCGTCCTGACGTCGTTGGCGATGATCGCCTTCGCCTCGAACAACCTCCTGACGCGCGGTGCGTTGGAGGCGGGGCTCATCGATGCGCCGACCTTCGCGCTGATCCGTCTGGCGTCCGGCGCCGCCTTCCTCGGCGCGTGGCAGCGCGTTCGGGCGGGTCCCGTCGTGGGCGGAGGGAGCTGGGCGGGGGCCGTCGCCCTCGCGGGATACGCCATCGCCTTCACCGCGGCCTACACGCGGGTCGCGGCCGGCACGGGGGCGCTGCTGCTGTTCGGCGCGGTTCAGGTCACGATGATCGGCACCGGGCTCGCGAAGGGCGAGCGGCCCGGCGCGCGCGCCTGGCTGGGCATCATGCTGGCGATCGCCGGCCTCGCGCTGCTCACGCTGCCGGGAGCCACGGCGCCTGCGCCGACGGGCGCCGCCCTCATGCTCGTCGCGGGCATGTTCTGGGGGGCGTACTCGCTCGTCGGTCGGGACAGCCACGATCCGCTCGCCGCCACGTCGAGCAATTTCTGGCGAGCCTCGGTCCTGACGCTCGTCATGCTCGCCTGGTTCGTGCAGCCCGAACGGATCACCCCGGCGGGGGTGGGGCTGGCCGTCGTGTGCGGCGCCCTCGCCTCGGGCGTCGGCTATACGATCTGGTACGGCGCGCTCGCGGGGCTCTCGCGGTGGCGGGCCTCGCTCGTGCAGCTCACCGCACCGATCCTGACGGCACTCGCCGCCACCGTGCTCCTCGATGAGGCCATCACCCTCCGGCTCGCGGCGGCGGCCGCGCTCGTCGCGGCGGGCATGTGGCTCGGCGGCCGCGATCAGCAGCGGCTCACGAAAGCCTCCTATCGGCAGGATGACCAGTAGTCAGACGACAGATAGCGCAAAAGGATGCAGCCGGGCTGGTCGCCCTTGCCCCGCACCCTGGGCGAGCCGGATGTTGCGGCGATCCATCCCCGAAAGGCGCGGACCGACGATGAAACGAACCCTGCGTCTGGCCATCGCGGCGACGCTCACGCTGCTCCCGGCGCCCCTGGCCGCCCAGAGCCTCTCCGACCACCAGTACCCGACCGAAACCGTCCAGGCGGGCGCGCGGGTCTACGTGACCGAGTGCGCGCTCTGCCACGGCGCCAACGGCGACGCCGTGAGCGGCGTGGACCTGCGGCGCGGCCAGTTCCGCACGGCGCGCTCCGACGACGACATCCGCCGGATCGTCACCACCGGCGTCGGCGGATCGCGCATGCCGAGCTTCGCGCTGAGCACCTCCGAGCTGGACGGCGTGGTGGCGTACATCCGCGCGGGCTTCGACCCTGAAGGCGTCGCGGTGAAGGTCGGCGACGCGGCTCGCGGCCAGGCGATCTTCGAGGGTGCCGGCCGCTGCGCGGGTTGCCATCGCGTGAACGGGCGCGGTCCCCGCCGGCAAGCGCCGGACCTGGGCGAGATCGGCGTGCAGCGCACGCCCGCGGCGCTCCAGCGCACGCTGCTCGATCCGAGCGCCGCGCTCCTGCCGATCAACCGACCGGTCCGTGCCGTGACACGCGCCGGTGAGACGATCCGGGGTCGGCGGCTGAACGAGGACACGTACACCGTGCAGCTCATCGACACGGAGGGGCGCCTGCACTCGCTGATCAAGGAGGATCTGTCGGAGTGGGAGGTGAGCACGACGCCGACGATGCGCCCGACGTCGCTCTCCGCGGACCAGCTCGCGGACGTGATCGGCTATCTGCTCTCGCTGAGGGGTGTGCCATGAACACGAAGCGCCTTCTCGTCGCCGCGGCGTGGGGCTTCGCCGCCACCGCGCTCGCCGGATCCGCCGCCGCGCAGGTGAACGTCCCGTACGAGCGCATCCTCGGGGCCGCGAACGAGCCGGGGAACTGGCTCACCTACAACGGCACGTACATGAGCCAGCGCTACAGCACGCTGGACGAGATCACGCCGGGCAACGTGGACGATCTCGAGCTGAAGTGGATGCTGCCCAACCAGGTGTTCGGCGCGTGGCAGTCCAACCCGATCGTCGTCGACGGGATCATGTACCTCACGCAGCGGCCGAACGACGTCATGGCGGTGGACGCCGCCACGGGGCGCGTGTTCTGGCTGTACCGCCACACGAATGCCGAGAACGCGCGTGTATGCTGTGGCGCCAACAACCGCGGGGTGGCGATCCACGGGGACCGCGTCTTCATGGGCACGCTCGACGCGCACCTCATCGCGCTGGACGCCATCACCGGCAAGGCGCTGTGGAAGACGCAGGTGGGCGACGTGAACCTCGCCTACTCGATCACCATGGCGCCGCTCGTCATCGGCGACAAAGTGCTCGTCGGCGTGGGCGGAGGAGAGTTCGGCATTCGCGGCTTCGTCGCCGCGTACGACGTCGAGACGGGCGAGGAGGTGTGGAAGTTCTACACGATTCCCGGGCCCGGCGAGCCGGGGCACGAGACGTGGGACGGAGACGACTGGGAGCACGGCGGGGCGCCCGCGTGGATCACCGGATCCTTCGATCCCGATCTGAACCTCGTGTACTGGGGGATCGGCAACCCCGGGCCCGATTGGAACGCGTCGCAGCGTCCGGGAGACAATCTCTACTCCGACGCCGTGGTGGCGCTGAACGCCGACACGGGCGAGCTCGTGTGGCATTTCCAGTTCACGCCGAACGACGGCTACGACTACGACGCCGTTCAGGTCCCCGTGCTGGTGGACATGGAGTGGAACGGACAGCCGCGGCGCCTCATGCTGTGGGCCAATCGCAACGGCTACTTCTACGTGCTCGACCGCGTCACCGGTGAGTTCCTGTCGGGCAAGCCGTTCGTGCGGGTGAACTGGTCGAGCGGGCTGGACGCGAACGGTCGTCCGATCCCGACGCCGCAGCCCGAAGGCCAGCCGACGTACCCCGGCAATCAGGGCGGCACGAACTGGTATCCGCCGTCGTACAGCCCGCGGACCGGCCTCTTCTACTTCTCCGCGTGGGAGGACTATGCGACCACGTACCGGCCCGAAGAGTCCGAGTACCGGCCCGGTCAGGCGTTCCTCGGCGGCGGGTTCGACGTGCTCACGCCCGTGCCCGGCGCGCCGACGATCGGCATCGGCCGCTCGTCGCTCATCAACACGTGGACCGACGCGGTCGGACACGGCGCGATCATCGCGATGGATCCGCGCACCAGTGAGCCGCGCTGGAAGTTCGAGCAGTTCGATGTGAGCGAGAGCGGCATGCTGACCACCGCGAGCGACCTTCTCTTCACCGGCGGCCGCGAGGGCTACTTCCGTGCGCTCGATGCGCGCACCGGCGAGGAGCTCTGGAAGGCGGCGCTCGGAGGGCAGATCGTCATGCCCCCCGTCACCTACGAGGTGAACGGACGCCAGTACGTCTCGGTGATCTCGGGCAACTCGTTCGTGGCGTTCGGCTTGAGGGACTGAGGCCGCTCGATCCCATCGAGCTCTCGCACGGAGGAGTGGATCCGGCGGCGAGTGACCGGCTTCAGCCGCCGGCCTGCTCGCGCATGCGTCGCTCGAGCTCTTCGGGAGACACGTCTTCCAGGTGCGTCGCGATCCACCACTGGTTGCCCTCGGCGTCCACCACGCCGCCGCTGCGGTCGCCGTAGAACTGGTTCGACGGCTCCCTGACCGACTTCGCGCCGGCCTTCATGGCGCGCGCGTAAACGGCATCGATGTCGGGCACGAACAGGTGCAGCATGCAGGGCATCGGCTTCCACTCGCCGCTCGCCTCGCCGAGCATCACGAACGAGTCGCCGATCCGGACCTCGGCGTGCATGATGCGGCCGTCGGGCGTGGCGAACCGCCCCGTCTCCACCGCGCCGAAGGCACGCGCCATGAAATCGATCTGGCGGGCCACGTCCTCGACCAGGAGGTAGGGCGTGACCGTGTGGTGGCCGGCTGGGATCGGATCGATGGGCATGGTCGTGCAACCTACCCGACGCGGAGCCCCGACGCACCGCGGCGCCTCGAAGCCCCGCGGGCGGCGCTGCAGACCCGACCTTCCAACATCCGCCCTTCGGCCACCGTCCAACCTCCGAAGGGTCATCCGGGGGACGACGATCCAGGAGGTGGTGGATGGGCATGTCGACGGGCGTGCGCGGCGGCGCGGGAACGGTGGTGATCGCGTTCGTGCTGGCCGCCGGATCGGCGACCGCACAGGAGCAGCCGTTCCGATGGAGCGGGCCGCTCGCTCCGGGCCAGGTGATCGAGGTGAAGGGGATCCTGGGAACGATCACCGCCGAGCTCGCTCCGGGTGGGGAAGCGGAGGTGGTCGCCGAGAAACGCGGGCGCTCGTCCGACTTCGCGGACGTCGAGATCCGCGTCGTCGAGGAGGCCGACGGGGTCACGATCTGCGCCGTCCATCACCCCGAGGACTACGACTCGGACGACTGCGACCTCGACGACCGCTCGCGCGACCGACGCCGGAACGATCGTCGCGGCGCCCGTGTGGATGTCGACTTCACGGTGTTGGTGCCGGCGGGCGTCGAGCTCATCGGCACGGTGGTTTCCGGAGACGTCGACGTCCGCGGCCTCCGCTCGGACGTGTCCGCCCACAGCGTCAGCGGCGACGTCGCCGTATCGACGACCGGTGTCGTGGAGGCAGGCACGGTGAGCGGCTCACTCGACGTGGAGATGGGAAGCCTCGACTGGAGGCATCTGTCCTTCAACACGGTCAGCGGTGACGTCACGCTGCGCGTGCCGGAGAACCTCGAGGCGGAGGTGGACTTCGAGTCGCTCAGCGGGCGCCTCGACACCGACTTCGACATGCGCGTCGAGGAGCGACGCAACGGTCGATTCGTCGGCTCGCGCGTCGAGGGCATCATCGGTGACGGCGGCCGCCGGCTCACCTTCCACACCGTGAGCGGCAGCGTGCGGCTGCTCAGGGCGCGGTAGCGGGCTTCGTCCCCGAGAGGAGCGCGAGCTCCCGCCACTTCCAGAAGCAGTCCACGTCGCGGAACCCGATCTCGCGCAGCCACCCGAGCTGCACGTCGACGGGAATGCACTTGTTCGAGGGATCCTCGTCGTCCACGGGCTGGCCGAGCGCCGCGTAGAACTCCGCGTGCAGCGCGTCCGTAGGGGACGACACGTGCTCCAGGTTGCAGAAGCGGCCGCCGGGCGTGAGGGCGCGGAAGATCTCGCGGTAGAGCGCGTGCTTGCGGGGGTCCGGGAGGTGATGGATGGCGAAGCTCGACACGACGGCGTCGAACGCTCCGAGATCCGGGAGCGGGTCGTTCAGATCGTGCTGCACGAGCGACACCCGAGCATCGGCGGCGAAGCGGGTCGTCGCCGCGTCGATCATGGCGGGCGAGAAATCCACGGCGACGCCGTCGGCTTCCGGATGGGCGAGACGAACGAGCGCCAGCAGGCGACCGTCGCCGCAGCCGAGATCGAGCACCCGTTCGATCGACGCAGGCAGGAGCTCGAGAACCACCGCTTCGCCTTCCGTCCGATGCGGGATCCCGTCCGCGCGCGCGAGATATGCCAGCGCGTGCTCCGGAGAGGCCCACTCGTTCACGTCGTCGGCTCGCGGATCACTCGTTGCCATAATTACTCACACGACGTATATACGGAGCGTGCATTCGTGATCTCGTTGGAGCGGACGGCATGAGCACACTCGACTATCACGTCCTCTTGGCGATGGCGGGCGGCCCGATCCACGGCTATGCGGTGAAGCAGGCGGTGGAAGCGGAATCCGCAGGTACGCTGATGCCTCGGGCAGGATCCCTGTACCGCGTCATCGCGCGCCTCATGGCGCGGGGGTTCGTGAAGGAAACCCGCGCCAGGAGCGCCCAGCCGCATCCCGGGCTCGCGCGCCGCTACTACGCCCTCACGCCGGCCGGGCGGAGCGCGTTGGCGCAGGAAGCGCATCGCCTCAAGGACGTGGCGGCGCTCGCCGAACGGCGTCTCGAGACGGTCTGAAGGACCGGCCGAGGCGTCGATGGTTCGCGTACTCGAGCTGCTGCTGCGCCTCCTCCCGCGTCCGTTCAGGGAGCGATTCGGTGGGGACATGCGTGAGCAGATCGCAACCGATCTGCAGATCGCCCGGTCGAAGGGTGGCATGGCGGCGGTCGCGTTCACGCTGGCGACGGGCGTCGATCTGCTCCTGACCGCCGCCGCGGAGCGGTGGAATCCGACGTGGGTGGAAGCCGCAGACGGAAGTACCCGAACCAACGGGGTGGGGACGATGGCCGCACAGTGGATCGAGGATCTGGGTCAGGCGACGCGCTCGCTTCGGCGGGCTCCGGGGTTCACCGCCGTCTCCGTCACGACGCTCGGCATCGCGCTCGGCGCGCTCGCCGGCGTGTTCACGGTCGTGGACGCCGTGCTGCTCGACCCGCTGCCGTACGAGGATCCCGATCGCCTGGTCGCGATCGGGGGGACCGCTCCCGGCTCCGAGCTACCGGACGAGTTCCCGCTCTCGGGGGAGTTCTATCTCCAATACCAGGAGGCCGAGCTCCTCACCGGGGTCGCCGTGTACAACAGCTACACGAATACGTTGCGCGCCGGGGATCGTATCGAGCGGGTGCGTATGGCGTCACCGACGCCGTCGCTCTTCGCGCTGCTCGGCGTCGCCCCGCTGCTCGGTCGTCTGCCCGGCGAACGCGAGGACGACGTCGCGCTGCTCAGTCATACCCTCTGGACCACCTGGTTCGGGAGCGACCCGACCGTGATCGGCCGGAGCGTGTATGCAGGGGGCGGCGACCGGACGATCATCGGCGTCATGGGCCCGGACTTCTGGTTCGAGCGCGACGACGTGCTGATCTGGGTCCCGGGGCTCATCGAAGCGGGGGATTTTCCGCTGGGGGACTTCACGGGCCGGACCCAGCTCATCGGGCGGCTCGCTCCCGGAGCGACCCACGACGAGCTCGTCGTGGAGCTCGATAGGCTCGCGAGCACGCTGCCCGAGCGATTCGGTGGGTCGCCCGCGTACGCACGCACGATCGCGCAGCTGCGTACGCTCGTCGGGCCTTTCGAGCAGCGCGTCTTCGGCGCCGTGTCGGCGCAGCTGTGGATCCTGTTCAGCGCCGTCGCGCTCGTCCTGCTCATCGCCTGTGCGAACGTCGCCAACCTCTTCTTCGTGCGCGCCGAAGAGCGTGCTCGTGACGTCGTCGTGCGTCGGGCGCTGGGCGCGGGGCGAGCCCGCATCGTCGGCACGTTCCTGGCGGAGGCGGTCGTCGTCGCCGCGCTCGCCGGCGTGTTGGCCGCCACGATCGCGTGGGCTGGTGTGCCGGCGCTGCTGGCGGCGGCGCCCCCCGCGGTGCCGAACCTCGGCCGAGCGGGCGTCGACGGGAGCGTGCTTCTGTTCACCGCCGCGACGGCGGCGCTGTGTGCGACGCTGTGCGGAATGCTGGCGGCCATCTGGTCGTCGGCTCCCGACCTTCGGGGCCTGCGCGACGGCGGGCGGCACTCCACCGGCCGCGCCCGCTGGAGGCGGGACGGATTGGTCGTGCTGCAGACCGCGCTCGGGCTCGTGCTCCTGATCGGATCGGCGCTGCTCTTCCGGAGCTTCCAGGAGCTGCGCCGCGTGGATCCCGGCTACGACGTCGAGGACGTCTACACCTTCCAGCTCGGCGTGGAGGAAACGGAAGGTCTGACGGACGGCCCGTCGTTCGCACGATTCCACATGGAGCTCATGGACCGGATCCGGGCACTGCCGGGCGTCGAGTCGGTGGGCATCGTGGAGAACGTTCCGCTCAACGAAGGCGTCGCGGTCGGCCGCTACCGGACCGAGGAGCGCGCGGACGATCCGGAGGGGGGCACGCTGCTCAGCTACACCTTCGCCGGCGGCGATTACTGGAGCACGATGGGGATCGACGTGCTCGAGGGTCGTGCGCTCTCGGACGAGGATCAGGAGGTCGGCGCCGGCAACGTCGTCATGGGCCGTGCGGCCGCCGAGCGGCTCTGGCCGGACGAGAGTGCCGTCGGACGGCGCCTGACCAGTGAGACCAGCGGCGCGTGGTACACGATCGTCGGCGTCGTCGAGGACGTGCTCCAGTACGGATTCGACGGTGAGGCGGAGCCGCTGGTCTATCTGCCACTCGTGGGCCCGACAGCCACGAGCTGGATCCTCACCTCGCCCGCGTACGTGGTGAAGACGAGCCGTGCGGACGCGATCGGCCCGGAGATCCGGGAGATTGCGCGTCAGGTCGCGCCGTCGGCTCCCATGTACCGGACGTTCACCATGTCGGGCCTCGCGGACGACTCCATGGTGCCGCTCACGTTCATGGCGCTCGCGCTCGGCATCGCGTCGGTCCTCGCGATGGTTCTCGGCGCGGTGGGTCTCTACGGTGTGTTGTCCTACGTGGTAGCACAGCGTACCCGCGAGATCGGTGTCCGCATGGCGCTGGGCGCCGAGGCGTCTGGCGTGCGGCGGATGGTCGTGGCGCAGGGGTGCCGGGTGGTCCTGGCTGGCGTGGTGGTCGGCGTCATCGTCGCCGCCGCCTCGACCCGCGCGCTCGAAGGGCTGCTCTTCGGCGTCGAGGCTGCGGACGTCGCGACGTTCGCAACGATGTCGGCCGGGATGGTGCTCGTGGGGATGCTCGCGAGCTATCTGCCTGCGCGCCGCGCCTCGAGCGTCGATCCCGTGGAGTCGCTGAAGGGCTGACGCGCGTCGCGCTCGTCAGGCGGAGGTTTCGGCGTGCTCCTTCGATCGGAGGGAGCTGACCAGCGCCAGCCCAATGAACGCCACGCCGACTCCGCCTGTCAGCCATTCGGGTGGGTGTGACTCCGTGCCCACGAGCAGCGAGACGGCCAGCGTCAGGATCGCCCAATGGGCGCCGCTCGTGAGGTAGGGCAGGTGACGCAGCGCCCGCTCCCGCACGAGGTAGACGGTCAGCGAGCGGACGTAGAGCGCACCCGCGCCCAGCCCCAGCCCGACGATCACGATGTCGGAGGTCATCGCGAACGCACCGAGCACGCCGTCCAGCGAGAACGACGCGTCGAGCGCCTCCAGGTAGAGGAAGGCCGCGGCGGCGCTCCAGCCGGTGAGCCGACGCCCCTCGGCGCGGTCGCCGATGTTCTCCACGATCTCCCGCGCACCCCTTACGAGCAGGAAGAGCAGCATGCCCGCCAGCCCGGCCAGCAGGACCTGAGGAGAGTGCTCCGCCGACACCCACTGCGACAGCGCGAGCAGCGCGGCACCGGCGACGAGGACGGGCAGCCGGGGGAACCTTCCCGACCACGCCAGCGCGCGCTCGACCGGCCCCAGCCACACGCGTGAGCGATCGGGGCGCAGGAAGAACGTGAGGGCGAGCAGAAGGAGGAACACGCCGCCGAACGAGCCGATCGACGGCGACGCGCTCTCGAAGTGGCGGGCGTACTCCTCCGGCCTCCCGAGCGCGAGGCCGAGCGTGCTGCCGAGCGACGCGCTCGTGGCCACCGCCACGATGGCGAGCGGAAACAGCACCCGCATGCCGACCACCGCGATCACGACGCCGAGGGTGAGAAACGCCAGCTGCCAGTGTCGGTTCAGCCGCCGGAGCACGCCCGCATTGACGACCGCGTTGTCGAACGACAGCGCGCCTTCGAGCGCGACGAGGAACAGCACGACGGGAATGCTGCCGAGCCCGCGATACACGCCCGCCACCCCGACGGCGACCAAGGTGCCCAGGAGTGGGGCGGCGAAGCGACGAAGGAGCTGAGACAAAGCGTGATCGAGCCGAATATCGGACGATGGCGGCCTCTCGTGGCGAAGGCCGCCGCGTGCGATCCGTCATGCACGCACGGTGCCACGACGGAGCCGCTTCCCGCGCCCGCTCGAATCCGGAACGATCTCGGGTACGAGATGCCACCGAAATCGCCGCCCGGAGCGCATGGCCTGTGAAGTCCTACGACGAAGCCTACTTCTCCCGCTGGTACAGGGGCCCCGGCGCCCCGGTGAGTGACGACCTGGTCGGCCAACGCGCGCGCCTCGCGCTCGCCGCCGCCGAGTACGTGCTCGCGCGCGACGTCCGCTCGGTGCTCGACGTGGGGTGCGGCGAGGGGCGCTGGCGCGCTCCGCTGCGGCGCGCGCGACCGGGGATCGCCTACGTCGGCGTGGACGGGAGCGACTACGCCGTGCGTCGCTACGGACGGCGCCGCAACATCCAGCTCGGAACGTTCGGGTCGGTCGGCCGGCTCGGGCTCCGGGGACGCTTCGATCTGGTCGTGTGCTCGGACGTGCTCCAGTACGTCACGACCGCCGAGCTGCGCCGGGGCCTGCCCGCGCTGGGCCGGCTCGCGCGCGGCGTGCTGTGGCTGGACACGTACACCAGCGACGACGAGTTCATCGGAGATCGGGAAGGTTGGCAGCGCCGGAGCGAGCGCACCTATCGTCGGATCTTCGCCGAGGCCGGGCTCGTGTCCTGCGGCCTCAACTGCTGGGTGCCGCGCCGGATCGAGGGCAGGCTGACGGCGCTCGAGCGCGGGAAATGAGGAACGCGCCTTGCGTCGCATGTTCGGCCGGAGACTACGACCACCGGCCCGCAGGGCGGGGGCGACGTGCATCGGATCGGCAGGCTGTGGGCGAGGCTGAAGGAGAGCCTGTGGGCGCTGCCGGCATTGATTTCCGTCGGGCTCGCAACGCTCGCGGTCGCTGCCGTGGCGGTCGACGCCCGCCTCGCGGCTGCCGGGCACCTGCTCCCGGTCTCGCTCGTCGCCGGTGCCGAAGGCGCGCGGGGCGTGCTGGCGACGGTGGCGGGCAGCCTCATCACCGTCACGGGCGTGGTCTTCTCGATCACCATCGTCGCCCTGCAGCTGGCGTCGAGTCAGTATACGCCACGGATCCTGCGCAGCTTCAGGAGTGACCGGTCGAATCAGGCCGTGCTGGGTGTGCTGATCGGCACCTTCACGTATTCCCTCATCGTGCTCGTCACGGTGCGGTCGGAGATCGAAGACTCCTCCCGCTTCATCCCGGTCGTCGCGATCACAGGCGCGCTGGTGTTGTGTCTGACCAGCGTCGGTCTGCTGATCTACTTCATTCATCACATCGCTCGCATGATCCAGGCCGAGGCGATCATCGACCGCGTCACGCGCCAGGCGATCGCGGTGGTCGATCACCTCTTTCCGGATGAAGAGGATGGGCGCCGATCCGCGACCACCTCGCCGTCGCCCCCCTGCGCGCACGGCGGAACGGGGCTCGTGGTGAAGGCCGAGCGGGGAGGATATCTGCAGGCGGTCAGTGAGCGGGACCTCATGAGCGTCGCCGCGGACGCCGACGCGCTGATCCGGGTGGAGCGCCGACTGGGAGAGTTCGTGCTGCCCGCGGAGCCGCTTGCGACCGTCTTCTCGTCGGGCGGTTCGGAGGTCGATGCTTCGGACGGCCTCGACGCGGTACGCCGCGCGTTCGAGATCGGAGAAGAGAGGACGAATCAACAGGACGTCGAGCGAGGCGTGATCGAGCTCACCGACATCGGCGTGCGGGCGCTCTCGCCGGGGATCAACGATCCCACGACGGCCTTGGTGTGCATCGACCGGCTCACCGAAGTGCTGTCACGGTTGGGCTCGCGCCGGTTCCCCGAGCCCGATCGGAGGGGGCCTGATGGGGCCGTGCGTGTCGTCATGCCGCAGCTCGACTTCGCCCAAACGATCCGACTCGCCTTCACGCCGCTCCGGCACCACGGCGCCGCGAACCCGACCGTGGCCGTGCGGCTGGCGCGAGCGCTCGCGCGCATCGCGGCCCGCGTGCCGCGGGAGCGAGCCGAGCCGGCGCTCGAGGAGCTGCGAGAGGTCTTGGACGCAGCTGAACGAGGGCTCCCCGCCGCTCGCGACCGGGCTCGGGTCGTCGCTGCGGCGAATGGATGATCCGCCGCGGCGGCGCCTGCTCTACGCGAGCGCCGGCGGAGTGCCCAGCTCCTTTCGGCCGGTGCCCAGCACCTTCTCCGCCGCGAGCGCGCAGCCGAGCAGCTTCTCGTCCTCGCCGCCGGGTCCCACCAGCTGCAGGCCGACCGGCATGCCGGTCTCGTCGAGGCCCACGGGTAAGCTGATCCCGGTCAGGCCGAGCACGCTGACCGGATAGTGGGGCCGTAGGATGGTCCTGTTGATCTGCGCGTAGAGCCCCAGATCGGTCAGCTCCGAGACTGGCGGGGGCGTGACGAGGTTGGACGGCAATGCGAGAACGTCGGCTCGATCGAAGAGCGCCGGCGCGTCCGCGACCAGCCGCCTGTGGCGAGCGAGCGCCTCGAGATACATCGGATCGTCGGGTGTCGGTGCGTTGGCCAGCCGGTCGCGGATGATCGGATGCAGGATCTCGATCCACTCGGGAAGCTCGTTCTCCAGAAAGGCGCGCAGCTCGGGGGCCGCCACGGGGCGTTGGCCGATCGCCACCTCGAACCCGTCGTCGAGGAGCGACCCGTCCACGTCGATCACGACGGCGCCGTGCGCCTCGAGCTCCGCGAGCGCGCCGTCGAGATCGTCCTTGATGTCGGCCTGGCACTCGTCCCAGATGTCACCTCCCGGCACGCCGATGCGGAGCCCGGCGAGCTCGGTACGGCCGAGCTGCTCGAGCAGCGCGTACGGATCGCCCCAGGCGGGATCCACGGAGCCGAAGAACCAGGCGCAATCCTCGACGGTGCGGGCGAGCGCGCCGACCGTGTCCAGCGTGCGGCTGAGCGGGACGACGCCGTCCGTCGGCCAGCGCCTCAGGCTGGTGCGGTGCCCCACGTTGCCGGTGAGCGCGGCGGGGATGCGTATCGATCCGCCGGTGTCGGAGCCCAGCGCGAGCAGGGCGGAGCCTTCGCACAGGCTCACGCCCGCCCCGGCGGACGAGCCGCCGGGGATGCGGTGCGTGTCGGCGTCCCAAGGGTTCCAGGGCGTGTCCCAGTGCGGATTGATCCCCACGCCGCCGAACGCGAGCTCCACCGTGTGCGTCTTTCCCATGATGCAGGCGCCCGCCGCGCGCACGCGCGCGACGAGCCACGCGTCCTTCGACCACTTCTCGGGCAGCTGGCGGCGCGTTCCGGCGTAGGTCGGCAGCCCCTCCACGCCGTAGAGATCCTTCACCGAGACCGGGATGCCCGCGAGCGGGCCGGGCTCGTCGCCTCGCGCGATCCGCTCGTCGATCTTTCGCGCGGTCGCGAGCGCGCGGTCGCCGTCGAAGAGCTTGTACGCGCACAGCCGATCGCCGAACCGCTCGTGCCGGTCGAGCGCGGCACCGACGATCTCGGCCGCGCTGAGGCGCCCGTCCCGCAACGCGCGGGCGAGCTCCGGCAGCGAGAGCGCGAGTGGCTCGCTCACGACCGGTAGTTCCCGAACTTCAGCTCGACACCGTAGTCGCGCGCTTTCAGGAAGGCGATCACCTCCTGCAGCTCGTCGCGCGACGGAGACGTGACGCGCAGCTCCTCACCCTGGATCTGCACCTGTGCCTTCTTGAAGCCGCCGGCTTTGACGTCCTTCACGATGCGCTTGGCGGTCTCCTGATCGATGCCGTTCTTCAGCTTCACGACCTGGCGAGCCCGTCCGAGCCCGCCGATCTCCACCTTGCCCTCGTCCACGTTCTTGAGCGGCACCTGCCGGCGCGAGAGCTTCTCGCGCACGATGCCCATGAGCTGCTTGAGCCGGAACTCGTCATCGGCGTCGAGCGAGATCGCGAAGGCCGCGCGGTCCAGCTCGATCGTGCATTTCATGCCCTTGAAGTCGTAGCGGGTCTGCGACTCCTTGATCGCTTGGTTGACGGCGTTGTCCACCTCCTGGATGTCCACGCCGGTCGAGATGTCGAAGGACTGTTTCGCTGCCATGGCTCACTCGCTCATCGAAGCTGCTGCAGGCCGTCCGGATCCGGACGGAAGATCAGATAGCGGATATCGCTTTCGAGGTCGCTCCACCAGTGCGGCACGTTCCCGGGGATGACGATCACGTCACCGGGCACCACCCGACGCGAGACGCCGCCCGCGATGGCCTCGCCGGCGAAGTTGGGCCGGCCCGTGTTCGGGCTGTTCCCGTTGGCGCGCTCGGCGGTGATGGTGCCGTCCGTGACCAGGGTGCCCGCGCCCTCGAGCATGTAGTAGATCTCGGAGACGCTCGTTTGGTGGCGGATGGCCGCGCCCGGCATCGAGCGCGGGCGGAACACGCCGTAGACGCCGACCTTCGAGCCGCCCACGTCCACGACGCGAATCGGCTGGTCGCTGATGCGGTCGGCGGGAAGCGCGTCCAGGAACGCCGCGATCTGGACGGCGGTGACGTCCACGGCGGGTGGGGTCTGCGCGCCCGTGGGACAAACGGTGCCGATCGCGAGCGCGCCGGCCAGGATCGTGATGCGCATCGGGCCTCGGGGTGTGGGGTCGGACGAATCTAGGTCGCCGGCCCAGGGTCGCCCACCGAGGCCCCCCGCCGCGCCGCCCGCCCCATCGGGCCACGCGGGGCCGCGCCCCCCGGGCGCGTCGGTTGCCGGACCGGCGCGTCCGCGCACATTTGGACGCAACCACCAGCGGAGGAGGCGGGGATGGAGACGCTCGTTCGGGACGTTCGCTACGCGTTTCGGAGCCTGGTGCGTGCGCCCCTCTTCGCGGTGGCCGCGGTCCTGACCCTCGCCCTCGGGATCGGCGCCAACACGGCCGTGTTCAGCGTGGTGCGCGGCGTGCTGCTGAGGCCGCTCCCGCACGCCGACGGCGAGCGCCTCGTCTATCTGCGTCAGTCGGCGGACCTCGCGGGAATCGACAACGCGCTGTTCTCCGTCCCGGAGATCATCGACTACCGCGAAGCCAGCGCGTTCACGGGAATCGGCGAGTTCTCCGCGGGCAGCTTCAACCTGACGGCGCGCGGAGAGCCGCAGCAGGTTCTCGCCGGCATCGTCTCCGGAAACTTCTTCGAGGTGATGGGATTGGCGCCGGAGCTCGGTCGCCTGTTCGACGAGGGGGACGACGGCGCGGCGGCGGCGCCCGTCGTCGTGCTCACGTACGACTACTGGATGCAGGCGTTCGGCGGCGACCCCGGCGTCATCGGCGAGGCGGTGGAGCTGGGCAGCGTGGTCGGCGGGGCCTCGTCCACGATCGTCGGGGTCCTGCAGCGGATCCCTCAGTATCCCGAGCAGACCGACATCTTCGTGAACATGGTGACGAGCGAGCACCACCTGAGCGCGACCATGGTGCACGGCCGCACGCACCGCATGACGGAGGTGTTCGGCCGATTGGCTCCCGGCAGCAGCATCGCGCAGGCGCAAGCCGAGATCGACGGGATCTCCGCGCGCGTCTACGATGCGTACCCCGAGGCCTACGAGGCCGCG
Source organism: Gemmatimonadales bacterium (assembly GCA_050181335.1). Taxonomy (GTDB): domain Bacteria; phylum Gemmatimonadota; class Gemmatimonadetes; order Longimicrobiales; family Gaopeijiaceae; genus UBA2982. Next base: position 525,890 of record JBFXDG010000001.1, on the reverse strand, counting down.
GCCGGCTACCGGATCACCGTGAGCCCGTTGGCGGACATCCTCACGCAGCGCGCGACGGGCACGATCTATCTGCTGTGGACGACCGCGGCGTTCGTGCTGCTCATCGCGCTCGCGAGCGTCGCGAACCTCGTGCTCACCCGGTCCATCCGGCGCGAGCGCGAGCTGGTGGTACGCGCCGCGCTGGGCGCGGGCGCCGCGCGCCTCCGCCGGTTGCTGCTGGTGGAGAGCGTGCTGCTCGCGCTCGCCGGATCGGGTCTGGGCTTCATCGTCGCGCTCGCGGGCACGAACGTGCTGACGACGTTCGCCGCGCGCTTCACGCCACGGGCGACGGAGATCGCCCTGGACGGCACGGTGCTCGCGTTCACGGCGGGCGTCGCCGCGGTCGTGGCGCTGGCGCTCGCCTGGGCACCGTCGCTCCCGGGAGAGACCGCGGGCGTCGGCCCGTCTCTCGCCTCGGCGGGCACCCGCACCACGGTGGGTCGTCGCTACCGCCGGATGCAGCGCGGCCTCGTGGTCGCACAGGTCGCGCTCTCGGTCACGCTCCTCACGGGCGCGGGCCTCCTCGTGCGTACGCTCCTGAACCTGTACGACCTCGACGTCGGCGCCGACCTCGAGGGCGTGCTCACCGTCGAGGTGCCGCTCGCCGGCACCGGTCGGGCGAGCCCCGAGGTGCGTCTGGCCTACGAGCAGATGCGCACGGAGATGGCGACCCTGCCGGGGGTGACCGAGGCGGGCGTCGGCTCGGCGGTTCCCCTGCGGGACAACGAGTTCCAGCTCGAGATCAAAGCGGAAGGGGTTCCGCCCAACCCGGACGAGCCGACCCCCACGGCCGAGTACCGCACGGCGACGCCCGAGTACTTCCGCGCCACGGGCATCCCGCTCGTGGCGGGGCGCGAGTTCGAGTCGACCGACACGCGCGGCGCCGCGCTCGTGGTGATCCTGAACCAGGCGGCGGTGGACCGGCTGTTCCCCGGCCGGGACCCTCTGGGTCAACGCGTCGCGTGGACGGGTGACGTGCTGAACTTCATTCCCGTCTCCGGCGATTGGCGGACGGTGGTCGGCGTGGTGGGCAACACGCGCTCGGCGACGCTCGACGCGGATCCACGCCCTGCGATGTATCAGCCGTTCGAGCAGGAGGAGGTGTTCGCCGGCTCGCTCGTCGTGCGTGCCAGCTCCGACCCCGAGGCGCTGCTCGTGCCCGCCACACAGATCGTGCGCTCGGTGGACCCGACCGTGCCGATCGGCAAGGTCGGCACGCTGGCCGAGCTGCGGGACGAGAGCGTCGCGTCTCAGCGCATCAACGCCGTGCTGGTGTCGGGCTTCGGCGCGGTCGCGCTGCTCATCGCGGCGGTCGGGCTCGCGGGCGTTCTCGGCTTCTCGGTCAGCCAGCGCATCAACGAGATCGGCGTGCGCATGAGCCTCGGCGCCCACCCGAGCCAGGTGCGCCGTATGATCGTGCGGGAAGGCGTGACGCTGCTCGTCATCGGGCTGGCGATCGGCGGCGTGGCGTCGGTCTTCGCCTCCCGCGTGGTGGGGGGCATGCTCTACGGTGTCGCGCCGAACGATCCCACCACGCTCGTCGCCGTGGCGCTGCTCATGGGCGCGGTCGGGGTGGTCGCCGCGTGGGTGCCGGCGATGCGCGCGTCGACCGTGCAGCCGGTGGAGGCGTTGCGGCGCGAGTGAGCCGCGTGGCCTAGGCTTCGGGCTCCCCGGAGCCGTCCGCTCCCGCAGCCGCTTCTTCGGGCCGGGGGAAGAGCAGGGACGCCACCACCGAGGTCGCGAGCACGGTCGCCACGATGCCGAGCGACGCGGCGATCGGCACGTCGATGTGGAAGTACGTGATGAGCATCTTCACGCCCACGAACGTCAGCACCACCGAGAGCCCGAGCTTGAGGTAGTGGAAGCGCTCGATGACACCGGCGAGCAGGAAGTACATCGAGCGGAGCCCGAGGATCGCGAAGACGTTCGACGTGAACACGAGGAACGGATCGAGCGTCACGGCGAAGATCGCGGGGATCGAGTCGAGCGCGAACACGAGGTCCGTGGTCTCGACCATCACGAGCACCACGAAGAGCGGCGTGGCCAGACGCCGGTGGCGCGTGCCCCAGAACGCCGTGGTGAAGAACCGCTGCCCGTCGTAGTTCGGGGCGAGCGGCACCACTTTGCGCATGTACCTCAGCACCGGGTTGTGCTCCGGATCGATCTCGATGTCGTCCGACCGGGCCATCTTGATGCCCGAGTAGATGAGGACGGCACCGAAGACGTAGATGATCCAGTGGAAGCGCTCGATGAGGAGGTATCCGGCGCCGATCATGATGCCGCGCATGATCAGCGCGCCGAAGATGCCCCAGAAGAGGACGCGGTGCTGGAAGGCGGGCGGGACGCGGAAGTACCGGAAGACGAGGATGAAGACGAAGATGTTGTCGACCGACAGCGCGAGCTCGATGAGGTAGCCGGCGGTGAACTGCAGCCCGGCTTCGGTGCCGCGCGCGTAGAAGATCCACGCGTTGAACACCAGCGCGGTCGTCACCACGACGGCGGACCAACGCGCCGCCTCCTTCACCTTGACCACGTGCGACTGGCGATTCAGCACGCCGAGGTCGACGGCGAGCATCCCGAGGATCAGGCAGGAGAATCCCACCCAGAGCCACACTTGGGTCATCACGCTCCTTTTGGGACGCCGGTTCCTGAGGCGCGTAAAAAAGCGAGACCCCCGCCCGGAGACGTGATCCGAGCGAAGGTCTCGCCATGACGAGTGGGGCGCGCACGCCCCTCCGATCCTGTCCGGACCGTGCGCCCCCGAGGACCGAGCCGCGGGGATCGCAGTCTTGACGATCCGGACGCCGAGCCGAGGTCGAACCGAAGTCGAGCTACGGCGCGGTAGGCTACTCCCCTTCTTGGCCCGAACCTGGCGCGCGAACGCCGCTCCGTCAATGATGCGGGCTTCGTCCACGAGCACGAGCGCACTCGGGAGCACGCGATGGCCGACGAGCAGGGTGACCGGAAGCGCAGGCCGCTCCACACCAAGATCCTGATCGGCCTCGCCATCGGCGCGGCCGCGGGACTCTTCGTCAACGCGGCGCTCGGGGCGGACACGCCGTGGGTGGCGTCGCTCGTGCGCAACGTGACCGAGCCGATCGGGCAGCTCTTCCTCCGGCTGCTGCTGATGATCGTCGTGCCGCTCGTCTTCTCGTCGCTCGTCGTCGGCGTGGCGGGGATCGGCGACGTGCGACAGCTCGGTCGGGTCGGGCTCAAGAGCCTCGGCTACACGATCGTGCTGTCCGCGATCTCCGTGGCGTTGGGTCTGACCGTCGTCAACGTGATCCGGCCCGGCGAGCGCCTCTCTCCGGAGACGGCGGCGGCGATCGAAGCGCGGTACAACACGGACGCGGCCGCGCGCGTGCAGGCGGCGGCACCCCCGGCGGACATGAGCGTCGGAGCGCGCATCGTCGAGACGCTCATCCCCTCCAACCCCATCGCCGCCGTGGCGAGCCCGACGCCGAACCTCCTGCACCTCATGTTCTTCGGACTCATCCTGGGCGTCGCCGCGACACTCGTGCCCCCGGCGACGGCCGCGCCTTTTCTGGGCTTCCTCGACGGGCTCTACGCGATCTCGGCGAAGATCATCGACGGGATCATGTGGCTCGCGCCGGTCGCGGTCGCCTGTCTCCTCTTCAGCACGACGGCGAGCTTCGGTCTGGACCTCCTCGGCGCGCTCGTGTGGTACGTCGTGGCCGTCCTCCTCGGGCTCGGCCTGCACATGTTCGGTGTCTACTCGGCCGCGGTCGCGATCTTCGCCCGCATCTCACCCCGCGAGTTCTTCCGGCGCATCCGCACGGCCATGGTGACCGCGTTCTCGACGTCTTCCTCGGCAGCCACGCTGCCGACGGCGCTGCGCGTCGCCGAGGAGAACCTGAAGATCCCGCGGGAGATCAACTCGTTCGTGCTCACCGTGGGTGCCACAGCGAACCAGAATGGCACCGCGCTCTACGAGGGGGTGACGGTGCTGTTCCTCGCGCAGGTCGCGGGCGTGGACCTCGGCCTCGGCGAGCAGCTCGGGGTCGCCTACCTGGCGATCCTCGGCGGCATCGGGACCGCGGGAGTACCCTCGGGCTCCATCCCCTTCGTCATCCTGATCCTGATCTCGATCGGCGTCGATCCGGCGCTCATCGCGATCATCATCGGCATCGATCGCATCCTCGACATGTGCCGCACGACCCTCAACGTGACGGGCGACATCGCGGCGGCCGCCTACGTGGCTCGGTCGGAAGGTTATCCGCTGCTCGAGGAGGCCGGAGCCGTCCCTAGAACGTCACCCGCAGCGTGAGACTCACGTTCGTGAGCGGCGGCGTCTCGTAGAAGTTGCTGTCGCCGTCGAGCGATGGTCAGCCGTGGACGGGACCGCCCGCCGGAACGCTCACTGCGCCGGGTTGAGCACGAGCCGGTGCGCCTGACCTCCCTCCACCGCCCCCCGCGAGAAGAGGATCGGGAAGTACTCGCCGTTCGCGAGGTTCTCGCGGAGGTTGCCGTAGAACGGGCTGCCGGGCTGAGCCGATTGGCCCGGCGCGTTCGTCCAGACGGAGTTGTCGATGTTCGAGAGATCGATGATGCGCCGGAAGTTCGCGCCGGTCGCGTTCACCGTCTCGAAGCCGCCTGGCCGCTCGACCGGGTCGAGGTCGAACCGGGACGCGAACATGTGGGGGAGGGAGCTCACGTGGATCCTGCCGTAACGCCACTGCGTGCGATCGGTCCCGTAGTTCTCCGAGAGCTCCTGGATGGTGCCGCTGAGCGCGGCCTCGGCGAGCGTGCGCCGCTCGGCGATGGGCGTGCCGGCGTCGCGCGCGCGCTCGTCCACGACGTCGGCCCAGGTGACGTAGATGGCGCCGGGCACGCTCTCCTTCGTGAGGATCCCGTCCCAATCGGCCACCTGCGCGCGCGCCCACTCGATGTCGGAGCGGTCGGACGTCCATCCCTGGAACGCGGGTATGTCGCGTTCGGCCTGGAGCGAATACGCGTCGTATTGGACGCGCTCGTGGTCCTCGACGGAGAGCTTCTCGCCGGCGCGGAAGGCACCGCCGAGGATCTGATGGATGCGGGTGATGCGCGACGTCTCGACCCCGCGCGTGGAGTGATAGAAGACCGGTCGGCCCCGATAGCCCGCGGGGTGCGTGTTGTTGTTGGCGGTGGCGATGTAGCCGCGCTCGGGGTTGAGCTCGCGCGGCAGATCGGTCCTGAACCCCTTCCACTCGTAGCGGCCGTCGCCGGGGACCGGCAGCCGCCCGTTCCAGCCGTCGCGGTCCGGCGTGAGGCCCGTGACCTGGAGCGCGATGTTTCCGTCGCGGTCGCCGCAGATCAGGTTGTGGGTCGGCACCAGCCAGTGCATGGCGCGATCGAAGAAGTCGGCGCAGCTGGTCGCCTGCATGAGCCTGAAGCTGCCGAGGTAGGCTGCCGTGCCGGGGTGCTGGACCGCGGACTGCACGGCATAGGCGCGGCGGTTCTGCGTGTCGACGTAGAACACCGGTCCGTGCCGGCTGTACCTCAGCTCGACCGTGCGCGGCGCGGCTTCGCCCTTCACCGTGATCTGCTCGGTGATCACGCGGAGCGGCTCCCAGCCGTCCTGCCAGCGCACGAGCGTGTCGTCGGTCGGGTGCATCTCCTCGACGACGACGTCCACCATGTCCGTGCCCGCGAACGTGAACCCCCAAGCCGTCGTCTCGTTGTTGCCCGCGTTCACGCCCACGAACGGTGGCTCGCTGCCGCCGGCGACGTTCCAGCCGGGCGCGACCAGGTGCACGAGATAGCGCAGCGCGGGCATCTCGATGCGGCGGTGCGGATCGTTCGCGAGGATCGGGATTCCCGACGGCGTGTGCGCGCCGCTCACCACCCAGTTGTTGCTCCCCTCCGTCGTCGTGAGCGGCGAGGTGAGCAGCGCGGTGCGCACGTTCCGCATGAGCGGGCGATACTCCTCCAGCACCTCGGGCTCGGGCAGGTTACCCGGCTCGAACGGGTCGCCGTCGCCCGCGCGCGCCGCGTCGAGCACCTCCTGCGTGATCAGGCTGACGTCGAGCCCCTCGGGCACGACGAGGCGCTCGAATGGATCGGGAGCGGCACGACGGTTCGCCTCGTCCGCGCCGAAGCGGGCGACGTTCATCGCGAGCTGCAGCTCGTTGACCGCGTGGCCGCGCGTGCTGGAGAGCGCGAGCTGTGCCCAGCGCAGCACGACGGTCTCGGCCGTCCACGGATCGGGAACCACGCCCGTGAGCTGGAACTCGACCGGCAGGTTGTCGTGGTTCTCCTCGATGAACGCGTTCACGCCGTCCGCGTACGCGGTGAAGATCGCGTGCGCGTCGGGGTGGTAGCTCGTCCACTCGGTCTCGTCGAACGGGCCGCGGAACATCATCAGGCGCGTGCGCTCGTCGTAGGGCACCGCCTCGGCTCCGAACACCTCCGCGAGCCGGCCCTCGTGCCAACGCCGCCACATCTCCATCTGCCAGAGACGGTCCTGCGCCATCACGTAGCCCTGGGCGAAGAAGAGATCGTGGTCGTTCTGGGCGTAGATGTGCGGGACGCCCCACTGGTCGCGGATCACCTCGACCGGGGCCGTGACCCCCGCGACGTCGAGCTCACCGTCGATCGTCGCGAGCGTGCGGTCCGCGAACTCCCCGAGGGAGGCGGGCGGGGCCTCGGACGCGACGCAGCCGCACGCGATCGCGACCAGCGAGAGGACCGTCTTCCGAGCGATGCCGATGCCGTGCGAGACCATGAGCCCTCCGTCGGAGCGACTGCGTCGGGTGCGTCCCGGGAGATTGCCGGCGAGTCGGGTGTTCCGCAATGCGGCGCCCGGGGGGCGCGACGAGCGGTGGGGCGACCCGCGCTCCCCGTCGAAGCTGGCCGGCCCGCATTTAGTCAACTATGTTGACATCGAGGCCGGGAGATCGAAGGCGAGATCGAGATCCGCGATTCTTGAGGAGGGCCGCGTGGCGGGCAGGGAGTTCCTCGGCGAGCTCGAGGAGATGGTGCTTCTGGCGGCGCTCAGGCTGCGGGACGACGCGTACGGCGCGTCCATCCTGAGGGAGCTCGACGAACGGGCCGGCCGGGACGTCCCTCGGGGCTCCGTGTACGTCGCGATCGAGCGGCTGGCATCGAAGGGATTCATCACGACGAGCGCAGGGGCGTCGAGCCCGAAGCGGCGTGGACGTCCACGCAGGATGATCCGGGTGACCGAGGCGGGCTTGGCGGCCGTGCGCCGGAGCCACGAGGTGCGGGAGCGCCTGCGGCACGGCACGAGGGCTCTGGCGCCGTGACGGCGCCACCGCGCTGGGCCGAGACGCTTCTGCGGATCGCGCTCCCGCCGGGGATCGTTCGCGAGTCGGTGCTCGGAGATCTCGAGGAGGACTTCGAGGTCGCGTGCGCGCGCATGTCACCCGGACGGGCCCGGCGTCGCTACGCGCGCCAGGCGCTCGGCCTGGCCGTTCGCTACGCGGTTCTGCGCAGGGGCCGAGGCGGCCACGACGCGTCGTCATCGCGGTGGGGGCGCGGCACCGTGCAGGCGGCGAAGCACGCCGCGCGCTCGCTCCGTCACTCGCCGGGGTTCGTGGCGCTCACGACGCTGACGCTGGCGATCGGCGTCGGATCCACGACGGCCATCTTCAGCGTGGTGGACACGGTGTTGTTGCGGCCGCTTCCCTATCCGGATGCCGAGGAGCTGGTGGCGCTCCGCTACGCCAACGGCGACCGGGAGATCGACAACCACTCGGAGCCGGAGTACTGGGACGTCGCGAGGGAGATCGCGGCCTTCGAGGACGTAGCCGCCTACGCGATGGGGAATCCCGTGCTCGGCGGAACGGCCGAGCCCGAGCGCATCGCCGTGGTGCGTGGCACGGCGTCGCTGCTTCGCCTCCTCGAAGTGGCACCGCTGCGGGGGCGCATCTTCGCCGACGAGGAAGACGCTCCCGGTGCCGATCCCGTGGTGGTGATCTCGCACGGACTCTGGACACGCGCGTTCGGCGCCGATCCGGCCGTCGTCGGTACGACGGTCCTCCTCGAGGACCGGCCCCACACGATCGTCGGCGTGATGCCGGAGGGCTTCACCTTCCCCGATCCGGAGACGCAGGCCTGGGTGCCGCTCGCGCTCGATCGCGAGCAGCCGTGGGGTCGCAACAATCACTACCTGCGCGTGATCGCCCGCCTCGACGCCGGCATGGACATCGGCACGGCGGCCGCCCAGCTGGATCAGCTCGGCGCGCGCGACACGGAGATCTTCCCCGACTTCTACGCCGAGCGCGTGTCGTTCCGCGCCTATCCGCTCCACGAGCGCCTGGTGGGGGACGTACGCGCGGTGCTCCTCCTGCTGATGGGCGGGGTCGTCGGCGTCCTCCTCATCGGTGCCGTCAACGCCGCGAGTCTCTTCCTGGCGAGGGCCGAGCGGCGGCGCGGCGAGATCGCCGTGCGGACGGCGCTCGGCGCGGGACGAGCGCGCATCTCGGCGCAGGTCTTCTTCGAGAGCGCGTTCGTGTCCCTGCTCGCGGGCGCGTCGGGGATGGCCCTCGCCTGGCTCGGCGTGCGGGGCCTCGAGCGCTTCGCCCCACCGGACGTGCCCAGGCTCGAGCAGGTGGCGCTCGACGGAAGGGTGCTCTCGTTCGGCGTCGCCCTCACGTTGGCCACCGGCGTTCTCTTCGGGCTCGCCCCGGCGTTCGCGGCCTGGCGCCCCGACGTGCGCGCCGCGCTCGCGGTCGGAGGCCGTGGCGGGATCGGCAGTCGCCGCGGCACGAGGTTCCGGCGCGCGCTCGTCGTCGGTCAGCTGGCGATCGCGACCGCTCTCGTGCTCGGCTCGGGGCTTCTCCTGCGCAGCTTTTCGGAGCTGCGGCGGGTGGAGCTCGGCTTCGCGCCGGAGGGTGCGCTCGTCGTGCCGCTCTCGCCGGCCAACTCGAGCGTCGCACCCGACGCGGAAGCGGTGGCGTTCTACGAGCGCCTCGAGCAGCGCGTCGCGGCGCTGCCCGGGGTGGAAGCCGTCGGCTCCGCGCTGCGCGTCCCGCTCCGCGACGGTCACGACAACTTCTCGATTCGCGTCGAAGGCGCGGAGGCGGGCAACGTGGGCGAGGCGCCCGCGCCCGGGATCCAGTGGGCCACGCCGGGCTACTTCGCGGCCCTGCGGATCCCCCTGCGCGCGGGCAGGCTGTACGATGCCGGCGACGACGGCCAGGCGCCGCTCGTCGTCGTGGTCAGCGAGTCGCTCGCGTCGGAGCTCTGGCCCGGCATCGACCCGATCGGGAGGCGCATCGCCATGTGGGTCGAGTCGATGCCCTGGATGGAGGTCGTCGGCGTGGTGGCGGACGTGAAGCAGACCGACGTCCAGGCTCCGGCCTCCGCCATGCTATATGTCCCTCACGCGCAGGCCCCGGCGAGCGCGTATTACGCGCCGAACGCCATGTCGCTGTTCGTGCGGACGGACGGCGATCCCGCCGCACTCGCGCCGGGCGTGCGCGGTGCGATTCGCGACATGGACGCGACGATCCCCATCGGACGCGTGCAGACGATGACGGACGTCTCCGGTGCGGCGCTGGCCCGTGAGCGGTTCACGCTCCTGCTCATCGCGCTGTTCTCCTCGGTGGCGCTCACGCTCTCGGCGGTCGGGGTCTACGGGGTAGTGGTCCAAGCCGTGTCGGCGCGTACGCGGGAGTTCGGTCTCCGCATGGCCGTCGGGGCGAACAGCCGAGAGGTCGCGGCGAGCGTGCTCCGCGAGGGGCTCACGCTGGCGCTCTGGGGGATCGCGCTCGGTCTCGCCATCGGCGTCGGGCTGTCCGCGGCGCTCGCGGGCGCGTTCTACGGGGTCGGCCCGCTCGATCCCTGGGCGCTCGCCGGGACCGCTCCGGTCCTGGCCGCCGTGGCCGCGCTCGCCGCCCTGATGCCGGCGCTCGGCGCGGCACGGCTCGATCCGGTGGAGGCGCTTCGGGACGGCTGAGCGCCGCTTTTCTGGCACGCGGGCGATCCGAGCGCCTACCTTCGCAGAATCGACCACCGCACGGCCGAGGAAGGTCATTGAACTGCGCGAATTGCTCCGCCCCGATGGACGTGTTCGCCGCCGACGGCGTGTACGGCACGGACATCGAGCTCGATCTCTGCTTCGCGTGTCACGTCATGTGGCTCGACGAGCGCGAGAGCATTCAGCTCTCACCGAAGGGGACGCTCGCTCTCTTCCAGCTCCTGCACGAGCACGGCGACGATCCTCGTCACGCCATCGGCAGGAAGCTGGCGTGCGGGCGCTGCAGACGGCCGCTCTCGCTGAGATACGACATCGGCAAGTACGGGCGGCTCTCCTACTACGCGTGTCCGGCGAAGCACGGCCGGCTCACGCCCTTCTCCGAGTTCCTCAAGGAGAAGCAGTTCGTGAGGGAGCTCAACCCGATCGAGCAGAACCGCGTGCGCGCCGAGCTGAAGCACGTGCAGTGCTCGGGCTGCGGCGCGCCGATCGACCTGGCCAAGGCCTTCCAGTGCGAGCACTGCGGCGCTCCCATCTCGGTGCTCGACGGCGATGCGGTGGAGAAGACCCTGCGTCAGCTCGAGGAGGCGGACGAGAAGCGCAACGCGGGCGACCCCGCCACGCGTGAGGCGCGCGCCCGCGCGCTCGCCTACATGGAGGGAATGCGCACGCGCCCGGAGAAGCTGTGGGAGCGGGGCTCCGGCCGCGGCGGCCCCGGTGGCGGGGCTCCGGTCGATCTCCTGACCGCCTCGATCACGGCACTGGTCAACAAGTTCCTTTGAACGACGTCGATCGCGCGAGCGCGATGGCCGGCTCCGTCGAGCGGATCGCGCGCGCGGCGGGTCTCGGCGCCGACGCGATCGACCTCGTGGGGCGCGCGTACGCGCTCGCCATGGAGCCCCGCGGGGTGCTCGACGAGCACGACCCGGCCTTCCTGCATCCAGGCCGCTCGATCCTCGTGCTGCTCCGGGACGTGGGGCCGCTGCCCGCGGAGGTGCTCGCCGTGGCCGCGGTGCACGAGTCGGAGGAGGCGCGCTTCCGGATCGATCCCTCGATGGTGCGCGAGGATCTCGGCTCCGACGTGGCGGACATGGAGAGCTCGCTGCCGCTTCCCACCGACGACGACCTCGTCGAGCGGCTCGTCACGTTGGACGAGCACGCGCGCCTGGCCGCGCTCGCCGAGCGGCTCGATCACATCCGGCACGCGCATCTCCGGGAGGAGCCGGACCGTTGGCGCGCGCTCCGCGACGAGGTGTCGGCGGCGTGGGCGCCGGTGGCGGAGCGCACGCATGCGCGCCTGGCCGACCGGTACCGCGCGTGGCTGCGCGCGATTTCCAGGCGGCTCGGGTCGACCCGAGGGTGAGCGGGGCTGCTCTTCACGGGTGGGCAATCGCGCCGCATCGGCGTATCATTCGATCATGCGTGCTTGGCTGACCCGTCCGCGCTCGATATTCGCTCGCAGGTTGCTGGCGTGTCTGTTGTTGCTCTGTTACGGCGGGAGCTTCATGGAAGCGGCCTTCGGTGCGGCTCGGGATGGACGGATCCATCACGAATCTGCCGCGGCAGCCGCCGTTCACGGTGCCGCCGGTTTCGGCGAGCATGGCCACGAGGATCCCGGCGCGGGTGCGAAGCACGGATCACGGCACCAGCATGGCACGTCGGGAGATCATTGCACGCATCCCCACGGGATCGGGATTCCCGCGGTATGCCATTTCGCGTTGATCGCGAAGGATGTCCCGCCCGTCACGGAAACTCCCGTGACCTTGTTCGGCGTGCGTCCGAGCACGCACTTCCGGCCCCCAAAGGCCTGACGCTCGTCCTCCGGGGTCTCGTCAGCCGCTCGCTCGGCTGAGAGGCCGCCCACTCACCCAGTCGATCGGTCCCGGTCGGCGCGTTCGACGTCGTCGTCATCCGGGGCGCGATCGAATCGAGGAGCGTCATGTTCGTCCGTGCGATCATTCTATGTAGCGTAGTCGCGGTTGCGTTGAGTCGTGGGTTATCCGCGCAGAGGCCGCCCGCCGATACGCTGTCGTTGACACTGGCGGAAGCGCGCGCGCGCGCCGTCGAGGCCAACCACGATCTGCGGGCGGCGTCTTGGCGGCCGGTCGCGGCACGGGGCGATCTCCGAAGCGCGCGACTGCTTCGCTTCAACCCGGAAGTCCTGTTCGAATCCAGGACGACCGCCGACGGTTTCACCAGTCGCTACGAGGGAGAGGTCGGCCTCGAGGTCGAGGTCGCCGGCCAGGCTGGGCTCCGCGGCGGCGCCGCCGAAGCCTCGATGGAGGCCGCCTCGTCCACCCTGAGCGACGTCGGCCGCCGCCTGCTCGCCGAGGTCGCATTCGCGTACTACGGGCTCGCGGCTGCGGAGAAACGTTTCGCGTTGGTCTCGGAGATCGGACGCTCCAACGAGCAGCTTCTCGAGGCCGTGCAGACGCAGCTCGCCGAGGGTGAGCTGAGCGTGCTCGAGGCGAACCTCGCGACCATCGAGACGGCGCGCGCTCGGGCGCGAGCGCTCGAGGCCACGGGCGCTCGTACCACTGCGGCTCTCGAGCTCGAGCGACTCATCGGAATGGAGCCATCGGGGGCCGTTCGCACGCGTGGGTCGGCGGATGCGGACTTCGCGAAGCCCACGGGCTCGGAGGCGGCCTTGCTCGCCCAGGCCCTCGCCGACCGGCCCGACCTGAGAGCGGCCGAGTCGGAGGTGGAGCGCGCGAGAGACGAAGCACGGCTCGTGCGGCGGGAGGCGTTCCCGAACCTGCGTATCGCCGGCCTCGTCACACGTGATGACCCATCGCTGGACCCACGGTTCGGCGTCTCGTTCGGCATCGAGCTTCCATTGTTCAACCGCAGTCAAGGCCTCACCGATCGGCGCAATGCGGAGATCGCGGAGGCCGAGGAAGGGAGACGATCCGCGGAGCTACGCGTTCGCACGCAGGTGGAGAACGCCCTGCGCGCGTTCGAATCCGCGCGCGCGGAGACCGAGCTGCTGGAGGCCGAGCTTCTCCAGCCGATCCGCCAGAACAGCGCACTCCTCGAGATCGCGTACCGGGAGGGCAAGATGGATCTCACGAGCCTGCTGCTCGTGAGGAATCAACTGCTCGACGCGGAGCTCAGCTACTGGGATGCGTGGGAGCGTCGTGCGCGGGCGTACGCAGACCTCCAGGCCGCCACCGGCGCGATCCTCGAGGACGTGACCATCACCGAGGGGATCGAGCGATGACTGGAGCGAATAGGCTGTGGACGATGCTGCTCACGATCGCCGTCGGTGCCATGACGGGATGCGGGAACGAGGAGCATGGGGAAGACGTGAGCGCCGTGCCTTCGGCGGTTGCCGGACCCCCGGAGGTCCACCTGGACGCCGATGCGTTGGCCCTCAGCGACGTGGCTCTGGGGGTCTCCAGCGAGGTGACCACGGGCGGCTTACGGGTCACCGGTGCGATCACCTACGACCAGAACCTCGTCAGCCACGTGGGCCCGCGGACCCAGGGCCGCGTGGTCGAGCTCATGGCCGAGGTCGGAAGCCGGGTGGGCGGTGGGGACGTCCTCGCGCACCTCGAGAGCCCGGAGGTGGGAATGATCCGCGCGGAGCTGACCGAGGCCGAGGCGCTGCACGCGATTGCGCGGGAGAACTTCGACCGTGAGACGAGGCTCGAGGCGCAGGGCATCTCGAGCCGACGTGAGGTGCTCGACGCCCAGGCCGAGCTGCGCACGATGGAAGCCCGTCTGCAGAGCGCCGAGGATCGCCTGCGACTGCTCGGGGCGGCCTCGCACGGAGACGGCGGTCACTTCGACATGGTGGCGCCGTACGACGGAGTCGTCGTGGAGAGGCACGCGGGCCGCGGCGAAGTGGTCGGTCCCGGGGACGAGCTGTTCACGGTGGCGAGCCTGACGCGACTGTGGATCGAGCTGGACGTCTTCGAGCGCGATCTGTCCAGGGTGGCGGTGGGACAGTCGGTCATCGTGACGACGTCCGCGTGGCCCGGTCGCTCGTTCCCCGCGACGATCGGCTACGTCGCCGACATCCTGGATCCGGAGCGGAGGACGGTTCGGGCCCGCGTCGAGATCGGAAACGTGGACGGGGCGCTGCGGCCGGGGATGTTCGCCACGGCGTTCATCGGGACGGCGGAGGGAACGCCGGCGGTCGCAGTGCCGAGGGACGCGGTGCAGAACGTCGAAGGCCTCGACGTGGTGTGGCGGCCTGCTGAGGAGCCCGGAGCGTTCGTCGCGATGCCGGTCGCCATGGGAGAAGAGCTGCCGGGCGGACTGGTCGAGATCACCTCCGGGCTGAGCGCGGGGGACTCCTTGGTGATCGAGGGCGCGTTCACGCTGAAAGCCGAGCTGGCGCGGGGCGAGTTCGGCGGTCACGGCCACTGAGGAGACCCGTCATGATCGATCGTCTCATCGACTTCGCGCTTCGCCAGCGTCTGCTGGTTTGCGCGGCCGGCATCGCCGTGGTGATCGTCGGCGGATGGTCGTACGCGCGTCTTCCGGTCGACGCGTACCCGGACATCTCGCCCGTGCTCGTGCAGATCTTCACGGAGACGGAAGGCCTCGCCCCCGAGGAGGTCGAGCAGCTCGTCACCTACCCGATCGAGGTGACGATGAACGGGCTGCCGGGCCTCGAGCAGATCCGTTCGATATCTAACTTCGGCCTCTCGGTCGTGAACGTGTACTTCGAAGAGGGCACCGATATCTACTTCGCACGCCAGCTCGTCAACGAGCGTGTTCAGGAGGCGCGGGAGCAGATCCCCGAGGGCCTCGGCGAGCCGGCCTTGGGGCCGATCTCGAGCGGTCTGGGCCAGATCCTGTTCTACTACCTCCAGGCCGATTCCGCGCGTTACTCGCTCGAGGAGCTCCGCACGATCCAGGACTGGATCGTGAAGCGCAACCTGCAGACCGTGCGCGGCGTGACGGAGGTGCTCTCCATCGGCGGACACGTGCGCCAGTACCACGTGGTCGTCGATCCGGCGCGCCTGCGCCAATACGGGGTCTCGCTCCATGACGTGCTCGAGGCGGTCGAGACGAACAACGTCAACGTGGGGGCGAGCTTCCTGGAGGTGGCGCGCGAGGAGTACCTCGTCCGCTCGATCGGCCTCGCCGAGAACGTGCACGATCTGGAGAACGTCACGGTGGTCACGCGCGGTGGCACGCCGATTCGCGTCGCCGACGTCGCCACGGTGGGGCTCGGTCCCGAGATCCGGCGCGGGCTCGTCACGCGCAACGGCGAAGGAGAGGTCGTGGTCGGCTTCGTCCTCAAGTTGCTCGGCACGAACGCGTCGACGGTCATCGCGAGCGTGGAAGAGCGTCTGGAGACGATCAGGGCCGCGCTCCCCGAGGGGGTCACGCTGGTGCCGTACTACGAGCAGTCGTTGCTCGTCGAGCGCGCCACGGGCACCGTCACGGAGGCTCTGACGGAAGGGCTAGTCATCGTCGCCATCGTGCTAGCGCTGTTCCTGGGCGACATGCGATCTTCGTTGATCGTGGCGTTTTCATTGCCGTTCTCCATTCTGCTGACGTTCATCCTCATGCGTCAGCTCGGCATCAGCGCGAACCTGATGTCGCTCGGCGGCCTCGCCATCGGGATCGGGATGATGGCCGACGCGTCGATCGTCGTGGTCGAGAACGCGTTCCGCTGGCTCCGAGAGGACTCGGAGCCGGACGAGCCGAAGGCGCGTCTCGTGGGACGTGCGGCACGCGAGGTCGGGAGACCGATCTTCTTCGCGATAACGATCATCACGATCGTGTTCCTCCCCCTCTTCACGCTCCGTGGCGTGGAGGGGACCATGTTTCGGCCGCTCGCGTACACGATCGCGCTCGCGATGATCGGCTCGCTGTTGTTCTCGCTCACGCTGGCTCCCGTCCTCGCCTCGTTCCTCCTGAAACGTGGCGGCGGAACCGCGGCAGACGCCCACCACGGAGGAATGCGCTGGATGTCCGCCGTCGAGTCCCGCTACCGCGTCGCGCTCGCCTGGTCGCTCGGGCACGCGAAGCTGCTGGTGTCCGCGGCTGTCGTGATCCTTCTGCTGGGGGTTCTCGCGGCGCCGTTTCTCGGCCGTGAGTTCATCCCGACGCTGAACGAAGGCTCGCTGCTCGTGCGCGCGACCATGGCGCCATCGATCTCGCTCACGGAGTCGACGGCCACGATCCAACGCGTCGAGCGCGCACTCATGGGGTTCCCCGAGGTCACACAGGTCGTGAGCCGTATCGGACGAGGTGAGATCGGCGCGCACTCCGATCCGGTGAACAGCTCGGAGATCTATGTCGAGCTCCGCCCGCCCGAAGAATGGACGACCGCTCGCGGTCGGGAGGACCTGATGCTCGTCATGCAGGAGCGGATCGGCGAGATGCCCGGAGTCCAGCTCAACTTCACGCAGCCCATCGCGGCCGCGGTGGACGAGCTGCTCACGGGGGTGAGGGCGCAGATCGCCGTGAAGCTCTTCGGGCCGGATCTCGAGGTGCTGCTCGACAAGGCGGGCGAGATCGCCGGTGTGATCGCCACCGTCGAAGGGGCCTCCGAAGTGCAGATCGATCAGGTCACGGGCCAGCCGCAGCTACGGGTGGAGTTGGATCGACAGGCTCTCGCCCGTTACGGCATCCCCGTGGACCACGTGCAAGAGGTCATCCGTGCCGCCATCGGAGGCGCACCCGCCGGTCAGGTGTTCGAGGGTGAGCGACGCTGGACGATCTTCGTGCGCTACGCCGAGGAGGCCAGGAGCCGGCCGGACGACGTGCGGGCGCTCTTGATCGACGGGCCCGACGGAGGTCTGGTGCCTCTCGGTCAGGTGGCGCGCGTCGAGACGATCGTCGGCCCGCGGCAGATCTCCCGGGAGGACAATCAGCGCTTCATCACCGTGCAGCTGAACGTGCGCGGGCGCGACATCGGCTCGTTCGTCGCGGAGGCACGGCGGACCATCGCCGAGCAGGTGGCGCTCCCGCCGGGTTACCTGCTCACCTTCGGCGGCCAGTTCGAGCTGGCGCAGGCCGCGAATCGGCGTCTCGCCGTGGTCGTACCCATCACGATACTTCTCATCTTCGGAATGCTGTTCGCGTCGTTCGGCAGCTGGAGGGAGGCGCTCCTGATCGTCCTCAACCTTCCGCTCGCCCTCGCCGGCGGTCTGCTCGCGCTGCTCGTCACCGGGCTGACGGTATCGGTCCCGGCGAGTGTCGGGTTCATCGCACTGTTCGGGATCGCCGTTGCCAACGGTGTGGTCCTCATCACCTACTTCGACCAGCTCCGCACCCAAGGCATGAGTATCCGGGACGCCGTCGAGCGCGGAGCGGCGCTCAGGCTGCGGCCCGTGCTCATGACGGCAACGGGTACTTCCCTCGGCCTGGTTCCGTTGCTCCTGGCGACCGGGCCCGGATCGGAGATACAGCGGCCTCTCGCGGTGGTGGTGATCGGGGGGCTCGTGACATCGACCGCTCTCACGCTTCTGGTGCTGCCGGTCCTGTACCGCTGGATGCACGGCGAGACCGTGCGTGCCTGAGGTCGCAAGCAGCGCGCTCCTCGGGCGCTGAAATCGGAACCCGTCACGACGCGTTGAACGAAAGCGCCCGATCGAGTGTCGTGAGATCGTAGGCTCGAGGGCCTCGACCGCTCGTGCTTGGATTTCGGTTGAAGTTCGTAGCGGGTGCTGCGATGTTGAGTTCGGGACGCCGCGAGCGGTGTCCTCCCGTTGTGTAGCTGCGTAGGTCCAGACGGTGCTGTGAGATCGAAGGAGCCGTAGCCCTGATCCGCTATTTGGTGGTGCGCACTTCGGCGTCTCGGATGAGGGTCGCTTGCGTCGCGCTGCTGTTCGCGACGACGGGCGCCGCCCGCCGGATGGACATGCATGCGCTATCGGGACACGGAAGTCACTTCGGCAACAGCGTGACCGACGCGGCTCCGGCCGCCTCCCACCACGCCCACGGATCACACGCGGGCCATCACCAGGTTGTCGAGCAGCAGGAGGCGGGGGAGCCCGGGCAGGCACCGCAGCCCAACGAGTGCACGTGCGTCGGCCCATGCCAGGGCGGCGTCGCGCCCAACGTCACCCGCCCGGCCGCCTATGTGGTGGCCGCTCAAGAAGTCCGTTCCAAGCCGCAGGTCGCGAAGACCCTCCTCTTGGTCCGCCGCGACCCGACGTCACACCTCCTTCCCCTCCCGAACGCCCCTCCCGCGCGCGTCTAGTGATGCGGCCCTCGCGGCCGCGATCACCCACTGACGAGCTCGGACACCGGATGCGGCCCTCGTGACCGCTCCGCACATGGTCGCGCACTCATGCGCTGCCTGTCCGAGCATACATGACACGCAACCGACGAGGTGGACGATGCATTCCATGGATTCAGCCGTGAGCCCCCGCGCGCGGGCGGGCTCTCGGCTCGGGGTGGTACTATCGACAGCGCTCATCCTGGCTGCGATGGCCGGCGAGGCGTCGGCAGCACAAGCCCAGGGCAGCATCAGCGGTAGAATTACCGAAGTCGACGGGGCCCCGATCGCGGGGGCGCAGGTCGTGCTCGACGACGGGCAGTGGGGCACGCTCAGCAACGACGTCGGCCTCTTCCTGATCCGCGGGGTCACGGCCGGTGCGCATACGGTCGCGATCGAGCGGATCGGGTTCACGACGTACACGGGTCAAGTCTCGGTGACGGCCGGCACCACCGCGAACCTCGACGTCGTGCTCGAGATGGCAGCGGTGGAGCTCGCGGGGCTCACGGTGATCGGGAGCCGTGAGGAGATCGAGCGCACGCGACGCCAGATCCGCGAGGTCCCGGGTGCCGTGGCCCTCATCACGCCCGCGGTAATTCGCCAGACGCGCCAAGCCAACTTCAGCGACGTCCTGCGCTTCACCCCCGGGGTATTCGCGCAGCCGCGCTTCGGCGCTGCCGACGAGACGCAGTTCTCCATCCGCGGATCCGGTCTTCGTAACAACTTCCACCTGCGTGGCGTGAACATCTTGGTGAACGGCATGCCCTACCGGCTCGCCGACGGATTCACGGACTTCGAGACGCTCGAGATCCTCAATACCGAGAGCGTGCAGGTCTACAAGGGCGCCAACGCGCTGCGATACGGGGGTTCCACGCTCGGCGGCGCGATCAACTTCGACAGCAAGACCGGCTACACGGCCGCTCCGCTCGAGGTCTACGCCCAGACCGGATCCTTCGGCTTCTTCAAGGGACAGATCGCCTCGGGTCGCGTGCTGGGTGACTTCAACTACTACGCGAGCTACGCGCGAACCGATGTGGGCGGGTTCCGGCAGTACAGCGGCCAGAGTCGCGACCGCGTGAACGTGCACCTGGGCCAACGCCTCGGCGAGAACTTCGACGTGCGGGCCTTCTATTGGTTCGCCAAGGTCGAGGAGGACCTTCCCGGGTCGCTGACGCAGACCGCGCTCCAGGACGATCGCCGCGCGGCGGACCCCAACAACCTGTCCAACCGCTACGGTCGGGACTACCAGCTGCACCACGTCGGTTTGCAGCTCAGGTCACAGCTCGGGGAGCGCACCCAGCTCGACATCGCTCCGTATTTCCAGCACCGCGACATCGTGCACCCGATCTTCCGGGTGCTCGATCAGGTGAGCGACGATTGGGGTGTGGAGGCCCGGCTCGAGGACGAGCGCGACATCGGCGGTCGCGAGAGCCGCTTCAGCATCGGCGCGCAGTGGGCGACGGGGAAGAACTGGAACCGCCAGTACGCGAACGTCGGCGGCGAGTCCGGAGCGCTCGCGAAGGACCAGGACGATCTCGCGACCACGTTCGCGGTGTACGGGGAGGAGGTGCTCGGCGTCACGGATCGACTCAAGGCCGTGCTGGGCGCGCGTTGGGCGCGTGACGGGCGGAAGCTCGACGACCGGTTCCTGAGTGACGGAGACCAGACGGACGAGCGCGACTATGAAGCGTTCCAGCCGAAGCTCGGCCTCCTGTACGAGCTCCCGGCTGTTTCGGGGCAGGTCTTCGCCAATGCTTCCCACATGTACGAACCTCCGCTGATGATCGAAGTGAACAGCCTCGCCGGCCCTGGCTTCGTCGACGTGGCGGCCCAACGGGCGTGGCAGTTCGAGCTCGGGACGAGGGGCCGGAGCGGCGGGCTGCAGTGGGAGCTCTCTGTGTACGACCTCGAGATCGACGACGAGATCATCAACATCAACGTGCAGCCGTTCCCAGGCGCTGGATTCACGGTTCCGACCTATCGGAACGCGTCGGAAACGCGGCACCTCGGGGTCGAGGCGGCACTGGCGTACGAGCTGCCGAGCTCCGTCTTCCTGGCGCGAGATCGACTGGGTGCGCGCCTGTCCTACACATGGGGACGCTTCGAGTACGTCACCGACGCAGCCTACGAGGGCAATCGTCTGCCTGGAACCCCGGAGCACTACGCCCAGGCAGAGATCGAATACAACCACCCGTCCGGGCTGTCCCTCAAGCCGAGCGTCGAGTGGGTCCCGGCCAGCTACTTCGTGGACAGCGCCAACCAGGTCTCGAAGGACGGATGGACGACGCTCGGCGCGCGCGTCGACTGGGCGCTCCCACGGTTCGACGGAAGCCTGTTCGTCGAGGGAAGGAACCTGACGAACGCGCACTACTCGCCGGCGGTCGTCGTCGATGATGGCGCCGGCCGGTTCTTCTTCCCGGCCGACGGTCGCTCGTTCTACGCGGGATTCAGGTGGCAGCCGGGAAGCTGAGGTACGCGGCTCTCGCGATGGGGGTGGCGGCGGCGCTCGCGTCGAGCCCGCCGCCCACCGTCCATGCAATTCTCGAACGCTCGACCCCTGCGGCGGGCGATACGCTGGACGTCCTGCCCGTCCAGATCACGCTGTCGTTCAGTGGGCCCGTGGAGGAAACCGGTGCCGTACTGCGGGTGCTCGGTCCCTCCGACCGCATCTGGGATCTCGTCCCGCGGCGCGCCGCGGGGGACGCGAGAACACTCGTAGCGGATATGCCGCCGCTCGAGACGGGCGGCTATCGCCTGGAGTGGCGGGTGATATCTGCCGATGGCCACCCCGTCGGCGACGACTTCGTGTTCTATGTCGGAGGGCCCGGTGGGTCCGGTGGCGGGGAGCTCGGCCAGCCGCCGCCCCATCGGATGGACGCCGGTGGTAGCCACGCCGGCATGGCTGGGAGTCCACATATCGCCCCGCGCCTCATCGTGATTCGTGTGCTCGCCGACCTCGCTCTGCTTCCTCTCGCGGGGCTCCTGCTCTTCGCGGCCTGGGC
This sequence comes from Gemmatimonadales bacterium, assembly GCA_050181335.1. Classification (GTDB taxonomy): domain Bacteria; phylum Gemmatimonadota; class Gemmatimonadetes; order Longimicrobiales; family Gaopeijiaceae; genus UBA2982. Next base: position 504,721 of record JBFXDG010000001.1, on the reverse strand, counting down.
CCGCGGCTCGGTCACGGACCTCACGGGGAGGGCGACGCGCCTGCTCGCCGTCGCGGCACCGGTGCTCGCCGTCGCGTATGCGTGGCTCTGGGCGGGCGAGACGCTCGGCCAGGGAGGGGCGCGCTTGGATGGCCTGTTGTCGCTGACGACCGGTCGAGCGCTCACCGGTGAGTCGGCGCTCGCGCTGCTCGTCCCGTGGGCCTTGTTGCTCGCCCGGCGGACCGAGCTGGCCGCGGTCTTCGCCATTCTCGCCGTCGCCGCCGGCGGGCTGGGAGGGCATCCTGCGTCGTACACGCCGGCGGTGACGCTCCCGGCGAGCGTCGCGCACGTCGTCGCGTCGGCCGTGTGGGTCGGCGGCCTGCTCTTCCTCGTCACGGAGCGGGGCGGCGAACGGCACGACCTCGCGGCGCGGCGCGTTTCCGGGGCGGCGCTCCTGTCCGTGGTCGTCGTCGCCGTGACGGGCATCGTGCAGAGCTGGACGATCCTCGGCTCGCTCGGGCGTCTGCTCTCACCGTTCGGGCTCGTACTCCTGGCCAAGACCGTGGGCTTCGCCGGCCTGATCGCGTTCGGCGCATACCATCGGTTTCGCCTTCTTCCATCGCTTCAGTGGTCCGAAGGCCCGCCGGAAGGTTCGGTTCGCTTGTCACGCTCCGTAGCCAAGGAATTGGCGCTTGCCACGTGCGTCGTCGCGCTCGCCGCGCTGCTGTCCCACATTCCCCCCACATCGTAGTGGTCTCGCCATGCCTCCTCCCGCATCCGCTGCCGCACCTTCTCTGGTCATCGCTCGCCGCCCGCTCCGCATCGCGGCGCTCGTCATGGCGCTCACGCTCGTCTGGACCCACGCGGTCGCCGCGCACGCCGTCGTCTATCCCGGCGAAGCGCCGACCGGAGCTTATCAGCGCTACACGCTGCGCGTCCCCAACGAGCGCGATTTCGCCACGGTCGCCGTCGCCATCACATTTCCCGCCGGCGTGAGGGTGATCTCGTTCGACGAGGTTCCCGGCTGGACGCTCGAGGCCGCGCCGGGGCCCGAAGGCGCCTATGCCGCGGCCCGGTGGACCGGCACGCTGCCCGTCGGGCGATTCGTCGAGCTCGGCTTCATCGGCGTGAACCCCGGTGAGCCGCTCACGCTGAAATGGGACGTCGTGCAGACCTACGCGGACGGCACCGAGGTCGCCTGGACGGGACCCGAGGGTTCTTCGACGCCAGCCTCGCTCACGAACGTGGTCGCGCCCGGTGCGCAGGCGGAAGCTTCGCCAGGCGGCGGCGGGCTCGGGACCGTCCTGGGAGGCGCCGCGCTGCTCGTCGCGCTGCTCAGCCTGGGTCTCGCGCTCCGGCCGAAGGGCGCGTAGACGAGGAACGGGGTGTGGCGATGATAGGCTCGGGGGAACGCGGATCTCGCGGGCCCCGTCACATCAGCCCGCGCTGATAGATTGAAGCATGCCCATCGCCGCCCGCAGCCCCGTCCTCTCCAAGGCCAAGCTCTTCCGCGGCTTCGCCGAGCCCTCCCGACTCCGCATCCTCGAGGCGCTGCGCGAGGAGCCGCTCACGGTGACCGAGATCTGCCGCGTGACCGGGCTCTCGCAGCCGAACGCCTCGAATCACCTGGCCTGTCTTCTGGGGTGCGGGCTGGTCGCCAAGGAGGCACGGGGCCGGTTCGCGTACTATCGGCTCAGCAGTGAACGTGTCGAGGCGCTGCTCACCCTGGGCGACGAGATCTCGGCGGACCGTGAGTCGAGCGGTGCGTGCTGCCCGATCTGCGGATCGGATCGGAGGGCGTGATGGCCGCCGGTACCGACACTCGCCTCGAGGAGCTCCAGCTACGTGTCGGCGAGATGGACTGCCCGAGCTGCCTCGCGAAGATCGAGCGCCGGCTGAAGACCGTCGACGGCATCGAGGTCGTGCAAGGCAGCGTCGTCCACCGCACTCTGACGATCACCCTCGACCGCTCGAGGGTGACGGACGCCCGCGTGCAGGAGGAGATCGGCCGCGTGGGGTACGTCGCGCAAGCGATCCTGCCCGACGCTCCGGCGCCGCCACGCGCGCGGACGTGGGAGAGCCGGTCGGCGCGACGCGTGTTCGCCGCGATCGGCATCGTGGCGCTCGCCGCGATCTCCGGGCTCGTCGCGCGAGACGTCCTCCTGATCTCCGCCGCAGCCTATCCGGTGACGCTCGCCGACGCCTGGCTCGTCGTCGCGGCGCTCGTGGCGGGCTGGAGCTTCTTCCCGAAGGGTTGGCTCGCCGCGCGCCGTCTCTCGCTCGACATGAACTTCCTCATGACGATCGCGATCTTCGGCGCCGTGGCGCTGGGCGACTTCGTGGAGGCGGCGTCGATCGCGATCCTGTTCGGCATCGCCGAGCTCCTCGAGGCCTACTCGGTGGACCGGGCGCGCGCATCGATCGAATCGCTCATGCACATGGCGCCGGACACGGCGGTGGTGATTCGCCGGGGGATGGAGGTGAGCGTGCCGGCATCCGCGCTCGCGCCGGGCGACGTGATCGTCGTGCGTCCGGGCGATCGCATCGCCGCGGACGGAACCGTGCTCGAGGGCTCGTCGGCGGTCGATCAGAGCGCCATCACCGGCGAGTCGCTGCCGGTGGAGAAGGCGCCGGATGCCACCGTGTTCTCGGGTACCGTGAACCGCGAAGGCCATCTGCGCGTCCGAGTCGATCGGCCGGCTTCGGAGAGCGCGCTCGCGAAGATCGTGCGCATGGTCGAGCAGGCGGAGCGCGAGAAGACCCGGAGCGAGCGGTTCGCGGAACGCTTCGCGCGTCACTACACGCCGGCGGTCGCCGTCGCGGCCGTCTTCATCACGCTCGTGCCCCCGCTTCTGCTCGACGGCACGTGGTCCGTATGGATCACGCGCGGGCTGACGCTGCTCGTGATCGCGTGCCCCTGCGCGCTCGTGATCTCGACCCCGGTGGCGGTGGTGAGCGGCATCACCGCCGCCGCGCGGCACGGCGTGCTCATCAAGGGCGGCACGTATCTGGAAGCGCTCGCCTCGATCCGCGTGTTCGCGTTCGACAAGACGGGGACGCTCACGCTCGGGCACCCGACCGTCGAGTCCGTGGTCATGATCGAGGGGGACGAGAGGGACGCGCTCGCTCGTGCCGCCGCGGTGGAGCGCCGCTCGGAGCACCCGCTGGCCCGGGCGATCGTGGAGGCCGCCGAAGAGCGCCGCGCTCCAGCCGCCGAGCTGCGGGTCACGGACTTCCAGGCGATCCCGGGGAAGGGAGCCCGTGCGAAGATCGACGGGGAGGTGCACGTGGTCGGAAGCCCGAGCCTCTTCCCTGGGGCCGTGGTGCCGAACGAGCTCCAGGACGCGGGACACTCGTTGGTGGGCATAGCCCGCGGCGACACGCTCCTCGCGTGGTTTTCCCTGGCCGATCAGCCCCGCGCCGCCGCTGCCTCCGCGCTCCGCGAGCTGAAGCAGCTCGGCATCGAGCGGACGATCATGATCACCGGTGACAACCCCGCGACCGCCGCGTCGATCGGATCGCGTGTCGGCGTGGACGAGGTGAGGGCGGGGCTGCTGCCGGGCGACAAGGTAGCCGTGGTGAAGGAGCTCGAGCGCCGTTACGGGCCGGTCGCCGCGATCGGTGACGGCGTGAACGACGGCCCCGTGCTCGCCGCCGCCACGGTGGGCGTCGCGATGGGCGCGGCCGGCAGCGACACCGCGCTCGAGGTGGCCGACGCGGCGCTGATGGGAGACGACCTCGAGAAGCTTCCCTACGTCGTGAGGCTCTCCCGACGGGCGCGCGCCGTCATCCGGGAGAACATCGTCGCGGCGATCGCCATCAAGATCGTGCTCGCCATCGGGGTTCCGCTCGGCTACGTGTCGCTCATCACCGCGGTGCTCGTCGGCGACCTCGGGGTCTCGCTCGCCGTCACGGCCAATGCGCTCAGGCTCGGGCGCGTGAACGGATGACGCGCCTGCCCCGAGCCGTCCTGCTCGACCTCGACGACACGATCCTCGACGACAGCGGACACTCGAGGAGATGCTGGAGCGAAGCCTGCCTCCGGCACGCCGCCGATCTCGAAGGGATCGACCCGAGCGTGCTCCACGAAGCGATCGAGCGTGTGCGCACGTGGTACTGGTCGGACGCGGAGCGGCATCGGATCGGTCGCCTGAACCTGCTCGCCGCCTACGCGGAAGTCGTGGCGATGGCGTGCGAGGAGGTCGGCCTGGGGCGTTCGAGCGCGGCCGCCGACATCGCGGCGCACTATCACGCGGAGCGCAACGCGGCGATCGCGCCGTTCCCCGACGCCGTCGAGACCGTCCGTTGGCTGCGCGAGCGAGGATGCCGGCTGGCCCTTCTCACGAACGGTGCCGACGCTCCGCAGCGAAGCAAGATCGAGCGGTTCGGGCTCGCCCCGCTGTTCGACCTGATCCTGATCGAGGGGGAGCTGGGGTTCGGCAAGCCGGACCCGCGCGTCTACCGCCGTGCGCTCGCGGATCTCGACGTCGCCCCCGGCGAGGCGTGGATGGTCGGGGACAACCCGGAGTGGGACGTGGCGGCGCCGCAGCGCGAGGGGATCTTCGGCGTCTGGGTGGACCGCTGGGAGCGGGGCCTCGCGGAGGGACACCCGGTACGGCCCGACCGGATCATCCGCCGGCTCGTCGAGCTGCGCGGGGCGGGGGCCGAGGCGACCGCGGGGGCGTAGACGTTCGCCCGAGTCGGCAGTACCATGGCGCCCATGCTCGCGCTGTCACTCCGTCCACGCATACGCCGCCCGGCCGTCTTGGCGGTGCTCGTCGCGTATGTGCTGCCGCTCTCGTTGGGCGCCGCGTCGCAGGTGACGCACGGGGCGTTCCACCTGCTCGAGCAGATCCAGGCTCGACAGGCCAGGGCGGCGGCGTTCGGCGTGGTCCACGGCGACCGCGCGGGGCATGCGCATACGTATACGCATACGCACGGCGGCGTGACCCACTCGCACGCGGCCCCCGTGGACGCGCTCCTGTCGGCCGCCGACCAGACCGAGCAGGAGAACCACGACGCGGTGCCCGTCCTGAAGCTCTCGGCGCATACGCCGGCGGCCGTCGTGGACACGTGGCTGGGCATCGCCGCGAGCAGCGTGTACGCCGCCGTCGATCTGATCGCTCCCGAGCATCCCCGCCCGCTCCCGCCGCTTCCTCCGCCGCGCGGCTGACCCTCGCACAGCGAAGCGCACCCTGACCGGCGGTCGACCCATCGAGGCCGACCGGCGTTGGTCGTCGGGGTGCATCCAGGGCACTCGGATCGACCCACTCTCGGAGGATGGATGCGCACGTATCTCAACGCGGCGGCCGTCGTCGCGCTCGTCGTCATGTCGTTCATGGGGGGAACGACCGCCGTCTCGGCGCAGAACGATCCCCATCCCGATTCGGTGTACGTGCTGGACCCGATCGACGTGCAGGGCCGCGCCGACGATCTCACCGGACTGGTGAGCACGGCGTCGGTCGGGTTCGTCGGCGCGCGGGATCTCCGCGTCCGTCCGCTGCTGCGGGCGGGCGAGCTGCTCGAGACGGTGCCGGGCATGATCCTGACGCAGCACAGCGGCGGCGGGAAGTCGAATCAGATGTTCGTGCGGGGGTTCAACCTGGATCACGGCACCGACTTCTCGACGAAGCTCGAGGGGATGCCGATCAACCTTCCGACGCACGCGCACGGGCACGGATACACGGATCTCAACTTCCTCATCCCCGAGCTCGTCGATCACGTCGAGTACTCGCTCGGCAACTTCTACGCGGAGATCGGCGACTTCGGCAGCGCCGGCGGGGCGGAGTTCCGCCTGCGGCGAAGCCTGAACGAGCCGATCCTGCTCGCCGGCTTCGGGGAGAACGGCTACCGCAGGGTGGTCGCCGGCGCCTCCACGCCGCTCGGGAGCTCGGGCACGCTGCTCGCCGGCGGCGAGCTCGAGGGCAACGACGGTCCTTGGGACCTGCCGGAGGACCTCCAGAAGCTGAGCGGCATGCTGCGCTACACGCACGAGGGCGCCACGAGCACGTTCTCGATCCTGGCGCTCGGCTACGACAACGAGTGGAACGCGTCGGACCAGATTCCGCGGCGTGCCGTGGAGAACGGCACGATCGGTCGGTTCGGCAACCTGGACTCGTCGCTCGGCGGCGCGAGCTCGCGCTACAGCGCGATAGCCTCCTGGAACCGCGCGACGGCTTCCTCGAGCCAGAAGGTCGAGGTCTACGGCGCGTACTACGAGCTGGATCTGTTCTCGAACTTCACGTACGAGCTCGACGACCCGGCGGACGGCGACCAGTTCCGTCAGCAGGACCACGGTCGTACGATCGTCGGGGCGAACCTCGCTCATCTACAGCCGTTCCAGCTCGCCGGCCGCGAGCACACGGTCACGCTCGGTGCGCAGCTCCGCGGCGACATGGGGGAGCTCACGTTGTCGCGGACCAGGCAGCGGACGTTGGTGAGCACGATCCGCAACGACGAGTTCACGCAGTGGAGCGGCGGCGCCTACGCGGAGCTGAAGTCCCCTTGGTCCGACGTCTTCCGGACGACGCTCGGATTGCGCGCCGACGCCTACGCATTCGACGTGACGAGCGATTTGGCCGCCAACACCGGGACGTCCGGCGACCAGATCGTGAGCCCGAAGCTCTCGCTCGCGTTCGGGCCGTTCGCGGGCACCGAGCTCTACGTGAGCGGCGGGCTCGGCTTCCACAGCAACGACGCGCGTGGAACCGTGACGACCATCGATCCCGCGACCGGAGACCCGACCGAGCCGGTGGACGCGCTGGTGCGGTCGTGGGGGGGCGAGCTCGGCGCGCGCTCGCAGCCGGTGGCGGGCCTGAACTCGACGCTGTCGCTGTGGGCGCTGAAGCTCGACAGCGAGCTGCTCTTCGTCGGCGACGCCGGCACGACCGAGCCGAGCGGCGCGACGCGCAGGATGGGCGTCACGTTCGCGAACTTCTACCGGATCACGGACGCGTGGAGCGCCGACCTCGACGTGTCGTTCACCAAGGCGCGCCTGCTCGACGTTCCCGCCGGAGAGGACCGCATCCCGGGGGCGCTCGAGCGGGTGGTCGCGGCGGGCTTCGGCTACGAGCCGGCCGGCAACGGGCCCTTCGGCACGGTGCGGCTGCGCCATTTCGGCGAGTACCCGCTCATCGAGGACAACTCGGTGCGCTCCGACGCGAGCGCGCTCGTGAACCTGAGCGCGGGTTACAAGCTCGGAAGCGCGCGGGTCACCGTGCAGGTCCTGAACGTGCTCGACGAGGCGGACTCCGACATCCAGTACTTCTATACCTCCCGGCTCCCCGGCGAGCCGCCCGAGGGCGTGGACGACGTGCACTTCCACCCGTCCGAGCCCCGTGAGCTGCGCGTGAGCCTGAGCTGGGGGCTATAGGATGGGGGCGCTCACTTCCGTCGGTTCCACATCTGCCCGAGCTGGTGGCCAGCCGCGAGCACCGCCAAGTCCAAGAGCGCGTTCGGGATCGACTCCGGGCCCCTCGTGTCGAACAGCTCCTTGCCGACGTCGACGCGCTCGAAGTACTGCTCGACGAGCTCGTAGGCCGCCGCCCCGATCATCGAGGTGCGCAGCGGGGCGTTCATCAGGCCGAGCGCGAGGCCGATGCTGAAGTGGACCACGGTCCAGGGATCGAGGACCGCCACGTTCTGCTCGCGTTTTTCCGTCGCCAGGATCTTCATGCCTGAAAGATGAACGCAAAACCCGTACCCTACAGGCCTTCTGGTCGACCGCCCCGACGAGCGGTCTCTTGCGGCCGAAGGCGCGCGCGCGTACGATACCGAACATATACCGAAACCACCCGAGGCGAGGAGTCACCATGCCGGCCCAGCCCGCGATGTTCATCTCGACCGATGCGCTCCTCGCCCACTGGCAGGGCCACCGCCGGCTCTCCCGCCGCGTCATCGAGGTGTTCCCGGACGACAAGCTGTTCACCTTCTCGATCGGCGGCATGCGCACCTTCGGGGATCTCGCGAACGAGATGCTGTCGATGGCGGGTCCGATGGCGCACGGCATGGCGACGCTCGAATGGGGCGGCTTCGCGGTCCCCAAGGCGGATAACAAGCGGGACATCCTGAGGCTGTGGGACGAGAGCACGAAGAAGATCGACGAGATGTGGCCGAAGATCCCCGTGCAACGCTTCCAGGACTCGATCACGTCGTTCGGTCAGTACACCGGCGCCGGCTACTGGCAGATCCTGTACATCATCGACAACGAGATCCACCACCGCGGACAGGGCTACGTGTACCTGCGCGCGCTCGGCGTCGAGCCGCCTCCGTTCTACGAGCGCTGAGCGAGACCGCAGTGCGACGACGCGGCGGCCCGCCGATTTCAGCGGGCACAACGCCTCGGCCGCTCAAATCGGATGCGGCGCTAGGAGCGCAAGGCGAGCGAGCGAGGAGTAGTTGGATACTACTTCGCAGCGAGCGAGACCGCAGCGCGACGACGCGCAGCGCCGATTTCAGCGGCCGAGCGAGTTACCAGCGGCCGCCGGGATAGGGCTGCCCCGACCACCAAGCCACGTCCGGCCGGTGCGACCAGAGGATGCCGCGCAGGAGCAGCTCGGGCTCGTCGTTCAAGTCGAAGAGCAGGCCGAGCGCTTCCTCGCGCGTGAGCGGACCGGGGTCCTGCGTCGCCCAGGCTTCGCGCGCGCCCTGGCGGGGCCCCGACCGCTCGCCGGGGTTGTCCGCGGCGCGCGGATCTTCGGGCTCCTGTCCCGACTCCGCGGCGCTGTCCTCGGCGCGCGTGAGCTCGGGGTTGTTCATCGCGACCTCGTCGTCGCTCTCGCCGCTGCTCTGCCGGCCCGTGTCCTCGCCCGGCGGGATCATCGCGTCGAGCCTGCGCTGCGTCACGGCGAGGTTCCAGCGCGCGTCGTCGTCGCTCGGGTCCAGGCGCAGCGCCTCGCGGCCGACCTCCACCGCCTCGACCAGGATCGCGCGCGTGGAGTCGATGGTCATCAGACCGCCGAGCGACATGATGAGCTGGTAGCCCAGGTTGTAGAGGCTCTTCTGTCGGACCGATCGGTCCCCCGCTTCGGCGGCCGAGCGCAGGACGGCGCCGGCGGAGTCCCGATTCAACGTCAGCATCGCCGTGCCGAGGTTGTATCGGATCGGTGCCGCGGCGTCGTCGTCCCCGAGCACGCGGGCGTACGTCTCCGCCGCGCGCGGGGCGTCGCCCTCGTGGTAGAGCCGGTTGCCGCGCTCGACGCTGCGACGGTCCTGAATCAGGAGCGCGCCCGCCAGCAGCCCCGCGACGACCACGACCGCCGCGGCGCGGCGCACGTCGCGTTGCACGCGGCTCATGCGACTTCCCGGCGGTAGGCGCCGAGGCGGGGAAGCGAGGCGTCGAGCAGGCTTTCCATGAGAATGAGGATGAGCGCGGCCACGCCGAGAGTTAAGGGGAGGTCGTAGCGCGCCCACGGCGGCGGGGTATCGCCGGGGGCCACTTCGGCCACCGGAGCGGGCGCCACCAGCGCGCGCATGATCGCTCGCACGTCGCCCTCCGCGTCCACGTGCGCGTACAGCCCGCCGGCTCCGCCCGCCAGATCCCGCAGCAGGGACTCGCGCATGCGGGAGACCGCCTGTCGACCTCCCGCGTCCGTCACCGGGCCGCCGAGCTGGTACGTCCCGGCCGGAAGGCTCATGGGGCCGCCGCGCTCGGTGCCCACACCGATCGTGTGGACCTCGACGCCCGCCTCGGCTGCCAGCGCGGCCGCCTCGCCGAGGGCCGCCGGCTCGTCGCCGACATCCCCGTCGCCGATCACCACGAGACGACGGCGACCGATGCGCGCCGGAACGGAAGCCGAGTCGACCGCCTGCAGCATGGTGATGCCGTCGGCGACCGCGACCGACAGGAGCGTTCCGGGATCGTACGCGCTCGCCATCGTCGGCACGACGCCCCGCAGCAGGAACGCCACCGCCGTATGGTCGAGCGTCGGCAGCGCGATGGGATAGGCGGTGCCGGCGAAGAGCATGAGGCCGACCTGTTGCCCCTCGAGGGCGTCCAGGAGCTCGGTCGCGATCTCCACGGCGCTCGCGAGGCGGGTCGGCGCCACGTCGGTCGCTTGCATCGACGCCGAGACGTCGATCGCGAGCACGACGCGGTCCACCGGCGGCGCCTCACCGGGAGGCGGCTCCACCCAGTGCGGGTCGGCGGCGGCGAACGCGAGGCACGCGCCCGCGAGGCCGAGCAGCAGCACACGGCCGAGCCTCAGGCCGGACAGATCCGTGCGCGCGAGCCGCACGAGCGCCCGTCGCCCGCCCAGGAAGGCGGCGAGCTTGCGCCGGCGCGTGCCGTGACTCCACACGCCGACGAGGATGAGCGCGACGAGCGGCGCACCGAGCCAGAGCGGCGAGAGGTCGGTGAAGGTCAATGCACGACCCCCCAGCGAGACCCGCGCAGCAGCGCCTCGACGGCCAGCAGGACGAGCGCGGTCATGAACAGCCAAGCCGCCAGTGGATACCTGAGCTCGCCCTCGAGGATGCGCGGCTCCGGCGCCTCGATCCGGTCGATCTCCGCGTAGATCGAGTCGAGCGCCTGCGAGCTCGTTGCCCGGAAGTAGCGGCCGCCCGTGATCGCGGCGAGCTGCTGGAGCACCGTCTCGCGCTCGTCACCGAAGCGGTCGCGCAGGATCTGTGCGGCGGGACCGGTCGCGGGCTCCGGCGACACGACGCTGATCGCGTGGATGCGTACGTCGAGCGCTGCCGCGGCGCGCGCGGTCACGAGCGGCGGCAGGTCCGTCCCGTTGTGCGCGCCGTCCGTGAGCAGGACGATGACACGAGGCTCGCGTGCGGACTCGAGCAGCCTGGCGAGCGCGGCGAGCACGGCACCCGAGATGTCCGTGCCGTCGCGCACGAGCTGCGTCTCGAGCGACTCGACCCCCTGCACGATCAGCTCCGGGTCGTTCGTCGGCGGCATGCGCGTGAGCGCGTCGCTGCCGAAGCCGACGAGGCTGAGCTCGTCGTGGATACGCCTGCGCGCGAACCGTATGCCCGCGTCGCGCGCGACCTCGATGCGGCTCCGGCCCTCCCCCATGTCCTCGGCGAGCATCGAGCTCGAGAGATCGACCACGAGGCCGATGCCGTGACCTTCCATGATCGTGTCGCGCGTCACCTCCACGCGCTCCGGACCGGCGAGCGCGACGACGATGGCCGCGAACGCACCGGCGGTGAGCAGCCGCGGGACGAGGAGGATCAGCGCCTCGCGCGCGCCCGCCACGAGCGGGCGGCGACCCGGCAGCGCGCCACGCGTATAACGGAACCCGCGACCGACGCGCGGCCACACCAGCAGCGCCCAGAGCGGCAGCAGCGCCAGCAGATAGAGGACGTCGGGACGAGCGAGCTCGATGCGCATGGGTGAGCTAGCTCTCCGGGAGCCCGCGGATCCAGTCTCGGATCACGGTCCAGTCGCGCTCGGCGGCGGCGGCGGTCGGACGGTCCGTGCCGAACTTCACCCACTCGGCCGACCACACGGCCGGACGCAGGCTCGTGACGGCGTCTCGGCCCCAGCGTCCCTCGATGCGCGCGACGAGCTCGCTGCTGGTCAACGCACGGCTCCAGTCCGGCTGCTCGTGTTCCGAGAGCTGGCGGAGGACGTTCGTGGTGGCGTCGTAGAACTCGTACACGCGTCCGTCGGTGTGCCAGCCCAGCGCGAGCAACCGGTCGAGCTCGCGTAGCGCCTCGGCACGCGGCGACGCACCGAGGACCGGTACGTGGGCGGCCGCGGACCACCGGCCCGAGAGGAAGATCCAGCCGAGCGCGAGCACCGCGAGCACCCCGACGGCGACCGCTCCGATCCGCCACGGGCTCCACTCTCCACCGAGCACGTCGGCGGGTGGATGGGGATCGATCGCCGCATCCTCCCCCTGCATCTCCGAAGGAACCTGGATCATGGCGCCGCCGATCTCGAGCACGATGCGCCGCAGCTCGTCCCTTCGGGCGAGCGAGTCGCCGAGCTCGCTCGCGGGTCTCGGTCCGCCGGCCTCGCCGGGAGCGGGCGGTCGCGTCCAGAGCTCCAACGTCGGCAGCTCCACGCCGCCGTTCGCCAGGCCCATCACGTAGTACGTCGCCCGCACGTCGATCGAGTCGGCGGGCCCCGGCTCCGTGGTCCAATGCGCCGGACCCGCGCTCACGGCGTTGGGCGCCGGGAGCAGCGTATCCGGAACGAACGTGACCACGTCCGGCGCCAGGCGGAGCTGGAGGAAGAGCTCGAAGACCTTTCCGAACTCGGGCTCCATCGGCTCGTTCATGAACGCGACGAGCCGAACGGGCCCGGGGGTCTGGGACGCCATGTACGCCGCGGCGGATCGCGGAGCGACCATCGCTCCGACCAGCAGCAGGAGCACCAACGCGCGCGCCCTCACCGGGGGGTGCTCCGGCGCGTGCGGAAGAAGTTCGACAGCACCGCGAGCGGATCTCCCGCGGTGTTCACGTCCACCAGCTCCGCGCCGGCCTCACCGAGGAGCGCTGCGGTATCGGCCTGCGCGCGGAGCACGCTGTGGCGGTAGTGCTCACGGACCTTCTTCTGGCCGGCGTTCAGCACGACGCGCCGGCCGGTCTCCGGATCGGTCATCTCGACCCAACCGACGTCCGGCAGCTCGAGGGTCGCGCCGGTGAGCAGCCGGATGGCGATGAGGTCGTTCGCCCGGGCCAGCTTCATGAGCGCCTGGCGGAACGGCGAATCCGGCCCGCTCTGGATGAAGTCGCTGATCACGAACACCGTCGCGCGGTCAGCGCGCGTCCTGCCGAGTCGCTCCAGCGCGGCGCTCAGGTCGGTGCCCGCCGCGTGGGGGCCGTGGGAGACCAGATCCGTGAGCAGCCGGATGACGTGCCGTCGTCCCGACCCGGGCGCGATGTAGTGCTCCACCCGGTCACTGACGAGCAGGAGCGAGATGCGGTCGTTGTTGCGCGCCGCGGCGAAGGCGAGCGCGGCCGCGATCTCCGTCGCCACCTCCCACGGGCTGCGCTCCCCCGGTCCGAAGCGCCCGGACCCGGAGACGTCCACGACGAGCACGACCTGGAGGTCGCGCTCCTCGACGAACTGCCGCACGAACGGGGCGCCGCGCCGCGCGGTGACCTTCCAGTCGATCGCGCGCACGTCGTCACCCACCTGATAGCTGCGGACGTGCGAGAACTCGAGGCCGCGCCCGTGGAAGATCGACGGATAGCTGCCGACGAAGAGCGTATCGACGAGCCCCCTCGTGCGGAGCTCCAGTCGTCGTACCTCCCGGAGCGCGTCGGTGGAGGGCGGATCGTCTTTCGGCCCTCGCAGACGGCGGAGGGCCTCGCTCCACAACCCGGTCAGCATGCGCGCCTACGGAGAAGGAACGGTGGCCAGGAGCCGGTCGATGATCTGATCGGAGTCGATGCCCTTCGCGTCGGCCTCGTAGGTCGTGCGCAGCCGATGGCGCAGCACGGGATACGCCACGGCCTTCACGTCGTCCGGCAGCACGAAGTCGCGTCCCTCCAGGTAGGCACGCGCGCGCGCGGCCCGCGTCAGGAAGATCGTGGCGCGCGGAGACGTGCCGAACTCGAGCAGGCGCGCGAGCTCGGGAAGACCGGCCTCGTCCGGCTCTCGCGTCGCGAACACGAGGCTCACGACGTAGTCCTGGATCTTGCGGTCCACGTTCACGCCGTCGAGCTCCCTACGCGCCGCGAGGATCGCTTCGGGGCTCGCCGAGGCGGCGCCGTACGCGTCGCTCGTGGCCGGCTGGTTGCCATTGGACGCGGGGGCGAGCGCCACGCGCTCGAGGATCTCCCGCTCTTCCTCGCGCTTGGGATACTCGATGCGGAGCTTCATCATGAAGCGATCGAGCTGGGCCTCGGCCAGCGGATACGTCCCCTGCTGCTCGATCGGGTTCTGCGTGGCGAGCACGAGGAACGGCGACGGCAGCGGGTAGGTCGTGCCGTCGATCGTCACCTGCTCCTCCTCCATCGCCTCGAGGAGCGCCGACTGGACCTTCGGGGGCGCGCGGTTCACCTCGTCGGCGAGCACCAGGTTGGCGAACACCGGTCCTTTGTAGACACGGAACTCGCCGGTGCCCTGGTGATAGACCGGAATGCCGACCACGTCCCCCGGCAGCAGGTCCGGCGTGAACTGGATGCGGCGGAACGTCGTATGGAGTGCGTCGGCGAGCGAGCGGACGAGCAGCGTCTTGGCGAGGCCGGGAAGCCCTTCCAGGAGGACGTGTCCTCCGGTGAGGATCGCGATCAGGAGTCCCTGGATGGTGGCGTCCTGGCCCACCACGCGCCGGTGGACCGCTTCCTCGACCTCGTCGAGCAGGCGATGGCCTGCCGTCATCGTTTCTGTGGACATCGTTCCCGGAGATCGAGTGGTTGGACACCGGAAGGCTATCACGTGCCCGTCGCCGAGCGGAAGGGTAGGGGGTCGGCGGCACTCGTGCCCGGCACGTTGCTAGATTCGCGCCCATGAGCAGCGGCTCCGAAGCTTCCCTTCCCGACCGGGCCACGAGCCCGAAGGCCCCGGCCCCGCCGCTTCCGGCGCCGGCGTCCGGCCAGATGGACGAGGCCGAACGGGCCCGCCGGCTCGCCTCGATGAAGCGCAACGCCGCGCTCATGCTGGTGGCGTGCGCCCTGATCTTCGGCGTGGCGCTCTGGCTGGAGGGCACCTGGCCCTGGCTCGGCTACGTGCGCGCCACGGCGGAGGCCGCCATCGTCGGCGGGCTCGCCGACTGGTTCGCCGTCACGGCGCTCTTCCGCCATCCCATGGGGATCCCGATCCCGCACACGGCGATCATCCCGGCGCGGAAGGACCGCATCGGCCGCACGCTCGGCCGCTTCGTGGAGAACAACTTCCTCTCACGCGAGGTGATCGCGCGACGGGTCACCGGGATGCGGCTCGGCGAGAAGGCCGCGCGCTGGCTCACGGAGCCCGAGAACACGAAGCGGATCGCCCGGCACGTCGGCGCCGGGCTCGTCGCCGCGTCGCGCGTGCTTCGCGACGAGGACATCATGGATGCGATCGAGCGCCCGATCGCGGCGCGCATCCGCGCCGTGAAGGTCGCGCCGCTCCTGGGTAAGGTCCTCGCCGTGCTGACCGCCGACGGCCGCCACCAGGAGATCCTCGACGAGGCGCTCCGCATCGGGGCCAAGGCGGCGCAGGACAACGAGGAGCTCATCCGCCGCCGCGTCGCCGAGGAGAGCCCCTGGTGGGTGCCCGACCTCGTCGACGAGAAGATCCACCAGAAGATCGTGGACGGGATCGAGAACACCCTCGCCGAGGTGTCGCGCGACCCCTACCACCCGCTCCGCGCGCGCTTCGACGAGGCCATCGACAAGTTCATCCACGATCTGCGCAGATCGCCCGCGACGATCGCCCGCGCCGAGGCGATCAAGGAGGACATCCTCCAGCATCCCGCGCTGCGGGACTTCGCCGGGTCCCTCTGGGCGGACGCGAAGACCGCGCTCGTCCGGCAGGCCGACGCGCCGGAGGCCGCCGAGCCGGGTGCCGTGCAGCGCGGCCTCCAGACGCTCGCGCAGGCCGTGCTCGACGATCCCGGGCTGCTCGAGAAGGTGGACCGCTGGATCGTGGACGCGCTCGTCGGCGCCGTGGACCAGTACCGCCACGAGGTGGGTCAGCTCATCGAGGACACCGTGGGCCGCTGGGACCCCGACGTCACCTCGCGCAAGATCGAGCTCGCGATCGGACGCGACCTGCAGTTCATCCGCATCAACGGGACGATCGTGGGCGGCCTCGTCGGCCTGTTGCTCTACACGCTGATGAACGCGTTCTGAGGCGTCAGCCCGTCCGCCGATCCAGCCGTCAGTCCATCGCGGTGAACCGCCGCGCGAGCGCCGCGCGGTCGACCTCCTCGCCGTCGAGCCACACCGCGGAAATGCTGCGCGTGTTGCGGATGCCGTCCAGCGGGTTGGCGTCGAGCACGACGAAGTCGGCGCGCTTGCCGGGCGCGAGGGTGCCCATGTCGTCCAGCCCGAGTCTGGCGGCGGGACGGCTGGTCGCCGCGATGATCGCCTCGGCGGGCGACATGCCGAGCCGCTCGAAGATCTCCAGCTCGCGATGGCCGGTGTAGCCGAAGAAATGATCGGGCACGGCGCCCGCGTCCGTGCCGAGCACGACGTCCACGTGCGCGTCCAGCAGATGACCCATCGACTCGCGCATCGCCTGCTCGTTGGCGCCTCCACCCCCGCCTCCTCCCGCCTGCTGCGCGTCGAACGCCTGACCGAGGCGCGCCACCACGTCCGCACGCACCGTCTCCTGCAGGAACGGATCGTCGGCGACGCGCTCGCGGCGAAGCTCCCCGAGGCCGAGGTTCGGGACCAGGTACGCGCCCGCGTCGTGGATGCGGTTCGCCAGGGCCGCGTCGAGCGTCGGGCCGAGCCGTCCGTGCAGGAAGCCCGTCACGCCGGCGTCGAGCAGGCCCGGCATGTCGGCGGTGCTCTGCTGGTGCACGACCACGGCGATGTCGTGGGCTCGCGCTTCGGAGATGATCGCCCGGTAGAGCTCAGGGGCGAGCTTGGTCTGTGAGCCTCCGCGGTCGTCCACCCAGATCTTGATGAAGGGGATGCCTTTGGCGGCGACCTCGGCGACCGCCGTCCGCGCGTCCTCCACCGAGGCCACGCCGCGCACGACCGTCATGCCCATCCGCTCGCCGATCGCCTGCGTGTGGACGAGGAATTGGTTGTTCGGCCCCTGGCCCGGCGGTGCCATGCCCGCGGCGAAGAGGAACCGCGCGCCGCCGAACTCGCCGGCACGCTGCGCGCGCTGGAGCTCGAGGGCGAAGTCGTCCGGATCCGAGCCCGCCGAGAACACCGCGCCGAAGCCGTAGTACGCGTAGCGCTCGAGATCCTCGATCATGTTCTCGCGCGTGTAGCTCTCGGCGCCCCAGGCCGTGTACCCCTCGTACCCGAGGTGAGCGTGCGCGTCGATGAGGGCGGGGATGACGGTCTTGCCCGAGAGGTCGATCGTGCGGGTACCCGCCAGCACGCTCATCGCCGCGCGACTGCCCACCGCGACGATACGGTCGCCCTCGATCAACATGCCGCCGTTCTCGATCACCTCACCGTCGCCGATGATCAGGCGTGCGCCCTCGAAGAACGTCGCGCCTGCGGCCGCGGCCGGAGACGAATCGGAGCCGCCGCACGCGCCGCAGAGCGCGGCGACGGTGAGTGTTCCGAGGAGTCGTGCGGTCATGCGGTTCCTCCGCCGTGGCGAGGACGTCGTCCGTTCACAGTATCCGGCCGGCCGGCCTTCGGCCACCGAGCTGCGTGCGCGCGCGAATGCCGTCATCCCCTCGCGGAGATTCCCCGACACCGCGAAGGCGCCACCGGGTCCAGCTTCGTCCATGAACACGAAAAACGCGGTGGCGATCGCTGCGATCGCTTGGTCGGCGTCGGCGCCGTTCGCGGCGGGCCGTCTCGAAGCCCAGACGGCACCGGCGGACGAGGAGCCCACGGCCGGTCGCGGCTTCTTTCAGGCCGGCTATCTCAGGCTGGGGCTCGACGATCTCAACACGGCACTGACGGGCGCCGCGCTGCCCGCCATGAGCGAGGACTTCCTCACGCTCGGCGGCGCCGGGTACGGCACGCGCGGCCGGTTCCTCATCGGCGGGGAGGGCCACGCGCTGATGGGAGCCAAGGAGACCACGCCCGGCGGCGGCCGTCAGCTGACCGTCTCGGGTGGCTTCGGGTTGTTCCGGGTCGGCTACCTCGTCATCACCGGAGAGGCGTTCGATCTCTATCCGCTGTTCGGCATCGGCGGGGGCGGCATGAGCCTGAAGATCGCGGAACGATTCGCGCCCACGTTCGATCAAGTGATCGCGGATCCTGAGACGAGCTCAACGCTCTCGACCGCAGTCCTGGTTTTGGACGTCGGCCTGGCGGCCAACTACAGGGTCACGTTGGGCGAACGGGAGAGGGGCGTGGGCGGCTTCCTGCTGGGCGTGCAGGCCGGCTATTCGTTCGCACCGGCGCAGTCGGCGTGGTCCCTCGACGGGACGAACGACGTCGCCGGAGGGCCGGACCTGCGCATCCAGGGCCCTTACGTCAGGCTTTCCCTCGGAGGGTGGGGGCGGGAAACCCCAGAGGAAGAAGCGGCGGCCGGTGCCGTCAGGTAGACCGTTCTCGCTCACCGCGCGTGAAAAGCATGTACGCTGCCGGTGCCTACCGGGAGCGTTTCATCGACCACCGCGGCTGGCGGCGTCCAGCGCCAGGTTGAGCTCCAGCACGTTCACGATCCGGTCGGGCGTCAGCGGGCCTCCCGGGGCGAACGCGTGCTCCTCGATGAGCGCGTCGATCTGCTCCCGAGCGACTCCACGGGCTGCCGCGACGCGCGGCGCCTGATACTCGGCAGCTTGCTCCGAGATGTGAGGATCCAACCCACCGCCCGACGCAGCTACCAGCTCGGGTGGGAGGGGGCTCGCCGCCGTCGCGCCGTACTGCTCGATGATTCCCTCGGCGCGCTCGGTCAGATCCGTGCTCGTCGGTGACTTGTTGCTGCCTCCCGCTCCCGCGCCGTTGTAATCGACCGCGGAAGGCCGAGGCCAGAAGTACTCCGGCCGGGTGAACTTCTGCGCGATCAGCCGGCTCCCGATGACGGTTCCGTCGTCGGCGGTGATGAGCGAGCCGTTGGCCGTTTCCGGCGTCAGAAGCTGTCCGACGCCCAGGATGAGCGCGACGTAGCCGATCACGCAAACGCCGATGCTGGTGACGGCGATCCGAAGGCTGGCTATGAACGATTGCATCTTCGAAGATCCTCGTGTCCGATGAGCGTTACACGCAGTTACATGTAGAGAAGGTGTTCGGCGATCGGGCCCAGCGCCGCCGCTGGGAAGAACGTCAGCGCGCCGATGATCAGAATCGTCGCGATCAGCATCACCCCGAAGGTGGCGTCCTGGACGCTGAGCGTTCCGGCCGACTCCGCCGTCGCGCGCTTCGTCGCGAGCGATCCCGCGATCGCGACTGGCAGGATGATCGGGATGTAGCGGTTGAGCAGCATGACCAGCCCCGTCGCGATGTTCCAGGGCACCGTGTTGTCGCCGAGGCCTTCGAATCCGGAGCCGTTGTTCGCGCTGGCCGAGCTGAACTCGTACAGGATCTCGCTGAAGCCGTGGGGACCGATGTTGTTGAGTGTATCGACTCCCCAAGGCGTCACCGCGAATAGGGCGGCGCCGACGAGAATGAAGAATCCGTGGGAGAAGACGGTGAGCACCGCGAGCTTGATCTCCCTCGACTCGACTCTTCGGTTCAGATACTCCGGCGTTCGACCCACCATCATCCCCGCGATGAACACGGCGATGATGATGTAGATGAACATGTTGATCATGCCGACGCCGACGCCGCCGAAGGTCGCGTTGAGCCACATGCCCACCATCGGCATCAGCCCGGCCATCGGATTCAAGCTGTCCTGCATCGCGCCGACCGACCCGTTGCTGGTGGACGTCGTGATCACGCCCCACAGCGGTCCGCTTCCGTAGGGCACGCCGAAGCGCATCTCCTTGCCCTCGAAGTTGCCGTTGACCTGCTCGACGGCAGGGAGGTCCGCGAACGCCTGGGTCGGGGCGGTCTCGAAGGCCACCGCGCCCGCGATCTTCCCGAGCAGGAGCACCAGCATGACAGCGAAGATGGCCGCCGCGTGCCGCATCCGTCCCACGACGCGGCCGAACATCCACACGGAGGCCATCGGGATGAAGATGATGGCGAACATCGAGAGCGCGTTCGTCCAGAACGTCGGGTTCTCGAAGGGGTGCGTGCTGTTGGGACCGAAGAATCCGCCGCCGTTCGTCCCGAGCTGCTTGATGGTCAGGAACGCCGCCACCGGGCCGCGCGCGATGGTCTGCTCGATGCCTTCCAGCGTCGTGGCGACGGCCGATCCAGAGAGGGTCATCGGCATGCTGCCGAGGACCATCAGCGTGGCGACCACCACCGCGAGCGGCAGCAGAACCAGGAACGTCGCGCGCTGCACGTCGATGAAGAAGTTGCCCATCTCCTTGCGTCCCGCGACGCCGCGCGCGAGCGCGGCCAGCGCGGCGATGCCGGTCGCGGCCGACACGAACTGCAGCCACATGAGCGAGAAGAGCTGGCTCAGGTAGCTCATGGACACCTCGCCCGAGTAGTGCTGCAGGTTCGTGTTCGAGGTGAACGACGCGACGGTGTTGAACACGAGGTCGGGCGCGACCGCGCCCTTCGCGTCCGGGTTGAGCGGCAGGAACTGCTGCAGCGACATGAACGCGAAGCTCACGCCGAACATCACGACGTTGAACACGAGCAACGCGAGCATGTACTGCTTCCACTCCTGCTGCTGTTTCCCGAGAGGGCCGGCGATCGCTCCGAACAGTCGCTCGAAGCGCTGCTGGGCCGGCGTGGACCCGGAAGGATCCATCGCCCATTTCATGTAGCTGCCGAACGGCCAGGACAGCAGGGCCGTGCCGCCTACGATCAGCGTGATCAGAAGAATGGCGCTCATGGGTTCACTCCCGATCCGAACGGTCCACGACATTGGTGAGCGCGACCAGCGCCCAGAACGTCCCGAGACCGAGGAAGAGGTATGCGATGTACAGCATGGTCGTTTCCTTGGCGGCCGTTAGGCGAGCCGCAGCGCCACGAGGATCATGTCGATCAACTTGATGCCGACGAACGGCGCGATGACTCCCCCGAGGCCGTAGATCAGCAGGTTCCTGCGAAGCAGCGCGGCTGCGCTGGCCGGACGGTATCTCACGCCTCTCAGCGCGAGCGGAATCAGCACAACGATGATCAAAGCGTTGAAGATCACCGCGCTCAGGATCGCCGACTCCGGTGACGCGAGCCGCATCACGTTGAGCGCCTCGAGCGGTCCGGGGCCCGCTCCTGTCGCGTACAGGCCGGCGAAGATCGCCGGCAGGATCGCGAAGTACTTCGCCACATCGTTCGCGAACGAGAACGTCGTGAGCGCACCACGCGTGATCAGGAGCTGCTTTCCGATCTCGACGGTCTCGAGCAGCTTCGTGGGGTTCGAATCGAGGTCCACCAGGTTGGCAGCTTCCTTCGCGGCCTGCGTGCCCGCATTCATCGCCACCGCGACGTCCGCTTGAGCCAGCGCCGGTGCGTCATTGGTGCCGTCGCCCGTCATCGCGACGAGACGCCCACCGGCCTGGTACTCGCGTATCAGTTTGAGCTTGGCCTCGGGCGTGGCCTCGGCCAGGAAGTCGTCGACTCCCGCCTCCGCGGCGACCGCGGCAGCCGTGAGCTGATTGTCGCCCGTGATCATGACCGTCTTGATGCCCATCTCGCGCAGCTCGCGGAAGCGCTCGCGGATCCCGCCCTTGACGACGTCCTTGAGCTGCACCACCCCGAGCACCTTGGCGCCGTCCGCCACCACGAGGGGCGTAGCGCCTTCGCGTGCGACCGATTCCACCTGCCGCTTCACGGCAGGCGGCACGCTTCCGTGGAGCGTCCCCACCCACGCCTCTACGGCGTCGGCGGCGCCCTTGCGGATCTTGCGGCCATTCAAGTCCACGCCGCTCATCCGCGTCGAAGCGGAGAAGGGGACGAAATGCGCGCCCATCCCGTGCACGTCCCGCTCGCGCAGCCCGTACTTGTCTTTCGCCAGCACCACGATGCTGCGTCCCTCGGGTGTCTCATCGGCGAGTGAGGACAGCTGCGCCGCGTCAGCGAGCTCCTGCTCGGCGACGCCCGGCGCGGGGAAGAGCTGCGTGGCCTGCCGATTCCCGAGCGTGATCGTGCCGGTCTTGTCCAGCAGCAGGACGTCCACGTCTCCCGCTGCCTCCACGGCGCGCCCCGACGTCGCGATCACGTTCGCCTGGATCATGCGGTCCATGCCCGCGATGCCGATCGCCGACAGCAGCCCGCCGATCGTGGTGGGGATCAGGCACACGAGCAGCGCCACGAGCACGGTCACGGTCACGGGACTCCCCGTGCCGGCCTGGCCGACGGCGAAGACCGTGTACGGAAGGAGTGTGGCGGTAACGATCAGGAAGACCAGCGTGAGTCCCGCGAGCAGGATCGAGAGGGCGATCTCGTTCGGGGTCTTCTGCCGCTTCGCGCCTTCGACCAAGGCGATCATGCGGTCGAGAAACGTCTCACCGGGGTTCGCCGTGATGCGCACGACAATCCAGTCGGAGAGAACCTGCGTTCCTCCGGTCACCGAGCTGCGATCCCCGCCGCTCTCGCGGATGACGGGAGCGCTCTCGCCGGTCACGGCGGCCTCGTTGACGGATGCGACTCCTTCCACGACCTCGCCGTCGCCCGGGATCATGTCGCCGGCTTCGACGAGAACGTGATCACCCATTCTGAGATCGGTGGACGACACGTCCGTCCGGCTGGCCTCGCGCCTAGGCTCCGCGAGCTTCTTCGCGATAGTCTTGGTGCGAGTGCGGCGGAGCGCCGCCGCCTGAGCCTTTCCACGGCCCTCCGCCATCGCTTCGGCGAAGTTCGCGAACAGCACGGTGAACCAGAGCCACAGCGCGACGGCGAGCATGAATCCCGTCGGCGCCTCGCCCGTGCCGACGAGGCCCTGGAAGAAGAGTCCGGTCGTGAGGATGCTCCCGACGAACACCACGAACATCACCGGATTCCGAATCAGATAGCGCGGATCGAGCTTGCGCACGGAGTCCAGCGCGGCCTGACGGACGATCGCCGGTTCGAAGAGCGACGTCTCGCGTCTGCTCATGCTAGAACTCCTCCGGTCGCGTGAGCGCGACGAACAGGTAGATGGAAAGCACGATCGTGATCACCAGCCCGAGCCATTGAATGGCGCTCATGTCTTCTCCGTCGTTGTGGCGTCTTGCGGCATCATCGGGTCGCGGGCCTCCGGAGAGACAGCGCGGTATCCGAGAGCTGCCTGGGGGCCGGCTCGCCGGAGGGCGACAGCTCGAGCCGGATCTCCGTCTCCGATGCGATCTGGACGATGCCGTGCTGCACCTGCCGCGCATCGCCGCTTTGGATCACGACCTCGATCAGGTTCGGGTAGCCGCGCTCGAGGTCGTAGGTGAGAGGCTCCTGCGGCCCCGTTCCGGTCCGGCGGTAACCCGTTCCGTCCGGGCTGAAGGAATAGGTGACGCTGGCACCCTGGGGATCGCGCCCCGTCCACGTACCGACCAGGTCGGAGCGCTGGCAGCCCCCCAGGGTGAGCAGCATCGCCGTGAGCACGCCAGCCAGAGCTTTGTACACGTCGTTCCTTCCTCCCAGGCACCGATCTGGGTTCCTCGTCTGAATCGAGCACGGGACAGCGGCCGCCGCCGTCGGGCTATTTCCGCCCCATTCGTCGGGGCCTGACCGCCGTGCTCATCGGCCTGGAAGATGCGGGTGGCTGCGCAAAGGCTGCACAAAGAGCGGGGAGGAGGGCATTAAGAAGCCGTCAAGATCCGCGGAGCCGTCGGTGGCGGTGCTGGAAGCAGCCGTCCGTCGCCCCTATGCTTGCTGCAGGGCGCTCGCTGTGAGGCGCTTCCTGGAGGGCGTTCTACCGCGCGGCAGGCGCTGCGCGGCGGCTGCGCCGGTTCGTGAATCGAGGTCGGCCACGCATTGTCCGTTACGTCCAAGGTCCTGATCGTCGACGACGAGGCCCACATCCGTCGAGCAGTCGGCAACATCCTCGCCAATGACTTCGAGCGCGTACTGCTCGCCGGAACCGCGGAAGAGGCCGTCGACCTGGCTGCCGCGGAGCGACCGGATCTGATCGTGCTCGACCTCGGCCTTCCCGACAAGCCGGGCACGTGGGTATGCGGTGAGATCCGCAAGTGGTCCACCGCGCCCATTCTCGTCCTTTCGGCGCATCACTCGGAGAAAGAGAAGATCAGGCTTCTCGAGGAGGGCGCGGACGACTACGTGACCAAGCCCTTCAACCCGGGCGAGCTGCGCGCTCGAGTTCGCGCGCAGCTTCGGCGCAACCGCATGGGAGAAAGCGCCGAGGGGCGGAACGCCGTAACCGTGGGCGAGCTGGTCATCGATGCTGCCAAGCGTACCGTCAAGCGCGGCGGCAAGGACGTGCATCTCACGCCGACGGAATGGGAGCTGTTGCGCGCGTTTCTGCGCGATCCGGGCAAGACACTGACGCACCAGCAGCTCTTTCGGGCCGTGTGGGCGGCATCCTCCGGCGACCCGCAACAGTACCTTCGGGTCTACGTGGCCAATCTGCGGCGCAAGCTCGAGTCCGATCCGGTGCGCCCCGTCCTGATCATCACGGAGCCCGGCGTGGGATATCGGTTCGAGGCCGGTGCCTGATCACGCCGTTCCGCTGCGGGTAGGCCGCCGGTTTCCCGAGGGGCTGGGACCCTGGACGGTGGTGCTCGGGGTCGTCACGACTGCTCTATGGGCTTTACGGGACGACCTGTCCGAGGTCCACAAGACGCTGGTGCTCCTCCTCGTGGTGCTGGGCGCCAGCGCGCGGCACGGAAGGGGCGTCGGGCTCACGTTGGCGGGCGCTTCCTTCCTGGCCTTCGACTTCTTTCTCCTGCCACCGTACTACACGCTCCGGCTGGCGAACCCTCTCGACTGGACGGTGCTCTTCGGCTTCCTGGTGACCGCGGCGGTAGCGGCGGAGCTGTTCCATCGAGGTCAGGAAGCCCGCTCGGCTGCGGAGCGGGCAGCCCGCGAGGCGGAGCACTTCGCCGTCATGGCGTCCGAGAGCCTGGCCGCGCCGACGGCTGCGGACGCCATGCGGGTCGTGACCAACGTGATGCGGAGCGAGCTGCCCCTCGAATTGGTCTTGATCTTCGGAATCGAATCGGGGGAGCCGAAGCTCGTCGCGCGCATGCCGGAGGACGGCGCGCTCGCCATCGACCCTGGTCTCGTGAG
Organism: Gemmatimonadales bacterium; assembly: GCA_050181335.1. Lineage (GTDB taxonomy): Bacteria > Gemmatimonadota > Gemmatimonadetes > Longimicrobiales > Gaopeijiaceae > UBA2982. The sequence continues at coordinate 479,986 of JBFXDG010000001.1, read as the reverse complement.
CTACGCTCTACGGGACAAGCGCTTGGTCTCGCTCGAGGCCGACTCGACCACGCACGTAGCGGCGGATCAGGAGGGGCTCGCATCGCTTCTTCTCGAAACGCGGAGCCATGTCGCCGTGATCGTTCCTCTGTATATCCGTGATCGCCCGATCGGTGCCGTGTGCATGGCGGACGTAAGCGGGCTCGCATTCGATCGCAGTGACGTCGCCTTCGCCGAGGGGTTCATCCGTTACGCCGCGTTGGCACTGGAGCGTGCCAGGCTCGCCGGCGAGGCCGAGCACGTCGCCGCCCTCGTCGAGGCGGATCGATTGAAGGACGCCTTCGTGGCGAGCGTGTCGCATGACCTGAGGACACCGCTCACGACGATTCGGGCGATGGCCGCAGAGATGCGTGACGCGGAACCGGACCGGGCATCCATCGTCATGGAGGAAGTCGACCGGCTGAATCGGATCGTCTCGGACCTCCTCGACCTCTCCCGGGTCAGGGCGGGAGCGCTGCCGCTCGACGTACAAGTGATTGCCGCCGAGGATGTGGTGGGCGCCGCGCTGCACAGGATCGCCGGCCTGCCGGGACGCGATCGCGTCGCGGTGACGCTCCCGCCGGACGGTACTCTGCCGGCCGCGAAGATGGATTTCGTCCAGACGCTTCGCATCCTGACAAATCTCCTCGAAAACGCCCTGAAGCATGCTCCCGGGAGCGAGCCGGTCGAGCTCGTCGTCCTCGTGGAAGGCCCTGACCTCGTGTTTCGTGTGCTCGACCGCGGGCCAGGTATCCCCGAGGCCGAGGCCGGGCGCGTGTTCGCTCCGTTCAGCGTGGTGGCACGTTCGGACGGTTCGCCGACGGGCTCGGGTTTGGGGCTGGCCATCGCGCGGAGCCTGGCCGAGGGGCAGGGTGGATCGCTCGAATACCGTCGGCGAGACGGTGGCGGAAGCGTGTTCACGCTGCGTCTGCCGGCTGCCGCGATTCCCGATCTTCCATGAGCGCCGTCCGTTCACGGCGGCGGGCTGGCGCCCGCGGCATTTCCGCATCAGGCTCGGGGCAGCCTTCCGAGCATGAGGGACTCTTGATCGTGCCGAGCATTGCCTGGCGTTGCGCCGAGTGCGGCCCGTGCTAGACGAGCATCGCCCTGATCCAGACGCGCTGCTCGCCGAGATCACCGCGGCCAAGGAGGATCTGCCGACGGATGCGCGCAGCGGCCAACTCAAGATCTTCCTGGGGGCCACCGCGGGTGTAGGGAAGACCTTCGCCATGCTGGAGGCGGCGCACGAGCGCGCGCGAGCCGGCGTAGACGTCGTGGTGGGCGTGGTGGAGACGCATGGTCGCCGCGAAACGGCGGAGCTCCTCGAGGGCCTCGAGGTCCTTCCTCGCCGCCGCGTGCAGCACAAGGGTATCGAGCTGACCGAGCTCGACCTGGACGCTGCGCTCGTACGCCGGCCCAACATCCTCTTGGTCGACGAGCTGGCGCACACCAATGCACCCGGCTCCCGTCACGCGAAGCGCTGGCAAGACGTGGAGGAGTTGCTCGCCGCTGGCATCGACGTGTACGCCACGGTCAATGTCCAGCACCTGGAGAGTCTGAACGACGTCGTCGCGCGCATCACGCACGTTCGGGTCACCGAGACCGTACCCGATCGCGTGGTCGAGGATGCCAACCAGGTGGAGCTCATCGATCTGCCTCCGGAGGAGCTGCTACGCCGACTCTCGGAGGGAAAAGTCTACGTGCCCGAGCAGGCGGAGCGGGCCACGCAGCACTTCTTCAAGCCCGGCAATCTCATCGCGTTACGTCAGCTCGCGCTCCGCTATACCGCCGGCCACGTGGACGAGCACATGCGCGGTTACCGTCGCGCGCACGGGGTAGGCGCGACGTGGCCGGTGGCGGAGCGGCTCGTCGTCGGGGTGGGGCCCGCCCCCTCGTCGCGCAGCCTCGTGCGGGCCACCAAGCGCCTGGCCTCGCAACTAGGCTGCGAGTGGCACGCGGTGTTCGTGGAGACACCCGAGTACGCGCGCTGGCCCGAGGCCGATCAACGCCGCGTGTGGGGGACGCTCAGCCTCGCTCGTGAGCTCGGAGCGGAGACTGCTACGGTGGCCGGCCCCGCCGCGTCGGCGTTGATCGAGTACGCGCGCCGCCAGAACGCCAGCCGAATCGTGGTGGGCAAGCCGCACGAGCCGGTGTGGCGCGACCGTCTCTTCGGGTCGCGGCTCGCGGACGTCCTGCGCCGCAGTGGCGACGTGGATGTCTACGTGATCTCGGGAGAGCCCGACGAAGAGGAGCCGCCCCGCCGGACAGCTCCGGATGTGAAGCGTGAGCCGGCTGACCTCGGCGTCGCGCTGGGTGCCGTGGCCGTCACGACGATCCTGGGCGTCGTGCTCCGCGAGCGCACGGACCTCGCCAACATCATCATGCTGTATCTGGCGGTGATCGTGGGGCTCGCGGCGCTCCTCGGGCGCCGGGCTTCGCTCCTGGCGTCGCTGATCAGCGTCGCGGTGTTCGACTTCTTCTGCGTCCCACCCTACAACACGTTCGCCGTGGAGGATACGCGCTACTTCCCGGTCTTCGCGGTGATGCTGGTCGTGGCGCTGGTGGTGAGCACGCTCACCGCTCGGATGCGCGGCGAGGTGGATGCGTCACGTCGCAGAGAGGTGCGCACGTCGGCGCTCTTTGGCGTCACGCGGGAGCTCGTGGGCCTGCAAGAGCCGACCGCGATCGCGGCCGTGGTGACGCAGCAGCTCTCGGCGGTCTTCGGAGCCAGCGTACGGCTGCTCGCGCACGATCCCTTCCGAAGACTGCGAACGCTCGACCCGGCCGCGCCTGGTGAGGAGGCGATCGCGCCCGGCGTCGCCGAGTGGGTCCACGACCATCGGAAGCCCGCGGGGCTGGGAACCGCCACACTGCCGCACTCGGGCGCGCTGTACGTGCCGGTGACCGTCGGTGAACGTACGCTGGCCGTGTTCGAGATCAGTGGTGAGGGTGCAGCGGGGCTCCAAGATCCGGAGAAGTTGCAGCTGCTCGAGACGTTCGCCCAACAGACCGGTGCTGCGCTGGAGAGAGCTCGCCTCGCGGCGGAGGGAAGGCGCGCGGAACACCTCACGGAGCTCAGCCGTCTCAAGAGTCGCTTCGTGTCCGTCGCGTCCCACGAGCTCGACGATCCGTTGGAGAAGCTCGAGCAAACGATTCGTGAGCTCGACCAGCGCGTGCACCATGCGAACGTGAGCGACGCCGCCGCAATCCGCGGTCTCCTGCGGGAAGCGCACGTCAACATGTCGGAGCTGCGCACGCTCTCGCAGGAGCTCTTGGATCTATCTCGTTTCGAGACGGGTGCGGTCGAGCTACGTCTGCAGGACGTGGCGCCGGCCGAGATCGTCCGAGAAGCGGTGGAAGGCGCGCGCCCCGCCGCTCAGGCCATGGGGAAGTCGCTGCTCGCCGACAGCACGTCGTCCCTGCCCCTCGTGCGCGCGGATCCGGCCCAAGTCGTGAGAGCTCTCGGCAACCTCGTCGAGAACGCGTTGCGATACGCCAAAGGCCGAGTCGTCGTCAGCGCGGACGTCCTGCCGGACTTCGTGCAGATCTCGGTGGCCGACGACGGTCCCGGCGTACCGGTCGCCGACCAGGAGCGCATCTTCGAGCCCTTCCTGGGTGAGGGAAGTCGCGAAAGCGTGGGCCTCGGTCTCGCCATCGCGCGCGAGATCGTGCGGGCGCACGGCGGCGACGTGTGGGTGGATTCCGGGCCTGGACCGGGCTCGGTCTTCAGCTTCAACCTGCCGGTGGCCGCGAAGGGCGACCCGGGCTGAGGCGCCCTCACCGAAAACGCTTGGATATCGCCGTTTCGTCTTCCTATGCTTGTGGGTAGGTAGACGCGGGAGCGGAGACGCCGATCGACGCGGTAGGGACACGGGAGTCGCCGGGCGCGGCGCCAGCGGGCCAGGTTCGCTATGCCGAGCCGACCCGCGTCGGTCGCATTCCCTCGCTCGACGGGATCCGTGGCCTGGCCGTTCTCGTCGTGATCGTGCACAACGCGGCCTGGATCACGGGCGAGAGCGACGTCCTCCTCAACAAGATGGTGTCGGCCGGCGCGGCGGCTGGGTGGGTGGGAGTGCAGCTCTTCTTCGTGCTCTCCGGCCTGCTCATCACGGGCATCCTGCTGGATACCAAGGACGGGCCCGACTACTTCCGCCGGTTCTACGTGCGCCGGACGCTCAGGATCTTCCCGCCGTACTACGCGCTCCTCGTCCTGGTCCTCGTCGTGCTGCCGCTCGTCGTGCACGACGCCGACTGGCTCGACGCGTACACTGGACGCCAGTGGCCGTATTGGCTCTACGTGTCGAACTGGTTCCCGGGTATCCGCGGCCTGGGTCACCTCTGGTCCCTCGGGGTCGAGGAGCAGTTCTACCTCGTATGGCCGCTGCTGGTCTGGTGGCTTTCGCGGGAGAGGCTCGTCCTCCTCTGCTGGCTCGTGATGGCGGTTACGCCGCTGATCCGGCTGGGGCTGCACGTCACGGGTCTGCCGCCGGAAGCGGCCTACGCGTTCACGATCGCTCGATGGGACGCGCTGGCCGCGGGCGCGCTGCTCGCCGCGCTGCTGCGTGACGCCGACGGCCGCGACCGTGTCACGCACCTCCGCGGGCCGGTCGCGGTCGTGTCGAGCCTCGGGGTGGTCACGCTCGTCGCGGTGCAGCACGGTCTCAACGCGTTGGAGCTCCCCGTCGAGGTTTTCGGGCAGAGCCTCTTCGCGGCACTGTCGGCGTGCCTGCTCGCGTATGCGCTCTCCGAGCGATCCCGCCTGGCGGCCCATCTGTCGATCAGCTGGCTGCGGTTCCTGGGGAGGTACAGCTACGCGATGTACCTCTTCCACTTTCCGATCAACTTCGCGCTCTCTCCCGCGTTCGGGCCGTGGGTACGCGGCTCGGATGGCCCGGCGCGCACGCTGCGATTGGCGACGTACCTGACCGTCGTCTTCTCGCTCACCATTCTCGCCTCGCTGGCCTCGTGGGCGTGGATCGAGGAGCCGGCCATGGCTTTCCGAGAGCACATCGCGCCCCCGGACGCGTAGCCGCGCGACCGCGACCGCGCAGCCCGCGTCGCGTCTCGATCTACGCCAGCTGCACCATCTTCGCGTTCACGAACTCGTGGATGCCCTGGTGGCCGAGCTCGCGGCCGTACCCCGAGTCCATGACGCCCCCGAAGGGCAGACGTGGATCCGAGCGCACGAAGGAGTTCACGAAGCAGCAGCCGGCGTTCAGCTCGTCGCGCGCGATGCGCTCGCCCTCGGCGACGTCCGCCGTGAAGACCGCCGCGCCGAGACCGAACGACGTGTCGTTCGCCAGCCGGATGGCGTGCGCCCTGTCGCGCGCCGCCAGGATCGCCGCGACAGGGCCGAACAGCTCCTGCGTGTAGGCCGGCGCGCCCTTGCGCACGTCGGCGAGCACGGTGGTCGGGTAGTACCACCCGGGGCCGGACGGGATCTCGCCCCCCAGCAGCAGACGCGCGCCCTTCGCGACGCTTCCCGCGACCTGGGCGTGCAGACCGGCGCGGAGGTCCTCGCGCGCCATGGGTCCGACCTCGGTGCCCTCCTCGAGCGGGTTGCCGACCTTCGCCTCGCGCATGCGCGCGACCACCGCTTCGGTGAATGCCTCGCGCACGGGCTCGACCACGATCAGGCGCTTGGCGGCGATGCAGCTCTGGCCCGAGTTCGAGAGGCGGCTGCGGACGCAGAGCGTGGCCGCCATCTCGACGTCCGCGTCCTCGAGCACCAGGTAAGGATCGCTGCCGCCGAGCTCGAGCACCGTCTTCTTGATGTGCGCGCCCGCCTGACGCGCCACCGCCTTGCCGGCGCGCACGCTGCCCGTGAGCGTGACGCCCCGGATGCGCCGGTTGCGAATGACGGCGCCGGCCTGCGCATCGGTCAGGAAGACGCTCCGGAAGCAACTGTCCGGAAGCCCCGCTTCGACGAGCAGCCGCTCGAGCGCCTGGGCACATCCCGGCACGTTGGGCGCGTGCTTGAGCACGACCGTGTTGCCCGCCATCAGCGCGGGCGCGGCGAAGCGGAAGACCTGCCAGAACGGGTAGTTCCACGGCATGATGGCGAGGAGCGGCCCCAGCGGCCGGTAGGTGACGTAGCTCAGACGGGCTTCCGTCTGCGTCACCTCGTCGGCGAGCATGGCCTCGCCGTGCTCCGCATAGTACTCGCACACCCACGCGCACTTCTCCGCCTCCGCGACGCCGGACGCGAGCGGCTTGCCCATCTCCTCGGCGATCAGCCGCGCGTGGGCCGGCGCGCCTTCACGCAGCAGGGTCGCCGCGCGACGCAGGATGGCTGCCCGCTCGCTGAACGCCGTACGCCGCCAGTCGCCGAACGCCCGCTCCGACGCGGCCAGCGCCGAGGACACCTCGTCGGCGGTGGCGACGGGGAAGGAGCGCACCTGGGAGCCGCTGTGCGGATCGATCGCGACGTATCTCGTGAGCTTCATGCGAGAGCCTCCGATAAGGAGCCGAGGAGCGCGTCCGGAACCCATGCGGGGAACCGGCCACGTGCTCCGACGTGACGTTGATTGACCTCGATCTCGATGCCGACGTAGCCGCGCCCGAGCTCCCGCCGCATCGCGGTCGGCAGGCCGTCGGTGCGGCCCCGATACGGGTCGTTGCGCCGTACGCATCGGGACGGCAGAGCGGCGGCGAGCGCGGGCGCCCACGCTGCCACGAGCGTCCTCTCGCCCGGCCGCGCCGGATCGTAGAGGAGCGCGACGTCGGGCTTCCGGCGAATGCCCGCGAGCACCGGCGTGAACGAATGCACGGCCACGTGCAGGACCGTGCCCCGCCCGCGCAGCGCGCGTTGCAGGCGCCCGCGCACCGCGTCCCAATGCGGCCGGTGGTAGCGCTCGATCAGGCCCCGCCGTTCGCCACGTGGCAGCCCGCGCGTGACCTCGGAGAACACGCGCGGATTGTGGGGTGAGCGGTTGAGGTCGACGAGCAGGCGCGTGACCGTCGCCGTCACGAGCGGCGCGTCGAGCGCGCCGGCGAGCTTCCGGGCGAGATCGAGCGCGCCGGGATCCCAACCGCGGTGGGACGCCAGCATCGCGGCACGCCCACGGAACAGCGCGCGCCACTCGGGTGGCACGTCGTGCCCGCCATGCTCCGCCGTCACGACGACGGACCACGGACGCCGGCTCCTCACGCGCCGACGGCGACGAGCGACACGTCATCCTCCAGGGAGCGGCAGAGCGCTTCCGCCACCCGGCGCAGCGACGCGCGTCCGGGCGCAGGGCCCGCCATCGCGAGCATCCTGCGGGCCAGCGGCCCGTGGTCGAGAATCGTCTGGAGTGCCGCCGTCCATTCGCGGGCCGGGTCGTCCGGTGGATGGGCATCCAGCAGGCGCGCCCACAGCTCGCCGAGCGGCACCTCGTCCTTCCGCACGCGGAGGAGGCGGAGCAGGTCACGCTCCTGCACGGCGGCCCGCTCGCCGTCCGTCACGGCTCGGTCGAAGATGCGCGCGAGCGTATCCGTGGATGGATCCCGGCGCGGGTCTCGCTCCGCCAGGCGACCGCTCGTGAGCGCGCGAACGATCTCGACGATCGCGGCGAGCACGGCGACGTCGGCCGTGGGGCACTCCTGGGCATCGACCACGCGGATCTCGATCGCGCCCCGATCGAAGCGCGCGATCGCTCCGCGCGCGTTCGCCCACTCGTAGCGCAGGACGCCTTCCGGATCGTGCGGAGCGAGATCGTCGTAGATGCGGCCGAGGATCGCGTGCTCGTACTCGTCGCGGCTGAACGCGGGCTCGGGGACGACGGCTCCCGCCACGCTCGGCACCTTGGCCGAATTCTGCCGATAGGCCGCGAGCCTGCCGTCCAGCGCGGGACCGACTGCGGCGTCCTGGAAGGGCGACGAGGCCGCGAGCCCGGGGATCAGCGGCAGCACGAGACGGATCGCGGCGTGCAGGCGCGCGAACTCCTCGTCATCCGCGAACGGAAGATTCAGGTGCGTGCTCTGCAGGTTCGCCCAGCCGTGGCCCGAGCAGCCGAAGATCCGATCGAACGTGCGGTAGACCTCCGTGTTCTCGTGCGGCCAGAGCTCGGTCTCGGCGAACGGGTCCATCCACGGATGCATGGCGCCGGGCATGAGGCGAGCGTCGAGCTCGGAGAGCGGCCGTGCGGCGGCATCCAGGCTCGCGTGGAAGGCGCGCGCCACTCCGGACAGCGTCGGCACCGGAGCGCTCGTCTTGAGCTCGAGCACGTGCAGCGTCAGCTCGTTCGACCACGTCACGTCGCCGAGCTCCACGTCGGCGACCTCCCCGCCGCCGACCCGCGCGAGCAGCTCGTCGCAGACCGGCTTAACGTCGAGCGTCTCGCGATCGACGATCATGAGCTCGATCTCCACGCCGAACGCCTCGAAGAGGCCGAGGCGTCGGTCCTCCGCCGGAGATGGAGATGGAGACGGCCTCGCGGCCCGATCGCTCACCGTGCCGAGCCCTCACCGCGCCGATCGAGGCGTGCCCGGAACCAGACCGCGATCTCGTCGTAGATCGTGTCCTTCAGCAGCGCGTCCTCGTAGCCGGCTTCCAGGTTGGGGTTGTCGTTCACCTCCATCACCATGAGCCGGCCGTCGACGACCTTCACGTCCACGCCGAAGAGGCCGTCGCCGAAGAGCGAGGCGGCGCGCACCGCGGTGTCGATGAGCCCGGCCGGCGCTTCCTCCATGGGGATCGCCTCGACGCGTCCGTAGCGATCCTTGCGGCCTTTGCGCGAGACGATCTGCCAGTGGCCGCGTGCCATGTGATAGCGCGCCAGGAAGAGCGCCTTCCGGTCGAGCACGCCGACACGCCAGTCGAACTCGGAACGGACGTACTCCTGCGCCACCACGAGCTCCGACTCCTCGAGCAGCGCTTCGAGCTGCGTCTCGGCCTCCGAGGGCGTCTCCACCTTCACGACGCCGTGCGAGAAGGCTCCGTCGGGCTTCTTGAGCACGCACGGCATCCCCACCCGCTCGGCGAGCTCGTGGGCGTTCCCGTCGTGCATCACGTGGGTCCGAGGCGCGGGTATGCCGTGGCGCGCGAACACCTCCGCCTGGTAGACCTTGTTCGTGCAGCGCACGATGGCTTCCGGGTCGTCGATCACCACGAGACCCTCGGCGACCGCGCGCGTGGCGAAGCGGTACGTGCGGTGGTTCACCGCCGTGGTCTCGCGGATGAAGAGCGCGTCGTACTCCTCGATGCGGCCGTAGTCCTCCGGGCCGACGATGTCCGCGTGGATCCCGTGGCGCGCGGCCGCGCGGACGAAGCGTCGGATGGCGGCCTCGTCGGACGGCGCGACCGGGTCGTCCTCGGACCAGAGGATCGCCAGGTCGTAGCGGAACACGGTGCGACGCGGTGCGACGTGGCGCCGCTCGAAGTAGGCCTCGGCGCTCTCGATGGCGAACTCGCGGTGCGCCTCCGGCACCTCGGACGCGTCGCCGAGTCGGAGTCCGGCCAGACGCCACTCGTCGCTCTCCCACTGGAAGCGCGCCACGAGGATCGGGGCGGGGAACTGGTTGAAGAGCGCGCGCGCCAGGCGATCGTAGCGCTTCGCCATGTTGCGGCCGAAGTAGATGCTGAGGACGAACTCCTCGCTCTTGATCGGAGCGAGAGCGCGCTGGATCTCGTCCTCGAGCTCCTCGGACGCGACGCGCAGAAGAGGAAGGTGGCCGAGGGCCTGGGAGGTCGACACGGACGGCATGGGCCGATGACCGCGCGCCGCCGCGAGCAGCGAGACGTAGTACCCGACGCTCTGGTAGCCCACGCGCCGGCACATGTTGTAGACGGCGGCCCGCTTCATCTCGGCGAAGCGCCGCTCGACCAGGTAGGCGCGCGCCGACACGACCTCCACCGCCTCGAAGTGAAACGGCCAGCGCTTCGTGTTCTCCACCACGACGAGGGATTTCACTCGTCCTCGACCTCGGGCTCGATCACCAGGAGGTTCGCGTCGAAGGAGAGCACGCCGAGCATGATCGCGCCGAGGAGTCGAATGACACCGACGCGGTAGTTGGCGCCTCCCGGGAGCGGGTTGTCGTGGTAGGGATCCGCGACCAGCGCCGAGTCACTCGTCGGATCGTAGCCGTGCACGACCACGAAGTGTCCCGTGGGATATCCGCGGATCGAGTCGTACGAAGAGCGCCCGTGGTCGTAGAGCTCCCGCGCGCACCCGTAGAGGTAGGTGACCGACAGGCCGGTCATGATCGGCAGGCCGCGGGAGAGGGGCCGCCGGATGAGATCGGGCGTCAGCTCCTCGAAATGGATGTTGCCGCCGGCCTCGAGATACTCGACGTGAGCTTCCGTGGCCGAGCGGAGCCGCGTCGAGTGCTTCACCTCCGCCTGGGCGCGGAGCCGCTCCTCCAGAGACGTCTCGGGGTCGTCGAACCAGGTCGGATCGAAGAGCTCGAGGTTGTACGTGTAGATCGTCGCGCGATAGCCGCGCTGGAGCGCGTGCAGCCCGAGGTAGGCCGCCAGCGTCCCACCCGTGCCGAGTCGCGTGACCTCGGAGACGACCTGATCCAGCGGGACCGGATCCTTGAGAAAACGATACACGGCGTGCAGGCATGCCGGGCCGCACGTCTCGTCGGTCGGCTGCGGGAGGATCTCGAGCATGAGCTCGGTGTGCTGCACGGACGATCTCCGGTGGATGCGTGCAGCGACAATCTTAGCGCCTACCGCCGCGATCAGAAGCGGGCTACTCGCTCCGAATGGCCTCCACCGGGTGGATTCGCGCGGCGCGGGCGGCCGGCACCCAGGACGCCACGACCGCCACGGCCATGAACAGGCCGACGGTGGTGACGAACGTGGTCGGGTCGTGGGGCGTCACGCCGAAGAGCATCCCCGACATCAGACCGCTCGCCGACCAGGCCGCCGCGGCCCCCACCAGGGTGCCGGCGGCCGCGACCCGCGCGCCCTCCAGCGTCACGGCACGAACCACGGCCCCCGACTCGGCGCCGAGCGCGAGGCGGATCCCGATCTCCCGCGTGCGCCGGCTCACGACGTACGAGAGCATCCCGTAGACCCCCACGATCGCCAGCACGAGCGCGAGCACGGCGAACGCGCCCAGCAGGAGCAGCGCGAAGCGCGGCTGGGCCACCGAGCGCGCGAGGGCATCGTCGAGGGTGGCCACCTGCGAGAGCGGCACCATGGGCGCGAGCGCCCGCAGCTCGGCGCGCACCGGCTCGACGAAGTCACGCGGGTCTCCGTCGGTGGCGATCGTCAGCGTCATGCCGCGCATGGTCGCGGCCATGTCGTCCACGATCTGGGCGTGCGGGACGTAGTACTGCGGCTTCGGCTCGGCGATCACGCCGTTGTGCCGGACGTCTCCCACCACGCCGACGACGACCGCGGTGTTCGGCACGCCGGTCGCGATCACGGCGCTGCCGATGGGATCCTCCGTGCCCCAGTACCGGCGCGCCATCGTCTCGTTGACGATCACCGCCGTCTGGTCGGCCCGGCGGTCGCGCTCGTCGAACGTGCGGCCGGCGACGAGCGGTATCCCCATGATCTCGAAGTAGCCGGGCGTCGCCCACTCCCATTCGCCCTGCGTCGATTCTCCTTCCGCGGGCGCGTACGAGACCGGACGGAAGTACGCGTCACCCATCGTGCTGGCGAGTGGCAGCAGGCGCACCGCGGCGGCGCGTTCGACGCCGGGCACGTCCTCGAGGCGATCCAGCAGCTCCTCGTAGAACGCGGCCACGGCGGCCGCGTCGGGATAGACGAACGCGGGGGCGGTGATGCGGGCCGTGAGGACGTCGGCGCGCGCGATCCCGACGTCGACGCCGAGCAGGGAGACGAACGAGCGCATCAGGAGGCCGGAGGCGGTGAGCAGGACGACCGCCATCGCCATCTGGGATGCGACGAGGAGCCGACGCGCGCGGCCGCTCCCGGCGTCCCCGCGCGCGCCCCGGGTGGCCGTGCGCAACCCACGTTGGACGCCGCGGCGCGCGAGCTGCACGGCCGGCACCAGGCCGAAGACGAACGCCGTGCCGAGGGTCAGCACCGAGGTGAAGATCGCGATGCGGGCGTCGAGGCGGACCTCGCCCGAACGGGGGACGGCGGTCGGATCGATGGCGAGCAACGCGTCGACGCCGACGGCGGCGAGCAGGAACCCCAGCGCGCCCGCGGTCACGGCGATGAGGAGGCTCTCGGCGAGCAGCTGACGCGCGATCCGACCGCCCCCGGCACCCATGGCGGCACGCACGGCGACCTCGGCGCTGCGCGTGTCCGAGCGGGAGATCAGCAGGCTGGCGACGTTTACGCACGCGATCAGCAGGAGCAGCGCGACGGCTCCGAGGAGGACGAGGACGGTCGTGCCCGCCGACCCGACGACGTCGTCTCGGGCGCCGAAGACCCGCGGCGTGAATCGCCGCTCCGGGCCGTAGAGCCCGACGGGCGCGACCATCGACATGACGCGCGCGAGATCGGCGCGCGCGTCCTCGACGGATGCGCCCGCCGCGAGGCGGCCCACGCCGTAGGAGCCGTGGCTCCCGCCGCTGCCGAGGTCCGGTGCCGGCGACTCGAGATCGACCCAGAACGGAAAGTAGACCTCCGAGCTGGAGGTGGCCGCCAGATCGAGCGGCAGCGCGAAGCCTTCGGGCAGGACGCCGAGCACCCGCTGGCTCCCGCCGTCCACCTCGATGGTGCCGCCCACGACGGACGGGTCGCCCGCGTAACGCCGCATCCAGGCGTCGTACGCCAGCACGATACCCGCATCGCCGTCCCGCGCCTCGTCCCAGCTGAACGCGCGCCCGAGCCAGGGCGCGGCGCCCAGGATGTCGAACACGTTCGGCGTGACGAACGCCGCGCCCACCTGCTCGGCGCCCTCGGGCGAGGTGAAGCTCGTCGATCCGATCCGATAGAGTCCCAGATCGGCGAGCGCCCGTGACTCCTGGTGGAAGAGCTGGTACTCGGGAACCGAGAGCCACGTCTTGTCGGGAAAGTTGTCCCAGCTCGCCCACACGGTCACCACACGGTCGGGATCCGCATAGGGAAGCGGCCGGAGCAGCACGCCGTAGGCGACGCTGAAGACGGCCGTGGCCGCGCCGATGCCCAGCGCGAGCGTGAGCACGCAGGCTCCCGTGAAGCCCGGGCTCCGGCGGAGCGCGCGCACCGCGTACCTCAGATCGAATACGAGCGATTCCACGGTCCACTCCGGTGATGGCCCCGAGGATTGGACGGCTGCCGACTCCCCCCGGTTGGGACCCATCCATGGCGCGGTTCCTGCTCACGTGAAACAGGAGGTGCCATATGAGCTCGACGGGAAGAAAGGGCAGCGACCCGGCGGTTTCCTACGAGGACTTCAAGGAGTTCGAGGGGAAGCGCTACACGGGCATGAAGGTCGGGCGCAGCCACAAGTGGTACTACGACGAGGGCGAGTGGAAGGAGACGAAGGTCACGCCCAACCTCTGGCAGATCAGCTATGCGGTGAACAAGCGCCGCGCGGGACACGCGCCGGAGGGATCGGGTGTGCCGGTCGGGACCGAGTACCACTGGTACATCCTGGCCCACCAGAACGTCCGCAAGATAGACGCCAATCAGTACACGACGTCGATGTTCGGCCTGAAGTTCAAGGTGGCCCACAAGCGGGCCGACAAGGAGAAGTGGAGCACCAGCGAGAGGACGCAGCGCAAGAGGATGATCGCGTTCCTGCACGACGTCATCCGGGACCTGGAGGAGCAGCAGGAGGCCGACAAGCGCGCACCCAGACGTAAGCGAGCCGCGAAGGGCGCCAAGGAGGCCGCCGCGCCTCCGGAGCGCGCGGTCCCACCGTCGCTGCGCAAGCCGGCGCGGCGGCGTCGCAAGACGACCGTCTAGGCCTCTTCAGCGCCGCACGGAGCTCGCCTCGGCCTGGCGCACGATCTCATCGGCGTCGGCGGGGAGCAGCCGACGCTCGCTCACCAGGGAGTCCGCCGCGACCCGCACGGCGCGCACGTACGCCGCGTGGTCCGCATAGCGCTCCTCCAGCGAGAGCCTGGGGTCGCCATGGGCGGCGCGCTCCGCGCGTGTGGCCGCGAAGGGAATGAAGGACCCCGTGCCCGCGCACTGGTCGCCCTCCCCGTAGCCCCGCGCCCTGAGGTTCCAACCGGTATGGGTACCGATCGGCGCGGCCAGGTTCGGGTGGCGGACGCCGTCGACCATGTTGCCGTCGGCGTCCACCCGGCCCACGAGCACCGGATACGCCGCACCTTCCGAAGGAGGAATCGTGCGGTGATCGAGCAGCTCGAGACCGTTCACGCTGCCCGAGTAGGTCACGCCGGGAATCGACGGAAACCGCACGTCCGTGGGTGCGACGAGCCCACCGTTGGCCACCCTCGGGAACCGGCTCGCGGGCGGCTCGCGGTCCTCGGCCACCCACTCGTAGAGCGCGACGGTCAACGCCGCGCGGATATCCCTTAGGGGAAGCGGGTTGTTCAGGTTCTGGCAGATGCCGGCCCGCGGCGTGGCGGTGTGCACGCCGCCGCCTCCGCCGTGCTGCGTGCCGGCGACCAGGTAGACGCGCACGTTGTCCGGCAGCGTCAGGTCGCGGCCCTGCGGGTCGGTCACGACCAGCGACGAGCGCCCCTGCCAGATCTCGGCTTCGCCGTCGGTGTGGATCACGCGAGGACACGTGTCGGACCGCGAGCAGCGCTCGAACAACCCGTCGGTGCGTCCGCTCACCGGGTCGCGCATCGTGGCGTAGGTGAAGGGAAACTGATCGCCGGGATAGAAGTGGTCCTCGTGCTGCTTCTGCCAGCGGCCCGGCTGCGAGAACGCGTAGTTGGTGAACGTCTTGCGCGAGCCGGCGATGTCGGGGTGCATTCCGTCGAAGACGATGCGACCGCGGACGTCCTCGTTGAAGCCGAGGTAGAGCATATCGCGCAGCATGCGGCCGCTCTGCGAGATCCCGAGGGAGATCGCGACCTCCGGAAGCCCGCTCGACGCGAGCGGGTTCGCGTTCCCGGAAGCGTCGGCGCGCTCGTAGCGGAGGAAGGAGATGACGTCCCTCACCGCCGCGAAGCCGAGCCCCATGACGATCGGATCCTTGGCCTCGTAGATGAACTCGTAGATCGATCCGCCGTCGAAGCCGGCCGGGCGCTGGATCGTGATGTGGCGATCGTCGACGTAGCGCCATCGCAAGTCGGCGGGCGTCGTGCGCGGGCTCGCTTGATCGCGCCGGACCGTGAGGGTCGCCTTCGACATGTCGAGGGAGGCGGCGGGATAGGTGAGCTCGGCGGTGGACGCGGCGTCCTGGTTCCCGAAGATCAGCTCCTCGAGCGCGCGCCCCACGATCGGGTCGCCGTTCGGATGCGTCGCCACCGGGAGCATCGCGACGATGTTGTCGTCGGTGGGCTCGATGTCGCCCTGCCAGCCGACGCGCACGAGCGCGAACCCGCGCTCGAGCAGCGCGTCCTCGCCCGCACCGTCGCCGCCGCGGTTCGGGACGGTGTGATAGAGCGCATGGTTCCAGCGGCTCATGTCCACCGGGCGATAGATCTCGACGATCGTTCGGTACTCGACCCGGCCGCGCGCGTTACGCGGCGCGTGATCGAGGTTCACGATGTCGCGATGGTGCGGGTCCGCCGGATCCACCTCGCCGTAGGCGACGCCGCGCAGCCGCTCGTACGCGCCCACGGATCCGAAGCGCTCCCCGTCCAGCGCCGGCGAGTCGACCACGTGGACGTCGAAGCGGGTGACCTGCGCGTGGACCGGCGCGGCCATCCAAGGGGCCGCGAGAAGGATCGTCGCAGTGAACGGAGCTCGGCGCGTCATGCTCGGCATGGGATCTCCTCGGCTCGATCTGTCTGCGTCACGATACGGCCGTCCGCGCCGGGTGGCGACCGCAGCCGGGCAAGCGGCCGCGGAGGGCCTGCTCAGTGCACATGGGCCGCCGGCGCCGGGGCGCTCATCCCGGCCATCCCCGTGTCCCTCCCCATCTCCGTCATCGAGTCGAGGACGCCGTACGCTCCCATGCGCATCGGGTCGCCGCCCACGATGAGTCGAGCTCCCAACGTCAGCGCCCAGAACGACGTGCTGCCGAAGAGTTGGCCAGCGCTCGGCCCGAGATCGGCCCAGACGCTGTGGTGCTGCACCTCGACGAACGGTCGCACGCTCCACGGATTGCGCGTGACCTGCTGCGCGTAGGCCGCGGTGACGATCAACCAGTGCGTGCGCCCGACGGGATCGACCTCGTGATCGTAGCGGAAGAAGCTCTCGTCGCCGGCGGCCCCTTCCCGCTCGTACTCGGGTCGCGCCGCGAGCTCCACGCGCGCGTAGGGTTGTCTGCGGCCGTCGTCCCAACGCGCCTCCGCGAGGAGGCTGTAGAAGTCGGTGTGGTCGGTGAGGAAGCTGCGCGACGCTTCGCCCAGCACGTAGAGCCGTCCCGCGCCGAGGTCGCCGGTCCGTTGCAGGGCGGCGTTGGTGAGGTGCGTCGTCTCCTGGACGGTGTGCGCGAACTCGGTGACGCTCGCGAACGACAGCGAGGCCTCCCACTGCGCTCCGGTGGTGACCGTCGCCCCCCACCGGCGCATGATCCGCGCGGACCAGGAGTCGCCGAAGCTCTCGATGTTGGAGAAGTCGTAGGCGCCGTCCGGCTCCTGGCCGCCGAAGAGGCCCGCCTCGACGATCCAGCCCGCGCGCATCCAGGCCGCGTCGAGCGTCCATCGCTCGAGGATCTGCGAGAGATGATGGTTCGTCGGATACTTGAGACCCGGACGCGCCATCGGATCCGAGGTGCCGTAAGGCGCGAAGCCCTTACCCGCGGAGAGCGACATCGCCCCGCCGGCGACGTTCCACGCATTGACGCTCAGCATCATCTCGTGGAGGAGCGTGTGCGGGTGGCGCTTGTCGATGAAACCTTCGCCCCAGCCGCCGAACGTCAGCTCACCGTTCCGCTGGGTGAGCCCCTCGAAGTTGAGCGTGGTGTGCAGGACGACGCGGTGCCCCGCGCTCGCGGCGTGCGCCATGACGGCGGGCTGCGTGAGATACCATCCCGTGCGCCTGAGTGGGTCGCCGCTCGCTCCGCGGGGTGCGCCCACGGTGACGACGGGGAAGGCCTGCGCCATGGCGCTGAGCTCCCAGCCGCCGCCGAGTGGCAGGGTGGGCATGTGCGCGTGCTGCGCCGCGAGGGGGACTGCGAAGAACGTCGAGAGCGCGACCCCGAGGAGGGCCGCGCGAAGATCGTGCCGATGCATGGGTGGAGACCGCCGTGTTGGATGGACGCCGAGGACGCGCCGGTCGCCGCGCGCCCCGAGGGGCTGCGGAGAAAGGCGCGGGTGTTCGCTCAGGCGTGGCGGCGAGGGGGCGGCGGGTCCTGGGTGAGATCGACGGCCGAGGGCGCCGGCACGGCCCCGAAGGGGGCATCGTCGAGCTGCGGCGGGAGCGAGGCCGGGACGGCCGCGTCGGAGACGACTCTCAGACCGAGCGCGCAGGCCATCAGCCCGCAATCCCGACCGCCCTCGTCGCTCTGGGAGGCGTCGTGACCGTGACCGTCGTCGTGCGCGGCGCCGCCGTGGCCACCGGGGCGGCCATGGTGATGGTGCTCGGCACCGGCGGCTCGTGCCTGCCCGACCCCCGTCGGGCGCGTCACGCCCCAGACCGGCGTGCCGCACGGCAGCACGGTCGAGCCGGACCACGCCGTGACGAGGAGCGCGAGCAGCGCGGCGACCCTACGGGACCTCAGCATGGTCGGAAGCTACCCAGGGGAGGGGGGACGACAAGGCCGCGAAGGGGACGAACGTGCCCGAATTCCGCGCCGTTTCTCGGCGAGCGGTTCCGTAAGCCTATTCCGGGACGTCGTTCTCCCGTTCGATATTGTGACGGGAACTCGTCATTCGAGAGGACGCATGCGTAGGAACATCCTGCACGCCGGGGCCAGCAACCTGAAGTACGAGATCCGCGAGATCGTCGCGGCTGGCAACGAGATCCGGGCGCTCGGGCAGCAGATCACCTGGGAGAACATCGGCGATCCTGTGGCCAAGGGCGAAGCGCCCCCCGCCTGGATTCGCGAGATCGTCGGCCATCTCCTGGAGAAGCCCGAGTCGTGGGCCTACTGCGAGACGCAGGGCGTTCGGCACGTGCGCGAGTTCCTGGCCAACCGGGTGAACGAGCGCGGCGGCGCGCGCGTCACCTCCGACGACATCATCTTCTTCAACGGTCTGGGAGACGCGGTCGCGACCGTCTACGGATTTCTCAGCCGCGAGGCCCGCGTGCTGGGCCCCTCTCCCGCGTACAGCACGCACTCGTCCGCCGAAGCCGCGCACTCCGGCTACAACCACGTCACCTACGAGCTCGATCCGTACGACGGCTGGTTGCCAGACCTGGACGATATCCGCAACAAGGTGAAGTACAACGACTCGATCGCTGGTATCCTGCTGCTTTCGCCGGACAACCCGACCGGTGCGGTGTATCCGCGTGAAGTCCTCGAGGAGATCGCCGCGATCGCCCGGGAGAACGACGTCTTCATCATTGCCGACGAGATCTACGCCAACATCGTGTACGACGGCCGCGGCCGTCTCAGCATGAGCGAATGGATCGGCGACGTTCCCGGGATCGCCATGCGCGGCATCAGCAAGGAGTACCCGTGGCCGGGCGCGCGCTGCGGCTGGTTGGAGGTGCTCAACAAGGGACGTGATCGCACGTTCGGTCGCTACATCGACAGCCTGGTCGCGGCGAAGCGGCTGGAGGTCTCCTCCACCACGCTGCCGCAGATGTCGATCCCGATCGTGATGAGCGATCCCCGCTACGAGGCGCATCTCCAGGCGCGTGAGGAGATGTTCGCCGAGCGCGCGGAGGAGGTCGCGGCGGCGTTCCGCGGCTGCGAGCACGTGATCGTCAACAAGCCGAGCGGGGCGTTCTACTACACGGTGATGTTCAAGCCGGGGCTGCTCCGCAACGACCAGGTCCTGCACATCGAGAACCCCAACGTCGCCGCGGCCGTGGAGCGCATGGTCGCGGGCGTCGAGCCGGACAAGCGCTTCGTCTACTATCTGATGGGTGCGACGGGCATCGTCGTCGTTCCGCTCACCGGATTCCAGTGCTCGCATCACGGCTTCCGCGGGACGCTGCTCGAGACGAGCGACACGAAGCGCGCGTGGATCCTCGAGACGCTGCGGGACTCGATCGACGCGTACGTCGCGAGCGCGAACTACGCGCCGGCGGCCGTCGGGACGATTCCGGCCAGCTGACGTTCGCGCCCGACCGGCCGGCCGAACGTGGCGACGTGCGCGAACATCGGGCCGGCCGAGCGGCGTAAGCGCTCCCGCGCGGGCATCATCTTCGTGCTGCTCGGCGTGGCGCTCGTGCTCAGCACGTGGGGCGGGGGGCTGCCCGTGCCGCTCCGCGCCGCGAGCGCCGTCTTCTTCTTCGTGGGCTTCGTCGGCTTGTTCCAGGCGCGTGCCCGGACGTGCGTCGCGCTCGCCTCGCGCGGCGTGCGCGACATGGACGGAGGCCCGGAGACGATCGCGGATCCCGCGGAGCTCGCCGTCGTGCGCGCGCAGGCGAGGAACGTGATGGTGAAGAGCGCGGTCGCCACGCTCGTCGTGACGGTCGTGGCGCTCCTGCTGCCCTGAGGGCTGACACCCTCGTCGGCTCGCGCGCGACCCCTCGCCTCAGCGCTCCTCTCGGCCTTCCGAGCCGGATCGCGCTCCTCGATCCGCCTCGAGCCCCGCGCGGATGGCGGCCAGATCGCGGCGGATCGCGCGTAGCTCGCGCGCGTCCGCGACCGAGCTGTCCGGCGTGGCCGCGTCACGATCCACGAAGAACGACGCGAGCGTGGCGGTGATGTAGCCGAACACGCCGATGGCGAACAGGGAGATCAGGAACGCCAGGATGCGCCCCTCCGGCGTGCGCGGCCAATACGCCGAGCCCATCGTCGTCATGACCATGCCCGTCCACCACAGCGCGTCGCCGAAGCCGGCGAAGCCGGCGCCGGTGCCGGCGGTGTCGCGAGGCTCGAGTGCGTACATGCCCGCCGCGCCGGCGAGCGTGACGGCGATCGTCAGCAGGACGACGTAGGCCACGCCGCGCCGTCGCATGGTGGCGCCGAGCGCGCCCATGCCGCGATTGAGCGACGTCACGGCGCGTACGAGCCGCACTCCCCGCACCGCTCTCGCCGCCCGGAGGGCGCGGGCCGCCACGAACAAGCGGCCGATCCGCAGCGCCGGCACGACCAGCGAGAGGACCGTGATCCAGTTGCGGCGCACGTAGACCCACCGGGCCGGTGCGAGGACGAGCCGGACGACGAAATCGGCGACGAAGAGGATCCAGATCGTCGTGCTCAGGCCCGTGAGCAGCGGGTTCAGCCCGATCGTCATCTCGAGCACGAACAGCGCGAGCCACGCGATGCCGAGGATCGCCATCGGCGTCTCCAGCCGGCGCTCGAGCTGGCGCAATGCGCGCCAGCGCACCCGCGCGCTCGGTGCGCGCGACGAAGCCCCCTGCCGGTGTGAACGGTCCGCCATGCGCGTACGACATGCAGACCCGGTGCCCAACGAGCCGCGGGGGCCGGCCGCGCCGGCCGCGGCCCTCAGCTCACGACGTGTGCGGCCGGCGTCGGGCCGCCGGCACCGCCCCGCCTACTGCCTGAGGAACTTCTGCACCCTGCGTCCGCCGCCCACCTCGGCCGTGTACACGTTGCCCTGCGAGTCCACCGCCACGTTGTGCAGGAAGACGAACTGTCCGGCGTAGTGTCCGATGCGCCCGAACGACCCGAGCTCGCGCAGCGTCTGCCGCTCGAAGATGTGGATCTTGCCGTTGCCGGCGTCCGCCAAGTAGAGGAGCCGCTGCGCCGCGTCCGGCGAGAACGCCACGGAGAACGCCGTGCCGAGCAGGCGCGTGGGGCGCTCGATGAAGATCTCGCGCACGAACATGCCGTCGATGCGGAAGACCTGCATGCGGTTGTTGCGGCGGTCCGCCACGTACACCAGCCCGTCGTCCGACACGCGGATCCCGTGCACGGTGTTGAACTGCTGCGCGCCGGGTCCTTCGTAGGTCGGCCGGTTCGACGCTTCGTCGTCGGGGCGGTTGCCGTACGCGCCCCACATGCGCTCGAACGCGCCGGTCGTCGCATCGAAGACGATCACGCGGCGATTGACGTAGCCGTCCGCGACGAACAGCTCGTTCGTGGCGCGGTGGACGAACATGTCGGCCGCGTTGTTCAGGTTGAGCGTGTCGAGGCTGCCCTGGCTCTGGCCGCGCCGTCCGATCTGCAGGAGGAAGCGTCCGTCGCGCGTGAACTTGAGCAGTTGGTTCTCCGTGCGGTCGCCGAGCCGCGGCCCGCCCGCCGAGGAGATCCAGACGTTGTCGGCATAGTCGACGTGGATGCCGTGCTCGTCCGCGGGCCACTCGTACCCCTCGCCCTCGCCGCCCCACCCCTGCACGTACGTGCCGTCGGCCGTGAACTCCATCACGGGCGGCGCCGGCCGGCAGCACTCGGCCTCGTCGTTGGTCGCGAGCTCCTCGTTCGTGACGGACCACGGCCGCTGGATGATCCAGATGTGATCGCGCGAGTCCACCGCGACGCCGGCGACCTGTCCGAGAATCCAGCCGGCCGGCACATCGGGCCAGAACGGATCGACCTCGTAGGTGGGCGCGCCCGCCTCCTGAGCGTCGGCGGTTCGCTGGAGCCCTCGCTCGAGACCGACCAGCGCCACGAGGACCAACCCCCCCAGGACCCACGTCCACGGGCTCTTCGTCACACGGCTCATCGGCGTCTCCGGCGGCAGGCGGCTCGACAGAAGAATGTCCGCCGTCGCTCCTTCCGGCAAAGGTGGGAGGCGGGACGCAGCGAGGGGGCCCCGTCGAGAGGACGGCGGCGCCTTGGCTATTGACTGATGAGAGGTGCGACGGAGACGTTCCTCGCTTCCTTTCTCCTCGGCGTTCCGCGCGCGGCCGGTCGCAGCCCTCGATGAAGCGATGAACCGACCCCAGACGACCCACTGGCTGTCGAGCGTGGCCCAGCATGCCGGCCTCGAGCTTCCGCTGCCGGCCGCGCCCGACCTCGCCACCCTGCGCAACGCCTGGACGGCGGTCGTGCGGGCGTGCAAGGTCTCGGAGGAGCGGTTCACGGAGCGCGTGGCGGGCCACTTCCGCATCGGCGTCGCCGACCTCTCGACCTGGGATCCGCAGGCGGTTCGTCTCATCCCCGAGGGGGTCGCGCGCAAGTACGGCGTGCTCGCGATCAGCTTCACGCACACGAACATCGTGGTCGCGACGTCCGATCCCTCGAATCGCGCGGCGGCTCAGGAGATCACGGCGCACTCGGGCCGGCAGCCGGTGTTCCTCCTCGTGAGCCCCTCGCGCATGGACCGGGCGATGGAGCGCGCGTACGCACCGGCCCGGGCGCCGAAGAACGCGCTCCAGACGCTGGTCGCCCAGGTGGCGGCGAGCGACTTCCAGGTCGTCACCGCGAGCGGCACCGGCATCTTCACGAGCTTCGATCTCCAGGATCCGACCGTCGTGAAGCTCGCCGATGTGATCCTGCACCAGGCGGTCCGTTACCGCGCGACCGAGATCCACGTCGAGCCTGGGCGGGACAACGGGCGCGTCCGCTACCGCGTGGACGGCGTGCTGCAGCACGTCGTCGATCTTCCCGCCGCAGCGCACACGCGCCTGGCCGCGCGCCTCAAGAGCGTGGCCTTCGACCGGCCCGGTGCCGATCCCAACGACGGGTTCCCGATCAAGACCCCCGAGGGGGAAGAGCGCACGGGACACCTCCTGACGACGCCGACCCCGGAGGGCGAGCTCATCTCGATCCGCCTGGTGGCGCCCGACGAGATCCCGACGCTCGACAGCCTCGGCTTCGGTGGGCTCGAGGGCAGGCGGATCCGTGAGCTCCTCCGGAGGCGCGACGGCCTCATCCTCGTGACCGGGCCCGCGCGCGCGGGAACCACGAGCTTCATCTATGCGTGTCTGCACGCGCTGTCGCGCCTCAGCGTGATCTCGCTCGAGACGCGGATCGAGCTGGTGGTGCCGGGTGTGACGCAGATCCGCTACGACGCCTCCACCAAGAGGAGCTTCGCGGAGACGTTGCAGAGCCTGCTCGACCGGAACCCGGACGTGATCCACGCGGGCGAGATCCGCGACCTCCCCACCGCGCGCATCGCGATTCGCACGGCGGTCACGGGCCGCAAGACGCTCGGCACGCTGCACACGTCCGACGCGGTATCGGGTCTCCGTCGCATGACGGACATGGGCATCGAGCCGGGCCGGCTCGCCGAGTCCTGCCACGCCGTCATCTCGCTGCGGCTCGTGCGCAAGTTGTGCGCGGAGTGCAAGAAGCCGGTGGACCCGAGCGCCAACCCCCCGTCGCGTGAGTTGAAGCTCGCACAGAGGCTGGGGGTGAAGCCCGCGTACGGCGCGGTGGGGTGCAAGGCCTGCGCCGGGACCGGCTACCGCGGTCAGATCCCGCTCGCCGAGGTGCTGGAGCTCACGCAGCCGCTGAAGGCGCTTCTGGGGACCGATCCCACGGACGCCGAGATCACCAAGGTGGCGCGTAAGGAAGGGATGCGGACGTTCGCGGAGGTCGGCCTCGATCTCGCGTCGCAGGGCGAGACCACGATCGAGGAGGTCGAGCGTGTCGTGGGGATCGTGCCCGTCCAAGAGGAGACCGCCGAGGCGGCCGGACCCGTCCTCATCGTGGACGACGAGCAGCAGGACCGGCTCATCTTCAGGGACGTGCTCGACGGCATGGGGTTCCAGGTCATCGAGGCCGATTCGGCGCTCGCGGCCAAGCAGCTCATCGAGGAGCGGTCGCACGATTTCTCGCTCGTCCTGCTCGACGAGTACATGCCCGGCATGAACGGTCGGGAGCTCCTGCGCGAGGTGCGGAAGTCGCTCGTGACGCAGTATCTGCCCGTGATCGTCATCTCGGCGTCGCAGGATCCCCAGGTGGAGATCGACCTGCTCGAGGCCGGCGCGGACGACTACATGACCAAGCCCGTCATGGCGGAGCGCGTGGAAGCGCGCGTGCGCGCGGTCCTCAGGCGGAGCGGGCTCGAGCTCTCGTAGGGACACGTGGATCCCGAGCTCTTCGAGCGGATGCAGCAGGCCGCGCTCCGTTTCCGCTCGGGGGAGTCCGACGTCGAGGAGATCATGACGCCGAACGGGCTCGCTCGTCTCGTGCGCGATCCGACGAACGAGCTCGGCTTCCGCATCGACTTCGTGGGCGAGGGATCCAAGCACTCCGTGGCGATCCAGAGCTACCCGGCCTCGCCCTCGCGGCCCCACGGGTATCCGGCGCCGCTGCCGTTCCTGCCGGGCGCCCGCGCCACGGTCGATACGCTCGCCCAGTCCGTCAGCTGGCACGACCCGGCGGATCCGGAGGAGGCGTTCCGCCTCGTCGCGCGGGCCTGTCTCGACGACGGTTGGGCCGAGGTCTCGGCCGGCGCGGACGGAGCCGTCTTCGAGAAGGAGGGCGTGGAGCGCCGGCTCCACCTCTCCAGCGATCCCCGCGAGCCCTCCTTGGTTCTGCGCGAGCGCCGTCTGGCGCCGAAGTGACCCGCCCCGTAGCGTGGGCGCGTCGTCCTTGAACGAACGCCCTCGCCTCGGGGATTCATCCATGAGCTTCGGGAACGCCCGTCTCGTCCGTTACGCCGTAGCGTCTCTCGCCTTCGCAGCGGCCGCGTCGCTCGGCCAGAGCGCGTCCGCCCAGGAGACCTTCCGGGCCCGACTCGCGCCGATGCCGGTGAGCCAGCAGACCGTGCGCACGATCACCGGCCTGGGTCAGGCCCGCGCCACGCTCGCCGGCAATCGGCTGACGTTCACCGGCGAGTACCGCGGGCTGAGCTCTCCGGCCACGGCGGCCGAGGTGCACCTCGCGGCGCCGACCATGACGGGCCCGGCGGCCGGATCGCTCCAGGTGACGGGTGGGCAGGCGGGGCAGATCAGTGGCTCGCTCACGCTCAGCGCCGATCAGCTCGCGGCGCTCCGCAACGCGTCGCTCTACGTCCTGATCCAGACGCAGGGAAATCCGACCGGTGAGATCCGCGGCTGGATCTACGACACCGACGTGATCGGCGAGACGGCGGCCAACTGGGAGCCCACGTCGCTCACCGTGGACGATCTGATGCGCGACTACGTGCCGGTCACGGACGCGATGCTGCGCAACCCCGATCCGGCCGATTGGCCCATGATGCGCGGCAACTACTACGCGCACAGCTACAGCGCGCTCGACGAGATCGACACGGGCAACGTCCGCAACCTGCAGCTCGAGTGGGTCTGGAACATGAACGAGGGCAGCTCCGAGCCCGCCCCGCTCGTGTACGGCGGCGTCATCTACCTGATCAACCCGGGCAACGTGATCCAGGCGCTCGACGGGCGCACCGGCGATCTGATCTGGGAGCACGACGCGACGGAGCCGGACGACCAGGAGGACATGCGCGGCATCGCCATCTACGGCGACAAGATCATCCAGTCGACGACCGACGGGCGCATCGTCGCGCTCGACGCGCGCACGGGCGAGCAGGTCTGGGACACGATGATCCAGGAGGGCAACTCGAACTCCTCGGGCCCGATCGTGGCGGACGGCAAGGTCATCTCGGGTCTGGCGAGCTGCGCCACCTACGAGGCGGCCCGCTGCTTCATCAGCGCGTACGATGCGAACACCGGGCAGCCGCTCTGGCGCTTCAACACGATCGCCGAGGCGGGCGAGCCGGGCGGCGACACGTGGGGCGATCTCGACAACATCTACCGGAAGGGCGGCGAGACGTGGATCACCGGGAGCTACGATCCCGAGCTGAACCTCACGTATTGGGGAACGGCGCAGGCGAAGCCGTGGGTCCCGGTCAGCCGCCACATGTCGATCTTCGACGCGGGGCTCTACACGAACTCCACCGTGGCGATCGACGTCGAGACCGGCCAGCTGCGCTGGTACTTCCAGCACGTTCCGGGTGAGGCGCTCGATCTCGACGAGGTGTTCGAGCGCGTGCTCGTCAACCGCGGCAACGACCGCTTCGTGTTCTCGATCGGCAAGCACGGCATCCTGTGGAAGAACGACCGCGTGACGGGCCGCTTCCTGGGTTACAAGGAGACGATGTTCCAGAACGCGTTCACGAACATCGATCCGAGGACCGGCGCGATCACGTACCGCGACGACATCATCAACGCGCAGATCAACGAGTGGACCCCCGCGTGTCCGAGCAGCGCCGGCGGCAAGGACTGGCACTCGATGAGCTACCACCAGGGGACCGGCTATCTCATCGCGCCGCTCAGCCAGACGTGCCTCGAGAACCAGGCGCGCGCCGTCGAGCTGCGCGAGGGAAGCGGCGGTACGGCCTCCGCACGGCTCTTCCAGGAGATGCCGGGCACCGACGGCAACGTCGGCAAGCTCGCCGCGTACGACGTCGACACGCTCGAGGAGGTATGGAGCTACGAGCAGCGCGCGAGCTTCATCACGGGCGTGCTGTCGACCGCCGGCAACGTGGCGTTCGTCGGCGACCTCGACCGGCGGTTCCGCGCGTTCGACGTGCGCACCGGCGAGATCCTCTGGGAGACGCGGCTCGGCACGTCGGTGCAGGGCCATCCCTTCGCGTTCGCCGTGAACGGCAAGCAGTACATCGGCGTCACGACGGCGCTCGGCGGCACGAGCCCGCGTCAGGTTCCGCGCGTCGTCACGCCGGACATCCGGCACCCGAACAGCGGCAACGCGCTCTACATCTTCAGCCTGCCGGACTGAGATCTTCCGCGGCGGACGGAGCGGGCGCGGCACCGTCGCGCCCGCTCCGTTACGTGAGGCTCACGCGCGAGTCGCGTCCTCGCGCTCCGCTCGCAGCCGCTCCCGGTGGGATCCGATGGTCGCGTCCCGGTTGGCGCCCATGCGCTCCGCTTGCTCGGGAGAGACCGAGGGATCGGGATGCCGCTTGCTTCCCCAGATCGTCATCTCGACGAGGAGGGGGATGAGGTCCAGCCCGTCGTCCGTGAGGAAGTAGCGGATTCGCCTCCCGTCGCCCGGATCGGCGTGCCCCTCGATGAGGTGCCAACGCTCGAGACGCCGGAGCCGGTCCGTGAGGATGTTGGTGGAAATCCTCTCCGACGCGCCCAGGAAGTCCTGGAAGTACCGCCGGTTCTTGAACGCGAGGTCCCGCAGGATCAGGAGCGTCCAGCGGTCCCCCAGCACGTCGAGGCTATAGGCGATCGGGCACCGCGATCGTTCCCTATGCGCTCCCATGCCGGCTCCGCTCCTGTCTGGCGCTTCGTCAGTGTGGCCCAGGAGCCACACGGAGCAAGTATAACTTGCAAAACGAGAGTGACAACCATAGGTTCGCCCCCGTCCAAACCCTCCGCCATCCATGCGCGAGCCCTCCATGCAGATGCGTCCGCTCGTCCTCGCAACCTCGGCCTTGCTCGGCCTCGCGTCGTCGACGTGGGCGCAGTCGCCCACTGGCGGCGAGCCCACCCCGGCGGCCGGCGCCCGCGCGGCTCCGGCTTCGGGCCAAGCCGCCGCGATCACGAGCGGGGCCGACGGCCGTGCGACGGTCCGCGCGTTCCGGGTCGAAGGCGGCATCGACGTCGACGGGCGGCTCGACGAGAGCCACTATGCTGCGGACCGCTCGTTCGACGCGCTCATCCAGGCGGTGCCTGTGGCGGGAGGATCACCCTCCGAGCGCACCGAGGTGTGGCTCGGCTACGACGACGCCAACCTGTACGTCGCGGCGCGCATCTGGCACAGCGGCGGTGAGGCGCGCTGGATCGCGAACGAGATGCGACGCGACTCGCAGCAGCTTCGCGCCAACGATTCCTTCGGCATCTACTTCGACACGTACCACGACAGGCGGAACGCGCTCGGCTTCTTCGTGAACCCGATCGGGGGATTCGCCGACGTGCAGCTCACCAACGAAGGAAGCCCGAACTTCGACTGGAACCCCGTCTGGGACGTGCGCACCGGTCGCTTCGATGGCGGCTGGACGGTCGAGATGGCGGTGCCGTTCAAGTCGCTCCGCTACCGGCCGGGCACGCAGCAGACCTGGGGCGTGCAGATCCGTCGCTCCGTGCTGGCCGACAACGAGTGGAGCTACCTCACGCCGATCCCGATCCAGTTCGCCGGCGGCGGGCCGAACGGCGTCTTCCGCGTGTCGCTCTACGCCGATCTGGTCGGCATCGAGGCGCCGCCGGTCGGGCGCAACCTGGAGGTGAAGCCGTTCGCCACGTCGGGGCTCCGCACCGACCGGACCGTGACGCCGACGCTCGACAACGACGCGACGGCGGACGTGGGCCTCGACGTGAAGTACGCGATCACGCAGAACCTGACCGCCGACTTCACCGTGAACACCGACTTCGCGCAGGTCGAGGTGGACGAGCAGCAGGTGAACCTGACGCGCTTCGGCCTCACGTTCCCGGAGAAGCGCGACTTCTTCCTGGAAGGTCGCGGGATCTTCAACTTCGCCACCGGCGGCATCGGCTTCGGCGGCCCGGGAGGCGGCGGCGGGGGCCCCACGCCCACCATGTTCTACTCGCGCCGGATGGGGCTGCAGGGCTCGACGCCGGTCCCGATCCTCGGGGGGGCGCGTCTGACCGGGAAGGTCGGCGCGTTCGACGTCGGCGCGCTCAGCATCCAGACGGACGACGACGACGCGATCGGCGCCGAGTCCACGAACTTCTCCGTGCTGCGCCTACGCCGCGACATCCTGGCGAGGAGCAGCGTCGGCGTCCTGTTCCAGAACCGCTCGCATTCGATCGTGGCGGCCGACGGATCCAACCAGGCGTGGGGCGTCGACGGCACGTTCGGCATCACGACGGATCTCGCGTTCGTCACCTACTACGCCCGCTCCCACACGCCGGGCCTGAGCGGCAAGCAGGACAGCTACCGCGCTCAGCTCAGCCAGGGCGCGGACCTGTGGGGCGGCAGCATCGACTACCTCGTCGTCGGTGACGACTTCAACCCCGAGATCGGCTTCGTGCGCCGGAGCGGCTTCGAGGTGACCTCGGGCGATCTGCGGTTCTCGCCTCGTCCCGCGGCGATCCAGGGATGGGCACGACAGCTCGTCTTCCAGGTCGACGGCAGCTACCTGACCGAGCAGGAGACCGGCCTCGTGGAGAGCCGGAGCTACGGCGGACAGTTCGAGATCGATCTCGACTGGGGCGACGGCTTCACCGCGCAGTACACGAACAGCTACGAGAACCTCGTGGCGCCCGCCCGCATCTCGGGTGCTCAGTTCGCCGCGGGCCGCTACGACTGGGACGAGTACCAGGTGAGCTACCGTTTGGGCCCCCAACGCCCCTATCAAGGCAGCGTGAGCGTGCGCTGGGGCGGCTTCTACACCGGCACGCGGAGGGCCGTCGGCCTCAACCAGGGCAGGATCGAGGTCACCCCCCAGCTCTCCATGGAGCCGAGCCTCGAGCTCAACTGGCTCGACCTACCGCAGCAGACCAGCGCGGGTGAGTTCAACCAGCACGTGGCGCGCCTCCGCACGACGTACACGCTCACGCCGCGTGCTTACGTCAGCGGCCTCGTGCAGTACGCGTCCGGCTCGAACACCGTGAGCGGCAACTTCCGCCTGCGCTGGGAGTGGGCGCCGGGGAGCGAGCTCTTCGTCGTCTACACGGAGGACCGCAACACCGACGTGCTCGGCTCCGACCGCTGGTCGGACCTGTCGAACCGCGGGCTGGCGATCAAGGTGACGCGACTGTTCCGGCCGTGAGGTGGGGCCGCGGCCGGGTGGCTCAGATGGCCGCCGTCACCCGCTCCTGAGCCGGTCCCCCGCGCCGGCGCCCGGCACGCGCGCCGACCGCCCGCGTCCTACGCGCCGCGGCGCTCATCGCGAGCGGCGCAGCCAGCGGCATGCCGATCGTTGCCGGCACGATCGCGTTGGCGAACAGGGGGAAGAGCGTCGGGTCGACGGTCTTGCCGACCTCGGAGCCGATGATCTCCATCGCCTTCTCGTGCGTGAACGCCGCGCGGTAGCTGCGCGTCGTGGTGAGCGCGTCGTAGACGTCGGCGATCGTCAGGATGCGCGCCTCGAGCGGGATGCCGTTCCCGGCGAGCTTGTCGGGGTAGCCGGAGCCGTCCCACCGCTCGTGGTGGTGCCGGATCATGGGCCGCACGTCCCAGGGGAACTCGACGCCCTCGAGCAGATCGACGCCGAAGACGGGGTGGAGGGACATGACCGACCACTCGGTGTCGTCGAGCTTGCCCGGCTTGGTGAGGATCTCGAGCGGCACCGACACCTTGCCGACGTCGTGCAGCAGCGCGCCCATGCGGAACCAGAGCATCTCCTGCGCGGAGAACCCGGCCGCCTCGGCGAGCATGCAGGCGTAGTCGGCCACGCGTGAGCAGTGGCCCTGCGTGTACGAGTCCTTGCTCTCGATCGACTCGCCCCACTCGCGCACGATCTCCAGGAACGCGCTCTCGAGCTCGGCCTGGCGCTCGGCGACGTTCGCCAGGTCGCGCCGCGCCCGCAGTCGCTCGAACAGCCCACGCGCCTCGTTGAGCCTGAGGAGCGTGTCCCGGTTGCGGCCGACGACCCTCAGCCCGCGTGCCTGCTCGAGCACCACGTCGGCCATGAGCTTCATGTCCTCGCGCGCGCGCGCGACCTCCGAGGCTCGATCGAGGAACCCGAGCGCGGCGTCGGCGTTGCCGAGACGCAGGTGCGCGGCGCCGGACACGAGCAGGATGTCGCCGAGCCAGCGATCGTCACCCGACGCGCGCGCGATCTCCTGAGCCTCGGCCGCGGTGCGCAGCGCGGCGTGCGTTTCTCCCGCGCGCAGCATGACGCGAGCGCGGTTCGCCTCGACGATGATCAGGTGATGGCGGTCGCCCTGCTCCAGGCAGAGCTCCCGAGCGCGTCCGAGCGTGCGCACGGCCTCGTCGTCCTCGAGCAGATCGGCCTGCAGCCGGCCGATGTTGTTGAGGAGCGGCCCGACGTACGACCGCTCGCCGAGCGCCTCGAAGTTCGCGAGGCTCGCCTTGAACCGGCCGAGCGCGAGCACCCCGTCGCCGCGGATCGAAGCGACGTTGCCGAGGTTCTGCTCGGCGATCGCCTCGAGCTTGCGGGCACCGACGCGGACGGCGAGCGCGCGCACGCGCTCGAAGAGCTGCTCGGCCTGGTCGAGCTCGCCGAGGCTGAACAGCGTCCCGGCGCGCGTGTTGAGCACCGACGCGAGCGCGAGGTCGTCGCGCATGGCGAGGGCCACCGCCTCGGCGGCCTCCAGGCAGTCGATCGCCGCCTGGGGATCCCCGACGTTGGCGTGCGTCCATGCGACCCAGCGCAGCAGCTTGGCCGCCAGCTCGGAGGCCGCATCGGCGTCGAGCAGGTAGAGCGCGGCCTCGTAATGATTGCGCGCCTCGATCGGCCGGCCCGCCCGCTCGGCCTCCTGGCCGGCGCCCACGCGCACGCGGGGATCCCGGGCGGGGCTCACGAGGCCACTCCGAGCGCGTGCTCCTCGATCTTGCGGTGCAGCGTCGGCCGCGAGATGCCGAGCAGCCTGGCCGCGGCGCTCTTGTTGCCGCGCGTGAGCGCGAGCGTCAGCCGCACGAGCTCGGCTTCGACCGACTTGAGCGAGCGCCCACTCGACGGAACCTCGATCACGCACGACGCGCCTGCGCCGATCTCTGGCGCGCGAGCCGGCCGGCCACCGAGCGCCAGGTGGCGGTCGTCGATCTCGCCGCCCTCGCACAGCACGAGCGCCCGCTCCAGCACGTTCTTCAGCTCGCGCACGTTGCCCGGCCAGGTGTGCGCTTCGAGCATCGCCTGGGCGGACGGCGTGAGCCGCGCGGCGGGAAGCCCGTGCGCGTCGGCGAGCAGCCCCAGGAAGTGGCGCGCCAGCACCACCACGTCGCCCTCGCGTTGGCGGAGCGGTGGGATGGTCAGCCGCAGCACGTTCAGACGGTAGAAGAGGTCCTCGCGGAAGAGCCCGCCTTCCACGAGCTCTTCGAGGGACACGTTCGACGCGGCGGTCACGCGGCAGCGGATCTCGATCTCGTCGAAGCCGCCCACGCGCCGGACGCGACGCTCCTCGAGCGCCCGTAGCAGCTTGGGCTGGAGGTCGAGCGGCAGGCTCGACAGCTCGTCGAGGAACAGCGTGCCGTCCCGCGCGAGCTCGAGCAGACCCTGCTTCTTCTGGCGCGCGTCGGTGAAGGCGCCGCGCTCGTGGCCGAACAGCTCCGACTCGAGCAGCTGGGCGGGAATCGCCGCGCAGTTCACGGCGACGAACGGCGCGTTGGCCCGCGGGCTCGCCGAATGGATCGCGCGGGCGAACACCTCCTTGCCCGTGCCGGTCTCGCCGACGAGGAGCACGTTGGCGCCTCCGCGCGCCGACACGCGCCTCGCGAGGCCGATCGCGTCGCGGAGCGCCCGGCTTCCGCCGATCAGCGTCGCGAACGCGTCCTGCGTCGACTCGCGCAGCGAGTCGACCATCGCTTCGGGATCGCGGGCGGCGAGTTGGTAGCTCATGCCCCGGTCCCGTCAGGCTTGGTTCCGTTCGCGCTCGCGCCGTTGGGGCTCGCCCCGTTCGTCCAATGCGCCCTGCGGACCTGATCGAGCAGCGCCTCCATGCGGACGGTGAGGTTGTTGGCGTCGAGCGTGGCGTGCAGATCCTTGAAGCCGCGCCGCGCCGCCTCCCAGTCGTCGAGCGCCTCGTCCACCATGCCCTTCCGGCGGCGGAGCTCGCCGCGCTCGCGCAGGGACTCCGCGATGAGCAGCGGGTCCGACACGTCCTCGCCGATGGCGAGCGCCGCGTCGAGCAGCGCGCCGGCGATGTCGATCTCGCCGCGCTCGCGCTCGAGCACGCCGCGGAACTTGAGCGCTTCACCCACGCGCGCGCGGTCGTCGCCGGCCCGCGCGATGGCGAGCGCCTGGTCGAGCTGCGTCGCGGCCACGTCCCAGCGCTTGAGCGCGATCAGGCTCTCGGAGTAGTTGGCCCTGAGCACGCCTTCCATGGGTCGGTCGCGCCGTGCGGCCGCGATCTCGAGCCCCTGCAGGAACGACTTCTCGGCGCGCAGCGGCAGACCGAGATCGTTGAGGAGCATCCCCATGTTGTTGAGCACCCACGAGACGGCCTCGTCGTCCGAGACCTCCTGGAACGCCCGGAGCGCCGCCCGGTACCGCACCAGCGCGCCGTCCAGGTCGCCGCGGATGTTCGCGAGCACGCCCAGGTTCTGCTCGATCATCCCGGCCAGGCGAATCTCGCCGCCTTCCATCGCGTGCCTCGCCGCGCGCCGGTACAACGCGGTCGCCTCGTCGAGGTCGCCGCGGCGCTGCGCGATGACCGCGCGGCAGTTCAGCGCGGACGCTTTCGCCGCGATGGCTCCCGTGCGGTCCGCGACGTGGAAGCTGTCCGAGTACAGCTTGTCCGCTTCGTCGACTCTGCCCAGGTCTCTCAGCACCGAGCCACTCCAGCGCAGGAGGTTGGCATAGAGAGGCGTCGGGTCCGCCTCCGCGAGCAGCGACCGGGCTTCCTCGTACCGAGACAACGCCGCCGAAAGATCGCGACGCATCTCGGCGGCCCGCCCCCCGCGGGCCAGCTCGAGCGCGTCGTGTAGGCGGTCCTCGGAGGAGGCCACGTCGGTCGTCAGCAAGGTCGACATGCTTCGCGTGGCTCGCGATCAGTCCGTGGCGACGACGTAGCCGCGCTGCCGGAACGCGTAGCCGGAGAAGTGCTCGATGGCGAACACCGCCCGGTCCCTGAACGTCGCGACCGGAAGCACCTCGAGCACGCCGACCGTGGGCTGCAGGTCGCCGTCGAAGTAGACGACCTCGAGACCTCTCGCCGCAGCCGTTCGCGACACTTCCTGCGTGAGGATCACGGGCCGGTCGAACTGGAGGCCGTGCGGCGCGAACTCGTAGCCGAGCAGGTCGCCCGCAGGAGCCTTCACGGTAATGCGCGTCGGACGATCGAGCGCGCCCGGCGGCACGGTCACGGTCAGGCCGGCGCGCGGGAGGACGATGGTGCCGCCCCATCGGCCGATGGTCTCCGAGACGACTTCGTCGCGGCGGAGCGGGTCCTCACGGTTGAGGACGGGTGAGAGAACGGTGGCGACGGTCTGGACGACGCCGTCCACCGTGCCGCGGACGACACCGACCAGATCGCCGAGCAGGCCGTACGTGGGCGCCAGCGGCTCGACCTCCGGTGCGGTCGGCAGGTCCGAGCAGGCCGAGATGAGAGTGAAGGCGCCCAGCAGCAGGGCGCGGGAATGGCGCGTACGAAGCATAAGGGGAGGGTCTCCGCCCGAGGGGGGGTTGCACACGACGTTCGCGGGGGAGGGCAATCGCAAGCTCGGTGCCAGAAAGTCCCGTAGCGCTAACCACAACAATGCCAAAGACTTATGCGTTTGGTGGGTCCGCGGGTCACGCCGGGCGACCGTCAAAAACTGTTACGGTGCGCAAAAAGGTGTTCAGAAACGTTCCAAACACGCCGAATCCTGTAACGTTCTCTTACAGTACCGCGAGGACGGCGCCGAGATGACGCCGGATCTCACTCGATCAGGAAGACGCTCGCGCGGCCGCGGGCGGAGATGCGGACGAGCAGCGCGTCCCGCCGCGCATAGGCCGCCACGATGCGCATGTCGTCCACGATGCCGGTGATGCCGAGCTCGTCGGAGAGGTAGCGGTTCAGGCCGATGGCGAGCCATCGCGTCAGCCACTCGATGGCGGGCTCCGACGGCCACACCGCCTTCGCCCGGAGGAAGTCCCGCAGGGGCAGCGCGGTGAGCTCGGGCAGGAACGGGAAGAGCTCCTTCCGCGTGGCATCGTCGAACTCCAGGTCCGGGATCGAGATGCTGCCGCTGACGCTGTCGATGCTCGGCGTGCCGACGAGATAGAGGCGGCCGACGACGTCGCCCGCGAGCCCGAGCTCGAGCGCGAGACGGCCGGCCCCTACGCCGTAGACGCGCAGCGTGCGCACGATCAGGCGCCGGTCCGCGAGCTCGAGGACCGTGCCGCCGAGATGATCCGTGAGGAAGTCGCTGATCGCGGCGTAGTCGGCGCGCGCGTCCACGAGCAGGTCGAGACGAGGGGCCACCGAGCCGGTGTCGAGGGGCGGGAGCGGGGCGAGCCGCCCGCGCGGGCGCGGGCCGTAGATGACGCGGGGGCGGGCGCTCAGCGCGAGCTCGACCCGAACCGTGTCGCCGCTGCCCTGCACCGGACCGCGGCGGATCGCCTCGGGGCCGATCGCCAGCCAGAGCGAGTCGTCGAGTCGGATCGGCTCGCGGAGCTTCCCCCACCACGCCTCGAAGCGGCTTCGCGTGTCGACCTGGGCGGCGCTGCTGTCCACGGCCTCGAGGTGACTCTCCATGAACTCCGTCGATGCGGCCACCACGTCGTCCGTCACGTCCACGCCGAACAGCGTCACCTCGCACCGGTCACGCTCGCCGTCGGACGCCGCCCGCAGATCGCCGAGGCGAGCGCGCGTCTCCAGCCTCCAGTCGCGTCCGATCGAGACGGGCGAGCGGATCGCCACCCGCAGCCGCGGCCTGGGCGACTCGCCGGTCCCGCAGGAGCCTCCGACGTCGGGGAGCGCCGGCAGGTCGTAGGCGACCTCGAGCGCATACCCGATCGTCGTCTGGATGCTCGCGTCGGCGCCGTGGATCTGGACGTCGAACCCGCTCCTCTCGAGAGCGATGGAGACGTGGGTGCGTCCGTCGCGCGGGACCTGCCGCATCGAGTCCAACGTGCCGAGCGAGCGCGGAACGGCGTCCTCGAGCAGGTCAGCGAGCATGCCCACGGGGATCTCCAGCGGCACGCCGATCGTCGAGACGGGGGGGTCCGGGGGGATCACCGAGTCCGGCAGCAGGAGCGGCGGCTCCGGATCGAGGGCACGCGGGCCGCCGCAGCCCACGAGCACGGTCGCCCCGACCACGAGAGCCACCGCGAGCGTCCGGGCCGGGTGTGGATGCATGAGCGTGGGGGGCGCTCTCTCCTCTAGACCTGCAGAGGCTCGGTGAGCTGTACCGTGATCGCGGAGCCGGCCGGCAACGTGGCGCTCCGACCGTGAGTGGTCAGCGTGACCAGGGTGCCGGAGTCCGGACCGACGGCGCCGGGCAGGACACCGT
Organism: Gemmatimonadales bacterium; assembly: GCA_050181335.1. Classification (GTDB taxonomy): domain Bacteria; phylum Gemmatimonadota; class Gemmatimonadetes; order Longimicrobiales; family Gaopeijiaceae; genus UBA2982. The sequence continues at coordinate 444,026 of JBFXDG010000001.1, read as the reverse complement.
TCTCGCCGAGGATCTCCACGAGCGCTTCCTCGGCGGCCGTTCCCACGGCGACCTCGGCGCCGGGTGCGGTGCCCGAGTCGGCGGGGGTCCGTACGTGCGCTTCGGTCACGTCGGCCACGAGCGGCGTCCACGCGCCGTTCACCTTGATGGATTCGAGGCGGATCGCCAGGACCGTGGCGCCGTCCTCGGTCGTCGCCTCCGTCACGATCCACTGCGAGGGTACACCCTCGGGGATCGCCTCGCCGCCCTCCACGTCGGTGACACGATTGCGCAGCGTAGCCGAAAACACGTCACCACGTGCGTGCGTGGCGGTCGATACGAGCTGATCGACGGAGAAGACGAGCGACGTGCCGGTGGGAACCGTGTGAGGAGCCTCCTCCGCGCCGGGCTCCGCGCTCTGCTCCCGCGCCGCCGAGGAATCCGCGCTCGAGCATGCGTACGGGCCGGCGAGCGCCAAGGCCGCCACCAGGAGCGGCGTGCGTGTCGATCGTTGCCAGCGCATGTGACCTCCTTCGTTTCCCGAGGCTCAGACGGGCAACACCCATGCCACCTCGGGCGGGACGCACCGGAGCTCGGCTCGCCACGCGGCAAGCACCGAAAGGCACGAGCCGCACTCGACGTTCGCCGCCGCCCTCCCCATGATGTGCGTCGGGGCCGACGAGTCCGGCGCGTGGCGCGCTCGTGGCCTCCACACGCCGTCCCGGAGGATCGATGCGGTCCAGCCCTTGGTTGCTCGTCGCGATGACGTCCTTGGCGGGCGTGGATGCCGCCGCCCAGACCCCCCCTTCCGCCGCGCTCGCCGACGATCCGATCGCCGTCCTCGTGGGACGGCTCGACCTCGAGCGCTACAAGGAAACGATCCGGGGGCTCACCCAGTTCGGCGACCGTCGTCAGGGTACCGAGCGGAACCGGATGGCGGTCGACTGGATCGAGCAGCAGCTCCAGAGCTACGGGTGCCCGACGGAGCGCCTCTTCTACGAGTACGATCCGCCGCCGCCCCCACCCCGTGCCGCGAATGCGCCGCCCGTGGTGACGAACCGGGAGCCCCCGAGCCCGGTGATCGCCAGCGGAGAGGTTCGCCGCGGCCCGGGCGGCTCACGCTACCGCGGCGTGACGCGACCGACCGGCGTCAACACGGACTCGCTCCGCCAACCTGACGCGCGCCTGCGTGCGCTCAACATGGAGCCGGCGACCGACGGACCGCGCTCGGAGGTCTACTGCACGAAGGTCGGCGCGACGAGGCCCGACGAGATGTACATCGTGGGCGCGCACATGGACGGCCACGGCTGGGGCGAAGCCGCCAACGACAACGGCTCGGGCACCGCGCTGGTCATGGAGCTGGCGCGCATCTTCAGCAGCCCGGACGTGGTGACCGACCGCTCGATCCGCTTCGCGCTCTGGAACAACGAAGAGACCGGCCTCGACGGATCGTACGCGTACGTGCGGCAGCGCGCGGGCCTCCAGGGCGTGGAGGAGCCCGAGGGCTCGGGTCTGTATCCGGAGCCGTTCTGGCTGGGCATGATCCAGCACGACATGATGCTCTGGGATCATGGGATGCCCCTCGCCGACGGGACGTGGAGACCGGATCAGCGGCCGGAGGCGGACGTGAACATCGAGTTCCAATCGGCTTCGATGCGCGCCGAGGACGCGATGCACCTCGCGTTCTTCTTCCGTGAGGCGAACGAGCGCTACGCCACGGACTATCCCGCCGCGGTGGGTCCGCACATGACGAACACGGACTCGACGCCGTTCATGGACTTCACGCCGTCGATCTCGCTGCGTGAGAACGAGCGCGGCATGCACACCGGAGCCGGATGGAATCCGACCTGGCACCAGCCGATCGACGTGTTCAGCACGTTCTCGGACGACGATTTCCGTCTCGGCCTGAACGCCGCGCAGACGACCCTGTCGGCGGTGGGACAGCTCGTCGGCGCGCGGCTCGGTCGCTGAGCTGACCTCCTAGAGCCAACCTTTGCGCCAGAAGTAGGCCAGCATCGCGAGGCCGATGCCGAGCATGCCCGCCCACGTGAGCGGATAACCCCACGGATGCGCGAGCTCGGGCATGTACGTGAAGTTCATGCCGTACACACCGGCGACGAACGTCATGGGGATGAAGATCGAGGCGATGATCGTCAGCACGCGCATGACTTCGTTCGTGCGCATCGTGAGGATGGAGATGTGCGCGTCCAGCAGCGCGGTGATGGCGTCGCGCAGGTGGTCGATGGAGTCCCCATGGTGCATGAGATGCGCCTCGAGGTCGTCCAGGAACGGCTCCGTCTGAGCCGTGATCAGCGACGGACAGTCACCCGTCAACAGAGAGAGCTGCTCGCGCAGCGGACGGATGGCGCGCCGGGCGACCAGGAGCTCGTGGCGGGTCTCCTGCGCGCGTAACGGGAGATCGCGACCCGGGCGCTCGCTCCACACCTCGTCCTCGATATCCTCGATGCGGGCGCCCAGCGTGCTGAGCACGATCGCGTAATGATCCACGATCGCGTCGAGCAGACCGTACCATAGGTAATCGGCGCCGCGGGTGCGGATCCGCGCCGTGGGGTCGTCGATCCGCTTGCGGAGGTTGCCGAACACGTCGCCCTGGGTCTCCTGGAAGGAGAGGACCCATCCCGGCGCGAAGACGATGGAGGTGTGATCCGAGACCACCGAGCCGTCCTCGGAGATCATGAGCATCTTGAGCGAGGTGAACACCTGGCCGTCGTAGACCTCGGTGACGGGCCGTCCCCCCACGCTCACGACGTCTTCGATCGCGAGCGGGTGCAGGCCGAACCGCTCGCCGACCGCCTTCACGATCTCCACGTCGTGCAGCCCGTCCACGTTCACCCAGAGAACGTTGCCCGCCTCGGGCCGCGGGATGTTCTCCACGGAGGTGGAGTTGCCGCGCGTCACGCCGTCGGGCGAGAAGCGGATCCACGAGATCTCCGGCGTCTCGAGCCGCCGCCTTCCCGTGAAGACGGCCTGGCCCGGCGGCAGCCCGACCTTCTTGGTCGAGATGCTGAAGCGGTCGGTCATGTCGCGGTCCTGCTAGCCGGCCAGCGTCCTGAGCACCTCGGCGATGCGGATCAGTCGATCTCGGTCGCCGCCGAGCGTTCCCGCCTGGATGGCGGCGACGTCGGCGTCGATGCGCGCCGCCGCCTGCCTGAGCTCGGTGGCGGAGGCGCGTCCCGCGTCCGCGCGTTCGAGCACCGCGGCGAGCTCGGCGGCGCGGGCCTCGAGGATGCGGCCGCCGCGTACCATCTGATCGAGGTAGGCGCGCGCGACCGTGGCGGTGGCGGGCCACGTGTAGTGCGGCTGTAGCTGCGCGTTGAACTGCTCGAGGTGGACGCTCTCGGCGGCCGCGATCTCGGCCTCGGAGAGATGCTCGCTCGGCATCAGACGGAACACGTCGATGCCGCGTGCGATCTCCGCGCCGTAGATGCGGCCGTTGTACCAGTACGTGGACCAGTAGCCGCCGAGGAACATCTCCTCCTGGCTGATGGGCCCGCGGTCGAAGTACGCGATCTCGACGGGGTTGCGCGGGTCGGTGAAATCGACGACCGAAAGACCGCCCTGATACCATCCCTGGACCATGATGTCGCGGCCCGGCACGGGAATCAGCGAGCCGTTGTGCGCGACGCAGTTCTCCGTCTCGGTCTGCGGCACCGGGAGCTTGTAGTAGCCGGCGAGCTCGAGCCGTCCGCCGGGACCGCGCGTGAAGAACGCGTCGGCGCCCCACGTCGGCGGATCGCTCGCGCGGCAGCGGGGGGCGGTGCCGCCGCCCCACTCGTCCGTGAACACGACCTTCGAGCCGTCGTTGCTGAACGTTGCCGAATGCCAATACGCGAAGTTCGGGTCCATGACCTCGTCGATGCGGACGGGGTTCACGGGGTCGCGGATGTCGAGGATGATGCCGTTGCCCGAGCACGCGCCGGCCGCGAGGCCGAGCTCCGGGTAGGCGGTGATGTCGTGACACTGCGTGGTCTGGCTGGTACGCTGCGTGCCCGGTCCGTGATCGCCGCCGCTCCACAGGCCCGCGATGTCGCCGGTCGCCGGATCGGCGAAGATGCGCGGCATGCTGACGATCTCGGCGCGCTCGGGCGCGGCGAGGGGCACGCGCACGACCTCGATGCGGAAGCGGGACGTGTTCGGGTCCTCGTCGGGCTCCGCGCTCGAGCAGCCGGCGAGCTCGGACGCCGGTCGCACGCCGCCCGTGCCCTGGATGTACACGTACAGGTTGGCCGGATCGTCCGGGTCCGTCACGAGCGTGTGCGTGTGCGAGCCGCGGCACGCCTGGACCGCGGCGACCTGACGCGGGTTGCGCATGTCGGAGAGGTCGAAGATGCGGATGCCCTGCAGCCGCTCCGCGCTCACCGAGTCGGCGACGCCCTCGAGGCCGCAGTCGATCCGGCCGCGGCTCTCCTGCGCGGACATCACGACCAGGTCGCCGAAGACCGACACGTCACCCTGACCACCCGGGCAGAGGACGGACACCGCCAGCTGCGGCTCGGAGGGATCGCTGATGTCGAAGACCTGGAAGCCCTGGTAGTTGCCCTGATAGAGCAGCTCGCCGCGGAAGGCGAGATCCGAGTTGATGAACCGGCGGTCTCCCGGCGAGGCGGGGTTCTGGAACCCTTCGGGGCGGGGGATCGCGGCCAGGTGCTCGAGCCCGCGGATCGCGGAGGCGGCGTCCATCCACCCGGCGCCGAGCCCGACGCGGGCGTCGTTCGGGTCCCACTCGAACGCCGGAGGCAGAGGCGCCGCGGCGGTGTCGGCCTGGGCGGCCGCATGGGTGGAGAGCACCGCGAGGCCGACGACCGCCAGGGCCCCATGAAACACCGTACGTCCCATCATCTCGCCCCTCCTTGCAGGACCTGCCTCATCCGATCGATCTCGATTCTCTGATCGGTTTCCACGTCGTTGGCGAACTGGAAGATCTCGGAGTCCTGTGCGCCGCCGGAAGTGGCGAACAGCGTACGGACCATCGTGATCGCTCCCTCGTGGTGCTGGATCATGTACTCGAGGAACAGCCGGTCGAACTCCTCGCCTCGAGCGCTCCTCAGCCGCGCCATCTGCTCGGGGCTCAGCATGCCGGGCATCATGGTGTGCCCCGCATGGTCCCCGCCGGACGCGGCTTCTCCGTGCGCGCTCAGCCAGCGCTCGATGAGCGCGATCTCGTCGCGCTGCGAGATCTGCATGCGGAGCGCCATGGCACGCACCGCCTCGCCGGCCTCCCGCGACTCGACGAGCGCGGCCATCTCGAGCGCCTGGGCGTGATGCGGCATCATTCCCTGCATGAACTGCACGTCGGCCGGCGTATGGGCGGGGCCGGCGGCCATCGCGCGGTCCGCGCCCACGACCGTCCCGCGCTGGCCCGGCGCGCCCGGCTGCACGACGCGTGGCTCGCTCGCGCCGCTCGCGCACGCGCTCGCGAGCAGGACGAGCCCGAGCGCGAACGGCGCCCCGCCCGAGGAGCGTGAGCGCGGGGTCATCGCTCGACGATCGCCCCGTACACGATGTCGGACATGATGCGCTCGATCGGGGCCGCGCCGTTCGGGCGGAGCTGGTTCCACGCGAAGACGATGAGGTCTTCGCTCGGGTCGATCCAGAAGTACGTGCCGGCGATGCCGAGCCACCGGTACGAGCCGGCGTGCTCGCCCATCGAGACGGCGAAGCCGAGCCCGAAGCCCTGGTTCTGCCCCCCGATGGGGATGGGCACGAGCTCGGGCGGAAGCTGATTCGTGCGCATCTCCCGCACGGTCTCGGGTTTCAGCAGCCGGACGCCGTCGAGCTCGCCTTCGTTCAGGAGCATCTGGGCGAAGCGGACGTAGTCGCTCGCGGTGGACACGAGCCCGCCGCCCCCCGAATACCACTGCGCGGGGCGTGTATGCTGCCCGTCCACGTTGGATTCGCCCATGCGCAGGCCGGTGGGGCTGGGGGCGTACGCCGCGGTGAAGCGGTCGAGGTCCTCGCGCTGCACCTGGAAGCCGGTGTCCTCCATGCCGAGCGGTCCGAGGATCCGCTCCTGGAAGAAGTCGGCGAGCGTGCGGCCGGACACGACCTCGACCACGCGCCCGGCCACGTCCACGCCCATGCTGTAGCTCCAGCGCGACCCGGGATCGAAGATGAGCGGGAGCGAAGCGATGGCGTCGACGGTCTGCTCGAGGTTGCCCGCCGTCCCCCATACGCCGAGGTGCGCCACGCGGTAGAGGGAGTCCACCGCCGTCCGCCCGATGTCGCCGTATCCGATCCCCGAGGTGTGGGTCAGGAGATGGCGGATCAGGATCGGCCGCGCCGGTGGGCGAAGCCCCTCACCGTCGAGCACGCGGATGTTCGCGAACGCCGGCAGCACGTCGGCGAGCGGGGTGTCGAGCGACAGCCGTCCCTCCTCGACGAGCATCATGACGGCGACCGTCGTCACGGGCTTGGTCATCGAGTAGATGCGGAAGACGTCGTCGCGCTCGAGGCGGTCCTCGCCGAGCACCCGCCAGCCCGTCGCCTCCCAGTGGACGATCTGGCCGCGTCGCGCCACCAGCGTCATCACGCCCGCCGTCCTGCCCGAGTCCACCAGGGCCTGCATGGCCGGCCCGATGCGCGCGAGCGCCGCGCTCGACAGACCGACCTCCTCGGGCGTCGCGGTCGTCTGCGCGCCGAGCCCGGCCCCGAGGAGCTGCAGGAGGGCCAGGACGGCGGTGACGCGGCGGGTGATGCGCATGCTCTCTCCGGAATGGTGTCCCCAGCGGGCCGCTCCCCGGCAAGTTCGGCGGGAACGAAGCGATCCGCCACCTGCGCGGCCCCCTGCGGGTGTTCGGCGTCGTCGGCCTGTGCCGGAGGGCAGGGGTGTCGCGCCTTCACGACGCTGCAACGGCGGAGAACGCCGTGGTATCTTGCGCCTCGTTCCACTCGGTCGCGCCCCCGCGGCGATCCGCCGTCGCGTCCGCTCGTCACCACCCTTCCCACGGCGCGCATGTCCCGGCTGCTCGAATCGGCGGAGTCACGCCCCTCTGAGTCACGCCCCTCTGAGTCACGCCATGACGCGCCGTCGCGCGCCGCGCGATGGTGGCGGGCCGGCGCGCTGCTCTGCGAGGCGGCCGAGGAGTCGCTGGCGGAGCGACGCGAGCGCCTGAGGTGGGCGTTCGTCTCCGCTCCCTATCTGCTCTTGGGACTGGCGGTGGGCTGGGTCTCGGCCGCACCCGTCGCGCAGGCCTCCGCGCTCGCGCTCGTGCTGCTCGCGTTCTTCAGGATGTTCACCGTGGCGTCGAGCGACCACGAGGCGCAGCTCGCGCGCCGGAAGACGCGCGCGGCCGCCGTGCTCGGCCGGGTGGTCGACCGACGTGGCCGCGCTTTCCTCCTCCGGGCCGATCAGGCGTGGTGCGCGCGTTTCCTGAGCGGCCCGGAAGCGGGAAGCTGGTACGTCAGCGTCCCGGACCACGGACGGACGGACGGTGGGTCCTCGTGGGAGATCGAAGGCCGCGAGGGGGTGCGCGCGCTCCGTCTCGTGCTCGCCGAGGCGACGCCCCCGAGGGCGGGCGCCCGCGCGGTGCTCGCCGCCAAGGCGTCCGTGGAGGCCGCCGGCGGTGGGCACGCGTTCCTGGCGGCTGCGGCGGCCGACGCCGGCCGGCGGGGGCTCCGCTACGCGACCGTGGCCGAGCTGCCGCGGACGCTGCGCCTCGCGCTCGAGATCGCGGTGGACGAGGCCCACGAGCGCGGCGCGCTCGTGGTGGATCCCGCGCTCCTGGAGCACGAATGGAGGGACGCCCACGCGCATTCGTCCTCGGCGCATGGGTCGGGCAACGCCGTCGCGGGGCAGGCCGCCCCGGCGTGATCTCAGGCCGGCCGCTCCGCCGCGTGGTCGAGCCGCACCCAGGTCGACGGCTTGCCCCACAGGTAGCCCTGCGCGTACTGGACGCCCATGTCCCGCACCAGCTCGAGCTCGTCGCGCGTCTCCACGCCCTCGACGATGACGGTGGCCTGCACGGCGCGCAGCATGGCGATCAGACGCTCGAGCTGCCTGCGCTCGGCGGCGTCGCCGCCCACCGTGTGCAGGCACTTACGATCGATCTTCACGACGTCGGGCTCGAGCACCATGAGCGCTTCGATGGAGCTGCGCCCGAAGCCCACGTCGTCGATCGCCACGCGGAACCCGCACTTGCGCAGGGTCTCGATCGGCCTGCGCAGGTAGGTCGGGTCGCCGAGGAACTGCTGCTCGCTCAGCTCGATGCAGACGCGCTCGTCGATCCCGGCGTCCTGGAGCAGGCTCGCCAGATGCTCCGGGGCGGTGTCGATGAGGGTCGTCGGGAACACGTTCACGTGATACCACCCCGCCCAGGGCGTGGTCTTGAAGCGCTCCAGGCTGGCGCGCAGCGCTCTCAGATCGACGGCGGTCAGCATGTCCTGCTCGAACGCGGCGCGGAAGAGATCTCCGGGGTTGGAGAACTCTCCCGGTGGACCGCGGGTGAGCGCCTCGATGCCGACGACGCTCTCGTCCACCAGCTCGCGGATGCCGTGGAAGACGACGTCGAGCGAGATGTCGGACCCGAGGAGGCTCGCGTCCACCAGCCTGAGCTCGGTCCCTTCGCCGGCCTCTCCCACGCTGCAGATACGGTCCTTGCCGGCGCGCTTGCTGTTACGCAGCGCCGCGTGCAGCAGCGTCAACACCTCGTCGAGGGCGGCGACGTCGCCGGCGATGGGCCCCACCGCGAAGCTCGCCGTCAGCGAGATCCTCTCGGCCACGAGAGGGAGGCTCGTCGCACGTATCGCGCGCCGCAGCTTCTCCGCCACCTGGATGCCTTCGGCCACCGACGTGCCCGGCAGCAGGACGATGAACTCGTCGCCGCCCACTCGCCCGAAGTGATCGACGCTGCGCACCGTAGCCAATACACTGCGGCACAGCGCCCCGAGCGCGGCGTCCCCCACCACGAGACCGTGCGAGTCGTTGATGCTCTTGAAGTCGTCCATGTCGATCAGGACCGCCGTCAGCTTGTCGCCGGAGCGCTTCGCACGCTCGATCTCGAGGTGGAGCGCGCGGTCGATGCCACGACGGTTCAGGACGTTCGTGAGCGGGTCCGACGTGACCATCTCCTCGAGTCGCTCATTGGATCGCCGCAGCTCGTCGGTGACCGCTCGGAGCTGCGCCTCCGCGACCACGCGGTCCGTCACGTCGCGCAGCGTGATGAGCGAGGCCGTGCGCCCGTGCCAGTCGGTTTCCGCGGAGCGGACCTCGACGGTCCGGCCCGTGTCGAGCTCGGCGACGCCGATCGGATCGCGCTCCGGCAGGAGGTGACGCATGACCACGTCCGCGAGCCTGTCCTTGGGGCTGCCGAGCACGTCCACCGCGGCCTGATTGGCGAAGAGCACCTCGCCGGCCGCCTCCACGACGATCACGCCGTCGGGGCTCATGTTGAGCTGATGCCGATAGCTGTCCCGCCAGCGGTGCCGCTCGACGGCGTGCCGGATGGATCGGGCGAGCGCCGAAGGCGTGAGATGCTCCTTGAGGAGATAGTCCTGCGCGTCGAGGCGCACGGCTTCGATCTCCTCACCGTCCTGCGCCTCGTCGGCGAGCACCACGATCGGCACGTCGTCGAGGATCTCGCGCACACGCGAGACGACCTCCACGCCCCGGCCGTCGGGAAGGTCCAGGTCGAGCAGGACCAGATCGAACGGTCGCGAGAGCAGCTCCTCGCGCGCCGCCGCGAGCGAGGAGGCTTCCGTGATCTCGACGGGTCCGAGCTGCTCGTCGTCCAGATACGTCCGCACGACGGTGACGTCGCGCGTATGTCGCTCGACGAGCAGCAGGCGGAGGACGCCACCGAGGTATGGCGTCATGACGGCTCAGCCGTCCCGGTCGACGATGTTGGGCGCAATGGAGCCCCCGTCGGCGCAAGCGCCGCTGTGTCGGTACAACCGCGCGGCTACCGCTTGCGCATTACCCCGTCGTTCGATCGCGCGCACGTCGACACGCGCGACTCGGCTGCTGCCAATCCAGCAGCCACGACTTCAACGAAGGGGAGCGGTGAACACGCGTTGGGGGGGCTGAACCAATCTCAGACTACGAGCAATGACCCGGCGATGTCCAGAAGCGTTGACGCTCGGGGCTTGCCCAAGGCCCGGGACCGGCCTTCCTATCCTGTTGCCGGCACCCGCGTCGAACCAACCATAGGGGCCACCACGTCATGAGCTCGAGATCAGCGCACAGAACCCTCGGGTGGGCCTCGCTGCTCGCTTGGATGGCTCCCACCCTCGTGGCGGCACAGGTCCCCGTGGAGGCGGCGCCCTCCCCCGCGCTCGTGTCCGCGCCGCACGACCAGGCTCCCGCCGCCATCGCCGTGCGGTCGAGCGCCGGCCTCGACATCGACGGCGCCCCCACCGAGTCAGCCTGGGCCGCCGCGACGCCGATCACCCGCTTCACCCAGATCGATCCCGACGAGGGGATGCCCGGCACGCAACGCACCGAGGTCCGGCTGCTCTACGACGAGACGGCCCTCTACGTCGGCGCGGTCCTCTACGACTCGGAGCCCGTGAGCACCCGGCTGGCGCGGCGGGACGCCGGTCTGTCCGACTCGGACTTCCTCGTCATCCAGATCGACAGCTACCACGACCATCAGACCGCGTACCGGTTCGCCGTCAATCCGTCCGGCGTGAAGCAGGACGGCGTCGTGCTGACGCAGACCGGCGGCGGCGGCGGTGGCGGAGGGGGCGGCGACGACTCCTGGGACCCCGTCTGGGACGTGGCGACCCGCGTGACCGACGAGGGATGGACGGCCGAGATGCGCATTCCGTTCAGCCAGCTGCGCTTCCGGCCCGACGCCACCCAGATGTGGGGGATCCAGATCGAGCGCCGCATCAACCGCAACCAGGAGCTCGCCGTCTTCTCGTTCACGCCGAAGCTCGAGCGGGGCGGGGTCGCCCGCTTCGGCCATCTCTCCGGACTGAGCGAGATCCACGCGGGACGCCGCCTCGAGGTGCTGCCCTACGTCGGCGCGCGGGCCGAATACGTCCGGCAGGATCCGAGCACGCAGGTCGGCTTCGACAACCCCTTCCGCTCCGGCTCCGACTACTTCGCGCGCGCGGGCCTCGACCTCATGTACGGCCTCGGCTCCAACCTCACGCTCAACGCGACCGTGAACCCCGACTTCGGCCAGGTCGAAGTCGACCCGGCGGTCATCAACCTGACGGCGTTCGAGACCCGCTTCGAGGAGCGCCGTCCGTTCTTCGTCGAGGGCGCCGACATCTTCCAGTTCTCGCGCGGCGGCAACTGCTGCAGCACGGGCAACCCGCCCCAGGTGCTCTACTCTCGCCGGGTGGGGCGAACGCCGCAGGGCGGCGTGTCGAGCTCGGCCGTGTTCTCCGACGTGCCCAACTCCACCACCATCCTCGGCGCCGCGAAGGTCACGGGCCGGATCGGTCAGGGTTGGTCGATGGGCGTCCTCGAGGCGCTGACCGGTCGCGAGACGGCGCCCTTCGTGACGGCCGCGAACGTCGAGGACGAGACGGTCGTCGAGCCGCTCACGAACTACTTCGCGGGACGCGTGCGGAGGGACTACCGCTCCGGCCAGACGCAGGTCGGCATGATCGTCACCGCGGTGAATCGCGACCTGGCCGACCCGGCGTTGGTGGATAGGCTGCCGTCGTCGGCGTACGTCGCCGGCGCGGACCTGATCCACGAGTGGCGAAACCGGATGTTCCGCATCAACGCGTCCTTCGCCACCAGCCTCGTCCAGGGCAACGAAGCGGCGATCCAGCGTCTGCAGCGCTCGTCGGCCCGGTACTTCCAGCGCCCGGATGCGACGCATCTGGAGGTGGACACGGACGCGACGTCCCTGTTCGGCACCTACGCCATGATCGACATGATCAAGCAAGCGGGCTCCGTGCAGGCGAAGATCGCGTTCGTGTCGGAAGGGCCCGGCTACGAGGTCAACGACATGGGCTTCCAGACGAAGGCCGACCGTCTGATCATCGACACGGACCTCAGCTACGACCGCACGCGCCCGGGCCCGATCTTCCGCAACTGGCGCGCCTGGGGAAGCCCGGACTTCGCGTGGAACTCCGCGGGCGACCGCGTCTTCACGAACGTCAACGTGAACTTCCGCTGGCAGTGGCTCAACTACTGGGGCGGCTCGGTGCGCTACCAGTACGACTTCTCCGCGCTGGACGATCGTCTCACGCGCGGCGGCCCGATGGCCGAGCTGCCGGCCGTGCACTCGGGCAACGCGAACATCAACACCGATTCCCGGAAGCCTCTCACCGTGCGCGGGTCCTATCGCTGGCGTCTCGGCGTGGACGGCTCGTACGCGCACGCCGGCTCGCTCGACTTCACCTTCCGCTCGGGCGACAAGCTCCAGCTCGGCTTCGGCCCCTCGCTCGACCGGAGCTACTCCCGCGCGCAGTACGTGACCTCCGTCGCCGACGCGCTCGCGACCGATACCTACGGCCGCCGCTACATCTTCGCGCCGATCGACCAGACCACGCTCTCGCTCGAGACGCGGCTCAACCTGACGCTGACGCCGACGCTGACGTTCGAGCTCTACATGCAGCCGCTGGTATCCAGCGGGCAGTACTCGGGCCTCAGGGAGTTCCGCACGCCGCGCACGTTCGACTTCCTGCGCTACGGCGAGGACGCGGGCACGATGAGCCGTCAGAGCAACGGGACCTATCTCATCGATCCGGACGGCGGCGGACCCGCCGCCTCGTTCACGGTGCCCGACCGCGACTTCAATGTGCGCAGCCTGCTCGGCAACGCGGTGCTCCGCTGGGAGTGGAGCCCCGGATCGACGCTGTTCCTCGTCTGGCAGCAGAGCCGCTCGGCGCGCCTGGAGGCGTCGGCGTTCGACGAGCAGGGCGCGGCGAGCGTCGGCGACTTCGACCTCTCGCACGACTCCGCCGAGCTCTTCCGTATCCGCCCGGACAACATCTTCCAGGTGAAGGTCAACTACTGGCTCGACTTCTGAGGCCCAGACAGGCAACTGTAGAAGCATGCCCCAGGCTCGGACCGGTCCGCGACCCGTCGGCCCGGAGATCGATTACGCGCTCCTGAGGATCCCGAAGCGGCTCCAGTCGCTCTCGAAGCCGATCGGGGTCGTCGGGTCGCTCTTGGCGGTCGCGTTCCTCGGTGTCACCGACTACCTGACGGGCTCCGAGCTCTCGTTCTCGATCTTCTATCTCATCCCGGTGTCCGTCTCCACGCTCCTCGCGGGAGGGGCGGCGGGCCTGGCGATCTCCCTGATCAGCGCCGCGGTGTGGCTGAGCGCGGATCTCGGAGCCGGTGCGGTCTACTCGCACCCGCTCGTCCCGTACTGGAACGCGATCGTGCGGGTCGGCTACTTCTGCCTGCACACCTGGCTGCTCGTGGTGCTCATGTCGTTGATCGAGCGGATGCGCGATCTCGGGCTGCGCGACTCGCTCACCGGTGCCGCGAACTGGCGCTACTTCCAGGAAATCGCGCAGCGTGAGCTCGCCGTGCATCGGCGTGAGAAGCGCCCGATCACCATGGCGTACGCCGATCTCGACCACTTCAAGGCGGTCAACGACACGCTCGGCCACGACGCGGGTGACGAGGTCCTGCGTACCACCGTCGAGACGATCCAGGCACAGATCCGGCCCGGCGATACGCTCGCCCGCATGGGCGGCGACGAGTTCGCGCTGCTCTTTCCCCACGTCGATCCGCCGAGCGCCGACATGGTGCTCGCACGCGTGCGGGCGTCGCTCATGGAGACGTTCGCGGCGAACAAATGGCCCGTGTCGGTCAGCGTGGGTGCCGTGACGTTCGTCGCGCTGCCGTCGTCCGTCGAGGCGATGGTGAAGCGCGCCGACGATCTCATGTACCGGGTGAAGCGGGACGGCAAGAACGACCTCATGCACGAGATCTGGCCCGCCGGCCCTGCGGTCGACGTGCCGGGCTCCCGAGACCGGGATCCAGCGGCGCGAGGGTAGTGCATCGCCCGGTCGCGCGCGTATGTTGGCGCGCCATGACCACCCGGAACCGCTGCGCGTCCCTCGCGCTCGCTCTCGCGCTCGGCCCTCTGTTCGCGTGCGCGCCAGCCGAGGACGAGCCGGCGACGGCCTCGAATTACCGGCCGGTCGGGGACGTCGCCGACCTCATGGCGGGTGTGGTGGAGCCGGCCGCTGAAGTGTACTGGGATGCCGTGGGCGTGATCGTCGACGCGGAGGGCGAGCACCAGCTCGCGCCGCAGACCGACGAGGACTGGTTGGCCGTCCGGGCCGCGGCCTATACGGTTGCCGAGGCGGGCAACCTCCTCATGATGCCCGAGCGCGCGCTCGACCAGAGCGCGTGGATCGCGATGTCGCAGTCGCTGGTCGAGGTCGGGCAGCGCGCCCTCGAGGCGGCGGACGCGCGCAGCCTCGACGGCGTGTTCGACATGGGAGCGGAGATGTACTACGTGTGCACGAACTGCCACAGCACGTACGCATCCGAGACGCTCCGGCCGAACGACGCCCGCACGAACTGAACCCGGCGGCGATGCGCAGCTTCCTGGAGTGGCTCGGAAGCACGCCCTGGAGCGTGCAGCTCCTGGAGTCGTTCTGGGCTTGGCCGCTGCTCGAGTCCGCGCACGTGCTGTCGATCGCGCTGTTCGTCGGCACGGCGATGATGATGGATCTCCGGCTCATGGGCGTGACGTTCGGCGGCATGCGCGCGTCCGACTTCACCGGCCGCCTGCTCCCGTGGACGCGAGCTGGCTTCGTCGTGATGGTCGTCACGGGGCTGCTGGTGTTCTACTCGAACCCCGTCCGCTACTACCACAACATCTTCTTCCGCTTCAAGGTGCTCCTGCTGGTGGTGGCGGGCCTCAACGTCTGGCTGTTCCACTCGCGCATCCACAGGAAGGTCGCCGAGTGGGATCTCGAGGCCTCTCCCCCGACCGCGGCGAAGGTGGCGGGCGCGGTGTCCATCCTGGCCTGGACGCTGATCGTGATCTCGGGGCGCCTGATCGCCTACAACTGGTTCGACTGCGACATCCAGCCGCAGCCCGAGCTCGTGAACTGGGCGTCCGGCTGCATGCTCGAGACGGAGTGAAGGGGACGCCTCCGTGCTGCTCCCGTTCTTCGAGTGGTGCGAGGCCACGGGGATCGGCCGTACGATCCGTGAGTCGCTCTGGATGTTCCCGGTCCTGGAGGCGATCCACCTGGTCGGGCTCAGCGTGCTCGGCGGCGCGCTGCTCGTCGTCGACCTGCGGCTCTTCGGGTGGGGGCTCCGCGGCGGGACGATCGCCGAGCTGAACCGCCATGTGCGTCCGTGCCTGCTCGGCGCGGTCGCGCTCATGCTCGGGACCGGCGTGCTGCTCTTCCTGTCCGAGGCGATCAAGTGCTACTACAACACGGCCTTCTGGGTGAAGATCACCACGCTGCCCGTCGCGCTCCTGTTCACGCTCACGCTCAAGGAGCGCTTCGCGCGCCGGGCTTCGTATACGTCCGCGGAGAGTCAGTGGATCGCCACGGCGGACATCCTGCTCTGGTTCATCGTCGCGGCCGGCGGACGCTGGATCGGGTTCAGCTGAGCGGCGAAACAATTCGTAACGCGCGCTCCACGCCGGCCGCTTAGATTCGCGTCGGACCCACGTCGTCGGAAGGAGGCGAGCATGATCGAGCTCACCCTGAACGGCAGCCCCGCCGCCCTCGATGTCCCGCCCGAGATGCCGTTGCTCTGGGCGATCCGGGAGCAGGCGGGCCTCACCGGCACCAAGTT
Organism: Gemmatimonadales bacterium; assembly: GCA_050181335.1. GTDB lineage: Bacteria > Gemmatimonadota > Gemmatimonadetes > Longimicrobiales > Gaopeijiaceae > UBA2982. Next base: position 428,341 of record JBFXDG010000001.1, on the reverse strand, counting down.
CGGGTGCGGCATCGGCGCATGCGGCGCGTGTACCGTGCATCTCGACGGCCAGCCCGTCCGGTCCTGCTCCATCCCCGCCGGGAGCGCGGCCGGCCGCTCGGTCACGACGATCGAGGGGCTCGCGCGCGACGGCGAGCTGCATCCCGTGCAAGCCGCCTGGATCCGTGACCAGGTGCCGCAGTGCGGTTACTGCCAGTCCGGGATGATCATGGCCGTCGCCGCGCTGCTCAGGGACAACCCGGCGCCGAGCGACGACCAGATGGCGTCCGCGATCACCAACATCTGCCGATGCGGGACCTACCAGCGCATCCGCGGAGCCATTCGCTCGCTGGCGGCGAGCACGGAGGCGTCCCGTGGCTGAGAACACGCCCCCCGAGGTCGACGCGAGCCAGGCCGAGAAGAGCGAGCCCCAGAAGAAGAAGCGGCTGGGCAAGTGGACGCGGCGCGCGTTCATCGGCGCCGGCGCCGCGGCGGGCGGCGGTCTCGTCCTCGGCATGGGCGGAATCGCCTTTGCGCCGAACCGCCTCAGGTACCTTCCGGAGGGTGCGGCGGGCGAAGGCCATCTCAACACGTGGATCAAGATCACGCCCGACAACCGCGTCACGGCACTGATCCCGCACTGCGAGATGGGGCAGGGCGCGATCGTCGGTATCGGCATGCTGCTCGCCGAGGAGCTCGACGCCGACTGGAGCCTGGTCGACGTCGTGCAGGCGCCCGCGGAGGACGTGTACGCGAACGGCTACGTGGTGCACGCGTTCCTGGACGAGTTCGGCATCTCGGTGCCGGGCGTGATGGAGCGCGCGCTCGACTTCAGCGCGTTCAAGATGGCCGAGATCTTCGGCTCGCAGATCACGGGCGGCAGCACGAGCACGCGCGGCACCGGCCAGTTCGGCATGCGCCTGGCCGGGGCTTCCGCCCGGGCGATGCTGCTCGACGCGGCCTCCGAGCGCTTCGGCGTTCCGGTCGAGGAGCTCACGGCGCGCGACTCGCGCGTGACGCACGCCGGGGGCAGGAACAGCGCCACCTACGGCGAGCTGGCCGCCCTGGCCGCCACCATGGATCTGCCGCGACGGCCCACGCTCAAGTCCCGCGAGGAGTACCGCCTCGTCGGGACCTCGCAGGAGCGGCCCGACATCCCCGGCAAGGTCGTCGGCCAGGCGCGCTACGGCATCGACGTCGTCGTGCCCGACATGCTGTACGCGGCGATCATGCGGGCGCCGATTCCCGGCGGTCAGCTCGCCAGCGTGGATCCGGCGCCCGCGCGCGCGATGCCGGGCGTGCGTGACGTGGTCCAGCTCGCCGACGCGGTCGCGGTGGTCGCGGACGGCTACTGGTACGCCCAGCAGGCGTTGAACGCGCTCTCCCCGCAGTTCACCGACGGCGGCGTCGGCGCGGTGGACACGGCGGCACTCTACGCGGCGCACGTGGCCGCGATCAACGCGGAGATGCCCGAGCCGCGACCCGAGGACGGCACGCGGCAGATCGTCGCCGACTACACGGTGCCGTATCTGCATCACGCGACCATGGAGCCCATGTGCGCGACGGTACGCATGGCCGACGGCGTCTGCGAGATCTGGGCCGGCACGCAGGACCCATTGAGCTCACGCGGCGTAGCCGCCAACGCGGCCGAGCTGGACCGCGACGCCGTGATCCTGCACAACCAGCAGCTCGGCGGCGGCTTCGGGCGCCGGCTGCCCGGCACGTACGACTACATCGAGCAGGGCGTGCACGTCGCGCGCGCGACGTCGCCTCGGCCCGTGAAGCTCGTGTGGAGCCGGGAGGAGGACATGCGGCACGGCTACTACCGTCCGCTGGTGGCGGCGCGCATGCGCGCCGCGCTGGACGCCCAGGGCCGGCCCCTCTCCTGGACGAGCCGCTTCACCGGAGGACGCACCGACGTGACGGCGGCGAGGCCGCCCTACGGCATCGAGGAGCTGGACGTGCGCGCCGTGGCGCCGCCCCAGCATTTGAGGACCGGCGCGTGGCGGTCGGTGGCATCCTCCCAGCACGGCTTCTTCGTGGAGTCGTTCGTGGATGAGCTCGCCGACGCGGCGGGTCGCGATCCCGTCGAGCTCAGGATCGCCCTGCTCCAGGAGGAGCCGAGGCATCGTGCCGTGCTCGAGCGCGTGGCCGACATGGCCGCGTGGGGCACGCCCACCGCACCCGGTCGCGCCCGCGGCGTTGCGATCGTCGAGTCGTTCGGCTCGATCGTGGCGCAGGTCGCCGAGGTCGGCCTCGAGGATGGCCGCATACGGGTCTACCGCGTGTACGCCGCGGTCGACTGCGGCCTCGTCGTGAATCCCCAGCAGGCCGAGGCGCAGATCCAGGGCGGGATCGTCTTCGGGCTCTCGGCCGCGCTCTTCCACGAGATCACCGTGCGCGGCGGCGCGGTCGAGCAGCGCAACTTCCCCGACTATCCGATGGTGCGCCTCGCGGACGCGCCGGAGGTGGAGGTCGCGTTCGTGGAGTCGGGCGCGTCGATCGGCGGGCTCGGCGAGCCGGGCGTGCCGCCGGTGGCGCCCGCGGTCGCGAATGCGCTGTTCGCGCTGACCGGCGAGAGGCTGCGGGGGCTGCCGCTCAGGATGGGCTAGCCGCGCGCGTCAGCAGCGCCCCTGCGCCTCACGCTGCGCCACCTGGTCGGCGTCGTACGGCGCGCCCGTGCCGGACGAGCCGAGGAAGATCTTCGAGCCGTCGGCGAACGTGATGTCGCGACCGTTGGCGCGCTTGAGCGAATGGTCCTTGGTCTGGTAGCCGTCCACGATCACGGCGGTGCCGATCGCGAGGCACTCGCGACGGAGTCCGCGCCGCAGGAGCGTGTTCGGCGTGCCGCCCTCGACCGCCCAGACCTCCTGGTCGGGATCGGGCGGGACGACCGTCCCGTCCACCTTCACCATCTCGGTCACGGCGATGTGGACCCACGTGTGCGGGTTCACCCACTCCAGACGCGTCACGCGCCCCTCGATGCGGATCGGCGCGTCGCGATCGAACTCCGCGCCGAACGCGTGATGGGCGACGGCGGGTGCCGCGCACAGCGTGGCGAGACCTGCGATCCAGAGGGTGCTCGTCTTCATTGGGGTCGTCTCCGTGTCCGCTTCTTCTACCTGGGTTCCGCGCCGCTGTTCTGCGCGGCCGCGCGCTCTTCGGCACGGGCGCCGCTCAGGACGTTGGCCAACGCGTAGTTGCCTTCGTGACAGGCATACTCGTACACCTGCCCGTCCAGCCGGGTGTACGGCACCTGGCCGCCCCACGGCTGCGTGTACGTCGTCGGGTCGATGACGGTGAACTCGTAGTTGATCGTGTTCTCGTCGGCGCGCGTGAAGCGCTCGATCACGCGCAGTGCCGCGGTCGGTGCGACGCCCTGGAGGTCCTGCTCCGGGTGGATGTTGGTGGTCTCGACCACCAGGGTGTCCCCGACCCACCGGCCCCACGAGTCGCCGCCGTAGGGGCGGAGGTGCGGCGGGAGCGGCTTGCGGTCGCCGAGTCGGATCACGCGCACGTCGTGCACCATCTCCGTCATGATCATGACGTGATCGGGCGTCTGCACGATCGTGTAGTTGTTGTTGTAGAAGTAGTTCGGGAGCATCGGCGGCCCGAGGTTCGAGCCGAACGAGAGGATGCAGCGCTCGGCCATCGGCCGGTTCTCGGGGTTGTCGTACGGCCCGAACTGCGGCGCGGCGCGGCGAGCGTCGGCGATGCGTTGTTGCGCTTCCCGCGTGAGGCCGGGCCTGCGCCCGCTCTCGGGATTCGTGATCAGGGAGCTGCGCGGCTGGCCGTCGTAGACCGCCACGCGATCGCCCGCGTCGATCCAGAAGTAGTTGTAGCCGCCGACGCCGCCCGCGGCGCCCGTGGAGCCGTCTCCGCCGACCGGCGGCGCCGGACGGTCGGGGTCGGTGGCCTGGGCCTCCTCCTCGATGCGCGACGCGCGGCTCCCCTCGATGCGAGCGACCTCGTCGGGCGTGAGCACGAGGTTCTGGCCCTCGGGGCGTTGGATCGGCGTGATCGTCGCGTTGGACCAGTTCCCCTGGAGGTCGGGATGCCCGTCCGGCGTGCGCGGCACGACCCAGGCGCGTCCCGCGGACCGCGAGGGGGCCTGGGCCTGCAGCGACGACAGCATACCCGCCGTGACAGACACCGCGGCGGCCGTCAGCAGGACGCGCGCTGCTCTCATGCTCATCGCGTGGGCTCCTTGCGCAGGTGTCCGTACATCAGCTCCTCCACGAACTCCACGCACTTGAACTGGCCGAGACGCGCGTTCTCGTCGATGTGCCGGTAGAGCGGCACCCGAATGGTCCACGGCTCGGAGAACGTCTCGGGATCCTCCATGGTCGCCTCGTACAGGATGTGGTCGCGGTCGCGCAGCGTGAAGCGCTCCGTCACCACCATCTGCCAGCTGTGGTGATTGCCCGCGCGGTCGAACCAGGTCTGGTCGTTGAAGCCGTTCGAGACCACGACGAACGTGTCGCCCTCCCAGCGACCCACGGACTGGCCCATCCAGCTGTCGACCTGCGGAGGCCCCGGATCCGTGAGGTACACGTTCCGCACGGCGCCCGCGTACTCGAACGCCATGAAGAAGTGGCTGTCGCTCTGGAAGATCTGGAAGGGGTAGGGCATGTACATCGCCCGCGGCACGCCCGGCAGGTAGCACTTGATCTCCGGGTCGCGCTCGAGCCAGAGCTCGCGGTTCTCGTTGCGCCGCTCCAGGGCCGCCGGCAGGTACGGGATCTCGCCGCCGACCACGATGCCCCACCCCGACGGGACCGCCCCGGCGGCGCCGAGCGCGACCACCTCGTCGGCCGGTACCGGCACGACCGGGCCCGGCTGCATGGCGAGCGCGGGGCGGGCGGTGTGCGGCTCGATGTCCCAGTAGGCGTTGCCGAGCGCCTGCCAGATGCCGTTGAAGTCGGGCCGTCCGGACGGCGTGCGCGGGATGTCCTGCGCGGCGGCCGCGCCGAGCGAGGACGCGGCGAGCGTGAGCGTGAGGAGGGATGCTCGGGCGGAGGTCCTGATGCCGTGCATGGGCGACCTTCGTTGGGGTGTCGGAGCGTCGATCCTGCCGGAATGTGGGCCGCGGCGAGCCCAGGTGCCAGCCGACCGGACGCCCGGGCAAGCCCGCTCGTGCGCTCCCTCAGTCGTTGCGCCGCGTCCAGATCAGGACCACACCGCACGGATAGACGCCGTCCGGATCGACCAGGTACTGGTACTCGATCGGGGTGCTCGCTCCGTGATAGATCTCGATGCCCTCGACGTCGTCCGGGCGCAGGAACTCGAGGTCCCAGTCGTGCATCGCCAAGCCGTCGAGGTAGGTGCGCACGCGGCACGCGGCCGCGCCCATGCGATCTCCGGAGCGCGTGCTGAAGATCACCGTCCGACCCCGCTGGTTCTCGGTGGTGATGCCGGGCGCCCGCAGGATGATGTCCGACATCGTGACCGGATGCATGTCCGCGATCTCGCTCCGCGAGTACTGCGTGCCGATCGACAGGACCGACCGTCGGTAGTAGCCGCTGCGGTCGAGATACCGGGAGCCTACCCGCACCTCGATGGGGTCGAGCTCGATCGGCTGCATGGACAGCGACGCGCGCACTTCGACGACGACGCCGGCTGCCACGGCGACCGACGTCGTGCGTGTGCCATAGCCGATGTGCTCGAACGTCAGGTCGAAGCTTCCCGGATCGATCCCGGGGATGGCGAAGCGGCCGTCCGAGCCGCTGACGTAGTTACGTGGCTCCTCTCCGCCGAGGGTGATGTCCACGTTCGGCATGCCTTGGCCGGTCGCCTCGTCCACCACGCGGCCCACGATGCGCCCGACCGTTCCTTCCTCGCTCATCACGTTCGACTCGAGGAGCATCAGGAAGTCGGTGTCGTATGGCACCGGCAGCACGCCGCTCAGCCGCACGTAGCCGAGCCTGCCCGCGAAGACCTCGTGGCGGCCCCGGGGCAGGGGGCCCAGCGCGACGCGGCCGGCCTCGTCGGCGAGGACGCGGATGCCGAGGCTCGGGATCTCCACGACCGCCTCGCCGATCGGCGCGCCGGTCTCGGCGTCCGCGATGTGGCCCCAGCGCATGCTCGTATCGGCGCGGATGGTATCGCCGGCCGTGGTCTGCGCGAGCGCGACGCGCGTGCAGCCCTCCGCACGCCCCGCGTCGCAGGCGCGCTGGTACAGCTCGAGCGCGCGGGCGACGTCGCGCTCGCCCGCAGCGCCCGTCTCGTAGATGAGCCCGAGGACCGTGCAGGTCGCGATCTCGCCGCTCTCGCACGAGCGCCGCGTGTCGCGAACCAGGTTCTGGGCCGCGAGCGGCCCCGGCGCCGACAGCGCGACAAGGCAGGCCAGGACGACGAAAGCTCGGGAGGCCATGACGTCAACATGCCCCCGGGCCGCGCGATCGGACAAGCGCGGCCGGGGAACCGCCCTCCCTCCGGTCAGCGCGCCTGGTGCTCGTCGATGAAGCGCAGCACCGCGACCTCTTCGTCGCGGAGACGTAGCGTGCCGGGGCCGCGCTCCGAGCGCGCGCCCTTCGGCATCTCGACGACGTGGCCCCTGTCATACGCTTCGAGGATGACCGGGTGGATGTAGTACTGGCGACAGACCGCTCGCGTGTTGCCGAGCCGCTCGGCCACGCGGTCGATCGCCGCGACGACGTTCTTCTTTCTCTGTCGCACGAGGCGTGCCGGGCCGATCTCGCAGAGCGCGCGCGCGGCGAGCATGGTGCCGGCCCACGTGCGGAAGTCCTTGGCCGTGACGCCCGGTCCCGCGATCTCGTGCAGGTAGTCGTTCACCGCCCCGGAGTCGACGTCCTGCCGGTTCCCGTCCTCGTCGACGTACTGGAAGAGGTGCTCGCCCGGGAGCGTCTGGCATCGTTGGATGATGCGCGCGAGCCTCGCGTCCGCGAACGAGAGCGAGTGCTCCACGCCGCTCTTGCCGGTGAACGTGAACGTGACCTTCCGGCCGCGGATCTCGACGTGCCGGTCCTCGAGGGTGGTGAGGCCGTAGCTCTCGTTCTCGCGCGCGTACTCGATGTTGCCCACGCGGATCAGCGTGCGCTCGAGGAGCCACACGACCGTCGCGAGGACCTTCTCGCGCTGCAGGCCCGCGAGCCCGAGGTGCGCTTCGACCGCACGGCGAGCCGCGGGCAAGACGCGGCTGAAGTCGAGCATGCGATCGAACTTCGTCTCGTCGCGGATCGCGCGGTACTTGGGATGATAGCGGTACTGCTTGCGCCCGCGCGCGTCGCGCGCGGTGACCTGCAGGTGGCCGTTCGTGTGCGGGCAGATCCACACGTCCCGCCACGCGGGGGGGATGGCGAGCGAGCGGAGACGCCGGAGCCTCGCCTCGTTCGTGATCCGGCGGCCGTTGACCCCGATGTACACGAACTCCTCGCCGTTCTCCACGCGCTTCAGGCCGCGAATGGAGTCGGGCGTGTAGCGCAGGCCGGCGCGCTTGGCCGCTTCGACGTGCTCTCCGCTCATGCTCAAGTTTCGATTTCCGCGCGCGAGGGACGCAAGCGGAATGCCCTCGGCACCCGGGGCGGCGGACGCGATCTTGGGCGCATGAGCGACGCCATCGTGATCGGGGCCGGCCCGGCGGGCCTCGCCGTGTCGCGCGAGCTCCGCGAGCGCGGCGTCGAGCACGTCGTCCTCGAGGCCGGCGGCGACGTGGGGCACAGCTGGTCCCGCGTCTACGACAGCCTGCGCCTCCACACCGGCAAGCATCTGTCGGCGCTTCCCGGATGGAGCCTTCCGCGCTCGCTGCCGCTGTTCGTGCCGGCGCCCGAGTTCCTGAGCTATCTGCGCGACTACGCGTCGCGCTTCGAGGTGCCCGTGCGCACGGGCACTCGCGTCCTACGCGCCGCGCGCGCGAAAGGGCGGTGGATCGTCGAGACGGACGGCGGCGCGTACGCTGCCCGCGCGCTCGTCGTCGCGACCGGGATCATGTCGAGCCCCTTCGTGCCGAGCTTGCCGGGACGGGACGCCTACCGCGGTACCGTCCGGCACAGCATCGAGTATCTGCGGCCCGGTCCGTTCGTGGGCCGGCGCGTGCTCGTCGTGGGCGCGGGAAACTCCGCCGGTGAGATCGCCCCGGAGCTCGCCGCGGCGGGCGCCGACGTCACCGTGGCGATCCGCTCCGGCGCGCACGTCGTGCCGCTGAGCGTGCTCGGCATCCCGATCCAATACGTCGCCTGGGCTGCGCTCCGGCTGCCACTTCCCGCGCGCCGCGCGGTGGTCGGCGCGTTCAGTCGCGTGAGCCGGCGCGTGCGGGGCGCGCCGCCGTTCCCGCCCGGGCGGGGCGCGCTGCTCGGCGACGTGCCGATCATCGGGTACCGACTGGTGGACGCCGTCCGCTCGGGCGCGGTCGGGCTGCGCGGCGGCGTGGCGGCGTTCACCCCGTCGGGCGTGCGCTTCGACGACGGATCGGAGCAGGAGGTCGACGACGTGATCCTGGCGACCGGGTTCCGCGCGGCGCTCGAGCCGCTCGGCGATCTGGTGACGCGTGACGAGCGCGGGTTCGCCAAGCGGCTCGACCGCGTGCGGAGCGCCGAGCAGCCCGACCTCTACTTCGTCGGGCATCACTACGATTCGACCGGAGGGCTCCACAACATCTCGATCGACGCCCCCGCGGTCGCGGCCCACGTCGCGCGGCCGTCGTAGCCCCCGGCCTTGCACCCGATGCGGGCCTCGGATAGCGTCGCGGCCACCATGGCTTCCGCATCCGTCGACGTGCTTCCCCCCGAGCCCGAATGGACGTCCCACGCCGCCGTGTGGACGGCGTGGCCGAGCCATGCCGATCTGTGGCAGGAGGACCTGGAGCCCGCTCGGCGGGAGATCGGCGCGTTCCTGCGGGCGGTCGCCGACGTCGATCCGGCGACGGGTCACCCGCGCGGTGAGAAGGTGTGCGTGCTCGTCGCGTCGGCGGAAGCGCGCGCGAGCGCGGAGGGCGCGCTCGACGGGATCGGCGCGCGCATCATCGAGGCGCCGTTCGGCGACATCTGGCTGCGCGACACGGGGCCGATCTTCACGTTCACCGAAGATCGCGCGCTCCTCGCGCAGTGCTTCCGCTTCAACGGCTGGGGCGGCAAGTACGTCCTGGAGGGCGACGACGGCGTGAGCCGGCGCGTGGGCGAGCTCGCGGGGGCGAAGTGCGTCACCCACGAATGGGTGCTCGAAGGCGGCGCGCTCGACGGCGACGGGAGCGGAACCGTGCTGACCACGCGAGAGTGCCTCCTCAATCCCAACCGCAACGGCGCCGCGACCCAGAAGGACATGGAGCGCAGGTTGGCCGCGGCGCTCGGGTTCACCCGCGTGATCTGGCTCGACGACGGTCTGGCCAACGACCACACGGACGGCCACGTGGACAACCTGGCCCGGTTCGTCGGCCCCGGCCGCGTGGTCACCATGCGCCCGAGCGGCTCCGACGATCCCAACGCGAGGGCGCACGAGGCCGCGCGGGCGACGCTCGAGCGAGCGGGGCTCGACGTCACGCCGATCCCGTCCCCGGGCCGTGTCGTGAACCTCGCCGGCGACGTCGTGCCGGCCAGCTACATGAACTTCTACGTCGGCAACACGGTGGTCGCGGTTCCGACCTACGGGTCGCCGCACGACGAGGCCGCGCTCGACGCGCTCCGCGCGGTGTTTCCGGGCCGGCGCGTCGTGGGCCTCAGGGCCGACCATTTGCTGACGGGCGGCGGGGCGTTTCATTGCATCACGCAGCAGCAGCCCGCGAATCCGTGAGAGCGATGAAGAAAGTCACCGTCGCCGCGATCCAGTCTCGCTTCACCGACGACATGGAGAAGGATGTCGCCCGCATCGCGGCGTTGGTGGCGGAAGCGGCCTCGCGCGGCGCGCAGGTCGTGCTGCCTCCCGAGCTCTTCCAGGGCCACTACTTCTGTCGGAACGAGAGCGAGGAGCATTTCGCGCGCGCCTATCCCACGGCGGACCATCCGGCCGTGAAGGCGATGCAGACGTCCGCGGCGAAGCACGGGATCGTGATCCCGACGTCGTACTTCGAGAAGGACGGACCGCACTACTACAACAGCCTCGCCGTGGTGGACGCCGACGGATCGGTGCTCGGCACCTACCGGAAGAGCCACATCCCCGACGGACCCGGCTACGAGGAGAAGTTCTACTTCCGGCCCGGCAACACCGGCTTTCGCGTGTGGCCGACCCGCTTCGGCACGCTCGGCGTGGGGATCTGCTGGGATCAGTGGTTCCCGGAAGCCGCCCGGGCGATGGTCCTCATGGGTGCCGACGTCCTGTTCTATCCCACGGCGATCGGCTCGGAGCCGGAGGATCCCGGCCTCGACACGCGCCGGCTCTGGCAGCGCGCCATGCTCGGCCACGCCGTGTCCAACCTCGTGCCGATCGTGGCGGCCAACCGCGTGGGCACCGAGGGCGGCCAGAGCTACTACGGCCACTCGTTCATCACCGACCACTTCGGCGACATCCTCGCCGAGATTCCGGACGGCGACGAGGGAGTGATCCTGCAGGAGCTCGATCTGGAGGAGGCGGCGACGCGGAGGGCCGCGTTCGGGTTCTTCCGCGACCGGCGGCCGGATCTGTACGGGAGGCTGGTCAGCGACGAGTAGGGCGCAGGACTTCGCAGCGGCGACGCGCCTGCGTCGGGTGGACGCTGAGCGTCCGCGCCCAGCCAACCCTTCCGGCCTCACCCGCGTCGATTACCATACTCGACCATGCAAGCCACCGAGACGACCCCCGCATCGAAGGGCCTCGACATCGAGGTCATCCAGCAGAAGATCAAGCAGGAGAGCGCGTTCGTGGAGCGCCTCCAAGCCGAGGTCGGTAACGTCATCGTCGGTCAGAAGACGATGGTCGAGCGGCTCCTCGTCGGGCTGCTCGCCGACGGCCACGTGCTCATGGAGGGGGTCCCGGGCCTCGCCAAGACGCTCACCGTGCGCACGCTCGCGCGCGCGATCGACACGACGTTCCGGCGCATCCAGTTCACGCCCGACCTGCTGCCGGCCGACCTCATCGGCACGCTCGTCTACGATCCCAAGGATCAGGAGTTCAAGACGAAGCGGGGTCCGATCTTCGCCAACATCATCCTCGCCGACGAGATCAACCGCTCGCCGGCCAAGGTGCAGTCGGCGCTGCTCGAGGCGATGCAGGAGCACACGGTCACGATCGGCGAGCACTCCTACGAGCTCGACGATCCGTTCTTGGTGCTCGCCACGCAGAACCCGATCGAGCAGGAGGGGACGTATCCGCTCCCCGAGGCGCAGGTCGACCGCTTCATGCTGAAGCTCTCCGTCGACTATCCGACCGACGCCGAAGAGCTGGAGATCATGCGTCGGATGTCGACGGGCAAGGTCGCGGACGTGAAGCCCGTCGTGACGCCCGCCGAGATCGTGCGCGCGCGCGCGGCGGTCGAGATGATCTACATGGATCCGCAGGTCGAGCGCTACATCGTGGATCTGGTGCTCGCCACGCGCGACCCTGCCAAGTACGGCCTGAAGGACCTCGAGGAGCTGATCGGTTACGGCGCGTCGCCTCGCGCCACGATCTGCCTGGCGAAGACCGCGCGCGCGCACGCGTTCCTCCGCCACCGGGGGTTCGTGACGCCGGACGACGTGCGCGCGATGGGCATGGACGTGCTGCGCCACCGGGTGCTCGTCACCTACGAGGCCGAGGCCGAGGAGGTCACTTCCGAGGACGTGGTGCGCCGCGTGATCGACAGCGTCGAGGTGCCCTAGTCGGCTCGCGATGATCCCACGGGAGATCCTCAAGGAAGTCCGCCGCATCGAGATCTCCACCCGAGGGCTCGTCAACGAGGTCTTCTCGGGGGAGTACCACTCGGTGTTCAAGGGGCGGGGGATGAGCTTCGCCGAGGTACGCGAGTACCAGTACGGCGACGACATCCGCAGCATCGACTGGAACGTGACCGCGCGCACCGGCGCGCCCTTCGTGAAGGTGTTCGAGGAGGAGCGCGAGCTCACGGTGATGCTGCTCGTGGACGTGAGTGCGTCGGGCGACTTCGGCACCCGGCGGAAGATGAAGGCCGAGGTGGCGGTCGAGATCTGCGCGCTGCTCGCCTTCAGCGCGATCAAGAACAACGACAAGGTCGGCCTGGTCATCTTCTCGGATCACGTCGAGAAGTTCGTGCCGCCCCGCAAGGGCAGGGGCCACGTGCTCCGTGTGCTGCGGGAGCTGTTGTATCACCGGCCGGAGGGGCGCGGGACTGACATCGCGGCCGCGCTCGAGTACCTCGCGCACGTGCAGCGTAAGCGCGCCGTGACGTTCCTCGTGTCGGACTTCCGTGACACGGGCTTCGACCGCGCGCTGGCGGTCGCGGGCCGACGTCACGATCTCGTGGCCGTGCGCATCGGCGACGCGCGCGAGGAGGAGCTGCCGCCGGTCGGGCTCGTGGAGCTCGAGGATCCGGAGTCCGGCCAGCGGGTCGTCGTGAACACCTCGAGCCGGACGTTCCGGGCGGCCTTCCGCGCCGCCGGAGCCGCGCGGCGGGACGCGCTCGATCGCCTGCTCCGGCGCAGCAAGGTGGACGTCATCGACATCTCGACGGGCGAGCCCTGGGTGAAGCCGCTCATGCGCTTCTTCCAGAGGCGGATGCGGAGGCAGTGATGCGGGCCGTCCGCGCGTCGGCGAGCGCGTCGATCCTCGTGGTCGTCGGCCTGGTCGTCGGCACGGGTCCCGCGGAAGCGCAGTCCACGGCGACCGTCGAGGTGGACTCGACGCACATCACGGTCGGCGACCGCATCACGATGACCGTCAGGGTGGAGCATCCGCCGGGCGCGACGGTCGTCTGGCCGGACTCGGTCGACCTGAGCCCGTTCGAGGTGCTGGAGAGCCACACGGACACGGCGCGCTCGTCCGCCACGTTCACGCTGACGGCCTTCGAGCTCGGGATGCTCGAGATCCCGTCGCTCGAGGTCGTCGTGGAGGCGCCCGACGGCGGCGAGGAGACCGTATCCACGAGCCCGTTCGCCGTCGAGGTGGCGAGCGTGGGCGCCGACGAGTCCGGCGACATACGCGACATTCGCGGGCCGCTCGGCCTGCCGATGAGCGCGCTCCGCATGGCGCTCCTCGTGCTGCTGCCGCTCCTGCTGGCGGCCCTGCTCTTCGTCGTCGCCCGTAGGCTGCGGGCGCGCAAGGAGACGTCACCCCGTCCGGCCATCGGCCCCCTGCCGCGCCCCCCGCACGAGATCGCGCTCGAGGCGCTCGCGGCACTGGGTGGCTCCGGGCTGCTCGAGCGCGGCGAGGTGAAGCAGCTCCACATCGAAGCATCCGACATCCTGCGGACCTACGTCGAGGCGCGGTTCCACGTCGACGCGCTGGAGATGACGACGCACGAGGTGCTGGGGGGTCTGGAGCGGGACGGCGTGGAGCCACGCTTCCGCGACGGCCTGCGGGCCTTCCTCGAGCAGTGCGATCTCGTGAAGTTCGCCAAGGTCCGGCCGGACGCCGACGCGTCGCGGCAGCTGCTCGAACTCGGGCGCCGGCTGGTGTTGGATTCGGTGCCCGCGCCGGAGCCGGTCGTGACGGCCGACGCCCGTGGGAGCGAGACATCGGCAGTGCGAGAGGAAGCGCGCGTCTGATGTTCCGCTTCGCCGATCCCTGGCTGCTGCTCCTGCTGCTGCTGATCCCGGCGGGATGGCTGGTGCGCCGGCGCTGGACCGATCGCCGTGCGGGTACCCTGCGCTACTCCGTCGTGGAGACGGTCGTCGCGACGGGCGTCGGGAGGAGCAGGTGGGCTCACCGAGCACCGGCGGTGCTGCGGGTGCTCGCGCTGGCCGCGCTGATCGTCGCGCTCGCCCGGCCGCAGACCGGCATGACGTCGGAGACCGTGCTCACCGAGGGCATCGACATCGTGGTCGCGCTCGACATCTCGACGTCCATGCTGGCCGAGGACCTGACGCCGAACCGGATCGAGGCCGCCAAGGCGGTGGCGTCGGATTTCGTGGCCGGCCGCAGGAACGACCGGATCGGGCTGGTCGCCTTCGCGGGCCAGGCGTTCACGCAGGCGCCCCTCACGCTCGACTACGACGTCGTCACCACGCTGCTCGGCGAGCTCCAGGCCGGCATGATCCAGGACGGCACGGCGGTGGGGATGGGGCTCGCGACGGCCGTGAAGCGACTCCAGGCCTCCGATGCCGCGTCCAAGGTGGTGATCCTGCTCACGGACGGACGCAGCAACAGCGGCGAGATCGGCCCGGTGACGGCCGGTCAGATGGCGCAGGCGCTCGGCATCCGCGTTTACACGATCGGCGCGGGCGCGATCGGGACGGCTCCGATTCCCGTCGACGACCCGTTCCGCGGCCGCGTGTACATGACCACGCGCGTGGACGTCGACGAGGAGACGCTGACCGAGATCGCCGAGCTCACCGGAGGGCGCTACTTCCGCGCGACCGACACCGAGAGCCTCGAAGCGATCTGGGACGAGATCGATCAGCTGGAGAGGACCGAGATCGAGGTCGAGAACTACACGCAGTATGAGGAGCGCTTCCCGCTGGCGCTCGCCTTCGGCTTCCTGCTCCTCGTGACGGAGGTCGGTCTCGCGCAGACGGTGGCGAGGAAGCTCCCCTAACCGCCCATGTTCCGCTTCGCCGAGATCACCTGGCTCGCCGCGCTGGCGCTCGTCCCGACGGGCGTGCTGCTCTTCGCGTTCGCCGCGCGCCGTCGCCGCAAGGCGCTGGAGGCGTTCGGCGACGCGGCGCTCGTCGGCAGGCTCACCGAGTCGGTGAGCCCGGGCGCACGGCGTTGGAAGGCCGCCCTCGTGCTCGTGGCGATCGGCCTGCTCGCGGTCGCCCTCGCGCGCCCGCAGTTCGGCTCGCGCGTGGAAACCGTCCGCAGCGTGGGCCAGGACATCGTGGTCGCCGTCGACCTCTCGACGTCGATGCTCGCCGAGGACGTGTCGCCCAACCGGCTCGAGCGCGCCCGCCTCGCGATCCTGCGGCTGATCGACAACCTCGACGGCGACCGGATCGCGCTCGTGGCCTTCGCGGGGAGCGCGTTCGTGCAGAGCCCGCTGACGGTGGATTACTCGGCAGCCGCCATGTTCCTCGACGCGATGCGGCCCGACATGATGCCCGTCCAGGGGACCGATCTCGGCGAGGCCCTACGTGTATCACTCGACGCCCTGGAGCAGGGGGCCCGCGACGCGAGGGTCATCGTCCTGGTCACGGACGGCGAGCATCTCGAGGACGATTTCGAGGCGGAGCTCGAGCGGGCCGTCGAGGCCGGCGTCGAGGTGCACATGGTGGGGGTGGGGTCGCCGGAGGGCGTGCCGATCCCCCAGTACGACGAGCGCGGCGTGCGGGTCGGATTTCTGAGGGACGACGAGGGTACGGTCGTGACGACCCGTCTCGACGAGAGCACGCTTTCGGAGGTGGCGGAGCGGACGGGGGCGCGTTACGTGCGTGCAGGCGTGGGAGGCACGGCGTTCGACGACCTGGTCGACGAGATCGCCAACGTCGAAGGAGAGGCGATCGACGCCCGCCAGGTCACGTTGTTCGAGGAGCAGTTCCAGATCTTCCTGGGTCTCGCGCTGGCGGTGCTGGTGATCGAATGGCTGCTGCCGGATCGACGCCGGAAGCGCGCGACCTGGGCCGGGAGGTTCGAGTGAACGGGAGACACATCGCGTGCGTGGGCGGCGTGCTGATCGCGGCGTCGGCGTGCGCGTATCCGCTTCGGGCCCAGGAGGAGCGCACCGCGGTCCGCGACGGCAACCGGCTCTACGAGGACGGACGCTTCCAGGAGGCGCACGAGCGCTACCTGCAGGGGCTCGCCGAAGCGCCGGAGTCGGGTGTGCTCCGGTTCAACGACGGCAACGCGCTCTACCGGAGCGACGACTACGCGCGTGCGATGGAGGCTTACGAGCGGGCGATCGAGACGGGCGACCCGTCGCTGGCCTCCGCCGCGTGGTACAACCTCGGCAACGCGCTCTACCGCCAGCAGCAGCTGGAGCAGAGCCTGGAGGCGTACAAGCAGGCGCTCCGGCTCGACCCCTCCGACGTGGACGCCAAGCACAACCTCGAGCGCGTCCTCGAGCAGATGCAGCAGCAGCAAGAGCAACAGCAGCAGCAACCGGACGAGGGCGGGCAAGACGAGCAGCAGAGCCAGAGCCAGCCGCGTGACGGCCAGGACCCGCAGAACGGGCAGGAGCAGCAGCAGAACCAGCAGGATCAGCAGGATCAGCAGAACCAGCAGAATGGACGCCAGGATCAGCCGAACGGATCGCAGCAGGACCGGCCTCCGCAGTCCGCCCAATCCCAACCGCAGCCGGGCCAGATGACGCCCGAAGAGGCGGAGCGGCTCCTCCAGTCCGTGGACGAGGATCCCGACGAGGTGAACCGCCCGCGCGCGGCCGTCGTCGGACCCAGGCCCACCCGGCCGTGGTGAGCACGATGCTGCGCGCGATGCCCGGATCCCGCCGGATCGAGCGGTGGCTGCTCGCCTTCGTCGCGGTCGTGTGCGCGGCAGGCGCCGATGCGGAGCGCGCGCGCGCGCAGACCGTCGGCGTGCGTGCGTATCTGACGCCGGCGACCACGGTCGGGGTGGGGCGGCCGTTCACGCTCAACGTCGAGATCACCGGAGCGCAGTCGCTGACGGAGGATCCGCGCCTCCCCGACCTCTCCGCCTTCGCGCAGTATCTCGGCAGCGGTACGCAGTCGTCCGTGCAGATGGTCAACGGCCGCACGAGCGTGTCGCTCACCGTGCAATACCGCTATCAGGCGCTGCGCGAAGGCACGTACGACATCCCCGCGTTCGACGTGCCGGCCGGCGGGTCCACGCACCGGACCGAGGCCCTCCGGCTCACGGTCTCCGCATCGCCGCCCCCGGCCGGGCAGGGCGAGCGTGAGGCGAACGGAGGCGTGGCGGAGGATGAGCTGTTCGTGACCGCCGAAGCCACGAAGACCCGCGTCCGCGAGGGCGAGCCGTTCGTCGTCGAGTACAGGATCTGGACGCTGGTGGACATCAGCTCCTTCAACTTCACGCGCGTTCCGGAGCCCGAGGGGTTCTGGGTCGAGAACGTCACCCCCGAGGGCCAGCCGCAGATCGAGCGCATCACGAGGAACGGCCGCACCTACTCCACGGCGGTGATCCGGCGCGTCGCGCTGATTCCGAGCGGGACCGGCACGCGGACGCTCGAGCCGGTCGGGCTCGAGGTCGAGGTGCGCGTCCGCCGCTCCGACCCGTTCGGCGACTTCTTCGGCGGCGGGCTCTTCGGCTCGGTCGTGCCGACGTCCGTGCTCTCGAACCCGCTGCGCATCGTGGTCCAGCCGCTGCCCGCGGGACGGCCCGAGCCGTTCAGCGGCGTGGTCGGGCGGTTGGAGCTCGAGGCCAGCGTGGATCGCGACTCGGTCGCGGCCAACGAGGCGGTCACGCTCACCGTGCGCGCGTCCGGCGAGGGCAACCTGCGCGCCGTCCCGATCCCCGAGCTCGGGTTGGCATCGGACTTCGAGATCTTCCCACCCGAGATCTCCGAGTCCGTGCAGCCGTTTGGCCCCGGCCTGACCGGGGAGAAGACGTTCGAGTTCGTGCTCATCCCGAGGGCGCCCGGCACCCGCGAGATCCCGTCCGTGAGGATGGGTTACTTCGACGAGCGCGCCGGCGCGTACCGCACCGCGAGCACCGATCCGCTGCCGCTCACGGTGTCGGGCGTGGCGGCCGAGGGCGCGGGCGCGCGCGGCGGGGTGGCGCTGCTGCGCGAGGACGTGCGCTTCATCCGGCTCGGGTCGGACGGGTTCGAGCGCAGGGACCGCAGCCTGTTCGGTCCGGCGTTCTGGATCGTCACCCTGCTGCCGCTGGTCGGCGTCGCGGGCTCCTTGGCGCTGCGGCGTCACCGCGATCTCCTCGAGGGCGACGTCGCCTATGCGCGCGGGCGCCGCGCCAGTAGGCTCGCGCGTAAGCGCCTCGCCGAGGCGCCGCGGCTCGCGGGTGGAAGCGACGCCCGCGCCTTCTACGCCGAGGTCGCGCGCGCGCTCCGGGGGTTGGTCGCCGACCGGCTCAACCTCTCCGAGGCCGGCCTACAGTCGAGCGAGCTGGTCGAGCGCCTGGGCGCGCGCGCCGTGCCGGAAGCCACCCTGGCCGAGGTGCGCGCCTGTCTCGAGGAATGCGACCGCCAGCGGTTCGCGCCTCAGGCCGCGGATCAGCAGGAGAAGTCCCGCTTCCTCGAGCGGGTCGGGTCGCTGATGACGTCGCTCGACAAGGCGGTCCGATGACGTACCGTCGCACGGCGTCGCTCCTCGTCGCGCTGACGCTGGGCGTCGCGCTCGTCGCCTCGCCGCAGGGCGTCACCGCTCAGGCCGAGATCTTCGCGCAGGGCAACCAGCTCTATCAGCAGGGCGACTTCGCCGGAGCCGTCGACGCCTACGAGGCCGTGCTCGACGCCGGGTTCGAGAGCGTCGCGCTGCACTACAACCTGGGGAACGCCTACTTCAAGACCGGCCAGCTGGGTCCGGCCATCCTGGCGTGGGAGCGCGCCCGCGCGCTCGCGCCGAGCGATCCGGACGTGCTCGCCAACCTGGAGCTCGCGCGCTCGATGACCGCCGACGCCATCGAGCCTCTTCCCCAGTTCTGGCTCATCTCGGTGGTCTCCTGGTGGGTCGGGCTGCTGCCGCGGAGCCTCCTGATCGCGCTCGTCGCGACGGCCTGGCTGGCGGTCGGCGGAGGTGTCGCCGTGTGGCTGCTCGCCCGGCGCGACGAGCTGCGTGCCGCAGGCAAGTGGGCGGCCCTGTCCGCCGGAGCGGTGGTGCTGGTCTTCGGCGTGAACCTCTTCGTGCGCGAGCTGGGGATCGGGCGGGCCGAGCGGGCGGTCATCCTCGCGGACGCCGTGCCCGTGCGCTCGGCCCCCGCGGATCAGGACGACCTGACGGTCTTCGAGATCCACGAGGGCACGCGCGTGCGGATCGACGAGCGCGCGGGCGAGTGGGCCGAGGTGGTCCTCGACGACGGCAAGGTCGGCTGGGTGCCGCTCGACGTGCTCGAGGTGATCTAGGGAAGCTCTGCACAAGTATGGTGGCCCGCGCGCAGGGGGCTCGCGGGTCCAGGAGTAGGAGCGACGACGAGTCGTACTGGTCCGTACGGCGAGGAGGAGCGACGACCTCCTGGGCCGCGACCCCCCTGCGCCCCCACCAAGTCGAAGATCTGCTGCATGTTCGTGGGTTGCGGTGAC
This sequence comes from Gemmatimonadales bacterium, assembly GCA_050181335.1. Classification (GTDB taxonomy): domain Bacteria; phylum Gemmatimonadota; class Gemmatimonadetes; order Longimicrobiales; family Gaopeijiaceae; genus UBA2982. The sequence continues at coordinate 409,200 of JBFXDG010000001.1, read as the reverse complement.
ACGGCCCCATCTCCGTCGTTGGAGCTCCTCGACGTAGCTACGGCTATGCCTTCGTCGCTCCGCCTAGGAGCTGGGGCCGTGGCACCGCAACGCGGGCCGCCATACTTGTGCAGAGCTTCCCTAGGGAAGCTCGCCTAGCTTCTTAGGCGTCTCAAGTTCCGCCCACCCCCGCGTATACGCCGCGGATGAAGCGCTCGAGCGACGTCTGATCGTTCCCGCGCTGCGCCTCGTACGCCGACGCCGGACGGGCCGCCAACACCTGCTCGATGGTGCGACCCTGCGCGACGAGCGCCGCCACGCGGGCCCGCACGTCGAGGATCATGTCGCGGAATGCGATGACGTCCGCGCGGGTGGAGACGGTCCCGTGGCCCGGAATGATCTTCGTGTTCGGTCCCGACATGCCGATCAGGACGCCGAGCGCGTCGAGCGTGCCCTGGAGCGTGCCACCGGTCGCGAGGTCGATGTACGGATAAGCGATCGTGCGGAAGACGTCCCCGGCGTGGATCACGTCCTCGTCCACGAAGTGGATGAAGCTGTCCCCGTCCGTGTGGGCGGGCGCGACCGGAATGGCACGCACGGTGCCGCCGTTCAGGTGGATGGTGATGGGCTCGCTGAAGGTCAGCACGGGCAGCGCCTCGGCGGCCATGTTGGCCGTCGCCGCCAACCGCACGCGCACCGCGTCGCGCGCGAGGATCAGGATCCCCATCTTGCCGAGGTTCTCGTTGCCGCCGGTATGATCTCCGTGCACGTGCGTGTTGATCACGAAGCGGATCTCGCCCGGATCGATCTGCCGGATCGCGGCCAGGATGCGGTCCGTGAGCGGAGCGAACTGGTCGTCGATCATGATGACGCCGTCCTCGCCCACGTAGAGCCCGATGTTCCCGCCTTGTCCTTCCAGGTAGTAGATCCCGTTCGCGACCTGGTGAGGGATGATCCGCACCTCGCTCATGTCACGACCCTGCGCGGAGAGCGCCGGCGGCGCGGCGAGCATGCTCAGGACGAGCGCGCCACGAACGAGCACGATGGCGAGGCGACGCGGGACGTTCATGAGATCCTCCTGCAAGCGTTGGGTGTCACTGCGTTCGGCTGGATGACGGGTGGTGGCCGACGGGCCGCAACATAGGCCCGCCGGCCGACCTCGGCACGGAGGTCACTCACCCGAAGAGATCGTCAGCTTGAAGCCGTCCGGGTCCGTGAGCGCGAACGCGCGCGTGCCCCACGGCATGTCCATCGGCTGGGAGTCGAGCTTGCCGCCCCGCTGCTCGATCGCCGCGGCGATCGCGTCGACGCTCTGGGCTGTGGTGAGGCTGAGGCGGAACCCTTCGCCTTTCTTGCGATCGCGACCCTTGGCCCAGTCGTCCTGGCCGAGGTAGAACCGAGCGGCGCCCGCCATGATCTCCGCGCCGCGCACCTCGCCGTTCTCCTTCCAGAGCTCGCCGACGTGGAACCCCATGACGTCGCGATACCACGCGAGGCTCTTCTGCAGATCGCCGACCGTGAGGCCCGGCGTCACGCTGCGCAGGCGGAGCGTCTCGGGCTCGCGGCGTCGCGGAGCCGCTGCCTTCGCAGCCTTCTTGGCCGACTTCCTGGCCGACTTCTTCGCCGACGCGTTGGCCGATCTCCGGGCCGCCGGCTTCTTCGCGGTGGCGCGCTTGGACGCCGGCTTCCCGGAGGCTTTCTTCGCGGCCGACTTCTTCTTCGATGCCTTCTTGCGTGCAGCCATCGGTTGTTCTCCTATCGCGTGAAGTCGAACTGGCGGGTGTACTTGACGATCAGCTGCCGCTGCAGCGGGCCGGAGGGGATGCCCGTGCCGGCGAACGAGCCGAAATGGTAGGCGTCGTTGTAGACGACGTAGAGGCCCGTGCCCGCCGTGTCGAGCCAGCCGAAGCGGACGTTCGAGCCGAGATCCTCGGTGTCGTCGTTGTATTGGATCTGCGTCTGCAGATACATGCGGGGCGTGAACGCGTACGAGCCCGTGAAGCCGACGACGGCGGTCTTGAACTTGTCGGTATCGTTGAGCCGCACGTCGAAGTAGTTGATGCGGAGCGAAGTGACGAGGCGGTCCTGGAAGCGATACGTCACGCTCGCGTTCGGGCCCACCCGCGTGCCGGTATAGAACCCGCCGGCGTCCCAGCCGATGCTCGCCGACAGGGGCGCGCTCGTGTTCGTGTTCGCCCTGAACTGCCAGTCGAGATTGTCGTAGCTGCCCGGTGGGATGACGATGCCCTCGCGGATCTCGAACGGGGCCTTCAGGCCCTCGCCGGTGATGTTGAAGCCGGGGAGCTGGAAGAACGCGCCGTTCGCGAACTCGAAGTGGTTGTCGATGTGGACGAGCCGTGACTCGCTGAAGCCGTCCATGTCCCAGAACTCCGACCACGACACGTGCGGCCGAATCTCGCGGAACCACGGCACGTTCGGAAAGCGGATGTGGCGGAGGGCACGCGCCGCGACGCTGCGATAGTCGTCGCGCGACAGGAAGCCGACCTCCGGATTGAACCCGCCTCCCACCTGATGGTATCCGAGCGCGAGCTCCCAGTCGCGGTCGCGGTAGTCGCCGCCGCCGCTGAACGCGTAGTCGCCCGACGAGATGCCGGGCGTCGTGGTCATCGCGCCCCAGGCGTCCAGCGTCAGCCCGTCGCCGATCCCGAGGCTGCCGTCGAGGCCGTAGGTGAGGTTGTAGTCGTCGGCGTCGTCGGTATCGAGCCTCGATACGAACGTCGCGCCGAGCTGCGTGCGGTTGGCGTACTCCTTCACGACGCGCGCGACCCCGAAGTTGTTCGGCGGCGCGAGCCGCTGCGGCGCGCCGAGCGGATTGGCCACGTCGAGCGCTTCGGTCTGGATGTCCAGCAGACCGATCTGGAGCCCGGCCACCCTACCGCTCAGCCTCGCCCCGCCGAGGATTGGCACCGCGTTTCCGGCCGAGAGCCCGATGCGCCGGCTGAAGAAGAGCTCGGCCTGCCGTCCCGTCCCCACGGAGAACGTGCCCGCGTTCTCCAGGAAGAACCCGCGCTTCTCGGGGAAGAACAGCGGGAAGCGCGTCAGGTTCACCTGCTGATCGTCGACCTCCGCCTGGGCGAAGTCCGTGTTGACGGTCAGGTCGAGCGTGAGGCTCTGCGTGAGGCCGATCTTCGCGTCGCCGCCCACCTGCGCGCTGCAGTCGGTCCGCCCGTCGGCGCCAAGGCAGTCCACCGCGCCAGACTGTAGCCCGTAGTCGCGGAAGGCGTCACCGAGTACGTAGGGGGTGACGGTGAGCAGTCGGCGCGCGGGCGCCTCGAACTGGCTCAGCGTGCCGGCGAGCGACACCCTGTAGAGGCTGTACTGCCGAGGCACCGGAGCCCAGAGCGACTCCTCGTTCCGGCGGCGTATGCTGCGTGAGAAGTTGATTCCCCACGTCTGCGCGCCGCCCTGGGCATAGCGCAGCGTCGCGAAGGGGATGCGGAACTCGGCGTACCACCCCTGGCCGTCCGTCGTGGTGGCGACCTCCCAGCTTCCGTCCCAGTTCAGGTTGAATCCGCCACCCGATCCTCCCTGTTGGCGTCCGCCGAACGCGCCGCCGCCGCCCCCGCCACCGCCCCGGCCACCCCCGCCCCCGGACGCCGCCCCGCCGCCCTCGTCCGTGACCTGACCGTCGTATTCGATCCCCGAGGGCGTCGTGCCGAAGACGAAGCCGTTCTGCCGGTCGCGATACGTATCGAAGACGACCAGGAACGCGTCGGTGTCGGTGAGCGACGCGTCGCGCAGCGTCTGGCCCAGGACGATGGCGCCCGGCTCGCTGTCGTAGAGCCACGCCCCGACGTAGAGGGCGGCCGCGTCGTACAGCACGCGCACCTCGGTGCGCTCCGAGACCGGCTGGCCCTCGGACGGCTCGCGCTGGACGAACCCCGAGATCGGTCGGGCGCTCGCCCACGCCGCGTCATCGAGCCGCCCGTCGATCGCCGGCGCCTGCGAAGCCCGCGTGGCGACCGCGGCGAAGTCTCCGGCGGCTGAGCCGGGCAGCTGCGCGAAAGCCGCGGCGCCGTGGGCGAACGTGAGGAGGGTCGCCGCGACGGCGGGGAAGCGCATGGGATCTCGTATCGGAGTCGACCGCGGAGCGGGAAAATACGTGGCGCGACGAACGCGCCCAAGGGCGCGGCATCGAGCGCGCCGCGCCTGCAGCCGGAGCGGTCGTTTCGGTCGCGGCTGCTACGGCGTCGCGGTTGCGATCGCCCCGCCCGGAGGCAGTCCGCTCGGGACGCGCTCCGGGATCGCGCGGTCGAAATCCTCGTCCGTGAGCGCGTGCAGGAACGCGATGATGTCGGCCATCTCCCGATCGCTCATGTCGTCCACGCCGCGGAACCGCCCGCTGAGCGTCGCGATCCGCACGCCACCCACGACGGCGTCGTCGCCGCGACGATTTCGCGCGCCGCGGTCGAGGACGTTGGGGTTGGCCGACACGCCGTTGTCGTAGTGGCGGAGGACGTCCTCGAGCGTCGCGAGCGTGCCGTTGTGCATGTAGGGGGCGGTCAGGGCGACGTTGCGGAGCGACGGCGTGCGGAAGCGGAAGCGGCCCGCGCCGGAGTCGGGCTGCGCGACGAGGGGGTGCTCGGGTACGCCTTCCGCCTCGAGGCCGAAGTCGGAGAACACGATACCGTCGTGGCAGCGCTCGCAGCCGGCGTCGTCGAACTCCTCCATGCCGCGCAGCTGCTGCGGCGTGAGCGCCGAGCTGTCGCCAGCGCGGAAGCGGTCGAACGGGCTGTTCATGGCGACCAGGCTGCGCTCGAATGCCGAGATCGCCGCGGCGAGCTCACGGGGACCGATGGAGCCGCCCGGACCGTACACCTCACCGAAGAGCGCGACGTACTGGGGGATGGCGTTCAGGCGGGCGACGACGCTGTCGACGGCGACGGCCTCGGGATAAGCCGTGCCCCTCATCTCCTCGAACGCCTTCAGGGGCTCGAGCGCCTGGGTCTCGAGGCTGCGAACCCGCCGGTCCCAGAACATCGGTGCGCGGGCCGCACGCTCGGCATCGACCGAGAGCGGTGCGGCGACGGGGAGGCGATTGCCGCGCCCGCGACCCCGACCGCGTGCGGCCCCGTTGAACGCGACGTTGAGAACGGTCGGCGAGTTTCGCTTCACGACCGGGATCGCGCCGCCGGAACGGTCCACGCGCGCGGGACCGAGACCCACCGAGCCCGTGCCGAGCGAGAGCGCTCGTCCGTCCGCGTACGCGAAGTCGGGATGGTGGCAGGACGCACACGCGACGTCACGGTTGCCCGAGAGGATCGGATCCCAGAAGAGCAGCCTCCCCAGCTCGATCTCGCTGATCGCCTCGCGGTCGGGGACGGCCGGACGGGTCGCGGCGGCGGCGGTGACCGCGACGAGGACGACCAGCCCCGCAACGACCTGATGCCTCCTCATGGCCACCTCCGTGCGCTCGCGAACGACTCAGAATAGGGATCACCTCGGACGCCGCCAGCGCCCTCCGCGTTAGAGTGTGGTAAGCGCGAACTGAGCTTCCGACTTGACTGGCGGCACGCGGGGCTGTCTCCTGAGCGGCACCACGCGCGAAATCGGAGGTGGTCCATGGCACGCAGTCGTGAGCTCAAGGTCGTCCTCGGTTGTTTCCTCGGAGCCGGCGCCATCTGGATCGGCTCGGCCTGCCTGGAGGCGGCGTCGGATGCCGAAGCGGGCGCTGCGATCGGCGGCGGCGAGATCCCGATCTTCCAGGTCGATCCGCTCTGGCCGCGGCCTCTGCCCAACCACTGGGTGCTGGGCTCGACGATCGGCATCGACGTCGATTCGCGCGACCACGTCTGGATCATCCATCGCCAACAGACGGTCATCCCCCAGGAGCTCAACGGCCAGGAGGGCACCGGCGAGTGCTGCTATCCTGCGCCCCCGGTGCTGGAGTTCGACGCGGACGGCAACGTCGTGGGGTCCTGGGGCGGGCCCGGAGAAGGATACGACTGGCCCGTGTCGAATCACGGCATCACGGTCGATCACATGGACAACGTGTGGATCGGCGGCAACGACGCGGCCGACTCGCACATCCTCAAGTTCACCCGTGACGGGCAGTTCCTCATGCAGGTCGGTGAGCCCAACCGGCGCACGGGGAGCAACGACACCGAGAACTTCTGGCGCGTGGCCGAGATCGAGATCGATCCCGACGAGAACGAGGCGTACGTGGCCGACGGCTACGGCAATCGGCGTGTCGCGGTGCTCGACATGGAGACCGGCGAGATGAAGCGCTACTGGGGCGCGTACGGCAACCGCCCCGACGACGGCCCTCTGCCGCCGTACAGCCCGGACGATCCGCCCGCGCAGCAGTTCCGGAGCCCGATGCACTGCGCGCAGCCGACGAACGACGACCTCGTCTATCTCTGCGATCGAGCCGGCGACCGGATCCAGGAGTTCCGTCTGGACGGCACGTTCGTGCGCGAGGTGTTCATCGCGCCGGAGACGTTGGGATCGGGATCGGTGTGGGACATCGCGTTCTCGCACGATCCGGAGCAACGCTGGCTCTATCTGGCGGACGGCACGAACGAGAAGATCTACGTCATCGAGCGCTCGACGCTCGAGATCGTCACCGAGTTCGGCGATGGCGGCCGCTACCCGGGAACCTTCCTCGGCGTGCACAGCATCGCCGTGGACTCACGCGGCAACCTCTACAGCACCGAGACCTACGAAGGGAAGCGCGTGCAGAAGCACACCTTCCTGGGATACGGCAGCCCGCCGCGCGATCAGGGTGTCGTGCGCGCGGCGCCGGCGGCCCGGTAGGCCGACACGGAGCAGCTGGCCCCCGGGTCGTCGATGCGACGATCCGGGCGGCCGCGGCGCTTCAGCCGCCGACGTCTCTGCTGACGATGGTGATCGGTCGGGGATAGCGGATCGGCCCGAGCGCCGTATCGACCGTCGGCGTCGCGCGTAGGGCGACTTCGGTCGGCGGCGCGTTCGGGTTCGCGATCGACGACGCCAGGTCGAAGAGGTCCTGCGCGCTCCCCTGGAAGAAGTCGAGCAGGTCGAGGCTCACGGCGATGGGGATATCCGTCGGCTGGCCGCGCGCGAGGATCGTCTCGTCGGCGAACGTGCCGGAGAGCGTCTCGCGGTCCTGGAGGAGTAGCGTCCATTCCATCCGCACGAGCCGCGCGTCGACCGAGTTGTCCTCCGGGTTCAGCGCCGTGAGGTGCACCGTGAAGTCCATCGGCAGCGTGCGCTGCGAGACCGCGGCCGCGAGCCTCGCCGCTTCGGCGACGCTCAGCTGCGAGTAGGAGCGCACGCGCGCGAGATCGACACCCGCCAACCGGACGCCGGAGAGACGGTCGACGCTGAAGTCGACATCGCGCAGCGCGGCGATCTGCTGCAGCGTGGCGCAGCCCGCCATCGCCAGCGCGGCGGATGCGGCGAGGAGCGCGTGACGCGGTCGCACTGTCCGCCTCAGCCGGCGGCTCTCACCCCGGCCGCGAGCGCGTCCACCAACCGCGGGATGTCCGCCAGAGGCACGCCGCAGAGCGCCACGCGCACGGCGCCCTTCAGCGGCAGCACGAACACGCCGAGGTCGCGCATCTTGGCCGCGGTGCGCTCGGCGTCCGGCGTGTAGACCATGCTGAAGAACCCGCTGTCGTAGCGCGGCGTCTCGAGCCCCACGGCCTTCGCGCCCTCGTTGAATGCCCGGATGCGCGCGCCGAGCAAATCCGAGAGCTCCGCTCGCTCGGCGTCCGCGCGGCGTCGCAGCTCGGGCTTCGTCAGCAGCTCCGTGATCGCCCGCTGCCCCAGGTGGTTGCTGTTCGACCAGGTGGACCGGCATGTGAACCCGAGCGCGTTCTTGATCTGCGTACGCTCATCGTCGTCCGGGTGCACCGCGATCAGCGAGCCGACCCGGGCGCCGTATTGGGTGAAGGCCTTGGAGGCCGTCCATGCGATCAGGGCGGTCGCGCCTCCCTCCAGGAGGCCCGGCACCCAGTCGATCCACGTGCGGGCGGCGCGACCTCCGAAGGTGAAGTAGGCGACGTCGAGGAGCACGCTGACGGGCCCGCGCGCTGCGGCCCGCGCCACCGCGTCGACCACGCGGCGCCACTCGTCCTGATCGAGCGAGTAGCCCGTCGGGTTGTGGCACGGGAAGTTGAGGACGACCAGAGCCCGGCCCTGCGTGTCGACGAGCCGGTCGAGGCCCGCCGCGAGCGCGTCCACGTCGAAGGCGCCGCCCTCCGTGAACATGGCGAACGTCTCCACGTCCCGCCCGACGCCGCGTGCGACGCCCGCGTACGGTCCCCAGTGGAAGTTCGTGGTCAGCAGCTTCTGACCCGGCTCGAGGAAATTGAGCACCGACTGATAGACGGCACCCGTGCCGCCCGGCGTCGCGACCGCCACCGCCTGACGGGCGAGCGGCGTGTCGCCGAACACGTCGGCGATCGTCGCGTCGAGGAAAGCCGGAATGCCGGCGACCGGCGCGTATCCCGCGGCAGCCCGCGCGTCGATCTTCGCGAGCGTCTCGAGCACCGAGGGCATCACCGCCAGCTTTCCGTCTTCGCCGGTCAGCGAGCCCAGCGTCGCGTTCAGGACGGACTCGCCCTTCGCCGCCCGCTCGGTCGCCTCCCGATGGAGCTTGAACAGGGGGTCGTCGGCCGGGCGATTCCTGGCACCCTGGATGACGGCGCCGGAGGGGGCCCCGGCCGCGGTTCCCGCCACGGCGGTCGTCACGGGTTGCCCGCCTGCGTCTCGGCGCCGCCGCACACGGCGATCGCAGGAGAAAGACCGATGACGGCGAGGCTCCGCCTGTTGCGCATGGATCCGTGACCTGGTGGAGGAACGACCTGCTCTTACGGGACGGACACGATGACGAAACGGGGGCCTCTTGTCACGGCCCGCGACAGGGCGCCCGGCGCGTCGTATAGTGTCGGGGCATGAGGACTCCGAGGGGTGGCGCCCTGCGCTCGCGCGTGCTGTTGGTTGCGGCTCTCACGGCGGATCTCGTCCTCTACGCCAGCGACGGCCCCTACGAGTACAGCGCCGCCAGCTACCGCGCCGCGCTCGCCGCACAGGAGCGGGTCACCGACGAGTGGTTGGCGCTCGACGCCGTGGTCGGCACCGCGATCGGCGTGGACGGCCTGGGCCACGCGGTCCTGCGGGTGTACGTCACGACGGCGGGTGCCGTGGCCCTTCCGCACCTCGTCGGCGACGTGGAGGTCGTCCCCGAGGTGACGGGGCCGTTCACCGCGCTGCCGACTTCGGAATCCGATGACGGGTCAGCCGCGGATCCGAAGCGGGGATTCGAGCGGCCGGTTCCGATCGGCGTCAGCACCGGGCACCCCCGCGTTTCGGCGGGCACGATCGGCGCGCGCGTGACGGACGGCGAGCGCGCGTTCGCCCTGAGCAACAACCACATCTTCGCCGCGAGCAATGGGGGCAGCGAAGGGGACAACCTCCTGCAGCCCGGCGTGGCGGACGGTGGCAAGGACCCGGACGACACGATCGGCACGCTGTTCGATTTCGAGCCGCTCCACTTCTGCTCGGCCGGTCGATGCACGCCCAACCGCATCGACGCGGCCATCGCGCTGACGTCTCCCGAGGATCTCGGGAACGAGACGCCCGACGGGGGCTACGGAAGCCCGCGCCGCTGGACCGCCGAGCCTGCGCTGGGAATGGAGGTGCAGAAGTTCGGACGCACCACGCTCCTGACGACGGGCCGCATCACGGGGATCCACGCGACCATCGACGTGCAGTACCGAGACGGCATGGCCCGCTTCGAGGATCAGATCGTGATCTCGCCGAACGGCGGCGGGGGCGATTTCAGCGCGGGCGGCGACTCGGGCTCCCTCGTGGTGACGAACGGCAGGCTGCTCGGGGCGAGGCGCCCCGTGGGCCTGCTCTTCGCCGGCTCGCGCGTCTCCACGCTCGCCAACCCGATCGATCCGGTGCTGGAGCGCTTCGGCGTGCGGATCGACGGTCGCTGAGCGTGGCGAAGGACCTCGAGGCTGCGTGTAAGGAGCTGACGCGCCGGGTCATGGGCCGCCCGGGCGTGACCGGCACGGCCGTGGGGGAGCGCGGCGGCAAGCCGTGCCTGAAGGTCTACGTGAGCGACCGAGAAGCCGGTCGCTCCATTCCGAAGGATGTGGGCGGATACCCGGTCGTCGTGGAGACGACCGGGTCGTTCCGGCGTCTTTAGCTCACTTCGAGCTCACTTCAGCTGTGGGCTGCTGCTCTACCGAACCGTGAACATCACGGTGTCGACGACCAACGGCTGGAGCGGGACGTGCACGCCGTCCGCGATGACGGCGATCAACCTGTGCTCACCCGGCTGGACGCTGTCGAAGCGGAACTCGCTCGCCGCGTTGCCCATGTGCACGATGCTGCCGGGAACCGTGGGGACCGGCTGCTCGGGCGGCGTGAGGTCGGCATCGAGGTAGAGATGATGATGTCCCGTGTTCGGCGTGAGGTCGCCGGCGGGCACGATGGGGACGCCCGTGGCGGCGAGCCGGACGTTGACGACCGGACCCATCACGGTCGCGCCGTCGGCGGGCTCGAGGATCGTCACGGACCGAGTGCCCACGACCGCGGCCTCGGGTGGCGTTTCGGCGGGGGCGGCGTCGTCGGCCGGGGCGCCGCAGGCGGCGAAACCCAAGGTGAGAGCGGCGGACAGCGCGAGCGCGTTCTTCATGGGAGCGTTTCTTCTGTAGATGACGAAAGAGGACAACGGGAGGGGATCGAAAGGAACGGCGCGCGTCTTTCCCCGCAAGCCGACAGCCTAGTTGCCTTCGGTCGGCTCCTCTTCCGTTTCCGGCGGGCGCGGGCGCTCCATGCGCAACGTCACCCCGCCGAAGAACGTGGAGCCCGACCGCTTCACCTCGTGGTCGCCCTCGACGAGATAGTCGAGGACGGCCTGATCCCAGTTCAGACCCGCGGTCGCGACGAGCTCCAGCCAGGCGCCGTGCGCCGTCTCGTCCGGTGACTCGGCGATCCCCTCGAAGATCGTCACGCGCGGGTCGAACCCGCCGTCCGGCTCGCCCGTCGAGCCCTTCAGGGGCATCTCGATCATCACGCTGTCGGTCAGCGGCAGCCGGAACACGTCGGGGTCCCAGCGCGCACCGTAGCGCTCGTAGCGCGCGTAAGCTCTGCGGTTCATGGCCACGACGGCCGAGTCGGCGTTCAACGCGCGCGTGATGTAGCCGCGCAGATCGAACGCCGCGTCCCGGTGGCGCGGGAAGTCGGGGCTGTCGACGTAATCGAACCCGGGCATGAACCAGCCCTTGTTCATTCCCCAGTTCCGCTCGGTGACGCGTCCTGCCCGGACGAGGCCGCTGAACTCGGAGAAGAGCTGCACGAGCTGCCGTGAGGGATAGCCGTGCGGGTTGAGGAAGACGTCCGGCAGCCAAGTTTCCCAGAGGCGTTGACGGACGCGCGCCTCAGGATGAATGGGGTGATCGTCCGTCTGTCCGATGGTGACGTTCGCGCCGAGCGCCGCCAGATATCCCGCGTGCAGGATGAAGTCGGGGGTGACCTGGAAGAGGTCGTAGGCGAGCTGCGCGCCGTCGGCGTTCGTGAAGGGGTGCACGACGACGTTCACACGGTCGAGCTTGCGGCGTTGGAGCGAGTCGGTCAGCAGGAGCTCGGCGTTCCGAAGCACGTGGCTCGTCGACGAGACCTCGTTCGCGTGCTCGCGTGCCGAGTACACGATCGTCGGCTTGAAGGTCGACGCCTTGACGTGCGACCAGTGCGTCGCGGACACCGGGCTCATGAGGTCCATCGCCCACACGTCGCGACCCAGATACGTGCGGCCCGCGCGATACATCGTCGCCTCGGGAAACGCCTGCGCCATCTTGGCGAGGATCTGGTTGCCTTCGGGAGGTGGGATGGGCGTCTCCCACTGCACGAGCCGCTCGCCGTCGTACGACCAGCCTCGGGGCACGAGCGATCGCCAATCGGGGAGCGGAGCGGGCGAGCCATTGGCGGCCAAGGTCCCGATGCGCCGGGTCTCCGTGCTCTGCTCGTGCGCCCACTCCGCCCACACCTCGATCCGGCCGAGTCCGCCGAACGCGAGCGCCGATCGGTACATGCCCGCGGCCCGGAGCGCCTCGATCTCCGAAAGCGTGCTCACCACCTGCTCGGCCGAGACCATCGTGCGGTCCACCGTCTCGGGGGGCGCATAGACCAACAGGCTGTCCCTCACGTCGCGCTCCGTGTCGACGCGCACCCGAAGCGCGAGCTCGCTGATGCCCGGCTCGCCGACCCGTACGCGCGCGCGCCGTGCGGACGGGCGTGCGAGCGTGGTCTTCGGCACGTCGAGCCGGATCTCACCGCTGTCTCCCGACTGGTCCGCGTAACGCACGACGACCGCAGGCCGTGAGGTCGCGAACCCGCTGAGCCGGACGTGGGCGTGGATCGGACCGCCGTCGCCGCGGGGACGCAGGCGGGGGATCACGCGACCGGGGAAGGTGAGCGCTTGCCCGCGAGAGTTGCGGCCGAGCACGTCGAAGAACTCGAGCGTGCCGAAGTAGATCTCCTCGTGCAGCGCGTCCATGGTCGAGTGCGCCTCGTTATCGAGCCCGAGCCGGTAGTCCGGCTCGCTCATGTCGAGCTCCACGACGAGCTCTCCGAAGAACGGCGCGTCGATGGATCCCCCCCGGGGCAGCCCCTCGTGCCTCTCCATCACGTAGTCGTACATGGCCGGCAGGACGTCGCCCTGGAAGTAGTCCCAGAACGTCTCCGGATCGGTGGAGATGCGCTCGTCCACGAGCGTGAGATCACCGCTCGTCGCCGTGAGCCAGCCGGTCGTCACGCGCACGTGCTCGTAGTCGGCGAACCGGTCGAAGAACGGGCGCACCAGCCATTTGGGCTCGAACGTATCGAAGAGGATCTCGCGCCCGGTCCGGTCGGTGACGTGAACCTCGTACGTGGGGCCATCCGACGTCTCCTCGAAGCGGATGCGGTCGATCGGCACGCCGAGCTCGTGCGCGAAGATCTCGTCGATGGGAAAGATCTCGTGCAGCCAGCGCACCGGAGACTGGATCGCCTGCTGCGGCCACTCCGCGGGCGGCTCGTTGCGACGGAAGCGGATGACGATGTCGCCGATGGGCTGGCCGACGATGCGAGGTCGCACGCGCTCGTAGAGCCAGGAGTATCCCTGCTTGAACGCGGACAGGACCTCGACCTCCGTGCGCGACGGGTCGGCGCCCGCGGCAATGAGCATCCTACGCGCTTCGCCGGCCAGCTGCGCGCGCAGCTCGGGAGGCTCGGAGAGGCGCGCCTCGACGCGGATGGCCTCGCCGGTCCCCGCGACGGGCAGCACCTGCTCGCGGATGAGCGACCAGAACCGATCGATCTCCGACGGAAACTCGCGGGTCTCCTCGAAGATCGTGGTGGCGCGCTGGACGTCGCGGTCGTCGATGGCCACGTGCACGTCGGCCGCAGGGATGCGCAGGGCCGTGGCCGCCCGCCCACGCACGTAGGCCGCGAGCGCGGAGTCGGCCTCCTCGATCGAGACGAGCACGTCCGCCGACGCCAGCGCGCGATCCGCGAGAGCGAGACCGATGCGGTCCAGCTTGTAGAGGGCGATCGCCGCCTGGCCGACAGGCGAGTAGCCTGCGAGAGCGTCCCAGAGCTCCTGCTCGACGTCGTCCAGGGTCGGTCGGTCCTCGCCGCGCTCGGCGATGTGTGGAAGGGTGATGGCAACCTGCTCGAGCGCTCGCACGGCTCCCGCCGAGTCCGCGCCCGTCACGACCAAGGCGGACTTGTCGCCGAACGCCTTGGGCACGAGCTCGATCAGCCCCTCGTTGGGCGCGATCGCCGCGAGAGCGACCTTGCCGCTGTCCGCGAGCTGGTCGGTGAGCGCGTTGTGCGTGCCGGCGAGAACCAGCGTCGGCTGGGTGGCGGGTCGCTCCAGCGTGCTGGACGGCTCCGTGAGCGGCACCGCGAGGCCCGCGGCCTCGAGCCCCAACCGGGCACCGAGCTCGGGAAGCCGATCGATGGCCGAGTCGCCGGGCACGAGCATCGCGTCGACGCGGCTCGGGATCGGTTCGCCGCCCAGCAGACCGGCCGCGGTATAGAGGTTCGACAGGTCGAGGCCGGCTTTGGCGCCGTTCCCCGGCCGCGCGGCCACGGGACCGGGGCGCTCGGGCTCGGCGCGGCCGGGCAGGCGAATCGCCGTGCCGCCGGCGAGTCGCACCTCGACCTCCGCGAGGCCGGCGTAGGCGAGGGGTGTGCGGCGGGGTGGGGTGGTCGAGTCGGGGGGTAGCGCAGCCCCCGCGGTGTCGGCCAGCGTTCGCATCGCGGCCTCCGCGCCCGCGACGTCCGACGCGGTCACGTCGGCGACCAGGAGCGCGATGCCCTCGCTGCCGCTGCGGGCCCTCGCCTGCGTCAGCCTGATCTCGGCGCCGGCCACGCCGGCGCTGTCGAGCGCGGTGGCCAGGTCGACGCGGACGCTGTCGAGCCGTGGTGCGGATAGCGTGCGCGTGTGCGGGAGCACGCCGGCGAGGAGCCGTGCGCCGGCCAGGAGGCCCGCGTCATCGCCGCCGAGGACGAGCACCCATGTGCGTTCGTTGGCCGTCTGCGTGGCGACGACGCCCTCACCGGAGTCGAGCGACGTCGGGTCCACGTCGGGATCGGAAAGGCCCGAGGCCGCGAGCCCGCTCCTGCCGATGACGATGGCGAGGGCCGAGCCGGTCGCGCCCCGCGCCAGCGGCAGGTCGAGCGCCATCGTCTCGAATCCCAGACGGCCAGCGATCTCCGTCGCCGCCGCCGTCTCCGCCACGGACGGCGTCGGACCGAGCACGAACGACGCGTTGAGGAGATCCGGGACGCTGTCGCGGTTCGTGTCGAGCACGAGGCGACCCAGATCGAAGAGGGTGGTCAGGTCCGCGGGAGGCTGCTGGGCGGAGACCGCTGGCGGCACGCCGACGAAACCGACGACGGCGAAGAAGAGGAGGATCGCAGTGCGCATGGCGCGGTGAGGGTGTCCAGCATGTCGCGCCGGCGCAAGCCGATACCCCCTACGGCGCCGGCCGCAGCCCGGTCCTCCCGTCGGGCTCGCCGCCGCGACCCTACCTCACGCCCACCTGAAGATCTTCAACGCCAGGGCGAACGCGACCACCGTCCAGACGGCGAGCACCCCGACCTGCGGCAGCATCGCGAGCAACCCGGCCCCGTCGATCATCCCGGCGCGCAGCGCGTCGTTCAGCGCCGTCAGCGGCAACGCCCTCAGCAGCGGGTGGAGCCGCTCGGGGAAGCGCTCGTAGCTGAAGAACACGCCCGAGCCGAGCCACATGGGCACCATGACGAGGTTGAGCAGCCCGGACACGCCTTCGATCGTCTTCGCGCGCGACGCGACGAGCAGCCCGACCGCCGAGAACGCGAGAGCGCCTATGGTGCACATCACGACGAACGTGACGAGTGACGTGCGGAGCGGCACGCCCAGCACCCACACGCCGAACGCCGTGATGAGCGCGAGCTCGGAGGCCAGGAACATGAGCCTGGAGGTGAGGAACGAGCCGAGGAACGACGAGCGACGCATGGGCGTCACGAGGAAGCGCTTCAGCACCTTGCGCTGTCGCATGTCCGCCACCGCGAAGCCGATGGCCCACAGGCCGGTCCCCATGAGGCTCATCCCGAGCAGCCCGGGAAACAGGAAGTCGATGTAGCGCGCGCCGTTTTCGGTGACCTGCTCGATCTCGAGGGCGTCCTGCGATAGCCCTCCGACGGCGACGAGCACGCGCAGACGCGCGAGCTCCGCCTCCGCGCGCGCACGGTCGAGTCGGAGCTCGGGCGGATCGAACGACAGCACGACCGCGTCGAGGTGTCCTCCCGCCAGACGGCGATCCGCTTCCTCTCGGGTCGCGAAGCGGAAGACCTCGAGTCGCGGCTCGGCTTCCAGACGCGCGATCCACGCGTCTTCCGCACCGCTTCCGGCGATCACCCCCACGCGGCTCGGCGCCGGCTCCCGACCCTGGAACGCGAAGCCGAGCACGGCGGAGAGCACGAGCGGGAACGCGAACACCCAGAACACCGCCTCCGGCTGGCGGATGAACGCGAGCGTGCGGTGCCGCGTGAGCTCGAGCAGCTCGGACCAGCGGGGCAGGAGGCTAGGCATCGCGCAGGTGCTTCCCCGTGAGGGCCACGAAGACGTCCTCGAGCGTGGGCGAGTGCGTCTGCAGCGACTCGAGCTCGACGCCCACCTGGTCGAGGTGCGCGAGCAGCGCGCCGACGCTCGCCTGCGTGTCGTTGACGACGAGCGTGAACGCGGAACCCTCGCGCCGGACTTCGCCGACCCCGGGAAGCTCGAGCAGCGCGCGATCCTCGAGGCGTTCGCCCGTACCGTCGCGCGGGTAGAGCACCACGATGCTCTCTGCGTGCAAGCTGCCAATCACGCTCGCCGGCGTTCCATGGGCGATCACCTTGCCGGCATCGATGATCACGACGTCGTCCGCCAGGCGCTCGGCTTCCTCCATGTAGTGCGTCGTGAGCAGAACCGTTCCGCCGCTCGCCTTGAAGCCCTCCACGATCTCCCACACGCGGCGTCTGGCCTGCGGATCCAGGCCGGTGGTGGGCTCGTCCAGGAAGAGCAGCTCCGGATTCGAGACGAGCGCGCAGGCGAGGCTGAGGCGCTGATGCTGTCCGCCGGACAGCGTCTCCACGCGTGCGTCGCGCTTGTCCACGAGGCCGACGACGTCGAGCACCTCACGCAGGTCGCGTCCCTCGCGGTAGAACGAGCGGAAGAGCCGCAGCGTCTCGAAGACGCTGACCTTCTCCTGGAGCCGTGTCTCCTGGAGCTGCACGCCGATGCGCTCACGGATCTCGGCGGCGTCCGTCGTCCACGATCGCCCGAGGATCTCGATCGTGCCCGCGTTCGGCGTCGTCAGGCCCTCGAGCATCTCGATGGTCGTCGTCTTGCCGGCGCCGTTCGGACCGAGAAGCGCGAGGCACGTCCTGCGGGTGAGCTCGAGATCGATCCCGTTCACCGCCGTGAGCTCTCCGAAGCGCTTCACGAGCCCGGTGGCGCGTACGGCGGGGGAGCTGGGATCCTGGGTCACGGGAGGCTCGACCGGAGAGCGGACGCAACGGACGGACAGGATCCTAACCACACACCGGCCGAGGGTGCAGGGTGACGGCGACATGCGGAGGAGGCGCCCACCCGCGGGCTCGCGCTAGCTTGGGCACGTGCCGAACGTGCAAGCTCTTCTCGACCTCAGCCTCGCTCGCCGCTCCTTCGCCGCAGCGCCGGCCGTATGGATCGGCGTCACGCTCGCGTGTGTCGCGCTGACCGTGATCGCCACCTGGGTCGGGGTGCGGATCGGCGGGTTCACCGGATACCTCTTCGGCGAGTTCAGGCTGGAGGGCTTGTACGCCGGTCTCATGACCGCCGTCACGGCGTTCTTTCTCGGCGCCGCGGGCATGTCGCTGTTCGCCGTCGCGTGGCTGTTCGGTGCGAGCGCTGCAACCCGCGCGCTCGCGATTCCGTGGGGGATCGCCGCCACGGGCCTCTTCGTGCTCGGTGCCGACGACCTGCTCTTCGCGCACGAGATCCTGGCGTTCCGGCTCGAGGCCCACGGCGTGCCGCGCATCATCGGCGAGAACGTCGCCCTCGCCGTCTACATCGCGGGCACGCTGCTCGTGCTACCTCGCCTGCTCGAGACCGTCCGCCGCTACTGGCGCTCGGCGTTCCCGCTCCTGTTCGGCCTGGCGATGTTCGCGACGTCCGTGCTCGTAGAGGTGATCACGCCGTCCGGCTCGTCCGCGGTCGCCGTGATCGGTGGAATCGTCGATCGGGCCGGAAAGGTGATCGGCACGGTGATGATGTTCGCGTTCGCGCAGATCCTGGTCGTCGAGGTGGCGAGCGATCCCGAACGGGGTACGGACCTCAGGAGATCGTGAACGGCAGCGCCATGCCGTGCGCCACGTGCGGGGCCCCGTCGTTCGCGTCCGGCACGAAGCAGAGCGCGACGTATTCGCCCGGCGTCAGCTCCACGTGCATGACGGCCTCCTGACCGGGCCGGATCGCCGGCACTCCGCCGGCGGCCGTCATGGGAGGCTCGCCCGCGTACGTCGCGCCCCACGCCATGACGTCGTCGATCGTCTTGCCGGGTAGGATGCGGAAGAGGGCGATCTCATGCGACTGCGTCGCTCCGTTCACGACGCGAATGGCGTGCGATCCGCTCGTCAGTGGCGCGTCGAGCGAAAAGGCGTAGTCCACGAGGGTCAGCGTGCGGTCGGCCGCGGGCATCGGAGCGGGACCGCCTGCCGCAGGCGTGACCGTGAGCGGCGCGATCATGCCCTTCGCGAGGTGCGGCACGTGGTCGGGCGTATCGACGATGCAGACGACGGCGTACTCCCCCGGCTCGACCATCAACGTCACGCGGGCGGGTTGCCCGGGCGCCGGGGGGTTCACGCCACCCGCGTCCACGAACCACGCCGGCGGCGGCGTTCCAGGCTGCAGCGTGAGGAATCGCTGATGGAAGTCCTCCGCCGACATGCCCTCGGTGAGTCGCACGAGCTGGAGGTGATGCAGGTTGGCGCTCGTGTTGTCGAGCACGAAGGTGACCATGCCGGACTCGATCGTCGTCGGTCCCTCGAACGCGAAGTCGCTGGCCGTGAAATGGACCTCGTGTGGCGCGAGCGCCGTCTCGGGTGCGGCGTCGGACGGTGGCGTGTCGCCGCCGCAGGCCGTGACCCAAGTCGCGGCGAAGCATGTCGTCAGGCAGGCGAGAACGCGGTTCATCGGCTTCGACTCCTTGCGTGAAGTGTTCGGCTCACCGCGATAGAAGACGTCGAGAGGGACCTCGTTGGCAAGGCCGCGAGCCCGAGACGGATCGGCGTCAGGCGCTGATCGCCGCGATCTCGTCCTCGAGCCCTTCCCACTCCGCGAGAAGGGTCGACACCTCCTGCTCCAATGCCGTGCGCTCGCGCCGCCGCGCCGCGACCTCGTCCGCCGCCGTCGACTCGAAGTAGCCGGGACGGCAGAACAGCTCGTCGATCGCGCTCACGCGTGACTCGGCCGCTTCGACGCGAGCGGTAAGCTCCTCGCGCCTGCGCTCGAGCGCACGCAGCCGCGCGGCGGGCGTCCTGGGAGCGTCGGGTGTCGAAGGCTTGGCGTCCCGGCGTTCGGGCTTCCGCTCGGGGCGCGGCTCGCCGCGCTTCTCTGCCCGCGCCTTGAGCACCACGCTCTCCGCGTCGAGGTGGTCGTCGCCGCACGCCTGCACGTACTCCTCGTAGCTGCCGAGATAGTCGCGAATCCGTCCAGGGGTGATCTCCACGATGCGCGTGGCCACCTGGCTCACCAGCCAGCGATCGTGCGACACGAGGATCAACGTGCCCGCGAACTCCAGGAGGCCCTCCACGAGGGCCTCGATCGACTCGAGATCGAGATGGTTCGTCGGCTCGTCGAGCAGCAGGACGTTCGGGTGCTCGAGCGCGAGGCGGCTGAACACGAGCCTGGCGGCCTCACCGCCCGAGAGGGCTTCGAGCTTCTTCGCGCCGTCGTCTCCCGAGAAGAGCATCAGGCCCATCTGCCCGCGCACGTACCCGCGGTCTTTCCCGGGGCAGAACCCCCACAGCCAGGTCTCCGCGGTCTCGCTCCGCTTCGACAGCTCCTCGCGGTGGTCCTGCGCGAAGTAGCCGCGGTGCGTCTCGTAGCCCCAGGTGACCACGCCCGCGTCCGGCTCGAGCTGACCCATCAGGATCTTGAGGAAGGTGGACTTGCCGATCCCGTTCGGACCCATGATGGCGAGCCGGTCGCCGCGCCTGACCTCGAGATCGACCCCGAAGAGCACCTCCTTCGAGCCGAAGCGCTTCTTCACGCCTTCGACCTTGAGCACCTCGCGGCCCGACGGCCGCCGCTCCTGGAACCGGAACGTGGGATAGCGACGGCTCGAGCCCGGAAGCGCCACGAGCGACTCGGTCTTCTTCTCGATGAGCTTGACCTTGCTCTGCGCCTGGCGCGCCTTGCTCGCCTTCGCCTTGAATCGGTCGACGAAGAGCTGGTGGTGCGCGATCTCCTTCTCGCGCTTCTCGATGTCCTTCTCGCGCCGCTCCCGGTCTTCGACCTTCGCGGTCGTGAAGCGCGTGTAATTGCCCGGGTAGAGCGTGACCGTCCGGTAGTCCACGTCGAGGATGTCGGTCGCGACGTTGTCGAGGAATCGGTGGTCGTGCGAGATCACCACCACCGGCCCCGCGAACGCGCGCATGAACTTCTCGAGCCACCGGATCGACAGGATGTCGAGGTGGTTCGTCGGCTCGTCGAGCAGCAGGATGTCCGGGTTGCCGGCGAGGACCTGCGCGAGCAGCACGCGCAGCTTGAAGCCGCCGGACAGGGTCGAGAGCGGCTGGTGGTGGATCGCCGTCGGGAGACCCAGACCCTCGAGGATCGTCGATGCGCGCGACTCGGCCGAGTAGCCGTCGTGGAGCTGCACGGTCTCCTCGAGCACGCCGAAGCGCTCCGCGTCGAAGCCCGCCTCTCCTTTCGCGAGCATGGCCTCCTTCTCGGCCATCGCCTCGTAGAGCTCTTGGTTGCCCATGAGCGCGACGGACAGGATCTCGCGGTCCTCGTAGAGGAACTGATCCTGCCGCAGGACGCCCAGACGGAGTCGCTTCGGGATGGACACGGAGCCCTTCGTCGGCTCCGTCTGCCCGGAGAGGATGTTCAGCAGCGTCGTCTTACCCGAGCCGTTGGCGCCCACCAGCCCGTAGCGCTGGCCCGCGTTCAGCTGGAACGACACGCCCTCGAAGAGGACGCGTCCCCCGTAGTCCATGGCGACGTCCGAGACCGCGATCATGGGGGGAGAATGTAATCATGCTTCCCCGTCCGTCGGGCCCCGGGGCTCTCCCGAGGCGCGGACCGACTCCGCATGGGAGCGGAGCCGGCCGCATTCGCTCCTCGGGCCGGCCTATCGTGGATAGGAGACTTCTTTCCTCGGCGAGCGCTTCGACGTCTTCCGTCGCGGTGCGGGACGGCGCGCTTCGCCGTCCCCACCCTCGAGCTCGGGGTGAGCGGCGACGGCGGCCTCGTGATTGATGCCGTTTTCCGCGAGCTCCGTGAGCTTCTCGTCGGCTGCCTTCTCCTCTTCCAGCGTCATCTCGAGAAGGTCGGCCGCCTCGGTGTGCTCCATCGCCTTGGCCCACGCGGCGAGGGTCCCGTAGGCTGCCATCTCGTAGTGCTCGGCTCGCTGGCCGGCAGCGATCAGGGCGGCATCCATGGTGGCCTCGTCGAAGTCCTCCTCCATCGCGCTCTTCCCCTCTTCGATGATGCCGGCCATGCCGTCGCAGTGCTTGCCGCGCGCCTTCTCGTCGATGCTGGCGAACACCGCCTCCAGCCGCTCGACGTGCGTCCGCGTCTCGTTCAGGTGCTTCTCGAATGCCGCGCGCAGATCCGGCGACTTCGCGGCCTTGGCCATCTTGGGAAGAGCCTTCGTGAGCTGCTTCTCCGCGTCGTACGCATCACGCAATTCATCGATGAACGCGCTGTGCAGCGTTCCGTCTGAAGCCATGAGTCCTTCCTCCTGGGTGGTCGAAGATCGTGAACCTCTGCTGGCCGCGTGCAAAATCCAGGCCCCAGTTCACCGGGCGTCGCCGCGGTCAATAGCGCAGCTTACGTGCAGCCAATGGGGAGCTAGAACGCGGGCGGGACGACACGCCGAACGGGGCGTCGAGCGACGCCCCGTTCCACGTCATCGGGGTCACCTCGATCGGACCGATGTCGAGAATCTCGTTCCGGTCCGTGTGGTCTTCCCGAGCACGACCAGCACGATCCCCAACGTCGTCGCGCGGCTCCTCGCTGAGTTCTCGCGGCTCTAGACGGCCGTCCGTCCCCCGCGGAACACGAAGGACAGGAGAGCCAGAATGATGAACACGAAGAACGCGATCTTCGCGAATCCGACCGCCGTGCCCGCGAGGCCGCCGAAGCCGAGAATTGCCGCGATGATCGCAATGATCAGCAGCGTCACCGTGAGGCTCAACATCGTTTCCTCCTTTGGATTGATCCCCTGGTACTTCGCGCTGGTAAGGCGCAAGGAGCGTGCCCCCTCGAAAAAGGCCGAATTCCTGGGCCGAAGTGCCTCGCGCGCACGCCCTGCGTCGCGCGCACGCGCCGCCGAGCGGAGACCACGCTGACGCGGCTCCGGACATCCGCTCGACCGGTCCGGACACGCGCCGCCGAGGCATGGCGTTTGCGCCCGCTCACGCGTGATTCCGGAAGCGCGATCCAGGAGCTCGATGCGCATGGCCAAGACAGCCGAAGTCGGTCCCAGACAGCCGAAGCCGCCCTTTCCGTCGCAACCGATCGAGCCACCTGGGCTCGAGGGTGACATGGACCCTCGCCCTCGCTACGAGGCCCCGATGTACCGGGCGGCGGGCAAGCTCGACGGCGACGTCGCGCTCGTCACGGGAGGGGATTCGGGCATCGGACGGAGCGTTGCCGTTCTCTTCGCACGGGAGGGAGCCGACGTGGCCATCGTGTACCTACCCGAGGAGCAGTCGGACGCGGAGGAGACGGCCGCGGCGGTGGAGAGCGAGGGTCGTCGCGCGCTGCTCATTCCGGGAGACGTGTCGGATCCGGATTTCTGTCGTGACGCCGTCGAGCGGTGCGTCGAGACGCTGCAGCGCCTGACCATCCTCGTGAGCAACGCGGCCACCCAGCAGCACCGAGACTCCATCGACGAGCTCGACATCGACAGCTGGCGGCGAACGTTCGACGTCAACATCCACGGTTACTTCAACATGGTGAAGGCCGCGCTGCCTCATCTGGAGCCCGGCTCGTCCATCCTGTTCACCGGCTCGATCACCGGGCTCGAGGGCAGCAAGCAGCTCCTCGACTACTCTGCGACGAAGGGGGCGATTCACGCGTTCACGAAATCGCTCGCTCAGGCGCTACTCGAGCGCGGCATTCGCGTGAACTGTGTCGCGCCCGGACCCGTCTGGACTCCGTTGAACCCCGCAGAGCGTGACGACGACGACACGCGACAGTTCGGTGCGGATACGCCGCTGGGTCGACCTGCGCAGCCCGAAGAGATCGCGCCGGCATACGTCTACTTCGCCTCCAACGCCGACTCGAGCTACCTCACCGGACAGATCCTGACGCCTCTCGGCGGCGACACGCGCGCGGGCTAGGAACTCGCGTGATCGCAACACCATAGGTGGCATGCTTCCTGCCTTTTCCGCGCGTCGTAGGAAGGCTTTCCCAAGGAGGCAGGATGAAACGGAGACCCCGCCGAGGAGCCGAAGCCGGAGTCGTGGCGTCGGCATGGCTGGCTCTCGTTCTCGCGGCTGCTTGTCAGCCCGCGGACGAGACGCGCGAAGGGGCGATGGACGACATGCCGGCCGCGAGCGGGGCGGCGGCGGTGCAGGCGAGCGACGGACCGGACACGATCTTCACCGCCGCGCTGCAACCGGCGGACTCGACGGCCGCGCCGGCCGTCAGCGGCGAGGTCGCCGTCGTGGCCAGCGACGATATCGACGAACCGTTGGAGATCGTCGTGATGGGCACGGGCCTGCCACCCGGCACGCACGCATGGCACGTGCACACGGGACCCTGCGGTACCGACGGGCCCGTGAGGATTCCGCTGAGCGAGACACCGGAGGCGGAAGGCATCACCGGGCCGATCGAAGCCGACGATCAGGGCGAGTTCGAGGAAGCCGTCGAGGTACCGGAGCTGAACCGCACGATGGTGGGCACGCGGGAGCACAGCCTGCACATCCACCGGAACGGCGGCGCGAATCACGGACCGACGGTTGCGTGCGCGACGATCTGAACCATTCGACATCACACGACAGGAGCCAACCCAGCATGGCGCGGAAAGGCAATAACCCGGACAAGATGGACGCCGACAAGGACACCGCGTCCAAACGTCGATATCAGAGCCCGCAGACGCCGCCTCAGCCACCTCGCGCCT
Organism: Gemmatimonadales bacterium; assembly: GCA_050181335.1. Classification (GTDB taxonomy): domain Bacteria; phylum Gemmatimonadota; class Gemmatimonadetes; order Longimicrobiales; family Gaopeijiaceae; genus UBA2982. The sequence continues at coordinate 385,354 of JBFXDG010000001.1, read as the reverse complement.
CATCGCGGCGCGGCGGCGCGCAGGAGGCGGATCGCCTGGCGGAGGACGGTCAGGACATCGAGACCCAGGACCTCGATACCGAGGATCTGGATGAAGATCGGATCGCGGGTCGCGGAACCTCGCAGGAGTACGGCGAGGGTCGGCGGCAGGGTCGCGGCCTGGTGGAGGACAGCGAGCAGGACACGCGCGGTCGTGGTCAGGACTGGCAGGACGAGGGGGACGAGGATGGGATCGCCGGCCGCTACGCGGGACGCGGAGGTGATTTCGACCTGCAGAAGGCATCCCGGGACGAGCTGAACGCGATCGCGGTCGAGCTCGACATCGAGGACTACGAGACGATGAACCGGGAAGAGCTGGTGATGGAGATCAGGGAGCGGAGCTGAGCGGGGACGTAACCTCCATCATCCACGGGCGGCGGCGCGGATCACGCGCCGCCGTCTTTCTTTCGCCCCTCTTCCCGGTGCGCCTCACACGAAATCGAGCGCGACGTCGAGCGCGGGCGCCGAATGCGTGATCCAGCCGACGGAGATGAAGTCGACGCCGGTCTCGGCGATGCGGCGAACGTTGGCCAGCGTGACGCCGCCCGAAGCCTCGAGCGCGCACCGTCCGGCGGCGAGCTCGACCGCACGCCGCATGCGCGCGGGGGGCATGTTGTCGAGCATGACGATGTCGGCGCCGGCGCGGATCGCCGGCTCGAGGTCGGCCAGCCGCTCGATCTCGACCTCCACGTGCATGCGGCGGCCGACCTTCGCGCGCGCCCGGCGCACGGCCTCCTCGACGGATCCGACCGCCTCGACGTGATTGTCCTTGATGAGCACGGCATCCCAGAGGCCCATGCGGTGGTTCACGCCGCCGCCGGCGACGACCGCGCGCTTCTCGAGCGCCCGCCAGAGCGGCGTGGTCTTGCGCGTATCCAGGATCTTCGCGCGCGTGCCACCCACGCGATCGACGAGCGCGCGTGTCGCCGTCGCCACCCCCGACAGATGACCGAGCAGGTTCAACGCGACGCGCTCACCCGCCAGGATCGCGCGCGCGGGGCCGCGTACGCTCGCGATCAGGCTGTCGGCATCCACGACGGCGCCGTCCAACTGGGTGGCCGCGGTCGCCACTCCGGGATCCACGAGCTCGAAGACGCGGAGCGCCGGACCGATGCCGGCGATGCACCCCGCCGACCGGGCGACGAGATGCGCTTCGGCTTCCGCGTCCGGATCGATCGTCGCGTCGGACGTCACGTCCCCGGCGCCGAGGTCCTCCTCCAGCGCCGCGAGCAGCAGCCCGTCGATGTCCGTGACCGCCCGCCGAGCGGTCAGGCCTTGACCTCCAGCATACGCGCCACGGCCACCCGCGCCCTGGCCGCCACGGCCGGATCCACGAGAACTTCTTCCTTCATGTCGCGGAGGCTGTCGCGGATGCCGGCGAGCGTGATCTTCTTCATGTACGGGCAGAGGTTGCACGGGCGCACGAAGTCGGTCTCCGGAACCTCGGACGCGACGTTGTCGCTCATCGAGCACTCGGTGACCATCACCACGCGCGCGGGACGTTCGCGCTTCACCCAGTCGATCATGCCGGAGGTGGAGCCCACGAAGTCCGCCTCGGCGAGCACGTCGGGGGGGCACTCCGGATGGGCGATGATCCGGATTCCGGGATACGATCCACGATAGGCGCGCAGCTCTTCCCCCGTGAAGCGCTCGTGCACGATGCAGGAGCCCTCCCAGAGGATGATCTCCACGTCGGTCTGCGTGGCGACCCAGCGCCCCAGATACTGATCGGGCAGGAAGATCACGCGATCCACGCCGAGCGATTCCACGACCTGGACGGCGTTGCCCGACGTGCAGCAGATGTCGGACTCGGCTTTGACGTCGGCGGAGGTGTTCACGTACGTCACCACCGGCACGCCGGGGTACCGTTCGCGCAGCAGGCGGATGTCCGCCCCCGTGATCGCGTCGGCGAGCGAGCAGCCGGCGCCCATGTCGGGGATGAGCACCGTCTTCGCCTCGTTGATGATCTTGGCCGTCTCGGCCATGAAGTGCACGCCGGCCATCACGATGACGTCGGCGTCGGTGCGCGCGGCCATGCGGGCCAGCGCGAGCGAGTCGCCCTTGAGGTCCGCGACGCCATGGTAGATGTCGGGCGTCATGTAGTTGTGCGCGAGCACGACCGCGTTGCGCTGCGCCTTCAGCTCGTCGATCTCCTCGACGAGCGGCGCGAGCGCGGCGATCTCCACGTCCGGCAGGATGCCGCGAAGGCGCTCGGCGGGACGGAGGGGGGTGGTCGTGGTGCTCATGGCAGCCTCTGGCGTGGCAGTAGCCTACTAGGTACACGCCCGGAGGCGTAGGGATTCCCGGACGGGTGGGCACGCCGACAGGCCCGCGTTACCTTCTCGCCTTCCCCACCCATCCAGGATCTCGTCCATCATGTCCGGCATTCGCGTCGCCGCTCTCGGCTCCCTCTTCCTCGCGCTGGCATGCGCCGGCGACGGCGCATCGTCCGGCGAGTCGGCCCCCCTGGACACCAACGACCAGAAGGCCGCCTACGGCATCGGCATGAACATGGGCACGCAGCTCCGCGCCGCGAACGAGCGGCTCGATCGTGCGGCGTTCATGCGGGGATTCGAGGACGGGCTGCAGGGCGCCGAGGCGGACGTTCCCGAGGCCGAGGTCCAGGCGGCGCTCACGGAGTTCGGAAGCCAGCTCGAGGCGCAGGCGAACGCCGCGCGGGCGAGGGAGGGGGAGGAGAACGCGGCGGCCGGCACGGCGTACCTCGCGCAGAACGGTGCGAAGCCGGGCGTCACGACCACGGAGAGCGGTCTGCAGTACGAGGTCATGCGCGCCGGCGACGGTGCGCGGCCGAGCCCCTCGAGCGTCGTGCGCATCCATTATCGGGGCACGCTGATCGACGGGACCGAGTTCGATTCCTCGTATGGAAGGGGTGAGCCGGCCGAGTTCAGCCTGGACGGCGTCATCGCGGGCTTCAGCGAGGCGCTCCAGCTCATGCCGGTCGGGAGCCAGTATCGGATCGTGATCCCTGCCGAGATCGGATACGGCCCCTCGGGAAGCGGACCGATCGGTCCTAACTCCACGCTCATCTTCGAGATCGAGCTCCTGGAGATCGTTGACGCAGAATAGCCGATCGGCTTAGCGTCGGTCGTCCCCCCAGCGGTGAGCTCACAGGCGACCCCCGATCATGTCGTTTCTCTCGCGTTTGTTCGGATCGAAGGAGAAGCCGGAGGAGGCACCCAAGGGGCGCGGCGGGCTGACGCAGCGCCTCCAGCGGCTCGAGCAGGAGGCGGAAAACGCCGCGCCGGGCTACGTGGGGACCTCCTACAACCGTACCGGTGACCTCGCGCTGCGGGAGGGAGACGCGGAGCGCGCCATGTCGTTCTACGGTCGGGCGATCAACGCCTTCCTCGAGGACGAGCAGCCGGAGGCGGCGCGAGGTGTCGCCAACAAGATCATCCGGCTGCGCCCGCACGCCGTGCGGACCCTCTGCACGCTGATGTGGCTCGACCTGGCCGCCAAGCACACCGCAACCGCGCTGCTCCACCTTCGCGACTACGTTGCGTCCGCCAAGAAGGCGAATCAGAGCGGGCTCGCCGCGAGCCAGATCTACGACATGGCGCGCATCGTCCCGGATCGCGAGGTGCTCGGGGCCATCGCGGACGCGCTCGACGGGCTGGATTTCTCCGACAAGGCCGCCGAGGTGCGCGACTGGCAGAACGAGGGCGGGTCGCCCGACGTCATCGAGGACGGGGACGACCTGTCCGCCGCCTGTCTGAAAGCGGCGACACGCTCCAACGAGGATTCGAAGGAGAGCGGGAAAGCCGCGGCCGCGGGCTGATCGTCGCCTGCGGCCGAGATCAGCCCTGCGTGGCCCCCGTCAGTAGGCCGTTCCGGATCCTCACCGCCTTCTCGCTCGCGGCGGCGTCCTCCTCGAGCACGTAGCTGGTCACGTCCTCGAAGCGCAGCTCGGTCGGAAGCGTGAGCCTCTGGCCGTCGCGCTCGACCACGATGTCGTAACGCGTTCCCGCCGGAGCTCCCCCGAAGTTCGCGCGAAACACCGCGCCGAAGTCCGTGTTGCCCACGTCCACTCCGGCCACGGTGATCAGCAGGTCCCCGACCTGCACACCCGCTGCGGCACCGGCGCTGCCCGGGGTCACCGCCGCGACGCGCACGCCTTCGGCGCTTCCCTGGCTCGTGACACCGATGCGAGGCACGCGCGTCACGTCGGCGCGCAGGCGCAGACCAGCGAGCGGCAGCAGCTCCGTCCACGCGAAGGGCGTGCGCCCGTCGATGTACGCGTCGTGGAAGTCTTCGAAGGAGCGACCGTTCGCCGCGTCCCTGACCGCCGCCCACCACTGATCCTCCGTGAACCCGCGGCCTCGCAGATAGGACGCCTCGTAGACCGCCTTCATGACGTCGTCGAGCGAGCGGGCGTTGTTCGACGCGTCCCTGATCAGGATGTCGAGGGCGAAGCCGGCGAGGGATCCCTTGGGATAGTAGAGGGTCGCGGTTCCGTCCCGCGGCCCGATCCACGTGGACAGGGAGGCGTCCTCGAGCGCGACGGGCTCGGCCGCGTTCACCTCGTCGATCTTGAGCTGGGTGTCCTCGTAGAACGACTCGTGGGACACGATGCCGCCGCGAACCAGCGCGAGATCCGCGTAGTAGTCCGTGATCCCCTCGCTGATCCAGAGCAGCTCGGTCGGCATGGCCCGGCTGTAGTCGTAGGGCCAGAGATCGGCGGGGCGCATGCGTTTCACGTTCCACGCGTGGAAGATCTCGTGCGCCGTGATGGAGGCGAGCGTGGGCGATCCGAGGAAGTTCGGGTGGTAGATGCCGAGGTGCGAGTTGGAGTGCTCGAGCGCCGATCCGCCGCCGAACGACTCGTCGAAGACCAGCATCGTGGTGTACTCGTCCCACGGCACGTCGTCGATCACCGCCTCCATCGGCGGCATCATCCGCTGGATCTGATCCCAGAGGAGCGAGCGCTCCCGACCCGCCAGCGTGCCCTGCGGATAGCTCGCGAGCCGGTACCACGTCCCGCTGATCTGCACGCTGTCGAGATCGAAGCGTCCCACGAACGTCGGCATGTCCACCAACGTGTGGTAGTCGTCCGCCGCGTAGGTGCGCGTGGCCCGGTCCGCGAGCCCCGTGGCGACCAGCCAGTCGGCCTCGGTGTGGACGACCACCTCGGAGTCGAACGAGAAGTCGACGTCCTCAGGGTAGAGGAACACGTTCGTGCCGTTGAAGAACGCGAAGTCGGGCTGCGACCAGGCCATGCCGTTGTCGAGCTGGTCGGCCACGTAGTCGAAGGAGACGGTCAGGCGTCCGCGACCCGTAGGATACACGCGCCACGTATCGAAATCGGCCTTGTCCCAGCGGATATCCACGCCCCCCTGGGCGGCCTGGAACGAGGTGACGTTCTTCGCGAACTCGTCGAGGTTGTAGGAGCCCGGCGTCCACCGGGGCAGGGAGAGGCGCACGACGTCGTCGCCCGAGACGTCGAACGACATGTCGACGCGGATCACCCGCGCGCGCGCCGTCTCGGAGTCGAACGTGACCTCGTAGCGGACGTTGGTCACCGCGTCGTCGCGCGCAGGGCCTTCCGCGGCGGCGGCTCCGGCCGCCAGGGCGAGCGACAGCACTCCAGCGATCTTCGTCGTCACGGTCCCGTCCTCCCTGCTGGTGGGTGTCGAGTCCGTACGCGGATACGTCCCGGACGTTCCCCGCACGGCACCCCAGGGGCGGGAAACGTATCGTGGCTCGACTCGTAGGGTCGGGGGACATCACGGACATGGCGGAGGAGGGTTCTCGACATGGGCTTCATCGCGCACCTGCTGGTCACGGCAGTCCTCATCTTCCTGCTCGGACGGATGGTCTCGGGCATTCGCGTCCGGGACGGCAAGGCCGCGCTCATCGGGGCCCTCGTGCTCGGGCTCGCGAACGCGTTCGTGCGCCCGGTGCTCGTCCTGCTGACCCTTCCCGTCACGGTCGTCACCCTCGGGCTCTTCCTCCTGGTCGTGAACGCGCTGATGCTCGCCCTCGCGGCGGCCCTCGTGGACGGGTTCGAGGTGGAGGGCTTCGGGGCCGCCCTCTGGGGGAGCTTCCTGCTGGCGGTCATGAATTTCCTCGTGGGTCTCCTGATCTGAGCGAACGAAAACCATGACGATCTCCATGGGGCGCCATAGCTTGGAGGCGACGGCCCCCCATCCGTTTCGGGAGATCGCCCGATGGTCGCACCGCGTCGTTCCATGGCTGGACTCTCCGCGCTCGCCCTGCTCACCGCCTTGGGCGCGTGCGCCTCGGCCACCGACCGTCTGAACGACGGCGTCGTCCTGCAGTCGCAGGGGCGGTACATGGAGGCGGTCTATCGCTACGCGGAGGCGGTCGAGCGGGACGCCGAGCTGGTGGAGGCCCGGGAGCGCTTGGTGGCCGCCGGCGACACCGCGATCTCGGTCGCCATGGACGAAGCCGACGAGCTCGAGCGGCGCGGCGACCCCGTGGGATCCGCCGAGCAGTATCGGGCCATCGATCAGATGCTGGCCCGCGTCCGGCAGGTGGGGATGCGTCTCGACACGCCTCCCGACTACGACACGATTCGCCGCGCGGTCTTCGACAACGCGGTGGGTTGGCGCATGGTCCAGGGATCGCAGGCGGCGGAGCGTGGAAGCTGGGAGGTCGCCCGCGACCATTTCGTCGGGGCGCGAGCGGATTTCCTGCTTCCGTCCAGGGCCCAGGTGGACGAGTCGTACGAAGCCGAGACGCAGCTCCTGCTCCGTTGGGCGGAGACCGAATTGACGGACGGGCGCCCGCGCGCCGCCCACACGCTCGCTCAGGAAGCCGTGGAAGTGCGCAGCTCGCCCCCACGGGACGTGGTCCTGAGGGCGCGGCAGCTCCAGGAGCGCGCGCTCGACGCCGGCACCGTCGTCGTGGCGATCCTGCCGGTCACCGGCGCTCCGGGGGTGCGGCAGCACCTCGGAGCGGAGTTCGAGATCGCCCTGGACGAAGATCTCGCGCTGGATCACTGGAATCAGCCGCCGCTCTTCGTGGACATCGCGGACCCGGTCATCCTCGGCCGCGAGCTCCGAGGGCTGCTCCGCGGCCAGGTGGCGCAGACGCCCCTGATCGTCGGGCGCGCGCTCAGTCTGATCGGCGCGGATCTCGGCGTGCTGATCGAGCTGTCGGAGATCGAGGTCGCCGAGGACGACGTCCAGCGGCGTACGCGCCAGGCGATCATCTCCCTTCCGGGGTCGAGCGGCCGGGGCGCCAACCGCCAGCCCGATCAGGCCATGGATACGGTCTCGTACACGACGCTCGAGGGGACCCTCGAGTACTACTTGGAGGCCAACGTGATCGTCGTGGACACGAGCGGTCGCGAGATCGATCGCTTCGAGGCGTCGTCTCGCCGGAGCGGGCCTTTCCGCCGGGGCGAGTTCGCGGGCGACCCCGACGTGCTCGAGCTGCCGTCCAACGACGCGCCGTTCTTCGATCCGGACGTCTTCGCCGGTCAGGTCGCCCGGATCGAGGACGAGCTGATGGAGGATCTGGCGGTCGCGATCGCCTCGGGCGTCTACGATACGGTCCTCTCTGGGATCCAGTAGCCGTCAGCGAGCAGAGAAAGCCGCGCCGATGATGCTCTCGCGCGTATGGGCCGCGCGGAGCGCCCCCTGGGTGGCGAGCGCGCTCGCGATCGTCGGCGTCGTGGCCGTCGCGCTCTTCGTCGACGTATCCCCGCGCGTCGAAGGGGACTTCTTCTTCGCCGAAGACGACCCGCAGATGCAGGCGAGCCGGGAGGTCGCCGAGCGATTCCCATCGAGCTCCCAGATCATTCTGCGCGTGGAGGACCTCGCCGCAGACAGCGCGGCCTACCGCGAGCGGGTGCGAGCGCTGACCGACGAGCTGCTCGCGGTCGAGGGGATCACCGGCGGCTACAGCATCGCCAACGCCGATCCGTCGCGGAGCCCGCTCTTCGGCAGGATCTTGCTGACGCCGAGCCCGGCCGCCACCAACATCGTGCTGTCGGCCGACGACACCGATCCCGAGGTGCTCGTGCCGCGCGTCGAAGCCGTCGTGGACGCGTACCGCTCACCCGATCTCGACGTGATCGTGTCCGGCGTGCCCGTCATCGTGGAGCTGATCCGCAGGAGCCTGTACCGCGACCTGATCGTCTTCAGCTTGGCCGCGGTGCTCGTCTTCGGTCTGATCATCGGCTGGGTCTACCGGGATCTCGCGATCGTCGTCGGCACGCTCGCGACGTGCTTCAGCGCCGTGACCATCACCCTGATCGTGGTGCGCGCGCTCGGCGTGCCGATCGGTCTGTTGACCGCCAACCTCGTCACGATCGTCTTCGTGATCGCGCTGTCCCACGTCGTTTTCCTCACCACGAACTGGAAGCGCCGCGCCGCCGGCGCCTCCGACCGAGCCGAAGCGCTCCGGCTCGGGCTGCACGACACGCTCGAGGGCTCCTTCTGGAGCATGATGGCCACGCTGCTCGGGTTCCTCAGCCTGCTCGTGGCCGACGCCAAGCCCCTGCGTGATCTGGGGATCGCCGGCTCGGTGGGCACCGTCACGGGGTTCGCCGCCACCTACGTCCTGTACCCCGCGTTCATCGCCCGCTGGGCCAAGGTGCGTCCGTTCGTGGAGACCGCGCTGGGCGTGAGAGCCGCCGGGCGGCGGCGGGGGGTCGTCGTCGGGATCGTCGCCGTCGTCGTCGTGGCCGCGGCCGGCGTGCTGCGTGTGGATACCGATCCCGGCCTGCTCACGTATTTCGGCGAAGGCACCGAGCTGAGGGAAGGGCTGGAGCGGATCGACGCCGACGGCGGCAGCAGCACGCTCGACGTCGTCGTGCGCGATCCCGAGGGCGCCAGGTTGGATGCACCCGAGCAGCTGGCCGAGATGGGTGCCCTGCAAGATGCTCTCGAGGCGGACCCGGCGGTCGGCGTCGCGCTGTCTCCCACGGTGCTCGTGGCACACGCGCGCACGCTTCCGCTCGCCGCGCTGCTCCCGGCGCCGATGCTGCTCGACATCGCGTCGAGCCCTCAGCAGGGCGGCGTGGCCCTCGGCTACATCACCGCCGACCGCGCCGAAGCACACTACTTCCTGCGCATGCACGAGTCCGGGCGGACCGAGAGCCGCGAGGCGGTGCTGTCCCGTCTGACGGAGGACGTCACCGCGGCCGGCCTCGAGCCGGTGGCCGTGGCGGGCCTCTACGACCTCCAGGCACAGCTCGGCCGCCTGATCGCGTCCAGCCTCGTCGAGGGGATCGGCGGGCTGCTCGTCCTCTTCCTCGCGGTCGCGTTCGTGGTGTCGCGGTCGGCGGGAACGGCGCTCAAGATGTGGGCGACGCTCGTGGGGATCCCCGCGGTCGTGCTCGGAACGTTCGGCTACCTCGGGATCGCGGTCGACATCATCACCTCGCCCGCCGCGAACGTCGCCCTGGGCCTGGGCTCGGACGCGATGATCCACCTGGTCGTGCGGGTGCGGCGGCTGACACGCGCGGACGATGCGCACCCCTGGACGAACGGCGTCGCGCAGATCGGTCGAGCCGTGATCGGTGCGACCGGCATCGTAGCCGCAGGGTTCGGGATCTTCGTGCTGTCCACGTTCCCGCCCACGCAGCGCTTCGGCCTCGCGGTCATCCTCGGCACCGCGGCTGCGGCGACGCTCGCCCTCGTGGTTCTGCCGGGGCTCCATCGCGAGGCGGAGACGGCGAGCGCCCAGGCCTAGCGGTCGGGCAGAGGTCCCGCGGGCGCGTGGTACGCGCCTTGCTCCTTTCATGCGGCGTGTCGGTCGCCCCTGTGCACGAGGGCGCCGTTACGGCGTCTTTCCTGTCAGCGGCACCGGAATCGATTGTCTGCTGGAGGCATAAAATGCGGCACCCCCCCGAAGCGTGGTTGATCGCGGCCCTGTCGGCCTTCGCGTTCACGGGCCTCGTGGCCCTGAAGCTGGACCGTGAGCCCGTGGCTCCCCTCCAGCCGTTCGACCCGGTCTACGTGTCGGAGCCGCAGCCCGTCTACGTCGAGCCGTCCGCCGAGCCGTCCGATGCCGCCGCCTGGTTCGCCCGCATGCGCCAGTTCTGCAACCCGGTCGAGGTGGACAGCCGCATGCGCATGGATCCGATTCCGTCCACGACGGACGGCGCCATGCAGGGAGCCGCCTGCTACGCCCTCGCGAACCACATCGATGACGCCAGGGCCATCATCGAGGGCCTTCCCGTGGACCAGCGCTTCCTCGCCGCCGGCGTGGTGTTCGAGGCTGGTCATCCCGCGGCCGACGCGGGAGACGACATCGCCGCCGGCCCGCTCATGGAGCTCGTGGTCGAGTTCTGGCCGAACCACTACATGGCGCTCTACCACGCCGGCGCCGCCCGGTACGAGACGGGCGACTACGCGCTCGCCAAGGTCTACCTGGAGCGGTTCCTGGTGCAGTACGCCACCGAGGATGGCTGGCGCTCGAGCGCCAAGGGCATGCTCGAGGCGATCGCGAAGGCCCGCTAGGGGCGTCCGGCTTCGGCGCCGGCAGCCGTCAGGCGCGAGCGGCGGCGCAGGCGCACCCCGCGCCGCAGCCGACGGGGGCCGCGGCGGCCGACTCGCCCGAAGCGCTCGCCGGAACCGGCACGCTCAGGATGCGCTCGACCGGAGCGTCGGCGGGCGTACCGGACAACTCGAGCCCCGCCACCCTCGCGACGTCACCCCACGTCGTGAGGTGCTCGGCCATGGCATGGCGGACCTCGACCGTGCGCCCGTTGGATGGGCAGCGGTACTCGTAGTAGGGCATTCGCGCTCCTTGCCGTGGGTGGTTTGTTAGACCGGAGCGAAAGCCGTGTTCCACGCCCGGAAATCGTGGCCTTTGTGGTGTGGGCGCCTGGAATTGTGGTTTCCATGCAACAACGCCACAGACCGGGGGTTTGCTGTGGCGGCGCCGCCACAACACAGACAAGACGTTGATATACAACTAGTTATGCGGTCGTGTGACGTCTCGTCCCGTCTGGCCTCCTAAGGGAGTCCCCCAGGCGGCATATCGGTTGCACTACCCTCCCTCCCGAAGGCGTGTACCTCGAGATCCTCGCACAGAGGGGACGGCGGATGAAGCGGCTTCTCACAAGCATGCTGGTGGTCGGTCTGCTCGCTCAACCGGGCAGCGTGAACGCGCAGCAGCCTTACTTCTACAGCGGCGTTCCCGATGCCCAGGAGTATCTGGACTTCGTGAGCGGGTCGGGGGTGAACGGCGGTTACGGCGTGCAGGTGGGCCCGTACGCGGGTCGCTTCACGACTCCGACGACGCCCCTGTTCAGCATCTACTGCGTGGACTACACCCACTACGCGCGTGACCAGTGGGTGAACGTCACCGGCCTCGCCGATGGCGCAGACCTCGACAACACGCGCCTGAAGGACTACGCCGACTACCAGAAGGCGGCGTACCTGGCGTCCCTCTTCGACGAAGCGCCGACCACGGCCTGGGGTGGGATCCATGCCGCGATCTGGAGCCTCACGTCGGGCGTGGCCGTCGGGGATCCCACGCAGCGTGATTACTACCTCGGCCTGGCGGCGGCCAACGGCTCGACGTTCTCCACGGCCGGGTGGTATGTGCTGTCACCGCTCGACCCGAACGGCGGGGCCCACGACGCGACGGGTCAGGAGTTCCTGATGCGGTCCGTCAGCGTGCCGGAGCCCGCCTCGTTCCTGCTGATCGCCTCGGGTCTGCTCTTCCTCGCCGCCATGAGCCGCAAGCGCCTGGGCCTCGGCGCGAGCTTCGGAGGAGCGCGCATGAGAGGTCTGAGAGAAGGGGACGCGTAAGCGTCCGGGCACGATCCCCCCAACAGAGCGTGCCTCTGCGGAGCGCGAGAATTCTCTCGCGCTCCGCTTCTTTTCTCCCTACGATCAATCCATGAATCGCACGAAGCTGTCCTCGGGGGCCACGTGGGGCCTCTATCTATTCGCGGCGGTGCTGGTCACGTCACCGCTGATCGATCTCGTCTCCACCGCATGGCCGCCACGCGTCACGGACCTCTCGTGGCGCTACGGGTTCTTCGGCCTCGCGGCCGGCTATCTGCACACCCCCATGATCGGCATGGTGCTGGCGATGGCGGTTGCTTATCTGCAGGAACACGTGGGAGCACTCAGGGCGCTCGGCGTCGTCTGCCTCGTCACCGCGGTGTTGCTCCTGCCGGTGCTCGCGCTCTGGCCGATGGACGTCCTGCAAATGCGCGACCTGCGCGCACCCGAAGTGCGTCGCGGCGTCCTCATCGGCGGGGTGATCCAGGAGATCAAATACGTGGGCGCCTGCATCGTCCTGGCGCTCCTGGGCACGGGATGCCTGCAGCTCGCCGCGGCCCCGCGGGAAGCCCGCCGTCAGGCACCCGGAATCCTGAGCACCGCCGGCGCGACCCGCGGCTGAGCCCGCGGTCCCGGAGCTCGATCCCGAAGCCCCATCTCCTGCGCGGAGCTTCCTCGACGTAGCTTGGCGTCGGCGCCCATCCGACGGCGCTTCGCGACCAGGAACGCAGATGCCGAGGAGGCCCGATGTCCGAAGGGAGCACGCGTCGTTTCTCGCGTAGGGCTTGGATCGCCGGTGCGTCGGGGATGGTCGCCGCCGGGTTGGTGAGGACGCGCGCCGACGCCGTGAGCGTGCTGGCCCAGGAAGCCCCGGCGCGCGCGGCCGTCGACCCCACGAAGGTTCCGGGACGCCCCACGTCCGAGGTGGGCCGCCGTGCCGCGGCGGAGCAGCCCCGCCGCCTGGCGCGCTCGCAGGCGATCTCGAGCTCGGCTCAGTCGCCGCTGCAGGATCTGATGGGGATCGTGACGCCCTCCGATCTGCACTTCGAGAGGCACCACGCCGGCGTTCCCGAGATCGCCAAGGGATCCCACGAGCTCCTCGTGCACGGGATGGTGGACCGGCCCATGGTGTTCACGATGGCGGATATCGAGCGATTCCCCCGCCTCTCCCGACTGTACTTCATCGAATGCTCGGGAAACGGCGGCGCAGCGTACTCGCCGGACGGCATGCCCAGCGAGATCACCGTGCAGGCGCTCGACGGTCTGCTCTCCACGAGCGAGTGGACCGGCGTGCCGCTGTCGACGGTGCTCCGCGAAGTGGGCGTGAGGCCGGGCGCGAGCTGGCTGCTCGCCGAGGGGAGCGACGCGGCGATGATGTCGAGGAGCATTCCGTTGGAGAAGGCGATGGACGACGCGCTGTTGGCCTTCGGTCAGAACGGCGAAGCCATCCGTCCCGAGCAGGGCTACCCGCTGCGCCTCATGCTGCCTGGCTGGGAGGGCAACACGCAGGTGAAATGGCTGAGGCGCATCGAGGTCACCGACCGGCCGACGATGACGCGCGAGGAGACCTCGAAGTACACGGATCCGCTCGGCGACGGCACGGCGCGGCAGTTCAGCTTCGTCATGGACGCCAAGTCCACGATCACGTTCCCGACCTACCCGTACGTGCTGCCGGAGCGGGGATGGTGGGAGATCACGGGCCTCGCATGGTCGGGGCGCGGGCGGATCACGCGCGTGGAGGTGAGCACCGACGGAGGGCGGAGGTGGGCCGACGCCGTGCTCCAGGGCCCCGTGCTCCCGAAGTGCACGGTGCGCTTCCGGCACCTGTGGGATTGGAACGGCCGCGAGGCGGTCGTGTTGAGCCGCGCCACCGACGAGACGGGCTACGTGCAGCCGACGGTGCAGCAGCTCTGGGAAGCGCGGGGTGAGCGCACGCGCTACCACTTCAATCATCAGCGCGCGTGGAAGGTGTCGAGCGACGGCGCCGTCACGTTCGGCCTCGGAGAGCTGATATGAGGCGGTGGCTGATCCTGGCACTGATGTGCTGCGGCTGCGTCGCCGACGAACGGCGAGGCGGCGCTCCGGGCTCCGACGACGACGTGATGGACGCAGCCTACACGCTTCCTCCGCAATCGCCGGCGCGATTCGGCCTCGGTACGGAGGCCGGCGCGGCGCGCATCGCCCTCTGGGACGTCGACGTCAAACCGGACGGCGAGGGGCTGCCCGCGGGGCGGGGAACGGTGGCGGAAGGGGAGGTCGTGTTCCGGACCTACTGCGTCGCCTGTCACGGCGCCACGGGAACCGAAGGCCCGAACGATCAGCTGGTCGGCACCGAGCCGTGGGAGACATGGCCCGGCAGCTCCACCGTCGGCGGGTACTGGCCGTATGCCACGACTCTGTACGACTACATCGTCCGGGCGATGCCCCAGGTCAGCCCCGGGATCCTGACGGCGGATCAGACCTACGCCGTGATCGCGTACATCCTGAATCGAAACGGCATCGTCCCGGCCGACGCCGTCATGGACGCCGAGACGCTACCCGCCGTGCGGATGCCGGCCCGCGACCGATTCGTGACGGATGATCGGCAGGGCGGGCCCGAGGTGCGCTGAGCGCGCCGTCGCCCAGGAGCCTGCGCGGGGGGACTACCGCGGCGTGGCCGCCGAGTCCGGAGGCGCGGGCGTCGTCGCCGCCGGTGCGCCCGGCGGAAGCAGCTGCGACAGATCGCTCGCGAGCCGCTGAGCCAAGTACTGGGCGAGCGCGGTCGTAGCGGTCCCCTGATTGAGCGACGTGAGCTCGATCGCAAACACTGGCTCGTTCTCCCCATTGGCGGTCGGCCGCAGCGCCGTGAGCGTGAGCTGCTCGTTGGAGAGGAGCCGGCTCAGCCGCGCGGGACCGAGCACCACCGTCCCCTCGATCGGCGCGCCGGTGCCCGCGGGCCCGGCCCAGACGATGTCCGGCGCTTCCGGCGGACCGAAATGCAGGATGTAGCGCGTCTCACCGCCCAGCGCCTCGGGAAGCGTGGCCTGCAAGGCCAGCGATGGAACGAAGAGCAGATCGGGGTGGCCCGCACCGAACCCCAACGAATCGGCGATCGCCGTCAGGCGCGTCGTCTCGGACGCGGTGAGGTCCACGCGGCGCCGGATCTGGGGCCCGAACGCCACGGTGACCGCGATGTTCGCGGCGCGCGTGAGCCCGACCGTCCGCGCTCCGCCGAGCTGGCCGTCCTGGAGGACCTGGATCGGTGCGGGCGTGCTCCACGCCCGCAGCTCCTGCAGGCCCCAGAGGACCTCCGCCGACTCCACGAACCGATAGCGAAGAGGGGTCGCCGCGCTGTCGCGTGCCGCGTCGCACACCGGGCTCGCCGTGCTCGCGCAGGCCTCGAGCACGGCGGGGCGGATGAACACGGCGCCGCTGCATCCGGCCGACTCGGCCCCCAGGTTTCCAGTGCCGGCGATGATCGAGTCGGCCTGGGCCTGCAAGCCCTCGAGCTCGTGGCGAATGTGCTGCTGCACGGCGTCCCGTGCGGCGCTTCTCTGCTCGAGCAGCGCCGGGCTCGGGGAAGCCACGTAGCTCTGCGCGAGCTCGCCGTCCGCGAGGAACCAGGCTCTCACCTCGGCCTCCAGGGGGTCCGACGCCCTGAGGGAGTCGATGACCTCGCGCTCCTCGAGGGCGATGGCCTGCGAGATCGCGATGAGCCGCTGAGATCGCTCGGCGAGCGGCGCGAGCCGCGTATCGAGCGTGTCCACCCGGGCCAGCACGCCCACGCAGGCTCGCGAGCGCGCGAGCTCGAGCGCCTCGAAGTTCGAGGGGATCTCCTCCGGCGCCTCCTGAGCGAGCACGGGCGCGCCGGCGGCGCCCCATGCGATCATCCACAGGGAAACGGGTTGGATCCAACGGGGCAGGGCGCGCGAATGGCCGCGCCGATCGGGTTGTCTTCGCACCATGGGGGTCGCTCGAAGGGGACCAAAATGAATGGGGCAGCGGGAGGGCGGCGGCAACCTTTCGCCGTCCGCTCACGTCAGATGTCATGAGCAGCGCGCAGAAGCGGCGGGGAAACGGGTGGAGGTGCCGGGTCCGCTTCCGGACGGCTCAGCCCCGGGTGGCCACGGCTGCCCGGGGCTTTCGTCGTATCTTCCCTTTTCCCTCCCGGCTTCGGAGCTTTCCGCGGCCCACCTGGCGCGCTCCGAGCGGAGGTGGGGAGGATCCTCGCAGTCGATCACCGGAGTGAATCGATGTCCAAGGCGAAGAAACGGCTCATCGTCGTCGGGGACCGCGTCCTCATCCAGCCCGAGGAGGGCGAGGACAGGACCAAGGTCGGGCTGTACCTGCCGGCCACCGCCGTGGACAACCAGGCGGTCCAGGGCGGCAAGGTCGTCGCGACCGGACCGGGCAACGCCGTATCCGCTCCGACCGAGCTCGACCAGGAGCCCTGGAAGATCGGCGGCAGCGAGGCGAGGTACGTACCGCTGCAGGCCCGCATCGGCGACTACGCCATCTTCTTTCGGCGCGCCGCGGTGGAGATCACCTTCGAGGGCGAGCGCTATCTGGTCGTGCCCCAGGCGGCGATTCTGACGCTCGTACGCGAGAGCGGCGACGAAGACGAGGGCGACCTTCCGTACTGAGCCTTTCGGGACCGATGGCGTCGGTCGCGAGACGAGAGGGACGGAAGGGCCGCGACGCCGAGGTCGGCGCACGTCGCTCGATCTGAGCCGGTACCGGCAGATCGTGCCGGAATGGGCCCGCTTCATCGAGGCGTCGTCGCGCCCGGAGCCCACCGTGTTCCGGGTCGCGTCCCACCGGGTCCACGCGGCCGAGCTGCTCGAGGGACTGTCCGCGCAGGGGTTCCGCACCCGACCGCTCGACGGCTTGCCCTCGTTCTTCGTCGTGGAGAGCGGGCCGCGCCCGCTCTCGCACACGTACGAGCACTGGTCGGGGCTCCTGTACGTGCAGCAGGCATCGACGGGGCTCGCGGCTCCGGCGCTGAGCCCGGCGCGCGCCAGCCGGGTGCTCGACCTCTGCTCGTCGCCGGGCGGGAAGCTCACGCACCTCGCGCAGCTCGTCGGCGAGGACGGGAGCCTGGTCGCGTGCGAGATCGACGGGCGCCGCATGCGCGGGCTGCTCGGCAACGTGAATCGGCTCTGCGTGCCCAACGTGCTCGTCATCGACGGCGACGGACGCAGCTTTCCCGCAGGGCCGACGTTCGATCACGTGCTCGTCGACGCTCCCTGCTCGGGGGAAGGCACGCTGCGCAGGCGCTCGGGCGAGGTCCCCGACCAGTCCCGGCGATTCCTGGCGTACGTCACCCGTGCGCAGCGTGCGCTCCTGGAGCGGGCGGTCGCCCTGGTCCGCCCCGGGGGGACGATCCTCTATGTCACGTGCACGTTCTCACCCGAGGAGAACGAAGCGGTCGTGAGCGAGCTGCTCGCCACGGCTCCCGTCGACCTCGTACCGCTCACGCCCTCCGTGCCGCACGCGCCGGGGCTGACGCGCTTCGAGGGGACGACATACGACGCGCGCCTGGAGGGTGCGGTGCGCATCTATCCTCATCACCTGGACTCGGGCGGGCTCTTCATGGCGAAGCTCCGCCGCACCGACGGGGACGCCGAAGTGGCGAGGGACGGTTGGCGCCCGGTGCCCCACGCGTTCCCCGGCGGGGGGCATGAGGAGGCCGACGCCGCGCGGCTGATCGACGGGTGCCTGGAAGCGGTGCGCGCGCGGTACGATCTCGATCCGACGTTCGTCCAGGGATGCCGTTGGATCCTGCGGGGGGACACAATCTGGGCGCATCGGCTGCGCGATTGGCCGCTGGAGAGCTGGGAGGCGGGATCCTGGCGCGCCGTGTCGGTCGGCATCCGCGCGCTCGAGATCGATGCGAGGGGGCGCCCACTTCCCACGAACGATTTCCTCCGCTTCGCGTCCGGCTCCGTGCGCGGGGGCACCGTGGACGTCGAAGCCGATACGCTCGTGTCTCTGCTGCGTGGCGATCCGGACGACCGCGCGTGCTCCGTCCCCGGACCCGTGGCGCTCCGGTACCATGGCGACGTCGTCGGGCGGGGCAGGTGCGGGGAGGCAGGGCTGAGCAGCGAGATTCCTAAGGCGCGGGCCCAGGACCTCCTGCGCGCGCTCGCGGCGAGCGCTCCCTGAGGCGCGCTCTTCTCCTCGAGGGGTCAACCCACGCCGCTGCGCCGCGCGGGTATAGCGGGTAGCATACGCGCGAATCGTGCGTCGGCGGGCGCGAGATCCATGCGCGCGAGCTCGTCCGGGCGGAACCAGCCGATCTCCACGTGCTCGAGCGCGCTCGGCGCGCCGATCGCCTCCGTCTCGAAGAACTCGATCACGAAGCGCGCGTCCGGCTCCTCGACGGACAGCAGCAACGCGCCGATCGAGACGACCTCGAGGTCCATCTCCTCCGCGAGCTCCCGACGGGCGGCGTCCAGCCTCGACTCGCCCTCGAGCACCTTTCCGCCGGGGAACTCCCACAGGCCGCCGTGGTGCTTCGAGAGCGGCCTGCGACCGACGAGG
Source organism: Gemmatimonadales bacterium (assembly GCA_050181335.1). Taxonomy (GTDB): domain Bacteria; phylum Gemmatimonadota; class Gemmatimonadetes; order Longimicrobiales; family Gaopeijiaceae; genus UBA2982. The sequence goes on along the minus strand of JBFXDG010000001.1, from coordinate 367,062 downwards.
TAGCGGTCGCCACGCCGCACCACCGCGGCGACCACGGGAACGCGATCGCCCGCGCTCATGTCAGGCCGACGGCGATCGCGACCGCGACGGCGACGGCGCCCAGCGCCATCAGCCCGAGGTAGAGGGGGAGGACGAAAGCGAGCCAGCGGTCGTAACGCACGCCCGCCGCGGCCAGAACGGCCATGAGGGCGCCGTTCGTCGGCGTGACGAGGTCGCACAGTCCGGCCCCGTACTGATAGGCCAGCACCGTGACCTGGCGGGAGAGCTCGAGGAGGTCCGAGAGCGGGACGAGCAGCGGCATGGTCAGCACCGCCTGACCGCTCACGCTGGGCACCGGCACGTGGATGGCCGCGTGCGCGACCAGCATACCCACGGCCGAGACCAGGCGCGGCAGCCCTTCGATCGGCAAGAACATCCCGTACACGATGGTGTCGACGACGTGGCCCTGATCGAGCACCACGTAGATCGCGCGCGCGAAGCCGATCAGGATCGCGGCGTACGCCATGTCGCGGAACCCGCGCGCGTACGCGGCCGCGGTGCCGGCGACGCCCATCCGCGACACCAAGCCGACGGCCACACCCATGATGAAGAACGCGGCGGACAGCCGGTTGAAGTCCCACCCCCATACCGCGAGGCCCCAGACCACGATCGCGAACGTGGCGGCCACGAGCGCGAGCACCACGCCGTCGCGACCCTCGAGCCGGTCGCCGGTGGCGTCGTCCACCGCCTGTCGTGCGCCGCGCGTGCGCGCGGCGTGCCGCATCGTGACGCCGATCCACGCGGCGAGCGCGATCAGCAGGAACAGCGTGCGGAACGCCCAGCCCGAGCGCAGGGGAACGTCGGCGACGCCTTGAGCGACCAGCACCTGGAAGGGGTTCACCGGGCTGAACGCGGCGGCCACGGACGCGGCGCCCGCGCTCATCGCCACCGCGACGAGCGGCGTGAAGCCTACCCGCGCGGCGAGCACGAGCAGGACCGGGACGAGCGCGACGATCTCCTCCGCCATGTTCTCCGTCGCACCGCCGACGGCGAAGAAGAGCGACACGATCGGGATCACCAGGATGTCCCGCCCGCTGAGCGCCCGGGCGAGCCCGGCGGTCGCGCGCCCCAACGTGCCCGACGCGTCCACCACCGTGAACGCGCCCCCGATCAGGAAGACGAGGAAGATGACGTCGGCCGCGTCGGCCATGCCGAGTGGCAGGGCCACCACCGCCTCGAACGGTCCCACCGGCGTCCGCTCGACCGTGTGGTACGAGCCCGCGACGACGACCATGCGACCGGTCGCTTCGTCCTCGCGGCGGTCGAACTCGCCCGCGGGGAGGATCCAGCTCGCGGCCGCGGCGAGCAGAATGCAGCCGCTGAGGATGACGAGCGGCTCCGGTACGCGCGAGCGGGCCGTCGACGTCATCGAGGCTCGAGCGGGAGAGCGGCGTCGAGCGCGCGGAGCGCCATCAGGATGGTCCGCACCGCGGCGACGTACTCGCCTGGATCGATCCGCTCGACGTCGTCGGTCGGACGGTGGTAGTCCGGATGGTCCTCCACGCCGAAGTAGACGAAGGGGATGCCGACCTCGTGGAACGCGACGTGGTCGGACTGCTCCGTCCAGTCGTCACCCTCGGGCGCGCCGGGTCGGTCGTGGCCGAGGCGCAGCGTGACGGGCGCGCGTGCCGCGACGCCCTCCAGAACAGGACGGAGGGCCGGCGTGTGGGCTGCGCCACCCGCCCACAGCAGGCCCGCGGTGCGAGCGACCATGTCCAGGTTCACGTCGAGCGCCACCCGCTCCAGCGGGACGGGCGGCTCCGCCACCAACGCGCGCGCGCCGCGCGAGCCCAACTCCTCGGCATCGAACAGCGCGACGAGGAGCGTGTGCTCGAGCGGCTCCCGCGAAACGCGCCGCACGATCTCGAGGACCGCCGCGGCGCCGGAGGCGTTGTCGTCCGCTCCGTTGAAGATCTGTCCATCGCGCACACCGAGGTGGTCGTAATGCGCGGTCAGGAAAATGACGTCGCCGGACGCCGACCCCGGGTCGCTCCGCCCCGGGACCATGCCGACGAGGTTCACGCCGCTTCCGCGCGTCCACGCGAACGGCTGCTCGAAGCCCCCCGCGAAAGGGCGTGCCCCCGCCTCTCCGAGCGCACGGCTCAGAAAGGCACGTGCTCTCTGGCCCCCCGCCGTCCCGGCGGCGCGGCCCTCCATGGAGTCGTGCGCGAGCACGGAGAGATCGGAGAGCAGGCGAGCCGAATCGAGCTCGGGGAGCGGCTGGCCGGACGCGCACCCGGCGAGCGCGAGGTAAGACGCCGCGAGCAGGCTGGCGGCCAGAGTTGGGCTCCGAGACATGGATCATCAGGTTGGTTCGGACGGCCGATGCGCGCCAGGACGTCGGACCGGCGCGCGGACGGTTCCGGGGAACGCGTGCTTGCCAAGGGACTGCATGATTGACACTGGGTCGGGACGGGGCCAACAATAGGGCGACGCGCCAGGCGTCTCCCGGCCCCCCCAAGGTCGCTCGAGTCACGGATGGCCAAGGCGTTGCCATGGCGGCGTGCGCCCGTGCCGCGCTATGCGGCGTACGGGATGGGGCTCGGGCTCGTGCTCCCCGTCGTGGCGACCCTCCTCGAGATGGGGCTCGCCGGGCTGCCCATGTCGATCGGCGGCTTCCTCGCCGCCCAAGCCACGCAGCCGCTCCTCTGGATCATCGACTCGACGCCGTTGGTGCTGGGGCTCTTCGCCGCGCGCCTCGGGCGCACGCAAGCCGAGGTCGAGTCCCTGCAGCGCGCGCATCTGGATCACCGCCTCGGCGTCGAGATCGATCGGTTCTTCACGCTCTATCCCGATGCGCTGGCCATCCTCTCGTTGGACGATCTCTCGTATCGGCGCATCAATCCGGGCTTCACCCAGCTCCTCGGCTACGACGCGGACGACCTGCGCGGCGTCTCCGCGCTGGACCTGGTCGTCGAGGACGACCGGGAGGACGCGCGCCGACGAGCGCGTCGCCTGCGGCAGGGCGTGGGCATCGAAGGCTACGAGGTGCGGATGCGGCACAAGTCCGGCGTGCCCCGCTGGACGCAGTGGAAGGCGATGCCGCTGCAGGAGGACGGCGTGGTCTACGCGATCGGGCGCGACGTGACGGAGGCCAAGGACGCGCACGACCTCCTCGTGGCGGCCAAGGAGGCGGCGGAGGAGGCCAGCCAGGCGAAAGCCGACTTCCTCGCGAACATGAGCCACGAGATCCGCACCCCGATGAACGGCATCCTCGGGATGACCGGTCTCGCGCTCGACACGGATCTGACGCCCGAGCAGAGAGAGTTCATCGAGGCCGTGGACGAGTCCGCGCGCTCGCTCCTGGAGATCCTCACGGACATCCTGGACTTCTCCAAGATCCAGACGGGTCGTCTCGGTCTCGTGCCGGCCGCGTTCGACTTGGAGGAATGCCTGGCGGACGCGTTCAAGACGCTCTCGCGCCGCGCCGGCGACAAGGGCGTGGACGTGATCTACGAGCAAGCAGCGGATATGCCGCGCCTCCTGGTGGGAGACGACGGGCGGCTCCGCCAGGTGCTCGTGAACCTCGTGGGCAACGCGGTGAAGTTCACCCAGCGGGGTGAGATCGTCGCGAAGGCGTGGGTCGAAGGGCGGCGCGACAATGCCGTGACGCTCGGGTTCTCGGTGCGAGATACCGGCATCGGCATCACGGAGAAGGCGAGGAATCGCATCTTCGCCGCCTTCGCCCAGGCGGACACGTCGGCGACGCGTCAGTTCGGCGGGACGGGTCTCGGCCTCACGATCGCCTCCGAGATCGTCGGCATGATGGGCGGGCGACTGAGCGTCGAGAGCGCCGTGGGGGAAGGCAGCACGTTCTCGTTCACCGTGGACCTGCAGGCCTCCGGCGCCGACGCGGTCGAGGGCGTCCCGGAGCGGAGCGCGTTGGAGGGGCGCGGCGTCCTGGTGGTGGACGACAACCCCACGAGCGCGCAGGTGATCTCCCGCTATCTCGAAGGCTGGGGCATGCGCGTCGCCACCGTGGGCTCGTACGCCGCCGGGCTCGAGGAGGCGCGCAGGGCTCGATCAGCGGGTCGTTCGTACCACGTCGTCATCGCCGACGGGGGCATCGACCCGACGGGCGCGCCCGCGTTCGCCCTGCAGCTCGCCACCGGCGACGCGGGCGATCCCAACCTGCTGTGGGTCGAGTCGAAGCGCGCCGTCCGCCGCGGGACTTCTCCCGCCGATGCGTCCATCGCCGAGCTGGTTCGTCCGATCTTCCCGAACGAGCTGCGGCAGGCGCTCCTCCGTCGCGTCCGCTCGCTCCCGTTCGAGGTGGCCGCGCGCGGCGCGGCGGCGCCGCTCGAGGAGTTCGGTTACCGCAAGGTCCGGGTGCTGCTCGCCGAGGACAACAAGGTCAACCAGATGCTCGCGGTCGCCATCCTGAAGAAGCGCGGCTACGACGTGAGCGTCGCCGACAACGGTCGCGAGGCCGTCGATCTCGTGCAGCGCTCGGAGTTCGACGTGGTGCTCATGGACGTGCAGATGCCGGAGGTGGACGGCTTCGAGGCGACCGCCCTCATCCGGGCGGCGGAGATGGAGACGACCAGGCGGCTACCGATCATCGCCGTGACGGCGCACGCCATGGAAGGTGACCGCCAGCGTTGCTTGGCCGCGGGGATGGACGACTACGTCAGCAAGCCGATCGACCCGGAGAAGCTCGAGGCGGCGATCGTCCGGTGGACGGGACAGCTGCCCGACTTCGAGCACTCGCGTGCCCTCGACCTCGCGCGGGGTGACGAGACGGTGCTGGAGTCGGTGGTGAAGCTGTTTCTCGAGCAGACTCCGGAGCGGCTCGAAGCGATCCACCGCGCGCTGGACGCGGCCGACAAGGAGAGCTTGGAGCACACGGCGCACGCCATGGAGGACGCGGCGGTCACTTTGGCGATGCCCAGGCTGCGCGACATCGCTCACCGCATCTCGGTGCTCGGCCGGCGCGGTCAGCTCGCGCAGGCCGCGGAGCTCGTGAGGGAGCTCGACGAGGTGGTCGGGAGCGGGACCTCCGCGGTCCGCGACCTCATCAGCGCCGCCTGAGCGACGGCCCGCCGGACAGCGCGGGGCCGGGCGGTCTCAGTCCGCCGCGGTGGGACGCGCTTCGGTCGGCAACGAGTAGAGGTGGACCGTCACGGCCGTCGCGACGACGATCAGCAACGCGACCGCCCACACCCGGCTGACGAGCAGGAACGCCGAGATGCCGATGCACGACCAGAGCACGACGAGCGAGGCGTGCCGCACGCGCGTCGAGATCACGCCGTTGACGCGGTAGTCGTGGAGGTAACGCCCGAACAGGCGGTTCTCGTACAGCCACCGCTCCGCGCGCCGTGAGCTGCGCGCGAAGCACCAGCCGGCGAGCAGCAGGAAGCAGGTCGTCGGCCAGAGCGGAACCACGATGCCGATGACCCCGAGGCCGACCGACACGCTCCCGACGGCGAAGTAGACCCCTCGCCGAATGGGGTCGGGCAGCCGTTCGGCGGCCCGCTCGGCGGCATCGTGATCGATCGGGCAGTCCTGATTCACTACGGGTGCTCCGGTGGGCGTCGAGGTACGGTGGTCGGGATACGTTGGTCCATGTACGGTGGCGGATCTCGCGAGCCGCCGCGAGGGCGGCCCAGCGTCTCCGCCCACCTCTAGAATGGAACGCCTAGGGCCTCGCACAGGAAGCGCATGAACGGCGTGGCGTTACGGTAGAGGGTGGCCAAGGCGGCCGGAAGGGCCGGCTCGCGCGCGAAGCGCTCGTCCAGCGTCGCGACGCCGATGTAGTCCTTCCACTTGAGGTCCTCGATCAGCGGATGTCCGGGATCGAATCCCTTGGGTGGACGCGAGAGCCGGTCGCCCGCCAGCTCGAAGCGCGACGCGAACGCCTTCGCGCGTGACGCCCGCTTCCACGCGTCTGGCCGCTCGACGATGTGCTCGCGGATGCGACGAAGCGCGTCGGGCTCGGGGTGCCAGATGCCGACGCCCGCGAAGACGTTCCCCGGCTCCACGTGCAGGTAGAACCCCGGCGCGTGCGCGTCCCGCGCGCGCTCGTGACGGAAATGGATGCCCGCGTGGGTCTTGAACGGGCTCTTGTCCTTGGCGAAGCGCGTGTCCCGGTGCAGCCGGTAGAGCGAGCGCGGCGTAGCCGCGAAGCGTGGGCTGATCTTCGCGAGTCGCGGCCCGAAGTCCTCGATCAGCGCGAGGGCCGGTGACTTCACGTGCTCGTCGTAGCGCGCCTTGTTCGCCGCGTACCACGCGCGGTCGTTGTTCTGCTTCAGGTCGCCCAGGAAACGGAACGTCTCCCGGGAGAAGCACGCGGGCGGCCGCGGCGTCACGGGTACAGCCTGCGCATGCTCCAGCCGCTTCCCGAGCGCGTGTACACGAGACGATCGTGGAGGCGATCGGTACGGCCTTGCCAGAACTCGATCTCGTCGGGCTCCAGCCGATAGCCGCCCCAGAACGTGGGAAGCGGCACGTCGCGACCCGCGAACCGCTCGTTCAGCGCGTGCACGGCCGCTTCGAGCTCCTGTCGGCCGACGAGGCTCTCGCTCTGCCGGGAGGCCCACGCGCCGATCTGGCTGCCACGCGGGCGCGTGGCGAAGTACGCCGCGCTCGCGTCGGCGTCGATGCGAGCGACACGGCCGGACACGCGCACCTGCCGCTGGAGCACCGCCCAGTGGAAGCAGAGCGCGGCTCGCGGGTTGGCGTCCATCTCGCGCGCCTTGCGGCTCCCATAGTTGGTGAAGAAGACGAAGCCGCCCGAGTCGACCCCCTTCAGGAGGACCATCCGCACCGAAGGCGCTGCCTCCGGCGTGGCGGTGGCCAACGCGACGGACTCGGGCGACGGCGCCCCTGCGCTCTGGGCGGCCGCGAACCACGTCTCGAAAAGCTCGATGGGGTCCGAGCCCTCCGCCGCGTCCACGAGGTCGCGTGGGGGCGCGCCGGCCCCCGATTGCCCCTCGGTCACGGTCGTCTTCGGCGAAGGCTCGAGCGACATGGACGGTCGGGTCGGTGAGGGCGGGGGCCGTGGGCTGGGCGGTCGACGCGTGAGAAGTACGCCACGAGCGGCCCGGGTGTCCACCGGCGGCGGGTTGACCCCCCACGGGTGGAGCGCCAGATTCTATGCCCACCCCAGGGGGGGTGGGGCAGGAGGGTGGGTGGGGGTGAGGCAGAGAGCGCGACGGAGGACACGGAGGACATCGAGATGGCGGAGGCCAAGACCGCGGATCCCGCCACGGCGGACGTCGTGCGGCGACTGAAGAGCGTCGAGGGTCACGTGCGCGGGGTCCAGCGGATGGTGGAGGACGGCGAGTACTGCATCGACGTCGTGAACCAGATCGTCGGGATCCAGAGGGCGCTGAAGAAGGTGAGCGCGCTGCTGCTCGACCATCATCTGCACGCCTGCGTGACGGACGCCATGCGGGGTCCGGACGCCGCGGCGCGCGAGCGTGTGCTGCGTGAGCTGCTCGACGTGTTCGACGCGACGGGCCGCGCCTGATCGCGTGTCGAGGCGCGAACGCCGAGAGAAGACGATCATCAGACGATGAGAGGAGTCGAGCGATGACGAACAAGACGGTGAAGGTGCCGAACATCAGCTGCGGTCACTGCGTGGCGACGATCGAGCGGGAGCTCGGACGCGTGGAGGGTGTGGCGTCGGTGAAGGCCGATCACGCCACCAAGCAGGTCACGGTGGCGTGGAATCCCGAGGCCACGGACTGGGAGTCGATCGCGCGGGTCATGGCGGACATCAACTACGCTCCCGCCGCCTGACGGCATGACGACCCCGAAGGAGGCGGTCGGCGCGGGCGTGGCCGAGGCCGGCGGCGCGTCGTCCGCGGAAGCCACGCTTCCCATCACGGGGATGACGTGCGCGAACTGCGCGCTCACGGTGGAGCGCTCGCTCCGCAGGACCGGGGGCGTGCAGGACGCGTCCGTGAACTTCGCCACCGAGCGCGCGACGGTGCGCTACGATCCGTCACGCGTGGCGCTGCCCGCGCTCGCGGCAGCCGTCGAGGACGCCGGCTACGGGGTGGTGCTGGCCGACGAGCGCGATCTCCGCGACGCCGAGGCGCGCGCGCGCGCCGAAGAGATCGCGGAGCAGACGAGGAAGTTCTGGACCGGCGTGGCCTTCGCGGCGCCGCTCTTCGCGCTGAGCATGGCCCGCGACCTCGGACTCGTCGGCGCGTGGGCGCACGCTCCCTGGGTGAGCTGGCTCATGCTCGCGCTCGCGACGCCCGTCCAGCTCTACGTCGGCGCGGACTACTACGTCGGCGGGTGGAAGGCGCTGCGCAACCGCACGGCGAACATGGACGTGCTCGTCGCGCTCGGCTCCTCGGTGGCCTACGTCTATTCGGTCGTCGTCACCGTCGGGTCGAGCTTGGGCATGATGGGCGCCGGCACGCACGTCTACTTCGAGACGGCGGCTCTCATCATCACGCTCATCAAGCTCGGCAAGCTGCTCGAGGTACGCGCCAAGGGCGAGACCAGCCGCGCGATCCGCGAGCTCATGAGCCTCCGCCCGGCCACCGCTCGCGTGCTCCGGAACGGCGTCGAGTCGGAAGTGCCCGTCGAGAACGTCCTCGTCGGCGACGAGATCGTGGTCAGGCCCGGCGAGCGCGTTCCCGTGGACGGCATCGTGACGGAGGGCAGATCCACGATCGACGAGAGCATGCTCACGGGCGAGAGCATCCCGATCGAGAAGGCGCCGGGAAACCAGGTGGTCGGCGCGACGATGAACAGCACCGGCGCCTTCCGTTTCCGCGCCACGAAGGTGGGGGCCGACACCGCGCTCGCGCAGGTCATCCGCCTCGTGGAGGAGGCACAGGGCAGCAAGGCGCCCATCCAGAGGATCGCGGACAGGGTGGCCGCGATCTTCGTTCCGGCCGTCGTGGTCATCGCGTTGGCGACGATGGCGGTATGGTGGCTCTGGCTCGACGCCGGCTTCACGCCCGCGCTCCTCCGGCTGGTCGCCGTGCTGGTGATCGCATGTCCGTGTGCGCTCGGGCTCGCGACGCCGACGGCGGTGATGGTCGGCACCGGCCGAGGCGCCCGCATGGGCGTTCTGTTCCGCTCGTCCGAGGCGCTCGAGAGGGCGCGTGAGATCGAGGTGGTGGTGCTGGACAAGACGGGAACGATCACGCGAGGCGAGCCGGCCGTTCGCCGTCTCGTCGCGACCGACGGCGACGACGGCGCGCTCCTCGCTCTGGCGGCGGCCGCGGAGCGCGGAAGCGAGCACCCGCTGGGGCGATCGGTCGTGCGGGAGGCCGAGCGCGTGCGCGCGCGGCCTCTCGCCGTGAGCCACTTCGAGGCCGTGCCGGGCAGGGGCGTCGCGGCCGTCGTCGCCGGCGATCCCGTCCTCGTCGGAACGCGCGCGCTGCTCGAGGCCTGGGGCGTGAGCGCCACGTCGCACGACGCGCTCGCGCGTTCCATGGAGGAGGACGGGATGACGCCGCTGTGGGTCGCGCGGGGCGGCTCGGTCGCCGGGCTGATCGGCGTGGCGGACACCGTGAAGGAGGGATCGGCCGACGCGGTGCGCGCGCTCCGCGGGCGCGGGCTCGACGTCGTCATGCTCACGGGCGACAACGAGCGCGTGGCACGGCGGATCGCGGCGGAGGTCGGCATCGAGCACGTCTTCGCCGAGGTCCTTCCAGGCGACAAGGCGGCGGTGGTGCAGGGTCTCCGTGAGGATGGGAAGCGGGTGGTCGCCATGGTGGGGGACGGGATCAACGACGCACCGGCGCTCGCGCAGGCCGACGTCGGCATCGCGCTCGGAACCGGTACCGACGTCGCGATGGAAGCGGCCGACGTCACGCTCATGGGCGGTGACCTGCGCATGGTGCCCGAGGCGCTCTCGCTCGGGCGCGCGACGCTGCGCATCATCCAGCAGAACCTCTTCTGGGCGTTCTTCTACAACGTCGCCCTGATCCCGGTCGCCGCGGGCGCGTTCTACGGGCTGACCTTCCTTCCCGCGATGCTGCGCGCGATGCATCCGGCGCTGGCCGCGGGCGCCATGGCGCTCAGCTCGGTGACCGTCGTGGCGAACAGCCTGCGGCTGGCACGGGTGAGAGTGTAGCCTCTACCCGGCCGCGACGCGGGCCAGCGTGTTGCGGAGACGCTCGGTCAGCACGCGGTAGATCCCGCGCGCGACGACGGGGTTCTGCTCGACCACGCGATCGAACGAGTCCCGGTCGAGCCTCAGGAGGGTCGTGTCCTCCGCGGCGCTCGCCGTCGCCGACCGGGTGTCCCGGTCCAGGATCGCCATCTCGCCGAATCCCTCCTTCGGACCCAGCGTGGCCAGGTGCGTGCTGCCGCGGCTGATCTTGATCGAGCCCTGCACGACGACGTAGAAGGCGTCGCCGTCCTCTCCCTGCTCGAAGACCGTCTCCCCCGCCTCGACGTGCCGCACGTCGGCGAGCGCGGCGACCCCCGCCAGATCCGATCCGGGGAAGTTCCGGAAGAACTCCGAGCCCTTCAGGATCATGACCTTCTCGATCAGCGGAATCATCTGATCCTCCTCCGCGGTTTCCCCGTGTATGGTCTCGTCATCGTGCGATCTCCCCGGCGTCGTCACCTCTTCGTCGCGGCCCAGCGCGTGCAGCGCGAGTGCGCGGGGCCACCAGTCCGCGTCGTGCAGCAGGGCGTCCATCGGCCAGGCCCGAACCGTGGACGCGTTCTCGAGGAGCTCGTCCAGACGCGTCGGCGGCAGACCTTCCGTGACGGCCTCGAGGAACGGCATGACGGACCGGGCGGCGCCTCGCGGCATCATGCTGTCGAGCAGCTCGAGCGCGTTGCTCTTCTGCGCGAAGTTCTCCCCCTGCAGCGCGTACGCGATGGAGCTCAGGCGCGCCGGATCGTACGAGAGCGCGAGAACCTTGAGGACCCGTTCGACCGATCGCTCGTAGAGGCCGTGCACCTCGTGCGCCACGAACGCCTCGCGGGGACCCGTCGCCGCGCTCTTGATCGCGCGGGAGGCGGCCGCGTACCTGAGCCCGCGCTGGATCTCGTCGGTGAGGACGGGGCGCAGGCGGCGCGGCTCCACCGGTCCGATGGTGCCGGCGCTGCGCATGCGCCCGAGCGAGGTGAGCGCCGCGGGGCCGAGCGCCGGCTCGTCGACCATGTCGACGAGCGCGTTGCGGGCCTCCTCGCCCCGTATGGCGGCGAGCGCGCTCACCATGCTGCGGCGGAGCGCGAGCGGCAGCTCACGCCGCTGCACCAGCTCGCGCATCGTCGGCACCGCCGCGGGACCCATCGCCGCCAGCGATTCGAGCACCGCGGGCCGCGCGCGCACGTCCCACACCACCTCGGCCAGCCGGTCCACGAGGTGAACGGCTCCGAGATCCCCGACGGCGCCCGCTCCGACGGCCCGGTCGGTGGAATCGTCGGAAGCCAGGAGCACCCGCAGGTACTCGTCCGTCTGCTCCCAGCCGAGCTTGCCGAGAGCCGCCAGGGCGGCGCGCCGCACCGCAGGATCGTCGTGCGTGAGGAAGTCGGTGACGCTCGCGGGCTCCACCGTGCCGAGCGACCCGAGCGATTCGAGGAGCGCGACGAGCACCACGGGCGAGCGCTCGCGAGCGAGACGGTCCACGACGATCGCCGACGCCCCTCCCTCCGAGGGCGTCTCGATCTGGTGGAGCAGGCTCGCCGCTTCGGCCCTGACCTCCGTCACCGGATGATCGAGGAGACGCTCGAGCCTCGCCCAGCCTTCGGCGACCGGTAGCTGCGGCAGCAGGGAGCTCGCGAACACGACGATGGTCGGATCGGGGTCCGCGAGCGCGCGGTCGATGGTGCGGAGCGCCGAGGCGTCGGCGACGAGGGGCTGGTGCGCCACGTCGTCGAGCTCCACCGCGTGCCTGGCGACGGCGCTCTCGAGGGCGAAGAGATACCGGCGCCTATGCTGCGAATATGTCACGAGCGCCGACACGGCCGCGCCGACCGTGATGACCGGCAGCAGCGCGGAGCGCGGGCCGAGCGCCAGCGCGATCCCGCCGGCGGACGCCTTGGAGAGAGGTCGGAGCACGCCGCCCAACGTCGCCAGGGCCACGCTCTTCACACGGTTGGGGAACGGAAGCAGCGACACCTGCTCGACAGGCCTCTGCAGGCTGAACTGGAGCACGTCGTCCACGGCCTGCGCGACGATCAACGTGAACAGGCCGCCCAATACGGCGACGCCTCCGGCGGCCACGGCCAACAGGCCGCTGTGCAGCACGGCCGCGAACGACACGCCGAACTTCGGAAAGAGCACACGCGACGCCCAGAGCTGCAGGAGCAGCGTGCCGAGCCCCACGGTCGCGGACAGCAGCCCGTAGATCGCCGCGATGCGGTCACGGGGAAACGTGTCCTGCAGCACGAACTTGAGCTGGAGGTCGATCAGCGTGCCGGTGAGGGTGAGCGCGGCCACACCCAACGCGAGCAGCGTGAGGAGACGATTGCTCGAGATCGTGCGGAAGCCGCGTCCCGCGCTCACGAGGAACGCGGCCGCGGCGCCGAGATGATCGGTCTTCTCCTCCTCGAGCGCGTCGCGGGCCGGCTCCGGGATCGCCCACAGGAGCGGCAGCGCTCCGAGAAGGAGCGCGATCGCGATCCAGAGCAGGTTGGCCGTTCCCAGCGCGAACGCGGCGGGCGCCACGGCCGTTCCGCCCGCGATCGCCCCGAGGGAGGCCCCCCCGCCGATGAGCGGAATGAGGCGTTTCGCCTGCCTGCCCGTCAGCACGTCGCCCGCATAGTCCCACGCGTGCGTCAGCACCAGCACCTGGATCGCCGAGAGCCACAGATAGACCACGAACGCGAACCGCTGATCCAGCGCGAAGAGGATCCGGCAGGCGAGCACCGAGACGGCCAACGCGATCGTCAGCCGCGTGGCGAGGCTCCTGCGCGCGGTTCCGGCCAGGTAGCTCGTGAAGACGATCGCGACGGCCGCTGTGACCAGCGCCGCGCCGATCACCGCGTGGGGGATGAGGTCGCTGGGATAGACGGAGAGGAAGAGTCCGTTCTTCACCGCCGACACCACCGTGGTGTTCGCGGTGCTGAGCAGGAGGAATCCGCCCATCACGGTCAGCGTGCGCCCTTCGCCCTGGCGGAGGCCGAGAGCGCGCTTGACCCGTTCCTGAGCCGTCATGGGTGGACTACTCGTCCATCGGCGGCCGTGGGGGGTTGGAGACGCGGGGTCGAGCGGGAGCAAGGTCAACGGCACGGCGCCGCGCGGCAAGCCGCGCTCGCGAAATCTCGGCGAAGGGGTGGCCAACCGCTCGATATCCGGCCACGTTGTCCGCCGTCTGGGTCGGGCGGATGCTCCGACCCTCGGGTACGGTCACGCGAGTGGAGCCATGTCATCCGACCCCCCACGGGTGCCCAAGATCGAGTTCGGCGGCACGCTCGCCGACATCGCGGCGATCATCGAGAGCGCCAAAGCCCGCGACGGGCGGGCGGCACTGGAGCGCCACATCGTCAAGACGCTCCCCGACGCCAACGAGAAGGAGGTCCTCGAGGCGGTCGAGGTCGCGACGGAGATCATCGATTCGATCCCGGTCTTCCTCGCCCGTGCGCGCCAGGAAGCACGCTCGCGGGGGCTCGAATCCGTGGCCGGTCCGCTGTTGGACCAAGCGGAGCTCTACTTCCTACGTCCGCTCGATCTGATTCCGGAGATGACGCAGGGCATGGTCGGCCTGCTGGACGACTCGTACCTCGTCGTGCGGACGCTCGAGAGCCTCGACCAAGGGCCGCAGCCGTTCCTCGACTGGGATCTGGACTACCCGGCTCGCTTCCTGAGGCGCTTGATCGGCGGGCCGGTGGCGCAGCGGCTCGACGACATCGCGCTCCAGAAGATGCGCGAGGTGTCGGCCCAGCTGAGCGACGCCTGGACCCGCATGGCGCACGAGGCGTGAGCCGCTAGGGCAGAGCGAGCGCCACCAGGCCGGCGTCGTCCCCGCCGCCGTACGCCACCACGATGTGCTGCCGCCCGTCGATCATGTAGGTCATCGGCGTGCCGTTGGGTGTGTCCGGCAGCGCGATGGCGGCGAGCGTCTCGCCGGTGACCTTGTCCAGGGCCAGCAGCGCCGGACCACCCTCCGCACCGTCCCGTCTGCCGTCGTGGCCGATGAAGAGCAGCGTACGCGTGAGCAGCGGGCCGGTGTACGCGCCGCCGCCCTGCGGTCCGGGGTCGGGCGCCCCCAGGTCGATCACGCGCTGGCGGACACCGTCCCCGAGCGGGATCTGCCACGCATGCTCCCCGGTGTTCAGGTCGATCGCCGTGAGGCGCGCGTGCGGTCCGGCGAGGAGCGGAAAGCCCTGCGGCCCGGCCGCGGATTGGCTGCCGCCGCGGATGTAGCGGAAATCCGAACCGGGTGGCGCCTCGACCAGCGTCACGCGGATCGGTCCGGTGCGCGACGGCACGTACATCCAGCCGGTCTCGGGGTCGAGCGCGGCCCCCTGCCAGTTGCCACCGCCGACCCAGCCGGGGTTGTTGAGCGTGCCCTTCAAGGACGGTGGGTGATAGAGCCCTCCGTACTCGACGCCGGCGAGGATCTCGAGGGCTCCCGCGCGCAGCGCGGGCGTGTAGTCGACGAGATCGTCCACCGTGATGCCCTGGCGCTCGAACGGCGCGGGCCGCGTGGGGAACGGCTGGGTCGGCGACGTGCGCTCGCCCGGCACCGACGACTGCGCGACGGGACGCTCCTCGATCGGCCAGACCGGCTCGCCGGTGGCACGATCGAACACGAACACGAAGCCCTGCTTGGTGACCTGCGCGAGCGCTCTCACCCGGCGGCCGTCCACCGTGACGTCGACGAGCGCGGGCGCCGCGGGCAGATCGTAGTCCCAGAGCCCGTGGTGCACGAGCTGGTAGTGCCAAACGTAGCCGCCCGTCTCGGCGTCGAGCGCCACGATGCTCTCGCCGAACAGGTTGTCGCCGAGCCGGTGGCCGCCGTACCAGTCGTTCGTCGGTGTCCCGATCGGCAGGTAGACGAGCCCGAGCTCCTCGTCGGCGCTCATGATCGTCCAGACGTTCGTGTTGCCGGTATAGGCGTCGGCACCACCTTCCCACGTGTCGTGGCCCCGCTCCCCGGGCATCGGGACCGTGTGGAAGACCCACCGCTGTCTCCCGGTGCGAACGTCGAAGGCACGCACGTCGCCCGGAGGCGCGCTCATCCTGCGCGGCACGTCCGAGATCGACGATCCGACGATGACGAGATCGCCCACCACGAGCGGCGGCGACATCACCTGGTAGCTCCCGCGCGGCACCTCGCGCCGCAGGCCTTCCAGCAGATCGATCGTGCCGCCACCGCCGAACTGGGGAATGGGCTGCCCGGTCGCGGCATCCAGAGCCCAGAGATGCGAGTCGCCGGTGGCGACGAAGATGCGTCTATCTTGCGCATCGCTCGTATCGCCCCAATACGCGACGCCGCGTGAGTTGAAGGCGAGGTTCGTGGGTCGTCCAGCCGCGTAGCTCTCCGGATCGAACGTCCAGAGCTCGCGACCCGTCGCGGCGTCGATCGCGGAGACGAGGCTGAGCGAGGTTCGCACGTAGAGCACGCCGTCCACCATGAGCGGCGTCGCCTTGAAGGGCCCCGGCAGCAGCGTGGAGTCGCGCCTCACGACCGCGTTGTCGGAGGACGACCACGTCCAGGCCACGCCCAGGCGCCCGAGGTCGTCGGCAGCGATCTGGTCGAGAGGCGCGTACTTGGTGCTGCCCGCGTCCCCGCCGTACGTCGGCCACTCGCCGTCCGGCGCCCCGCGCTGGGCGAGGACCTGTCCGGGTCCGGCGAGGAGCACGGCGGCGGCGAGTGCGGACTGGAGGAGGCGCATACCGGCTCGTGGGTCGGGGGTCCGCGGTGCAGGGTAGGAGCGGTGGATCGAGGCGTCAAATGCGGGCCCCCGTCGTCGGCCGCCCCCGAAGGCGGGCTCGCTTGCCCTTCTGGACCGGCCGTCGGATGTTGCCGGGGACGACCCACGCAACAGAAGGAGGTCGACCCCGTATGGACTCACGCCACCGGACCATCGGACGTCTCGCCGGGCTCGCGCCCACGATCGCCCTCTCGGTCCTGCTTCCCGCTTCTCTCATGGCGCAATCACCCCATCCGTTCGGCATCCCGACAGACGCGACGTCCAATCCGGCCGCCCAGATCGCGGCCGCGGGCGGATCGCGGGCGCAGGGATGGCAGGGCCAGGGTAGATCCGAGGTGTTGGCGCGCCACGGGATGGTGGCGACGAGCGATCCCCTAGCCGCCCAGGCGGGGCTCGAAATCCTGCAGCGCGGCGGCAACGCGATCGACGCGGCCGTGGCGACGGGTGCCATGCTCGACGTGACGTCGCAGAACGACACCGGCATCGGCGGCGATCTCTTCGCGCTCATCTACGTGGCGAGCGAGCACAAGCTCTACGCGCTCGCGTCGGCCGGCTGGGCACCGTCCGGGTGGACGCCGGAGTTCTTCCGCGGCCTCGGCCTCGAGGACATGCCCGGCTCGGGCGTGAACGCCGCCACCGTGCCGGGCGCGGTCGCCGGGTACGACGCGATGCTCGAGCGCTTCGGCACCATGACGTTCCGCGAGACGTTCGAGCGCGCGGCGAGGACGGCCGAGGAAGGCTGGGGACAGGGTGAGCGACGCCACTCCGACCTGGTCAGCGCGGCGGGTAGGCTGCGCCGTGACCCCGACTCGAACCGGACGTTCCTGATCAACGGGGAGCCGCCGCCGCTCTACGGGCTGGTCCGCAACCCCGAGCTGGCCGCCGCCCTCCGTCTGCTCCAACGCGACGGCCGCGACGCGTTCTACGAAGGTCCGATCGCGGACGCGATCGTCGCGAAGGTGAGAGAGAACGGCGGCGTGATGACGAAGGCGGACCTGGCCGAGTTCGAGCCCGAGTGGGTCGAGCCGATCACCACCAACTACCACGGCTACGACATCTTCCAGCTTCCGCCTCCGGGTCAGGGGTTCGCGGCGCTCGAGATGCTGAACATCCTCGAGGTGTGCGCACCGGTCCACGGCGTCGATCTGGCCGAGCTCGGGCCGACGAACCCCGACTACTGGCATTTCATGGTCGAGGCGAAGAAGCTCGCGTATTCGGACCTGCAGGCGTACAACGCCGACCCTCGTTTCGTGGACGTGCCCGTCTCGGAGCTCCTGTCGAAGGAGTACGCGTCCCGGCTCTGCAGCCGCATCGACCCCGAGCGCGCGTCGGAGCCGTCGGTGAAGGGCGGAATGGACGGCGGCACGATCTACCTCACGACCGCCGACCGCTGGGGCAACATGGTCTCGCTCATCCACAGCGTGTTCTCGGTGTACGGCAGCGGCGCGACCGTCTCACCTTACGGGTTCGTGCTGCACAACCGTGGGAGCGGCTTCACGCTCGATCCGTCGAGCCCGAACGTCGTGGCGCCCCGCAAGCGTCCGTTCCACTCGATCATCGCGGGGTTCGTCATGAAGGACGGCGAGCCGCTGATGACCTTCGGGAACATGGGCGGGAGCGTGCAGCCGGAGACGCACGCGCAGCACATGGTCAACATGATCGACCACGGCATGAACCTGCAGATGAGCACGGACGCCGCGCGCTTCACGCACAGCCAGGGCCAGAACGTGCTGTCGCTCGAGGCCGATCTGTACCAGCTGGTGGGGCCGGCGCTCCAGGCCAAGGGACACAACGTGCGCAGCGTGACCGGCGGATCGGTCGGCGGTTACCAGGCCATCCTCTTCACCAGGGATCCTTCGCTGCCGGCTCCGACGTTCGGGCCGGAGAGCGTCGCCCAGGACCGACCGGTCAACGGCATCTATCGCGCCGGCTCCGATCATCGCAAGGACGGTCAGGCCGTCGGCTGGTAGCCGACGCGGCAGCCGGCCGGCGCTCTTCGCCGGCCGGCTGCGCGCGGTTCCTAGCGCGCTTGCTCCCGGACACCGGTGCGCAAGAACTCCGCGCGGGTCTCCATGCCGATCCCGTTGCCCATGTAGTCCGTCTCGGCGACCTCCTCCATCCAGAGCGTCGTCGAGGGCGTCGGTGATCCCTGCAGGTACTGCGCGGCCGCGTCGGGCGCGCTCCCGTGCCAGTGCTCCTCGCCCGGTCCCGCCCAGGAGCTCTCGCCCTTGTGGAGCGTGCGCACCCGCTCGCCGCGCTTCTGCGTGCGGCCCTCTCCCTCCCACACGACGAGGAGCTGCCCGCCCGTGTGGCAGTGCCAGTAGGACCGCATGCCGGCCTCCCAGTAGGCGCCGCCCCACGGCTCGCCGTTGACCACCCACTCGGGCACCGGGCGGTTCTGGTAGACGCCGGTGGCCTGCACCCCCATCGGCTCGCCGGGGCAGCGCGGCTCCTGCGACTGCGGCGCGTCCTCGGGAATGGCGGCGACCAGGGCGACCTGAGCGACGACCAGAGCCACGGGAACCGCAATCAGCGCGGCCGTCTTGCGTGTTGGCTGCTTCACTGGAGTCTCCTTCGACGTGGTCGGGAAGCCCTCAACGCCCGTAGTCCAGGCGGTAGTCGGTGTGGCAGGTCACGCACGACTCGTACAGCGGATCGCTCAGCGCCTCGAGCGCAGCGACGTCACGCGCCTTCGCGGCGCGATAGGCGGCCTCTCCGGCGTCGAGCATCAGAGCCGCGTCGGCCATCCAGCGCTCCTGGTCTCGGGCCCGTCCCGGCATCATGAGCAGGTTGGCCGCCTCGGCGAGCATGAGCGTCTGGCCCTGCAGCGCCATCCATTCTTCGCTGGTCGCCGGTGTGCGCGACGATATGTAGAACACCGCGTCCGAGGCAGGATAGATGAAGTCGACCATGAGCTCGCTCATGGTGCCGACGCGGCGCGCGGCCGACGCCGCGGCGGGGATCGTAGCGGGCGCCGCGACACCGGCGGAGCGCCCGCAGGAGGAGGTCGCCGCGACGAGCGCGAGCGCCACCACCTTTCGCGAGCGCATCGCGTGGCCTACGCGATCCGCCGCGAGTCGATCCTCAGCACCTGATGTCGCCCGCCGCGAGCGCGCGCTCTTCGCGACCATCCTGCGGCGCTCCCGTTCCGGACGAACCCATGAAGAACTTGCTGCCGTCCGGGAAGGTCACGTCGCGACCGTTGGCGCGCTTGAGCGTCCGGTCCTTCGCCCGATAGCCGTCCACGATGAGGCGCGTTCCCACCGGCAGGCACTCGCGACGAAGGCCGCGGCGGACGAGCACGTTGGGCGTGCCGCCCTCGACCATCCACACCTCGGCGGCCGGATCGGGCGGGACGACGGTCTCTCCTCCGACCACCATGCGGCGGACGGACAGGTGGATCCAGGAGTGCGGGTTCACCCACTCGAGTCTCACGACGTCACCCTCGATCTGGAGGGGGGCGTCGGCGTCGAACTCGGCCCCGAAGGCATGGTGGGCGACCAGCGGGGCGGCCAGCCCGAGGGCAAAGGCCCCGGCGGCCGACGCGATCCCGATCCATCGTGCAGCGGTCATGGCGATCTCCTCTCGACTCCTCTCATTTCTCGGGTAATATGCCGGCCCCCGCGGGGGCGAGCCAGCCGGAGGCGGCCCGAAAGTTGCTAGCCGTCTTTCCCACGATTGACAATGCGGCGACCCGGAACAAACCTATTCGAGCCGTCCGAATCGAAGGCCACACCGTGAAGACCATGCAGCGCGCCACCCTCTCCGTCGCCAACTGCTCTTGTTGTCGCTGTCGCCGAGCGACCGGGGACGGGAGCGCCCTGCCCAGCGGTTGACGAAAGTCGATCCTGATCCAGAACGCTCCAACGGCCCCGGGAAGACCGGGGCCGTTTTTTTGCATCCATGACTCGACAGGAACCCATGATCGCCATCAAGAAGCAGCAGGCGGCAGCGACCCGCGAGTTCGATTTCGACTTCGACGACGCGGATCCATCCAGCATCATCGAGTGGGCCGTGAACAATATCGGTCCGCGGCGGCTCGTCGTCGCGACCGCGTTCGGGCCGTCCGGGATGGTGAACCTGCACCTGCTGGCGCAGATCGCGCCCGAGGTGCCCGTCGTCTTCGTCGACACGCTCTTCCACTTCCCGGAGACTCTGGAGCTGGCGGACAAGGTCGAGGAGAAGTACGGCCTCGACGTCCGCATCTTCCGGCCCGCGGAGACGCGCGAGGAGTTCGAGCGCATCCACGGCGAGCGCCTTTGGGAGCGAGACCTGGACGAGTTCCACCGGCTGACCAAGATCGAGCCGATGGAGCGCGCGCTCGCGGACGTGGATGGCTGGATCACCGGCCGCCGCCGCGATCAGGCCGCCACGCGCGCGGACATGCCGGCTGTCGAGATCGGGGACCGCATCAAGGTGAACCCACTCGCAGCTTGGACGCGCAAGGACGTGTGGCGGTTCATCCACGAGCACGGCGTTCCGTACAACGCGCTCCACGACCGTGGCTACACGAGCATCGGGGACGAGCCTCTCACCACCCCGACGGTGGACGGCGAGGACGAGCGGGCGGGGCGGTGGAGGGGACGGGACCGCCTCGAGTGCGGCCTGCACACGCTCAGCTGAGGTTCTAGGCGCCCGACCGGGTGGAGGCGGCG
Source organism: Gemmatimonadales bacterium (assembly GCA_050181335.1). Classification (GTDB taxonomy): domain Bacteria; phylum Gemmatimonadota; class Gemmatimonadetes; order Longimicrobiales; family Gaopeijiaceae; genus UBA2982. The sequence goes on along the minus strand of JBFXDG010000001.1, from coordinate 346,558 downwards.
GCACCCCGCGCCGGAGCCACCGTCGCGGCGTGTCCCTCGCCGGCTCCGCTCGAGTGGTGGAGCCGTACGTTCAGCATGCGCAACGTCGCTTCGATGCCCGCGAAGACCTGGTTGGCGTTCACGCCGCGCGTCCGGAAGGTGCGCTCGCCGTCCTTCCAGGTGATCGATACCTCGGTGAGCGCGCCTGTGCTGCCCCCCTTCGGGATGCGCAGCTGGTAGTCGATCAGCTCCGGTAGGGCCACGCCGGCAGGAAGCACCTTGCCGACGGCGTCGATGAAGGCGTCGAAGCCGCCGTTTCCGGACCCCGAGGACTTCAGGATCTCGCCGTCGAGCTCCACCCGGATGCTCACCGTCGACTCCAGGTCGAGGCCGCTCGTGACCGAGCAGCTCAGCAGCGTGATGTGCCGGTAGTCCTTGCTTTCCAGGACGTCCGCGATGATGAACGGAAGGTCGTCGGTCGTGATCGTCGCCTTGGAGTCCCCGAGCTTCACGATCCGTCTCAGCACCTCCGCCTCGTCCTCGGGGGAGAGACGGATGTCGAGCTCCTCTAGGTTCTTCCTGAGCGACGCCTTGCCGCTCATCTTGCCCAGCGCATAGGTGCGCTTCCGATCGAAGCGCTCGGGGCCGAGGAGCGTCTGGTACAGCGCCCCCTTGCGATCCCCATCCGCGTGTATGCCACTCGTCTGCGTGAAGACGTCGGCGCCGATCACCGGCGCGTTGTCGGCGACGCGTTTGCCGGAGAAGCTCTCCACCATCCGGCTCAGCGCGACGATCTTCGTCTCGTCGATCGACAGCTCCATCCCCATCCGGTCGCGCAGCACGACCGCCACCTCCGCGAGCGACACGTTGCCTGCCCGCTCACCGAGGCAGTTGACCGTGCAGTGGATCGCCCGCACACCCGCGCGCACGGCGGCCATCGCGTTGGCCGTCGCCAGCCCGTAGTCGTTGTGCGGGTGGAAGTCGAAGGGCTGGTCGGGGAAGGCCTCGACCATGTCCGTGATCGCGGCATGGACCTCGTCGGGGATCATGACGCCGAGCGTATCCGGCAGCATGATGCGGGCGATGCCGGTACCCTGCAGGCCCTCCACCATGCGCATCACGTAGTCGCGGCTGTCACGAAAGCCGTTGGACCAGTCCTCCAGATAGACGTTCACACGGAGCCCCCGGTCGAGCGCGTAGGCTACGGTCGCCTGCACGTCCGCGAGATGCTCAGGGAGGGTCTTCCCCAGCTGCATGCGGCAATGCCGCTCGCTTCCCTTCGTCAGCAGGTTGAGCACGCGTCCGCCGGCGTCCTCGATCCAGTCCACGCTGCGGCGGCGGTCCACGAAGCCGAGCACCTCGACGCGCTCCAGATGACCCTCGGGCGAAGCCCACGCGGTGATCCGCCGGACCGCCTCACGCTCGCCCTCGGACACCGCGGCGGATGCCACCTCGATGCGGTCCACGTGGAGAGACCCCAGCAGCGCTTCCGCGATGCTTACCTTCTCGGAGGTGGAAAAAGAGACATTGCGCGTCTGCTCTCCATCCCGGAGGGTGGTGTCGAGCAGCTCGACGTGGTTCTTCGACGTGGGCATCGATGCTTGGGGGTGCCGCCGGGGCCGCGGCGGGCGGTACGGGTGTTCGGGTTGCCCTAACGTAGCACGCCCGTAAGATGATGGGATGCGAGCGAGCACCCTGTTCGCCGGCTCGGCCCTCCTGTGGGCGACCGCGGCTTCGGCCGCGGCACAGAGCCCGGCGCCCACGTTCTACGAGGATGTGCTCCCGATCCTCCAGCAGAACTGCCAGACGTGCCACCAACCGTCGGGCATGAACCTGGGGGGCATGGTGGCGCCCTTCCCGCTCCTCACCTACGAGCAGGCCCGGCGTTACGCGGGCAGCATGGCGAGGGCCGTCGCCGAGGGGCGGATGCCGCCCTGGTCCGCGGCCGCCATGCACAAGGGGACGTTCGAGAACGAGCGCATCCTCGAGGACGCCGAGAAGGCGACCATCGTGGCTTGGGCCGCCGCCGGCGCGCCCGCCGGCGATCCGCGTCGGGCGCCCCCGACGCCCCCGTCCGTGCTCGCGACCGCGGCGGCCGACGGATGGACGTTGGGCGAGCCCGATCTCGTCCTCTCGTTCGCCGAGCCGTACTGCATGAGCGACGACGATCGCGACATCTACGTGAACCTCCCCGTCGAGATCACCGGCGAGATGCTTCCCGAGGATCGTTGGATCAGCTCGGTCGAGTACCGCAACGGACCCGCCGTGCACCACATCCTCGGCGGCGTCGGCGGGCTGGTGCCGGGTACGGAGCCGCGCGCCTATCCCGAGGGCTACGGCCGTGTGCTCCGGGCCGGTCCCCGCTCCCTGATGTTCAACATGCACTTCAACAAGGAGCCCGGGGCGGGGACGGCGCTGTGCACGAACATCCAGGCAGGGATCCGCTTCAAGCCCGATGGCGAAGTCATCCGGCACGTCACCGACGGCGAGGATCTCTACATCCGTCCCATCCACATCCCGGCCGGCGCCTCCAGCTACTCGGCTTCGCGAGAGTACACGTTCGAAGAGGACGTCGAGATCCTCTCGTTCCTGCCGCACATGCACCTGCGGGGCAAGGCGGCGCAGTACGAGATCACGTATCCGGACGGCCGCCACGAGACGCTCCTGCACGTCCCGAAGTACGACTTCAACTGGCAGCACACGTATCGCTTCGCGAAGCCCGTCCTCGCGCCCGCCGGATCGGTGCTGCGCTTCACGCTCTGGTGGGACAACTCGGCCAACAACCCGAACAACCCCGACCCGACGGTGGACGTGGAGTGGGGGCTCCCCACGCACGACGAGATGTCGCAGGGCTACATGAGCTTCCAGTACCTCGACGAGGTGCGCTACGTGGTCGGAGAGCCGATCCCGGCGAACCTCCGGCAGGCACCCGATACCGAGGCGAACTGAGGGACGGAAGCACGGGGGGGAGCGGGCAGAAACGCCCCCGCCGCGCCGTTGACCCCTCCCCGACCTTCCTGTACTCTCGTTGCATGCGCCACGCGCCTCGACACCCCTGTCGCTGTTGCTGCCCGGCCGCGCCCAGGGAGGGGCGGCTCGGATTCGGTCGCGCCTGACGGGCGCGCCTCGAGTCCCGAGCCCCGGCTCCCCTGAGGGAGCCGGGGTTTTTCATTTCTGACCTGAACGTCGCAAGGAGCTTCACCCAGCGTCTTCCATGGGATATCCGATCCATCTCGTGACGCTCGAAGGCGAGCGCGCTCTCCTGGCAGGGGGCGGTCCGGTCGCGGCCGAGAAGGTCGTGCCGCTGATCCATGCCGGCGCGCGGGTACATCTGGTCGCTCCCGAGATCTCGCGGGAGATGGAGCCTTGGCTTCCGCGCATCTGGCGCGTGGAGCGCCGGCCGGTTCACGAGGGCGACGTCGCCGGAGCGAAGGTGGTGGTGGCCGCCACGAACGACGCCGCGGTGAACCGCCGGCTGGTCGATGCGGCCCGCGCCCTCGGCATCCTGGCGCAGGCGGCCGACGACAAGCCCTACTGCGATTTCTATTCGCCGGCGGTCGTGCGGCGCGGCCCCGTGACCTTGACGGTCAGCACCGACGGCGGCTCACCGCTCTTGGCGGGTCAGCTGCGACGGTTGCTCGAGGCGGCGATCCCGCGGAGCGTCACGGACGTGGCGCAGATCCTGGTCCGTCTCCGCGGACGCGGCCTCAAGGGCCTGTCGCGCCGCAGCCGGCTGCTGAGGGCGATCGCCGACCCGACGATCACGCGACTCGTCGACGCGGGCGACACCGAAGCGGCCGAGGCGCGTCTCGAAGCGCTCTTCCACGAAGACGAGGAGCCCTTCGAGCCCGGGAGCGTCGCCATCGTCGGCGCCGGCCCCGGGAGCCGGCAGCTGCTCACCTTACGCGCGCTCGACCGGATCCAGCGGGCCGACGTCATCCTCCACGATGCTCTGGTGGAGACCGAGGTCCTGGCGCTGGCGTTGCCCGGCACCGAGATCGTCGACGTCGGCCGCCGCGCACGCGCGGTCGTGCGCGAGGCACCCGAGGACGAGCGCCGTGTCGCGCTCATGCTCGAGAAGGCCAGGGAGGGCAAGCGCGTGGTGCGTCTCCACGCCGGCGACCCGTTCGTGTTCGGGCGTGGTGGGGAGGAAGTCGATGCGCTCACGGCCGCCGGCATCCAGTGGGAGGTCGTGCCGGGCGTGAGCGCGGTGGTGGCCGCGCCAGCGGCCGCCGGAGTGCCCCTCACGCAGCGCGGGAAGGCGAAGGGCTTCTCGGTGCGAACGGGTCACGACGCGGACGGTCCCACGCGCGGGCGTCTGCGTCCGGACGAGGAGACGGTGGTCGTCCTGATGGGTCTCGACTCGGCTGCGGCCGTGCTCGAGGGGCTGATCGAAGAGGGGCGCTCGCCCGACACCCCGGCCGTGGCCGTCGCGAGCGCGTCCCGGGCGGGCGAGCGTGTCGTGAGCGGCACGCTGGCCACCCTCGGAAAGGAAGTGCGGGCGCAGGGGCTGGAATCGCCGGTGACGTTGATCGTCGGTGAAGTGGCGCGGCGCGTGCAGGAGCGGACATCAAGCCAGGCGACCGACGCTTCGTCGGACGCCATGGAGGTCGCATGACGGGACGGACGAAGGGCACGTGGGCGGAAGAGCTCTCGGGCAAGATCCCCGAGGACCTCGGTCGCGAGATCGACATCTTCGAGACGCAGATGGAGCTCCGTCGACGCGGCGACGTCGACGAAAAGCTCTTCGCGGAGACGCGCCTGCGCAGGGGCGTCTACGGGCAGCGGTACGACAACGGCCACCGCTACGACGGCGAGCGTAACCGGCAGCTCGGCTACCGCGAGCATCCGACGAAGGGTGTCGAGACGGTGTGGGACGCGCCGGGAATGGTCCGCATCAAGGTCCCCTACGGCGCGTTGACGCGTGAGCAGATGGACGTGCTCGCCGCGCTCTCGGAGGACTACTCGGACGGGATCAGCCACGTCACGACGCGGCAGGACATCCAGCTCCATTTCGTGCACATCGAGGATACGCCGAGCCTCATGCGCAGGTTGGCCGCGGTCGGCATCACGACGCGCGAAGCGTGCGGCAACTCGGTGCGCAACGTGACCGCCTGCCCGCTCGCGGGCGTCTGCAAGACGGAGGCGTTCGACGTCTCGCCCTACGCCGAGGCGCTGATGCGCTTCCTGCTCGGTCATCCGGACGTGCAGGACTTCGGCCGCAAGTTCAAGCCGGCGCTCTCGGGCTGCGCGCACGAGGCGTGCGGTCTCGTCAACATGCACGACCTCGGCCTCATCGCGAAGACGCGCATGGAGAACGGCAAAGAGGTACGTGGCTTCGAGTTCTGGGTGGGCGGAGGACTCGGCGCGATCCCGCAGCCGGCGCAGCTCGTGCACGACTTCGTGACGCCCGACGAGATCCTGCCGCTCTCGCAGGCGGTCAGCCGCGTGTTCGCCCGGCTTGGGGAGCGGGAGAACCGGGGCCGCGCACGCATCAAGTTCCTCGTCGCCAAGCTCGGCATCGAGGAGTTCCGCCGCCTCGTCTTCGAGGAGCGCACCAAGCTCCCGTACGATCCGCGCTGGACCGCCTATCTGGAGGGCCTGCCGCAGCAGTGGGACGAGCCGCTGAAGCCAGGGGCGCCGCTCGATCTCGGCACGAACGGGAAGTACAGCGCCGCGTTCCGGGCGTGGCACCGGACGAACGTCCTCGCGCAGAGGCAGCCTGGATACTCCGTCGCCACGGTCAAGCTGCCGCTCGGCGACATCACGGCGGATCAGATGCGCGCGCTCGCCGACATCGCCGGGGAGTTCGTCGGCGACAACGTGCGCCTCACGGTCGAGCAGAACATCGTGCTCCGCTGGGTGCCCGACGCCGACCTGCCGAAGCTGCACGCGGCGCTCGAGGCCGTCGATCTCGCCCAGGCGGGCGCCGAAGGCATCGGTGACCTCACGTCCTGCCCCGGAACGGATACCTGCAAGCTCGGGATCGCGTCGTCCCGTGGGCTGACGGCCGAGCTGAGCAAGCAGGTGGCGGCGCTCGACCTCGCGTCGAACGACGCCCTGAAGGGCCTGCGCATCAAGTCGAGCGGCTGCTTCAACTCGTGCGGCCAGCACCACGTGGCGGACCTCGGGTTCTACGGCATCAGTCGGAAGAAGGGCAACCGCCTCGTCCCGCACTTCCAGGTCGTGCTCGGCGGCAAGTGGACCGAGAACGCCGGCTCGTTCGGCCTCGCCACGCTCGCGATCCCCTCGAAGAACATCCCCGAGGTCGTGAAGCGCGTGACGAGCCGCTACGTGAAGGAGCGCGAGCCGGACGAGTCGTTCACGGAGTTCATCGAGCGGCTCGGCAAGGTCGAGGTGAAGAGCTTCCTCCAGGATCTCACGGAGGTGCCGTCCTACGAGCAGGATCCGTCGTACTACTCCGACTGGGGTGACCCTCGCGTGTACACGATGGACGACTACGGCGAAGGGGAGTGCGCGGGCGAGATGGTGCCGTTCGTCGAGTTCGGCCTGCAGGCGAGCGAGCGGGAGGCATTCGAGGCACAGCTCTTCTTCGACTCGGGTGACTTCGACAAAGCGAAGGAGATGGCCTACCGGGCGATGCTCACCGCGGCGAAGGCGCTCGTGAAGACGGAGTTCTACGACATCACGGACGAGCCGGACCACATCGTGGGCGAGTTCAAGACGCGCTTCCACGAGACCAAGCGCTTCCACGACAAGTTCGCGGGCGCGAAGTTCGCCAACTTCCTCTTCGCGGCACACGAAGTGCATGGGAACGGCGGCCGGCAGGACCAGGCGAAGGAGCGCGTGCAGGAAGCGCAGCTGTTCATCGAAGCCGCCTACGCCTGCTACGAGAAGATGAGCACCAGGGAACCGACCAAGGACGCGAGCAGCGTGGCGAGCAAAGAGGGAGCGCCGGCGTGACACAGATGAACGGAACCTCGGACGCCCTCGCCTCCGCGGAGCTGAGCGTCAAGCTCTTCGTCGAGGACCCCGCCGCGGTCGACCTCGAGGAGCTGATCCCCGTCTTCCATCGCTGGATCAAGGAGGACCGGCTCGAAGGCGAGATGCCGATCGACGTCGCCGGCTACGCGCACGTGCCGAAAGGCCCCGGAGTCGTCCTCATCTGCGACCACTCGCACTACTACTTCGACGAGCGCGGAGGCCGTCCGGGCATCAAGTACCGTGGGCGGCGAGTCCAGCGGGGGACCGGCGAGGAGGGCATCACGAAGGCGTTTGCGTGCGTGCTTCGCGCCGCCGCGCTGCTCGAGAAGGATCCGTCCCTGGGGAAGCGCTACCGCTTCCGCACCGATACGGTGGAGCTCGGCATCAACGACCGTCTGCACGCGCCGAGCGACGAGCGTACCCTGGCTGCCGTTCGCCCGGCGGTGGCCTCGGCGGTGCGGGCCGTGTACGGGAAGCCGGCGAAGTCGATCACCCTCGCTTCGGGACCACGGGAGCCGTTCCTGGCCCGCATCGAGATGGCGGAGTCACCCAAGATCTCCGCGCTCCTCGAGCAGCTCGCCGGGGCGACGACTTAGCCGCCGGTGGGCGAGGCCCTCTCGGATCCCTCGCGAGAGCGTGCGGCGCTCGCGCGCTTCGAGGCTGCCCACCGGCAGGATCCGCGCTCCATCGTCGTGAACGGCGCGTCCGTTCCCTGGTCGGTGCACTACCACGACCGGCTCGCCCACTGGGTGCGGCATTTCGACCCCGAGGCCTCGGCGGCGCTCCGTCTCGCGGCCGCGTGCCAGCATATCCGCAGATGGACGGTGCCGCGGGAGGCCTACGATGCGGGGCGGCGCGGCTACCGAGCGTGGCGGTCGGATCTCGCGCAGATGCACGCGCGCACCGCGAGAGAGGTGCTCGAGGAGACGGGCTTCGACGAGGGGACGATCGCACGTGTGGAGACGCTCGTCCGGAAAGTCGGCCTCGCGCGTGATCCCGAGGTGCAGCTCTTCGAAGACGCGATCTGCATGGTGTTCTTCGAGCTCGACTACGCGGATCTGGTCCGCAAGCACGACGACGCCAAGCTCGTCGACATCCTGAGGCGGACATGGGAGAAGATGTCACCCATGGGGCGCGACGCCGCCCTGGGGCTCTCGGCCGCGTGGAGCGACCGAGAGCGGCGCCTGATCGAAGCGGCGACCTCCTGACTCCCACCGACTCCGGCGCTCAGGGACCCCGCGGCGCGAACTCCATCGCGTTGTCGGTGTGGCTCCACACGGACGGCGGCTCCGCGCCGAGAAGGCGAGCGTACACGTACAGCTGACCGCGATGGTGCACGAGCTCGTCGCTCAGGACGTGGACGAGCGCGGACGCCGGAATCGGCATCCCCCACGCGTTGACCATCGATCCGAGCTGCTCGTTCGTGATCTGGTGTGCCACCATGTCGGCGTCCTTCCAGCATTGCCGGGCGAGCTCGAGCACGTCCTTCTTGTTCTTGAAGCCGAGCGCCGTGGCGCTCTCGTCCTCCGGCTTCACCGATCCGACGGCGATCCCCTGCATGATGCTCCGCACGACGCCGGACGAGAGGTGCGCGATGAGCTCGGCGGGAGAGCGCATCCCGGGGATGGGGTGGGTCTGGAGCTGGGCCTCGGGGAGCGTCTCGATGAGGCGGACGTACACCCCGTACTTCTGCCGGACTTGGTCCCAGATCGTGTCGAAAGTCGTCTTGTCCACAACGGTCTCCTGGGTGATGGGGCCGCACGACGCCTCGGCGGGCGGGGAGGGAATCTGCCCCGCGAACGGGTGGACCGAAAGCGGTAGGGGGCGGTAGGATCAACGCACCCGCATCCCAGCCGGACCGTGACCGACATGCCGCTCACAAAGAGACGCAGCGCAGCTGCTTGGGGCTTCCTGGCCGTCTTCCTGGTGACGCCGCCCCCCGCTCCGGCCCAACAGCACGACGCGCCGGTCCGGTACGAGGACGATTATCTCAGCGCGGATTTCCATCGCAGCCGTCGCGACCTGCTGGAGCGGGTTCTTCCCGAGAACGCCGTCGCCTTCGTCTTCGGTGCCGCGACGCGGAATCGCTCCAACGACGTCGGCTACGAGTACCGTCAGTCGAGCGACTTCCTCTATCTCACGGGCAGCGAGGAGCCGGGATCGGTGCTGTTGCTGGCGCCCGGCGGCATCCGCATCGACGGACGCACCGTGCGGGAGGTGCTCTTCGTGCCCCCGCGGGATCCGTCTCAGGAGGTCTGGACCGGCCGGCGGTTCGGGACCGAGCGCGCCATGGACGAGCTGGGGCTCGAGCTCGCGGTCGATCTGACGAGGTTCGACGAGATCGCCGCGCCGATCCTGCGAGACCGGACGAAGCAGATCTTCCACGTGACCCTTCCCGACGCGCCGGAGTCCGGCTCGGACCTCGAGGGGCAGCTCGCCACGTTCCTCGCGAACGTTCGCCCGCTGGTCTGGCAGCCCCAGAACGCCGGAGGCGCCGCGCTCCTGAAGTCCCTGGGCGAGAGCGCGAGCGTCTTCCGGGAGATGAAGGAGGCTCCCCTCGTGCCGAGCTCCTTCTCCGATCCGACCGTACGTGCCCTGGCCGAAGCCTTCGCCGCGGCGAGCTCCTACGAGGAGTGGGCGCGCCGTCGCACGGAGCTGCTCGCGGGCCGCTCGGAAGGGACGCTGCTCCGTCTGGCGCTCGACGAGATGCGGATGACGAAGACGGAGGAGGAGATGGCGCTCCTCCAGCGCGCCATCGACATCACCACGGCCGCGCACCGCGAGGCGATGCGGCAGGTCCAGCCGGGCTGGACCGAGTACCAGATCGAAGCGCTCATCGAGTACACGTTCAAGCGCAGCGGATCGGAGTACCCGGGCTTCCCCAGCATCGTGGGGAGCGGAGAGAACTCGACGATCCTGCACTATGAGACCAATCGGCGCACGACCGAACCGGGTGACGTCGTCGTCATGGACATCGGAGCGGAGTACCACGGCTACAGCGCGGACGTCACACGCACGATTCCGCTCTCGGGACGGTACACGCCGGAGCAGCGGGCGATCTACGAGATCGTGTACGCGGCGCAGGAGGCGGGCATCCGCGCTTCCCGCGCGAACGCCGACTTCCGTGATCCGCACGATGCCGCGGCCCGGGTGCTCGCGGAGGGGCTCGCCAGGCTCGGTCTCATCTCGGGCCCCAACGACATGGCCGGGCTGCGGCGGTTCTTCATGCACGGGACGAGTCACTACCTGGGGCTCGACGTGCACGACGTCGGCACGTACGGGCGGCTGACGCCCGGGACCGTGATCACCGTCGAGCCGGGGATCTACATCGCGGCCGCGGACGACATCGACCCGAAGTGGTGGAACATCGGCGTGCGCATCGAGGACGACGTGCTGATCACGCGGGGCGATCCGGTGATCCTGTCCGCGGGCGCGCCTCGCCAGATCGACGAGGTCGAGGCGCTGATGGGAACGAGGCCGGTGTCGTGAGCTCGTCTAGACGTTGAAGCGCACGTGCATGATGTCGCCGTCCTGCACGACGTAGTCCTGGCCTTCGACGCGTAGCTTGCCCGCGGCCTTCACGGCCGCCTCCGATCCGTGCTCGGTGAACGTCGCGTACGGGATGACCTCGGCGCGGATGAACCCGCGCTCGAGGTCGGAGTGGATCTTCCCCGCCGCGCGCCGGGCCTTGGTGCCGCGACGGATCGTCCAGGCGCGCACCTCGTCCTCGCCGACCGTGAAGAAGGAGATCAGGTCGAGCAGTCCGTACGCCGTGCGGATGAAGCGGTCGAGCGCGGACGACGTGAGGCCGAGATCCCTGAGGAACTCGGCTTGCTCCTCGGCGCCCATCGTGGAGATGTCGGCCTCGACGCTCGCGCACAGCGTGAGCCCGGCGGCGTCGAGCTCGGAGATTCGCTTCGCGAGGTCGGGCGCCAGCGGCGCCGCCGCGCGATCCTCGCCCACGTTCACCGCCACGAGCAGCGGACGGTCGGAGAGCAGCCCGAAGCCTTTGAATTGCGTACGGTCCATCTCGCCCTCCGGGACCGAGCGCAGGGGCCGCTCGGCCTCGAGCGCGGCGTGCGCGACCTGGAAGGCCGCGATCTCGGCCGGGCTCGCCTGCTCTTTCTTGGCACGCTGGAGGCGCTTGTCCACGATCTCGAGGTCGGCGAACACGCACTCGGCATGGAACGCCTCGAGCTCGCCCATCGGGTCCGGCTCGCCTTCGACCGATGCGCTCTCGAAGTCGCGCACCACGAGGCACAGCGCCTCCTGATCGCGGATCTGCTGCAGGGTCTTGGGCGAAAGACCCTTCTTGGCGCCGTGCTCGCCCGGCACGTCGCAGAACGACATCTCGGCATAGGTCGTCTTCCTGGGATGGAAGACGGACACGAGATGATCGATCCGCGGGTCCGGCACCCGGACGGTACCCAGGCGGACCTCGCCCCCGTAGCCGACCGGGACGTCCAGGCCCGTCATGGTGTTGAAGACCGTGGTCTTGCCCGATCCCGCGTAGCCGACGAGACCGATCTTCATGGCACGATCCTGCGCGTGGTCGTCCTCATGGCGGCGACCGTACCAGGAAGCGGTGGATGGATCAAGGCGGACGCAGACACCCGCCGCTCAGGGCGCGGTCCGCACCTCCGCCCGCTCGATTACCGCGCCCTCCAGCACCCGGTCGACCACGTCCATCCCCTCCGCCACGATGCCGAAGACGGTGTAGTCGTGATCGAGCCGGACGTTGTCGACGAGGTTGATGAAGATCTGCCCGTCGGCCGTGTCGCGCCCGCGCGTGGAGGCGCCGACGGTCCCCCGCCAATGCGACCCACCGACCTCGTCGCGCGTGTACGGACCGTCGCCCGCGTATTCGTTCGCGCCCGGGCTTCCACCCTGGATGACGAAGTTGGGCTCCCAGCGGTGGAACGTGAGCCCGTCGAACCACCCCGCGCGCGCGAGGCGCACGAACCGCCACGCGTTTCTCGGGGCGAGATCGGTCATGAGCTGGATGACGATCGGGCCGTCGTCCCGCATGTGCAGCGTCACGGTGGTCCGCGACAGCTGGGCGAGCTCTTCGGGAGAAGGGAGCGGCTCACGGGGCAGGGGGGAGGGATCGGCCTCGCGTTCCCTTCCGCTCCATCGCGACAGGAGCGCCGCCACGTCGTCGGCCACGAGCGCATCGTAGTCGCCGAGGAACGGCTCGAGCCGCGCAGCGAGCGAAGGAGACCCGAGCTCGGCGATACGCCCGAGCAATGCGCGTCTCGCGTCGCGCGCCGTTTCCTGGCGGGCCGCGGAGATGCGCTCGAAGGCGCCGAGCAGGGCCTCGGCCGCCTCCGCCCGCCGCGGCGATCCCTCGAGGAGACCGGCGACGGTGATCAGGAGCTGCGCGTCGCCCGCGCCGAGCTGTCGAACGAGGAGCGGGTCGATGGCATGCCCCTCGATCTCGAAGAGCTCGCTCAGCGCCGCGTTGCGCACGTTGGGGTGTTCGTCGCCCGCGAGCCGCTCGAGCGTCTCCCGATCCTCGAGAATGCCGGCCGCCTGCGCGGCGTAGCCGCGCACGAACGGGCTCGAGTGGTCCGCGTAGCGCGGAAGGAGCCCGCGGGCCGCGGGGCCGTCGATGCGCGCCAGGGACACGAGCGCGTGAGCCGCGGGCTGCCATGCGGCTCCGGCCTCGTCGGGCAGCGCGGAGGCTGCGGCCCGCACCAGGCTCACCTGGTCCGCGCGGGAGGGGCAGGGCCGTCCGAGCGCGCCGAGGGCCACCACCCGCACGGGCACCGCCAACCCGGGCGCCGCGGCGGCGAGCAGGCGATCGCACGAGGACGCGTTGCGCGGTCCGGCCGCCACGATGCGCAGCGCCTCCAGCACCACGCGCGGCGACGGATCGGCGAGCGCCGCGTCGACGAACCCTGCGCGGCGGGCGGGGACGATGGCGTCCAGGTAGCGCAGCACGGTGCGCCTCGCCTCGGGGTCCGGATCCGCGGATGCCGCTTCGACCAGCTCGAGGGACATGCGGCGCGCGCGTCCGAGGGAGGTGAGCGCGAGCGCACGGATGCGGCCCGCCTGCCCGTCGCCCGCGCGGTCGCGCCCGTACGCCGCCAACGCCTCGAGGCGATCCCCCGCTGCGCCGCTGATCCCCTCGTCGGTCGCGGACCGGGTGAGCGCCTCGAAGCCGAGGGCGACGCCCACGAGCGTCCGTGCGGGCGCGTCGGCCCCGCCGGAGGTCGAGAGGGCCGTCAGCGCATCGGCGGCCCGACGCCGTCCCGCGGCATCGACGTTCAGCCGGCCGATCGACCGCGCGAGTGACGCGCGCACGGTCGGGTCGCGCTCTTCGGCCACGACCTCGAGGAGCCGCCGGAGCACGTCGGATCCGTCGGAGCCATGGACCGCTTGCGCCATCGCCTCGATCGCCGCCGCCCGCACGGCGTCGTTCTCGTCGGTCAACGAGCCGGCGATCTCCGGCACCAGGGCCGGGTCCTCGAGACGCCCGAGGGCGCGAACGGCGGTGAGGCGGGCGCGGGCATCCTCGAGCGTGGTGGCGTCGAGGAGGCGCCCGATGTCGGCGTCGTCCGGCGCCCGGGCGTCTTCCGCTTCGAGCAGCCGCGCGGCGGCGCGGGCGCGGGGATCGGGTCGGTCGCCGTCGGGCACACAGGCGGTCGCGAGCCACAGGGCGATCGCGGAGAGTGCGAAGGGTCGGATCGAGCACCGACGCCTTGGTCTCACTTCTTCAGCTCACTTCTTGAGCTCGTTCTCGAGCTCGCTTCGGGGGCTGACGCGTCCATCACGCGCTTCGAGCAGGCCGACCGCTAGAACGTCTCGAGCTTGTGGAAGACTTCCGTGCCGTTCTTGAACCAATGCTCGCGGAAGGGATACGGCGATACGTCCTGCCGGAGGAGATCCATGGTGAGCGGGTGCGGAAAGAGCGTCATCTCGCCGCGCTCGTTCTCGTGCACGGTGTAGTCGCCACTGATCTGCAGGATGGTCCTGAGCCGCTCGGACCCGTTCATCATGAAGCCCTGCAAGAGGTGCGTCGTCGTCTCCCAATGGTCCGGCGTCACGCTCATGTCCAGGATCGGCGCGCCGCATCCGAACACCCGGATGCGCAGGCGATCGGCCGTCTCGATGAACTGCGCGTCGATGCTCTGCTCGTGGTACGGGAAGTGGAAGCGCTCCGCCTTGATGCGGCGTGCCTCCTCCGAGGTCGTCGCGCACAGGAACGGGTACAGACCCGCCTTCGCGTGCTTTCCCCAGGCGGCGACCGAGGGCGGCACGATGACCGCGAACATGACCTCCGTGTAGGGTCCCACGACGCTGTCGTCGAAGAGGAACGCGTTCACCGACAGCACGCTCCGCTCGTGACGTACCTCGATGGGCTCGAGGTGCGCCGGAAGCACGGCACGGGCGTCCGAGGTCGCCATCTCGAAGAAAGCGCTGACCCCGGTGTGGAAGCGGTAGCTCCCTACGACTGGCATACCCCGTACCTGCGCAGCACGCGCGCGATCGTCTCGGTGCCCTGCTCGAGATCCTCTTTCGTGTGCGCGGCGGAGATCGACATCCGGAAGCGGGACTTGTGCTTCCCGACGGCCGGATACCGGACCGGATTGATGAAGATGCCCTCGCGGAAGAGCTCTTCGCCGATCATGAAGATGCGAGCGTCGTCGCGGATCATGATCGGGATCACCTGGGACGTGGACTCGCCGATCGGCACGCCGGCGTCGCCGAGCAGCTTCTGCATGTAGGCGACGTTCTCCCACAGCTGCGTCCTGAGATGTGGCTCCTTCTGCACGATCTGGAGCGAGGCGCGCAGGCCGGCCACCACCACCGGTGACAGCGCGCAGGAGAAGAACCTCGAGCGCGAGAAGCCGCGGAGGTAGTTGATGAGCTTCTGCGACCCGGCGACGTAGCCGCCCTGGCCGCCGAGGCTCTTCGAGAAGGTGCCGATGTGGATGTCCACCTCGTCCTCGACGCCCTGCTGCTCGGCGACACCCTTTCCGGTGGGCCCGAACACGAACGCGGAGTGCGCCTCGTCGATCAACAGACGGGCGCCGTGCTTGCGGCAGACCTCCAGCAGCTCCGCCAACGGCGGTACGTCTCCGTCCATCGAGTAGACGCCCTCGACGATGACGAGCTTCTTGCCCGTGAAGCCCGCGAGCTTGCGATCGAGATCGTCGGCGCGGTTGTGCCGGAAGAAGCGCGACTTGGCCTTCGACAGGATCATGCCGTCGACGATGGACGCGTGCGCGAACTGATCCGCGACGATGAGGTCGCCGGAGCGCATCAAACCCGCAATCGTGCCGACGTTGGCGCTGTAGCCGGTCGGGAAGACGAGCGCGGCTTCCTTGCCCTTGAAGGCGGCCATCTCCTCCGTGAACGCCCGGTGCAGATCGGTCGTGCCGCTCAGGATCGGCGAGCCGGACGAGCCGCCGCCGTAGATCTCGGCCGCCTCGTGGATCGCCTGCTTCACCTCGGGGCGGTACGAGAGCCCGAGGTAGTTGTACGAGGCGAAGTTGATGAGGTCCCGACGCAGCTCACCGGTCTTCGTGTCCTCGACGTCGACCCGGGTGCCGGGCGCGCTGTGCAGGGGCAGCTCGTACAGGTAATAGCCGGCCGGCTTGACCTCGCTGTACCAGTCGTCGAACGGAGCCAGCAGCGCGAAGGGGTCGTCACCGGCACCGAAATAGAAATTCGTATAGTCGTATTCCATCGCCGCCGGAACGGCCGGACGCGCCGACACGTCGGTCTCGTCGACCTCTCCCTCGAGATCGACGCGGCGGACCGGGGCGCTCATCTCGCGTTCCCGGTGGGCGACAGAACTCTCGTTCTTGCTATCGGACATGAAGATACCCGTCTCCTGGGCATAGAAAGCCGAAACGCCAATCTCCCAAAAGAAGCCCCGGGCAGCAAGGAGATCGATGGCCCGCGTGGCCAGCCATTATGTTGCAGGCGGCGATCCCCCTTGGAGGGCCACGATGAGCGAATCCCGGCAGAGCTTCGAAAACCACGCGAAAATCGTGCCTGGCTACCACCGCTGGGCCGCCGCCCTGGTGGCCCTGCCGACGTTGTATTTCGCCTACCGGGCGGCGTTCGACTTCTCGGTGGACCGCCTGGTGCTGTTCCTCTTCGGCGTGGGCGTGCTGCTCACGGCGACCTACACGCGGGTCTTCCCCGTGGGTGTCCAGGACCGTGTGATCCGGCTCGAGGAGCGGCTGCGCCTGGAGAGGGTCCTGCCGGCCGATCTCCGCTCCCGCATCCCCGAGCTCACGACCAGGCAGCTGGTCTCGCTGCGCTTCGCCTCCGACGAGGAGTTGCCCGACCTCGTCCGGCGCGTGCTCGGCGGCGAGCTCTCCGGTCGCCACGACATCAAACGCGCCGTCCGTAACTGGCGTGCGGACGAACAGCGCATCTGAGCGGCGACCCGCGCGCCCTCAGCTTCCGCTCACCACGTTCACGACTTCACCCGACGCGGTGCCTTCCACGAGCCGCACGTAGTGCTCGGCGAGATCCTTGGCCCAGATGCCCGGCATCGGCGGGAGGCCGGAGCGTACACGCGACTCTGCGACCCACACGGGGCTCACCACGTTGACGCGGTAGCGGCCTTCGAGGTCGAGGGCCGCCGCACGCGCGAACGCTTCCACGGCGGCGCCCGTCATGGTCACCGCCGTGCTGCCCGGGGCGGGGAGCTGGGAGAGGTCGCCGCTCGTGAGCGTGAAGGAACCGCCCTCGCGCACGCGGCCCAGGCCCCGGCGCACGAGGTTCACCTGACCCATCAGCTTGCTGGCGATGCTGCTGGCGAACGCTTGGTCGGACAGGCTCGCGAGCGGGCCCATCTCCGCCCGACCCGCTGCGCAGACCACCGCATCGACGCCGGAGACCGCTTCGTAGAGCGCGTCGATGGACGACGGATCGGCCATGTCCACCTGCACGTCGCCGTGCGCGACGGCGGCGCGCACCACCTCGTGGCCGCGCGCGGCGAGGGCCTCCGACACGGCGCTCCCTATCGTTCCCGTTCCGCCCACGACCAAGACGCGCATCGCGCGAACCTCGACGGGCTGCGGGCGCACGGCAAGCCCCGCGGCGCTCCGCGACGCGGCGCAGGGCAGGGCGCGTGACGCGAGCGCTCCGTCGTCCGGTCTTGCTGCATGGCTTCACGGGGTCCGCGAGCTCTTGGGAGGCGGGCCTGGTGCATGGGCTCGCGGGGGCGGGATTCCCCCCGGTGCTCGTCGACCTCCCCGGCCACGGGGCCGACGCAGGCGCCCGCGATCCGGGGGAGCTCACGCTCGAGGCCGCGCTCGCCGGCATCGGCGCCGCCGGCGCTTGGCCGACGGATCTGATCGGCTACTCGATGGGAGGCCGACTGGCGCTGCACTTCGCGGCAGCGTATCCGCAGAAAGTCCGCCGGCTGGTGCTCGAGTCGGCTTCTCCCGGACTCGAGAGCGACGGCGAGCGTGCCGAGCGGCGAAGGGCGGACGAGCTCCTCGCCACCCTCGCTGAGGAGAAGGGGATCGAGTGGTTCGTGGAGCACTGGGAGTCCCGACCCATGTTCGCCACACGGCGACGACTGGACCCGGCGACATCCGCCCGCCAGCGGGACCTGCGCCTACGCAACGATCCCGCGTCACTCGCGGCCGCGCTGCGCGGACTCGGCACGGGCGCGCTCCCCTCGCTCTGGGACCGTCTTCCGAGCATCGCTCAGCCCACGCTGCTCCTGGTGGGCGAGCTCGACCGGAAGTTCGTGGAGGTGGGCGAGCGGATGGCCCGCGCCATGCCGCACGCCCGGCTCGAGGTGGTGCCGGCCGCGGGCCACACCGTCCATCTGGAAGCGCCCGGGGCCTGGCTCGAGGCCGTCACCGGCTTCCTCGGGCCCGCCGAAGCGGAATGATTTTTCTGGCACTCCGGACGCGATTGGACGAGGTTGTAGCATGGTCAAGAAGCTGCTGATGCTCGTCATCCTGTTGTGCGGCGTGGCGATGGCGGTTCCCAGCACGCGTGCACAGATCCAGGAGCGGGCGGTGACGCCCGTCATGGACGCCCTCGGCGAGCGCATCGTGCCGCGGCGTCTCGACGCGATGGCCGATCAGCTCGACGTGCGCCTGAGCCGAGCCGAGCGCCTGCCGACGGACAACTTCGCGGCGTGGTTGCGCCGCGATTACACGGGCCCGGATCTCGACCCGTGGGGTAACACCTGGTTTCTCCAGGTCACCCGGCGGACGTACACCGTCGGCTCCATGGGTCCGGACGCCAAGCAGGGGACTCCGGACGACATCACGGAGACGCGTAACATCGTCGTGGGTGTAGATCGCTGATCCACGCTCCCTGACGACTGACCGTTCGTCGGATGGGGAGGTAGACGGTGCCCGAGCTTCCCGAGATCACCGCGTACCTCGAAGCCTTCGAGCGCACGATCCTGGGGCAGACGATCGAGCGCGTTCGTCTGCACTCTCCCTCGCTGCTGCGGACGTGGGATCCACCCGTCTCCGCGGTCGAGGGGAAGAGGGTCGTGGGACTCTCACGCATCGGCAAGCGCGTCGTGTGGGAGCTCGAGGACGACCTGTTCCTCGTGTTCCACCTGATGCTCACGGGGCGCTTCAAGTGGGTGCGCGCCGGGGCGGCCGTGCCCCGCAAGCGGGCGCACGGCGCGTTCGACTTCGCGCGCGGCACGGTGCTGCTCACCGAGCAATCCACGCAGAAGAGAGCGTCGCTGCACGTGCTGAGAGGCCGCGAGGCGCTCGCGGCCCTCGACCCCGGCGGCCTCGAGGTGCTGGAGGCGTCGCTCGACGAGTTCGCCGAGGCGCTGACGCGGGAGAACCGCACGCTCAAGCGAGCGCTGACGGATCCGCGCGTGCTGTCGGGGATCGGCAACGCGCACTCGGACGAGATTCTTCTCTTCGCGAAGCTCTCGCCGCTCCAGCATACGCGCCGGCTGTCGAGCGAAGAGATGCTCCGGCTCTACGACGTAACCCGCGCCTCCCTCCGCGAGTGGATCGAGCGACTGCGCGCGGAGTTCGCTGAGCGCTTTCCGGAGAAGATCACGGCCTTCCATCCCGCGATGTCGGCGCACGGGAAGTACGGTGAGCCCTGCCCCATGTGCGGGTCGCCGATCCAGCGCATCAAATACGCGGGCAACGAGACGAACTACTGCGCCACCTGTCAGACCGGAGGGCGACTGCTCGCGGACCGCGGCATGTCCCGGCTGCTCGGGGAGGACTGGCCGCGCACGCTCGAAGAGCTCGAGGAGCTGCGCGGCAAGTAGGGCTCAGCGGTGGATCATCTCCAGCGTGTCGAGCTGCAGTCGGACCCGCAGCCAGTCGCGTAGCATGTCCTGCTCGTGGCCCCGCGCCGCGTCGGACCGAGGGCGCTCCC
This sequence comes from Gemmatimonadales bacterium, assembly GCA_050181335.1. GTDB lineage: Bacteria > Gemmatimonadota > Gemmatimonadetes > Longimicrobiales > Gaopeijiaceae > UBA2982. The sequence continues at coordinate 327,283 of JBFXDG010000001.1, read as the reverse complement.
ACCGCACCACTGCGACCGGCACGGTGTCGAGACCGGGCTCGTCGGGGACCAGACGCGGTCCGATCAGCGTGCCGAAGGAGAGGCCCGCGACCTCCGGATATTGAACCGACACCTCTTCGGTGATCTGCTGGATGGGCACCGACCGAGCCGCGAAGCCGGCGAGCGAAGTCTCCAGCTCCGCGATGCGCTGGTCACGCTCCCGGATCTGCGTGGCTTGCCGCTCGTAGAGATCTTCGATGATGCCCACGCGGATCTCCTGGCTGAGATCGCCGAGCGAGGGGCTGGTGGGCACGTGCAGCCGCAGCACCGTGTTCGCGAGGCCGGCGCTGGCCATGCGCTGCTGGAGCTGCGTCTCCAGCCCGGCCGGGACCGAATCGCCGGTCAGCACGACCTCGATCGCGGACAACGAGTCGGCGTAGGTGATTCGTTGGCTGATGATGGCCACGCCGTCGAGCACGGCGACGTTCTGCGAGATGAAGTCCGCCGCACGGCGCCGGAACAGGTCTTCGCGGACGACATTGAACATGATCCACGCGCTCGGGATCAGCACGACGACCATGAAGGCCGCGATACGTAGACGGACCCACTTGTGTGAGCGCTGGTCGGGGATCGCCACCAGCGGGAAGCCGAGGTAGCGGACGACCGCGACCGTGGCCGTCGCGATGAAGACGCAGTTCAACGCGAAGAGGTAGATCGCCCCGAGGAAGAACTGCCAGCTCGCGTTGGCGAGCCCGAACCCCGCCGTGCAGAGCGGAGGCATGAGCGCCGTCGCGATTGCCACTCCTGGGATGACGTTGTTCCGCTCGCGGCGCGAGACGCCGATGATGCCCGCCACGCCGCCGAAGAACGCGATCGCCGCGTCGAGCAGCGTCGGTCGGGTGCGCGCGAGCAGCTCCGGCTGGGACGCGCCGAAGGGCGTGAGCGCGAAGTAGGCCGTGGAGGTGAGCAGCGCCACCAGCGTCATGACGGCGAAGTGACGGAGCGCACGGCGGAGCGCGTCGAGGTCGTTCACCCCCACCGAGAGCCCGATTCCGAGGATCGGTCCCATCAAGGGCGAGATGAGCATCGCCCCGATGATGACGGCCACGGAGTTCGTATCGAGGCCGATGCTCGCGATGAAGATCGAGCAGATCAGGACCCATACGTTGGGCCCGGCGAACACCGTGTCCTTGTTGATCGTCTCGATCGTGCCGGGGATGTTGGCGTCCCCCCGGATGTCGAGCACACGGCCGAGAAACGCCCGCACGTAGCGGAGCGCGCGGCGGAGATCCTGACTCTGGCGTGCCTTGGGTGGGTCCGAGCTCATGGGGTCCGCGTTCGGCGTTTGGGCAATGTGGCGAACGACCGTCCCGGCCGGTCAAGGTTTTCCGCGAGCGCCCGCCCTGGGGCGCTTGCGGGCAGGACGCGGCAGATATATCGTACGATATAACTTTCGACGTATGGCACGCAGGAGGCGAGCATGAGGTGCTACAAGGGCAGGCGGCGCGGAGGGGAGTTCGATTGGCTGGAGCTTCCGGGGCAGTTCGTGGACGCCATCTTCGATTGGGACATGGGCGTGGGTCCGCGCAGGCGGGGCCGGCACGGCGCCCGGCGCGGTCCGGGGCGACGCTTCTTCGGGCAGGGCGAGGTGCGCCTCGCGCTGTTGTCGTTGCTGAAGGACGCGCCGGCCCACGGCTACGAGCTGATGAAGCGCTTGGAAGAGCGCTCCGGGGGGATGTATCGCGCGAGCGCCGGGACCGTGTATCCCGTCCTGCAGCAGCTCGAGGACGAGGGTCTGGTGAGGAGTGAGGAGGTGGAAGGGAAGAAGACCTATCACCTCACCGATACGGGTCGGGAAGAGCTCGTCAGGCACCACGACGACACCGAGCGCATCTGGGAGCGCGCGCACGGGTGGAAGGACTGGGGTGTGAACATGGGCCCCGAGACGGCGGAGATCTGGGGGAGCTGGGGCCGCCTCTCCAAGGCGGCGTTTCGCGCAGCGGCTCGGTCCGGCTTCGACAAGGCGGACAAGGTGCGGGAGATCCTCGACCGCGCGAGGAAGGATCTGGAAGCGCTCTAGCGGATCGCTCCGCCGATGCCTCCCGAACCGTCCGGAGCTCAGCTGACCGCCGTCGTGCATCGCGGAGGCGGCGGGGAGACGGAGTTTCCCTTCTCCGTTCCCGCGATCGCCACGCTGGAGCGGCTCGACTTCCGCGCGCCCGTCACGCTCTTCGTCGGCGAGAACGGGACGGGCAAGTCGACGCTGCTCGAGGCGGTGGCGATCGCGGCCAAGCTGCCGGCGGTGGGGTCGGCGGGCCCCGCGGCGGATCCGACGCTCGCCGCGCAGCGTCGCTTGGCCGACCGTTTGCGACTCTCGTGGACGCGGAGGGACCATCGCGGCTTCTTCCTGCGCGCGGAGGACTTCTTCGGCTTCCAGAAGCGGGTCGCGCGCGAGCGCAGCGAGCACGAGAGGGAGCTGCACCGTATCGACCACGAGCTCGCCGGCGCGTCGGCGTACGCGCGCGCGCTCGCGAAGCTCCCGCACGCCGGCTCGCTCGCCGAGTACGAGCGCCGTTACGGCGCCCAACCCGATGCCGCGTCGCACGGCGAGGCGTTCCTCAACCTCTTCGTGAAGCGTCTCGTTCCAGGCGGGCTCTACCTGCTCGACGAGCCCGAGGCGGCGCTCTCGCCACAGAGCCAGCTGGGACTGCTCGCCCTCGTGAAGGGCGCCGTCGACGCGGGATCGCAGTTCGTGATCGCCACCCACGCGCCGATCCTGATGGCGATACCCGGCGCGACGATCCTCTCCTTCGATGTCCCGCCCGTCCGGGAAGTGCGCTTCGAGGAACTCGAGTCGGTCGCCCTCGTGCGCGACTTCCTGCAGGCGCCGGAGCGCTACCTCAGGGCGATCTGGACGAACCCGGCTGGCGACTGAGCTATGGCTCGACGTACACGCCGGGCTCACCGGTATCGCCGCCGCCGCCGAGCGCGACGCGCAGGGCCGCCGTGTCCGCGGGCGAGGGTAGCTCCCACCCCTTCTCGTAGCCGAAGACCTCGCGCAGGGGACGGCTCCCGAACGACCCGTCGAGGATCTCCATGTGGTCGGCGCTGAGCAGCGCGGGATGGTCGACGCCGCAGGCGTGGCTCAGCCGCGTGAGCTCCTTGCGCAGGGTGACGACGTAGTTCGCGAGACGCGCCGACTTGCTGGTCGGATCCAGGCCGCGCACGAGCCAGCGGTTCTGCGTCGCCACGCCGGCAGGGCAGTGACCCGTGTGGCAGCGCTGCGCCTGGATGCAGCCCACCGCCATCATCGCTTCGCGTGCCACGTTGATCATGTCGGCACCCAGGCAGAACGCGAACAGCGCGGTGTCGGGGAAGCCGAGCTTACCCGCACCGATCCATACGACCTTCTGGTGGACGTTGCGCTCGGCGAAGATGCTGTACACGCGGCTGAAGCCGATCTTGAATGGCAGGGCGACGTGGTCGGAGAACGCGAACGGTGCGGCGCCGGTGCCTCCCTCCCCCCCATCGATGTTGATGAAGTCCACGCCGCGGTCCTCGGCGGCCATGCGATCGGCGAGCTCGCGCCACACGCCCATCTGGCCCACCGCGGACTTGATCCCGATCGGCAGCCCCGTCGCGTCTCCCAGATCCTCCACGAAGTCCAGCATCTCGTCGACGTTGCGGAACGCGCGGTGGCTCGCCGGGCTCACGACGGTCTGCCCGCGCGGGACGCCACGGATGGCGGCGATCTCCGCGGTCACCTTCGCGCCCGGCAGCACACCGCCCAGCCCCGGCTTGGCGCCTTGGCTGAGCTTGATCTCGATCGCGCGTATCGGATGGGCCTCGACCTTGGCGACGAGCTCCGCGCGGTCGAACCCGCCGTCGCGCGAGCGGCAGCCGAAGTAGCCGGTCCCGATCTGCCAGATCAGGTCGCCGCCCTCGAGGTGATACGGCGAGATCCCACCCTCGCCGGTGTTGTGCAAGCATCCGCAGATCTTCGCGCCCCGGTTCATCGCCGACACGGCGGCCGACGAGAGCGAGCCGAAGCTCATGCCGCTCACGTTGACCACCGAGTCCGGCCGGAACGCGCGCCGGCGACCGCGGTGGGACCCGAGCACCTTGGCGCAGGGCAGGCGATACAGCGGGTCCCGCTCCTCGTCGTGATGCGTGTCCATGCGGCCGAGCGTGTGGTGCTTGATGATCAGGTAGTTCGGTGAGCCCTCCAGATCGTTGTCGGTCCCGAAGCCGACGTAGTTGTTCTCCCGCTTCGCCGACGCGTACACCCAACGACGCTGGTCGCGCGAGAACGGCCGCTCCTCGTCGTTGGAGGTGACGATGTACTGCCGGAGCTCCGGGCCGACCGCTTCGAGGAGGTATCTGAAGTGCCCGACGATCGGGAAGTTGCGCAGGATCGCGTGCTTCTTCTGCGTGACGTCGTAGACGACGACGGCGAGGACGAACGCGAGAAACGCCCAGAGCCAGATCAACGCCGACACCTCCACGGGGGGAAATGGTCGTCGGCGGCCAAGCTACGCCGCGGCGGGGCTCGATGCACAGGGAAAAACGCCGCCCAGCCGAGGAACCGTCGGTGGTGCGGGCGCTACGCGACGACGCCCGTCAGGGCCCCCACAGGGCGACGCCGACGCCCAGCCCCACGTGGCGGGGGTCGCGCGGCCACTCGTCCTGCAGGATCCAGCGCGTCTCGAGCTGCGGGCGGAAGCGTCCGAGGGTGCCGAGCCTCGCCCCGATCACCACGCTGAAGGTGAGCGCGTTACGCCGGTCCGCGGTCGGGTCGGAGCCGAACACCGAGTTGCGGAACCCCACGCCGCCCCCGGCCATCAGCCCACCCTGGCGGTCGCCGGTGAAGTACACGGCTTCGAAGTTCGTCTGGTATTCGTCGAAACCCGGCAGGAAGGTGACGTCGAAGCTCGGGAGCAGCTCCACCCTGCCGCTCGGAAGGACGGGGATGCCCACGAAGCCCCCCACCATCCAGCCGCGCTGCGAGTTGTCGTAGCCTACGCGCCCGCCGACCGACGCCGGCGCCCAGCCGCGCGGATCGGCTTCCGGTCCCGAGCGGAACTGCCCCTGGAGCGATGCCGGGATCATGAGGAGCGCGAAACCGAGCTGGCGGCATCGTAGGCGCATGGGGGGACACGTCGGTGGAGGAGGACCGGCGGGTGACGCAGGCAAGCTAACCATCCGGGCCGGGGCGCGGGTCGCCCGCGACCGTTGACGGGCCGAGGGCCAATCTTTAGCTTCGGCTAAATTCCATGTTTAGGTTTGCCTAAACATTTCCCCCCGCGCGACGGACTCCGGAGTCGAAGCCATGTCGATCGACCGTCGTGTGGGGCCTCCTCGATTCTCCACGAGGGCGGGCATGCTGGGTCTCTCGCTTCTCGCAGGTCCGTTCGGGTGCGACGTCCTGATGCCCGATCTGCCCGACGACGACCAAGTGCTCGACGGGACGATCGAGGGGATGACCCCTTCGCAGGTCCGTCAGCACATCGCGGGGGACGGGGAGTTCGGCAGGCGGTTCGCCGTGGCCGACGGCCTCGGGCCGATTTTCGTCGCGACGTCCTGCGAGCAGTGCCACGTCGGGGACGGGAAGGGGCATCCGACGTTCAACCTGACGCGGTACGGCATCTACGGGGGGGCGGGATTCGATCCGCTGACGTCCCTCGGCGGCCCGCAGCTCCAGCATCGTGCCATCCCCGGCTATCCCCCGGAGGAGGTGCCGCCGGAAGCGACGGGGGTCGTGGAGCTCAATCCCCCCGCCGTGACGGGCCTGGGGTTCCTGGACGCCGTGGACGACGCGACGCTCATCGCGCTCGCGGACTCGGCGGACACGGACGGAGACGGCATCAGTGGACGGCTCCAGCTCCACCTCCCGAGCGATCTGTTGGAGACCGTGCTCGCTCTGGAGGCGCGCGCGTCTCCGGATCCCAGCGCGCGCGGGACGCCGGTGAACGGGATGTACATCGGCCGCTTCGGCAAGAAGGCGCTCGCCGTGAACCTCCTGCACCAGACCGTGGCCGCCTACCAGCAGGATATCGGCATCACGAGCGACCTCCTGTCCGAGGACCTCTTCAACTCCCGCGCGGGAAGTCGCGCCTCCGACGCGGTCCCCGACCCGGAGGTCTCGAGCAGCACCGTGGCCAACGTTGTCTTCTATCTGAAGACGCTGCGAGTACCCCCGCGACGGGAGATCGACCACCCGGACGTGGTGGCGGGTGAGGAGATCTTCCAGGACATCGGCTGTGCCGGCTGTCACGTGCCGACGCTGACGACGGGCCGCTCGGAGATCGCGGCGCTGGATCGTGTCACGTTCCATCCGTACACGGACATGCTCCTGCACGACATGGGGCCCGAGCTGGACGACGGATACACGGAAGGCATCGCGCTGCCGTCCGAATGGCGCACGCCGCCCCTCTGGGGCGTGGGGATCCAGGCCAACTTCCAGGGAGGGCGGATGTTCTTGCTGCACGACGGCCGGGCGGAGTCGTTCGAAGAGGCGATCGCCCTGCACGGCGGCGAAGGGGATGCGTCGCGTGACGCGTTCGGCGCCCTGCCCCCGGAGGACCAGGGGCGGCTCGTCCGTTTCCTGCGTTCCCTGTGAGGCCCCGATGAGCGAGCGCATGCTGCGTCGTGATTTCATCGTGCTCGGGGTGGCGGCGGTTTCGCTCGGTGGCTGCGCCGGCGCGCGGTACGTCGTGCCGCGTGTCGGTGAGGGACGCCTCGTGGTGCCCCTCGCGGAGATCGAGCAGGAAGGGGAGGCGTTCCTGCGTGCGCCCGAGATGCAGCGGCCCGTGTACGTCCGGCGGCTGGAGTCGGGCGAGCTCAGCGCCGTGCTCGCCTCCTGCACGCACCAAGGTTGCCAGCCGGATCCGATCGGGGACCGCCTCGTCTGCCCGTGCCACGGCAGTGAGTTCGCGTTCGACGGACGCGTGCTGCAGGGGCCCGCGGAGCGGCCGCTGCCGCGCTACGACGTCACGATCGAGGGCGATGACCTCGTCGTGTGGCTCGAGCGGGGCACCCGTCCATGAGCCGACGTCGGCGCGCGGGCGGCCGAGCGGCCGTGCTCCTGGGGGTCGCGCTCGGTGGCCTACACGCCACGGCCCACGCCCAGGCTCCCGATACGCTCGCGCAGGACGGGATCTACGCGCGCCCCTTCATCGGCGCGGTCTCCTTCGCGTCCATCGGAGGCTACCTCGAGGGCAACACCAACTACTTCGTCCAGGACGGCGTCGGAGAGGGCTTCTCGATGGAGCTCAGGCGCTTCAACGTCTTCCTGTTCTCGCAGATCTCGCCGCGGCTGCGCTTCCTCTCCGAGCTCGAGTTCGAGCACGGCACCGAGGAGATCGCTCTGGAGACCGCGCTCGTGGACTTCCGCATCCGTCCCGAGCTCGTCCTTCGGGCGGGCATCATCCTGCCTCCCCTCGGCTACTACAATCAGAACCACGACAGCCCGCGCTGGGACTTCGTCGAGCGGCCGATCGTGTCCACCGATCTGATCCCCTCGACGCTGTCCGAGGTGGGCGCGGGCGCGTACGGCCGGCTCGCGCTGCGCAGAGCCATCCTCTCCTACGACGTCTACATGACCAACGGGCTCGCCGACGGCGTGGTGGGCAACGAGCTCGGCCGCACGAGCATTCCCTCCGGCAAGCGTGAGGAGCTCTTCGAGGAAGACAACAACGGATCCCCGGCGCTGTCCGGTCGTGTCGCGCTCAGGCGGCCCTCCCTCGGTGAGCTCGGCCTGTCGTACTACGGCGGATATTACAACGCCTTCCGCGTGGAGGGCGCCGACGTGGATCAGCGCCGGTGGCTCGGGATCACCGCGCTGGATTTCGGGTTCGGGCTGGGCCCGGCGGACGTCCGCGGCGAGATCGCGCATGCGGCGGTGGACGTGCCTGAGGGGATGGCGGAGGTCTTCGGAGCGGCGCAGTGGGGTGGACACGTCGATGTCGTCGTGCCCGTGTGGCGTCCTCGCGTGCTCGACGACGAGAGCGCGGTCCTGGCGGTGGGGGTCCGCCTCGAGCGCGTGGACTACAACCGGGGGACGTTCGCTTCGACCGGTGATCCGATCCGCGACGACGTCACGGCGCTCGTGCCGGCGGTGAGCTTCCGCCCCACGGCCGGTACCGTGTTCCGGGTGAACTATCGCTATCACTGGATCCGCGACTTCGTCGGAAACCCGACCAGCCACATGGCCGGCTTCCAGCTGGGGTTCGCGACCTACTTCTAGCGGAACGCCGAAGGTCGCGCCTCAGCGCTGCGACCCGAGCACCTCGCGAGAGACGGCGAGCAGCTCGCCGAGCCGGAAGGGCCGCGGCAGCGTGCGGACTGCCTTGGGGTCCCGCCAAGCCGAGAAGAAGAGCGCGGGCTGGCTGTCGGCGCCGTCGGACAGCGCGACGACCGGGAGCCCGGGAAACTCCTTGCGCACCGCCTCGATCGTGTCCGTGCTCTCGGCGGGTCCCGTCAGATCCGAGATGAGCAGGTCGACCGTGCGTGACCGCAGCAGCTCCAGCGCCTCGGTGTCGTCTCGCGCCGCCAGGACCTCGTAGCCTTCCGCGGCGAGTGCCTCCTTGAGGGCGAGGCGCAGCTCCGCGTTGTCTTCGACCACCACCACGACCGGAGCGGACACCCCGTCAGAGACCGTCAGCGCGGACGGATCTCCGCGTAACGCGACATCGAGCCGTCCTGGCTCCAGGCGACGATGTCGTAGGGCGGAGAGTTCGGCACGTCCATCCCCGGTGACCCTGCCGGCATGCCGGGCGCCGCGATTCCGGCGACGCTCGGCCGCTCGGCCAACAGGCGCTTCACCTGATCGGCGGGCACGTGCCCTTCGACCACGTAGCCGTCGACCAGGGAGGTGTGGCAGCTCGACAGGCTTCCCGGCACTCCGGCGTCCATCTTCACCTGCATCAGCTCGTTGTTGCCGGGGAGGTCCCGCACGTCCACCGTGAAGCCGGCCTGCCTCATGTGCTCCACCCAGCCGGCGCAGCAACCGCAGGTGACCGTCTTGTAGACGACGATGGAGGGCAGCGCCTGAGCGCCCGCGTCGGCCAACATGGCCGCCCCGTCCGGGGCCGCGTCCGCGTTTCCACAGGCGTTCAGGAAGGCGAGGGCCGCCGCGAGGCCGTAGAGCCGTCTCATGGTCGTTCCTTGTCGAGCGTGAAGGCTTGGCCGGAAGATAAGCTGAAACGAGCCGGGATGCCCCGCCGTAGGGCGGTGCGGCTCATTCGCGGGAGGACGACGAATGGAGTGGGAGATCGTGGCACCGATGGTCATGTTCGTCGTGCTGATCCTGACGGTCGGCGGCGTCCTCATTCTGCGGCCGATCTCCAAGCGCATCGGCGATCTGCTGGAGCTCTATGCCCGGGACCGCCAGGCCGGGCTGCAGTCGGAGGTCGTGCAGATGCGCGAGCTCATGGAGACGGTCAACGCCCGCATGCAGCTGCTCGAGGAGCGTCAGGACTTCACGGAGCGGCTGCTGTCGGCGGAGAAGCCGGAGACGGCGTCGCGGCGCGAGCTACCGCCCACCCGCTAGGATCGAGTCGAGCGCGGCGGCACGCTCGCGCGAAGCGTCCTGGGCGTCCAGCGCCCGGCCCACGCCGCGTGCTCCTGGAATCGGCATCGTGGCGACGATGCTGTCCTTCTGGCGGCGTGTGAGCGTATCCGCGCTGCTCTCGGCGTCGCCCTCGGCTCGCCCGCAGGCCCACACGGACATCACGGCGGCGACCACGATCCAACCCCTCATGTCGACCTCCTCTCCTCCCCGCACGGTGGCCGCGGCGGTGCGTCGCGCGCAAGCGCGACGACGACGCTCGCTCACGGCCGCCACCCCGCGATGCGCTCCGCGAGCCTGAAGAGGGTGAGCGGGGCCGATCCCTCGGCCTTGTTGTTGGCGACGACGTAGGCGTCGCGCTCGGCGAGCGACGCGTCGAGAGCCGCGCGGGCGACGAGCTCCCTCGTCTCCGGATCCTCGTCGACGAGGCGGTCGAAAGGGTGGTAGCGCTCTTTCGCCGCCAGATACTCCTGGTGATGGCCGAGCATCCAGCGTACCACCAGCGCCGGCTGCTGGTACGCGCGAACGGCCGCGAGCTGACGCGAGAGCGGCGCCATGGCAGGATGGACGTTGTAGCAGTGCGCGGCGCCGGTGTGCTCGAGGATCCCGGCGTAGCGTTCCCCGAGAAACGCGGGCGTGCGCAGCTCGATCGCGTAGAGACTGGTCTTGGGGAGCGAGGCGAGGAAGCCCCCCAGCCGATCGAGGAAGGTCTCTTTGCCGCCCACGAGGTTCGGAGCGATCGGCGGGAACTGGAAGACGAGCACGCCCAGCTTGGAGCCCAAGCCCTCGCGCAGAGGACGCACGACCTCGGCGGACGCGTACGCGGCGTCGAGGAAGCGTGGGTTGGGGGCGCAACTCGAGCCTGCCTCGGGGTCGAGCGGCGCCGTGAGCGCCCGGTGCGCCTTCACCACGAAGCGGAAGTCCTCGGGCACGACGGCAGCGTATGCGCGCCACTGGGAGCTGTCGAGCGGTCGGTAGAACGACCGATCGACCGACACGGTTCGCAGCAGCGGGTGCGCCGCATAGGCTGCGAGACCGTCACGCGCCAGCGTATCCTCGGACGTGAGCCGATCGTAGACGATCGAGTGCCAACCGGGGAAGCTCCAGGACGACGTGCCCAGGCGCAGGCCGCCCGGAAGTCGCCGCGCGATGCGCTCGAGCTCGGGAGAGACAGGAGCCGGGCCCACGGCCGACGAGGCGCCGGCCGTCTCGGCGGACGAAAACAGCCCGAGCTGTGCGTTATCTTGAGCCATGGAGGTGCAGATCTTCGGCGTCCAGAAGGACGCGGACACGCGCAAGGCGCTGCGCTTCTTCAAGGAGCGTCGCGTCAAGGTACACTTCGTGGACTTCGACCAGCGCTCACCGTCTCCCGGGGAGCTGCGGCGCTTCTTCGACCGCTTCGGCGAGGCGCGGCTGATCGACAGGTCCGCGAAGCGCTTCGCCGCGCTCGGACTGCAGAACGCGTACTACGGCAACGAGCGCTGGCTGGAGATCGCGTGCGAGGAGCCGCTCATCCTCGAGATGCCGCTGGTGCGGAGCGGCAACCTGCTGAGCGTCGGCCACGACGACGCGGCTTGGACGGCGTGGCTCGCGGGCTGAGGCGCCCGTCCGCTACTGGAACGACGCGATCAACGACGCGCAGCTCCCCGGAGCGCCGCCGCTGCCGAGCGTGAGGCTCAGGAAGCGCGCGAAGAACCCCTGCAGCTGCTGTCCGCCCGAGCCGACGACGCCGCTCTCGGCCAGCTCGAACAGCTCGCGCTCGCCATCGACCCGCACGAGGGCGTCGCGCGCCCGCTCACGCCACTCGTCGTAGGTGTCGTCGGGGCCGAAGACCATTTTGTGCAGATTGATGCACGGTGCCAGCATGTTGAAGGCGGCGAAGTACTCCCAACGCAGCCCGCGCAGCGCCTCGTCGGTCTCCACGAGATCGGGAACGCCCTGGAGCAGCGCCTGGATGTTCTCCGGTATCAGGCCGGCGCGCGCCATATGCGCGGCGTCGCGCGCGGATGAGCGGGCGAAGGCGAGGGCCTGGGCATCCGCTTCGCGGCCGATCCGCCGATAGTATTCCTCGAGCGCATCGCCCCCCATGTTGGCCAACACCACGCCCATGAGGTTGTCGAGCAGGGTGGGCCCCTGGTCGACGAGCAGGAAGCCGGTCGAGATCAGCTCGCGGAGCGTCTCCTCCGCCTCGGCCGCTCGCCCCGTCGAGACCTCGACCGAGGCCTTCGCCACCCGGGCCAGCCCGGCCGTGCGGAACTCGGGGAAGCGCGGCCACGGCAGGTTCGTGAAGGTCAGGGAGTCGGGGAAGGGCAGGGTCCATCGACCGCTGACCACGTCGGCCAGCGGCGCCTTCGCCAGGAGATCGAACTCCGCATGTGCCGGATGCGTTGCCGCCTGCCGGAGCGCGGCCTGCTCCTCTTCCGAGAACTCGCTCAGCGGCCGAGCGAGGAGGTCGCGGGCCACGGTCTCCGAGAACGGATCGGGGAAGAAGTCCGGGTCGGGGAACCACGCTTGCTCGTAGCGCTTCGCCGGACCTCGCTCCCACGGCTCGGGCGTCGCGCTCTCGCCGACGAACGCGATGCTGTGGAGCGCCGCGCCCGCGTCCACCGGTGAGATCGAGACGTCCGGCTCGAGGCGGTAGCGACGGAGCGCCTCCGCGGCGCCGGCCATCTCCTGCACGGAGAGGAAGGAGGGAACGGCGATCTCGGCGAGAATGGGTCCCACCGCGGTGGTGACCCCGATCGTCATGGTGGGCACGAACCCGAGGAGGAACAGCGCCACCACGATCGCCGCTCCCGTGCGGAAGCGTGCGCCCTCGCCGGCGGTTCCGGCGCCGAGGACGACGGATTCGCCCGCGGCCGCGAGACGGTCCGTCCAGGCGATGGACTCCGCGCGCACGCGGTCGCGCCCCTCCTGGGCGTGCCAGCCGGCCAATGCGCCGCGCACCGCGCTGTTCTGCCGGATGAGCAGCGCCAGCCCAGCGAGTGCGGCGAGCGCGGACGGACCGAGCGTGGCCAGCCAGATGCCCGAGGGTGTCGTGAAGCCCCGCGCCGCGAGGATCACCGCCAGGCCGAATCCCACCACGAGCCACAGACCGCCCCCGAGCAGGAGCAGCGCGCCCCGGAGACGTCCCTTCACGATGACCGCGAGGTTGTCGGGGTCGAGCGAGCTGAAGTGGCGTTTTCCTTGGATCAGGAAGCCGGTGTCGTGACGGGAGTCGCTCGCCACCTCGATGAGGGTGAGCGTCCCGTATCCCATGTCGGCGCCCTTGGCCGCGGCGCGCAGCAAGCCGAAAAGCAGCCCGAAGGCGACCACGATGATGACCGCGCCCAGGACGGCCACGCCGAGGCCGAGCTCCCAGTTCTCCTCGAACGGCCCGAGGCTGTAGAACGGCTGCTCGACCGCCAATGCCCAGAGCAGAGGGAGCACGAGGACCAGGCTCCCGATCCAGGTGACGCCGATGACGCGCCAGAGGCTTCCCTGCAGACGCTCCAGGCCCGGAGGCGGCCACGACAGCGGGGGCAGCGACGTCAGACCATGGTGGGCGCTTCGTGGGGCGTCTCGGTCGCTCATCACGTCTTCCGCGTTGGTGCGCGCTGAGTCCTGAAGCCGCAATCCGATTGGCGGCCAAGATAATGGGTAAGTCGCGTCGATGCGCCACTTTTCTCGGTTCGACCGTCACGGTGGGCAGTCACCGCTCGTCCTTGGCAGGAATGGTAGCGTCCGGTCGCGGGTGGAACGCGGCCGAGCCATCACGGATCGAAACATGCGTGCGACGACGTCGATGAAATCGCTCCTCGTGGTTCTCGCCGGGCTCGTCGCTACCGCCTGCTCCGATCTGGGCGTGGACGTGCGCTCGTTGACCGAGCTCGAGCGCGCGGAGCGGAAGTGGGAGCGCTTCGGTCCCGAATCTTACGTCTACGCCGTGGAGCGGCTCTGCTTCTGTCCGACCGAGTCGATGGGGCCGGTGCGCGTGCGCGTGACCCCCGGCACGGTCCTCCGGACGTACGTGGCCACCGGTGACCCGGTGCCCGAGTCGTACGAGTGGCTGTTCCCGACCGTCGACGGCCTGTTCGACATCCTGCGCCAGGCGTACGCCGACGAGGCACATGACGTCGAGGTGTCCTACGACGAGGATCTCGGTTACCCCACAGACTTCTTCATCGACTACGAGGAGCAGGTCGCCGACGAGGAGCTCGGCATGCGCGTGACCGAGCCCCCGGTCGCCGTGCCCGTCGTGCTTCCGGCCGGCCCCGGCCGCTGAGCGGCCGGCCGCGGCCCCCCACGCAGCCTACAGGAACGGCTCCCGGCTCCTATATTGGCGGGCCGGCGCCGCCGGGACCCGACGCCGAACGCGTGTGTCCACACCGCTGAGCCCACTTCCTTGAGCCGACACTCCGACAGGCCGCGTCTCGCGACGGTGACGATCCCTGCGCCGGACCTGCGTGCCGACGCGTTCCTCCGCCACGCGGAGGGTGAGGAGCGCGGCTTCTGGGCGCGCGGCGACCGCTGGGTGGCGCACCGGGGGGTCGTCTCGGAGATCCGCGACGCGGGCGGCGGCGCCCACGACCGCTTCGAGCAGGTCGAAGCCGCTGCACGCGAGCTGGCGAGCGATCCGTTCTTCCCCGAGGGTACCGCGCGCGCACCGCGGGTGCGTTACTACGGTGGCTTCTCCTTCCGCTCGGACCATGTCGCCGACGGCGTCTGGGCGGACTTCCCGGCCTGGCTCTTCCACCTCCCGGTCTTCGAGCTCGAGGGAGAAGGATCCGGGGATGCGTGGCTCCGCGTGCGCATGCTCGTCGATCCCGGCGCGGGGCCCGATGTGTTCGTGCGGCTCCGACACCGCGCCGAAGCGCTGAGGGCGGAGCTGACCGCGGCGGGCACGTCCGCCGGTCCGTCGACGAGCGACGCGTCCCCCCGGCCACGCCGGACCGTCCCCGGTCGAAGCACGGCGACCGATCGCGCGCGCTGGGAGCAGACCGTGCGCGACTCGCTCGACGCCATTCGCGCGGGTCGCATCTCCAAGGCGGTTCTGGCGCGGACGCTGGACGTGGATCTCGACGAGCCGATCGATCCCGTGGACCTCGTCGCGCATCTCAGGAGCGTCAACCGGGCGAGCTACGTCTTCCTGTTCGAGCCGGCGCCGGGTGCGACGCTGGTGGGCGCGGCGCCGGAAACCGTCGCCACGCTGCGCGACGGCGTCTTCCACGCCACGGCCGTCGCGGGCTCCATCCGGCGCGGCGAAACCGCGCGCGAGCAGGCCGAGCTCGCCGCGCGCCTGCTCGCGAGCGACAAGGACCGGGCCGAGCAGCGCATCGCGCTCGACGACATGGTCGCGAGGCTCGGCACGGTCGCGCACCAAATCCGCACCGACCCGCAGCCGCACGTGCTCACGCTCGACCGCATCCAGCACCTCGAGACGGAGATCCGCGCGAGCGTGCCTCCCGACGTGGGGATCCTCGACCTGCTCCGGCTCCTGCATCCCACACCCGCCGTGTGTGGGCTTCCGCGCGACGCGGCGCTCGCGTTCCTCGCCGAGGAGGAGCCGTTCGAGCGCGGATGGTACGCGGGTCCCGTCGGGCTCTTCGACGCGGAAGGCAACGGCATCTTCGTGCCCGCGCTCCGCATGGGGGTTTCCACGGGATCCGGCTGGCGCCTGTTCGCGGGCGCGGGAATCGTGGACGGCTCGGTGCCAGCGGCCGAGTGGGAGGAGACCGCCATCAAGTTCGAGCCGATGCTCGAGGCGCTCGCGGCGAGTGGCGCCGAGCTCGAGCTCCCGCGCGACGCCCGCGTGCGTCCGGCGACACCCCCGGCCGGCGGAGCATGAGCCACCCCGCGGCCAACACGGCCTGGGCACGCGCGTTCGTCGACGAGCTCGCGCGGGGTGGGGTGAGGGACGTCGTCGTGGCGCCCGGGTCGCGCTCGACGCCGCTCGTGCTGGCCTTCGCCTCCGACGAGCGCTTCCGCGTGCGCGTGCACCTGGACGAGCGGTCGGCCGCGTTCTTCGCGCTCGGCGCCGGCAAGGCGAGCCGCCGACCGGCGGTCGTGCTGACGACCTCCGGGACCGCCGCGGCCAACCTCTACCCCGCGGTCGTCGAAGCCGCCGCGGCCGAAGTACCCCTCCTGGTGCTCACCGCCGACCGGCCGCCGCGCCTGCGCGGTGCCGACGCCAATCAGACGATCGATCAGGTGCGCATGTTCGGCGCCTCCGTGCGCGAGTGCTTCGAGTCGCCGGAGCCGGCGCTCGAGGGGCCGAGCCTGAGGCATCTCCGCACGCTCGCGTGCCGCGCGGTCGCGGCCGCGGTCGGCGCCCCCGCCGGCCCCGTGCACGTGAACTTCCCGTTCGACAAGCCGCTCGAGCCGGTGGACGTGCCGGAGGATTTCATTCGTGCCCATCCGTTGGCGGCGCGCGGGCGCCCCGACGGCGCGCCGTTCGTGCGGATCACGCGCCCACCCGCGCAGCCCGAGGCCCCGGAGCTCGACGCCCTGGCCGACGAGATCGGATCGGCTTCCGGGGTGATCGTGGCCGGTCCGTGCGCCGAAGCGGTCCGGATCGGCCCGGCGGTCTGCGAGCTCGCGGCACGCACGGGGTTTCCCGTGCTGGCGGACCCCCTCTCGGGCGCTCGCTTCGGATCCGCCGAGGGCGCGCTGCGCGTCGCGGCGTACGATCTCTTCCTGCGCGACCCCGCCGTGCGTGCGGCGCTCGCGCCGAGCGTGATCCTGCGCGTGGGTGCCTCGCCGACTTCGGCGCCGCTCGTCGAGTGGATGCTCCATCACAACGGCGTGCCGCACATCGTCATCGACGACGGCGCGCGCTGGAAGGACCACGCCGCGATCGCCACGCGCTACGTGCGCGGCGATGCGGAGCTCACGCTGCGCGCGCTCGCGTCGCGCAGCGCCCGCGCCGTCTCCCCCGAGTGGGAGGAGCTCTGGCAGCGGGTGGAGACGGCCGCGCTCGAGGCCCTCGGAAGCGCCCGCGGAGACCTCCTGGAGGCCGACGTGTGGAGCTCGGTGAACGCGGCGCTCTCTCGAGCCACCACGCTGGTCGTGTCCAGCTCGACGCCGGTTCGCGACCTCGACGCGCTCGCGCTTCCGCGCGAGGAGGGCCTCGAGGTGCTGGCCAACCGGGGCGCGAGCGGCATCGACGGCGTCGTGTCCACGGCCTTCGGCATCGCCTCGCAGCGCGGGGGCGCCACGGTGTGCGTGATCGGCGACGTGGCGTTCTTCCACGATCAGAACGGTCTCCTGTGGAGCCGCGAGGCCGACGCGAACGTCGTGTTCGTGCTGGTGGACAACGACGGCGGCGGGCTCTTCCAGGCGCTTCCGATCGCCGCGCACGAGCCGCATTTCACGCGGCTGTTCGTCACGCCTCACGGCCTGGATTTCCGGGCCGCCGCGGAGCTCCACGGACTCTCCGTGTCGGACGTTCCGATCCTCGATCTCGGCGACGCGCTGGAGAGTGCCGTGCGCGCCGGCAGAACGACGATCTTGCGTGTACGCAGCGAGCGGGTGGCGAGCCAGGCTAAACGGGACCAGCTCGCGAAGGCGGTCTCGGAGAACGTGCGCGAGGCGCTCGCCCGAGGACCCACCGTGCCGATGGAGACGACGACGACATGACGAAGCCCGCTTGGAAGGAAGTGAAGCGATATCAGGACATCACCTACCACAAGTGCGACGGCGTCGCGCGGATCGCGTTCGACCGACCCGAGGTCAGGAACGCATTCCGTCCGGATACGCTGCTCGAGATGAGCGAGGCGTTCCGGGACGCGGGCGAGGATACGGACATCGGGGTGGTGCTCCTGACCGGCAACGGCCCCGCCCAGGACGGGAAGTGGGCGTTCTGCTCGGGGGGCGACCAGAAGGTGCGCGGAGACGCGGGCTACGTGGGCTCGAGCGGTGTGCCGCGCCTGAACGTGCTCGAGCTGCAGCGCTACATGCGATCGATGCCCAAGCCGATCATCGCGTTGGTCCCCGGCTACGCGATCGGCGGCGGCCACGTGCTCCACGTCGTCTGCGATCTCACCATCGCCGCGGAGAACGCGGTGTTCGGCCAGACCGGCCCCATCGTCGGCTCGTTCGACGGCGGCTTCGGTGCGTCGTACCTGGCGAGGAGCGTCGGCCAGAAGCGCGCGCGGGAGATCTGGTACCTCTGCCGTCAGTACTCGGCCGCGGAGGCCTACGAGATGGGGCTCGTCAACAAGGTGGTCCCGCTGGAGCGGCTGGAAGCGGAGGGGTGGGAGTGGGCGCAGGAGATCCTCGCGAAGAGCCCGCTCGCCATCCGTTTGCTGAAGAGCGCATTCAATGCGGATCTGGACGGCCAGGCGGGCCTCCAGGAGCTCGCGGGCAACGCGACGCTGCTGTTCTACATGACGGAGCAGGGACAGGAAGGGCGCAACGCCTACGTCGAGAAGCGGAAGCCCGACTTCCGCAAATACCCCTGGCTCCCCTGGTGAGGATGCCGCGCATGACGCCGATCCGTGGCAAGCTCGCACCCAGCGCCTGCGCGGCGCTGCTCGTCGCCGTGGCGAGCTGCGGACCGAACGCGGCGCTCTGGCGGCCGACGCCCGAGATCCTCGCGGCCGCCGCGCCGGACTCGTTCGTCGCGGAGGTCGTCACCAGCGAGGGATCGTTCGACGTCGCGATGCATCGGTCGTGGTCGCCGCTCGGCGTGGACCGCATGTACCACCTGCTCCGCAACGACTTCTATGCCGGCGCGCGGTTCTACCGCGTCGTGAGCGGGTTCGTGGCGCAGTGGGGGTTCTCGGGCGACCCGGCGCTCGACTCGCTCTGGGAGGACCTGCCGATCGATGACGAGCCGGTCGTGGAGAGCAACGTGCGCGGGTCCGTGAGCTACGCGCGCGGTGGCCCGCGCACGCGGTCGTACACGCTGTTCGTGAACCTGGTGGACAACCAGCGTCTGGACGCGGTTCCCGCCGGCGGTGTGGTGGGCTATCCGCCGATCGGCCGCGTCGTGCGCGGCCTCGACGTGATCGATGGATTCTATCCCGGCTACACGGACGACCCGCCGGATCAGGATTCCATCGCGCAGCTCGGCAACGAGTATCTGCGTCGCCGTTACCCGCAGCTCGACTCGATCGTGAGCACCCGCATCGTCCGCGAGTGGCGATAGGTCACTGGGTCCTCGCGGCGCGGCCGAAGACGTTGGTCGCGGCCGCGGCCCCGGTCCTCGTCGGGGCCGGCCTCGCGCAACATCACGGCGCGTTCGCCGCGCTGCCGATCCTCGCTGCTCTCGTGGGCGCGCTGCTCATCCAGATCGGGACGAACCTCGCGAACGACTACTACGACTTCGTGCGCGGCGCCGACACGCACGAGCGCATCGGGCCCGTGCGCGTGACGCAGGCAGGGCTCGTCGCGCCGGATGTCGTTCGCCGGGCGATGGTGCTCGTGCTGGCGTCCGCCCTGGTCCCGGGCGCCTATCTGGTGGCGGTGGCCGGTTGGCCGATCGTCTGGATCGGCCTGGTGTCCATCGCGTGCGCCGTGCTGTACACGGGCGGCCCGGCGCCGCTCGCCTACCACGGGCTGGGCGACCTGTTCGTCTTCGTCTTCTTCGGTCTCGTGGCCGTGGGCGGGACGTACTACGTGCAGGCCGGTGCGTGGCCCATCGATGCGTGGCTGGCCGGCACGGGTGTCGGCGCGTTGAGCACCGCCGTCCTCGTGGTGAACAACCTCAGGGACATCGGCACGGACGCCGCGGCCGGAAAGCGGACGCTCGCCGTGCGGATCGGCCGGACCGGGACCCGGGTGGAGTACGCGCTGCTGCTCATGGTCGCGGCGCTGGTCCCGGTGGCTGGTGTCGCTGCGCTCGGCTGGCCGGCTTCGGCGCTCGCCGCGCTCATCGCGCTCTTCTTCGGGATCGCGCCGGCGAGGACCGTCTTCATGCACCGCGATCCGCGCGAGCTGATGGCGGCGCTCGGAGGCACGGCGCGGCTGCTCGCCGTCTACGGCGTCGCGCTCGCGCTCGGGCTCGCGCTCGCGTGAGCGTCGTCGATCTCCTCGGCGCGAGCCCGGCCGGCACGAACGACGTGCTGCTGATCACGGCGGAGCGCACGTGGACGCGCGGTGACCTGGAGCGCGCGGTGGACGCGCGGGCCGAGGTGCTGCGCCGCGTGCATGCCGAGGGGTCGGTCGTCCCATGCGCGATCGAAGCCGATGCGGTGGGTGTGATCGAGCTCCTCGCGCTCTGGCGGATCGGCGCGACGCCCGCGCCGCTCAACCGTGCGCTCACGGAGCCCGAGCGGGCCACGGCCGTGGATACGTTGCGCGGAGCCCGACCGGGCGCGCAGGCGATCCTGTGGACGTCCGGGACCGCCGGCCGCTCTCGCGGCGTGGCGCTGTCGTTCGCGGCTCTCCAGGCGAATGCGGCGGCCTCGTGCGAGCGCCTGTCGCTGAGCCCGGCGGACATCTGGCTCGCCTCGCTCTCCCCCGCGCACGTCGGCGGTCTCGTCCTGATCGCGCGCGCCCTGCTGATAGGATGCGGACTGGCACTGTCCGGGCGGTTCGAGGTGGCGACCGCGTGGGCCGCGCTCCGTGGATCCTCGAGCGTGACCCATCTCTCCGTCGTCCCCACGCAGCTCCTGCGCCTGATCGAAGCCGCGGGGGACGCGCCGCCTCCGCCCACGCTTCGTTGCGTCCTGGTCGGCGGCGCTGGGATCCCCGCGCAGCTGCTCACCCGGGCGCTGGCCGCCCGGTGGCCGGTCGCGTTGACGTACGGCCTCACGGAGGCGACGTCCCAGGTGGCGACCTCGCCGCCGGAGTCGACGCGGAGGCAGCCGGGCTCGGTCGGAAGACCGCTGCACGGCGTGGAGGTGAGGATCGCCCCGGACGGCGAGATCCTCGTGCGGGGCGCGACGCTGGCCTCGGGCTATGTCGGCGAAGGTGCCGGCCCGCTGGTGGACGACGAGGGCTGGCATCATACCGGCGATGTCGGCCACATGGACGGGGACGGCGACCTCTGGGTGATCGGCCGCCGGGTGGACCGCATCGTGACGGGCGGCGTGACGGTCGACGCGGTCGAGATCGAGGAGGCGCTACGCTCCCACCCGCTCGTCGCCGACGCGTGCGTGGTCGGCGTCCCCGATGCGACGTGGGGCGAGCGCGTCGCGGCGTGGGTCGAGCCGGCGCCGGCGGATGCGCCGGTCGATGGGGGGCAGCTCGACGTCCACCTGCGGAGCCGCCTCTCGGCGCCCAAGCTGCCGCGCCACTATCACGTCGCGGAGGGCATCCCGCGAAACGCCAACGGGAAGGTCGATCGCGCGAAGGTCGGGGACGTGCTCCGGCGGAACGCCGGCCGCCTCGGGTGATCGTTCACGCGCCGCGGACCACGGCGTTCGGATCTCGCTGAGCCCGCCGCGGTACCGCATCGCATGCCGCGCGCCTCGACTCTGCTCGGATGCATCCTCTGCATGGCGCCGTTCGTGCTCCGCGCCCCGACGGCATACGCGCAGACGCGCTACGCCGTCTTCGTCGGCATCAACGACTACGTCGCGTTCGGTGACGAGCCCGGCGGCGATCTGCTCGGCGCGGAGCGGGACGCGCGGGTCGTGCGCGAGGTGCTCGAGGAGCGGTGGGGGCTCGAGCCCGCCAATGCCCTCACGCTGCTCGGCCGCGCGGCGACGAAGGAGGCGATCCGATCGGCCATCACCGGCTGGTTGGCTGGTCGGGCTCGGCCCGGCGACCTCGCCATCTTCTACTTCGCCGGACACGGGTCGCAGGTGTACGACCTCGACGGCGACGAGCCCGACGGTCTGGACGAGACGCTCGCGCCGACCGACGTGCTGCCGACGTCGAGCGTCAACGACATCCGTGACGACGAGCTGCGCGCATGGCTGAGCACGATCCGCACAAGCGTCGTCGTGATCCTCGACAGCTGTCACTCCGGCACGGCGTCGCGCTCGTCGGCGATGCGCACGCGCGCGCTCGAGCGCCCCATTCCGACGGAGCGCGGTCCGGTTCCGACCGCGATTCGCCAGCGCTACGATCCCGAGTCGATGGCCGACTCGGCGACCAGCGTTCTCGAGGTGGCTGCGGCGGCGCCCAACGAGTCGGCCCTGGAAGGCCCGCTCGATCCCGGCGGTTCGGCCGGCGCGGTCGAGCACGGAGGCGCGTTCACTCGGCACTTCGTCGCCACGCTCCGCGAAGCGGAGCCGGGGGCTACGTACGAGGACGTCCTACGCGTGGTCGCCGAGCGACTCGACGACGAGGAGCTGGGCCAGACCCCTCAGCTCGTCGGCCGGGGAGACACGCCGCTCTTCGCCCCGGCGGCGCTCGGGCGCTGACGCGGCCGGAGCGCCGTCAGCTCCGGCTCACTCTCTCGTGGATGTGCTCGACGGCGCGCCACGCGCCCTCGACCGCTCCCTCCATCCACGCGGGATCCGCGCTCACCATCGCCGATCCCATGTAGATGCGTCCGTCCGGCTCGCTCAGCCGGGCGAGGAGGTCCTGCGAGGGCGTGCGGCCGTACGCACCCACGCTGTACGGCACCTTCTCCCACCACACCGCGTACGCGGCCTCGAACTCGTCCCGGATCTGCGGATGCACCTTGCTCGCCTGCGTGAGCACGTGCTCGACGCGACCCCGGACGGACATCGCGTCCAGGCCGGCCTGCGTGCTGCTCCCGTAGTAGCCGAGCAGAACGCCTTTGTCCCCGAAGTACCCGTTGCTCGGGTACGAGAACTCGCCGAGCTGGAGGCCGCGGGACCAGAGATGGCCCCCGAAGATGCCGTCGTCCTCCTCCCAGAACCGCCGGCGCATCTGGAGGCCCATCTTGGCGATGGAGGCATGCGCGGTCTCGCCCACGGCCTGCGCCATGCGCGGCGACAGGTTGATGTCGAGCGTCTTCACGATGGACATCGGTAGGCACGACACGCAGTAGTCGCCCACCAGCTCGTGCTGCTCGCCCGTGCGCGTGTCACGGTAGACGACACGCACGTCGTCAGCCGTCTGACGCACGGAGCGGACCTCGGCGCCGAGCGTGAGCCGGTCGCCCAGCACGCGCTGGAAGCCGAACGAGATCTGCTGCATCCCGCCGATGGGCTGGAAGAGCGGCGCGGGGCCCCCGGTCTCCTGGTTGAGCGAGCGCGCACGCGCCCCGAAGCCGGAGCGGAGGAGCGCCGACAGGTCGTAGCGATCCTCGGAGCCGCGGGACGTGGGCGGCCGGTAGACGTAGTCGGCGTTGTCGAGGTATCCCGAGCGCACCAGGAACTGGACGAGCAGCTCCTTGTCCGCCTCGCTGAGCTGCACGTCGATGTCGCCGCGGTTCATCGCCTTGGCGAGCAGCTCCGTGGTGGATCCCCACAGATCCGCCTTGACCTCGCGCAACCGCACGCGCCGTCCGGCGAGCGGGCCCGTGTCGGGTCCCTCCTCGTAGAAGTAGTTCGCGTCGTCGGCGTTCACGAAGAGCTCGAGTCGGACGCCGAGCTCCTTGCAGTATCCGAGGATGCCCTCGTCCGAGTGCGGGATGCGCCACGCGCCGGCGTTGACGTATTGCCCTTCGTCGAACGCGCAAACCTGCCGTTCCCCGCCGATCTCCGTGTGCTCCGCCCCCCGCCGCACGGTCCAGGTGAGCCCCCCGACCGCCTGGCGCGCTTCCAGCACGCGGCAGTCGTAGTCGAGCTTGCCGAGCTCGTGCGCCACGATCAGCCCGGAGAGGCCGCCGCCCAGCACGATCACGCGCGTGGTGGGCTGCGGGCCGCGGAGCTCGGGGCGAGGGCCGGCCGGGGCGCCCTTGAGGCCCCAGGCGTCCATCGCGCCCAGCATGAGCGAAGATCCACCGAGGGCGCCGAAGCTCTTCAGGAGCTGACGCCGGGTCAGCGGGGGGACGGGCATGAGCCACTCCTTGGAGTACGTGCGCGAGTTCGGCGAATCTACTGCCCTGGTCGTCGACGGCCAGCACCCCTGCGGAAGCCGTCCACCGGCACCCTTGCAGCGTCTCGCGACTGTCGCACAACTTCGACTCGCGACCGTTGCAAAGGAGCAGCCGGATGGCAGGTGGCGGGACGAGCAAGGCGATGCATCGCCGGCGCGCGGCGCGCGTGGTCGTGCTCGCGATCGGCGTCGCGGCGAGCGTCGCCAGCGCGCGATCCGTGGCGGCGCAGTCCGGCCACACGCGGGTCGGTCCCCAGAACGGCGCGCTCGTGGTGGTGGGCGGAGCGATGGAGTCGGACGAGATCTACCGGAGGTTCATCGAGCTCGCCGGCGGCCCGCGCGCACGCATCGTGCTCGTTCCGACCGCGGCGGGCGAGGGCGAGTACGGCGACTCGTACGACGGGCTCGAGGTGTGGCGCCAACATGGGGCCCGCAACGTGCGCATCCTGCACACGCTCGACCCCGCGGTCGCGAACACGGACGAGTTCGTGGAGCCGCTGAAGGACGCCGGCGGCGTCTTCTTCTTCGGCGGCCGCCAGTGGCGCCTCGCCGAAGCGTACGCCGGCACGAAGACGGAGGAGGAGCTGCGCAACGTGCTCGAGCGCGGCGGCGTCATCGGAGGGACGTCGGCGGGCGCGTCGATCCTCGGATCGTTCCTCGTGCGCGGGGACACCGAGACGAACGCGATCATCATCGGGGACCACCAGACGGGGTTCGGCTACCTGCGCGACGTGGCGATCGATCAGCACGTGCTCCGGCGCAACCGGCACTTCGACATGCTCGAGCTGCTGGCCGCCCATCCGGAGCTGCTCGGCATCGGCCTGGACGAGGACACGGCGATCGTGGTCCGGGGAGACCAATTCGAGGTGATCGGCAAGTCGTACGTGCTCATCTACGACTCGCAGACGACCACCGGTCGGGACGGCACCTTCTACTTCCTGGCGCCCGGCGACGGCTACGACATGGCCACGCGGCGCGCGATGCGCCCGTCGCGCACGTTCGGACCCGTTCCGAACGTCGAGCGGAGGCCGTGGAGCCACTGACGGCGAGCGCGTAGCGGCCTCACGGCGCCGAAGGTCCCTCGATGCGGGCGCCGCCGACGTACACGCCCTCGAGTCGGCGCGTGTTCACGATGTCGACCAGCGGGTCGGCGCCGAGCACGAGGAAGTCCGCACGCCTTCCCGGCTCCAGCGTGCCCACCTCGTCGAGGCCGAGGCACCGTGCCGCTCCGGACGTGGCGCTGATCAGCGCCTGCTCGGGGGTCAGCCCCGCATCCACCATGAGCGCGAGCTCGAGGTGCTCGAAGTAGCCAGGAAAGCGCGCGGCCGGGCCGGCATCCGTTCCGAACGCGATCGGCAGCCCGGCATCCGACAGCACCTTCAGGTTGCGCTGCGCCCGCGCGAGCGCCGCTCTGTACGTCGCCGCCGCCGGGCTCCGCTGACCCGCGACGAAGTCCGGCGCGGCGGTGGCCTCGACCTGACCTCGGTGCGCGTGGGCGAGGAAGAAGGGGTCGTCGAACCACTCCGGCCGGGAAGCGTAGACGAACGTGCTCAGGTCGCGAACGAGCGTCGGCACGTAGCACACGCCGCTCGCGCGTACCATGTCGAGGAGCTCGGCGTCCACGTCCCTGTCGCGGACGGAATGCGCCAGGAGCCCGGTGCCGAGCTGGAGCAGCCGCTTCGCATCGTCGAGGTAATAAAGATGCGTGGCCACGCGCAGTCCGCGTTCCCGGCCGGCTTCGATGACGGCGGCGACCGCATCCCAGGGCATCTTGGGCACCGTGCCCAGCTCGTCGTCGACGCGGACCTTGAGCCAATCGACACCGGCGTCGGCGTGCGCGAGAGCGTCGGCGCGCGCCGCGGCCGGATCGGTGGCGGCGATCACCGGGCCCGCGGCGAGCACGCGTGCGTGGGTGCGCGGGTC
Organism: Gemmatimonadales bacterium; assembly: GCA_050181335.1. Lineage (GTDB taxonomy): Bacteria > Gemmatimonadota > Gemmatimonadetes > Longimicrobiales > Gaopeijiaceae > UBA2982. The sequence continues at coordinate 301,929 of JBFXDG010000001.1, read as the reverse complement.
CGGGTCCGCGTCGCGCGCCTGGAGCGTCGGTGGCTCGTCGCCCAGGCTGTTCACGGTCGTCACGCCATAGCGCGCGAACAGCAGGAGGTCTGCGCGCACACGGGCGACCGGATCGGCGACGTCGTCGGGCGCCCAGGCGCCCGTGACGTGCGCATGCGCATCGATCATCCCGGGAAGGACGTAGCGTCCCTCGAGCACCACGATGGCCGCGCCCGGGGGAGCCTCGACGTCGGTGCCGGCGGCGACGATGCGGCCGCTGTCCACGACGAGCGTCCCGACGTAGGGCGCCCGTCCGGTTCCGTCCCAGATGGTCGCCTGCGTGTACGCGACCGCCGTGCTCTCGGAGACGCAGGCCGCCGCCCCGAGCGTCGCGAGCAGCAGCAGGGAGACGCGGAAGGGTCGACGCGCGGTGGGCGGTCTCATGGCCTCGCGAGGAGGCCCTCCCCGCGCTCGAGCAGCGTCGTGTGCCAGACGGCCTGTCGCACGCCGCCCTCGCCGCCCTGCGATCCGACGAGCCCGTCGCGGTCGGCGTCGCGCCCCTGCACGAGCGCGCTGCTCAGCTCGTTCAGTCGAGCCAGGAGCGGCGCGGCGGCCGCGGCGGAGCCGGCGAGCTGGATGTCGGGCGCGAGGCGGACGATCGCATCGGCCCTGTCGAGCGCGGCTCGAAGCGCGGCCGCGACGTAGGCGGCGTGGAACCGCACGTTGTCGGACGCCCCCGGCTCGGCCGCGGCGGTCTCGATGTGGGCGAGCGCCTCCTCGGTGGCGCGCCGGAAGCCGTAGCCGAGGCCGGGCCCCTCGAAGACGAGCGCCGGATCGAGAGCGTGGAGCATGTGCTCCACGTGGAGCTTCACGTCGTCGAGGCTCGCCGCGGCTTCGAGGGCGAGCTCGGCGTGGATCGCCGCGATCTCGCCTTCGGCGAGCGCGAGGGGGAGCAGGCCCTCACCTCCGGGCGTTCCCTGTGCGCCACGGGTGAGCAGCAGGATGTGCGCGTGGACCCGCGCCGGGTCGACCGGGAGCGAGTCTGCTTGCGCCGCCGCCGCGGCGGGCAGGAACGACAGGATGACCAGCGAGACGCACACGTTCGTGCGCATGAATCCTCCGGGGGACCGTGCCAGCGGGGAAATACGAGGCCCTCACCCGTGCGGCAAGGCGCGTCATCCGGTTCTGCCCCGCGCTCGGTGCGCGGAGGCCTTCTGGCGGTTGCCGCAGCGTGCCATCGAGCACCACCGACGTCGCCCCCCCTTGCTGGTGTCGGCGAACCACGCGCCGCAGGCTGCGGAGGCACAGGCGCGCACGCGGCCGGGCTCGACCGTCGACACGAGGTGCGCGGCGGCCTCCGCGATCACGACGAGCGGGCCCAGATGGCCGCGGGCGTGAAGGGTCTCGACGAGCGCGGGGCTCCCCGCTTCCGTGACGAGGCGGAGCGAGCGCGGGCCGGCCTCGAGGAGCCGGTTGATGCCGTACGATGCGACCGGATGCAGCGACCCGGACGCGGCGTAGGTTTCCACCAAGGTGCCGATATCGCCCCTGAGACGGCGCGCCTCTTCCAGGAGCAGCCGTCCGATCGGAGGCTCCAGCGGCCCCATCAAACGGGATGCGGTCGGCTCACCGGCGTGGGTGACGAGCCATGCCACCAACGCGTCCGGGGTGCGGACGAGGTCGATCGCTCCGCCCCGCGCGCGCCTCCTCGTGTGCAGGAAGTCCAGGGCGAGGTTGCCCAGCTCGGGCGGATCGGGCGGCATGTAACCACATAACATGCTATTTACGGTTACGGGTCAAGAGTAACCTCATCATATCATATAAAGAGGTTATGTCCGCCGGGCGGCTCGATAGCGGAGCAGGTCGATGGTGCCGCCCTCCGCGAATCGTACGCCCTCGCGGCGAAGCAGGGTGCGCTGCAGGGCCTCGATCGAGCGGTCCGCCGAACGGGCGCTGATCTGCCCGCGCGCGTTCACCACCCGGTGCCAGGGGACGTCCGTCTCGGGCTCCAGGGCGGCCAGCGCGTAGCCCACCTGCCGGGCGTGTCCAGGCAGACCGGCCGCGGCGGCCACGTCCCCGTACGTCGCGACGCAGCCGCGCGGGATGCGGCGAACGGCTTCGTAGATCGCGGCGCGGCTGGACATGGTCGGAAAAGCGTGGGATGATTCGCCGCGACGGCTTCCCACGCAAGCGGAGGGGCGACGTGGAGGAACTGAGGTTTCCGACCGGGCGCTTCTCGTCCGTGAGACGGGCGCTCAGCCCCGACGAGCGTCGGGCCAAGATCCAGGCGATTCGCGAGGCCCCGGCGAGGATTCGCGCCGCGGCCGCCGGCCTCGACGACGCGCGGCTCGACACCCCCTACCGCGACGGCGGTTGGACGGTGCGCCAGGTCGTTCATCACGTGGTGGACTCGCACCTCCACGCGTACGTGCGCTTCCGGCTGGCGCTCACCGAGAACGCGCCCACGATCCGTCCCTACGACGAGAAGCTCTGGGCCGAGCTTCCGGACGCGAAGACGCTGCCCATCGAGCCTTCCCTGGCGATCCTCGAAGCGCTCCACACCCGGTGGGTCGCGCTGCTGGACGAGCTCACACCCGAGCAGTTCTCGCGGCCGCTGCACCATCCGGAGAACGGCGCCATGACGATCGACATGCTGCTCGAGCTCTACGGGTGGCACGGGCGTCACCACGAGGCCCACATCACGGGCCTGAAAGAGCGGAACGGCTGGTAAGATGCCGCCGCACGCGACCGAGACCTCGCTCCTCGACGAGCTGAGGTGGCGAGCCCTGCTCGACGATGCCACGGAGGGAGCGGAGGAGCACTTCGCAACCGGGGCGCGCACCGTGTACGCGGGATTCGACCCCACCGGTGCGAGCCTGCACGTGGGCTCGCTCGTTCCCATCATGGGGCTCGTCCACGCACAGCGCGCGGGCCACACGCCGATCGCGCTCGTCGGCGGCGGCACGGGTCTCATCGGCGATCCGTCGGGCAAGACGACGGAGCGCAAGCTGCTCACCAAGGAGCAGGTCGCCGAGAACGCCGAGTCGATCCGGACCCAGCTGGAGCACTTCCTCGACTTCGGCGCCAAGGCGAACCCGGCGCGCCTCAGGAACAACCTCGACTGGCTCGGGAGCCTGCCGCTGGTCGACTTCCTGCGCGACGTCGGCAAGCACTTCTCGCTGAACCAGATGCTCGCCAAGGAAACGGTGCGGCGGCGGCTGGCCTCCGAGGACTCCGGCATGTCGTTCACCGAGTTCTCCTACTCGCTCCTGCAGTCCTTCGACTTCCTGGAGCTGTACCGGACCGAAGGATGCACCGCGCAGATGGGCGGCAGCGACCAGTGGGGGAACATCACGGCGGGCATCGACCTCGTGCGGCGCGTTTCCTCCGCCCGCGCGTTCGGCGTGGTCCTCCCGCTCGTCACGCAGGCGTCGGGCGTGAAGTTCGGCAAGACGGAAGAAGGCGCGGTATGGCTCGATCCCGCGATGACCTCACCGTTTCGCTTCTACCAGTTCTGGATCAACGTCGAGGACGCCGACGTGGTCCGCTACCTGAAGTACTTCACGCTGCTCGACGTGGACCGCGTCGTGGAGCTCGAGCACGAGGTCTCCTCGGCGCCCGCCGAGCGCTCGGCGCAAAAGGCGCTGGCCGAGGACGTGACGCGCCGGCTGCACGGAGAGACCGGCCTCGCACGGGCGCGTCAGGCCACGCAGGCGCTCTTCGGTGGGGGCGTCGTCGGGCTCGGCGCGGACGAGATCGCCGACATCTTCGCCGACGTGCCGTCCCACGAGATCGCGCGCGCGGACCTCGCGGGGGAGGGGAAGCCGCTGGTCGATCTCCTCACCGAATCGGGAATCACATCGTCGAAGGGCGATGCCCGCCGCTCGATCGAAGGGGGCGGTGTCTACGTGAACAACGTGCGCGTGGACGACGTGGGCCGGCGCGTGACGACGGGCGACGCCATCGAAGGGCGCTTCGTCCTCGTTCGCATCGGCAAGAAACGTTACCACCTGGTCGGGCTCCGCGGCTGAGCCGCGGGCCAACACGCCACCAAAGAAAAAGCGCCCGGGGTCTCCCCCGGGCGCCCTTCTTCGCGGTCCGCGCGGTCGCGCGCCCTAGAACTCCATCGACCAGCCGAAGTTGAAGCCCCAGTCGAGCCCGAGTCGCACGCCCTCGTAGTCGTGGTGCATCGCGTACACCGCTTCGGCGTACAGGCGGTGCCCGGCGAGCACGGAGCTTCCCGGCAGCAGGACGTTCACGCCGATCGGCATGTCCGCGCGCTGACCTCCCGCCATGCCGGTGACCGGGTCGCTGCCCGGGTCCTGGGTCGGCGTGAGCTGCGGGTCGGCGCCTTCGAGGCGTCCCCACGTGGCCCAGCGCAGTCCCGCCGACACGCTCACGACGCTGTTGATGGCGTATGCCGCCCAGCCGTCCGCCTGGTAGCGGTCGCCGGGCGTGTAATCGGCGGTTCCCTCGCCGACGTAGATCCTGGCCTTGAACTGGGCTCCGAGCGAGGCGACTTCGTTCTGCACCTGGCCCGAGATCCCCGGAATCACCGCGAAGGCGCCGCCGCTCGGCCGCTGGTCGTACGGCAATGCCTGGTCGGCCCCGAAGGGCGTGTCGGCATACGTGCGCGCCTTGCCGATCGGAATGAGCGCGCCGCCGGAGAAGTTCAGCCGGTAGGGACCCTGGCGCACCACCTCGTAGATCGCCGAGGCGGTGAGGTCGCCGAGCGCCTCCACCCCGGTGATGTAGAGGACGCCGCCGTTCGTGATCTGCTCACGCTCGATCAGCGAGAACTCCGCGGTTCCGGTGACGGTCAGCCGATCGGTCACGCCGTACGCGCCCGTCACGCTGTGCGTGATGTTGGAGAGCGTCAGCGGAGCGACCGTGTAGAGCTGGAGCGTCGTGGCGAGGGGCAGCGAGTCGGTCGCGAACCACACGCCCCGCGAGTTCTCCTGCTTGAAGTGGTACGTGAGCTTCAGCGCGCCGGCTTCGAGCGTGCGAGCTCCGAGCACCCCGATGGGCGCCTCGGAGTCGGGACGTCCGGCCGTCCAGACGTGCTCCTGGGGCTCCATCTGGGCGGCCAAGGGTGACGCGACGACCCACAAGGCCGTGGCGATCAGGCTCCTACGAACCATGGACTCTTCCTCCGACGCGCCGCGAAGGCGCGTGCTCTCGGATGTCTGGGCTCAACGTTCCCGCCAATATAGGGAGGTGCGGGCGTGCTTCGCCCGGTTCTCCGGCAGATGGGACCGTACGCGGAACGGTACGAAGATGCCGGCCGAGCGGGGAAAAAACAAATGTTTTCTCGCCGGCCGGCCGTGCCCTACCCGCCGGCGGCTATCCCGGAGAGCCGCCGGGTGACCCCGCGGAACGGGTCCCGGCGCCCCGGCCGATCTCCGGCAGCAGCTCGTTCGGGATGGCGAAGGCGTCCGTGAGGGTTCCCGCGTGGTCGCGGACCTCCCTGCAGAGGGCCCCCACCCGGGCGCGAATGGCGCGCGACTTGGCGGGCTCCAGATAGCCGGCCTCCAGGAACCACCCCCGGTCGCGCTCGATCGCCGCGAGCGCGAAGAGGGCCGAGACCGAGGAGAGGATCTCCGAGAGGCCGGGGCCCGGCGCACGGGTGACCGCGTCCCCGAGCCCGTCGAGCACCACGCGCTCGACGTGGGCACGGGCGAGCGCCACCAGGTGATCCTGGCATTCCACCACGGCGCGGAACGAGTCCATGCCGTCCTCGAGCCTGGCGCGCATGCGCATGGCGGCCGAGCGGAGCAGACGCTCCTCGCGGTACGCGAGCGCACCGGCGTGCATCTCGGGGTCCATCAGATGCTCGTCGTCCGTCCGGCGCGTAACCACGGGGTTCAGCTCGGTGAGGGCCGTCTCCGCTCGCTCGGCCAGGTAGCGCACGGCGCCCCTCAACGACAGATCCCCCATCTCGTCGCGGAAGCGGGAGAGGAGCCCCTTCGCGACGAGCTGATAGAGGACGAGGTTCGCGCCCTCGAACGTGGTGAAGACGTCCGTGTCCGCCTTGAGCGCGGCGAAACGGGCTCGGGCCATGTAACCGGCACCCCCGCAGATCTCGCGCGAGGCCTGGAGCGCCGCCACGCAGTGCTCGGAGGCGTACGCCTTGAGGCCGGCCGCGGCCACCTCGAGCTCGGCCGAATCGCCCGTGGCCGCGTCCGCCACCTGCGTCTGCAGCCGGCGCACGGCGAAATGGAGACCGAAGGTCGTGGCCAACGCCGGCATCAGCGCGCGCTGGACGAGCGGGTAGTCGAGGATCGGCTGCTCCGGCCCGCCCTCGGGTCCGAACTGTCGGCGCTCGGACGCGTAGCGGACGGCGATCGTCAGGCCCACCTTCGCGGCGCTGACCGACGCCGCGGCGATGCTCACCCGTCCCATCACCAACGTCCGCAGCATGCGGAAGAAGCGGCGCCCGGCGCTCGGGATGTCGCTGCGGTAGCGACCCTGGTCGTCGATGGTGGCGAAGCGGTCGAGGAGGTTCGTCCGGGGCACGCGCACGCGGTCGAAGACGATGCGCCCGTTGTCGACCCCGTCGAGGCCCTCCTTCGCGCCGCAGTCCTCGATCGCGACCCCGGGGAGGAGGCGCCTGCGCTGGTCGCGGAGCGGCACCAGCACGGCATGCACGCCGTGGTCCTCTCCGCTCACGATCACGCGCGCGAACACCGTGGCCATGAGTCCGTGCGCCGCGGCGTTGCCGATGTAGTTCTTCGCGGCCTGCGCGTGCGGGGTGTGGATCACCAGCTCGTCGGTCGCGGCATCGTACGTGGCCGTCGTCTCCAGGTCGCGGACGTTGGACCCGTGCCCGGTCTCCGTCATGGCGTAGCAGCCGGGAAGCCCGAGCGACGCGATGGCCCGCAGGTGGGCCTCGTGATGACGCTCGGTGCCGAGCTGGAGCACGCTGCCGCCGAAGAGCCCGAACTGGACTCCGAACTTCACGACCACGCTGAGGTCTCCGAACGCGAGCGTCTCGAAGACGGCGACCGCGGCGGCTGGATCGCCCTGGCCGCCGTACCGTGTCGGATATCCGAGGCTGCCGAGCCCCTCGCGGGCGAGGTGCCGCACCGCCTCGAGGACCCGCTCCCGGTACTCCGCGGGCGCGAGGCCGAGAGGTATGCGCAACGTAGGCGCCAAGAGGATGCCGAGCGTCCGATCGCGCACCTGCCGGTGGTCACGATCGAGGTACGCACGCAGCGCGCCACCCTCCGGCGTGACCGGGGCCGGCTGCGCAGCCGCCGGCGGCGGCAACAGTCCCAGGGCGCCGCGCGCCGCTTCGGCGCCGAGGAGCCCCAGCGAGCTCTCGAGCCCGCGCAGCGCCGTCTCGGCGGCAGGATCCGACCACGGACCCGCCACGCCGGCCTGCCGCCACAGCGCGAGGCCGAGGCCGGTCAGCGAGCGTTGCGCGTCCGCGGCCTGGAGCGGGACGCGCCCGCGGATCCGCGTGCGGAGGGCGTGCAGGGCCGACGGGGACGGGGGCGCGCTCGGGTCCAGCCAGGCGCCGAGCACGCGACGGCTGTCCACCTCGAGCCACTCCAGGGCGTCGATGGTGCGTCCCACGGCGGACATCTCCGCCGGCGCGAGCGTCCCATCGACCCACACGGAGAAGATGAACGGCAGGAACGGGACGAGGTCGGTCTCGTCGTCCGGCCAGATGAGATCCTTAGCCTTTCCCGTCACGCGCGCAGATCCTCGAGGTCCGAGCCGAGCCGCCCTTGATCCGGCGTCGCGCTTCTACCAACGTGCGGCCCATCCAGCCGACGGTGTAGGTTGCCGACGCGAGTCGGCGGCCCCCGCGGGGCTCGCGACGCCAGGACCGGCGACCGGCCAAAAGTATCCCCGAACGAGGCGCGACACGATGGCGAACCCTTTGGTGGGCGTGTTGATGGGCTCCAAGTCCGACTGGGAAACGATGAGCCACTGCGTCACCACGCTCGAGGCGCTGGGCATCCAATGCGAGGCCCGCGTCCTGTCCGCTCACCGCACGCCGGACGAGGCGGTCGAGTACGCGGAGACGGCGGAGCAGCGCGGCATCGAGGTCCTCATCGCGGCCGCGGGGGGCGCGGCCCACCTCGCCGGCGTCATCGCGGCCAAGACCACGCTGCCCGTGCTCGGCGTGCCGATGAAGGGATGGTCGCTCGACGGTCTCGACTCGCTCCTTTCCACGGTGCAGATGCCGGGCGGCGTCCCCGTCGGCACGCTCGCCATCGGCAAGGCGGGGGCGATCAACGCCGGGCTCCTCGCGGGACAGATCCTCGCGCTCAAGCACGAGCGCATCCGCGAAGCCGTGAAGGCGGACCGGGACGCGCGGCGCCGAGCCGTGCTGGCCGACACCCATCCGAGAGGGTAGCCGTGGCCACCCGGTCGATGCTCGACGAGATCCGCGTGAAGATCGAGGCGGAGATCGCGAACCTCATGCAGGAGCTCAACCAGGAGCTGCCGCAGCGGATCAAGATCGCGATGGAGCACGGGGATCTTCGGGAGAACGCCGAGTTCAAGTCCGCCAAGGAGCGCCAGGCGTTCGTCGAGGCGCGGCTGAACCACCTGACGACGCGCATGACGGAGCTCTCCCGCATCGACGTGACGCAGATGGCCTACGACCGCGTCGGGTTCGGATCGCAGGTGACGATCACGGACATCGAGATGCGGGAGGATTTCACGTTCACCATCACCGCCGGCGACTTCATCGACCTCGATGCCGGCCAGGTCTCGCTCGCGTCGCCGATCGGCAAGGGTCTATTGGGCGCCAAGCCGGGCGAAGAGGTCACGGTGCGTCTGCCGGCGGGCGATCGCCGCTACAAGATCGTGAGCCTGACCACCCTACCGCAGCAGCTCGACTCCGAGGACTGACGGGTCAGCGCCGGCCGTCGACCATCTCGACGGCCGCCTGCACTTCCTCGGGCACGATCCAGTGGCCGATGGAGAAGTCGCGCGTCACCAGCGTGGCGCCGGCCCGGCGGAGGCGGTTGCGCCCGCGCTCGGCGAGGCCGAAGGGGATGGCCGGATCACCGAGGCCGTGCCCCCAGAAGACGGGCGTCGTCGGGGGATTCCCGCCCGACTCATCCACCGCGATCGACGCGGGCAGGAAACCCGAGAAGTTGAGCGCGGCCGCGATCCGGCCGGGGCGTGTGATCGCGTACGAGAGGCTCGTGGTCCCGCCCTGCGAGAAGCCGCCCAGCACTGTGCGATCGGGCGTGAAGCCGATGGCGCGAGGGAGCTCACCGAGCAGCGTGTCGAGGAGCGAGAGGCTCTCGGCGAGAGTGTCGGCGTCGAGCCGGTCCTCCTCGACGTACCGGTACCACGCGTAGCCCTTTCCGTAGCCCCAGGGCTCGCCCGGAAACGGAGCCCGCGGCGTGACGAGCGTCCAATCCGGCGGAAGCTGCGGCCGGAGCCCCTGGAGATCCGCCTTGTCGCTGCCGCGACCGTGGAGGAGCACCGCCAGCGTCGTCCGCTCGGACGCGAGGGAGGCGGGCGACAGATCGAACTCGAGCGTGCGCGTCTCGCGGGTCGGTTTCATCCGAGGGGCACCAAGGTCCTTTCGATCTCGGGTCGGTGCTCCTCGAGCCAGCCGGGGAGCTTGAGCGCTTCGCCGAGCGATTCTTCCGGCTCGTCGACCGCGAAGCCGGGGCCATCCGTCGCGATCTCGAGCAGGAGACCGTCGGGCGCGTGGAAGTAGATGCTCTGGAAATAGGTGCGGTCCTTGACCGCGGTGACGTCGACGCCGAGGGAGAGCAGGTGGTCGCGCCACTCCGCCTGCTCGTCGGCGCTCGACGCGCGGAAGGCGATGTGGTGGGTCTGCCCCGCGCCGGGGCGCGCGACGTAGCGCGAGCCCTGCCAACCGAAGAGCGTGAGCGCGGAGTGCGACGCCACGTCGGATCCGTCGTACCGGGCCCAGAAGTAGTGCTTCGTGCGCGCGTCGTCCTGGTTGAAGGTGCGCTTGACGATGCGCAGTCCCAACGCGCTCTCGTAGAACTCGTGGGCGCGCTCGATGTCGTCCGTGATCCCGGTGATGTGGTGGATACCGTCGAGCACCATATCCGCCGTGATCACGGGAACCGGCTCCGGGTGCGTCGCGGCGTCGATCGCGCCGGCGTCGCGTCCGTCCGGGAGGCGCTCCGCCGGCGGCACGATGAGCTGCCGGCCGAGCGCGTCCGCCGGCTCGTCGATCGCGTAACCCGGACCGGCGGTGGCGATCTCGAGCACCTGGCCGTCCGGATCGGCGAAGTAGAGGCTGCGGAAGTAACCGCGGTCGATGGGGCCGTTCACGGCCACGCCCGCGTCCATGAGTCGCCGCTTCCACTTGAGCTGCGCTTCCGGCGTGGCCACGCCCATGGCGAGGTGGTGAACGCCGCCCACGCCCCAATGACCCGGGCGGGCATGCGCCCACTCGAAGAAGGTGAGGATCGTGCCCGGCCGACCCCCCGACCGCCCGAAGTACAAATGATAGGCGGAGGGATCGTCGAAGTTGACGGTCTTCTTCACGAGGTCGAACCCGAGGAGATCCCCGTAGAACGCGAGCGTCCTGGGGGCACTCTTCGTCACCATCGTGATGTGGTGGAACCCGGCGGTCGCGAGGGAGGGCATCGTGCGGGAAATAAGTTTCAATCTTGAACTATTGTCAAGTCGCCTTTGCGATCGTGGCCCGAAAGCGCCACGCGGCGACGCCCAGCCCGACGGTCGCCATCCCCGCCAGCGTGCCGAGCTGAGGCCAGAGGTCCCGGACCCCCGCGCCCCGGAGGAAGATGGCGCGGATGATCTCCAGGAAGTGCCGGAGGGGATTGGCGAGCGTGAGGTGTTGGAAGGCCTCGGGCATCGTGTCGATCGGGTAGAGGAATCCCGACAGGATGATCGCGGGCAGCAGCATCAGGAACATCGCCAGGAAAGCCTCCTGCTGCGTCGCCGAGAACGTGGACACCAGGAGTCCGAGCGCGAGGCCGGAGACGATGAAGAGGAACGCCGCCAGCGCCAGAGCGGCAAGGGAGCCTCTCAGGGGAACGTCGAACCAGAGGAGCGCCACCGACGTGATGAGCGTGATCTGCACGAGCGCGATCCCGGCGACCGGAATCGTCTTGCCGAGCACGAGCTCGCTCGCCGTGAGGGGCGAGACGAGCAGCTGATCGAGGGTCCCGACCTCGCGCTCCCGGACCACGCCCAGCGCGGTGAGGAGGAGGCACATGAGCAGGACGATCACGCCGATGACGGCCGGCACGTTGTACACGCGCGACTCGAGGGATGGATTGAACCAGGCGCGCGCACGGAGCTCGATTCCGCTCGCGAGCGCGGGCGCTCCGCCGCGCTCACGCGTACCGAGATCGGCGACGATGCGCAGCGCGTAGCCCTGCGCGACCGTGGCCGTGTTGGAGTTGCTGCCGTCCACGAGGAGCTGGACGGAGGGCGAGCGGCCCGCGAGCAGATCGCGCGCGTATCCCGCGGGGATCTCGAGCCCGACGACCGCATCGCCCCCGTCGAGCGCGCGGCCGAGATCCTCCGACCGATCGGACGAGGCCACGACCCGGAAGTAGCCCGACGCCGTGAGCGCGGCGACGAGCTCGCGCGATTCGGCGGTGCGGTCGTGGTCCACGACGGCGGTCGCGACGTCGTGCACGTCCGTGTTCACCGCGTATCCGAACAGCACGAGCTGGAGGATGGGGGCGACGAAGATCACTCGCTTCGACCGAGGGTCGCGGAAGATCTGCCTGAGCTCCTTGATGACCAGGCATCGGATGCGCAGGAAGGCGAGCCGCCGCGAGGGACTCATGCGGCGAGCTCCTTGCGGAAGGCGCGGGTCGCGAGCGCGAGGCCCAGCGCCGCGAAGAGCAGCATGAAGCCGGCCTGCATCCAGAGGACGTCCACGCCGACCCCCTTGAGGAAGATCCCCCGCGTGACCGTCACGTAGTAGCGAGCCGGTATCAGGAACGTGACCGCGCGCAGCACCACCGGCATGCTCGCGACGTCGAAGAGGAAGCCCGAGAGCAGCACCGCCGGCAGATAGGTCGCGACCATGGAGATCTGCATGGCGAGCACCTGTGACTTCACGGCGGCGGAGATGAAGATGCCGAGCCCTAGCGCTCCAAGGAGAAAGAGGAGCGTGAGGAACGCCAGCAGCAGGACGCTCCCGCGCAGCGGCGTGCCGAAGATCAGCAGGCCCGCGACCACCGTGACCGCCACGTCGAAGAAGCCGATGGCCACGTAAGGGAGCAGCTTGCCGAGCACCACCTCGAATCGTCCCACCGGCGTCGCCGCGAGCTGCTCCATCGTCCCACGCTCCCACTCGCGGGCGATGGTCAGCGCCGTGAGCATGGCCGCGATGATCGACATGATCACCGCGATCAGGCCGGGCACGATCATGTGCCGGCTCTCCAGGTTGGGGTTGTACCACGTGCGTGTCTCGAGCGAGATCGGCGGCCCGACGCGGCGGCCCGCGAGCACCGCGCGCGCTCCGTGCCGGGCGACGATCGCGTCGGCGTAGTTCAGGGCGATGGTCGCCGTATTGGCGTCGCTGCCGTCGAGGACGAGCTGCACTCCGGCGGTCCTGCCCGGGGCGGCCAGGTCCCGCGCGTAGCCCGCGGGAATCCACAGGGCGCCCACGACGTCGTCGCCGACCAGCCGCTCGTCCATGGCTGCCGCCGATTCCAGATGCTCGTGGATGCTGAAGTAGCCGCTCGACACCAATGCGTCGATCAGGGCGCGGCTCTCGGGCGAGCGGTCCTCGTCGAGCACGGCGATCGGGATGTCGCGCACGTCCCATGTGATCGCGTAGCCGAAGAAGAGCAGGAGGAAGAGCGGCAGGACGAACGCGAGGATCATGCTGCGGGTGTCGCGCCGGAGCTGGATCCATTCCTTGCGGGCCACCGCGCGCAGACGAACGAGATCCACGCCGCTCACCCCACCACCGCGCCGCCCTCGGCGCGCACGAGCGACACGAAGACATCCTCCAGGGACGGCTCCACCGGTCGGATGTCGGTCACGCTTCCGCCGACGGCCGCGACCGCCGACCTGATGCGCTCCGGCGCGAGATCCTCGTCCTCGACCGTGACGTGGAGGGCGCGTCCGAACATGGCCGCATCGATGACGCCGGGGGTTCCGACGAGCGCTTCCACCGCGCCCGGCGCGTCGTCCGTCCGCACCTCGAGGATCGGCGAAACGACGCGGGACCGGAGCGCCCGCGGCGTGTCCAGCGCGATCAGCCGGCCGCGGTTGAGGAGCGCAAGCCGGTGGCAGTGCTCCGCCTCCTCCATGTAGTGAGTGGACACGAGCACGGTGGTGCCGGCGTGCGCCAGCGCATCGATGAGATCCCAGAAGCGTCGACGGGCGACGGGATCGACGCCCGACGTCGGCTCGTCGAGGAAGAGGATCGGTGGCTCGTGCACCAGCGCGCACCCGAGCGCGAGCCGCTGCTTCCAACCGAGGGGCAGGTCCGCCGTGAGCCGATCCTCCGCGCCGCCGAGGTCGGCCATGTCGAGGATCCAACGGCGCCGTTCGTCGAGTCGCGTGCCATCGACGCCGTAGAGTCCCGCGAAGAGATCGACGTTCTCGCGCACCGTGAGGTCGGCGTACAGCGAGAAACGCTGCGACATGTAGCCGATGCGGCTCTTGATGAGGGCGCGCTCGCGCCGGATGTCGAAGCCGGCGACACGGCCCTCGCCGTCGGACGGAGCCAGGAGCCCGGTCAACATCCTGATCGTCGTCGTCTTGCCGGCACCGTTGGGGCCGAGGAACCCGAAGATCTCACCCGCTCGCACGTCGAACGTCACGCGCTCCACCGCCGTGAAATCCCCGAAGCGGCGCGTGAGGTCGGTCACCTCGACGGGGGTGCGCGTCGCGTCAGGCCGCATGCGCTTCCGACTCCATCTCCAGCAGTCGGATGAACACGTCCTCGAGGGATGGCTCCAGCGGGTGTGCGTCCTCGACCGCGACGCCACCCCGCTCGAGCGCCTTCACGACCTCGGTGCCGTCACCCGGTCTTCGGAGGAACACGTGCACCGTGTCGCCGAACAGCGTCGCGGTGGCGACGTCGGCGTGCTCGCGCAGGAGATCCCGCGCCGCTCTGGGCCGATCGGCCCGTATCGCGAGGAGAGAGCCGGAGAGCCTGGCCTGGAGGGCCGTGGGCGCATCGAGGGCGAGTGCCCGGCCCCGGTCGAGGAGGAGGACGCGGTCGCAGCGCTCCGCTTCGTCCATGTACGACGTGGACACGACGATGGTCACGCCTTCACGCACCATCTCGTGCAGGATCAGCCACAGCTCTCGCCGCGAGATCGGATCGACTCCGAACGTGGGCTCGTCCAACACGAGGACTTCGGGCCGATGAACGAGACAGCACGAGAGCGCCAGCTTCTGCTTCATGCCTCCGGATAGCTTACCCGCCAGGCGGTCGGTGAACTCCCCGAGGCGGCTGAACGCGTACAGGCGATCGAGGCGCGAGGTGAGATCCGACGGGGGCACGCGATAGAGATCCGCGTAGAATCGCAGGTTCTCCGCGACGGTCAGGTCCTCGTACAGGCCGAAGCGTTGGGCCATGTACGCGATCCTCGGCTTGGCGGCTTCCGGATCGCTGGTCACCTCCACGCCGGCCACGCGAGCGCTCCCCGAGGTCGCCCGCAGGACGCCCGCCAGCATGCGCAGCATCGTCGTCTTGCCGGCGCCGTCCGGTCCCACGATGCCGAACAGGCCCCCGCGCTCGACCTCGAAGGAGAGATCGTCGACCGCGACGAGCGATCCGAATGTGCGCCTGAGCCGCTCGACGCGCACCGCGGGCGCCGACATGTCAGCTTTCCGCGTCCAGCAGCGTCACGTCCACGGGGATGCCGGGCTTCAGCACGAAGTCCGGATCGCCGGTGATGCGCACCCTCACGGGGTAGACGAGCTTCGTGCGCTCCTCCGCCGTCTGCACGTTGCGCGGCGTGAACTCCGCCTCGCTGCCGATGAACACCACCTCGCCGCTGTACGTCCGATCGGGGTAGGTGTCCGACACGATCTCTGCCGGCAGGCCCAAACGGACGCGACCGATCTGATCTTCTCGCACGTAGATGCGCACCCACCGGTCGTCCGGAGCGAGCAGCGTGACGACGGGCGCACCCGGCGTGACGGCTTCGCCCGGCTCCCGATGCTTGACGGTGACGATGCCGTCGAAGGGCGCGGTGACCACGGCGTTGGCCAGCGTGGCTTCCGCGCGCGCGACGTTGGCTCGGCCCTGAGCCACCACGGCGCGTTGGGCGCGGACGATCTCCGAGCGCGGACCCTCCTCGACGAGCGCCAGCTGCTCCTCGGCCTGATCGAGCGCGGCGACGGCGAGCTCGTGCGCGGACTCGGCCCGGTCGAACGCCTGCCGGCTGATCGCGCCGCCCTCGAAGAGGGTGGCGGCGCGCTCGCGCTCGAGACGGGCTTCCTCGGTGCGCGAGGCGGCGGCGCGCACCGCGGCCTCGGCCGTCACGACCTCCTGGGGACGGGCGCCGCGCACGAGCTCGGCCAGGCGTGCTTCGGCGGCCTCGAGCTGGGCGCGAGCGCCCTCGAGCGCGGCGTCGAGCTCGCGTGTGTCGAGTCGCGCGAGCTCCTGGCCGGCCGTGACCTCGTCACCTTCCTCGACGTCGATCTCCTGCACTCGTCCCGCGGCCTGGAAGCCCAGGTCGGCGTCCGTGGCCTCGACCGTCCCGGAGGCCGCGACGCGTCCGTCTTCCGCCGAGCCGTTCCTCAGGATCAGCCAGGTGACGACGGCTACCGCGGCGAGAGCGACGACGACGACCCGAATGCGTGCATTCATCAGAGGGACTCCGTCCACGCGTTGATCCATTCGCGATCGAGCACACCCTCGGCGCGGGCGAGCCGGAGCCGCGCGGTGAGTGCGTCCTGCCGGGCGAGCGCGTAACCCGCGCGCGCTTGGTACAGCCCCGCCTCCGCCCGCAGCAAATCACGCTGCTCGCCGGACCCCGCCTCGAGCGCGAGGGCCTCGATGCGGGTGACCTCCTCCCACTGTGCGATCGCGGCCGCGAGCGCCTCTGCGCGCGCGTCGGCCGCCGTGACCGCCGTGGCCGCCTGGTCGACGTCCTGCGCTGTCCGCATGCGGGCGGCCGCGAGGTCGGCTCGTGCCGCCGTCACCTCGGCGTTCGCGCGCCGGATCGAGGCACCCCTCGGGCCGGCGAAGATCGGCCAGGCCACCTCCACGCCGGCACGCCACTCCAGGACATGGCTGCGCTCCCAGGCGCCGTAGTCGATGAGCCCGGCGCCGGCCTGCACGGTCGGGAAGCGTCCGGCCCGCGCCTCCGACGAGCGGGCTTCCGCCATCACCACGGCTTCCTCCGCCTGCCGCACCACGGGGCTCGTACCGATGGTGGCCGGGCTCGTCTCGGGGCGTGTGACGACGGGGGCGAGCGTCCGCGTCGTGACCTCCGCCGCGCTCACGCCCATCGAGCGCGCGAGCGACCGCTCGGCGAGACCGACGCGCGCTGCGGCGCCCGCCTCCTCGGCGCGCGCTTCCTGGAGCACCGCTTCCGCGGTGATCAGCTCCACCCGAGCGGCGGAGCCGGCGTCGAGATGCCGCTCGACGCGTGCCCGCTCCGCTTCGAGGGCGGAGACCTGGGCCCGTGCCGCTTCCAGAACCGTACGCGCAGTGGCGAGACCGACGTACGCCGTCACGGTTTCCTCCAGGACGCCCATCTCGGTCGAGGCGCGCCCGAGGTCCGTCGCCTCGAGCGCCGCGTCGGCGGCCCGTATCCGCGATCCCGTCGCTCCGCCGTCGAACACCGTGTACTGCACGCCGAGCTGACTCTGGACGAGGGTGCGGTCGAAGACCGGAGGCGAGGAGAGGTTCAGGCTGTGGAGAGGCGCCACGACCATCGGCTCCTCGTGGCGGGTGAGGGCGGCGGTCGCCGTCACGCTCGGCAGGCGGCTCCGGCGTGCTGCCGCCTCGCCTCCTTCCGCGGCCGTTACGCGCGCCGCCGCCGCCGCGAGGGCGGGGTGGCTCTCCAAGGCGCGATCGATCGCCTCGGCGAGCGTGAGACTCTGCGCCGCGACCCCGCCGGGCAGCGCGAGGAAGGCGGCCGTCGCCGAGACGCCGAGCGTGAGGCACCGGCGGATCCACGCGGGTCTCATGACTGCGATCCTCCCTCCGGCGCCAATCCGGCGCGCACGAAAGCCAAGGTGTGCTCGAGGGCCATCCGGCGCGTCGACGGATCGGCCAGATCGATGGGCCCGACGCTGCGCAGCAAAGGCGCGACGAGGGCCAGGTAGACCGGCTGCGATACCACGCTGAGCGCCGTCAGCACGGGGTGCGCCCTGCGCAGCGAGCCGTCCGCCGCGCCTTGGAGCTGCAGGCCGGCAATGGCCTCCTTGATGCTCCGCAGGTTGTCCAGCACCACGGCCGGAGGCTGCCTGCCGGCGGCGACCTCCTGCAGGAGAAGGCGCGGTAGATCGGGATTCTCGGATAGGTGCTCGAAATACGCGCGCACGACGGCGAGCATGCGGTCGAGCGCCGAGCCCTCCGCGCCGGCGACCCCTTCCACGCGCGCGGCCAGCGGCCGGAGCCCTTGCTCCAGCACGGCGGCGTACAGGCTGCGCTTGGAGCCGAAGTGATACGTCACGGCGCCCAGGTTGGCTCCGGCCTCGCGTGTGATCGCCCTCACCGAAGCACCGTCGTAGCCGCGCTCGGCGAAGAGCTTGCGACCCGCGGTGACGAGCTCGGCGCGCGTGCCCGCATCGCTCGGCCCCGAGGGGGGAGGTCGGCGTCCACGGCGGCTCGGTGAGGCGGGCTGAGTCATACGTTCGTATGAATACCACCGGAGCTCGAGCTCCGCAACCGGCCCCAGAACGCCCGTTGACGGCCCGGGGGCTCTGGGGTATCTCTGGGCTATGTAGAAGACAACTCATGTAGCGCACCACCCCCTGTGCCTACGAGGACGACGAGATGCCTGAGGTCCGGATGACGCAGATCACCGCGCTGATCCTGCACGCGGTCGGCGCGGGGTATCGGTACGGCTTCGACCTCATGGATGCGACCGGGCTGGCGAGCGGTACGGTCTATCCGGCGCTCCGTAGGCTCGAAGCGGCACGTATGCTGCGCAGCCGTTGGGAGGAAGAAACCACCTCGCGCCGCGACGGGAGGCCCCGACGTCGGCTCTACGAGCTCACGGCCGCCGGCGAGATCGCAGCCGCGGAGGCGACCGCGAAGCTTGCCAGCCAACGCGCGCTCCTCATCGCGAGCCCGCCTCTCGAGGAGGCGTGACGCGGATGAGCAGTGACGGGCCTCGTCTCGCCCTCGCGATCGTGCGATGGGCCAGCCGTCTGGTGCCGCGGCCGATGCGGGCGGGGTGGATGGCCGAGTGGGAGGGTGAGCTCTGGGCGCGCTGGGACGAGCTCGACGCCAGGTCCGGGCTGACACGCCGGTCCCGTCTGGACCTGTTGGTACGAGCGGCCGGCAGCGTCGTGGACGCGCGCAACTTCGGACGCAGCTACGGAAGCGACGACGCAGAAGGGGGGTGGAGGATGAGGGGGTTCGGTCAGGAGGTGGGCATGGCGGGGCGAACGCTCCTGAGGCACCGAGCGTTCGCCGCCGTCGTGGTAACGACGCTCGCGATCGCGATCGGAGCCAGCACGGCCATCTTCGGCATCGCGCGCGACGTGCTCCTGCGTCCGTTTCCGTACCCCGACCCGGAACAGGTCGTCGTGCTGCAGGACGTCCGCATCGGCCGCGGCGAGCCCTCGACCGTCTCCTACCCGAACATCGCCGACCTCGCCGCCGCCGCCACGAGCTTCGAGGAGATCGGCGCCGCCCAGGGATGGATGCCGGCGCTGGATCAGGAGTCCGGCTCGGTGGTGCTGCGGGGCGCGACGGTGACTCCCAACTTCTTCGAGATCCTGGGCACGGAAGCGGGCGCGGGGCGCTTCTTCCGTCCGACCGACGGTGGCGAGGGACGCCCGCCCTCCGTGGTGCTCGCGCATCGCTTCTGGGTCGAGCGCTTCGGCGCGGATCCGGGGGTGGTGGGACGGGACATCCTGCTCAGCGGGCTGTCCTACCGCGTGATCGGTATCACGGCGGCCGATTTCGAGGACCCCTGGATCACGGATGGCCCCGGGGCCGAGCCTCAGGTCTGGCGGACGGTGACGAGCGAGCCCTCCGAGTGGCCCCGCTCCGGACGGAGCTGGCGAGGCCTCGGGCGCTTGCGAGACGACACCGACCTGGACGTCGCGCAGGAAGAGCTGCGCGCGATCTTCGCCCGGCTCGTGGAGGCCTACCCGGAGCACAACGCAGGCTACGACGTCCGGGTCACGCCCCTGAAGACGCACGTGACCGGCCCGGTTCAGCCCGTTCTCTACCTGCTCCTCGCATCGGGGGGCGCGCTCCTGCTCATCGCCTCCACGAACCTGGCGAACGTCTTCATCGGCCGCGCGCTGGACCGTCGGCGCGAGATGGCCGTGTATCGCGCCTTCGGTGCGTCCACGTGGCGCATCGTCAGCCGCTCGCTCGTCGAGACGGCCCTGCTCGTCGGCGCGGGCGGCGTGGGGGGTGTCGCTCTCGCGATCTGGCTCGGGGCGCTCGCCACCCGGTTGACCGGTGTCCTGCCGCGCCCCGTGACCGGAGTGGTCGACGGCACGGTGCTGGCCTTCACCATCGTCATCACCGTCGCTGCGGGTATGCTGTGCGGTATCGGCCCGGCGTTCCAGGTGGGGCGCATCGACCGGTCCGCGGGCGGCGAAGGCGGAAGGTGGAGCACGGGCGGTCGCGCCACGCAGCGCGTGCGGCGGTGGCTGGTGGTCGGCCAACTCGCGTTGACGACCACGCTCCTCATCGCCGCCGGCCTGCTCGGACGCAGCCTGTACCGGCTCGCGTCCGTCGACCTGGGGCTGCGCACCGACGGCGTGGTCGGCGTGCCGCTGCACAGCTCGGCTTGGAGCGGTCTCTCCGAGGACGCTGCGCAGGCGAAGTGGGACGCGGTGCTCGCCGCCGTGAGGGGGGCGCCCGGCGTGACGGCCGCCGGGGCGATCGACTACGTCCCCCTCGGAGGGGACTACTCGTGCGACGGCGTGGAGCGCGGGGACCTCGCACCACCGGCGCCCGGCGAAGGTCGGTGCGCCGAGGTCCGCGTCGTGCTGCCAGGCGCGCTCGAGGCGATGGACGTGCCGCTGCTTCGCGGACGAATGCTCGATCGCAGCGACGATTCCGATCAGCCGCCGGTCGTGGTCATCGACGAAAACATGGCCCGAGCCTTCTGGCCGGGTGCCGATCCGCTCGGCGCAAGCATCCGCGTGCACCTGCGGACCCACGAGGTGGTGGGCGTCGTCGGCAACATGCTGCATTTCGGTCCGGGCGGCGAAGCTCGGCCGATGCTGTACCTGCACGCGGCGCAGGAGGGATGGAACGGGATTGCCCGGGGTCTCACGGTCGTCGCCCGCGGTTCGGACGAACGGTCCCTTCCAGCGTCGGTCCGCGCGGCCGTGGCCGGGGTGGACCCCTCGATCGCGCTCGGGGAGCCGACGCCGCTCTCCGACCTGCTCGACGAGCGCCTCACCCCTCCGAGGCTCCGGACCTACGTGGTGCTGGCCTTCGGAAGCACGGGGCTGCTCCTCTCGGTGCTCGGCGTCGCGGGCCTCATGGCCTACTCGGTGGCTCGACGCCGACGCGAGCTCGGCGTTCGGCTCGCGCTGGGAGCGCAGGAGGGTGAGGTGCGCGGGCTCGTCCTACGCGAGGCGATGCGCTTGGTCGGCATCGGCGTCGGCATCGGGTCGGCGGGGGCGCTCGGAGTGGCCGGTATGCTCGAGGCGTTGCTCTTCGATGTCGATACGCGCGACCCGCTCGTGTACGCGGGGGCCGTCACGGTCCTCGTGCTCTCGGCGCTGCTCGCGTGTTACGTGCCCGCGCGCCGCGCTTCCCGCGTGGACCCGGTCGAGGCCCTCGCGGCCGAGTAGCGCCGGCCGCGTTCGATCGAGCCCGCGGGGCTGGCACGCGGCCTTGACCTCGCGGTCCGATCCGCCGTTCGTCCGGGTGAAGCGACCGACGGAGCCGAACGGAGCATCGACACATGGTCAGAGTCCCCTCGACGATGGTGCCGCTCGGCACCGCCGCGCCGCGGTTCTCGCTGCCGGACCCCGTGACCGGACGTACCGTCTCGCTGGACGACTTCGCCGCCGCCCCCGCGCTCCTCGTCGCGTTCCTGTCGAACCATTGTCCATTCGTGAAGCACATCGCGGACGGACTGGCACGGTTCGCGAGCGAATATGGTGCGCGCGGGCTCGCGATCGTGGGCATCTGCGCGAACGACGTGGCGACCCATCCGGACGACAGCCCGGAGATGATGGCGAGGGAGGCGGAGCAGCGAGGCTACACGTTCCCCTACCTGTGGGACGATTCGCAGGAGGTGGCGAAGGCGTATGGTGCCGCGTGCACCCCCGACTTCTTCCTGTACGACGGTGGAAGGAAGCTGGCGTACCGCGGTCAGTTCGACGCGAGCCGTCCGTCGCTCGACGTCCCGGTCACCGGCACGGACCTGAGAGCGGCGTGCGACGCCGTCCTCGCCGGCCGGGCTCCGACGGCCGAGCAGATCCCGAGCGTCGGGTGCAACATCAAGTGGAAGCCCGGCAACGCGCCGGCGTGGTTCGGATGAGCCCGTAGGGTAAAAAAAGCGACGCCACCGGCGAACTTCCCCGGTGGCGTCGACACTGTCGCAGCCCAGCGCGAACGCCGGGTACGGCGCGAACAGCGATTTACATCAACTGGCTCGGCTTAGAAGCCGCTCCGGCGATCGCTTGCCCGTGCCAGGCTCGACAGGGTACTCGGACTAGACAAGGATCACCTCCTTTTTCGGGTCTGACTCAGGGCGGAACGACGAGACTATACAAAGGCCGCGTCCACGAGATCAAGGGCATCCGCGGAAGCCCCGATCCCTCGTGGGTGGGGGTCGCCGCCACACCCGTGCGTGGGGGTCTCGGCGCTCAGGCGTCGCGGTACGCCCGCCGGAAGAGCCATGCGCTGAACGCGAGCGCGATACCGATCCACACGACCCCCCAGACCGCCGTGGGAATCCCCGTGATCTCGGCGAGCATGGCGGCGTCGGAGCGGGCCTCGGGCCGGTCGATGATATCGCTCTTGATGTCGAGCACCGCGTACAGTGCGCTCGTGAGGCCGAGCGTGAGCAGGAGCGTGCGGTTCACGCCGTCACCGAGCTTCTTCGACACCGCGAACAAGGCGAGGCCGAAGAGGATGCCGAACGCGAAGCCGAAGCCGTTCCTCACGTAGAGCAGGGTGAGGCAGACGACGATCGCGCCGATCAGGCCGTTGACCCATTCGGCCTTCACGCGGCTCTTCCTCGCGGCCGACAGCATCAAGCCCCCCCACAACAGGCTGCCCAGGTAACCGGCGCTGAGCGTCAGGAAGGCATTGCCGCCGGGGCAGAAGCACGCGCCGCCCTGCATGGGGTCCAGCGTGATGCGCTCGATGGAGCCGCCCGTCGCCACCGACATGATGGCGTGGCTCACCTCGTGGAGCAGCACCACGAAGATCTTCAGCGGATAGACCGCGGGGCTGTCCCACAGGAACCACAGGATGCCGAAGAACAGCGTGAACCCCGCCAGGAAGCGGAGCTTCGACTTGGGGCGAGCGGGCATCGGTTCAGCGCAGCGTGGGCCGTGAGGGATCCCCCGTCCCTACGGGAGCGTCGGCGGGAGGGTTCCACCGCTCGGGCGTGAGCGAGCCGAGCGACATGACGAGCTTGATGCCGTCCTCGATCGTCATGCCGGAGGCCGTGATGCGCTCCGAAGGAACGAGCTGCAGGAATCCCGTGGTCGGGTTCGGCGTGGTCGGCACGAACACCAGGTTCCATGACGAGCCGTCGTCCCGCTTCACGCGGGAGGTGACGAACCCGATCGCACGCATCCCCGGGTGGGGAAACTCGACGAAGACGACCGACTTGAAGGCTTCCGAGCTCTTGCCCTGGAAGGTCCCGACGACCTGCTTGGCAGCCGAGTAGACCACCTTCACGAAGGGGAGCTTGAGGACGACGCCCTCGCCCATGGCGAGGATGCGCCTCCCGACCACGTGCGTGGCCATGGTGCCGATGAGATAGATCGTGCCCAGCAGGATGCTCAGCGAGAGCGCGTCGCGCGCCCATGCCGGCCAGCTCGCCAGCGCGGGATCGATGAACGGCAGCAGGATCCCGGACGTGAAGTTGAAGAGGAAGCGGATGACCGCGAGCGTGATCACGAGGGGAATCAGGACCACGAGGCCGGAGGCCATGCGGGTCTTGAGCCGCCAGGGGCGAGGCTTCGTGATCGCCTCGGGGGTCGTCATCGGGCGTGTCCTGGGATGGGCGTGCTTGGGATGGGCGTGCGTAGGTCGGGCCGGGAACGAATATATTCGGCGCAGTGTCCCCGGTGGGCTTTCTCGGAATGCCTTTGTCCCTCCTCTTCGCCTATCTCCAGGTCGATCCGCCCGGCGGCCTCTCCGAGGCGCTGGCCACGAGACCACTGGTCGCGCTGGGAGCCATGTTCGGCGCGGGCGTGCTGACGAGCCTCACGCCGTGCGTCTATCCCATGATCCCGATCACGAGCGCGGTGATCGCCGGCACGGCGAAGGACCAGCAATCGAAGTCGCGCACGATCGGTCTCACGCTCACCTACGCCGTCGGGCTGGCGACGCTGTACGCCTTCCTCGGCGCCCTCGCCGGCGTGAGCGGCCAGCTGTTCGGCACGGTGAGCGCGAGCCCGTGGGCGCGGATCGCCATCGGCAACCTGCTCGTCCTCTTCGCGTTGGCGATGCTGGACGTGATCCCCGTGCCCGTCCCGCGAAAGTGGCTCCAGCGGGCCGCCCAGACGGAGGGGGGCTCCTACGGCGCGGTGTTCGTGATGGGGGCGATGTCGGGTGTGGTCGCCGCTCCGTGTGGCGCGCCGGCCTTCGCGGTCGTGCTGACCTGGGTGGCCGCGACCGGCGCCGGGCTCATGGGCTTCGTGTACCTGTTCGTCTTCTCCCTGGGGATGACGGCCCTCCTCGTGGCGGTCGGGCTGTTCTCCGGCACGCTGGCGCTCCTGCCGCGCTCGGGTGTCTGGATGGTGTGGGTGAAGAGGGTGGCGGCATTGATCATGTTCGGGATGGCGGAGTATTACTTCGTCTCCGCCGGATACAACCTGTGAGGTATCCATGAGACCGTCTCTGAAGATCCCCGTCGGCATCGCGTTGGCGTGGCTGCTCGCGCTCGCGCCGTCGGTGCACGCGCAGGCGGGGGTGGGCGAGGTCTCGCTGCCTCTGGGCACGACGGGCCCGGACGCGGCGCTCCAGGATCTGCAGGGGAACCCCGTGGACCTGGCCAGCTACGTGACGGGCAAGCCGGCCATCATCGAGTTCTGGGCGACCTGGTGCGAGCTCTGCGAGAGGCTCCAGCCGCAGCTCGACCGCATCCAGTCGCAGCACGGCCAGCGGATCAACATCGTCGCCGTGGCGGTGGGGGTGGCGCAGACGCCGCGGCGCGTGGAGCGACACCTCGAGGAGCACGATCCCGGCTATCCGGTTCTCTTCGACGCGCGCGGCGCGGCGGTGAGAGCCTACAACGCCCAGACGACGTCCATCGTGGTCATGCTGGATGCGCAGGGGAAGGTCGCCTACACCGGTGTCGGCGCCGACCAGGACCTCGTCGCCGCGGCGGAGCGGCTCCTCGGCAGCTAGCGGCACGCAGGCACGCCAGGACCCGACAGGAAAAGAAGACGGGCCCGGCGCTTCCGCGCCGGGCCCGTTCGCATCTGCCGAAGCGCGTCGAGCTACTGCGCCGGCTCGGGCGTCACGGCGTCCACCATGGCGCCGAGCTCCTCGTAGGCCATGGGGTCAGCCTGGTTGAACTGCGGGATCACGCCCGCGATCCGACCGTCGGGCCCGACCACGATCACCGCCCTCGAGTCCACCATGTTGTTCGGCCTCAAGGCGCCACCGAACCGCGTGTAGGTCGCGCCGTTGTTGGCCGCGTCGCTCGCGAACAGGAAGGGGAAATCCGCATCCTTGAGCCACGCCGCCAACTCGGGTACCGGGTCGTTCGAGATCCCCAGCACCACGACGTTCTGTCCTTCGTTGAATAGGCTCGCGTACTGATCACGGTACGCCGTCATTTGGACTGTTCAGCCAGGGGTCCTGACGCGGAAGAAGAACGCGAGGACGACGGTTTCGCCGCGATAGTCGCTCAGGCGCACGGGGTCGGCGAGCGCTCCGTACCGGGTCGCGCCCGGCAGCTCGAAGTCCGGAGCCATCTCACCCACCGCGAGCAGACCCTGGGCGCGCGCGTCGGCCGCGCCGAACGCGAACCCTCCCGCCAGCAAGGCGAGGAAGAGCGCGCTTCTCATGGTGGTCCACCTCGGTTGGGGCCTACAGCATGCCTGCAATCTCGGGGGGCCCCCGCGAACGTGCCAGTCCGGAGGGGCGGCGGCCCCGGTCCGAGGGGTTTGCTTCCGCCGCTCGGCGTGCTTACATCTGAATACACCCTCCCAGCCCCCACCCCCTTCCCACCGGCTTGACGAAGTCCATCCGGGCCCGAGTCGGACTCGTGACCGCGTCGTTGGTGGTCGCGGTGGCGGGCGCGTCGGCGTCGGCGGCTGCCCAGAGCGGCGAGGGTGGCAAGCGCGCGCTGATCATCGCGATCGGAGACTACGGAACGCCGCCGCCGAACCCGTTGACCGGGGCCCCGCTCCGCCCCTATCGCGACCTCAGCTCGGGCAACGACGTGGCGCTCGTCCAGGGCGCGCTCGAGCACCAGGGATTTCCGCCCGACGCCATTCGTGTGCTCCGCGACGGCGAGGCGACGGCGGCCGGGATCCGCGCGGCGTTCCAGCGACTCGTGCGGGAGACCCGCGAGAACGACGTCGTCGTGATCCACTACTCGGGCCACGGCCACCGGATCGCCAACGACAATCCCGAGACGGACCAGGAGATCGACGGCTTCGACGAGGTGCTCGTGCCCAACGGCGCGCCCGACGAGTTCTACGAGGGCTACGACGGCTCGCTCCATATCCGGGACGACGAGCTGGGCGAGGTGATCGACGCGATCCGACGGCGAGCCGGGGCGGGGGGGAACGTCACGGTGTTCCTCGACGCGTGCTACTCGGGCACGGCCACGCGAGGGGAGGCCGACGACCTGGCCGCGCGCGGCTCCGAGCAGCCGCTCGGCGCGCCGGTGTTCGCGCAGGGCGCGCCGGCGACCCGCGGCGGAGTGGCGACGGATCGTGGGACGGGAATCGAGCTCGGCGCCGCCGCCTCCGAGGAGCGGATGGCGTCGTTCGCCGTCTTCAGCGCGGCGAGCCCGCGCCAACTCGCGAAGGAGACGTTCGACGTCGACGGTCGCACGCGCGTGGGGTCGCTCAGCTACGCGATCGCGAGGGCGCTTCCGTCGGCCGGTCCGGGCACGACGAACCGGGCGCTCTTCGCCGCGATCACCCGCGCGTTGAGCGGCAAGGTCTCCAATCAGACGCCGCAGATGGAAGGGGACGCGGACCGGCAGCTCTTCTCCAACCGGCTCACGCAGCAGCAGCCGTTCGTGGTCGTCGACAGCCTGACCTCGAGCGGCGGCGCCGTGCTCGCCGGCGGATCGCTGCTCGGGCTCAACCCCGGAACGGTGCTGGCCGTGCACCCGCCCGGCACGTCTTCACCGGATCGCGCTCCTTCGATGGCGACCGTGCGCGTCATCGCAGCGACGCCGTCGAGCGCGGTCGTCGAGGTCGTCGGCGGCTCGCTCGGCGCGAGCTCCGCCGGCGCATGGGCGTTCGTGACGGAACGCACGTTCGGCGACCTCACGCTCCGCGTGCACCTCGATCCATCGCTGTCCGCGAGGGACCGGGCCGGCCTCGAGCGCGCGCTCGCGGGAACGGGGACGATCTCGCTCGTCGATGCGGGCGCGGACGTCGTCATCGCCGACCGCGACGGTCAGCCGGAGGCGCGCGCCACGTCGGACGGTCTCGTCATCGCCACCGGTGCGGAGCGCGTGGTCGCCGCCGTGCCATCGCTGGCGCAGAACCGTTACCTGAGGCGCCTCAGCTTCGACACGCCGGAGATCGACATCGCCCTGGAGCTCTATCCCGGCGTGGAGCTCGTGCGCCGCAGCGACGGGAGCGTGGACTGCTCCGCCGCGCAGTGGGACCGAGCGGAGGCGCGCCCCGAGTCCCTCGGAGGTGGGCAATGGCGCCTCGCACCGGGCGCGCTCTACCGCGTGCGCGCGCGCAACGTCGGCCAGCGGAGGGCGTTCATCCATTTCGTGGATCTTCGTCCGCGCGGAGAGATCGACGTCATGATCCCGGCCGCGGGCCGGCCCCCCGAGCAGCTCGAGCCCGGCGCGGAGATGGACCTCGGGTGCTACCGCGTGTCGGCCAGCGACGTGGGGGACGAGGTGTTGAAGCTGTTCGCGACGGGGACCGCGCAAGATCTCCGACCGTGGTTCCAGTCCGCGCGCACACGCGCGGACGCGGCCGAGCTGGCGGCGAGCCGTGAGCTGTCGATCCATATCCAAGACAACGAGGAGAGAACGAATGAGCAGCAGCGGTAGACTACGTCGCGCGGGGGGCCTGATCGCGCTCGCGGCGTTCGCGCTCGGCGCCTGCGCCGAGGCCGAGAAGACGGGCGAGGTCACGAAGAGCCTCGCGCCCGCCGGCGGGGCGATGAAGTCCGGCGTCAGCATGGCGGCCAGATCCGCGCAGTCGGGGACGACCATGGTGAACGGCGAAGCCCAGAAGGGCGTCGCGCGCATCACGCCGGGTCAGACCCAGCGCGGGTCGCTCGCGAGCTCGGACGGCAAGCTCGACAACGGCGCCTTCGTCGACGTGTGGGTGTTCGAGGTCACGGGGCCCAGCGACGTGATCGTCGCACTCTCCTCCGACGCGTTCGACACGTACCTCGCGCTCTTGACGGGCGCTCCGGGGGCGACGAACCCGGAGGTGCTGGCGATGAACGACGACCTGGTCGGCACCAACTCCGGCGTCGCCGTCGAGGTCGGTCCCGGAACGTACAGCGCCATGGCGTCGAGCTACTCCGGCGGTGCGACCGGCGACTATCAGATCACTCTCGAGGTGCTCGCCAACGGCAGCGACGAGGCCCGCGTGCTCAGTCCCGGAGCGCCGGCGAGCGGCGACCTGGTCGGCAGCGACCCGACGTTCGACGACGGATCGCACTACCAGGCGTGGACGCTGCAGGGTCAGGCGGGCGACCGGCTCACGGTGTCGCTCAGCTCGGACGACTTCGACACGTACGTCATCGTGCGGCAGGGTGACCAGGTCCTGGCGTCGAACGACGACAGCGACGGCACCAACAGCCGCGTCGAGGTCACGCTTCCCTCGACGGGCGCCTACACCGTCGTCGCGACGTCCTACGGCGGCGGCGAGACCGGCAGGTACACGCTCCAGGCGCAGGCCGACCACCGCGCACCGTTCGCGGGCTTCCGCACGGGCGGCGACCCGAAGGGCCGGTATGCGCTGCTGGTGGGGATCGGCGACTATCCGGGCACGGACGCCGACCTCGGCAACGCGCCCATCGAGGACGCGAACATCATGCGCCGCATGCTGGTCGATCATTTCGGCTTCGACCCGGCGAACATCGTGATGCTCAGCGACGGGGACGCCACGCGCGAGAACATCGCCCAGGGCATCGCGCAGCATCTCGGGCAGGCCGGCCCGGACGGCCTCGCGTTCTTCTTCTACTCGGGCCACGGCACGCAGATCGGGGAGAACGTCGGTGTGACGGGCGCGCTGGACCCGGAGAACGAGGAGGGCGACCAGGCGATCTACGTGTATGGGTCGGACTACGAATCCTCGGTGATCCTCGACGAGGAGCTCGGTTACCTCATCGAGACGATCGACGCCGGCCGCACCATGGTCGCGATCGACGCGTGCTTCTCGGGAAGCATCACGCGCGCGTCGGGCACCGCGCCGCAGTCCAAGCGGGTCGACCTGAGCGACCCCGCGATCGCGGCACACACGCGCATTCCGGGCAACTTCATCACGAGCGAGCTCAAGGCGCTCAACCTCACCGACACGTCGATCGGGTTCGGCGACTTCGGTCGCATCGCGCGCGTCATGGAGAACCCCCAGCGTCACGTGATGTGGGGCGCGTCGACCGACGAGCAGGTCTCGTGGACGAGCGAGCTCGGAGGCGGCTCGAGCGTCTTCGCGTACTACCTGGGTCAGCGGCTCACGGCCGCGCCCGGCTCCGCGACGCTCGCGCAGGTGCACCGTCAGGTGCGTGACGACGTGGTCGGCTACACGCGGGAGAACACGGAGCTGCAGGAGCCGCAGCTGCGCGGAGACCGGCAGTCGATGACGGTGGCGGAGTTCTTCCGCCAGCGCTGATCGGGGCGGAGAGAAGGATCGCGGCGCCCGCGCTCGTGCCGGGCGGGCGCCGCACTCCTTCGCGCGGGCGCTACGGCAGCCTGCGCACGATCCGCAGCTCGAAGCTGCCGCTCGCGTCCGACGTGTACGAGCTCACCACGAGGCGAAGCACGCCGTCTTCCGGCGGCGTATAGGTGATCCTCGAGTCGAGGTCTCCCGCGCCGTCGTCGTCCATGAGCGGGGGAGAGATCGACGGACCGTCGACGTAGAGCATCGGGTCGAAGTCGTCGGACGCCAGCGTGATCTCCAGCTCCTCGCCCGCGCGCACCTGGAGCGTCCAGGCTTGGGCCGGTTCGCCCGTCGCGCGCCGCTGGTCGTCCGCCCCGAGCGTGCCCTCGACGACCGTGGCCAGCTCGATCGGCCGGTCGTCGCCGGCCGAGACACCGGCCAGCGCATCCGCGTCCGCCACGGCCGGCGGCGAATCCGCGTCGCCGAAGGCGCACCCGTTGTCCTCGAGCTCCGGCGGGTCCTCCGAGGCGCGCAGGCGGAAGGCTCCTTCACCTTCGTCGCTGTACGCGCCGGGCAGCAGGACGATCGTTCCGGACGCCGAAGGCGTGATCGACATGCGGCTGTTGCAGCCGGCGTCGGCGTCGTCGATGAAGAGGACGCCGTCGATACCCACGCCGGCCGCGTAGAGGACGGTGTCGAACTCGTCGGAGATCACGTCGACGTACACGGTGCGGTCCGCTTCGCCCTGGAAGCTCCAGGGCTGGATCACGTCGTCCGACTCGGGATGCCTCGGATCGGTCGCGGGGTCGAGGCGGCCCTCGACCTCGTCGCCCAGCGCGAGCGTGCGCCCCTGCGTCGGGAGTCGCGTGAGCATATCCGCCACCGCGCCGGCCGAGACCTCGAAGCCCAGCTCGGCGCAGTCGTTCGGCGCCGCCGTCCGCGACGCGCGGAGCGTGTAGCGGTCACCCGCGTCACCGCCCGAGTACGCGCCGGCCAGCACCCGGTAGGTGCCCGCCGACGGCAGCTCGACGCAGAGTCGCGCGTTCAGGTTGCCCGCTCCGTCGTCGTTGGAGGCGGGCTCGTCGAAGCCCGGGCCCGCCAGGTACAGGTAGCTGTCGAAGTCGGAGGAGCGCATCTCCACGGCGACGCGTCCGGCGGCGTCGGCCTCGAGCGTCCATGCCTGCATGCGCCGACCCTGGTACTCGACCTCGTCTCCCGAGAGCGTGCCCTCTCGCGTTTCCTCCCAGCCGAGCGAGCCCGCGAGCGCGACGTCCTCGACGTCGTATTCGGGCTCGTCGCGCGAGGGTGGCACGCACGACTCCTCGCTCCTCGGTCCGGGCGTGGCGGTGGCGACCAGCCGGTACGCTCCCGCCCCCGAGCCGAGCGTGGACGCGACCACACGGTACGTGCCCGTCGCGGGGAACTCGATCGTGATGCGCGAGTTGCAGCGGCCGGCCCCGTCGTCGTCGTAGAGCCACTCGTCGAGCCCCGGGCCCTCGACCATCAGGTAGGCGTCGAAGTCATCCGACTCGAGGTCCACGGTCCTGCTCTCCCCCGCGACGCCCTCGAGCGCCCACGCCTGCGCGGGTGCTCCGAGCACCGTGGGATCCGAGGCGGACAACGATCCCTCGCCCGCGACCCCGACCGCGAGCGTCCTCCCCTCCGTCGGCAGGTCGGCCAGGTCCTGGACGTCCGCCGGCGCGGCGGTAGCCTCCTCGGGGCAGGGTCCGTCGGAGACGCCCGGGCGCGCACGCACCTCCAGCGTGTAGCCTCCGGTCGCGCTCGAGAGCGACGACGCGACCACCCGGTACTCGCCCGGCTCGTCCACCACGAGGCAGAGGCGGGCGTTCAGACCGTCGCCGCCGTCGTCGTCCGAGAGGCCCTCGCCGAGGCCCGGTCCGACCACGTACAGATACGGGTCGAAGTCGCCGGAGCGGAGGTCCACCTGCAGCGCGTCGCCCACCGACGAGTCCAGGCGCCAGACCTGGATGCGGCGGCCGCCGGTCGCGATGAGGTCGTCCCCCGAGAGCGTGCCGCGCGCGGGCGCCCCGTCGGACGCGACCACGCGACCGCCGACGTCGAGCGCGGAGAAGATCGACCGGTCCTGGGCGACGGCCGCGCCAGGCAGCAGCGCACACACGACGCCGCCCACGAGGACCCCCCGGGGGAACCTCACTTGGGGCTCGCGGCCGCGCAGCCGGCGCTCGCGCACTGGCTCTCCGCGCGATCGAGCGCGATGCGGAGCATCGAGCCGCGCAACGGGAGATCCGAGCGCTCCGCGACCGGGTACGCCACCAGACGCCGCAGCGCGGCGACCTCCGCCGCCAGATCGTGGCGCTCCGCGTTCGCCGCCAGGTAGCGCAGGTACTGCGCGCGCGGCCCGTCGGCTTCGCTCTCCGCCGCCAGGGCCTGCTCGTAGAACGAGCGGAAGCCGTCGTAGTCCTCGGCGTCGTGGGCCGCGACCGCTTGCGCGTACGCGTCGGCGAACGGGTCGACGTCGAACGCGAGCACGAGCTGTCCGCGCGGATTCTCTCCCCGCGCGAGGAAGGTGCCGAACGTCGGCGTCTGCGGCGTCGACACCTCGGCGGAAACCGTCGCCACCCGCTCCTGCACGTACTCGAACAGCTCCGTGGTGACGAGGCGGCCGCCCTCGGTCTCGAGCGAATCGGGCGCGATGCCTTCGGCGGCGAGACGCAGCCCCTCGAGCAGGTATCCCGTGAACAGGGAATGATCGGGCGCTGGGCCACCCGCGTCGGCCGCCGACTGGTTCGACGCGGCTGACGTCACCACGATGCGGCTCTTGTTGCGCGCCATGTCGTCGATCACCTGGAGCATCTCGTTGGCGCTGATCTGGTCCTTCAGCCCGTCGTTGCTCGTGAGCGCGAGGCCGCTCTTGCAGGAGTCGAGGATCAAGAGGACGTGTCGAGCCGGCAGGTCGCCGAGCCGCTCCACGAGCTGGCCGATGCTGAGGTACTGGCTCTGGCCCTGGGCGATCGCCTTGGTCACGTCGTGGGGCACGAGGAAGCCGCGTCCCAGGTTCTCCGTGCCGTGCCCGGCGTAGAAGAAGACGAGCGCGTCATCCTCCCGGATGCCGACCTCGGGGTCGGGGCTCCCGAGCTCGTCGAGGAGCTCGCCGATCGCGTCCTGCGTGGCGGCCGTGTCCGTGAGGATCCAGCGGTCGGGCGACGTGAACCCGTAGCGCTCCACCAGCATCGAGCGCACCCCCTCGAGATCGTTCACTGCATTGGCGAGCGTGGGCCAGGTGCCGGGGATCCGGAAGGTGTCGATCGCGACGCCGGCGAAGACGTAGCGCTGAATGGCGCTCTCGGGTGCCGCCGCGGGGGCGGCTCCGATGCGCTCGGAGCGAAAGCCCTGTGCCAGGCCCGCGTGCGGAGTCGCGAGGAGCGCGAGCGCCGACGCGACGACCACCGACGGGACGATTACCGAGAGAAGGGGGGCGGTCCGACGGTTCATCGGCCTCGAATCTAAGAACGCCGATCCCCCGAATGCGAGCGGGCCCGGCGGGTTCCCCGCCGGGCCCACGATCTCAGGTGCCTTCCCCTCCCGTCGGAGAACCGGGGCCGGCGGGTGGCATCGGCGGGGTAGGCCTCGGCCAGGGCGTCGGCGTGGGAGCCGGGCGGGCCGGCGCCGCGGGCGCGGGCGTCGGGCGAGCAGCCGGCGGCGTGGGCGCCGGGCGCGGAGGAACCGGAGAGGGTGCCGGCGGCCGCGGCGCGGCAGGCGTCGGGCGTGGCGCCGCCGGGCGCGGCATCGGCCGCGGCGGGACCGGCGCGGGGGTCGCGCGCGGCGTGGCGGCGGGCGTGGCCTTCTTCTTGGGTGCCGCCTTGCGCGCGACGGCTTTGACGCGGCGAGCGATCTTCTTGCCCGCCTTCTTCGCGCTCTTGCGGGCCTTCTTCGCGGCGGCCTTCACCTTCCGCTTGGCCTTCGCCACGCGGCCGGTCCCACGGGAGCGCGCCTTCTTCCGGCCGGCCTTGCGGCGCGCCTTCGTACGGGCTTTGGGGCGGGCCTTGGCACGGGCCTTGGTGGTCCGACGGGCGGTCTTCTTCTTCGCGGGCTTCCGAGCCGACTTCTTCTTCTTCGCGGCCGCTCTGGCCATGAACCACCTCCGTGAGATGAGTCCCGCGCGCAATAAATCACGTCGCTGTGCGCCCCGCCAGGGATGTCCACGAGACCGGGGGCGGCCAAGCCGCGGGGCCGAGGTCCGCATATCGACATGCTTGAGCCCCAAGGAGGCGCGCCGCATCTTAGGACAACCCCCCTGACATACACGACGAGCGTGTCTTTCTAGGCGGGGAATCCCTGTGTTGATGCCAGATCCGACCCTGTTGGTGATCGAGGACGCGCGCGAGCACGCGATTCTCGTCCGGGTAGCCGCTCGCCGCGCGCTGCCGGGTCTCGACGTCCGCGTAGCAGGTGACGGCAGGGAGGGTATCGCCTATCTCGCGGGTACGCCCCCGTTCCAGGACCGCCGGTCCCATCCGATGCCGTCCCTCGTCATCCTCGACCTCATCATGCCCGAGATCGACGGATTCGAGGTGCTCAAGTGGATCCAGGAGAAGCGCGGGCCCGACAAGCTGCCCGTGGTCGTGCTCACCTCCTCCCAGGATCCGGACGCGGAGAGCCGGTCGATGGCGCTCGGCGCGGTGGCGTTCTACCGCAAGCCGCCGGATCTCGATGGGCTGGGCAGGGTCGTGCGGGAGATCGTCGAGAGCTATCTCGGCGAGGAGCTCCTCGCCGGGTCGCTCGGCACCTCTCTATAGGCTGACCGGAGGCCGCCCCGGACCTTCCGGCCGGGCGGCGCCCGCCCTAGAAGCGGACCACCAGCGTGAACGTCATCACGCGGTCGATCTCCTCGCCCCTCGCGCTCACGGTGCCGATCTGCGTGCCGCCGGTGTCGAAGAGCGGAACGGGCACGTTGGCCGGCTGCGCGTCGTAGAGGACCTGCAGCGACGTCTTCAGGGCGAGGCCTTCCGAGATCGACACGGCCACCGAGTTCGTCCAATCCGCACGGAGGTCACGGCTCGTCTCGAGGTTCTGGTCCGCGATCAGCGTGGAGGTATAGTCGGCGCTGGTCGTCAGCTGGCGCCGTGCTTCGACGGACGCCCGGAATCCGAAGAACTCGTCGTCCGACCCCGGCTTCGGGGCGACGTCCCTCTGGATCGTGTACGTGGCGCCGATGTCCGTCTTCAAGCGGCCGGACTCGCCGTCGATCCAGGTGCGGCCGAGGCCCGCGACGAACTGGTAGCGGTTCTCCACGCCGGCGAAGGTGTTGCGATCCCAGCCGCCGCCGCCGAACGCGAACGCGCCCGCGAACGCTCGATCGTAGCGGGCTCGGGCGAAGTAGCTCGCGGCCGTGAGATCCGAGGCGGTGGTCTCGGTCACGGTGAAGCTGCCGGCGGTCCCCGTGGCTCTGCGCGTCGTGATGTCCGACGACGCGCGGATGCCCCCCAGCTCCAGCTTGAAGGTGTTCGGAGCCCCCGTCCCGGTCAGGGAGGCCTTCACGCCGAACGTCGTGGAGGACGCGTTTCCCCCCGTGGACACGAAGCTCAGCTCGGTCGCGTTTTCCCAGACGAACCCCTGGGCGTGGACGGGATGGGCGAGGACGATGGCAGCCAACAGGGCCAGACTCGAGGATCTCATCGGTCGCGCGGGGGCTATGGTGGTAGCGCTTGGTGAGACTGCGGCGCCGAATATACCACGACGAGCCGCTTGCTGGCGGTCTCCGTCCAGGACATCGTGGGGCCATGGTTCGTAGACCAGGAGACATCATGCGACGCATGGTCGCGCAGCTCGGAGCGGTGCTGTTCTTCCTCGGCGCCGGCGTCCTCGCCGGCCCGCTCACGGAAGGCGGCACCCTACGCGCCCAATCGGTGGCCGAGGTCGTCGAGGGGATGTACGCGGCCGTCGAGCGCCAGGCCGCGACGGTGACGAACTACACGCTGTCGGAGCAGGTGATGGGAGTCGACACGTACAGCTACTTCGAGAAGGAGCTCGTGGACGGCCATCCCGTGTTCCGCCTCAAGATGTCGGACGGCTCCGGGTTCAGCTTCGGCTTGGGCGGCGAAGACGTCGGGCTGGGGGACGTGTTCATCTACGGGCCGAAGTTCCTCGAGCACGGCGTCTATGCCGGCACGGAGAAGATCGGCAACTTCACGGTGCACGTCCTCAGCGTGGAAGGCGACGCGGCGGCCGAGATCGTCCCGCCGCGCGGCCCCGGCCAGGTCGAGTACCGCCCGCACGCGGTGCGTCTCTACGTGGACGCTCAGATGATGGTGCCGCGGCGCATCCTGCTCGAGGGCGATGCCATGACCGACACGGGACCGCAGTCCCTCGACATCCAGCTCGACATGCAGAACATCCTGCCCATCGAGACGATGCTGGTGCCCTTCAAGACCACGCTCCTGATCGCGGGCATGAGCGTGGACGTCACGCTCACGGAGATCCTCATCAACGCGGGGCGGCCGACGGCCTGACCGAACATGGCCGAGAAGCGGGAGCCGAGCTGGCTGGACGAGGTCTCGTTCGCGACCAAGTTCGTCGTGTTCGTCACCGTGGCGTCGGTGGTGGGCTTGGCACTGTTGAAGCTCGTCGAGGTCTTTCTCTGAGCGTCCCGCGGCGCGCCGGTCAGTCGTAGCGGAGCGCGATCGACGGATCCGCTCGGCTCGCGCGCCGTGCCGGAACGAGCGTGGCCAGCGCACCGGTACCGGCGAGCACGAGCGCGATCCCCGCGAACACGAAGGGGTCGTACGGGCTCACCTCGAAGAGGATCAGCGCGAGGCCCCGGGAAGCGAGAAGCGCCAGGCCCGAGCCCAGCAGCAGGCCCAGCAGCACCTGGCCGAGACCTTGCCGCATGACGAGCGAAAGGACCTGGCCGCGGGTCGCGCCGAGCGCGAGCCGAATGCCGACCTCCGGCGTGCGTCTCGCCACGGTGAACGCCATCACGGCGTAGAGCCCGACCGAGGCGAGGAAGAGCGCGACGGCGCCGAACCCCAGGAACAGCGATCCGAAGACGTTGAAGATCCACGTCGTCTCGTCGATCCGCGACTGGAGCGTCTGCACGAAGTAGAGCGGCGTGCCAGCGTGCACCGACATCACCGCGTCGCGCACGGCCTCGGTCAGCGCCATCGGCTGCGCCGGCCCGCGCGCGAGGATGCTCATGAACTGCGCGTCGCCTTGCTCCAGCGGGATGTAATAGCCCGACTGATCCTCGCGCGTGTCCTCCATGCCCTGCATGTGCAGGTCGGGCACGACGCCCACGATCGTCCGCCACGGCTGCGTCGACCCGGCGGCCCCCGCGCGTATCCGGCGCCCCAACGGGCTCTCGCCGGGGAAATGCCGGTCGGCGAACGTCTGGTTCACGATCGCGACCGGCTCGGCGTCCGCGAGGTCCCGTGCATCGAAATCGCGGCCGCGGAGGATCTCGACGCCCACGGTGGCGAAGTAGCCGGAACCGACGATGCCCGCCTCGGCGCGCGGATAGTCGCTGTCCTCCGCCGAGCCCGCGTGGCTCGCGCCGTCGATCGTGACGAAGCCGCCCCCGGACGAGATTCCCGGCAGCACGCTCGCCAGCGCGCTGAAGCGGGCTTCGGGGATCTCGCGCAGACGCGCCTCGACGTCGCGATAGAACGCGCGCCTGGAGAGCGTGTCCGGGAAATCCGACGGGAAGAGCCCGAGTCGCGCGGTGAAGACGGCGTCGGTCTCGAACGGGTAGTCGTAGGTCCTGAGCGTGGCGATGCTCTTCGTCATCAGCCCGGCGGAGACGAGCAGTCCGAGCGACATCGCGATCTGCCCGACGACCAGGACGCGGCTCAGGCGCCCGATCTTCAGGCTGGACGATCCGCGCGACTCGTCCTTGAGCACCGTGCTCACGTCCGTGCCCGACGCCTTGAGGGCGGGGATGCCGCCCGCGAGGAGCGCGGACATCACCGCGCCGAGGGCGATGAATGCGAGGATCGGTCCGTCGACCTCGAAGACCATCCACGTGGGCGGGCTCGCGACGACGATCGCGCGAGCGAAGGACGACACACCGAGCCACGCGATTCCGACGCCGAAGACCGCGGCGACCAGGGCGATCGCGAACGCCTCCAGCAGCATCTGGCGGATCACGCGCGCCCGGCTCGCGCCGATCGCCGTGCGGATCCCGACTTCCCGCGTGCGCGCGGCCGCCCGCGCCAGCAGGAGGTTCGCCACGTTCGCGCACGCGATCAGAAGCACGAGCGAGACGGTGGCCATCATGGCGTAGAGCATGGACTTTCCCTCGGGTCCCACGAACCGCTCCTGGATGGGGAGGACCGCGGGCGTGAGGATGCGCGCGTTCGTCTCCGGATACTCGGCGGCGAGCCGTGCCATGATGCCGGACAGCTCGACCATCGCGGCGTCGCGTGACACGCCCTCGCGGAGCGGGCCGAAGACGAAGAGGTCGACACCGGAGTCGCGCGGTGACCCGAGCACGTCGATGCGGAGCGGCACCCAGATCCGCTGCGTCGTCGGGAACCTGAACCCTTCGGACATCACGCCGATGATCTCCGCAGGCTCGCCGTTCACGGTCACGACGCGCCCCATCGCGTTCGGGTCGCCGTCGAAGCGGTCCATCCAGACGTCGTGCGAGAGCACGACGGTCGCGGGGGCGCCGAAGTCGTCGTCCTCGTCACGAAACACGCGTCCGATCTCGGGCTCGACGCCCAGCGTGCGGAAGAAGTCGTGCGTCACGAAGGCGCCGTCGAAGCGCTCCGGCTCGTCGTCCCATCGAACGTTGACCGTGCCCTCGTAGTACGCGGCCAGCCGCTCGAAGGAGGTCTGCTGCGCCGCCCAGTCCACGTAGTCGTGCTGCGGGACTGCCCGGACCTCCGTGTCGATGGCGGGGTCGAGCCAGCCCACCGAGACGATTCGGTCGCCGTTCGCGTAGGGGAGGCCGCGCCACAACCCGCCATACACGATGCTGAACATCACGGCCGGCAAACCGATCCCGAAGGCGAGCGCGAACACCGCCATCCCGGAGACCGTCGGGTGCTTGAGGAGCATCCGCAGGGCGTAGCGAACCTCGCCCCCGAATCCGTTCATCTGTGGGACCTTCCGGCGCGTGCGTGAGCCCGACCGACGGCCCTACGCGAACGACACGGCGGTGGTTTCGGCGCTCAGGCCGCTCCACGGTAGGCCGCGCGCAGGCGGTGCTCGGGATGCGCCGCGAGATAGGCGGCCACGGCGTCGGTCCTCTCGATCGCTTCGGCGATGAAGCCCACCGCCGCGGCCAGCCGCTCATCGGGCTCGGCGCAGCTCAGGCGCAGGAACCCCGCACCCGCTTCGCCGAAGCACTCGCCGCCGAGGCACGCGACGCCGCGCTCGGCATCGGCGCCCTCCAGGAAGTACATCGCGAGCCCGTGCGACGTGATGCCGAGCCGGTTGCAGATCGGCGCGACCGACGGGAAGGCGTAGAAGCTGCCCCCGGGCATCGCGCAGGTGATGCCGGGCACGCGCGAGAGAGCCGACACCAGCACCTCGAGCTTG
Organism: Gemmatimonadales bacterium; assembly: GCA_050181335.1. Lineage (GTDB taxonomy): Bacteria > Gemmatimonadota > Gemmatimonadetes > Longimicrobiales > Gaopeijiaceae > UBA2982. The sequence continues at coordinate 263,133 of JBFXDG010000001.1, read as the reverse complement.
CGGCGGAAGTCGGCCATGTTGCGGTCGCGCTCGTCGCGCGCGTGCTCGAGCGCGGCGACGCCGGCGCGCTGCACGAACGGCGGCACACACGAGAGCGACGTGTTCGTCAGCTTGCCGATCATCTCGACCGTGGAGGGATTCCCCACCGCGAAGCCCAGTCGCCACCCGCTCATGCTGAAGGACTTCGAGAACGTGTACGCCGCGAGCGTGCGCTCGATCATGCCGGGGATCTCGAGCGGCGAATGGTGGCGGCCCTTCCAGACCATGCGGTCGTAGGGCTCGTCGCTGAAGACGGCGACGCTCCGGCGGCGTCCCGTGAGCGCCGGATCGTCGAGGATCTCGGCGATGGTGCGGAAATCGTCGAGGGTCGCGACGCCGCCGGTGGGGTTGTGTGGGCTGTTCAGGAAGACGGCCCCCGGGCTCGGATCGTCGCGCACGAAGCGGCGGACCGCCTCGGGATCCGGACGGAAGTCACGCGCGGGGTCGAGCCGTGCCAGCACGATCCGCGCGCCCCGGCGCTGGATGTTCGGTGGGTACGTCGGAAAGTGGGGGCTGAAGACCAGCACCCCGTCGCCGGGGTTCAGGAAGGCCTCGCAGAAGAGCTGCTCGAAGTTCTTGGCGCCGGGTCCCGCGACGACGTTCTGGGGACCGACCTGCAGACCGTACTCGCGCTTCACGTACGCCGCGGCCGCCTCGCGGAGCTCCGGCAGCCCGAGCGACGGGCCGTAGCGCGTCTGGCCCTCGTCGATGGCACGCCTCGCGGCTTCGATGGCCACGGCCGGTGTGGGGAAGGGGCTGTCACCGATCTCGAGCTCGACCACGTCCTTGCCCGCGGCCTTGAGCCGCTTGGCCACCGCGAGGACGCTGAAGGCCGTTTCGACCTCGAGAGAGGCCGCGAAGTCACTGAAAGGAATCGTCATGAGCCCCCTGTCGTCCGAGCGCCGACTGCCACGTTGTCGATGAGGCGGGCGCGTCCGAGCCGAGCGGCCGCCAACACGCGCGCGGGCCGCGAGGCGTCCGCCACCGGCTCGAGCGTTTCCGCGTCGCGCACGGCCACGTAATCCACCTCACGAAATCCCTCGCGCAGGAGCGCGTCGCGGGCGAGCGCGCACTCGCCCTCCGGTGATGCGCCCGCCTCCACGCCCTGGGCCACCGCGCGGATCGCCCGATGCAGGGCCGGCGCGATCCGCCGCTCCTCTGCCGTCAGGTACGCGTTGCGCGACGAGAGCGCCAGCCCGTCCGGCTCGCGGACGGTCGCGACGCCCTCGACGTGGACGGGGATGTCGAGATCGCGCACCATGCGGCGGATCACCAGGAGCTGCTGATAGTCCTTCTCGCCGAAGAGCGCCACGTCGGGAAGCGCCTGCAGGAGGAGCTTGGCGACGACCGTGGCGACGCCGTCGAAGTGGCCGGGCCGGAACTCGTCCTCGAGCGTTTGCGAGACACCCTCGACCGAAACGCGCGTGGCGTGGCCGGCGGGATACATCTCGCTCACCGATGGCATGAAGAGCAGATGCGCGCCCGCGGCGCGGAGCAGATCCTGGTCCGCGCGCTCCCGTCGCGGATAGCTCGCGAAGTCCTCGCCGGGCGCGAACTGCGTCGGGTTCACGAAGATCGTGACGACTGCGCGGCCCGCCCGCGCCAATGCCGTGCGGACCAAGGTCAGATGCCCCTCGTGCAGCGCGCCCATCGTGGGGACGAGGGCCACCGTCTCGCCGCTCGCGCGCCAGTCCGCGACGCGGGCACGCAGCGCGCCGATCGACGTGACGACGTCCATCCCCACGGCGTTCAGCGGTCCGCTGTCGGTGTCGGAGCGAAGCAGTGCTCCGGCGCGGGAAACCTGCGCGCCCGCACGTCCCCGGCGTAGGAGCGCGCGGCCTGCTCGATGGTCTCGCCGATCTCGGCGTAGCGTTTCACGAACGTCGGCGTGAAGTCGCTGAACAGACCGAGCAGGTCGTCGGTCACCAGGATCTGGCCGTCGCAGGCCGGCGAGGCGCCGATGCCGATCGTCGGGATCGGCACGACTTCCGTGAGCGCCCGCGCGAGCGGCTCCACGGTGCCCTCGATCACCATGCAGAACGCGCCCGAGTCGCCCACCGCGCGCCCGTCCTCCATCACCCGCGCCCAGCTCTGCTCGTCGCGCCCCTGGATCTTGAAGTCCTTCCGGTGGGCGACGCGTTGGGGGAGCAGCCCCACGTGCCCCATCACCGGGATCCCGCGCTCGACGAGATGGCGGATGGTATCCACCAGCTCCGTCCCGCCCTCCATCTTCACGCCCTGCGCGCCGGTCCGGTCCATGACCTGGCTGGCCGACGCGTAGGCGTGCTGGGGACTGCGCTCGTAGGATCCCCGCGGAAGATCCACGATCACGCACGCGTGCGAGGTGCCGCGCACGACGGCGGCGCCGTGCGCGATCATCGTCTCGAGCGTCACGTCGCGCGTGGTTCCCAGCCCGTAGACCACCATGGCCACCGAGTCTCCGACCAGCAGGAGATCGACGTGGGCGTCGAGTCGCTGTGCGACCGGTGTCGTATAGGCCGTGAGGCACACGAGGGGCGGTCCGTGCTTACGCGCCTTCAGGTCGGACACCGCGACGCGCGAGCCCTCGAAGCGTGCGCCGTTCGGCGCCGCGGGATCCATGGCTTCGGCTTCCTCGGTTCGCGGGGGAGGGGCCACGATTGTAATGCAAGACGCCGCGGCGGCGTTAGCAGCGACCCCTGGGTGAGCCTCCCCTAGGTCGTGACCAGACGCCCCCGGCGCGTCGATCCCGCGACGATGTGGCGAGCCATCGCGATCGCGAGCTCCTCCTCGCCCATGAACACGCTGCCGAGCTGCTCCTTCTGGAGCAGCTCCAGCTCCTCGTCCGTGTGCGTGCGGAGCAGGACCTCGATCGGCGGATTCAAGGTGCGGGCGATCGCCACGATGCGGCGCGCCCTGAGCGTATCGGGCAGCGCCACCACCAGGACCCGCGCACGCGCGACGTGTCCCTGGATCAGCACCGCGGGCTCCGCCGCGTCGCCGAACACGGCCTTCACGCCCTTCTCCCGCAGTGCTTCGACGACCTCGCGGTTGTCGTCCACCACGACGTACCGGATCGCCTCGCGGTCGAGCATTTCGGCGATCCTGCTTCCGACCCGTCCGTGGCCGACGAGCAGGATGTGATCCGTGACGGCGCTCGGATCGACGGTGACCGGCAGCTGCGCGAGCGGATCGTCACTGCGCTCCATCGCGCGCGCGATCCACGAGCGCGCGCGAATCCATCGCTCCACCGGCGCGAGCGCCGCGAACACGAGCGGGTTCAGCGACATCGAGATGAGCGCGCCGGCGAGGATGAGGCTCTGGCCGTCGTCCGACAAGACCCCGAGCGAGACCCCGAGCCCGGCGAGCACGAAGGAGAACTCGCCGATCTGCGCGAGGCTCGCGCCGACGGTGAGCGACGTGTTGAGGGGATAGCGGAATGCCGACACGATCGCGATCGCGCCGATCGGATTGGCGAGGACGACGATGCCGACAACGAGTGCCGCCTTGACGGGCTCCCGGATCAGGACGTCCGGCTGGAAGAGCATCCCGACGGAGACGAAGAAGAGCACCGAGAACGCCTCGCGCAGAGGAAGCGATTCCTGCGCCGCCCGGTGGCTGAAGTCCGACTCGGAGAGCGTCATGCCCGCGACGAACGCGCCGAGCGCGAAGGACACGCTGAAGATCCAGGCGGACAGGTAGGCCACTCCGAGCGCCGCCGAGACGATCGCCAGCGTGAACAGCTCGCGCGAGCCGGTCCTCGCGATCGCCCAGAGAACCCGCGGTAGAACGCGGCGGGCGAGCACGAACATGATGACGACGAAACCCGCGATCTTGGCGAGCGTCACGCCCAGCGGTGTCCAGCTCCACGGGGTGGGGGCACCCGGAGCGGCGAGCGGCGGCAGGAGCACGAGCGCCACGACGACCACCAGGTCCTCCACCACGAGCCAGCCCGCCGCGATCCGGCCGTTGACCGAGTGCAGGAGACCGCGCGCTTCGAGCGTCCTCAGGACGACCACGGTGCTCGCGACGGAGAGGGCCAGCCCGAAGACCACCGCGGCTCCGACGCCCCATCCCCACAGCAGCGCGACCGCGGCGCCCACCGACGAGGTGAACGCCATCTGCACGAGCGCGCCCGGAACGGCAATGCCGCGAACCGACATGAAGTCGTCGAGCGAGAAGTGCAGCCCGACGCCGAACATCATCAGCATGATGCCGAGCTCGGCGAGCTGCCGCGTCAGCTCCACGTCGGCCACGAAACCAGGCGTCGCCGGTCCGATCAGGATGCCCGCGAGCAGGTAACCCACCAGCGGCGGCAGACCGACGCGCGCCGCGCCGAAGCCCATGATCATGGCCAGGCCGAGACCGGCCACGATCGTCGTGATGAGGGTCACTCCGTGCTCCATCGAAGAAGATGGCGCCGGGCGCGCCGCGCATCGACCCCGCCGCCCCGACGCGCCCGGCGTCCAGGGCACGGGCGACGCGCGGGGCGGTCAGCGCGTTCTCGGATCAGGAGCCGGCGCGGCCGGCTCAAACGAACGGTGCGACTCCCGGTCGTCGGCGCGCCGTGCGGCGCTCGGGGACGGGCGAGCCGCGCAGCGACGAGGGGGCATTGAGATGTGCCCGCTCGTCGACGCCCACGCCGAGGCGGTCCACCAGCTCGCCGCCCATCCAGCCGGTCACCGCCGCGAGCGCCGCGCCGGCGAAGGACAGGATCAGCGCGATGCGGGGCGGCGCCGCGTCGGCGGGAATGCGTTGGACCCAGCTCACCGCGTACAGCCCGAGCACGAGCACGTTGCCGATGCCGTGCATGATGCCGACCCGCCTCGCCCGCGTTCGGCGGGGGATCCCCAGGTAGTCCACGAGACCGAACACGCCGGCCGCGAGCCCGCCGACGATCCCTGCGACGATCATGAGGAAGGACGCCCCCGCCCACTTCGGCTCACCGCTCAGCCAGTAGACTCCGTCGAACACGGTCGCGGTCGCGAGCAGGCCGAGAGGGAAGACGATGAGCATCTGATGGACCGAGTGGCCGAACAGCTTCGCGCGACTTTCCAAGGTGCCCTCCGGGGCCGTGGTTCCTTGCGAGTGCTCGTATCGTCGAGGCAACGTCCATGCCGAGGATTTTCGCGCGCCCCATGCGGGGTGACGCGCGAGCGCGGCGCTCCGCGCTCGGGACCCATCGAGGCGGCGCCCGTCGCGCGACCACTCCGGGCGCGCGCCGTGGCTCCTGTGGGGACGGGGCACGCGGCTTGCTTGCGATTCTGCCATGTCCATCGAATACCGCGTACTGCTCCGCCCTGTGGGAATCGCGGCATGCGCAGCCCTGTTGGGCTGCGCGGAGAGCGATCCATCGGACGTCGAGCCCGAGCCGGATCCAGACCCGCTCCCCGCAGTGACGATCGTGGAAGGATCGACGATCGGCGACGACGTCTTCCCGCTCGGCGACACGCCCTCGGGAGGACACGGCCAGCCCGTGAGCGGCATCGGCTGCATCGCGACGGTCGCGCGCCACTACCACGCGCACCTCAGCCTGTTCTTCGAGGGGGAGCAGCTCGCCATACCGGCCGCGATCGGCATCACGAATCCCGTCCTGAACGACGACTACGTGATCAACGGTGACTGCTACTACTGGCTGCACACGCACGACGCCACCGGCATCATCCACATCGAGCCTCCCGACGACGGCGAGTACACGCTCGGCGAGCTCTTCGACATCTGGGGGCAGCCGCTGTCGGCGACGAACGTCGCGGGCTACGAAGGAGAGCTATCGGTCTTCGTGGACGGCGCGCGCTACGCGGGCGACCCACGCGGGATCGTGCTCACCTCACGCAAGCACGTCTCCCTACAGGTCGGGCGGCCGCTCGCTCCGATCCCGATCTACGTCTTCCAGCCCTAGCTTCGAGCGCGAAGCTGCCCTGGCAGGTCGCGGACCTGCCAGGGCTCGGCGCGTTCCCTGCGTCAGTGGATCGTGAGCACGGGGCACGAGGCCTCGCGCACCACGCGCTCGGCCACGCTGCCCAGCAGGAAGCGCGTGGCGCCGGTGCGGCCGTGCGTTCCCATGACGATGAGGTCGACGCCCTCGGTTGCCGCGTGCGCGATGATCTGCGCCCGCGGATCCCCGATCGTCACCGTCTTCCTCAGATACCGGTGGCGCGTGTCCTCGGGAGCGAGCGCTTCGTGCAGGCGCCTCTTCGCATCCTCCATCAGCTCGTCCACCGCGTAGGCCGCCATCGGAACGGCGCCCAGCTCCGGAACGGGGAGCGCGGCGTTGGGCAGATACGGCACGACGTAGAGCGCTTCCACCGAGGCTCCGAACGACGGGGCCAGCTTCTGCGCGAAGTCGAGCGCGTGCTCGGCCGCCTCTCCGAAATCGAACGGAACCAGGATCTTCCTGATGTGCACCGGTGCTTCCGGCGCGGCGTCGCGACCCTTCGCGAGCACTGTGTTCGGCATGTCTCCTCCCGGACCGAGGCCCTCGCCGCGGTAACCGCTTCGCGACGTCCTGACCTACGATCGCTCGAGCGCGAGACGCCGGTCATCGGGCGCAGCCCGCGGGTGCTGTCGGGATATTTCCCCGCCGTGGACCGCGCCGCCCTACGGGCGGACGCCCGCGTCGGGTCCGTAGATGACCTCGACCGAGCACGACGCGCGCATGGCGACGGCCGTGGAGACGCTGCCCAGCAGGACCCGCTCCGTGGCGCCCAGACCGCGGGCGCCCACGAAGATCGTGTTCGCGCGCCATCCCTTCGCCTCGTCCAACAGCACCGGCTTCGGCTCGCCCTCGCGGACCCGCGTCGTGACCGTGAGCCCCGGGCTCGCCGACCTCAGCTCCGCCGCCGCCCGCTCCACCGCCTCGCGACCACGGGCGATCTCGTCGTCGAAGGCGTGGCGCGGCGCGAGCGCCAAGCGGGTGTCCACCGCACAGAGGAGGAGCGCCTCGGATCCCGACGGCCATCGACGCGCCGCGACCCTCGCCAGGACGTGTGTCGATCCGGTCGAGCCGTCCACGCCGACGAGGAACCTGGGAAGCCCACCCGCCGCCCCGTCGCGCGGCCGGGCGATGCGCACGCTGCAGCGGCCCTCGGTGAGGACCTTGTGGGAGACCGATCCCAGGAGGAAGCGCTCGATGGCGCCTCGGCCCTGCGATCCGACGACGACGAGGTCCGGCTGCCAGGTGTCGGACTCCTCGATGACGCCCCATGCGGGCTCGCCCGCGCCGGCAACTGCGGTCACGGTCCAACCCGGCAGGACGGTCCGCGCGCGGGCCGCGCCCTTCCTGGCGGTGTCCCACGCGGAGCGGAGCGCCGAAACGGCTTGCGCCGGCCCTCGTTCCAGGGATGCGGGCTCCGGCTCACCCTCGACCAGGCGGCCGACGAGGGGCGGGGGCAGCAGCACGTCCGCGACCGTGAGCACCCGGGCCTCACCGGAGGCCGGCATACCGGCCAGAGCGAGGTCGGAGACGGCACCGTCGGCGTGCGACGAGCCGTCATACGCGATCAGGATCTTCATGATTCCTCCGACTCGAGGGTGTCCGACAAATCTGCGATACGGTCGGGGGCCCTGCCCACCCGCAGCGCGTTGACGACCACGGCGAGGTCGACGAGCTCCTGGGCCAGCGCGCCCGCGACCGGCGGCAAGTATCCCGCCGCGGCGGCGAACATCCCCACGACGCTGAGCGCCATGCCGCCGACCGCGCTCTGCAGGGCGATCCGGCGAAAGCGACGGCCCAGGTGCAGCAGCTCATCCACCTTGGCGAGCGAGGGCTCGACGATCACGGCGCCCGCGGATTCGGTGGTCACGTCCAAGTTGCCGAAGGCGATGCCCACGGTGGCCGTCATGAGCGCGGGCGCGTCGTTGATGCCATCGCCGATGAACAGCGTGGGCGCGGCCTCCGTTTCCCGCCGCACGATCTCCACCTTGCCCTCGGGCATCACCTCGGCATGGATCTCCGACACTCCGACCCGCTGCGCGAGATAGCGGACCTCCGACTCGCGATCGCCGGACACGATCAACGATCGCCGGATGCCGTGTTGGGGCCCGAGATGGGCCGTGAAGGCGGCGCTGTCCTCTCGCGGCGCGTCGTGGAACCGGTAGGTCGCGGCATAGCGGCCGTCCACGACGACGACGCACTCGAGGCCCGTCGTCGGCTCGGGTAGGGCCGCAGGATCCACCAGGCCGCTGCGAAGGACCTGGGCCCGTCCCGTGATGAGGATCTCCTTTCCGGCGACGGTCGCCCGCATCCCGTCGCCGGGCTTCTCCGCGACGGCTTCCACCCCAGGGCGCTCGAGACCGACCGCCGAAGCGACGATGGCGCGGGCCAGTGGATGCTTGCTGTAGCGCTCCATCGCTGCCACCGACGGAAGGACCTCGTCGCGGGTGAATCCCGGAGCGTAGATCTCGTCCGTCAGCGAGGGCCGTCCGTACGTGAGGGTGCCGGTCTTGTCGAGGATCACCGTGCGGACGCGGTCCAGCTGCTCGAGCACCGCGGGGTCGCGCACGATGATGCCGCGCCGCGCCGCCCTGGAGATCGCTCCGATGATCGCCACCGGGATCGCGATCAGGAGCGGGCACGGCGTCGCGATCACCATCACGGCCAGGAAGCGAACCGGATCGCCGCTGGCCACCCACGCCACCACCGCGATGCTCAACGCGATTGGCGTATACCATGCTCCCAGCCTGTCCGCGAGTCGGCGGATCGGCGGACGGTTCTCGTCCGCTCTGCGCAGCACCTCGAGGATCTTCGCGAACCGCGAATCGCCCGGCAGCCTGGACACCGCGATCGTCAGCGCCGTGTCGCCGTTGATCGCGCCGCTGAGCACCGTCGAGCCGGGCGCCTTCGACATCATGAAGGGCTCTCCGGTGAGGTACGACTCGTCCATGACGCCGTGTCCTGCGAGAACCTCGCCGTCCGCGGGCGCGATCTCGTGCGGCAGGATCACGAGCGTATCTCCGACGCGGACGCGCTCCACGGGCAGCGTCTCCAGGGTGCCGTCCATCGGTCGATGCGCGACGGACGGAATCCGTGACGCGAGCGCGCCGAGCACCGACGAGGCGCGGGCCAACGCGCGCGTCTCGAGCGCCTTTCCCCCGGACAGCATCAGGACGACGAGGACGCCGGCGAGGTACTCGCCCACGAAGACCGCCGTGACGATCGAGATGCCCGCGAGGAGGTCGGATCCGAACTCCCGTCGGACGGCCTTGCCGACGAGGTCCCAGACGAGTGGCAGGCCGCCGAGCGCGAGCGCCACCAGGAGCGGTGCGTTCGTGACCACGGGCGAGGATCCGGTGATGACGCGAAGACCCAAGTGTGCCGCGATCGCCAGGAGCGCGAGCCCCGCGATGAAGGGCTCCTTGGCGTGACGCACCGTCGCCGGCGCGTCCGCCGTGGCGATCTTGGCCGACTGCTCCCGTGGCGGGGGTGTCGGCCTACCGGTCTCGCGACCGGCGAGGCGCGGAGCGCTCGGCCCGGTCGCGACGACCATTCAGGCCTCGACCGTCCGCCGCTTCCGCTCGGTCACGCGCGCCGCCCCTCGGCCCCACCGGCTTTCCGGCGCGTCGCCGACCTGTGGCGGCTTCAGCACCAGCACGGGGCCGTCGGCCGTGCGTACCACCTTGTCGGACACGGAGCCGAGGAAGGCGCGTCGCAGCTCACCGTGGGGATGCGCGGCCATGACGACCATCCCGCCGATGCCGGCTGCGTCGCCGATCGCCAGCGCTGGGTGGCGTCCGATGTCCACATGGGTCGTCGGGCGTCCGTGCGCGGTCTGCACCACAGCGGCGACCCGCTCCAGCTCGGCCGTGGCCCCGGCGATCAACTCGCGGGGATCGACCGGCACCCAGTCGGGTGCGGGGAAGGGAGCCGTATCGAGCGGCACCGGCGCGAGGACGCTCCTCACGAGCAGGAGAGGCACGCCGAACGCATCCGCCAGGGCGACCGCCGTCGGGAGGGCCGACTCCGAGAGGGTCGATCCGTCGAGCGGCACGACCACCCGATCCAGTCGGAACGCCGTGGGTGACTGCCCGGTCGTCGTCTCACCGCCATGGGGCGGCCGTACCACGAGCAGAGGCTTCTTGGTGCTCCGAAGACACGCATCGGTCACGCTACCCAACCAGATGCGCGAGAGCCCGCCGCGGCCGTGGGACGTCATCACGATGAGGTCGTGGGAGGCCTCGGCCTCTTCGACGATCTCCTCGACGACGTCGCCGCGCGTCATGTCACACGAGACCGGGACGGACGTCGACGCGCGCAGCCGCGTCGCGGCGTCGCCGAGGTAGGCCCAGGCCTCCTGATCCAGCGCGCGCTCGAGCGGCGCTGCTTCGTCGCTCCACAGATGTGGCCGGACGCTCAGCAGGTGGATCTCACCGCCGACGCGCTCCGCGATGGCGATCGCGACGGGGAACGCGGCTTCGGCGAAGGGCGATCCGTCGAGGGGAACCAGGATGCGGCTGAACACGATCTCCTCCTCGGCCCTCAGGGGCCGCTCGACGAATGTCCGTTCGTGCTCGGCTGATAGCGCAGCAGCGCAGCCAAGCCGCCCTTGTGGCCGAGCGTGCGCGACGCTGCGCCCCGCACCTCCTCGACACGTCCGCCCGCCGCCAGGACGCGGTGCACCATGCGCTCGACGAGCTCCGGCACGGGCTTCATCGGCTCGCCGCAGCGGGGACACGCATCCGGTGCGGCATCGCTCATCAGCCATCCGCACGCGTCGCACTCACTCCCGGCCACGACCACGTCCGCGCCGTACACCAACGTGTGCACGTGCGTATCCGAAACGGCTTCCATCACCGGGGCGACGCCGAACACGGCGTGCGCGCGATCGCGCTCGAGCAGGTTGTCGACCAGCTCCTCTTCGGCCTCCCGCTCGGCACGCTCCTGGACCTCCACGACGCGCGCGAGCACCTCCGACGGTGACGCGCTCAGCGCGAGGCCGGAGATGAGCCGCGTGCGCGCGCGCACCCGCGGCGGCATCAATGCGAGCAGCTCGTACACGGTGTCCTTGGCGCCGCCCACCAGCAGGCGGTCGGGCGCGAGGGAGCCGTGGTCCCGGATGGCGTCCAGCACGCGCTCGAGATGCTGCCTCACGTGCCAGGCCCGGCGACGCTCCAGGTTGCGCTCGCCGTAGCTCATGGCGATCGGGGCGCCCTGGCTTCCGCTCCGCGCCTTCCGATGCGTCGTCCCCGGTTCCTCGCCATGCTCGGACACCGTGTCCAGCTTGGCGACCTCCTCGATTTGTCCCATGAAGACGCGATGCACCCGGGCATGCTCACGGTCCACCAGCACGACGATCGTCCGTTCGTGCTCGTCGACCGCTGCGAGCAGCTCCCTCAGGTGCGGGGTCTCGTCCCAGTACGCGGCCGGCACGACCGGCTCGGGAAGCGCGACGATCCGGGAGAATCCGATCTCCGGGCAGGCGAACGCCGCCACCGCACGGGGAGGTGGATCGAACGCCTCGATGCTCGACACCAGGGACCCGACGGCGTCGTCCAACAACCGCACCGCGGTGCCGTCCCCCTCGAGCCGGGACCGAATCGGCCGGAGGACCCCGTCGAGCTGGGCGTGCAGGTTTCGGCCCGCGCCCCTCGTCGGGTCGGTATCCAGATACAGGGAGAGCGTCTGCACCCCCTCCCGGTGGACGAAACGCTCGATCTGGGACAGGTCTTGTTCGATGGGTAACACGCAGATCTCCTCGCGATCCTCCGGGTGGGGCTCACCTGGACGCCACTAGACTAGGGCTCCCGGCGTGGCGAATCTGTCGGGGCCGCACGAGGCGGGGATGTCGGGGCGTGGCCCCCCTTCGTGTAGGGATTTCTTCTCATCGCGCGGGCTCGGTGGATGGTCAGCGACGAATACCGGGCGGTCTTCGAGGCGGCACCCGACGGCATCCTCGTCGTCGATCACCGGGGCATCATCCGGTCCGCCAACCCCATGGCGGGCCGCATGTTCGGCTTCGACAGCGCCGAGCTGGTGGGAAAGAACGTGGACGTCCTCGTGCCGGATGCCGCGCGGGCGGGCCACGTGGAGCATCGGTCCCGCTACGTGCGGGCCCCCCGCGCGCGACCCATGGGCGCCGAGCTCGAGCTCAGCGGACGGCGGAAGGACGGAACGGAGTTTCCCGCCGAGATCAGCCTGAGCCCCTGGGAGTCCGCCGAGGGTATGCGCATCATCGTCATCATCCGTGACCTCACGCAGCGCAAGCGGCTGCGCGATTTCGGCGCGGGCGCGCTGCGGGCCTCGGAGGACGAGCGACGGCGCATCGCGCGTGAGCTGCACGACGACACCGCGCAGCACCTGGCTTCCCTCCTCATGTGGGTGCGCCTCATCGAGCCGAAGGTCGAAGCGGAGGAGGTCCGCGAGAAGCTGCGCGAGCTCCGCAACGAGATCGCGTCCTGCGCCGAGGGCGTACGCCGGATCGCGCGTGGGCTGCGCCCGCCCGAGCTCGAGGATGCGGGGCTCGTCGCCGCGCTCCGAGCGCATGCGCGCTCGATGCGCGACGGAGCGGGCATGGACGTGCGCATCGACGCCGAGGGCGCCGTCGATTCCGTGCTCGGATCGGACGCGCGGCTCGTCCTCTACAGGATCGTGCAGGAGTCGGTGTCGAACGCGTTGCGGCACGCCGGCACCAACACGGTCCGCATCGAGCTGCGCGTCGAGGACGGCAAGGTGGTCGGCCACATTCGCGACGAGGGGAAGGGGTTCGCGGAGGAGAACCGGGCCGGCGCCGGGTTGGGGCTCATCGGCATGCAGGAGCGGGCAGCCATGGTGGGCGGGCGGCTGTCCATCGAAAGTCAGCGAGGAAAGGGTACGTTGGTGCGCGTCGAGTTACCTGTCGAACCAGAAAGGAGCTGAGATGGCCACCACGATCCTCCTAGTGGATGACCACGTGATGTTCCGTTCCGGAATGAAAGCGCTGCTCGAGCAGGAGCGGGGCTTCGAGGTCGTCGCCGAAGCCTCCACGGGTGAGGAAGGCGTCGATCTCGTGCGGGCGCACAAGCCCGACGTCGTCGTCATGGATCTCTCCATGCCGGGCTCGGACGGCCTCGAGGCGACCCGGCGCATCAGCGCGCTGGGGCTCAAGTCCAAGGTGCTCGTGCTGACGGCGCACGCCGAGGAGGAGTACCTCGTGCCGGTGGTCGAGGCAGGCGCGAGTGGATACCTCTCCAAGACCAGCGCGGACCTCGATCTCGTGGAGGCGATCCGCGTGGTCGCGCGCGGCGAGGTGTACCTGCCGCCCAAGGCGACCAGGCTGCTGCTGCAGCACTACAAGTCGAGCCCCGGCGACGAGGGCCCGAGCGCCCAGGACCTGAGCACGCGCGAGCAGGAAGTGCTCGCGCTGACCGCGGAGGGCTACAGCTCGCGCGAGATCGGCGAGCGCCTCTTCATCTCACCGAAGACGGTGGACACGTACCGCGCGCGCATCATGGAGAAGCTCGGGTTGAACCACCGCAGCGAGCTCGTCCGCTTCGCGCTGAGGACCGGGTTGCTGAAGCAGGTCTAGCCGGCCGCGAAGCCGCTCGCCGCCGCCACGGCGGCCTGCCTCCGACGCCCGTCGCGGCACTTCCCCTACAGCCGCCACGCCCCGACCGGGCCGAGATTCCTCTCGTTCTGAGGAGACTCGGGAAGGGAGGATCGCATGATGCGTGCGTTCATCGTGCTCGTGGCCGCTTCCGCGCTGATCGGAGCCTACCGCGACCTCGCCGCGCAGCGCGTGGCCGTCGACCTTCGTGCGGTGGGCGCCACGTCCACGCAGCGACTCGCCGGCGCGGATCTCGGCCTCGGCGTCGGGTTCGGCATGGCGGTCGGCTACCATCTGCAACCCCACCTCGTGGCGTACGGCGGCTGGGACTGGGTGCACTTCCAGGCGGACCGGTCGTTCGCCGGGCCCGATATGGACTTCGAGGAGACCGGATACACTGCGGGGCTCCGTTTCGAGCATCCGATCGGCGCCGAGACGCTGACGTTGTTCCGCGTGGAGGCGGGGGCCACCTACAAGCACGTCGAGGTCGAGAACCTGGGCGGCGACATCGTCGACGACTCGGGCCACGACTTGGGCTTCGAGGCCGGTGGCGGGCTCGTGCTCGCGCTCGGCGAGAGTTGGCGCTTCACGCCGACGCTGCGCTTCAGGTCACTCAGCCCGACGTTCGACATCCTGGGCGTGGCGGCGAAGAGCGACCTGCGGTACGCCGGCATCGAGGTGGGCGTCTCGAGGAAGTTCTGAAGACCGGCCAGCGGCGCGCGCTTGCCCTGGGCGCGCCGCCGGCTTTCATTGGCCCGGCCGTCGATTAGGTTCTTTCGTTCTGCGGGGCCATAGCTCAGCTGGGAGAGCGCCTGGTTTGCAACCAGGAGGTCGCCGGTTCGATCCCGGCTGGCTCCACTTGCGAATACCGTCGCACGTCCGCGACGCTCCGCGTTCCACGCATGTCGCGGTTCAGCGACAGACTCTGGCTCAGTCCGGGCGCCCCCCATCGCGGACCCGAGACGCCGTCGCTGGCACGCGGCATGCCGTGTAAGCTGTTACCGGCTCACGTCCTGCCTGTATGCTGCGCCGCTCCCATGCCCGAGGCCGACCCATGAGCGAGCCCTTGCACCCCCCGTCGCCGTCGAGCGGGACCCCCGCCGCCCCTCGGACCGCGACGCAGCGTGTCCTGATCGTCGATGACGACGATGCCGTCCGGCGGGCCCACGCACGGTACGTCGAGCTGCTCGGCTACAAGGCGGAGACGGCGTCGGACGGCATCGAGGCGCTGACGAAGCTCGCGCTGGGGATCGACCTCGTCCTGCTGGACCTGTACATGCCCAACATGGACGGCTTCGAAGTGGCCGCGGCCATCCGCAAGCACCCCACGCACAGCCTCCTGCCGATCATCATGATCACTGGGTCGGACAAAGAAGCATGGTATCCGCGCGCGCTCGAGGTCGGGTGCAACGCGGTGATCGCCAAGCCGATCAACGCGGACGAGCTGCGCCTCAACACGCGTTGGCTCATGGAGCTGAAGACGGCGCACGACCGGCTGCAGTCCGCCAACGGCCGCCTGACCGAAGCGGTTGCCGAAGCCACGAACGGGCTCCGTCACGCGCTCCACCGGGCCACGGACTCCGAGCGGCGCATCTATCAGGCGCACCTCGACACGATCCGCCGGCTCACGATCGCCGCCGAGTACCGGGACGACTCGGCCGCGGGCCACCTGGCCCGCGTGGGGCTCTCGTCCGCGATCGTCGCGACCGCGGCGGGGCTGTCGAGCGGGAAGGTGGACACGATCCGCAATGCGGCTCCGCTGCACGATGTCGGCATGATCGGGATTCCCGACTCGGTGCTCTTCAAGGAAGGATCGCTCGATGACGTCGAGCTCGCGCTCGTGCGTGAGCACACGCACATCGGCGCCGGGTTGCTCGCCGGATCGGACTCCGACGTCATCCAGATGGGCGCCATGATTGCGCTCCGGCACCACGAGCGTTGGGACGGCGAAGGGTACCCAGACGGGATCGCAGGCGAGGAGATCCCGATCGAGGCCCGCATCTGCACCGTCGTAGACTTCTACGACTCGTCGACCATGGACCGCCCCTACCGGCGCGCGTTACCTGAAGAGCAGGTGGTCGCTGAGATGAAGGAGCTGTCGGGCCGCCGTTTCGACCCGGCCGTGCTCGGTGCCTTCCTGCTCAGCCTGCCCGACCTCCGCGAGGCGCGGCGGCAGTATCCCGCCGCCTGAGGTCCGCGCCATGATCGTCCATGCGATCCAGTTCCGGCGTGACGGCCATCATTTCTGTGCCGAGGTCGGCCGATCCGGTGGATCCACGCGAGTGGCGGGTGCGACGAGCGACGTACGCGCGATGTGGCGTGTGCGGGTGGACGGGAAGTCCGACACGGGACCGCTCTTCGGCGCTTCCGAAGCCGACGTCCCCGGCGAGGCCCTCGAGGCACGCCTCGCGGCCGCGGCGATGTCGAAGCTCGCCCTGGGACGCACGCACCCTCGTTGAGCGTCTCGCCGTCCGGGCCGGTACGGCGAGGAAACTCCGGAACCCCGTGACGATTGTGGTGTCCGTCTCGCGCGGTGCGAAGCGGGATTCCCGCGTCTTAAGCGCGCGACGGTATGCTTCTTGCGCTTCACGCACGCGACAGGTCCCCCCGTACGAAGGCTCGCCGCTCCTGCTCGACGAGTCGACGACAGAGGGCGAGAGCAACATCGAAAAGCAGGCGGCTCAGGAGGTCGTGATGGACAGCAGGACGAAGTTCACGGGAGCGTTGGCGGTCGTGGGGATGTTCATGGCGGCGTGCGGCCCGAACCCGGAGCAACAGGCGCAGCTCGCCGAGCTCCCCAACGTGGTGGCCGAGCGGGACCGCCTCCAGGAAGAGATCGGGCGGCTGACGGCCGAGATCAGCCAGATCGAGACGGAGCTGGCGAACGCGGCGGTCATCCCGGCGCCCTCCGCCGAGGAGTCGCAGCGGCAGTCCACGCCGGCCCAGGTGGGTCAGCTCGTGGCGCACGTGGGCCAGATGGAGGAGCAGCTGAACGCAGCCGAGACGCGGCTGCGGTCGGTGAACGCCACGTCGGCGGGTCAGGTGCGGCGGATCTCCGAGCTCGAAGCCGCGATCGCGGAGGAGCGGACGGCCCTCGAGGGTCAACGCCAGCGGGTGTCGTCCCTGGAGCAGGCGATCTCCGGTCTGGAATCCGAGGTGACGCGGCAGACCGAGATGAACCAGCAGCTCACGCAGACGGTGGACAACATGACGGACGAGGCGAACACCGTCTGGTACGTCGTGGGCACGAAGGAAGAGCTGCTCGATCGCGGCGTGATCCGCGAGGAGGGCGGCAGCCGCGTCCTGTTCATCTTCGGCAAGCGGGGCAAGACGCTGGTGCCGTCGCGTGACATCGATCCGTCGATGTTCACGGCGGTGGACCGGCGCATGGTGCGCAACATTCCGCTGCCGGCCGAGGAAGAGGACGCGAAGTGGACGGTCGTCACGCCGCAGAACCTCGCGGCGACCTCGTCTCCGCTCGATGACGATGGGCGGGTCATCGGCGACGCGCTGAACATCACGGACCCGCAGCAGTTCTGGTCCACGAGCCGCTACCTGATCGTGGTGCAGTCGTAGCGGATCCGGGCAGCGGGTAGTCCGCGGGCCTTCGGCTCACTCGAGCGATCGAGCGGGCCGAAGGCCCGTGTCGTTCAGCAGGCCGGCCGATCCCGCCGGATGTAGCTTTGGATCGCGTCGGGGCCCTGCATGGCCATCTCCTGGAGAAACTCCTCCGTGTACAGCCGCGCCGTCCCGCCGTCGATCTCCATCATGTAGAAACCCTCCGGCGAAGACGTGAGCAGGCCGGGCGACCATCGCTCGTCGAGGCAGACCTTCCGGATGCCCCGTACGCCTCGCATCGCCAGCAGCTCGTCGACGTCGAACGCACCGGAGAACGCGAGGGCCTGGCGGTCGAAGACCCTACCACCGCGCCGGCGTTTCTGGAGGTGCTCGAAGAGGAACGCCAGTCCCGACTGCAGCGAGGTGTCGGGCTCGAGCGTGATCACGGGCTCGTCGTCGGTCGGATCCAGCGTCAGCGTCGAGGGGGCGTATCCGAGCGCGTCGACCAGGTATCGTCGCGGCGCCCCCGGCACGTCGGGCAGCTCGAAGTGCCCGTCCCGCCGAGAGAACGTGCCGAACTCACGGTCCGCGAGCGCGATCCAGGCGCCGGCGATCGGCTCGCTCGTCGTCGCCGAGACGACATTGCCGCGGAGCTCCGCGTCGGCCGCGCGTTGCGCGGACACCGCCGAAGGGAGGGCGACGAGGAGGGTCGTCACGAGCTTCGCGTGCCATCGTTTCATACGTCAGCCTCCGTGTCTTCGGAACCGGCTCGTGACTCGGAGTAGTCCGTGACCCGGCGTTGGTTCCGCTGCCGGGCCCGCCGCAGGCATCGCGCATCGACCTGAGGGAAACTTCCCTACCCGGCCGAGGTGCTCCGACCGACAGACCCCGTTCGCCCGGGGGTCGAGCTTCATCGTCGTGAGGCCGCGCAACCCGGCGGAGGTCACATGGTCCTTGGAGCGCGCGCGCTCGTGGTTCACGTCCTGGTGCTGGCTGCGTCCCTTGGTTGCGGACGGCTGGTCCTCGCGCAGGAGACCGCATCCGCGCCCTATCGCGTGAAGGTCCGCGCGACGATGAGCGGCTCGTCGGACGTATCGGATGCCGGTTCCTACGCCATCTACAGCGGCATCGCCCTGGACGTCGCGTTGGCGCGCTCGGTCGGGCCTTTCGCCCTCGAGCTCGCGCTGCGGACCGAGTCCAGGGAGGTCACGGACCCGGGCGCGGCCGGAGCTGCGCTCGGATCCCTGGAGATGCTGCCGGTGACGTTGTCCGCCCAGTGGCGGCCGCTGTCGGGTCGGGCCGGGGCCTTCCAGCCGTATGTCGGCGCCGGTGTGTCTTCCACGGTGACGTGGGAGAAGAGCGGCGCGCTCGACTCCGTCCCCGTGCCGATGCACGTGGGTCCGCTGCTCCAGCTCGGCTTCGATCGGCGGCTCTCCCCTGCGTCGGCGCTCAACCTGGACGTGCGCTGGAGCACGCTGAGAGTCGATCTCAGCGCCTACGACGCGGGCGCCCAGAGCGTGAAGGTGGATCCGCTCGTGCTCGGCCTCGGACTGTCATTCGGGCTATAGATCGGGAGGTCATCATGTCGACACACGTCGCCGGTCGACTCGACGGCGCACTCTGGCCGAATCTCACCGCCCCCCGGGCGGACACGCTGCGCAAGGTGCTCCTCTTCTGCGGCGTCGTATCCTCTCTGTATTACGCGGGCATGACGGCGTACGTGACCACCCAGGCGGAGGGATACAGCAGCCTGTCGCAGGCGGTCAGCGAGCTGTCGGCGGTCGACGCGCCGACCCGTCCGCTCTGGGTCGCCCTCGGCGTTCCGTATACGCTGCTCGTGATCGCCTGCGGTTGGGGCGTGTGGCTGTCGGCCGGCCCGAGTCGCGCGTTGCGAGCCGTCGGGCTGCTGTACGTGGTGGAAGCGCTCATCGGCGCGTTCTGGCCTCCGATGCACCTGCGCGGAGCCGAGCCGACGCTGACCGACACGCTCCACCTCGTCTGGACCGCGGGTTGGCTGGTGGTGATGCTGACCGCGATGGGGCTGGCCGCGTCGGCGCTGGGCCGACGGTTCCGCATCTACACCTTCGCGACCCTCGCGATCTTCGTCGCCTTCGGCATCCTGACGTCGATGGACGCGCCGGCACTCGCGGCCGGGCTACCGACACCCTACCTGGGCCTCTGGGAACGGATCAACATGAGCGCGGGGATGCTGTGGATCGCGGTACTGGCCGCGGCCCTGATGCGTCGAAGCGTACCGACCTCTCGCGCGGCGGCAACGCCCGGTGGCCGGTGAAGCCGCTCGTCGCACGCCTCGGCCTCGGGCTGGTTCTGTCAGCGGCCGCAGCCATCGTGCTCGTGACGGTAGCTGTCGAGCGCGAGAGCGACTTCGCGCACGAGGACCTCGGGGGCGCAGGACCGGGCCGGGCCCTCGTCCTGTACCACCCGAGCCGAGATGCTCGCTTCAGCGACGAGCTCTCGTCCGCCGTCGCGCGGGGCTTCCGACGCGCGGGCCTCGCCGTCGAGCGCGCCACGCTCACGACCCGGACGCAGGCCCGAGCCGACGGCTATGCGATCGTGGCGGTGGTCAGCAACACCTACTTCTGGACGCCTGACCGTCCGACGCTGCGATTCCTGCGCCGAGCCCGCTTCGATGCCATCCCCGTGATCGGGCTGATGGGTGGGGCCGGCGCGACCGGCCGATCGGAGCGATTGCTGCACGAGGCGCTCGGACGAACCGGCGCCCTCTCCGTGGAGACGCGCTCCTTCTGGCTTTGGCGGCCCAATGACGAGGCGCGCGCGGAGGTGCCGAACCGCGAGATGGCGGTGGAGCGTGCCGAGGCTTTCGCGTACGAAGCCGCCCTGGCCGCGGCATCGCACGACGAGTGAGCCGAGACCGGCGGATCGCTGGCCGCTCACGCCTCAGCCCTGTCGCTTCCGGATCTCGCGCAGGATCATGACGTCCTGACGATCCTTGGGTCGATCGGCCGCTTCCTTCGAGCGAATGATGTCGTCGAGGCTGGCCACGGCGATCGTCGTCCCGAACACCTCGAAGGTTACGGCCTTCCGCACCACGTCGTCGTAACCCGCGGTACCGGCGGGCGTGAACGCGACGTCGACGCGTCCCGCATTCGTGACGAGGTTCCACATGTCGGCCCGCTCCAGCGTTCCCGCGGAGCAATCGAAGGCCAGTCCTTCCGGAAGGCTCTCCGTGAAGATGCGCGCATCGAGATCGCGCAGTGCCGCCGCCAGCCGCTCGAGGTTGTCGCGATCACGGGCGGGCGTGATGTCCGCGTCCGCGGTCAGGCGCGGCGCACCATGGAGTCGCGCAGCGAGCGCGCCGATCAACACGTATCGGACCGCGTGTCGAGCGAGCGTCCTCACGATGCGCTCCGGATCGAGCGGCGCGACGTCAGACACGGCGTGCCGCTGACACGAAGCGGCTCACGTTGCCGACCTCGCGAAGCCGCTCCTCCGGCGTGAGCGCCAAGATGCGAGGCACGTCGTCGAGCGCCGTGGGGTCGAGAACGGGCCGCTCGACGAGCTCGATGCGCAGGTCGCTACCGGCGGCGTGGAGCAGCCGTTCGAGCGTGTCCGTCGTCGGCGCCGTTCGACCGAGCTCGATGCGTGCCACCACGGACTGGGCCGTGCCCGCGCGCGCGGCCAGCGCGCGCTGGGACAGCCCCGCGGCCTCGCGGGCCTTCCGCACCAGCGCGCCGGGGCTCCACGCATCTGCCATGAGCGATGATAGCTAAAAAACTATCACCGCGGTATCGCTCAGGTGGGCTTCCTGGTCGTCAGCGGGAGGAGGACCGAGACCGCCGTCAGCGCCGCGATGATGAAGAACGGCACCGTGAAGCCCCCGGTTGCGTCGACGAGCGCCGCGATGGCGAGGGGTCCGACGACGCCACCGATGCTCCAGCCGACGATCATCGCACCGTAGATGCCGCCGGCGTTCTTGGCGCCGAAGAACTCGGCGGCGGTCGCCGGCATCGTGCCGAACCCGCCGCCGTAGCAGAGGTAGACGAGCGCGGCGAGCACGAAGAAGACGATGGTGGACGTGCCGATGAGCGGAAGCAGCGCGAAGCACGCGAGCTGGACAACGAACATGGCGACGAACGCCTGCATGCGGCCGATGTGGTCGCTCGCCCAACCCCAGAGCACGCGGCCGGCGCCGTTGAAGATGCCCAGGATGCCGACGATGCTCGCGGCGGCGGCCGCGCTCATGTCGGCGAGCGCGATCGCGGCCGGCGCTGCTTGGGAAAGCAGCGCGATGCCCGCGGTCACGTTCAGCGCGAGGATCGCCGTCAGGCGGTACCACTGGGGCGTGCGCAGCGCCTGGGCGACCGTGAACGCGTCGACCGATCCGGGCGCTTTGGGTGGTGGCTGGTATCCCGGCACGGCGTAGCCGGCGGGCGGGTTACGGAAGAGGGAGCCGCCGATCACGACCGTCACCAGATAGGCGAGCCCGAGCTGCAGGAACACGCCCGACACGTCGGCGGGATCGATCAGGCGGTTCGCGACCGGAGCGGTGATGAGCGCCCCCGCGCCGAAGCCGGCCACCGCGATGCCGGTGATCAGGCCGCGCCGATCGGGGAACCACTTCACGAGCATGGCGATCGGCACGATGTACGCGGCGCCGAGCCCGATGCCGCCCATGACGCCGTACGTCAGGATCAGGAGCCAGAGCTCGTCCGGGCCGTCCACGAGGGACGCGAGCATGACGCCGATCGAGTAGAGGATCCCTCCGGCGAGCACGACCGGCCGCGGCCCGATGCGGTCCTGGATCCGTCCGCCGGTGAGCGTGCCGATGAAGATGGTGCCGATCACGACGGTGAACGGGAGCGTCGTCTGCGTGCGGGTCCAGCCCATCTGCGCGATGAACGGGTTCACGAACACACTCCACGCGTACACGGCGCCGAGCGCGAGCTGCACGAGCACCGCCGCACCCGCGAGAAGCCAACGTCCCCGCGTCGCTTCGACGGCGCCGCTCGCCATCGCGGCCGAGCCGGCCGCGGATACCGCGCTCGAATCGCTCATCCGACTCTCTCCAGCGTGACGGTGGCGTTGTAGTCGGGGATGCCGGCCTGCGGCGAGCGCGCGCGCCGATCGATGAGCACCTGTCCCTCCGGCCAGTGGATCTGTAGGCTGCCGGGCGTCACCGGCGCGATCTGCGCGCGCCCGCGGAAGGAGCCGGTCTCGTTGGCGAGCACGAGCGCGTCGCCGGTGGAGATGCCGAGCCGCTCCGCGTCCGGGCGGCTGATCAGGATCGCCTCGCGCGCCGCGCCGGTGAGGCTGTCCTTCTGTTCGTGCACCATGCTGTTGAACTGCTTGCCGCGACGCGTGGCGACGACGAAGCGCCCCTCCGGCACGACGCGCGTCGGCAGCGGCACGACGGAGAAGTGCGCCTTGCCGTCGGGCGTCGGGAACTTCCATCCGGCGCACAGATGTGCGCCGCCGTATTGGAACTGGTCACCGAACGCCTTCAGCCTCTCGATCCCGCGATACATGGGGATGTCCTCGGCGATCGCCGATCGGATGGCGGGCGTACCGCTGAAACGCACCGCGTCCGCGAGGTCGGGCCTCGCGCGTGCCGCGATGTCGCCGAAGATCTCCCACTCCGCACGGGCCTCGGCGACGCGCGGTCCTTCGATCTCCGGGCTGAACACGACGCGGCGCTCCGTCGTCGTCTCCGTCACGCCGCCGCGCATCTCGTAGCGGGTCTGCGCGGGAAGGAGGACGACGGTGTCCGCCGGGTCCACGAGCATCTGGCTCGAGATCGCGATGTCGATGTGCACGCGGAGCGGGATGCGCGCGAGCGCCGCCTCGCAGTAGTCGGGCTCCGGCAGGACGCGCAGGAAGTTGCCGCCCGAGCTCACGAAGACGTCGAGCCTGCCGTCGTGGGCCGCGTCGATCATCTCCGGCGCGGTGAGCCCCTTGTCGGCGCTCACCTCGAAGCCCCACGCCTCGGAGAAGCGCGCGGCGTTCTCGGGCGTGAGCGGAAGCCCGCCCGGCAGCACGGTCGAGTAGGCGCCCATCTCGGCGCCCCCCTGCACGCCCGAGTGGCCACGGATCGGCATGAGGCCGCACTTGTCGCGCCCGACGAAACCGCGGGAGAGCCCGAGGTTCGCGATGGCGCGCACGTTGTCCTCTCCGCACTCGTGCTGCGTGATGCCCATGCTCCACACCAGCACCGCGGTGCGCGCCTCACCGAGCATGCGCGCGAGCTCCTCCATCTCGCTCCTGCCCACCCCGGCGACCGACTCGAGCTCCTCCCAGCTCTGGGCGGCGAGGCTCGCCGCGAGCGCCTCGAACCCGACCGAGTGCGCGGCGATGAAGTCGCGGTCCACCCAGTCGCGCTCGATCATGTGCTTGAGCGCGCCGTTGAGGAACCCGATGTCGCCGCCGACGTCGACGAGGAAGAACCGGTCGGCGATGCGCGTCCCGAAGAGGGCGCTCTCCACGTTGGACGGGACCCAGTAGCGCTCCATCCCAGGCTCGCGATACGTGTTGATCACCACGACCTTCGTGCCCGCGTTCTTCGCCTTGTAGAGGTACTTCATCGATACCGGCTGGTTGTTCGCCACGTTGGCGCCGATGAAGACCACCAGGTCGCTGCCGATCCAGTCCTTGTAGGAGCACGTGGTCGCCGCGACGCCGACCGAGCCCTTGAGGCCGAACGTGCTCGGCGAATGACAGATGCGCGCCGCGTTGTCGATCGAGCTCGTGCCCAGCGCCCGCACGGCCCTCTGCGCGGCGTAGTAGTTCTCGTTCGGCTGCCCGCGGCTCGTCATGTAGAAACCCATGCGCTGCGGCGACGTCGCGCGCACCCTATGAGCGATCTCGTCGAGCGCGTCGTCCCAGCTCACGCGCCGGAAGCCCGCCTCGCCCTTCCGGCGGATCATGGGGTAGGGGAGCCTTCCGAGATCCTGGAGATCGGCGTCGGTGCGTCCGCGCAGCGACCCGACGTCCGCGAGCGCGGCGCCGTCCAGCGCCGGCATCGTGTTCAGGCGGAGCAGACGGAGGCGGATGTTGCACAGATGGACCTCGTCGAGCGTCCAGTCGCGCACGCCCATGGTGCCGAGCGAGCAGCCGTCGCACGTGCCGCGCGTGAGGATGCGCCACGCGTAGGCGAGGTTGTCGCTGTTCTCGCGGAGCGCGCGGAAGATCTCGAGGTAGGCGTTCGGGCGCTGCTCGCCGATGCCGAACGGCTTCAGGCTGACCCAGTGCTTCGGCTCGATGCGCTTCGGCCGGCGGGCCTCGATCTGGACCAGCGGCGAAGCTTCTGGGGCCGAGTGCGCCGCGCCTGACGTGGATGGCTCCGACATCGGGCCAATGTCGGCCGCCGAGGGAAGCCCCGCCAGGCGCTCCGACCCGCTCAGTCGAGCGCGCGCACCCGCTCGATCTCGGGCAGACAGCGGAAGAACGCGTCGAGCAGCTTGGGATCGAAGGCCGTTCCGGAGAGCATCTTCATCTCCGCGAGCACTTCCTCCCTCGCACGCGCGGCTCGGTACGGCCGCTCCATGATCGACGCGTCGTAGAAGTCCACGATCGCGCAGATGCGCGCCTCCTCGGCGATGGCGGCGCCGGAAAGCCCCTGTGGATATCCGCGGCCGTCCCAGCGCTCGTGGTGCAGGAGCGCGATCGTCGCTCCCATCCGAATCACCTCGGAATCCGATCCCGACAGGATATCCGCTCCGATCCTCGTGTGGGAGCGCATGATGTCGCGCTCCTTGGGGCTGAGATCGCCCGGCTTGAGCAGGATCTCGTCGGGAATGCCGATCTTGCCGACGTCGTGCATGGGAGCCGCGTGGCGAATCATCTCGATCCAGCCGGGTGGGTGTCCCAGGGCGTGGGCGAGCACCGAGGCGGCCTCACCGACACGGACGATGTGGCCGGCCGTGGGCTCGTCCTTGTACTCCGCCGCGACCGTCAGGCGCCGGATCGTGTCGATGTGCGCATCGTACAAGCGCCGCTTCGCCTCGCTCATGCCCTCGAGCGCGCTGCGGAGCTCCGTCACGGCACGGTCCACCGAGCCCTCGAGGTGCACGTTCTTGCTGCGCAGGCGGTCGTGGGCGCTCTTGAGCTCGAGCAGCCAACGCGTGCGGAGGCGGAGCTCGTCGGCGTTGATCGGCTTGGAGATGACGTCGTTGGCGCCGATCTCGAGCGCCCGCGGGTACCAGGCCTCGCGATCCATGCCGGTCACCATGATGATCGGCAGGAGCGCATGGTCGGGATGGGCGCGGATGCGGGCGGCTACCTCGAACCCGTCGAGGTTCGGCATGTGGATGTCGAGGAGCACGAGATCGATGTCGAGCGCGAGCTTCGTGAGCGCCTCGAAGCCGTCCGCGGCCTGCTCGGCCTCGTAGCCCAGCTGCCGGACGTAGCGGGCGTGCACCGCGCGCACGCCGGCGTCGTCGTCCACGATGAGGACGCGACGGGTCTCAGACGTGCCGGAGAGCATCGAGAATCTCGCGGAGCTCGCGGCCGAGCGGATGAGAGGGGTGCGGCGTGGGAAGGAACGCCGCGACGGGGAGTCGCTTCGCGAGCGGGCGCACTGGTCTCCTGAACGGGTCGGGGGGGCCGTTAGGAAGTCCGCTACATCTAGACTAAGCGCTGCCCGTCGTCGCTGACAGCCTGCAGGAGTTGCCGGGTCACCCGGTGGCGCCACCTTCGGAAGCCGGTGCGGCCTGCGGTGGGGGAGGCGGCGGCGGAGACGCGGTCGCGGGCACCACGGGGACCTTGTCGGCGCTCACGGACTTTCCCGGCTCGTCCGGGAACAGCGACAGACGGGCCATCTCCATGAGCGCCGCGGCGGCCACGATCAGCACGGGACCGACGAGGATCCCCACCGCGCCGAACATCAGCACGCCGCCCAACACCCCGAAGAAGACCACGAGCGGATGCACGCGCGCCCGGCCGCTCACGAAGACCGCCCGGATCACGTTGTCGATGGTCGAGATGACGAGCAGCCCGAAGAGGAGCAGCAGCACGCCCCTCAACGTGGCTCCGGTCGCGATCAGGAGCGCGCCGCCAGGAATCCACACGAACGCCGGGCCGATCATGGGGATGAGGGAGAGACCCCCCATGAGCACGCCCCACACGGCCGGCGTCGGGATGCCCAGGACCCAGAACGCGAGGCCGCCGAGCAGCCCCTGGACCACAGCCACGAACACGTGGCCATAGACCGCGGCGAAGATGACCTCGTGCGTGCGCCGCAGGAGGAGCTCCATCGGGCCCGTGGGCAGGGGCACGAGCCCCTTGCCGGCCTCGAGCATCCGGTGCCCGTCGCGGAACAGATAGAAGAGCGTGAAGAGCCCGACGCCGACCTGGAGCGCGACACCGCCCACGCCCGACACCACCCGGAACGTGCGACCGACGACCAGGGCGGGCACGTCCGCGAGCCGCTCGCCGAGGCGCGCCTGCACGTTGAGGTCGCTCAGGCCGACGGCGGCGAGCACGCCTTCCAGCCAGACGACCGCCCGCCCGAACGCCGGAAAGCCCGACCGCAGCTGGGTTTCCACCCAATCGATGCCGGTCCCCAGATCCTGGAGCGCGATGATCGAGACGCCGAAGATCGGCAGCAGGATGACCACGATGACCGCCAGCGTGCTCAGGAACGCGGCGGCCCGGTCGTTGCGGACGACGGTACGGATCTTCCGGTGCCCCGGCAGCGCGAGCACGACCAGCACGACGCTCGTGACGAGGGCGGGCAGGAACGGCCAGAGCATGATGCCGAGCAGGGCCGCGGCGAACGTGCCCAGGCCGAGGAGCACGACCACGCGGAGGGTGCGCATCTCGCGGTCGCGCGTGGGGCCCGCGACGTCCTGCAGGGCGGCGCTCGCTTCGGACCTCGAGTACCTCATGCCGGGTCCTTCCGGAAGGCGCTTCACGGCGCGACCCCCGGGAACGGATCGCGAGGGCGCGGAACGGGATGCGGAATCTGCAAGGCGGGGAGGGGAAAGTGCTCGGGTCGGGGCGGAAGCTATCGGTTGCGGCTCCTCGGGGCGATGCCGGCTGGCGCGTGGAGGCCCACCCCATCCTTATATTTAGTGTCATGCTAAAGGTCGGAGCGGGCCGCGAGGCCAAGCCGGAAACATCTGATGCCGAACGGGCTTCCCTGACGGGGGCGATTCGTGCCGACATGGGCGTCCTGCGGGTCGCCGCCGAGCGCGGCCGGCTGCGCCGACTCCTGCGGCAATCGGTCAGCCTGACCCACGTGCACGTGTTGACGGTGCTGCGCACGGCCGGGGCGCTGCCGGTGAGCGAGCTGGCCAAGGCGCTGGACGTCTCCGTGGCGAGCGCCACGGGCATCGTCTCGCGGATGGAGCAGCGCGGCCTCGTGGCACGCACGAGGGGGGAGGACGACCGCCGCGTCGTCACCGTGATGATGGCGGCGGGCGGACAAGCCGCTCTCGAGCAGCTCGAGGGTCGCAGCCGAGAGCACTTCCTGGCGCTCCTCGGGCGGCTGTCGCTCGCGGATCTCCGCGGCGTGAGGAACGCCTTCGCGGCGCTGCGCGCCGCGCACGAGGCTCAGGTGGCGGAATGCGGAGATCGGCGGGAGAAGGAGAAAGAGACGGGCTGATGGCGGGGCCCATGCGTGCAGCGCTCGTCGCCGCCGGCATCCTGTCGGCATGCGGAGGCGAGCGGGCGGCCACGTTCAGCGGCGGCGTCGCGCAGATCCTCCACGAGAACTGCGCGGTGTGCCACCGGCCGGGAGGCGCCGCGCCGTTCTCCCTCCTCACCTACGAGGAGGCCCGCGAGCACGCGCGCCGCATCGCCACCATGACGGGGACCGGCGAGATGCCGCCGTGGCCGCCCGCTCGACCGGAGCACGCCTTCGTCGGGGAGCGCCGGATGCGCGCGGAGGACGTCGCGCTCCTCGGTGCCTGGGCTGCGGCGGGCGCGCCGATCGGGGACGCCGACGCGGTGCCGGAGCCTCCCCGATGGGAGACAGGGTGGCATCTCGCCCGCCCGATCTGGTCGTGTCCGCCGAGGCCGCGCTCGCGGTGCCCGCAGACGGGCCGGAGATGTTCCGCAACCTGGTGCTTCCGGTGTCGATCGACGCGCCGCGCTGGGTGCGGGCGGTCGAGCTCGACCCCGGCAGCTCGAGGGTGGTCCACCACGCGACGCTCGCCGTCGATCGGACGTCGGCCTCGCGGCGGCTCGATGCCGAGGACGAGGGCCCGGGATTCGACGGGATGGGCTCGGCCGGTGGGGCGGAGCACCCGGGCGGCGTCTTCATCGGCTGGACGCCGGGGCACACCCCCGTCGATGGCGGGGATGCCACCCGGACGGCTTCGTGGCGGCTGTATCCGGGCAGCGACCTGGTGGTGCGGCTGCACGTGCGCCCGACCGACGAGCCGGTCGCGATCACGCCGCGCGTCGCCCTCTACTTCTCGGAGACGCCTCCGGAGCGACCCCCGGTTGCGGTGCAGCTCGGCGCCCAGTGGATGGACATTCCGCCGGGCGAGCGCGCCTACGTGGTCGAGGATTCCCTCCGCCTTCCGGTCGACGTGGACGTGCTCTCGATCTATCCGCACGCGCACTACTTGGCGGATACGGTGCAGGCGTGGGCCGACACGCCTTCCGGGGAGCGCGTTTGGCTGATCGAGATCCCCGACTGGAATTTCGACTGGCAGGACGAGTACCGGTTCCTCGCGCCCGTCCCGCTGCCTGCCGGCTCCACGCTCAGGATGCGCTACACGTTCGACAACTCGTCCGCCAATCCACAGAACCCGAGCGATCCGCCCGTGCGGGTCACCTACGGATCCCGATCGACGGACGAGATGGCCGATCTCGTCGTGCAGACGCTTCCACGTGACCGATCGGCGTCCAACGCGCTCCGGGAGGCGGCGGAGCGCAAGGTCGCCGAGATCAAGCTCGGGGGCTACGGCCTCGCGCTGGCCGGAGGCGGGGACGACGCGCGTCTGCGCTACAACATGGGGATCGCCGAAGCGTCGCTCGGACGACTCGCCGAAGCCGAGGAGGCGTTCCGCGCCGCCTTACGCCTGGATCCGCGCATGCCGGAGGCCTGGGTGAACCTCGGGATCGTGCTCCATCGCCAGGACCGCGTGGCGGAGGCCGCCGCAGCCTACGAGCGGGCGCTCGGCCTCGACCCGTCCAGCGCCAGCGCCCATCACAACCTCTCGATCGCGTTGGACGAGCTGAGCCGCGGCGCCGAGGCGGAGAGGCACGTTCGCCAGGCGATCGCGAGCGACTCGACGTTCGCCCCCGCCCACAAGCGGCTCGCGCGGCTCGAGCGCGGGCGGGGCGAGTTGGCTTCGGCCATCGAGAGCTACCGCCGCGGCCTGGCCGGCGAGCCGGACGACGTGGAGGCGAGGATGGAGCTGGGCTCGGCGCTCGCCCAGGCCGGAGACGGCGTAGGGGCGCTCGAGAGCTACCGAGTGGCGAGCGCGCTCGCGCCCGACGCGGCGGCCCCGCTCCTCGCCATGGCCGACCTGCTCGCGGGATACCCGAACCCGGCGGTCCGGCAGCCTGCCGAGGCGGTTCGTTTGGCGCGTCGGGGCGTGGAGCTCACGCGCCGCGCCGATCCGGTCGCGCTCTTCTCCTACGCCAACGCGCTCGCGAGCGCGGGAGATCTCGCCGCCGCGATCGCTGCCGGGGAGGAAGCCGCCGCCGTCGCGAGCCGGGCAGGCAACGCCGCGCTCGCTCGGGCGATCACGGGGCGGCTGGCGCGGTACCGCGAAGGACGACCCTGAGGCAGGTACCGCACGGGGTGCGGCACCGGACGCGCGCTCCGGACCGGGCGATCGTCCTGATGGTCGAGCCGGCGAGCATCGTTCCCACCGGAAGCTGACGCGTCACCGCGCGCCGTCCGGCGCCATGAGGGAGTCGGTCGGCGACAGGGTCACCGGGTCCGTGATCTCCTCCGGAAGGGGCACGGCCGCCGGGTCGGTCGTATCGATCGGAGCCGCCGGAGCGACGTCGCCGAGATCGACGTCCATCAGGTCGATCTCGATGTCGGGGAGCGGCCCGGGTGGTGGCGGCAGCCCGCGCGCCGGATCGAGCCTGTCCAGGATCAGCGACTGACGCCACCGCATGCGTCCAGGGTCGTGTGCCGGATTGGACGTGAGGGGTTGGGGGAGCGTCGCCGCCAGCGCGGCCGCCTCCGTCAGCGTCAGCTCGCGGGCCGAGTGCCCGAAGTAGGTGCGCGCGGCGGCTTCGGCGCCGAAGATGCCCGGTCCCCACTCGGCGACGTTCAGGTAGATCTCGAGGATGCGGTCCTTCCCGAGCCTCTTCTCGAGGCGTCCAGCGACCACGAACTCCATCGCTTTCCGCACGAACGACCGATCCGTGCCGAAGTACAGGTTCTTGGCGAGCTGCTGGGTGATCGTGCTGCGCCCGCGCAGGTCGGCGCGGTTCGACCAGGCGTAGGAGAGCGCCCCGGCGAGCGCGCGCAGATCCGACGGGCTCCACCAGGAGAACTCCTCGTCGCCGCTCCAGTGCACCTCTTCGGCGAGCGAGACCCAGTCCACGCCGTGATGCTCGCGGAAGCGGTAGTCCTCGGCCACGAGCACCGCGCGCACCAGCGCGCGCGACACGTCGTCGAGCGCGATCCACTCCTGCCGGATCTCCAGCTCCTCGCCTCGAGCCCGGGCTTCGCGGATACGCTGCTCCATGAGCGACGTGCGTTCCGGGTCGCGCTGGCGGAGCGTCCACGGGTACGGCACGACGACGTACCAGCCCACCAGGAACAACACCGCTGTCGCGCCCAGGAGCGCGACGAGTGTCGCCTTCCTGCTACGTCTTCGCGGGCCGGCCTCGGATTTTCCCATTCGGTGGACCTGTCGGACGAGCGTGCTTCGGGTGCGAAGAATGCGTTGTGTCGCCTGGGGGGAGCCGAGACGTCATATAGACCGTAGCCGCACGAGTTCCGTTTCACGCAAGGGCCCAGCCCCACTTGCCGTGGGTCCCGTTGACCCTAGACAGTTCTCCCGGCAGCTTGCTAGGTTGGCGTCCAAGTTGGCAGAACCGAAGGAGGTTTTCCGTATGTCGAAGCAAGCCGAAGGCGCGGCGTCGCCAAAGGCCCCCAAGGGACCAGCGGCGGTCGCCGACACGGCGCACAAGCCATTCGGTGTGCTCCTGGCGAGCAAGCCTCCCACGATGTCGGGTGGGATTCGGTCCGGAATCATCTCCACGGTCGTCCACGTCTCCATCGCGGTGCTCCTCGTCGTGACCACGCTCCAGGGTCCGGAAGAGGAAGAGGAGGCGACGACCTACGTCGAGCTGATCGAGGAGACCCCGGTTCCGCCTCCCCCGCCGCCTCCGCCCCCGCCGCAGCTCCAGCCGGACATGCCGGACGTCACCGTCATCTCGCAGATCGAGATGCCCACGGTGATTCTCGACAACATCCCGGCCCCGGCCGTGAACGTGACGTTCGACGTGACGGCCCTGGCTCAGGGTACCGGCACGATCGTGGAGCGCGCCGCCGCAACGCGTGACTCCACGCAGGCCAACCCGGACAACCCGACGTTCACGCCGATGACGGTGCGTCCGACGCTGACCAACAGCGACGAGGTGCAGCGGGTGCTCATGCGTGAGTACCCGGCGGTGCTCCGCGACGCGGGCATCGGCGGCGCGCCGATCCTGTGGCTCTTCATCGGAACCGACGGGACCGTGGAGACCACGCGCGTCTACGAGTCGAGCGGGTTCGAGGCGCTCGACCAGGCCGCGGCCAACGTGGCGAGCGTGATGCGGTTCACGCCGGCGTACAATCGCGACCAGATCGTCCCGGTCTGGGTGCAGATCCCCATCAGGTTCCAGGTCGTCAACTAGCCCGACAGGCATCCGCACAATAAGATCTGCCCCGGCGCGGTTCCCGCGCCGGGGTCGAGTGTCATCGAGACGGGCGCGAAAAGACGCCCCCCACCACGGAGGAGTGCAGCACAATGGGCATATCGTTAGTCGAGCTCTGGGGAACGATGGGTTGGTTCGCCAGGGGCGTCGTATACGTGCTCTTCGCCATGTCCCTGTTCGCCATCACGATTGCCCTCCAGCGTTGGTGGGATCTGCGGAAGTCGCGGCGTGAGACGGTGAAGTTCACGCCGAAGCTCGCTCAAGCTCTCGAGCAGCAGGACATGGCCGCCGCCCAGGCGGCGGTCGAGAAGCACCGCGCGAGCCACCTCGCCAGTGCGTACAAGGGCGTGTTCGTGAGCCTTCGCAGCCACGTGGCCGACGGCAGCCTCAGCCCCGTCGAGGTCGCCGCCGCGCAGCGTACCGTGGAGCTCAACAAGCTGGAGCAGGTCGCCCGCTTCCGTCGCGGCCTGGGCGTGCTCGCGACCGTGGGATCGACGGCTCCGTTCGTGGGGCTGCTCGGAACCACCATGGGCGTGGTCAACGCGTTCGTCGGAATGGCCGACATGGGCTCCGGCGGCCTGACCGCGATCTCGGCCGGTATCGCCGAGGCGCTCATCACGACGGCGTTCGGTCTGCTCGTCGCGATTCCGGCGGTGTGGTTCTACAACTACTTCACCAACCGCGTCGAGCTCGTCTCCATGGAGATCGACTACGGGAACAAGGAGTTCTTGAACTTCCTCCTGGTTCTCGAGTCCCGCCTGAAGTCCGGCGGCAAAGTCGCCTAGCGCAACGAGCAAGGAGGTAGAGTCCCATGGCAATGAGCGCTGGTGGTGATGAAGGTGGCCTCACAGGCGACATCAACGTCACCCCGATGGTGGACGTGATGCTCGTGCTGCTGATCATCTTCATGGTGGTCACGCCCGCACTGCTGCAGGGGTTCACTGCGACCCTGCCGCAGGGCGAGAATCTGATCGAGCGTCCGGCCGACGAGGCACGGGTCACGCTCGGCCTGGACGTGCAGGGCAACTATTACCTGAACCGCGAGCCGATCCCCAAGGATCAGGCACTCGTACGGCTCCAAGTCGAGTTCGCGGCTCAGCCCGATGACAAGGTGCTGTTCCTGAAGGCGCACCACGACCTTCCGTACTCGCAGGTCCTCGAGGCCATGCGTATCGGTCGTGACGCGGGGGCGCGCGTGATGGCAGCCGTGTCCGAACAATCCCCAGAAGCGGTGGCGCGCCAGCGCGCGGCCGAGAGGGCGGCGCGCTAATGGCAATGTCGACTGGAAAGGCCCGCACGATGGCCGATCCCAACATGACGCCGATGATCGACGTGCTGCTGGTGCTGCTCGTCATCTTCATTCTGGCGCAGCAGGTTCTCCAGCGGAGCATCGACGTGCAGCTCCCGGTGGACAAGGACGATCCGGGTGAGCCGGGTCTGCCGCCCATCGTCATGGAGATCATGCAGGACGGCTCGTTCCTCGTGAACAAGCAGTTCGTGCAGAGAAACCAGCTGCAGGGGTTCCTCGATCAGGTCTTCTCGGACCGTCCGGACAAGCTGCTGTTCATCAAGTCCGGCGGGCCCGGGGTGACGTACGGCGACGTGGTCACCGCGATGGACGTCGCGAAGGGCGCGGGAGTGGAGGTGCTCGGTGCGATGCTCCCGACCGACGAGGAGTGGGAGAGGATGCAGGCTGCCGGCAACTGACGGCGGCGTCCCCACGAAGGTCGAGAGGCCGCGGCGAAAGCCGCGGCCTCTTTCTTTATGTGGTGTCTCCTCGTGGCGCCTTGACCGGAGGCGCCGGATTCCGAGCGTTGGGTGATGCTCTCCCGCGTTCGTAACGCCTTCCGCGCGCTCCGGCACAGGAATCTGCGGCTCTTCTTCGCGGGACAGGGCGTCTCGCTCGTCGGCACGTGGATGCAGCAGGTCGCGATGAGCTGGCTGGTCTACCGGCTCACCAGCTCCGAGCTCCTGCTCGGGGTGATCGCGTTCGCCGGACAGTTCCCAGGTCTGCTCATGGCGCCGTTCGCGGGCGCCTTGATCGACCACTGGAACCGACACCGTATCGTCGTCATGGCGCAGACGGTGTTGATGGTGCAGGCCACCGTGCTCGCCGTTCTCGTGATCACCGGCAGGGCGGAGGTATGGCACCTCATCACCCTGGCCGCGATCTCCGGCTTCGTGAACGGTGCCGACATCCCCGCCCGGCAGTCGCTCCTGGTGCGCCTCGTGGGCGGCCCCGAGGATCTGCCCAACGCGATCGCCCTCAATTCGTCGATGTTCAACGCCGCGCGGCTCGTGGGGCCCGCGGTCGGAGGACTGCTCATCGGTTGGGTGGGGGAGGGGCCCGTCTTCGTGCTGAACGCCCTGAGCTTCGTGGCCGTGATCGCCGCCCTCCTCGCGATGCGTCTACCTTCCGAGCGGGCGTGGTCGACCGGTCCGGTGCTCGCGCACATCCGCGAGGGGTGGGCTTACGCGTTCGGGTCCGCGCCCACGCGGGACACGCTGATCCTGTTCGCGTGCGTGTCGCTGGTCGGCGTTCCCTACATCGTGCTGCTCCCCGTGTTCGCGCGTGACGTTCTGGCGGGTGACGCGCGCACGCTCGGGTTGCTCACGTCCTGCGCCGGGCTCGGCGCCCTCGGCGGCGCGCTCTGGCTCGCCGCCCGCGACTCCCTCCACGGCATAGGCGCCCTGGTGATTCGGGCGACGGGAGGCCTGGGCGTCGCCCTCGTGGCGTTCGCGTCGTCGCGCGCGTTCTGGCTGTCCGCTCTACTGCTGGTCGTGAGCGGCTTCGCGTTGATGCTGGCGACCGCGTCCGTGAACACGGCCATCCAGACGCTGGTGAGCGACCGCATGCGCGGCCGCGTCATGAGCCTCTATGCCATGGCGTTCATCGGCGTGACACCGATCGGCAGCCTCGCGGGCGGCGCGCTGGCGACGAGGCTCGGGGCACCCTGGACGGTGGCGATCGGCGGGCTCGCCTGCATCGCGCTGGCGGCCGTGTTCTCGCCGAAGCTGGCCCGCCTCGGCGACGACGTGCACCGGGTGGCGGCGTCGCGCGGCGTCCTCCTGGAGGTCGCGACCGGGCTCCAAACGGCGAGCGAGCTGCGGCCGAAGACGTAGGGCGTGCGCAGGAACACGGCCGTGGCGAGGCGTCGTATTACAGGCACGCCGATCGTATTCCTCGAGGCGCGCTCGGGGCACACACGAGGTGGAGATGACATGATTCGCTACAGCAAACCAAGAGCCTCCGTCGTGCTGGCGGCCCTCGGGGCCGTCGCGGCGAGCGGCTGCCTCGGCCCGGGCGGTGTGCTCGGCGACGATCAGGACCCGGACGTGTTCCTCGTGGGCACGATCACGGTATCGACCCAGACGACGGGCGCCACGATCGATCCCGACGGATATCAGGCGTCGCTCGACGAGGCGCACATCCAGTCGATCGGCGTGAACGGCTCCGTGTCATTCGAGGCCGTGCCGGCGGGGACCTACGGCGTGCTCCTCAGTGGCGTGGACGGGTCGTGCGTCGTGACCACGGCCAACCCGGCGTTCATCACGCTCTTGGCCGACAGCACGGTGGACGCCCAGTTCGACGTCGACTGCCCGTGAGGTAGGCGGTCCTCAGCCCTGATCGAAGCCGAGGCGCACGAGGACGGCGCCGAGCGCCCTGGAGCACCCCTCCACGTAAGCGTCGTTCGAGAACTGCTCCTGAGGCGTCGCGCCCACGGTCAGGGCCTCCCAGATCTCGGTCGCCGCCAGACGCGTGTGATCCCAGTAGGAGACCTCGGCGTGGATCGCGATCTGGACCTGCGTCGAGCCCTCGGGCGTCCAGTTGGTGCCGGTGCACTCGGCGAGCACCTGGCTCTCGGCGGCCTGGAACGCGTCCTGGCCGAAGATCCGGCGCACGCCGCGTCCGCGCATCTGCTCGAGCAGCTCGGCGTCGAGCCGGCCCTGCTCGTCATTGGGCGACGCATACGCGAGCTGCACGATCGCGCGACGGTCGCGCATCATCGCGAGCCAACCCCATCCGTCGACGTCGTCCCGGATCACGAGCTGGGACGCGGCCGCCTGGGGCAGGAAGACGAGCGCGAAGGCGATGAGCGCGATCGTGCGGTGCATCGATTCCTCGACTTGATCGGGGTGCGTGCGACGGGACTATTTTGGCGTGCGTTCCTCCCGGGAACCAGGTGGCGCGCCGGGATGCCCGGAACGACCTAGATTGCGAAAGACGAGACCCGTACCGCACGAAGCTCTCATGGGACCATCGAATCGGACGTTCCTCCGCCTCGCCCTGCCGCTCGTCTTCGGCTTCGCCCCGTCGGTCGCCGTGCCGTCCGGCACGACGGCGCAGGTGCCGTGGACCGAGGCCGACACGCGGCGCGTCGTCGACAACGTGTCGGAGCTGTGGCTCGATCCCGATCTCAGCCAGCTGAGCGAGGGAGAGCGGATCGCGGTCGCGAACCTGGTCGAGGCGGGCAAGATCTTCCAGGAGCTCTACGAGGATCAGAACCATCCCGACGCGATTTGGGCGAGGATGAACGTGCGCCCGGACAGCGACGAGGCGATCCTCTACCGACTCTACCAAGGACCGATCGCCACCAACGGCTCGAATCAACGGGTGCCGTTCCTGCCGGTCCGTCCGGAGCGTCCGGGTCGGAACGTCTATCCACTCGACATCACCCCCGGCGGGCTGGACCGTTTCATCGCGGCGCATCCGTCGCAGCGCGACGATCTGCTCGACGTGCGCACGGTGGTGCGTCGCGCGACGGAAGCGAACCTGCTCGCGGACCGCGCCGTGCTCGAGGCGAACCCGTGGCTGCGCGTTCTCCATCCCGAGCTCTCGGCCGAGATGGATTCGCTGCGCCCCTCGGACGAGGTCTACTACGCGGTGCCCTACGCCGTGGCGTACGCCGGCCCGCTCCTGCGCATTCGCGATCACCTGCTTACCGCGGCGGACGCGGTGGCAGCCGAGGATCGCGATCTGGCGGCTTACTTGCGTCTGCGCGCTGCCGACCTGCTCACGTCGAACTACGAGGGTGGAGACGCTGCTTGGGTGAGCGGCCAGTTCGTGAACGTCAACGCCCAGATCGGAAGCTACGAGACGTACGACGACGCACTCTACGGCGTGAAGGCGTTCTACTCGCTCAGCCTGCTCGCCCGTGACCGCCCGAGGAGCGACGAGCTCGCCGCGGCGTTGACGGACATCCAGGCCATCGAGAACAGCCTGCCCTACGCGCGGCCGAAAACCGTCCGCAGCCAGATTCCGGTCGGCGTCTACAACGTGGTGGCGGACTTCGGCCAGGCGCGCGGGACGAACACGGCGACCATCCTGCCGAACGACGCGGATCATGCGCGCAAGTACGGACGCACGATCCTCCTCAGGTACAACATCATGACGGCGCCCCAGCTCTTCGAGGGCGCGCGCAGCCGCTTCTGCGCCGCCGTCGCCGAGTCGCACTGCTCGGAGCTGAGCATGGAGGGCAACTTCCAGCGCACGCTCTGGCACGAGATCGGCCACTATCTCGGCGTCGATCGCACGGACGACGGGCGGGCGCTCGACGACGCGCTCGGCGCCGTCTCGAATCTCTACGAGGAGATGAAGGCCGATCTGGTGTCGCTCTTCTCGGCGGAGCGTCTGCACCGCGACGGTCACTACACCGACCGCGAGCTGCGCGAGTTCTACGCCGGCGGCATCCTGCGCGTGCTGCAGGCGGGGCCGCCGCGCAGGGACCAGCCATATCAGACGATGCAGCTCATGCAGTGGAACTGGTACCTCGACCGCGGCATGCTCACGCTCGAGAACGGCCGCCTGCGGATCCACTACGACCGCTATCCCGACGCGGTCGAATCGCTCCTGCGCGAGGTGCTCGCCGTCCAGGCATCCGGGGATCCCGCGAGGGCCGAGGCGTTCATCGACGCGTGGACCACGTGGGACCCGGCGGTCCACGGGGTGGTAGCCGCGGCGATCCGCGGAGCGGCGGGCAGCGGCGGGTTCTGGCTGGTGCGCTACGGGGTTCTGGACCGTTAGCCGGACCGCCCACCGGGCCGGCGGCGGACGGCACGGCTCTGGCATCGGCTTCTCCAGGCAGCTCGAAGGTCTTGCCGGGGGCCCGGACGGCCCCGATCCTCAAGGCAATCGATCGGACGTTCCTACGGGAGGGTGCGATGAAGGTCACGCGCTTCGCTGGCTCGCTCGTCACGATCCTTCTCCTGCCCGTCGCGGCCAGTGCCCAGTATCCGGCGCGCGACGGGACCGTCGCCAACCGAGGGCCGTACCTCTTGGCAGCGGCCGACTTCGGCGTCGACCCGGCGTCGGTGACGTTCACCAAGGACATCGCGCCCATCCTGCAGAAGAGCTGCCAGCACTGTCATCGTCCCGGTGGCGGTGCGCCGATGTCGCTGCTCACGTATCAGGACGCGCGGCGTTGGGCGCGGGCCATCAGGGAGAGGACGGCGATCCGCGACCGCATGGGCGCGATGCCGCCGAACTTCGTCGAGCCCGGCGTCGGCATCCAGTCGTTCAAGAACGACTACCCGCTGACGGATCTGGAGCTCGCGCTCATCCAGGCGTGGGTGGACAACGGCGTGCGCGAGGGCGATCCGTCGGATCTGCCGCCTCCGCTCGAGTGGCCCTCCGATCGTGGGTGGACCCTCGGCGAGCCCGACCTGATCGTGCGCGGACCCGACATCACGATGCCGGCCGTCGGGCCGGATCGGTGGGGTGACATCGGCCTCGTGCCGACCGGCCTCACCGAGGACCGCTACGTCGCGTCGGTGGAGGTTCGGGAGGTCAACGACATCCCCACCGACGTCGAGGCCACGACGGTAGGGGGGCGCTACATCTTCCACCACATGACCTATCAGAGCGGCGTCCTGAACCCCGACGGCACGGGTCTGATCGACGGCACGTCGCAGGGCTGGCCGATCCACGAGATCGGACGCAACGCCGACGAGTTCGGTGACGGCGTGGGCATGCTGCTGCAGGCGAACTCGGCGCTTTCGCTGCGGGCGTCCCATCTGCACTCCACGGGCTGGCGCGAGACGACGGGCCGGCTCGAGTTCGGGTTCCGATTCCACCCCGTGGGCTACGAGCCCGAGTATCGGCGCGCCGGCGGCACCGGCGGCAACGGCATCGATGTCGACGTGCGGCCGAACCAGGGCGGGCAGGAATTCCACTCGTACCGCGTGCTGCAGGAGCACACGAAGATCGTGGCGTTCGAGCCGCATCTGCACGCGCCCGGCGTGCGCATGTGCCTCGAGGCGATCTGGGGGATCAACCGCTTCACCCTCAACTGCGTGGGCTACGACCACAACTGGGTCAAGCAGTACCTCTACGAGGAGGACTCGGCTCCGCTGCTTCCCAAGGGCACGATCGTGCACATCACCGGCTACCTCGACACGACGGCGGAGAACCCCAACCTCGCGGACACGAGGAACTGGGCCGGAGGTGGCCGGCGGTCGGTCGCGAACATGTTCATCGACCTCGGCCAGTCGGTCCGACTGACGGAGGAGCAGTTCCAGGCGGAGATGGCGGAGCGCCGGGCCCGCATGAAGGACCGCAACGAGTACGACATCGGATGTCCGCTGTGCTGGGCTCCCGCGATCGCGCCGGCCGCCGAGCAGCAACAGGACCAGGACGGGCCCAGAGACGGTCAATGAAGCGGCGGCAACGTCTATGGGTGGTCGCGCTCGCCGGTTGCGCCCTCTTCGCGGAGGGCGCGTCCGCGCAGGACGTCACCGGCTCCATCCAGTACCAGCGCGGCCAGATCGTATCGCCGGCCTATGAAGGCTGGTGGCCCAACGACGACGGCTCGTTCACGCTCTTCTTCGGCTACTTCAACTCGAACTGGGAAGAGCAGTTCGACATTCCAGCCGGGCCGGAGAACTACTTCACGCTCGTCGAGCACGGCGTGCTCGACGATCTGGAGCGGGAGGACTTCCGGCAGCCGGTCGCCGATCAGGGGCAGCCCACGCACTTCTATCCCCGACGCAATCCCTTCCTGTTCACGATCCACGTGCCGGCCGATTTCGGCGAGAAGGAGTGGGTGTGGACGCTGAAGACGCAGGGGCAGACGGTGCGCGCGTTCGGGAACCTGGCCAGCGACTACCGGATCGACCCGCAGGTGATCTCCACCGAGGTGGGCGGCAATTTCGGTGACCTCGACGACCGGCTGCGCACGAACCTCGCGCCGGAGCTGACCGTCGAGGGCAATGAGCAGCGCTCGGTGCGCGTGGGCGAAACGCTCACCCTCGTATCGCGCTCGAACGATCCGGACAACTACCCGGCGCGCTCGAACCGGCGGCTACCGACCACCGTCGAGGAGCTCTACCAGCCACCCGGCGGCACGGTCGTCCAGGGCGCTCCCGGACTCCGGATGCACTGGATGGTCTACCGGGGACCGGCCGAGCACGTGTCCTTCGAGCCCACGCAGCTCAAGACCTGGATGGACTCGCGCGTGTACGCGAACTCCCCCTGGTCTCCGCCGTACGTGCTGCCGGAGGTGCCACCGGACGGGCGGTGGGAGGCGCAGGTGCGTTTCGACCGACCGGGTGACTACGTGCTGCGCGCCGTCGCGAGCGACGGCTCGATGTTCACCTACCGGGACGTGAAGGTCAGCGTCGCCCCGCTCGCGAACTAGCGCGGCGGCGGCCCCGGCCGCGCTCAGGGCCTGCGGCTAACCTCGGGACGGCATACGAGGTTGCGCGGGCGGGTTGGCCACGGGTTGGGCCATCTGCTCCTCGATCAGACGGAGGAGCCAAGGGGGTCGCGTGTCGGACGGCGCCGTACCGCACGCGGTGACGAACGACGCGAGGGCCGCGACGACGAGCAGGTGCTCGTGCATCGAGCCGCTAATGGTCGTTCCGCATGTGCTCGGCGAGAATGTCCCTGCCGAACTCGGCCCCGAACTCCCTCCACCCGGAGTGGATGTGGTTCGGGTCGTTCATCGTGTTGGAGAACTCGATCAGGAACGTCGGTCCCTGTACGCGGAAGTAGGACATCTCGCCGCGTTTCGTGCCCCCCGCCCAGGCGAACCGCAGGTTGCCCGCGCCGGCTTCCTCGATCTTGGCGAGGCGCAGCGCGGCGATCTCGTCGGCCATGACGTCCGTGTAGGCGTGGACGATCTCCATCAGGATCTCGGTCTGGGCAGGGTCCAGTCGGGAAGCCGCGATCCCGACCGGGGCGAGGGGATCGATGTCGAGCGCCACGCGGGCGACGACGTCCCGCACGGGGATGTCCTCCTGGATCGCGATCTCCCTCTGCTCGGGCGTGAGCGCGGAGAGCATCGCGCGGCCCGCGTCTTCCTGGCGCGCGAGCGCGCGCATGCCGCGGCGCGGGCCGTCCGGCACCTCGGCCGGGTTGGCCGCCAGGAACGTCGGCGAGCTGACCGTGATCTGGCCCTCCACGATCGTGTACTGCAGCGACAGGTGATGGCCCTCGAACCGCCAACCCCACGTGCCGGTCGTCGAAGGGGTCCCGAACACGGACACGAAGTAGAGCTGCGGATCACGGGAGAACTGC
Source organism: Gemmatimonadales bacterium (assembly GCA_050181335.1). Lineage (GTDB taxonomy): Bacteria > Gemmatimonadota > Gemmatimonadetes > Longimicrobiales > Gaopeijiaceae > UBA2982. The sequence continues at coordinate 221,706 of JBFXDG010000001.1, read as the reverse complement.
CCGCGTCCGCCCTCGAGCATCTGCAGGATGCCCTCCGCCTCCATGATCTGCGTGGCGGTCATGTACCCGCGCTGGCTCAGCCCCGTGCGCAGGAGCGCGTGCGCGCGCTCGCGCTGCGCCTGGCCCATCTCCTTGATGGGAACGCCGTGGCGCTCGAACGACTCCGGCGGGATGAAGTGGAAGCGCACCCGCTCCGGTGCGTCGAACGCGAACGACGCGCGGGCCCGTTGATCCGAAGGGAGGGCGCCCAGGAATGCGCTGGCCGCGTCCGCCATCAGCGCCACGTTGCGCACGGACGCGCGCTTCGCGCCGAGCCCGGCGACGACGACGAGGGCGAGAACGAGCACCGGACGAGCGAACGTCGACGGCTTCATGCAGCCTCCTTGCCGGGTCAGCGCTCAGAGTAGACCGCGCTCGGGAGGCGGGCAAGCGAGAACAGCGCTCGGCGGATGCGGCGCACCGCGCCGCGCAGACTCGTGGATGACGCGAGCGAGGATCTGGCGAAGTTCCCGGAGAACGGATGGTCGCTCCACGGTCTCGCGACGTCGCTTCGCGAGCAGGGAAATGCCGCCGAGGCGGCGGAGGTGGAAGCCGACTTCCGCCGCGTGTGGGAGACCGCCGACGCGCCGCCGCCGGAGTGGGCGGCGGCGAGCCAGCTCAGGGCTGTCCCTGCGCCGCCACCGCGGGCTGGCCGCTGAACGACAGCCCGATCGTCTTCGCCTCGAGATCGAAGAGCCGGTAGTCGCAGGTGAGCTCCTCGCCGGCTCGCACGGCGCGGCGAGTGATCGTGTACTCTCCGCCGGTGTCGTCGCAGTTGGGCTCGTCGGCGTGGTTCATGTACTTGGCATTGTCGCCGCAGAGCACGTAGAGGCCCGAGTCCTCTTGATACAGGTAGTGACGAAGCCGCGTCTGGAACGGCTCGGGAAACAGCATGAGCTCGGAAGGCGAGATCCGCCAATCGACACCGTCCGAGAATTCCCAGATCACGTGGCGGGGCGGAAGATCGGTGGCCGTGAAGAGTCCGACGCCTGCGATGGGGCTGGGAGCCACGTACGTAGGCACGCGAAGCATTGCTGGGTAGGTCCCTCTTCGGGTCCCTGCGTCCGCTCGCCCGAGCGGGACCCATGGAGGCTCGAGCCTCCGGTTCATCTGGGAGCGGTCGCCCGGCGAGGCAGGCGGACCGTCCGCGCATGGCAGCAGCGCAGCGTGACAATACGGTCATCACGAAGCCGCTTCAATATGGTCGAGAGGCGCGGATCGCCGCGGTGCCCGCCCGGCTGGCGAGGGCGTTCGACGCGGCTCATCTTGGGTGCAACCACACCAAGGAGCGTGCCATGGACGAGTACGTTCACGAGGACCTCCGGTCACGCGCGCCCAAGCCGTCGCGCGCGCTCCTGTTCGCGGCCGCGGCCGTCACGGCGCTGGTCGCATGCTCAGGATCTCAGGTTGGTCAGAGCCCAGCGCCGCAGCAGGCGGCCCAAGCGCCCGCGCAGCAGGCCCCGAGCCGCTTCATGGGCGGCAACCCGTCCGTCGAAGACCTCGGCGACATCCGCACGCAGCGCCTCCGCTTCCCGGCCGGGAGCCGGTCCAACTGGCACACGCATGCTGGTGGAGGTCAGCTCCTCATGCTCGAGGAGGGACGCGGTCTCACGCAGGTGCGCGGCCAGCCCGTCTACGAGATGCGGCCGTTCGAGCCGTGGTACACGCCGGAGGGCGTCGAGCATTGGCACGGTGCCGCCCCGGACGAGGCGGCGCTCCAGCTCACGATCTACGGCGGGACGGTGAACTGGCTCGAGCCCGTGGAGGACGCGGTCTACCGCGCGCCGTCGAGACGGAGGTGAGCGGAACCGACCCGCGGGTCGGGCGGTTGAAGTGGAGATGAACGTATTCCGGCCCGGTGGCCGCGCGACGGGGAGCCTTCGGTGCGTGCCGCTGCTCGCGGCGGCCTGCCTCGCCGCGGCGGACGCTGCGGCGATCCACGCGCAGTCGACGCCCGCGGCCGACGCGGCCCCCAGCATCGTCTGGTTCCCGGACCGGCCGCACGAAGGCGAGCTGTTCGCCGTCCGCGTGCCGCACGCCGACCAGATCGTCCTGATCGTGGGTGAGGCCGCCGGCGAGCCGCTCCACTTCGAGCGAACGCCGGACGGGGCGCTCGAGAGCCTCGCCGCGGTTCCCCTCGGCACGCGCGATGGCGTATCGGTGACGCTCAACACGTTCTACGCCGGGGGACGTGAAGAATCGATCGAGCGCGTGATCCCGGTCACCCCGGGCACGTACAACCATCGTCAGCTGGCGGTGGCGCCCGAGCTGGGCTCGCCGCCCACGCCGGCACAGCAGGCGCGCCGAGACCGGGAGGCCGCGCTCGCAGCCGAGGTTTCCGAGAAAGCGCACCGCACGCCGCGCCTGTGGTCGGGGGCGGTCACGCTGCCGAAGGCCGTGCAGCGCGTGACGAGCGGGTTCGGCGACGGGCGCGTCTTCAACGGTCAGGTGTCGAGCCAGCACACGGGCCTCGACCTCGACGGCGCCACGGGCGACACGGTGTACGCGCCGGCTCGGGGCGTCGTCGAGCTCACGGGCCAGTTCGAGCTCGCCGGCAACAACGTGTACATCAACCACGGCTCGGGCCTCGTGAGCGCGTACTTCCACCTGAGCGAGCAGCTCGTGCAGGTCGGCGACACCGTCGAGGCCGGCACGCCGATCGGAAGGGTCGGCGCGACCGGCAGGGTCACCGGCCCGCACCTCCACTGGGTCGTGCGCTACGGGCACATCAGCGTGGACCCCCGGAGCCTGATCGCGATCAGCCAGCGAGACGTTCCCTGAAGTAGAACGGGGTCAGTCGATCGCGGGGTTCACGTATCCGGCGGGTAGGATGCGTGCCGGGTCGGGGCGGATCCCGAGATACGTCACGTGGTCGGGGATGCTCAGCCACGCGTGCAGCGTGCCGGCCGGGATGATCACGACGTCGCCCGCGCGCACCTCGCGCACTGTCCCATTGCGCGAGTCCGCCGAGAAGGTCGGGCCGACGACCTCGTCGGGACCGGGCTCGGTGGCGTTCGAGAGCTCGCCGCCGGTGAGCAGGGTCCCTCCACCCGAAAGGATGTAGTAGACCTCGTGCAGGTACACGTGCACCGCCCCGCGGTGTACGCCGTCGGTGTCGTGCTCGCCGGTCCGGTGGAGGATCCCCACCGCGAGGTTGCCCGATCCGATGTCGGCGATCTTCAGCTGCTGATCGATCGACCGCCCCTGCATCCCACGGAGAACGAGCGCGATCTCTTCCGCCGATATGTCGGTCGCCGTGCCCGACGCCGACGACGGAGCGGTCTGCCCGTCGACGGCCCCCGGCAGGGCGAGCACGGCGGCCGTCACGGCGAGCATCGCCGCCCTCGCGAGCGCCGAGCTCACGGGGTGTCCAGCGCCTGGATCACATGCCCGTCGAGATCGTCCGGCGCCGTGATGCCGCCGAGGCGCGCGAGCGTCGGCGCCACGTCCACCGTGGCCACCCGCTCCGCCGACGTGCCGGCGCGGACGCCCGGCCCGAAGAAGATGAGCGGGACGTGCCGGTCGTAGTAGTAAGGCGTCCCGTGCGTGGTGATCGACGCGACCGCCAGGAAGTTGGGAGGATAGCGCAGGTAGACGCCCGCGCGCGCCGCGGGACCGACCAAGCGCGTTCGCGAGTGGGAGTGGGCGTACAGGACCGCGAAGGAGTCGGCGGGCTGATCGCGCTCGATCTCCTCGAACGTGTACGCTCCCGCGACGAACGGAAGCGACGCGACCGCCTCGCGCACCGCCCACGGCCCGCCGGCCGCGGCCGCCTGGACGCGCGCGGCGACCTCGAGACGTTGCTCGCGCGAGATGCGCCCCGCGAGGATGCCCTCGTCGGCGAGGTGCTCGGGGATCTCCAGCACGCCGTGGTCGGACGAGAACGCCAGCACCCAACGGCCGCGGCCGACCCGGTCGTCCAGGCCCTCGAGCAGTCGGCCGACCTCGGCGTCCAAGCGGAGGAGGTTGTCGAGCTGCTCGCGGCTCCCGGGTCCGAACGTGTGCCCGATGCGGTCCGTCTGCGACAGACTCACGGCGAGGAAGTCGACGGCCCCGCGCCGACCGAGATCCAGCGCGCGAACCGCCTCGAGCGCGAAGGATACGACGGCCCGGTCCGGGAACGGGGTGTAGTCCCATCGCCAGAGATTCACGTCGTACGGGTTGGTCATGTCCGCGTGATCGCGCGCCTGGTGGGGGAACGCCGTGTGCTCGCGGTCGAACTCCCAGCGCGACGTGTCGGGCCTGCTCGCGGCAGCGGCGGACGCGGGCACGCGACTCTCCCAGACGGTGTCCGAGTACAGCCCCGGCATCTCGCGCTCGTTGAAGCGGACGACCCACTCGGGATACTCGGTCGCATACGCCGTCGAGGTGACGAACTCGTCCTCGTCCTCGGGAATCCAGTAGACGTCACCGCGCGCCTGCGCGGCCATGCCGATCGCCGCGCGCTCCTTCTTGGAGATGGAGACGATGCGCGCGTCCGGATCTCGGGCGGCGATCCAGCTGGCGAGCCCCGCCCGCTCGATGTTGCGCGGCCCCATGCCCTCGAGCTCCGGGTGGCCGACGATGGGGGACGCGGAGTCGGACATCGAGTAGACCTGCTTCCACTCGCCGTTCACCTGCTCGAGCCACTCGTTCCCGACGATGCCGTGCCGCACGGGGTAGACTCCCGTACCCAGCGTCGTGTGGCCGGCCGCGGTAACGGTGTTCGCGTGGTCATGCGTGGCGTTCTCGAACCTCAGCCCCTGGTCGAGGAGGCGCCTGAGTCCTCCACGGAAGAAGGACCCGTAGCGATCGAGGAGGTCGGGCGTGAGCTGATCGACGACGACGAGGACGACCAAGGACGGCCCGCCGGGCGGTGCAGCCGACGACGGGGATCCTCCGCACGCGGCGGCCCCGGCGACGAGCAGCGTCAGGAGCGGGCGGACGTGGCGGGTCATGGTCGAAGATGGCGCGCTGTCGCGAGGGACGGGAGGGCGGCGCGCCCGCTCGGGCCGATCCGGTACGAAGGACGACCCTGCCGCTTCGGGCCGCCTGGACGATCAGCCGTCACATGGCCGGGCATCGGATCGTGCGCGAGGCGGTGACGGCTGACAGGTAAGGCTTTGTGAGAAAACACGATAGGGCCTTCGAGACGGGCGGGGACGCTCCCGCCCGGGGCAGGAACGCCCGTGCGTGGGTCACGCTCGGGCCGCGGACCCGGGTCGTTTCGCGTCGCCTTCTTCCTCGCGGGAGACCCGCAACAATGAGGGCGGGAGGCGCGTTCCGGCCGCCGCCGTGGGGAACGCCGCCTCTTGTCGGCTCGGCGGAGCCCCCGTAGCGTACCGCTCGACTTGGGCGCCGGCCCTGGTCAGAGGGCAAAACACCCGGGAGAAGATGAACACCATGATGAACCACAAGGGCTGGCGCCTGTCGGCAGCGCTCGCGCTCGGCCTCGCGGCCGCGGCGCCGCTCGCGGCGACGGCGCAGGGTCCAGGGACCGAGAACGGGCTCTGGACGTACCTGGGCGGAGACGCGTGGCATACGCGCTACACGCCAGCGGACGAGATCACCGCGGAGAACTTCGACGAGCTCACGATGCTCTGGCAGTTCAACGCGGCCAGCTTCGGTCCGAGCACCCCGCGCGCGACGCCGACCTACACGGGCGACAAGCTGATCACCGTCACCGGTGAGGATCGGCATGTGATCGCGCTCGATCCGTACAACGGGAAGCTCCTGTGGAGCTTCAGCGAGCCCATCACGCATCGTCACGAGTACTCGATGCGGAAGGCCTACGGGAAGGGCGTCGCCTACGCCGAGGTCCCCGGACGGGGCGGCGTGGTCTTCATCAGCACACCGGGCTACTTCCTCTGGGCGCTCGACGCCGACACCGGCCAGCCGCTCGAGAATTGGGGCGAGCCGATTCCGCTTCCGCGCTTCTCGCAGACGGGCGGCGTGGACATGATCCCCGACCTCGTCGAGGGCTGGGGACCGTGGGAGCGCTGGAACGGCGACTACGATCCCAACCAGGGGATCCCGCAGGAGATCGGCTACATCACGACGTCTTCGCCGCCGATCGTGGTGAACGGCGTGGTCGTGGTCGGCAACTCGGCCGAGCAGGGCTACCAGCAGACCCGCATCGAGAACGTCCCGGGCGACATCCTCGCCTACGACGCCGCGACCGGGAACCTCAAGTGGAAGTTCCACGTGATTCCCCGTCCGGGCGAGTTCGGCCACGAGACGTGGGAGAACGACGCGTGGGACTGGACGGGTGACGTGTCGTCCTGGGCGCCGATGGCGGCGGACCCGGAGCTCGGCCTCGTCTACATCGTGACGAACGGCGCCACGATCGACTACTACGGCGGCTTCCGGCCGGGCGACAACCTCTTCAGCACGAGCATCATCGCGCTCGACGTGCAGACGGGTCAGCGTCGCTGGCACTTCCAGATGGTGCACCACGACGTGTGGAACTACGACACGCCGACGGCGCCCGTCCTCATGGACGTGAACGTGGACGGTCGGGCGATCAAGGGACTCTTCCAGACGACGAAGCAGGTGTTCGTCTACGCGCTGAACCGCGAGACGGGTGAGCCGATCTGGCCCATCGTCGAGCGTCCCGTCCCGCCCGCGGCCATTCCGGGCGAGAAGCTCTCTCCCACGCAGCCCTTCCCGACGAAGCCGGCGGCGTACGACCTCCAGGGCCGTCAGCCCGAGCACCTGATCGACTACACGCCGGAGATCCGTCGCCGCGCGGAGCAGATCGCTCGGGACAACAACATGTTCGCGGTGCTCTTCGAGCCCATCCGCACGTTCGACGATCCGCGCGGCCCGACGCCCATGTGCCCGGGCGACGGCGGCGGCACGAACATCCCGGGCCCGTCCGTTGGTGACCCGGTTCTGGGCATCCTCTTCGTGACGTCCACGAGCAACTGCTCGCCGAACGCGGTCATGCCGGCGAACGAGTCGCCGCTGGATACGCCCGAGCAGACGGGCGTGACGCACTCGGACTGGTCGGCCGCGCAGGGTGGCGGCGGCCGCGGTGGCCAGCCGACGCTCGACGGCTTGCCCCTCTGGAAGGGGCCGGTCGGCCGCGTCACGGCGATCGACATGAACACGGGTGAGCACCTCTGGGTGCGGCCGAGCGCCGATGCGCCTCAGGCCGAGCAGGACATGATCCGCAACCACCCGCTGCTGCGCGGCGTGGCGAACATCGACCAGATCGCGAACCGCGGCCGGTCGTATCAGTCGCCCATGACCGTGACGCCGAACTTCCTCCTGTCGGCCAGCCAGAGGGCCGACAACACGCCGGTCCTGCGCGCGCTCGACAAGCGCACGGGAGCGCTCCTGGGCGAGGTGGAGATCCCGGGGATCAGCCGCTACGGCATGTCGAGCTGGGAGCACAACGGACACCAGGTCATCATGATCCAGCTGCAGGACGGGCTGGCGGCGTTCGGTCTGCCCGCGGCGGTGCCCGCGGCGGGTGCGGCGCACTAGGGTCCAAAGCAGAGCAGGACGCGAAGTCGCCCCCGGGGCCGCTGCGGCGGTCCCGGGGGTTTCGCGTTTCGGGGTTCCTGCGTGTCCTCTTGTGGGGGGAGCGCACCCCCCCGTAGGCTAACCCTCGACGCTGGGCCCACCGGCCCGGGTCTGATGGGTCGAACCCCCTGTAGTCGACTGCGGAGAGACGACGAACATGACGAGAGACAACGGCTGGCAGCGTCAGCGCCTGACGTCGCGCATCGCCCTCGGGCTGGGCATGCTCGCGATGATGCCGCTGGCGGTGGTGGCGCAGGGTCCGGGGACCGAGAACGGGCTCTGGACGTACCTGGGCGGAGACGCGTGGCATACGCGCTATACGCCCGCGAACGAGATCACCGCGGAGAACTTCGACGAGCTCACGATGCTCTGGCAGTTCAACGCGGCCAGCTTCGGTCCCAGCACGTCGCGCGCGACGCCGACCTACACGGGTGACAAGCTGATCACCGTCACCGGCGAGGATCGGCACGTGATCGCGCTCGATCCGTACAACGGGAAGCTCCTGTGGAGCTTCAGTGAGCCCATCACGCATCGTCACGAGTACTCGATGCGGAAGGCGTACGGCAAGGGCGTCGCCTATGCCGACGTGCCGGGACGCGGTGGCGTGGTCTACATCTCGTCGCCCGGCTTCTTCCTCTGGGCGCTCGACGCCGACACCGGCCAGCCGCTCGAGAACTGGGGCGAGCCGATTCCGCTCCCGCGCTTCTCGCAGACGGGCGGCGTGGACATGATCCCCGACCTCATCGAGGGGTGGGGACCGTGGGAGCGCTGGAACCGCGGCCCGTACGATCCGAACCAGGGCATCCCGCAGGAGATCGGCTACATCACGACGTCTTCGCCGCCGATCGTGGTGAACGGCGTGGTCGTGGTCGGCAACTCGGCCGAGCAGGGTTATCAGCAGACCCGCATCGAGAACGTCCCGGGCGACATCCTCGCGTACGACGCCGCGACGGGCGACTTCAAGTGGAAGTTCCACGTGATTCCGCGTCCGGGCGAGTTCGGCCACGAGACGTGGGAGAACGACGCGTGGGACTGGACGGGTGACGTGTCGTCCTGGGCGCCGATGGCGGCGGACCCGGAGCTCGGCCTCGTCTACGTCGTGACGAACGGCGCCACGATCGACTACTACGGCGGCTTCCGGCCGGGCGACAACCTCTTCAGCACGAGCATCATCGCGCTCGACGTGGCGACCGGTCAGCGTCGCTGGCACTACCAGATGGTGCACCACGACATCTGGAACTACGACACCTCCGCGGCGCCCGTCCTCATGGACGTGAACGTGAACGGCCGCCAGGTGAAGGGCCTCTTCCAGGCGACGAAGCAGGCGTTCCTCTACGCGCTCGACCGCGAGACGGGTCAGCCGATCTGGCCGATCGAGGAGCGTCCGGTGCCGCAGTCGAACGTGCCGGGTGAGAAGCTCTCGGCCACGCAGCCGTTCCCGACGTGGCCGCCGCCGTTCGACCTCCAGGGTCGCAACGAGTCGCACCTGATGGACTACACGCCGGAGCTCCGTCGCCGCGCGCTGCAGGTCGCTCAGGACAACAGGCTCTTCGCTCCGATCTTCAATCCGCCGACGACGATCAACGATCCGGCCGGCCCGGCGTGGATCTGCCCCGGCGGGGCAGGCGGCGCCAACATCACGGGCAATCAGGCGGCCGATCCCGTGAACGGCATCATGTTCGTCATCTCGCAGAGCAACTGCGGGCGGCTGTCCGTGATGCCGGCGAGCGAGTCGCCGTTGGATACGCCCGAGCAGACGGGCGTCACCCACTCCGACTGGTCGGCTGCCCAGGGTGGTGAGGGCGGCGGCGGTCGCGGCGGTCCGTCGATCGACGGCCTGCCGGTCTTCAAGGGGCCCGACGGCCGTATCGTCGCCTACAACATGAACACGGGCGACATCATGTGGACGATCCCGAACGGGGACGCGCCACAGGCCACGCAGGACCTGATCCGCAATCACCCACTCATGCAGGGCGTGCCGAACCTGGACCAGATCGCCAATCGCGGTCGGAGCGGGCACGGCGGCATGGTGGCGTCGGCGAACCTGCTGTTCGCGTCGGGACAGACGGCGGACAACACGCCGCACCTGTTCGCCATCGACAAACAGACGGGCCGTCGCGTCGGCCAGATCGAGATCCCGGGCATCAGCCGCTACGGGATGTCGAGCTGGGTGCACCGCGGCCACCAGGTGATCCTGGTCCAGCTGCAGGACGGGCTGGCGGCCTTCGGTCTGCCGGCGGCCGTGCCGGCTGCAGGGGCAGCACACTAGCGGGTTGGTGACACCGCCGTCCGCGGGCAGCCTACGTGGGCTGTCCGCGGCGGCGGCGCCAACCCGGCCGGCGGGTTTCCGACACGGCAGTCATCGAGGTTCACGACGGCCGCGAGGGCGTGTGTCGGAAACCCCCCGGGATCGCGGTCTACGGTCCCTGGGGGCTCGCTGTTCTCCGGACGTCAGCGACGTCGCGACGCGGCCTTCACGGCCATCCACTCTCTGCGCCGGTTCGGCGACATCCGTTCGACGGCGTAGCGAAGCGCGGTCCGCGGCATCGTCGCGGCGTGTCGCTCGAGGAAGGCGTCGAGCGCCGCGGCATCGCGCTTGCCCACCTCGCGCAGGAGCCAACCGCAGGCCTTGTGCATGAGGTCGTGCCGGTCGTCGACCACGATCTCCGCGATACGCAGCGTAGGCTCGACGTCACCGGTCCGCAGGTGGGCGAATGTGGATACGATCGCGATCCGTCGTTGCCACAGCGATTTCGATCGCGCCAGCTTCTCGAGCACTTCGAGGTCTCTGCGCTCGAGCACGCTCCTGCCCACGACATCGGGGGCGGAGATGTCCACGAGGTCCCAGTTGTCGATGCGGCCGGCGTTTCTGAGGTAGATCCGCCGCACGGCGAGGCGCGAACGCGGATCCCCGCGCTTGGCCAATCGCGCGAGACCCAAGACGGCGAGCGCGCGCACCTCGTGCCACTTCGACGCGAGCAGCTCGACGCAAGCGGCGGGCGTGAGGTCCGGGTGCGCTTTCAGCGTGGCGCGCACCTGAGGCATCGTCAGCCCCAGGAATGCATCGCCCTCGCCGTATTCTCCTGGCCCCGTCTTGAAGAAGCGCGCGGCGAGCCGCGCGCGCTCCGGATCGGCGGCGCGCCTCATCTCTGCGACGATCCTGCGGCTCGTCGTGCTCATCCCGTCCTCTCCCCCGAGGGTGCGGCGCTACGGAATGACCGCGCCCGGCGCGATCTCGTCGCGGTCGAGGGTGCCGAGCTGGTCGATGATGCGCGCGTAGGCGCGCGTGATCTGCTCGAGGCCCACGGCGGGGACCCACTCGGGCGTGTCCTGCTCGGTGTGCTTGATCTCCGGCGACGTGATCACCTGCATCGAGGGCACGAGTCGCGCGACGCGTCCCATCTCGCCCGAGGCGCCCGGGTCCATGTCGGCGGTGATGCCGACGTTGAACCGGTTGAACGAATCGAGGACGACGTCGAGGACGCGCGGGCTCGCGTAGACCCACCAGCGCATCGGTGAAACGGCGTTCATCATGCGCAGGTGTGGACCCCAGTACTTGGTGCGCGTGATGGCGACGTGCTCGAGGTTGATGGCGAAGACGGTCTCGGCGAGCGCCGTGGACGCGTTGTCGGCGAGCCAGTTGGTTCCGGGGCCGCCGTGGTGACCCACCGAGCCGAGGAACTTGAGGGTGCGCGGCCGCTCCGACCGGGGGATGCGGGAGTAGTAGTCGAGCAGCCCGATCATCGCGGCGAGCCCCGACGCGTTGTCGGACGCGCCCCGGAAGTACCCGTCGAGGTGAGCCACCACGAGGACCTCCTCGTCGCTCGCGCCCGGCAGCGTGCCCCACACGCTCGCGGCGGTGAGGCCGGACACCATCTCGGCCTGGAGACGGATGCGGACCCTCACCCGCTCGCCCTGGCCGAGCAGCTCGCGGATCCGCATGCCGTCCTCGTAGCCGAGGTTGAAGCCGGGAAGCCCGCCGGAGGGCTGCCAGGCGGCGAAGTTGTCCGAGATGCCGTAGACGATGCCGACCGCCGCCGCGCCCTTCTCGCGGGCCCGCTCCAGCACGTTCTCGAGGTCGAGCGTGTGGCGGATGTCGCCCGGGAGCGGGACGTCCTGCACGACGACCGCTCGGCCGTGGACGTCCCGGCCGAGATAGTCGGCGTCGCTCCCCTGGCCGACCCACACGAGCTCGTACTCCAGACCCTCGGGCGGCGTCGATTCTGCGTCCTCGGGGGGACGCGCGGACTCGAGCGTGAACGCGCGGCCGCCCGCGGAGAACGAGATGTCGTAGCTCGAGGCCTGCCACTGCGGCGCGAGATCGAAGCTCTGCCGGTGGACGTCTTCGAGGCCGTACTGGCGGAAGTACCGCTCGACCCAGTCCTGCGTGTCCACGTGGCCCTGGGTACCGACGTTCCTCCCCCAGAAGACCGTCCCGCGGTCCCGGTCGCGCAGCGAGATCGCGTCCACCTCCATGAGCCACGCCTTCAGCCGCGCGCCGTCGATGGTTGCGTAACGCGCGTCGTCGGGACGCAGCGGGATGTGGATGAAGGCGTCCTCGCGGGGGAACCCGTTCGCGTCGAGGAGCGGCTGCCCGAGCGGATTGGCCGGCGCCTGTTGAGCGGCCGACGCGGCCGCGGAAAACGTCAGCAGCAGGACTGGTAGCAGCGAGCGAGCCATGGTCGGGCCTCCCGTCCGGGATGTCTGCCCGACAAGAGGGAGGGCCGCGCGGGTGGCGGCAAGATTGCGGACCGCCGGCATGCGTCGGACAATTACCGCCCCATCGACCCCACGAACGCGATTCCACGAACGAGAGTGCGATGAAGAACCCGATCGAGATCCGTGCGGGGCTCGAGGCCGCGTACGACGACGTGTACACGCCCGAGGCGCTGGGCGCCGTCCGCGCGCTGGCCGCGCTCGACCGCGAGGTGAAACAGGCACAGCGCGCCCGCATCGAGCGGCGGCGCGCCCGCTTTCGCGACCACGAGCGCATCCGCTTCCTCGATCCAGGCGCCACGATCGCACGCACGAGCGTGAAGGTCTCCGCCGCGCGCGCGGGCGACTTCGCCGGCAGCGAGATCCCCCACGACCTCCAGCGGCAATGGATCCAGGGGACCGGTCCGGCGGCGAAGCCCGGCGTGGCCGTCGAGCGCTCGATCCGCAACGTGGCCTACGCGCTCCTCTCCGGGGCCGACGGCTGGATGTTCGACGGCGAGGACGCGCTCGGGCAGACCCACACGATGTCGCTCGACAACCAGCGCAACCTGAAGCTCTCCATCGCGCGGGACGGGGTCTTCATGGCCGCCGCCGAGGGTGTCGCCGCCGAGATGAACGCGTGGTCCCGAGGCTTCTTCGGACGGGAGACCGTCACGGATTGGCGGCGGCAGCTCGACTTCACGACCGTGATCTTCCGCGCGCGCGGGCAGCACCTCGACGACCGGCATATCCGGAACGTGGACGGCTCGGGCTTCTCGGCCTCCATCGTGGACGCCTGCCTCTACGTGGCGAACAACCACGAGCGTCTGCTCGGCGCGGGCCGCTCGATCGTGCTGTACCTGCCGAAGATCCAGACCGCCGAGGAGGCCGCGCTCTGGCACGACATCCTGAGCGCGCTGGAGCGCCACCTCGGTCTCGAAGTCGGGACGATCAAGGTCTACGTGCTCGTCGAGCAGGTCGAGGCGTGCTTCCAGCTCATGGAGATTCGCGCGGCGCTCGCGCCCCGCTTCGCGGGCTTCAATACCGGTCGCTGGGACTACATCAACTCCGTGTCGGACGCCATGGCGTGGGATCCCACGTTCATCAACCCGAACATCGAGTCGATCACCATGACGTACGGGTACATGCGCGTGTACGAGGACCGCGTGCGCCGCGCCGTGAACACGCCCGACCGGAACGGCCGCTTCGCGCTCTGGCAGGGGGGCATGGAGCCGAACATCCCGGTGGGCTCGGAGAAAGGCGTCGCGGACGGCATGGCGCGCGCGGTGCAAGGCGCGGAGCGCGAGCAGCGCGAAGGCGCGAGCGGCAAATGGGTCGCGCATTGGAGAATGGTGCACATCGTGCGGCCGGTGTGGGAGAAGGTCGGCCAGCCCAACCAGCTCGGGCGGAAGTTCCCGGCCCTGACGTACACGGACCAGGACGCGGCCGACCTGTTCCTCCTCGAGCCGGCGCCGCGCACCATTCGCGGCGCGCGTAACCTGCTGTCCGTGGGCATCCAGTACGGCAACGCCACGGGGCAGGGGATGCAGGCAGCCGCGCTCAAGCCGGCCGACTTCTTCGGCAACCCGGACGTGCTCTACCTGATGGAGGACGCGGCGACCGGCGAGATCCGCCTGAGCATCCTCTGGGAGTGGGTGCACAAGGGCGCGACGCTCACGGAGGACGACCCGGAGACCGGCGCCAAGAAAGGCGACGTGTTCACGCGTGAGCTCTTCGAGCGGCTCTACGTGGAAGAGATGGAGAAGCTGCGGCGGGCAGGCGACCGCGACGTGCACGAGGACTCGAAGGGCACCTCGCTGCCGGTGGCCGCGGAGATCGTGGACGCGTACGTGACGAGCGACGTGAAGTCACCCTGGTACATCGATCTGCTCAATCTCAACCTCGAGAACTTCGACCTCGACACGGCCCGGAAGCGGATCCGCATGTACCTCGACGCGTTCGCGAAGGACGGGACGCGCATCACGAAGAACCTGGACTTCGCCTAGACTGCGTTCGCGCGGCCGCCCTCACCGGGCGATCGTCAGCGATCGTCGCCGGAAGGCGTCGCCGGCGGTCCGGACGCGAGCATCAGCGACAGCCGCTCGATGACGTGCTCCATCTGACGGGTACGCTGCTTGGCCCACCCCGGCACCTGGAAGGCGCCGGCCACGAGCATGGCGAGGCCCGTGGAGAAGACCGTCCAGAGACTGCTCGCGTCAAAAGGCACGCCGCGGAGGTACAGGACCGTGAGGATGGTCGCCGTCACGCCGGTCATGCCGAGCCCGACGCTCATCAGCCTCGCCGCGCTGCCTTTGAGCGTCTTGAGCCGGAGCCGCTGACCGCTCTCGGTAGGCTCGAGCAGCGCCTGCAGGTTTCCGTTGGTCCACTGCTTGAACGGACCCTGCTCACTCAGGCGGCCGCGCGCGTCGAAGATCTCGCGGAGCTCGGCGACGAGCCGGTGCCACTCGGCGTCCGTGAGCGGACGGGCCAGCTCGACCGTGCGGCCCACCCCCACCGGCAGGCCCATGACCTTCCGCTCGTGCGTCCGGGGCGTCATGTCGAGCGACCGGGCGGCGCGCGCCACCAGCTCTGGGGGGAGCCCGACGTCGCGTCCGACCTCCTGGAGCTCCTGCAACGTGAGCCCTTCGGCCGGACGCGTCCCGGGGAGCGTCCTCAACTGCGCCTCGGTCGCGCGCTCGAAGATCTCGGCGACCTCCTCCTCGTTGTACCGCCGCTCGCCCATGCTCGTCCTCGCCTCCGCGCTCACCTACGTGCCTTCGCGGGCCAGGGTGTCGGCTTCACGTCCGGCAGCCAGGCCGTCTTCTCCACCGCGTCGTATACCCGGAATCCCCGCGCCTCGTAGTTCGGTAGCGCGCTCGGATGGTCGAGTGTGCAGGTGTGCACCCACACCCGCTCCGTGGAGAGCTGCCAAGCCCGCTCGACCGCCGCCGATAGCAGCTCGGCGCCGAGGCCCTGACCGATGAACGAGGGCAGCAGGCCGAAGTACGCGATCTCGGTCATCCTGCCCGGCTGCCTCTCCAGCTCGAAGTACCCCGCCGGCGTACCGGAGCGGTAGCCGATCCACGTCTCGACCTCGGGACGGTCCAGCCAGAGCATCCAGCGATCGCGGTCCCACGAGAGCCGCTCCTGCCACCACCACGTCGATCCCACGGCCACGTACAGGAAGCGGCTGAGCTCGGGGGACGGGATCTCCGCGCGGCGAACCTCGAGCCGGCGCTCACGCGTGTACGGGACCGCCTCCGCCGGGCTCCTCATCTCCAGGTAGGTGATGGTGACCCGCCGATCCATCCCAGGATGCCTCAGCGCTGCGTGTGGTCGTCGAAGAAGTCGACCAATCCCGACTCGAGGGAGTACTCCGCACCCACCACGAGGAGCCCGTCGCGCTCGATCAGCCGCTCCAGGATCTCCGACCCGTGCCGGAGGTGATCCACGGATGCCCGGATGTTGGCGCGGACGGCGTGGCGGGCGAGCGTCTCTCGGTCGCCCCCGACGCCTGCCTCGATGAGCACCTCCACGGCCGGCCGGATGCGATCGACGATCGCCCTCAGATTGGGTGACCTGCGCTCGGACGGCCTCTCGAGCTCCTCGAGCGTGGCGGCGATCGCACCGCACATCGAGTGCCCCAGCACCACGACGAGCCGCGTCCCGAACCGCTCCGCGGCGAACTCGACGGAGCCGATCTGCGACGGTGCGACGATGTTGCCGGCGACGCGGATCACGAAGAGGTCGCCGAGGCCCTGGTCGAAGACGATCTCCGCGGGCACGCGTGAATCCGAGCAGCCCAACACGATCGCGAAGGGCTCCTGGCCGTCCACGAGCTCGCGCCTGCGATCCTCGCCCGTGGGGGGGCCGCCCGACTGCTTCTCCGATGCGAAGCGGCGATTGCCATCACGCAGCCGCTCGAGGGCCTGTCTGCCCGAGATCATGACGCGGCCCTCAATTCGGCACCCGAGCTTTCAGCTCCTCGAAGAAGTTCTGCACGAGGATGAGCTCGGGTTCGACGACGTCTCCGCCGGAGATCGCGGGGCGCGCCGTGAGGATGCGTTGGCCGTCGGGGGAGATGCCGTACCAGCCTCCGGCCACGGAGCTGCCGACGGGGGGCACCGGCGACGTCCACGGGATCTCGGTGGTGCTGACGACGCGGAAGCCGGCGGGCGATGCGACCCGCGCCACCGTCCATCCGCGCTGCGTTGCGTAGAACAGCTCGTTGCCATCGTGCGACCACATCGGGGCGAAGCCCCCCTCCGCAGACGAGATCTGCCAGCGGCCCTGCTCGACCGCGGGGAAGGGTCGCACGTAGATCTGCGGGTTTCCGGTCTCGAACGAGGTGTAAGCCAGCCAGCGGCCGTCGGGCGAGAGCGACGGCGCCACCTCGTCGAAGTCGGTGGAGACGAGCAGCGGTGTGGCGACGCTGTCGACGCCGGGCCGCTGCGCCATTATGTCACGCGACGGCGGGTTGGCCGTGCGAAAAACCAGGTGAGCACCATCGGGCGAGGAGGTGATCTCCACGATCTGGCGCTCCGCATCGAGCACGAGCCGGTCCTCGCCCGTTCCGTCCGCGCGCCGCTCCCACACGTCGTCGGTCACGCCGGCGCGGTCGGAGATGAAGAGGACGGTTTGCCCGTCCGGGCTCCAGAGGGGGAAGCCTTCGGCGCTGGGGCTGAATGTGAGACGCGACAGCGGCCCGTGGTCGAGCTCCTTGATCCAGATCTCGCCGCCGTCCCCGCCGCCCATGTCTCGAAGCGCGAGACGCGTACCGTCCGGCGAGAGGCTCCACGCCATGTTCCCGCCGCCTGGATCGAACGTCCAACCCTGCTCCACCGGCGTCACCTCTCCATTGCGCGTGACCCAGACGAACTCGGCGCGCGATCCGGAAGCCGGCCCGCGCCAGTAGAGCAGCGTCCCGTTGTCGGACAGGACGTACGCCGGGTCGCTCTGCGGGATGCTGAGGTCCTCGAGGACGGGGATCGGAGATCCGCGGATCTGCAGTGCGTCGGCGTCGAAGGGGGCGGCCAGGAGGCGACCGTCCAAGGAGGCGAACACGAGATGTCCGGTGGACGTCACATAGGAGCGGAACCCCGGCGTGATCACGTTCCGCTCCCCGGTCGAGAAGCGAAAGCCCTCGATGCGCCCCGGCGTGGACGCCACGGAGAAAACCGCTGCGTCCCCTCCGGGCAGCACCTGGAAGTAGGAGTGCTGGCCGTCCCCAGGCTCCAACGTCGTGACGTCCTCGACCTGCCCGCCCATCACGGGGACGCGCTGGATGTTGCGTGCTATCCCCGTGTAGTAGATGAAGCCGTCGCCTCCCCAGCGCGCGCAGCAGTTCGCGGACTCCGAGAGGGTGCGGATGAGGCCGCCGCCGAGAGGGGCGACCCGGAGAGCGCCGTCGAAGAACGCGACCTCGAGACCGTCGGGGGAGATCACGGGGTCGTTCACCTGCTGATCCACGCCGGGGATGGGCGTGGCCGCGAGCTCCGAGAAGCGGCGGTACCAGAGCTTCCAGGCCCCCTCCTCGTCACGGTAGCTCATGACGGCCGCGGTCCCGTCGGGCGAGATGCTGATCCACTCGGTCGGGATCTGATTGATCTCGGTCCGCAGCGAGAAGCGCATGACGGGTCCGGGTGGCTCGGGGCGGAAGAGCGCCCAAGCCGCCACGACTGCGAGGGCGGCGGCTGCGCCGGTAGCGCCCACCGCCAGCGGATTCCAGAGGCGCCGACCCGAGGCGACTGCCGTGGCCACGCCGTGCCGGAAGCTCGGATCGACCAGTGCCTTCGCGAAGTCCTGCGCGGACGTGAAGCGGTCGGCGGGCAGCCTCTCGAGCGCCTTCTGGATGGCCGCGTCGACGTGGGCCGGGATCGAGCGCCGAATCACGGTCGCCGACACGGGCGCGCCTTGCAGGATCTTGCCGAGGACGGCCTGCGCGGTGCTTCCCGTGTACGGCGGATCGCCCGTGAGCAGCTCGTAGAGGACCGCGCCCAGCGCGTAGATGTCGCTCGCGGGCCCGACCTCCATGTCCCCCGTCGCCTGCTCGGGGCTCATGTAGTAGGGCGTTCCGACGGACAGCCCGGTTTCCGTCAGCCGGGTCCCGCCGGCGGCCCCCACGGCGAGCGCGATGCCGAAGTCGCCGACCATCGGCTGGCCGGCCTGCATGAGCACGTTGCCCGGCTTGATGTCTCGATGGACGACGCCGTGCTGGTGTGCGTAGCCGAGCGCCCCAGCCACGGCGACCGCGAGACGCACGGCCTCCTCGACGGGCAGCTGCTTCTCGCGGTCGAGTCGCTCGCGAAGCGTCTCCCCTTCCACATAGGGCATGACGTAGTAGAGGAAGGAGTCCGCCTCGCCGGAATCGTAGAGCGGCAGGATGTGCGGGTGCTGCAGGTTGGCGGTCGTCTTGATCTCGGAGAGAAATCGCTCGGCACCCACGACCGCCGCGAGCTCCGGCTTCAGCACCTTCAGCGCGACCTTCCGCTCGTGGCGGAGGTCGTCCGCCAGGTACACGGTGGCCATCCCGCCCTCCCCGATCTCGCGCTCGATCTGGTAGCGGCCCCGCAGCGCGACGTTGAGGCGCTCGATGACGGTGCTCATGTGCGTCTCTCGGGTGCGCGTGAAGGCGGGCCGGACCAGGGCCCGAAGATCGGTGATGCCGCGGCCGGACGACAGTGGCGGAACTTCGGGCGGCCCGTCATTCTGGAGCACGCTGCGGTTGGATGCGGGACTCTAGAGACGGCGGGAGCGGGATCGATCCTATGGTGAAGCGAGCGGGACTCTTGTGCGCAGGTCTGGCGGTTTGGGGGATGACGACGTTGGCGGCCGACGGGCGCGCGCGGACCTCGCTCGCAGACCGCACGCCTGAAGTTGCGGCTATGCCGCCGATCGTCGCGTCTCCTCCGAAGATCCCGTCCGCTCCCGCGATGCAGGTCCCCAGCGTGCGTACCTTCTCACAGGAGGCCTCGCTTCCAGGCGAGCTGCCCGGCGTCGCGCGCGCGAGCGCGCCCTCCGCGCCCCCGGTTGCCGAGCGTCGCGGCCGCCGCAGCCGCCGCAACGTCTGGGTCGGCCCGATCCCGACGCCGGACGACTGGGCGGCTCCGGAGGGGCCCGTCCGCATCGCGCTCCAGGCGGGTCACTGGAAGGCGAACGAAGCGCCCGCCGAGCTCTCCGGGCTGCGTGACAACGGCACCGCCGCCGAGGGGAAGGCCGAGTGGGAGGTGAACCTCGCGATCGCCCAGCGCGCCGCCGCGATTCTGGAGGGTCTGGGCTACACCGTGGACGTCCTGCCCGCCGTGGTGCCCCCGAGCTACCGCGCGCACCTCTTCATCTCGATCCACGCCGACGGGAGCGGCGACGCGCGTGCCTCCGGCTACCGCGTCGCGGCGCCCCGCAACGACCGCACGGGTCACGCGGCGAGCGTGGCTGCGCTGCTCGAGGCGAGCTACGGCGAAGCGACCGGCATCCGGCGTCTTCCCACGGTCACGCGGCGGATGCAGAACTACTATGCGTTCAACTTCCAGCGCTACGTGCACGCGCTGCATCCGATGACCATCGCGGTCATCCTCGAGACCGGCTTCCTGACGAACTCCGGCGATCGGCGGATCATCGTGGACGACCCCGAGCGCGCGGCGAGGGGCATCGCGGCCGCCGTCGTGGCGTTTCCGATCACGCCTCCTCCGGGTCCGAAGATCGTGACGACGGCGGCGCTCGGAGCCGACTGACGAGGGCGCCTACCTCGTCAGGGTGCGGTTGTACTCCCAGATCGCACGGCTGAGCTGATCCTCCGCGCTCAGCGTCACTCTCGATCCCACCGCGATCAGCGCGAGGCCTCCCAGCGAGAGCAGGCTCGGCGTGTCCAGGTCGAGCGAGATGTTGCCGTCCGCCGCGAGCAGGCCGATGGCGAACGACACGGCGCCCACTCCGGTCAGCACGGTGCCGGTGTTGTGCCGGCTGCGGTAGCTCGCCGCGAGATCCTGCGATAGCCGATTGCCCTCGAAGGCCCGGTTCATGTCACGAGCCCAGAAGCCGAGGCCGTTGATCACGATCTGATCGCGTCCCCGCACGAGCGCCGCGCCGGCAGCGTTGTACGCCACGCGCAGCGCGCACTGGTCGTACGTACAGTCCGGACCGAACTGTGCCGCGGCGGGTCGTGCCGTCGCGCTCAACGCGACGAGCGAGAGGCTGGTGACCGCGTGGCGGAGGAGGGAACGCATGGTGGGACCCCGGGAGTGAAGGCGACCGCGGTGCGTACCTACACGGCGCACGGCCATCGGGTTCGCCGCAACGGCTAGAACAGCCCCCGATAGTGTGGCTGCACCTGCACGATCAGCGCGAAGACGTGCAGCACGAGAGAAGCCTGCGCCACGAGGAAGCCGGCCGTGCGGGGCACGCTCCAGCGCTGGAGCTCGACGGAGCGCACGTCCGCGAGCGGGGCTCCGACCAGGTCGAAGCCATCGAATCCGACGATCGAATCGGAGCGCAGCGTCGGCTCCGACACGCTCAGGCGCGTGCCGTCGGAGCGGACGAGACGCACGGCATCCGGTCGCGCCGCGGCGATCGCCGGGCCGGGCGCTCCTTCGGCCGTCTGCCAGGTACGACAGCCGGCGAGCGCGATCGAGAGGAAGAGGAGGAGGCCCGCGCGTCGGAGCCCGTGCGGGGTCTTCAGGGACGTCGCCATGGTCGCCGTGTCAGAGGGTGAGTCCGGCGGTGAACGTGAGCGTCGCGACGACCTTCATGTCTTCTCGCAGGTCGGTGCTCGGAACGAGGAGCGTGAGGCCCTGAGCGCGAAGGTCGACCCAACGGTGGACACGCATGCCGATGCCGGCCGTGCCCATCGTCCCCACCATGACGCCGTCCTCCGTCCTGACGCTGCCGCCGCCTGGACGCGGGGAGCCCAGCGTGACGTCCGTGGGGCTGTCGGCGCGCCAGTCCACGTCGATGGGGCCGAGCCCGAGCCCGAAGAGCAGATAAGGTCCTCGCGAATCCTTCGGCGCATGGGCCAGCAGGAGGCTCGCGGTCAGCGTCAGACCGCGCACGCGCGTCTCCTCGTGGTAGTCGTGCGTGCGGAGGTCCCGCACCGTCTGGTAGTCTTCCGCCGTGCCGCCCCCGAGCGCGCTGATGCCGACCTCGACCGAGCTCCACTGGCCGAACTCGATGATCTCGAGCTGGCCCATGTAGACGCGCTCCCCCCTGGTATCCCACCCGGCGCCGCCGCGAACGCCGCCGCCGAGGGCCTGGGCCGCGACGGCGTGGGGCGCGAGCAGGCCGACGCAGAGGAGAGCGAAGAGCATCGAAGGGGCCGATCCTTCAGTCGAGCGTGCTCACGCGGAGGCGCTCCGAGCGCACGACGGTCCGTGTCCGCATGATGGTGCAGACCGGACGCGTGACGTTGCTCGGGCAGGGGACCTGGGCCTCGTACTCCTCCTGGATGGTCGCGCGAATGTCGCCGCGCACGCCGCCGGGCGTGGGTTGCACGCGGTAATAGGCATCGCCGCACTCGAAGCTCCGCTGGGCCGATGCTTCGTCCTGGTGCAGCTGCGAGAGCGTGGGATCGCGGCAGAGTCCGGTGGAGCTGTCCAGGGTCATGTCACCGTCGGGCGCGATCGTGAGGACGGCGCGAAAGTCCTGATCCGAGAGGGATCCGGTTCCGACCGTGGCCTCCAGGACGTACCGGCCCGGCGTCCAGGGGACGGGGCCGCCGGTTCCGGTCGAGTAGGTGCTCGGAGGCGCGCACGCGAGTGCGCCGAGCATCACGGCCGCAGCGATCGCGTCGGCTCGCACCGACCGCTCAGCCGTTCACCCGCATGACCGAGCGGAATCCGTTCGTGCCGGCGTAGGACCAGGTCGCGTCGGCGCTCCGGTGGGTGTGGACCACCGACTCGTGCTGCACGTACTCACGGTAGGCGGGGTTCGGCAGGCCGGTGATCACGATTCGGCTTCCGTCGAGCCCGGGCAGGAGCTTCATCTCCACGGTGGACTCGGGCACGCTGTAGCGGAGCCCGTCGGGGCGCTCCTCGATGGTGAGCGGCACGCGCAGCTTCGCGCGCGCCTGACGGTCGAATCCCGCGAACGCGACCGGCAGGAGCCGATCGAGCGCCGCGGACCGGCTCGGGTCCATCCGGTCGTCGATGTAGATGCGTGTCCAGACGCGCATCTCGAAGGTGACGACGAAGTCGATCCCCGCGAGGTCGGCGCCTTCGAGCTGACCCTCTCGGATCCGGATCAGCCGGGTGCCGTGGCAGGTGCCCGGCTCCGGGCGCCCGAAGTTGCAGGAGCAGGGGATGGCGCAGCTGCAGCACTCCGCCACGTCGGCGACGAGCTCCCATCGCCGGGGCCGAGCGTGTGCCTTCGCCGGGATGAGCGCCGGAGCGACGGTCAACGCCCCCACCAGCTTGCCGAACTGCCGCCTGTCCATGTTCATGCGCACCCTCCGCCGTCAGGTGGGTATCACGGCTCGTACCGGACCACGGTCGAGCCCACGGGTCGGGCCCGCCCGCCGTCCGTCTGGGCCGTCCGTCCAGCCGTCAGTCTAAGCGACCTTCCCATGTGCCGAAACATCAAGACGCTTTTCAACTTCGATCCGCCCGCCGACGACGCCGAGGTGAGGGCGGCTTCCTTGCAGTTCGTGCGCAAGATCAGCGGATTCAACAAGCCGTCTCGCGCCAACGAGCAGGTGTTCAACCACGCCGTGGACGAGGTCGCGCGCATCGCCGGCCAGCTGCTCGCCGACCTCGAGACGACCGCGCCCCCGCGGGATCGTGACGTGGAGGCCGCCCGCGCGCGCGAGCGCGCCGCGAAGCGCTTCGGGCCGAGGACCGCGGCCGCCGGCTGATCACCGCCGGCGGTGCCGACCGCGGGGTCGGTGCCGGCGCTCAGGCTGCGCGGGCTTTCGACCTGCTCTGAACGTCCTCGCGGGCAGACGGGCACCCCTCCAAGGTTCGAGCCCGGGTGCTACCTTTTCAGGCTCTGTTTCCCAGCCGTTCCCTGTCTTTCCGCCTGGTATGAGCGCCCGATCCACGCAGCAGCCCGCGTCCTCCGCAGCGATCGCCCCGCCCCGCGGGGACCTCCCCCGCCGCGTTCTCAAGTTCGGCGGGACGTCGGTCACGGGCGCGAGCCGGGTGGACGTGATCGCGCGTGTGGTACGGGACCGGATGGAGCGCACCCGACCGGTGATCGTGGTCTCCGCGATGTCGGGCATCACGGAGACGCTTCGGCGTGCTTCGGAGCTCGCCACGCGTGGCGAGTCCGGGGAGCTCGTTCGCGAGCTGGAGACCAGACACCGGCAGGCGGTCGCGGACGTGACGGGCGGCCGGCCCGAGGTGGCCGAAGCGGTGGAGAAGCTGCTCTCCGAGGCCGGGCGGCTCATGCAAGGCATCGAGCTCGTCGGTGAATGCTCGCCGCGTACCCTCGATCAGGTGCTGTCGCTCGGTGAGCGCCTGTCGATGCACCTGATCGCTGGCGGTCTGTGCGCGCGCGGCATCCCCACGCAGGCGGTGGACGCGGCCGAGGTGATCGTCACCGACGATCATCACGTGGAGGCCGAGGTGGACTTCCCGTCCACGGAGGAGCGCGCGCTCGCGGTCCTCGGGGCACTCTGCGCCCAGGGCACCGTCCCGGTGGTCACCGGCTTCCTCGGTGCCACGAAGACGGGCGACCGGACGACCCTCGGCAAGGGCGGGTCCGACTACTCGGCCGCGGTCCTCGGCTGGGCGCTGAGGGCGGACGAAGTGGAGATCTGGACCGACGTCCCCGGCGTGATGACCGCCGATCCGCGCGTCGTTCCCGACGCGCGTCCTCTGCGGAACCTGGGCTTCAACGAAGTGCTCGAGCTCTCGCACTGGGGCGCGAAGGTCGTGCACCCCAAGACGGTACGGCCGTGTCGCGACCGCGGCATCCCGCTCTCCATCCGGAACACGCTCTCGCCGGAGGACCCCGGCACGCTGGTCACACCGCGCGCGCCCGCGTCCACGATGGGGCCGATTCGCGGCATCGCGTCGATCGACCGCGTCGGCCTGCTGCAGCTAAACGGCGTCGGCCACGGCACGGAGTCGATCACCTCGCGGTTCGTGCAGGCCCTCGACCAGGCGCGCTCGACGGTGCTGCTCCTCAGCCAGGGGTGCAGCGAGCGCTCGGTGTGCGTGGCCCTCACGCCCCAGTCCGTGCGGCCCGCGCTGCGCGCGGTCGAGAAGGCGTTCGAGCTGGAGCGGCGCGTCGGCCTCATGGACGACCCGACCGTCGAGGACGAGTGCGCGATCGTCGCGGTGGTGGGCGAAGGCATGAAGGATCAGCCCGGCATCGCCGGGAAGGTGTTCGGCGTGCTCGGGGAGAAGGGCATCAGCATACGCGCGATCGCGCAGGGCTCGTCCGAGCTCAACATCTCGTTCGTGGTGCGCAGGGAAGACGCGCAGGACGCCGTGCGCGCGATCCATGCCGCGTTCTTCCCGACGGAAGCGGGGACGCATCCGCCGGCCGCGAAGCCGGCCGCCGCCGGCGAGGCGCCCGTGGCGCGCTCCGGTCCGCTGGACGTCGTCGAGCTCGCCACCGAGCTGATCGCCATCCCCTCGCTCTCCGGTCACGAGCACGCGGTGAGCGACTTCGTGCTCGACCTGCTCACCGCCCGCGGCTGGAAGGTGCGCACGCAGCCCGTGTCGGCTGGCCGGGTGAACCTCTGGGCCACGCGCGGCACGGGCGACGTGACGCTCTCGACGCACCTCGACACCGTGCCCCATTTCTTCCCCCCGCGGGTCGAGGCCGGCAAGCTGTTCGGACGGGGCGCGTGCGACGCCAAGGGGATCGCCGCCGCCATGATCTGTGCGGCGCAGAACCTGGCTGACGCCGGCGAAGACCGCGTGGACCTCCTCTTCGTCGTCGGCGAGGAGCTGCGCTCGGACGGCGCCCGGGCGGCGGCGACGCTGCCCGCGACGAGCCGTTGGCTGGTGAACGGCGAGCCGACGGAGTCGAAGCTCGTGAGCGCTTCCAAGGGCTCGCTGCGTGTCGTGCTCAGGACGCGCGGACAGGAGGCGCACTCGGCCTACCCCGAGCTCGGCCGCTCGGCGGTCGAGGCGATGGTCTCGCTGCTCGCCGATCTGAGGAAGCTCCGCCTGCCGGCCGACGCCCTGCTGGGGGAGACGACGATGAACGTCGGGACCATCCGCGGCGGGTCGGCTGCGAACGTGTTCGCGGGCGAGTGCGAGGTCGAGGCGATGATCCGCCTGGTCGGCGACGCCGAGGACGTGAAGGGCCCGATCACGAAGCTCGTCGGTGATCGCGCCGTGATCGAATGGGGAAGCCACATCCCGACGCAGCGGTTCCATACGATGCCCGGGCTCGAGACGACCACGGTGGCATACACGAGTGACGTGCCGATCCTGTCGGCGTGGGGCACGCCGCTCATGTTCGGGCCCGGGTCGATCCACCATGCGCATACCGAGGAGGAGCACGTGTCCCTGGAGGACCTGAAGTCGGCGGTGTCGACCTACGAGCGCATCGTGCGCGCGGTGCTCGCGTCATGAGCGCGCGCAAGAAGAAGGTCGGCCGCGGGAAGGCGCGTCCCGCGTCGAAGCGCGCGAAGGCCACGACGCGGGCGCGGTCGCCGAAGGCTACATCCCCGCGCGCGCGGCCCGGTCGCGTGCCCGTCGCCGTGCTCGGCGCCACCGGCGCCGTGGGCCAGACGTTCATCCGGCTCCTCCAGGGCCATCCGTTCTTCGAGATCACGGAGGTCGCCGCGTCGGAGCGCTCGGCCGGCAAGACCTACCGCGAGGCCATGCACTGGCACGAGGGCCCGCTTCCGGCGGACGTCGCGGATCTGGTCGTGAAGACGTGCGATCCGAGCGACGTCGAGGCGCAGGTCGTGTTCTCCGCGCTCGACGCATCCGTGGCGGGCGACGTCGAGAAGGCGTTCGCCGAGGCCGGTGCGATCGTGCTGAGCAACGCGCGCAACCACCGCATGGACCCGGACGTGCCGCTCGTGATCCCCGAGGTCAACGCGGACCACCTCGCGCTCATCGATGCGCAGCGCAAGAAGCGCGGGTGGCCGGGTGCGATCGTCACGAACGCGAACTGCGCCTCCACCACCGCGACGGTCGCGCTTGCCCCGCTCCACCAGGAGTTCGGGGCCAGGGAGGCCGTGATCGCGACGATGCAGGCCGTCTCGGGCGCCGGCTATCCGGGCGTCGCGTCGCTCGACATCCTGGGCAGCGTGATCCCGTACATCGGCGGCGAGGAGGAGAAGATCGAGCGCGAGATCGCCAAGATGCTCGGCACGCTGAACGGCAGGAGCGTCGTGCATGCGCCGCTCACCGTGAGCGCGCA
Organism: Gemmatimonadales bacterium; assembly: GCA_050181335.1. Classification (GTDB taxonomy): domain Bacteria; phylum Gemmatimonadota; class Gemmatimonadetes; order Longimicrobiales; family Gaopeijiaceae; genus UBA2982. Next base: position 195,144 of record JBFXDG010000001.1, on the reverse strand, counting down.
CGCCAACCGCGTGCCCGTGGAGCACGGACATACGACGTGCATCTCGGTGCGCTTCGAGCAGCCGGTCGGGCCGGAGGAGGCGAAGGAGGTTCTGGCCGCGTGGAAGGGTCACGAGGTCTGCCGTGGGCTGCCCTCCTCGCCGGACGAGCCGCTCGTGCTGCGTGCCGAGCCGGACCGTCCGCAGGCGCGCAAGGACGTGGATACCGGACGCGGGATGGCGACCATCGTGGGCCGCGTGCGGGCCGACCCGATCATGCACGTGCGCCTCGTCGCGCTGTCGCACAACACGGTGCGGGGCGCCGCGGGGGGATCTATTCTCAACGCGGAGGTGCTGGGGCGGATGGGCCGGCTTCCGGGCGTCGCGGAGGGTGCCTGGTGATCTTCGAGACGCCCCGGATCGCGATCGTGGGGCTCGGCAAGATGGGTCGGGAGGTGGAAGGGCTGGCGAAGGAGCGTGGAGTGGAGGTGGTCGCCCGCCTCGATGTCGCCGAGGTGCGCGACCGCTCGGCGGCGAAGGCGGCCCTCCAGAAGGCGCAGGTCGCCGTGGAGTTCACGACGCCGGGCACCGCGGTGTCCAACATCGATCTCTGTCTGGAGGCGGGCGTGCCGGTGGTCGTCGGGACGACGGGGTGGTACGATCAGCTCGACGACGTTCGCTCGCGCGTGACGACGGCGGGCGGGGCCCTCCTCCACGCGCCGAACTTCTCGCTCGGCGTCGCGCTGATGAAGGCGCTGTGCGTGCGGGCGGGCGAGCTGCTCCGCGGAATGGACGGATTCGACGTGCACATCAGCGAGACGCATCATGCACAGAAGAAGGACGCGCCCTCGGGCACCGCGCTCCTCCTCCGTGACGCGCTCGGGGACGCGGGCCGGGAGGTCCAGATCACGTCGGTGCGGACCGGCAACGTGCCGGGACATCACGAGGTGGCCATCGACAGCGCCTACGAGACGGTCGTGGTGAGCCACGACGCCCGCAGCCGGCGCGTGTTCGCCGACGGCGCGCTCCGCGCGGCGCTCTGGCTGCGGGGGCGGCGGGGTGTCTTCACCATGGACGACGTCCTGGAGCTCGGCGCCTCGTGACGCTCCACGGCTGCGGCACCGCGCTCGTCACGCCCTTCCTGAAGGACGGGAGCGTGGACGAGAACGCGCTGCGCGCGCTGGTGGACTGGCAGATCGCCGAAGGCATCCATTTCCTGGTGCCGTGCGGATCGACCGGCGAGGCGGCGACGCTCTCGAACGACGAGCACGTGCGGGTGGTGGCGATCGTGGCCGAGCAGGCCGCCGGCCGCGTACCCGTGGTCGCCGGTCTCAATCAGAACGACACCGCGGCCGCGGTGCGCTTCGCGAAGCGGATCACGTCCGAGGCGCGGCCCTCGCATCTGATGGTCGTGGGTCCGCCGTACAATCGGCCACCGCAGCGCGGGTTCGTGGCGCATTACCACAAGATCGCCGACGCGATCGACATCCCGGTCGTGATCTACAACGTGCCGGGACGCACGGGCTCGAACATCCTCGCCAAGACGACGCTCGAGCTCGCGGAGCACGAGAACATCGTGGCTGTGAAGGAAGCGTCGGGGAACATCGATCAGATCCTCCAGGTGATCCTGCACCGACCGGAGGGGTTCAGCGTGCTCTCGGGGGACGATCCGCTCACGATGCCGGTCATGGCGCTGGGCGGCGACGGCATCGTCTCCGTCGTGAGCAACGCGGTCCCCGGTCCGATGAGCCGCCTCACCGAAGCGATGGATGCCGGCGATCTCACGAGTGCGCGTAACCTGATGAGGTCGCTCCAGCCGATCATGATCACCGGGTTCTCGGAGAGCAACCCCATGCCGATGAAGGCCGCGATGAACATGCTGGGGCGGATGGAAGACGTGCTGCGGCTGCCGCTGGTGCCGCTGGCGGACGAGCATCGCGAGCCTCTGCGTCAGGCGCTGCGCACGGCGGGAGCGCTGTGACGGCCGTCGAGCGCAGGTCCCTCGATCGGCGGATCGAGGAGATCTTCGCGATGAAGACGGGGGACGGGCTGCCCGACGACACGGTCGACATCGTCGAGGACCTGCTCGACCGTCTCGAGCGGGGTGAGATCAGGGCGGCCGAGAGGTCGCCGGAAGGCAAATGGTCCGCCGTGCCCTGGGTGAAGCGCGGCATCCTGCTCGCGTTTCGAGCCGGTGTCGTGGTTCCGGCGGCCGGCACCGAAGGCGGCACGCCCAACGGCGACCGCGCCGCGTTCTACGACAAGCACACGCTGCCGATTCGCCGCTTCGGACTGTCCGACGGCGTGCGCATCGTCCCGGGCGGCTCGGCCGTCCGCAGGGGTGCGTATCTCGCGCCCAAGGTCGTCTGCATGCCGCCGATGTACGTGAACGTGGGTGCGTGGATCGGCACCGGCTCGATGATCGACTCCCACGCGCTGGTCGGGTCGTGCGCTCAGGTGGGCGAGCGCGTGCACGTGAGCGCGGCCGCGCAGCTCGGCGGTGTGCTCGAGCCCGTCAACGCGTCGCCGGTCGTGGTCGAAGACGACGTCGTGGTCGGCGGCAACGTGGGCGTCTACGAGGGCACGATCGTGCGCCGGGGCGCGGTGCTCGGCGCCGGCGTCGTGCTCACGCGCGGCACGCCGGTCTTCGATCTCGTACGCGAGCGGACCTACCGCGCGAGCGCGGACGCGCCGCTCGAGATCCCGGAGGGCGCCGTGGTCGTACCGGGCGCGCGCGGCGTGACGTCGGCGTGGGGCGCGTCGCAGGCACTCTCGCTCTACACGCCCGTGATCGTGAAGTACCGCGACGAGAAGACGGACCTGGCAACGGCGCTCGAGGGCTGGCTACGGTAAGCCGCCGGGAGAGGGTGGGGCGGTCCGTCGATTGACCCTTTCCGGCCGCTCCGACATTCTTCGGCCGTTCTTCGACCCGCACGACCCCTCCGCCGGCTCATGGCGAAACAGCAGCGCTCCAAGAAGGGCCCTCCCTCCGCAAAGACGGCCGTAGGCGGCTCGCGCGCAGCCGCCAAGGAAGGGGGGGCGTCGCCGCCGCGGAAGACCGAGCTCTCCCGCAACGTTCTCTACCTGCCGCTCGCGCTGACCGGGCTCTTCGGCCTGCTCTCCTTCATGCCGCGCGTGCAGGGGAACCCACGGCTGCTCTGGTCGTTCTGGGGTGCCGCGCTCGTGCTGCTCGTCTGGCAGACGGTGCTCGCGCTCCGGCTCGCCAAGGAGGGCCAGGGACGCCGCTTCGAGCCGCTGCTCCGGCCGCAGCACTACATCCAGGCGTGCATCCACTCGTCGATCTATCTGTACTGGGGCTTCTACTGGCGGCCGGTCTACGACTACCTGCCGCTGCTGTTCGCCCAGATCGTCTTCGCGTACGTCTTCGACATGCTCCTGTCGTGGTCGCGGCGCGAGGAGTACAAGCTCGGGTTCGGTCCTTTCCCGATCATCTTCAGCACGAACCTCTTCCTCTGGTTCCGCGACGACTGGTTCTACCTGCAGTTCCTGATGATCGCGGTGGGGTTCCTGGGCAAGGAGCTGATCAAGTGGGAGCGTGAGGGCAAGCGCGTCCACATCTTCAACCCGTCCGCGTTGGCCCTCGGCCTCTTCTCGCTGGTGCTGATCGCCACGGGCAGGACCGACATCACGTGGGGTCCGGAGATCGCCTCCACGCTCACGCTCGCCCCGTGGATGTACACGTGGCTCTTCGCCACCGGGCTGATCGTGATGTACTTCTTCCGCATCACGCTGGTCGCCGCGACCGCGGCGGCCGTGCTCTTCGGCGGCAGCGCCATCTACTACGGGCTCACCGGCGTTCCGTACTTCATCGACTCCGACATTCCCGCCGCGGTGTTCCTGGGGCTCCATCTGCTCGTGACGGATCCGTCCACGTCGCCGCGCACGCCTCCGGGCAAGCTGCTGTTCGGGGCGCTCTACGGCACGGGCGTCTTCGCGCTCTACGCGCTCCTCGGCGCCGCCGGAGCGCCGACGTTCTACGACAAGCTCCTCTGCGTGCCGCTCCTGAACCTGAGCGTGCGTGCCATCGACGCCGGTGTAGCGAAGCTGCGCGAGAAGCCGCTCTGGCAGCGACTCCCGTTCGAGTGGATCGCGTACCGACCCAACCTGGCGCACATGAGCGCGTGGGCCGTCCTCTTCCTGACCATGTCGGCGCTCGGCCGCACGGACGGACGCCACCCGGGCGACAGCCTCCCGTTCTGGCAGCAGGCGTGCGAGGAGGGCCGGCGGAACGGGTGCAGGCGTCTGATGCAGCTCGAGGCGACGTACTGCGGCGACGCGTCCGCGTGGGCCTGCAACGAGCTCGGCGCCGCGTACGCCGAAGGCCGCATCGCGTCGGCGGACGCGGAGCTGGCGGCAGGGTACTTCGCGCGGGCCTGCGAGCTGCGCTTCCAGGCGGCCTGTGTGAACCTGCTCGAGCCGGCCACCTCGACCGCCTCCATGCGGCACGAGCCGCGCACGCTCGATCTGCGGCTGATGCTTCGTCAGGGCGGCCGCAATCTCATGGACATGCCCGAGCCCGAGCTGTACACACGCGCTTGCGAGCATGGCTGGTCGTTCGCGTGCGAGCGCATGGCGATGGCGCCGGTCTCTTGAGCCGGTGGGGGGTGCCGCTCGCGGCCGCCGTGCTCGTCGGTGCGTCGTGGGCGGCGCTCGAGCTGGCGAGCTCCCCGGTGGCTTCGGAGGGCGAGGCGGAGTCGCGCGCGGCGTCGATCGAGCTGCCGCGCGAGCTGCCCGGCTTCCGCGCGGACGCGTGGTTCCTCCCCGACGAGGAGCTGCTCGGCTTCGTGGAGATCCCGGCCGGGCCGTTCGTCATGGGAAGCGATCCCGCCGAAGATCCGCTGGCCTTCGACATCGAGCGCTGGTCGCCCGCGGCTCCGCAGGCGACGCTCGACCTCCCGGCGTTCTACATCCAGCGCTACGAGGTCACGGGTGCGCAGTACGCGGCGTTCGTGCGTGCATCGGGCTACCGGGTCGCCGACGAGAACGCCTTGAAAGGCGGTCCGCACTTTCCCGTCACGTCGGTGTCGTGGACCGATGCGCTCGCGTACGCGCGTTGGCTGCACACGGCGCTGGCGTCTTCGTCGAGCACGCCGGAGCCGATCGCGCGGCTGCTGCGCGAAGGCTGGACCGTGACGCTCCCCACCGAGGCCCAGTGGGAGAAAGCCGCGCGCGGCACCGACGGGCGGATCTATCCGTGGGGTGACGCGCCGAAAGCGGAGCGGGCGAACTACCAAGGGCCGGGGCCGACGCGTGTCGGGGCGTTCGACTGCCCCGAGTGCGCCTACGGGCTCGCGGACATGAGCGGCAACGTCTGGGAATGGACGCGCAGTCCCTATCAGCCGTACCCGTATGACGAAGGTGACGACGACGAGGGCCTGGATGCGGAGGCGCTCTGGGTCATGCGGGGTGGCTCGTTCAGCGACGGACCCCAGAACGTGCGGGCAGCCGTGCGCGGCGGTGCCGATCCCGGCGCGCGCCGGCCGTTCATCGGCTTTCGCGTCGTCCTCTCGCCGTCCTGAAGCTCAGCGCCACCTCACGACGAAGCGTCCGGCGCTGGCGGCGCGCGGGTAGCGGCGCTCGAGGGCTGCGACGAGGTCCGGCGCCGGCGGCCCCGACACCTGCGGTGCGCGATTGAGCGCGACGACGCGCACGCCTTCCCGGTCCAGCAGCGCGAGCGTGCGCTCGGTGCGCCCCTCCGGCTCGTCGAAGAAGTCGAAGAGCACCGGCGTCGGATTCCGGAGCCCGCTCAGGAAGTAGAGCTCGGGCGCGTCCGGCGTGACGAACGTCGTGCCGCTCTCTCCGGCGAGCTGCTGGAGCATGCCGACGACCGTCTCGTACTCCTGCTCGTCCGCGGCGGGCACGCGGATGCCTCCGCGCTCCAGAGCCAAGCGCTCGAGGGGCGGTCGCGGCTCGTGCCGGCCCTGCGCGGTGGGGAAGAGCGCGCCGGTGCCCACGCGGAGCGCCCCGAAGAGCAGGGCGAAGGCGTAGAGCGCCGCCGTCGGGGACCGCCACGGCGCCGGAGACAGCGAAGCCGCGGCGAGTGCGGCGAGCACGACGAGCGGTGCGACGTAGAAGAAGTAGACCGGCCCCGAGAAGGGGTACTGCACGAGGACGAACGTTCCCAGGAACGCGGCCACGAGCGCCGCGAGGAGCGGCCGACGGTCGGGCTCCGTGCCGCTCCCCCTGGGCGTCCCGCTGAGCGACGCGACGAGCGCCGCGACGGTCGCGATCGAGGGCGTGAGCACGAGCCCTCCCCAGACTGCCCGGTACACGCCGTCGCGGGCGCCGAGCATGAGGACCAAGAGCAGTGTAGCAGCCAACGCCGCGAGGGCGGGCGTGCGCACGCGCGGCGGGCCGGCGGCGGCGCCGGCCGCGAGCGCGAGCGGCACCAGCGTGGGCCAGAAGAGCCCCAGGGGCAGGGGCCTCGCCGCGGCGAACTCCATGCGGCGCGGCAGGACGAGCGTCCCGTCGAGGAGATCGCCGAGCGATCCCGTGGCGACGTAGGGGATCAGGAAGATCGCCACGGGGAGCGTCGCGCCGGCCAGGACCGGAACGACGAGCCGACCGAGGCGCAGGGTCCGCTCCGTGGCGGTGCCGATGCCGCCCGACCGGGTCACGCACCACGACGCGACGGCGGCGACGACGGCCGACGGCGCGACGAAGTGCACGATGCTCGCCGGATCCAGGCGCGTCCGCACGAGCCAGAACACGAGCATCACGTACACACCGAGCCCCACGGCGACGGCGCCCGTGTACAGCGTGGGCCGGGTCGGACCGGCGGCGGAGGGACGGCGGCCGGCTTCCGACTCGATCAGCACGAGGCCGATGAGCGTCGCCGCGAGCGTGTACAGCCCGACGACCTTCACGACGATCGACAGGCCGCATGCGACGCCACAAGCGAACAGCCAGCCGTCGCGAGGCGACTCCACGAAGCGCATCAGGCACCAGAGCCCGAGCATCGCCAGGAAGAGGTTGTACCACGTCGGCATCGCCGCCGGATAGTTCGGAACGCTCCAAACGCCCGCGAGCAGGACCGACGCGGCGGCCGGTCGCGCGGTGACGAAGCGTCGGGCGACCGCATACGACACCACGAGGAAGCCGGCGTAGGCCGCGAGCAGGAGCACACGAGGCGACGTGAGCCGGATCCCGAACAGCACGAACGAGAGGGCGTGCCAGTAGGAGAGGCCGCCCGTGTACATGTCGTGGAAGTCGCGGTGCGGAAGCTCGCCCGTGAGCGCACGCAGCGCCGATTGCGCGAGCGTGCCCTCGTCGTGCGGGATCCATCCGCGGTCGATCGTCAGCGCGGCGTAGGCGAACGCGGCGACGAGCATGCCGAGGGCGGGCAGGTCCCAGCGGACCCGGGGCGTGGGGGGCTCGGCTGCTGCGGCGGACGTCTCGGGGATGGGCCCCTCCGGTGGGTCGGGAGCGGCCGTCCGCTCCGCCGCAAAGCTACATCGCGCCGTCCCGTGAACGACACGTTCGCGGTGCCGCGCCCGACGAGGAGGTTGACCCCCGCCATCCCTCTCGACAGGATGGCGGCGGTTTTCGCCTCCCTCCACACGCCTCGAGGTCGTACGCGTGGCCGCTCCCCTCGCCGACGTCCACGTCTGCGACCTGACGCAGAACCTCGCCGGGCCGTACTGCAGCCAGATCCTCGCGGATCTCGGCGCCACGGTCATCAAGATCGAGCCGCCGGGCGGCGACATGGCGCGCGAGTGGGGGCCCCCGTTCTGGGGAACCCGGAGCGCGCTCTACCTGTCCGCCAACCGCGGCAAACGAAGCATCGTGCTCGACCTCAAGTCCGAGGAAGGCCTCGAGGTCCTCCAGCGCATCGCGCGGCGCTCGGATGTGTTCATGCAGGCCTCACGCACGGGCGCCGCCAAGCGTCTAGGATGCGATTATGCCGCGATCAGAGCGCTTCGGCCCGACGTCATCTATGTCTCGATCAGCGCGTACGGGCCGAAAGGTCCGATGAGCGATCAGCCGGGCTACGACCCCCTGATGCAGGCGTACACGGGTCTGATGTCCACGACGGGACATGCCGGCGGCCCGCCCACGCGCGTCGGGGGCGCGGTGGTGGACTACGGCACGGGGATGTGGGCGGCGATCGCGGTGCTCGCCGCGCTGCGCCGCCGTGACGCGACCGGCGAAGGCGCGGAGCTGGAGGCGGCACTGCTGGACACCACCCTCGGCTGGGTGTCCTACCACGTCAGCGGATACCTTGCGACCGGACGTGTCCCGGCGCCGATGGGCACGGGCGTTCCGGCCATCTCGCCTTACCAGGCATTTCCCACGTCGGACGGCTACGTGATGATCGCCGCCGGCAACGACGCGCTGTTCGGACGTCTGTGCGCCGCGCTCGGCACCCCCGAGCTCGTCACCGACCCGCGCTTCCTGACCAACCCGCTGCGCTCCGCGAACAACGAGGCGCTCGTGCCGCTCATCGAGACGCGCACCCGGGGCTACACCACGGCCGCGCTCGTGGAGCTGACGCGTCGGCACGCCGTCCCGTGCTCGGCGATCCGCAACATCGCCGAGGTCGTCGCGGATCCGCAGGTCGAGGCGGCCGAGCTGATCCCCGCCGCGGCCGACCCCGAGGTCCCGGACTATCGGGACGTGGCGATGCCGTTCCGCCTGGACGGCGCGCGGCCCCACGCGCCGACGACCCCGCCGCACGCGGGGGAGCACACGCGGGAGATCCTCGACGAGCTCGGCTACTCGGCCGGCGAGGTGGAAGGCCTGTTGGCGAGGGGCGTCGTCGAGGCGCTGTGATCGCCGAAACGCGGAGCGTGCCGCGCAACCGTGCGCCCGCCGCGACGCGGGCCGCCTAGTTCCAGCGCTGGACGCTGAGCAGATCCGAGAAGTCGTCCGTCCATGCGCGCGTCCCTTCGGGCGTCTCCATCGGACGCCACCCGCCCACGGGCACGTAGTCCAGATCCTGCGGGCTGCGCGCGAGCAGCACCCAATGCGACCCGAAGATCCCCCGCTCGACGTCCTCGTCAGGACGGACGTCGATCCACTGGAACGCGGCGAGGCCGTGCTCGCGCGCCAGCGCGCCGATCACGGGCCCGAGCTCGAGATGCCGGTTGGAGATGTGGAACAGGAGCGCGCCTCTCGGCTCGAGCTTCTCCAGATAGAGCGCCATCGCCTCCTCGGTCAGGAGGTGGATGGGAATCGTGCCCGAGGAGAACGCGTCGAGCACGATCAGGTCGTAGCGCTCGGGCGAGCGTGACAGCTCGAGTCGGCCGTCTCCGACCACGGCATGGTGCTCGGCGCTCATCCCGGACAGATAGGTGAAGTAGCGGCTGTCCTCCGCGATGCGCACGATCGCCGGGTCGATCTCGTAGAGCGTCACACGCTGATGCGGGCCGGCGAGCACGGCCAGCGCCCCGGTCCCGGCTCCCACGAGCGCGACGCTGTGCTTGTCGGCGTTCTGCCCGAACGCGCGCAGCAGGCTACCCGCCGGCCCGCTCGGATGGTAGTAGGCGAGCGGCTCCATCGCGCGGGCGGGATCGACGCTCTGCACCCCGTGCACGGTGGCACCGTGATAGAGGATCCGTACGCTGTTCCTCGGATCCGTGGTGATGCGGTGCACGCCGAAGAACGTGCGCTCGGCGTGCAGGATGTCCCCGCGGTACATCTGTCCCGATTGCGCCGATGCCAGCAGGACGGCGACGCCGAGCGCGAAGCGGAGCGGGCGTGGTGAGAAGAGGAAGCAGGCGATGGTGGGGATCACCGCGACGAGCATCACCATGATGCCGTCCGGGACCGAGCCGATGCGTCTCGTCGCGACCGCCGATCCCACGATGAAGACGCCGAGCAGCGCGGGCAGCAGGAGGTCCAGCGCCCGGCCGCGGTAGAGCCACCCGCTCGCGCCGTCCCCTGCGCCCGCGGTACCTGCGGTGCCGAAGGGCAGCCGGAAGAGGCAGGCGAGCACCACCGCGATCGGGTACTCGGCGATGAAGTCGAACACGACGGGCGCGACGAGCGCGGCGAACGTGCCGCCGATCGCTCCACCCACCGAGATGAGGAGGTAGAACTCGGTGAGATGCGTCGCCGAGGGTCGCGAAGCCGCGAGGCGGCCGTGACAGAGCAGGCCGCCGAGGGCGAGCAGGCTCAGGTGCAGGAGGGCCACGGCCCACTGTGGATCGACGATGCGCGCGAGCTGCACCAGCGCGGCCACGACCACGACGATCGCGAGGACGCGCGACAGCCGCTCGATCGAGACGATCTGCCGGCGCGAGAAAGCGACCACGAAGGTCGCGAGATAGACGCCGAGCGGGAGCACCCAGAGAAGAGACGTCGGCGCGATCTCGCTCGTGAGATACTGCGTGACCCCGAGGAGCAACGCGGAGGGGACCGCCGACGCGCCGACCCAGAAGAGCCGGTCCCGCGTCGTGACGCCGTCGGTGTCGGGGACGCTCGTCGCGGATGGCCCTACCGTGGGCGCCGTGTCGGCGTCGCCGCTCACGGCGCGCGCCGGCGCCCGCAGCACGACGACGGCGCACGCCGCCGCGAGCGCCACGAACGCGCCGTAACCCACGGCCCAGATGCGCGTCTGCTGGCTCGCGGGGAGCAGGGGCTCGAGGAGCAGCGGAAAGGCCAGCAGCCCGACGAGGCTGCCCGCGTTCGAGCCCGCATAGAGGAAGTACGGATCGGCGGCGGACTCGTGCGTGGTCGACGCCAGCCACCTCTGCAGGAGAGGGCTCGCGGCGGCCAGCACGAAGAAAGGGGCGCCCACGGCGAGCGTGAGCGTGCCCAGGATCCAGATCGACTCGCCCCCTCCGACCGGCGGGTAGCCGTCCGGCAGCGCCATGGGAAGCACCAGCAGGGGGAGCGCGAGCACGGCGAGGTGGAGCGCGGCCTGCCTGCGCACCCCGAGCCACTTCACGGTGAGGTGCGCGTACAGGTAACCCGCGAGCAGCGCGATCTGGAAGAACACCATCGCGGTGTTCCATACCTGCGGGCTGCCCCCGGCCCGTGGCAGCACCATCTTGCCTACCATCGGCTGCACGAGGAACAGCAGCGCGGCGGCCAGGAAGATGGCAGCCGTGTAGAGCGCGGCGAGCGGACGGCCGTTCGTCACGGGACGGAGCGCGGAGAGCGGTGAGCCACTAACCGGCGATCGAGCTCCAGCTCTCGGCGAGGCGCACGGCGGTCCGCCAGGCGAGCGCCTGCGCGGTCAGCGTCGGGTTGCGCGCCCCGCTCGTGCCCATCACGGAGGCGCCGACGACGCCGAGGTTCGGCGCCTCGTGCGAGAAGCCCCAACGATCCACGACGTTCGTCTCGGGATCGTCCCCCATGCGCGTGCCGCCGTACGCATGCGTGGACGCGCCCATCGCGCCGCCCACGCCTCCGCGGGTCACCTCGATCGCGCCCGCGGCCCGGTACCATTCCTCGGCCTTGTCCTGTACGAACGCGGCCACACGCCGCTCGTTTTCCTTGAACTCGCCGGTGATGCGGATGACCGGAAAGCCGAGCGCGTCCGTCACGCGCGGGTCGAGGTCCAGATAGTTGTCCTCGTAGGGGAGCGTGGTCTTCTGGATGTAGAAGGCGTGCGAGCGGTCGGCGTTCTCGTGGATGAAGCGCTTCCAGTCGGAGCCCCACCCCCGCACCCGGCCGTACGTGCTCATGTTGGCGGCCGCGATCGGCCGGCGGTCCGACATCACCCAGAGGTTGCCGCCCCCGATGAAGTCGAGGTCCGCGTGGTCGAAGTTGTCATCGGCCCACTCGTCGACGGCCACGCCCTGCGCGGGCAGGCCGTACCACGCCTTCAGGTCGTAGGGGAAGAGCGCGCCGACCGCCCCGCCCTGATGATGGCTGAAGTAGTGCCGTCCTACTTGGCCGCGGTTGTTGGAGAGGCCGTTCGGGTAGGCATCGGACTTGGAGAGCAGGAGCAGCCGCACGTTCTCGTACGTGTACGAGGCGAGCAGCACGGCACGGGCCGGCTGGAAGTACTCGTTGTTGCCCACGAGGTAGTTCACGCCGGTGACGCGGCCGTCGCCGTCCACCTGCACCGAGGTGACGTGCGCCCGGGTCACGACGCGCAGGTTGCCCGTGGCCAGGGCCTTGGGGATGGTCGTCAGGTGCGTCGCGTTCTTCGCGTCGAGCGGACACCCGCCTTTGTTGCAGTAGCCGTGGTAGCCGCATCCGCCGCGTCCGCCGTACTCCGCCGTGTTGATCGCCGCCGGGCCGGGGAAGGGCGTCCAGCCGAGCCCGCGTGCGGCCTCCGCCATGCGATCGTGGAACGCCGTCCAGCGCAGCGCGGGCATCGGGTACTCGCGCTCGCGGCGTCCCTCGAACTTGTTGCCTCGCGGATCGACGCGGCCACGCAGGTTACCCGCCTGCCCGGACACGCCGATCTCGTGCTCGACGACGTCGTAGTACGGCTCGAGCTCTTCGTAGCCGAACGGCCAGTCCTGGACCGTCGAGCCCGCGGGGATGCGGGAGGGGCCGTAGCGGCGGGTGGTCTCGCTCACCACGCGGAAGTCCCACGGGTTCAGTCGCCAGCTCTGCGCCCAATAGTGCAGCGTCGTGCCACCGACCGCGTTCATCATCGGGTGGCTGCCGATCTGATTGGCGGTCTGCGATCCGTTGGCGCGAGACGTCGGCCGCTCCTGCTCGGTCTTCTTCACGAGCATCGGCCAGTCGCGCACGTTGTTGCGGATCTCGTCGGGAGCGAAGTCGCGCCGGTCGAGCCAGGTGCCCGCCTCGAGCCCCACCACGTCGAGACCGGCCTGGGCGAGGGGGAGAACGGCGACGCCGCCCGCCGCCCCCAGCCCCACCACGACCACGTCGGCCCCGCGCAGCTGCCTCGGCATCAGCGCCCCCCGTCGGCCTGCGTCTGCGTTCGCGTCTGGAACTGACCGAAGTCGTACGCCGACCGGCGCGCAGGCTCGAGCGCCTCGGCCTCGAGCATGCGTTGCTCTTCGTCGCTCACCCGCAGGCGCACGCCGGGATAGCGGATCAGGTCCCAGCCGGCGAAGTCGGCGTTCCCGCCGTACTGCGGATCGCCGAACATCGCCTGCCAGGTGTGGTCCTTGACCAGGTTGAAGAACGCGGCCGAGCTCCCCTCGAACCCGGTGGCCGTACCGGTGGCCGCGCCGGTCTGCACATCGATGAGGACGGAGTCCTGATCGCGAGCGGACAGCTCGACGAAAGGCGCTCCGCGGGAGTAGCTGCTGTAGCGGTCGAGCGCCGCGAGACCCGCGCGGTAGGCGTCGGCCGTCGCGGACTCGGCCTCGCTGAGCGCGCGGTCGATGAAGCGCAGCGCGCCCGCCTCGAGCGCGCCCGGGCCGAGGTCGTCCGACGGGATCAGCCGATCGACGATCGCCGAGAGGATCTCGGTCTCGGCCGCCGTGAGGTTGAGGAGCGGGCCGGCGGCGCGCGCGAGCGGCAGGGCGGGGAGCGCGGTCGGCGCCGCGGGGGCCGGCGCGGCCGCGACCATGCCGGACGGCGCCAGCGCTGCTGCACCGGCGGCACCCGCGACCTTGAGCAGGTCCCGTCGCGAGAGGTGGGTCGGTGATGTCGAGTCGTCGGTGGTCATCGTCGAGCCGATCCCCGCGGCTTCGTGGGCGGATGCGTCGGTCCCATGTCGCTCAGTCGAACGCCGCGCCCCCTTCGGCGGGCGTGCGCGCGTAGGTCGCCGTGAACGTCGCGCGCTCGAGCACGTGACCCTCCACGGCAGCGAGCAGCTCCGTGCGCGTGAGACCGGCCGGAAGGTCGAGCTCCGCATCGAGCGCGAACAGGGTGAACGTGTACTCGTGTGCGGTGCCGGACGGCGGGGCCGGCCCACGGTACATCGCCAGCCCCCAGCCGTTGTTGCCCTGACGCACGCCCTCGAGTCCGACCGGCATCGCGTCGGCGGGATCGAAGGGGATCGCGGCCGGCAGTCCGCCCGCGGTCGCGGGAATGCCGTAGACGATCCAGTGGACCCACGGCGGCGGATTGCCGGCGCCGTGGTCCTCGCAGATCAATGCCAGCTGGCGGGTTCCCGCCGGCAGCCCGCCCCACGAGAGAGGCGGAGACTCGTTGCGCCCGTCCGGGGTGTGATCCCGTGGCATCGGCTGACCGGCCGACAGCGTCGGGCTGTCGAGCACGATCGCGCCCGCCGCCTGCGCCGACACGTCCGCCGCCGCGAAGCTGCTCACGAGCGCGGTCAGGATCGAGGCGGTCTTCGTCATGGGAGATCCCGTTCGGGTGGCGGCCCGAATGATAGGAGCGCCGGCGCCGCCGGGCACCCCTCTCGATCGCTGCCGTGCGAGGACGAGAACGAGCATCATGATTGAAGCGCCAAAGGCGACCCTCCTAGATTCGAAGGCGTCCCCCCTTCCTCGTGTCCTCGAGACGGTCCATGCGCCCGTACCCACGGTGGACGTTGCCCGCCCTCCTGACCGCCGCGGCATGTGCGCGGCCCGCTCCCGCGCCCCCGCCGGCTCCGGTCGCCATGGTCGACACGGTGACCGTCGTGCGCGTGGACACGGTTCGCGTGCAGACCGCGGCGGCGGTCAGCCCGGAGCTGGAGGACCGCGTGGCCCGACTGCAGATCCAGCTCTACGAGCGCGACGTGCAGCTCCAGGAGCTACGGGAGCAGCTCGATGCCACGCGTCTCGAGCTCGTGCGCAACATGGCGCGCCTCCAGACGCAGGCGAGTCGGGCGGAAGCGGCGTCGGGCATGGCGGAGGCCGAGATCGCCGTAGGGTCTCTGCGACGCGCTCCGGGCGCGGCGGCGCTGCCCGAGCTGGCGAGCGCGGACGAGCTGTTTCGTCAGAGCTCGGCCGAGTTCGGCAACGAGAACTATGGCGGCGCGCTCTATCTCGCCACGCAAGTGCGCGCGCTGGTGCGCGCCGGGCAGGCTCGGCTGCGGGGCCGCGGCGAAGGCGCGCTGGCTGCCGGCGAGACCGTCTTCGCCGTGCCGGTGCCGCTCGCCACGACCAGCCGCGCGAACGTGCGCGCGGGTCCGGGCACGACGTTCGCCGTGGCGTTCACGCTCGATCCCTCGACGCCCGTGACCGGGCAGTCCTACACGAGCCAGTGGATCCGCGTGGTCGACGCTCAGAGCCGCGAAGGCTGGATCTTCAACACGCTCGTCACGAGCCGACGTTAGCCGGCGCCGTCCGCTTCTTCTTCGCGGCGGCGATGCGCTTCGACGCCTTCTGCTCCACTTCGGCGCTCGACCTCGGCGGCGCGCCGATCACCTGGTCGCGCCCGAGCCGCTTGGCCTCGTAGAGCGCCTCGTCGGCCGCCGCGATCACCGCGGCGGCGGTGTCGCCGTGCATCGGGAACTCGGCGGCGCCGACGCTGATCGTCACCTTGCGACCGTCGAACGATTCCTTGGCGAGGCGCGTGCGGATGCGCTCGCCGGCGAGGACGGCGTTCGGGAGCTCGCACTCCGGTAGGAGCACGATGAACTCCTCGCCGCCGTAGCGCGCGACCACGTCGAGGTCGCGCGTCGCCTCGGGGACCACCTTGCCCATGCCCTGGAGGACCTTGTCGCCCGCGAGGTGGCCGTAGGTGTCGTTGTACTGCTTGAAGCGATCGACGTCGATCATCAGCACGCAGAACGGCCGCTCGTGACGGTCCGAGCGGCGGATCTCCTTGTCGAAGGCGTCGAGCAGGAAACGCCGGTTGTGCAGCCCGGTGAGCAAGTCCGTCACGGCGAGCCGCTCCAGCTCCCGGTTGCGCGCGTCGAGATCCTGCATCGTCGTGCGCAGCCTACCCACCATCTCGTTGAAGACCCGGGTGAGATAACCCACCTCGCCGCGGCCACCGACCGGCAGGTCCACCGAGAGGTCGCCCGCCGCGACCGCGCCCGCTCCGGCCGTGAGCCGCACGAGTGGTCGGACGATCACGGATCCGAGGAGGTACGCGACCGCTCCGACGACGATGAGCAGCACGGACACGAGGAGGAACGCGGAGTTCCGCAGCTGCGTGACCTGCGCGTAGGCCTCGGCGGTCGGCAGCTGCGCCACGACGGCCCACGACGAGCCGGGCACGGGCGTGGAGGTTCCCAGCATGGCCGTGCCGTCGGCATCGGTGTATTCGACCGAGGTGCCCTCCGCGGCCTCGAGCAGCGCCAGCGTGGCGGGATCCACGCCGCCCCGGCCGGTCGCCGTGCTCGCGATGAGATCGCCGTCCGCCGTCACGAGGTCCACGCGGCCGCTCTCGCTCGGCGAGAGGCCGCGTAGCGTCTCCGTCACCGCGTCGAACGACAACGTCGCCGCGAGCGAGCCGAGGAACCGTCCGTCGGGGCTGAAGATGGGCGCGGCGAGCGTGGAGGCCATGCGGCCGCCGCCGGCCGCGTACGGCTCGCCGAGGACCGTCTCGCCGCGCTCCAGGCGCGGCAGCCAGTCCGGCGCGATCTCGATCGCTCCCGCCGTCTCGTTGCTGGACGCGACCGGGCTGCCGGCGGCGTCGAGCACGAGGAGCTCCGCGTAATCGGTGAAGCGGTTCTGCACGCCGTCGAGGTAGCCGGCCAGCCGCGTGCGCGCCGCGGCTCCGGTCGCGCCGCCCTGCGGGATCCGCTCCACGTTCTCCGACACCTCGAACGAGCCCGTGAAGATGCGCACGTCGTACGAGCGCTCCTTCACCCACAGATCCACCTCGCGCGCGGCCTGGGAGCCACGGCTACGCAGCTCCCCGTTCAGGTTCTCGGTGAGCGCCTCGCGGTTCTGGCGATAGGACAGGACGGCCGTGCTCAGCGCCGGAACGAGCGTGGCGACGAGCGCGAGCGCGAGGATGCGATTCTTGATGCTGTCGAGCCCGACGGCCTGCAGGACCTTGGGGACGCGCTCCTCCCACGTCGTCACCGCTGGATCGCCTCGCGGACCGCCGCCGTGATGCGTTGCCTGAGCTGCTGCGGGTTCGCCGGCTGGCTCTGCCACATGGTCACGAGCGTCGTGCCCGAAGCCGGGTCCACCCAGAACTCCGTGCCCGCGCTCCCGTCCCAGCGGTACTCGCCGGCGCGCGCGCCGCTCCCCTCGTCGGCGTCCATGAGCACCGACACGTTGCCGAGGCCCCATCCGGTGCCTCCGCGCCGCGTGCTCATGATCTCCGTCGAGAGACCGTTGCGGGTCATCGCGTCGACGGTGCTCTCGCGCAGCAGCCGCACCCCGCCGAGCTCGCCCCGGTTGGCCAACATCTCGGCGAACCGCAGGAAGTCGGGCACCGTGGACACGAGCCCGACCGCGCCCTCGAGGAGCGTCGGCTCCACCGTGAACGGCGCCGCCTCGATCTCGAAGGCGCGTAGGCCGCCGCCTTCGGCCGGTGCGTGTACGGCGGTGAGACGGCCGGCGCGCGCGGGCTCGACCCAGAACCCCGTGTCTGCCATTCCGAGCGGCTCGAAGATCCGCTCGCGCAGGAACTCGTCGAACGGACGTCCCGACCAGATCTCCACCAGACGCCCGAGCACCGTCGGCGACTCGCTGTAGAGATACCCGGCTCCGGGATCGAACCGCAGCGGCACGCGCACCATGTTCTCGATCATCCGATCGAGCGTCATGTCGCGCGCGCGCACGCCGGCATCACGGTACTCGGCCGACGTGCGGTGGCTGAAGCCCGACGTGTGGAGCAGCAGGTCCCGGATCGTGATCGGCCTCACGGGCGCCCGCGTGGAGCCGTCGGCATTCAGGACGACGACATCGGCGAGGGCGGGGAGGTACGTCGATGCCGGATCGGAGAGCTCGAACCTGCCTTCCTCGTGCAGCATCATCACCGCGACGGCCGTGACGGCCTTCGTCATCGAGTAGATGCGGAAGAGGGACCGCTCCGTCATCGGCGCGCGCGTCCCGACGTCCTGGATCCCGAAAGACTCGAGGTACGCGATGCGACCGTGGCGAGCCACGCCCACCACCGCCCCTGCGATGCTCTGCTCCTCGACCGCGCGGCTCACCGCGGCGCGGATGCCCGTCTCCAGCGGTGCGGCCGCGAGGCCCACGTCTTCGGGACGGGCGCGGGGGAGGTCGACCTGAGCCGCGCCCCCGGACGCCGTGAGCGCACCGAGGAGCGCGGTCGCCAGGACGATTCGGTTCATGCCTCGGCGGTCCCGGGCGACAGATCCGCGACCGCGTTGAGGAGGACGTCGGGGCGAATCGGCTTCTGGAGGGTGTGCGTCGCACCCATCATCCGCGCCATGTCGAGCTGCGCCTCGCCCGTGCCCGAGATGGCGATGATGCCGGGTCGCGGGCTCAGCTCCCTGAGGATGGTGATGAGCTCGAGCCCGTGGACGTTCGCCATCTGGAGGTCGGTGATCACCACCTCGATGCGGTTGCCCTGGAACTGCGAGAGCGCCTCGGCGCCGTCCTTCGCCTCCCAGACCTCGTGCCGGGCGCGCTCCAGGATCGTCCGGAGCACCACGCGGTCCGCTTCGTCGTCGTCCACCACCAACAGGCGCGCCATCGTTCTCGGGCTCCGGTATGCAGTGGTTGAACGTGGCCCCAACAGTACCGACCCGCCGTCGGGAGAGTCAAACACTCTTTGGCGGTCGGCCGGCAGCGATTTGCGCACTCGACCGGCCACGGCTACTTCGATGCGTCGCCGACGCAAACGCCATAGAGCTCCGCCATGACGCTTCCCCGCCGCACCTTCCTCGGTCAGGTCGCCGCCGCCGGCGCGGCCCTGGCGGCTCCACGGACGCTGCTCGCGCAGGAGCGCCTCCCGAGTCGGCCGATTCCCACGACGGGCGAGATGCTGCCGATCGTCGGTCTCGGGTCGACCGCCGTGGTGCTCGAGATCCCCCAGAACGGGCCCGCACCGGTGGCGGAGGTCATCCGCACCCTGATCGCACAGGGCGGGCGGGTGGTGGACACGTCGGTCCGCACCGAGGAGATCGATGCGCCGTTCGGCCGCGTGCTGCAGGAGCCGGACGTCCGCGCCGGGATCTTCCTGGCGACGAAGGTCAACACGCCGGACGCAGCCACCGGCATCGCCCAGATGCGCCAGACGCAGCGGCTGTTCGCGCGCCCGACCGTGGACCTCATCCAGATCGAGAGCCTGCGGGGGGTCGAGCACCATTGGCCCCGCCTGCAGGAGTGGAAGGCCTCCGGCGAGACACGCTACATCGGGGTCACGGTGGCCGAGAACTTCAACCACGAGCCGCTCGAGGCGTTCATGCGCCGCGAGCGGCCGGACTTCGTGCACATGAACTACTCCCTCCTCGAGCGCAACGCCGAGGAGCGGCTCCTCCCGCTCGCGCAGGATCGCGGCTTCGCCGTCCTGATCAACCGGCCATTCATGAACGGCTCGTACTTCCAGCGCACCGCGGGTAGGCCGCTGCCGGACTGGGCGGCCGAGTTCGACTGCGAGACATGGGCGCAGTTCTCGATCAAGTACATCCTGGCGAATCCCGCCGTGACGGTCGTGTTGACCGAAACGACCGACACCGCTCACATGATCGACAACATCGGCGGCGGCCTCGGCCGGCTGCCGAGCGAGGATCTCAGGCGCAGGATGCGCGAAGTCGCCGCAACCCTTTGATTCGGCGGGGTGTGCTCGTTACGGTCACGGATGGACCACGTTGAGGAAGGAGAGGAGATATGACTCGGCACCTGTCACGCCGCGACTTCGTCCGCCACGTCGGGGTCGGTGCGGCCGGGCTCGGCCTGGCCCTCCGCGGTGATTCGGCGGCGGCCGCGCTCCCCCGGGGCTCGATGCGCATCGGGATCATCGGGTCGGGGCAGATGGGCGGGGCGACGGGGCTGCAGTGGGCCCGCGCCGGCCACGAGATCCTCTTCAGCTCACGCAACCCGCAGGAGCTCACCGAGCTGGTGGGCCAGGCCGGTCCGCGTGCGCGTGCGGGATATCCGCAAGAAGCGGCGACGTTCGGCCAGGTCGTGTTGATCGCCGTCCCATACGGCGCGCTGCCTCAGGTGGGGAGAGACTACGCGTCGCTCATGCAGGGCAAGATCGTGATCGACTGCGGCAACCCCCGCGCCGACCGCGACGGGCCGATGGCGGACGAGGCGATCGCCAAGGGCACCGGGGTCGCTTCGGCGGAGTACCTGCCGGGCGTCCGGCTCGTGCGGGCGTTCAACTGCATGAGCGCCGTCCAGATGGAGCGCGAGGCGCACAGGCCCGATCCGAAGATCGGCGTGCCGATCGCCGCGGACGACGCGGAGGCGATTCGCGTCACCACCGAGCTCGTGGTCGACGCGGGGTTCGATCCCGTGGTGGTCGGCGGGCTCGCGCGCGCGAGGGAGTTCGATCGCGGCACGCCCGTCTACGTGAGGGGGCTCACGGCCGCACAGCTCCGCGAGGCCCTCGGGCTCTAGCGATCACACGGTGCTGCGGCCCGACGCGCTCCGCGAGCGCCTGCGCGCGAACGCGGAAGTCCTCGCCGCGCAGGTCGCCGGCGTGGGCGACGAGCAGGCACGCTGGAAGCCCGACCCGGCGCAGTGGTCGATCCTCGAGGTGGTGAACCACCTCGCCGACGAGGAGGTCGAGGACTTCCGCGCGCGGCTCGATGCCACGCTCCACCGTCCGGGCTCGTGGCCGCCGATCGACCCGCAGGGCTGGCCCCTGTCGCGCCGCTACAACGAGCGGGATCTCGGCGAGTCGCTCGACCGCTTTCTCGCGGCGCGCGCCGAGTCGCTCGCGTGGCTCGATGCGCTGGTCCAGCCCGATTGGTCGCTCGCGTACGAGCATCCGAGCATCGGGCCGATCAGCGCGGCCGACCTCCTCACCTCCTGGGTGGCGCACGACCACATCCACGTCCGCCAGCTCAACCGACTGCACCGCGAATGGTTGCTCGCGTCGCTCTCCGACCACTCCCCCCGATACGCGGGACGATGGTGAGCGTGAGGCAGACCCTCGGCCAACCTCTGGATTCCTGCGCGCAAGGCCGTAGACTTTTCGCCGAGAGGAACCTACGGAGGATTGGATGTCGCTGCGCATCAACGACACGGCGCCGGATTTCACGGCTGAAACTACAGAGGGGCGGATCGACTTCCACGAGTGGATCGGGGATGGTTGGGCCGTCCTGTTCTCCCACCCGAAGGACTTCACGCCGGTCTGCACGACGGAGCTCGGCGCGGTCGCGGCGCTGGCGGACGAGTTCGCCGCCCGCAACTGCAAGGTGATCGGCCTGAGCGTGGACCCGGTCGGCGACCACCGGAAGTGGTCCAAGGACATCGAGTCGTACGGCGGACGTGCGGTGAACTATCCGCTGATCGGCGACCCCACGCTGGAGATCGCGAAGAAGTACGACATGCTTCCCGCCGGAGCGGGCGAGAGCTGCGAGGGCCGCACGCCGGGCGACAACGCGACGGCTCGCTCGGTATTCGTGATCGGCCCGGACAAGAAGATCAAGGCGACGATCACCTATCCGATGAGCACCGGGCGCAATTTCCCGGAGATCCTCAGGCTGCTCGACTCCTGTCAGCTCAGCGCGACGAGGCAGCTCGCGACGCCGGCGAACTGGGAGCCCGGCGGCGACGTCATCATCACCGCCGCCGTGTCGGATGCGGAGGCGAAGAAGCGGTTCCCGGGCGGCTGGAGGCAGCCGCTCCCGTACATGCGCATCGTACCCCAACCGAGCGACAGCTGAGCACGGGCGCTCACGGGCCCCTCCAGGCGGGGGCTCCGCTCCGTCGGCGGGTCGGCCTGCTCGCGCCGGTCGCCCTCGTCGCGTGTGCCGCGTCCACGGATTTGGCCGCGCAGACCGGGACGGCGCGGGATCACGTTCTGGCGGCCCGCGCGGCGGCCGGCTCCGATCACGTGTCGCTCCTGCTGCGGATATGCACCCAAGCGGCGCCCTCGCTGGAGTCGCTGCTCGTGGGTGTCGGCCCGGACGTGCCCGCCGAGCTCACGCCCGTGGGGTCCGGCCAGCCGGAATGGTACGCCGAGCCGGTGAAGGTCTTCGACAACCTCTACTACGTCGGCCAGACGGCATACTCGGCGTGGGCGGTGACCACGTCCGAGGGGATCGTGATCATCGATCCGATCTTCGACTACTCCGTCGAGGCGGAGGTCGTCGAGGGCCTCCGAAAGGTCGGGCTGGATCCAGCGGACATCCGCTACGTGATCGTCAGCCACGGCCATAGTGACCACGCCGGTGGTGCGCGTTACCTGCAGGACCGGTTCGGCGCCCGGGTGATCCTGTCCCCGGAGGACTGGGATCTGCTCGAGAGCACCGGTGGGGACTGGCCGAAGCCGCGGCGGGACATCGAGGCGACGGACGGCTACGAGCTCCACCTGGGTGAGACGACGCTGGTTCTGCACGCGACGCCCGGCCACACGCCGGGGACGATGTCGACGTTGATCCCGGTCTTCGATGGCGGACGCCGGCACGTCGCCGCGCTGGTCGGGGGCACGGCGTTCAACTTCATGGGGCGAGGCGAGGACGCACGTTGGTTCCGCGCGTACATCGAGTCGGCGGAGCGCTTCCAGCGCCTCGCGGCCGAGGCGGGCGCCGACGTCATCCTCTCGAACCACACCCGTTACGACGGCTCGACGGCGAAGCTGCCGGCGCTCCGGAGCCGCCGCCCGGGTGACGCCCATCCTTATGTGGTAGGTGCCGAGAGCGTCGGTCGTTATCTCACCGTCGCCGCAGAGTGCGCGCGGGCGGGTCTCGCGGGGGTGCCGGGTGTCGAGTAAGCCTGCCGTTCGCCTCGAGCCGGGCCGAACGGTCCGCACCTCGGATCAGCTCAACCTCTGGACGCCGCAGGACTCCGCGAAGCTCTATCGCGTGGAGGAGTGGGGGGCCGGTTACTTCGGCGTGACCCCGCAGGGGACGCTGGCCGTCTATCCCGACGCGGACGCCTCGCGTGCGATCGACCTCTTCGACGTGGCGAGAGGGCTCGCGGCGCGCGACATCACCCCGCCCGTCATCGTCCGCTTTCCCGGAATCCTCGCGCATCGCATGCGCGCGATCCGCACGGCGTTCGACAAGGCGATCGCCGAGCTGGGCTACAGGGGCTCGTACCACTGCCTGTATCCGATCAAGGTCAACCAGGAGCGCCACGTCTGCGAGGCGATCCGCACGATCGGATACGAGCTCGGGTTCGGGCTCGAGGTCGGCTCGAAGCCGGAGCTGCTCGCGGGTCTCGCGCTCACGCAGGGCATGAACGGCATGCCCCTGGTGTGCAACGGCTTCAAGGACGCCGAGTACCTGGAGCTCGCGACGCTCGCCGCGAAGATGGGGCGCAACATCCTGCCGGTCGTGGAGCAGGCGCATGAGCTCAACCTCATCGCCAAGTCGGCGGGCGCGCACAACGTCGTTCCACGCTTCGGCATCCGCGCCAAGCTCGCGGCCGCCGGCGTCGGCCGCTGGGCGGGCTCGTCGGGATATGCCGGCAAGTTCGGGCTGACCGTCGGCGAGATCCTGCACTCCGTCGATCGCCTGCGCGCGACCGGGATGCTGTCGGGCTTCCACCTGCTCCATTGCCACATGGGCTCGCAGGTCTTCGACATCCGTGCCGTGAAGGCCATGGTGAGCGAGCTCGCCCACCTGTACGTGGCGCTCGTGCGCGCGGGCGCGCCGATCGAGATGATCGACATCGGAGGCGGGCTCGGCGTCGACTACGACGGCACCCAATCCGCCACGGGCTCGTCGATCAACTACACACTCGAGCAGTACGCGGCCGACGTGCTCTACCGCGTCCAGTCGATCTGCGACGAGGCGGGCGTGCCGCATCCGAACATCATGAGCGAGTCGGGCCGTGCGATCGTCGCGCACTCGAGCGTGATCGTGTGCGAGGTGATCGGCAGCCGGGTCTTCCCCGGCAGGCCGGATCCCAAGCTGCTCGATGCGGCGCTCGCCCAGGAGCAGCCGCCGCAGCCTCTGCTCGACGCCTACGACGCCTACCAGCGCCGCAGCGGCGAGGACCTGCTGGGCGCCTACGCGGACGCGGAGCACGCGCTCGCCGAGGCGACCACGCTGTTCAGCCTCGGCTACATGGATCTCAACGCCCGTGCGGCGTGCGAGGAGATCTACTGGGCGATGGGCAGAGCCGTTCTCGAGTCGTACGGCGACGAGCTGCCCGAGGACCTGAGCACGCTCCCGGATCAGCTGGCCGATCTGTACTTCCTCAACCTGAGCATCTTCCAGTCGTTGCTCGACTCGTGGGGCATCGAGCAGCTCTTCCCGGTGATGCCGATCCATCGCCTGAGCGAGGAGCCCACGCAGCGCGGCGTGCTGGCGGACATCACCTGCGACTCGGACGGCCGCGTCGATCGGTTCCCGGGTGAGTGGGGCCCCAAGACGACGCTCGAGCTGCATCCGCCGGAGCCGGGCTCCGAGCCGGGCGTGGGCGGCGAGAAGCCGTACTACCTCGCCTTCTTCCTGACGGGTGCCTATCAGGAGACGCTCGGCGATCTGCACAACCTGCTCGGCGACACGCACGCCGTGCACGTCTCCATCGGACCCGACGGGCGTTGGCGGATCGACACGGTGGTCGAGGGCGACACGGTGCGCGAGGTGCTCCAGTACGTGCAGTTCGATCCCGACGAGATCCGCGTGATCCTCCGGCAGGATCTCGAGAGCGCGCTCCAGGCCGAGCGCCTCACGCTCGCCGAGGGCGCGAGCTTCCGGCGCTTCCTCGACGACAGCCTGCAGGGCTACACGTACCTCGAGTAGCGCGACCGCCGGGCGACGGTCCGCGCACCGGTCGGTGGGCCGACGGCCGCTTGCACGCCATGAAGGCCGTCCGTAGCATCGGCGCAGCCCCTCCATCCACGCGAGGCACCGTCATGTCGATCCGTCGCTTCCCGAGCCCGCGCACCGCGGCGCTTTCGCTGTTCGCCACGCTGGTCGCCTTCGCGCCGCTCGCCGCGAGGGCGCAGGACAGCGAGATCGACACCGGCATCCGTCCGGTCGCGCTCGTCACCGGCTCGACCGACGGCCTCGGCCGCGACGTCGCGCTGCGGTTGGCCGGCGCCGGCTACCACGTGATCATCCACGGCCGCAACGAGGAGCGGGGCAGGGCCGTCGTCGCCGAGATCGAGGCGATGGAGGGCTCGGCGAGCCTCGTGCTGGCGGACTTCGCTTCTCTGGCGAACGTGCGCCGGCTCGCCGAGACGGTGCTCTCCGACTACGACCGCCTCGACGTGCTCGTCAACAACGCGGGCATCGGCAGAGGCGCCGACGGCGCCACGCGCGAAGTGAGCCAGGACGGCCACGAGCTGCGCTTCGCGGTGAACTACCTCTCGCACTTCTACCTCACACGCGCGCTGCTTCCGCTCCTGAAGGAGAGCGCGCCGGCCCGCATCGTGAGCATCACGTCCACCGCGCAGAACGCGATCGACTTCGACGACGTGATGCTCGAGCGCGGTCCGTACGAGGGCGCCCGTGCCTACGGCCAGAGCAAGCTCGCGCAAATCATGATGACCATGGACCTCGCGGAGGAGCTCGAGGGCACGGGCGTGACCGCCAACGCGGTCCACCCCGCGGTCTACATGGCGACGAGCATGGTGCTGAACCGCGGAGGCACACCCATGACCTCCATCGACGAGGGAGCCGATCCGGTCATGCAGGTGATCACGTCGCCGATGGCGGGAAGCGGCAACTACTGGCGGCAGGCCACCAACGCGCGTGCGGCGCCCCAGGCGTACGATCTCGAGGCGCGCCGCCGGCTGCGCGAGCTGAGCATGCGGCTCACCGGCGCGCCCTGAGCGCCCGACGCGAGCGTGGTCTAGCCGGCAGCCGTCGTGCCTTCGCTGGTCCCCGTGAGCTTCTCACGGTAGTAGCGGATGACGTCCTCGCGCTCGTGGGTCATCCACTTCAGCCTGCGCTCCGGGTAGTCGAGGCCGGCGTCGAGCTTCGCGCCCCACACGACCAGGTCGACCAGCAGCGGAATGGCCGCGAGCCCCTCTTCGGTGAGCACGTACCGGTTCCGACGCCCGTCGTCGGGGTCGCGCTCCTTCCGGATCACACCCGCCCCTTCGAGCCGCTCGAGCCGCTCCGCCAGCGTGTTGGTTGCGATGCCCTCCGGCGACGCCGCGAACTCCTGGAAGTAGCGATGTCCGCGAAACACCATGTCGCGGAGCACGAGCAGCGTCCAGCGGTCGCCGAGGAGGTCGAGCGAAGCGGCGATCGGGCACCGCGATCGTCTCTGCTTCTTCATGCCTGTCTCGTCTCCGACGCGCGGGCCGGCCGGTTCCGTGGCCTTGCGGCAGGCAGGAAGCCGCGCCTACCGTCATTCGCTTGAAAAACGAAAGTATGTCCGTACGGAGTCCACGAAAAGCCGTCTGGAACACTATAGAGATGAGGACCGCATGATCCGCTCAGGGCGGGGTGCCTCGGGTGCCCGCTTCGCCGTGCTCCTCCTGGGCCTGTGGAGCGCTCCCCTCGAAGGGCGACAACCCGAGCCCCGGCCGAACGTCGCGCCGAGCGGGCGCGTCACGACGAGCGTCGCGTTCGACGGCCGCTTCCTCCGCGGTCGGGGGGACGAGTGGGGGTGGTTCACGGGAACGCCCGCCCACTCAGGTCCGTCGCGGATGATCATCGACTACGGTCAGCCCCACGCGCGTGGCCGGGAGATCTTCGGCGGGCTCGTTCCCTACGGCGAGGTGTGGCGCCTGGGCGCGAACTGGGCCACGACGCTGATGCTCGACGTCGAGATGCGGATCGGCGACCTCGAGCTCCCGCGCGGCGAGTACACGCTCTGGCTCGTTCCGCGTCCGGACGGAGGCGAGCTCGTGGTGAGCGAGGAGACGCGGCAGTGGGGTACCGACTACGATCCGACGCGCGACTTCGGCCGGACGGGGCTCCGGCGGCGAGCGCTCGGCGAGCATCTGGAGAGCCTGGTGATCACGCTCGAGCCGTCCGTGCCCGCCGGCGGTCCGTCTGGAGGGTACGAAGTGCCCTCGGGCACGCTGCGGATCGCATGGGGGAACGCCGAATACTCGACCGACTGGGAGATGTTGTGGCCATGACCGCGCGCGCGATCCTCGTCCTCGCCTGTGTGTGTGCCTGGGCGTGCGGGGACGCCCAGCCGGAGTCCGGATCTCGCCCCGAGCCTGCGCCGCCGCCCGCCGCGCAGCCCGGAGGCGTGATCGACGCGCCGGCGCCGCAGTCTACGCGCGACTGCGTCGGGCCGGGCTCGACGGCCGAGGAGGTGCGCGCGCTGCTGGGAGAGCCCGACTCGGTGATGGGCGGGTGGTGGCACTACGGCCGCACCCAGTTCCACCTGGGCTCGGGAACCATCCAGGACTACGTCAACGGCGGCAACGTGCCGATCTGCTGAGACCGCTCAGCGGAGCACGAGCGCGGCGAGATAGAGACCCAAGCCGAACACGGTGTGTGTGGTGAGGCTCTTCAGGCGCGCCCGCGCCGGTCTCGGGGTTCTGGAAGACGCCACACCGAGGCCGATCGCCGGCTGGATCGTGAAGAAGGGTACCAACACCGTCACGATTCCGAAGAGGAGCGGCGGCAGCGGCGTCGGACGGGTGAACCAAGCCTCGGATACCAGCAGGGCGAACAGGAGCCCGAACCCGGCACCGATGGAGTAGTGCGCGCTCCAGCCCACCGGACATTCGAGCGTCCTGGGTGGCGTGCTGCGGATATCGTCATGCAGGAAGACGCCGTCGCGCATCGACAGCACCCACCGGCCCAGCAGACAGAAGTCGAGGGAGCGGACGTCGAAGGCCTTTCTCGCGATCAGCGCCCACACGTCGATGACGGCCGTCGCGAGTACGCCGACCAGAATCGCTCGGGCGAAGAAGGAAGGCGTCAGGGTCGCCCGTGGCCACCGGATGGTGGCGCGTAACCCACGGTCCCGGACGCCAGCCGCTGATCGTCCCTCACGTGCCTCCTCCAGAAACGACGCGCCTCGAGCATCTCCGGCCGCTCCTCGCGCCCTGCCCACAGCTCGGCCAGCGTCTCGTAGGGACGAGCCGCGCGGGCTTCGTCCCCCATCGCGAGGGCCGCGCGCCCGAGCCCCAGCAGGGAGCGTGGGCGGTTGGGCATGAGCCGGAGCGACGTCTCGAACTTCTCCGCGGCAAGGTCGGGTCGTCCGAGATCCAGGAGCAGCTCGCCGTAGAGCTCGTGCACCGGCTTGATCGGCGCCGCGGCGCCGTTGGGCGGCGGCAGCGCGGCGACCTGGGCCTCCGCCTCGTCCATGTGGCGCGTCGCGGCCACCGTATCGCCCATCGACGCGGCCAGGAGCGCCGCGACCTCTGCGTGCACGATCGACGTCGATCCGCCGCGTGCGCCCGATGGCGTGGCGAGGGCGGCCTCGGCGTTCCGGAGCGTCTCCGCGTCGCCGAGGTGATACGCGGACAGAGCCGTCGCGAGCAGCTCGTGGACGGACGACGAAGCCGTCACCGGTCGAATCCTCCACTCCTCCGTGTCGACCACGTAGCGTGCCTGCACGAGATCGAGCGTGCTCACCGCGCGCGGTGCGTTCGCAGGTCCGCGGTCCTTTCGTCCCCAGAAACCGCCTTCCACCATGATCTCCGCTCGTCGAATCCAGCTCGCGGCCCGCAGGTAGTCCCCGCGCATGAGATCGCCGTACTGTCCCCAGTCGAGCGCGTGGATCGCGTCCCCCATGTCGTCTCCGGGCATCCACAGCTCGCGGGCCGCCTGGTAAGCGGACTCGTTCTGTCGGGACACGAGCGCCCACATGCCGAGCTGGATGTAGATGTGCGTCGGCATGTGTCGGGCGTGCGAGACGGCGGGCGCGATCTCCGAGAACCGATGGGCGGCCTCGAGCGCGAGGCGCGCGTGCACGGGGTCGTCGAACGCGTGGATGACGTAGTGCGGCGCGCCCGGGTGGTCGGGGTGGTGCGCGAACAGCTCCAGCGCGATCGCCCCGGCGCGGACGGCGAGCCGTTCCGACTCCTCGAGGCCCGAGCGGATCGCCGGGCTCTCCGTCCGCATGGCGGCCGCCGCGCTCAGCATGGAGAGCGCATAGAATGCGGCCACCTCGACGTCGTCCGGATAGCTGTCGTAGAGCTGCTCCATGGCCCGCATGTATCCGATCCGGCGTGCGACGTGGTCGCCTTCGCCCCACAGGATCTCCACCGCGGCGAGGAAGCCCCGCTCGCGGGCGGTCGGCGCCTTGGCGAGCCGCGCCGCAGTGGTGGGGGCGAGCCGCGCGAGTGCCGCGCGCGGCTCGGTCGGGTCCATCTGCGACACCAGCGGATGGTCGTAGGCGAGCGATTCGCCCCAATACGCCATCGCGAAGTCCGGATCGATCTCCTGCGCCGCGTGGAACTCCTCGCGCGCCTGCTTCCAGCCGAAGCTGTGCAGGATCGCCACGCCGCGGAGGAAGTGACGCTGCGCGAGGCCCGTCGCCGAGGTGGGGAAGTCGAGCGAGCCCACGTCCTGGAACGGGTCGTTCCCGACTTGGGCGTCGAGCGGTCCCGCGAAGGCGGCGAGCGCGAGCGCCGCGATTGCGGCGGTGGCGGCGCCGCGCGGCGTTCTCATGCCGGAGGTCTCTTCATGCGGGGTGACGCGAGGGCGTGGGAGCGCGACCGAAGAACGAGGCGGAATCATATCGTCGCTCCCCCGCGGGGGCGACGACATCAGCGCGGCGCCGGGGCCAGCACCGCGAGCACGACGAGGCGCTCGTCGCCGGTGTTGCGGATCCCGTGCGGAACGCCCTCCGGCGCGACGAGCATGGTGCCGGCCTCCATCTCCAGCTCCCGGTCGGCCAGCAGGAACCGACCGGAGCCGCGCAGCACGTGGTAGACCTTGTCCATGCCGGCGTGCGTGTGCAGCGCGTGCGCCTGACCGGGCTCGAAGCAGTTCAGACCGACGAGGAGCCTCTCGGACGCGAAGATCGTGCTCTTGCCCATCTTCTCGCTCGAAAAGACGGCGTGCTCCTCGGGACGGAAGACGGTCGGATGGATCACGGGTTCGACTCCAGTCGTTGTTACGAAGCGTCTACGTCGCCGTACGCATGCTGCGCGACGGCCCGCGCAGCCAGCTTCGCCACGTGAACCCTCGGCGCGCAAACCCCTCGACACCCCGAAGCCGACCATGAATGGACACCGTTCCTATCGCATCCCCAACGCGATCGTCGGTCTGCGCACGGCGCTCGCGTTCCTCGCCGCCGGGCTCCTCGTGAACGGCTCGCGGCCGGGCGCGGTCGCGGGCGTCCTGCTCACCGTGATCGTCATCGCGATGGACGCGCTCGACGGCATCGTCGCCCGCCGCATGGGGCTCGCCTCGAAGCTCGGCGGCATCCTCGACATCACCGCCGACCGGATCGTCGAGCACGTGTACTGGATCACCTTCGCCGTCGCGCAGCTCGTGCCGCTCTGGATTCCGCTCGTCGTGGTCACGCGCAGCGTGCTCGTGGACACCGTGAGGGGGATGGCGCTCGTACGTGGGCGGACGGCGTTCGGCGAGTCGTCGATGGCGCGCTCGGCGCTGACGCGCTTCCTGACCGCGTCCCGACCCATGCGGAGCCTGTACGGAATCGCGAAGCTCATCGCGTTCGTCGCGCTCGGTGCCGCGCTCGCCGCCGAGGGCGTGCTTTCCCCCTCGCCTTTCCGCGCGCTCGAGGCCGTGGGCATCGCCTCGGCGTTGGTCACCGTGGTCCTGTGCGTGATACGCGGGCTACCGGTCCTGGCCGACGGGGTCGCGTACCTGCGGCTCGATGCGTCCGCGGGCGAGCCGGGCTGAAGGTTCCGCGGCTCCGATCAGCGCCAGCGTCGGCTCACACGCAGCCCGACCGTGAAGTCGATCGCCGGCGTGTCGGCGGGCACGTCCTCCTGGAAGCTCGCGTCCCAGCTCCACGAGTCGCCCCAGGCGCCGGCGACGCCGAGCACGAGGTTGCTCGACGGCCAGTCCAGCTCGCGGTGATCGAAGTCGCGCAGGACGGGTGACGCGATCTGATACTGCGCGACGACCGCCACGCTGCGCCCGAGCGAGCGCTCGACCGCCGCGCCGAAGAAGACGTTCGCGTCTCCCACGACGTCGTCGAGCGGCGGTGCCGCCCGCACCAGAACGGCGCCCGCCATCCCGTGGACGTACCACGGTCCGCCGCCGAGGCGGCCGAGCACGACGAGCGATCCGTCCGGGCGCTCCGGGGCCGCCCGATTCGATCGCGTCGGGACACGGGCCGAGACCTTCACGCTGAGCGCGGCCCCGCCGTCGGAGGCGGCGACGGCCCTCCACTTGGCGAACAGCTGCACGTCCGCGACATCGACCGATCGTCTCCGCAGGTCGACGTAGCGCGTGGCGCCTCCGTCGGTCAGCCGCTGATCGTATCGGTCCTCGGGAAACCGATCGCGGTTGGCCTGGCCGAAGTTCAGTCGCTCGTGGTACCAGTGCACGAACGAGTCGAGCACCCCTCCGCCCGTGGTCTCGACCGTCAGGCGGCCCCCCACCTCGAGCCGTTCGGCGGCCCCCCAACGAACGGTGAGGGTCGAGAGGAGCCGCTCGGTGTCCAGGAAGACCACGTGCGTGGCCGACGAGTCCTGCTCGAAGATGTTCGAGAGGCCGAGCCACGCGTCCACGGAGAGCGCAGCGGCGGGAATCGGCTCCGCCGACTCGAACGGAGGGGTGGACGACAATCGGTAGATCGGATTGCCCTCTTCCCAGGTCAACGGGCCGTGGGGCCTTGCCTGAGCCGACGCTCCGAGAGGAAAATGGGCGAGGAAGCACAAGAGGACGGCCCGGACTGGCACCCGGGGGAAATTACCCACGCAGGGCTCGCCAAGACGGACCATGCTCCCTATTTTGGCCAGATCCACGGTGCCTCATGCGGAGGGCAGCTCGATGCACGATGTCGAATCCGTAGGTCTCCTGGAGAAGAAGTATTCCAGGCGGACCTTCATCAAGGGCGTGATCGCGACGGGTGCGACCGTCTCGTCGGCCAACTACCTGTTCAGGAGTCCGAACGTGCTCGGCGCCGCCACGGTGCAGAGCACGACCGAGCGGCTCCTCACGCTCAACGTGAACGGACAGCAGCGCAGGGTGGACGTGCTGCCGAACGAGACGTTGGCGATGACGCTCAGGTACAAGCTGAACCTCACGGGCACGAAGCTCGGCTGCGACCGCGCCGAGTGCGGTGCGTGTACGGTGCTGATCGACGGCGTGAACTCGTACAGCTGCTCGATCCTCACGCACCAGCTCCGTGGCCGCTCGGTGGTCACCGTGGAGGGCCTCGAGAACCCGGACACGGGTGAGCTGTCCGTCGTCCAGCAGGCGGTCCTCGAGGAGGGCGGATTCCAGTGCGCGTTCTGCGCCCCCGGATTCGTGATGAGCATGACCGCGATGGTCGCGAACAATCCGAACGTGACCCGCGAGCAGGCGCGCATGGCGCTCTCCGGCAACCTCTGCCGCTGTGCGGACTACGACAAGATCCTCAACTGCGCGATGCGAGCTGCCGAGCTCGCACGCAGCGTGTAAGGGAGAGCATCCATGGCCGAGAAGCTCGTAGGTGTCAGTTATACCGCGGTCGACCTCCGCGCGAAGATCACCGGCCGTGCGAGATACGCGGAAGACTTCCGCGCGCAGGGCATGGTGTTCATGAAGCTCCTCCTCAGCCCGATGCCGCACTGCAGGGTGCGTGGCGTCGACGACAGCCGAGCCCGACAGGTGCCCGGCTTCATCGACATCATGCGCGCGAGCGACGTGCCGCAGCCCGAGGGCCCGGGCGAGGCGATGCTCACGGACGAGCCCAAGTACGAGGGTGAGCCGATCCTCGCGGTCGCGGCCGAGAGCGAGGAGGCATGCGCCGCCGCGATCGAGGCGATCCGCCTGGACTTGGAGCCGCTGCCCTTCGTGCTCGATCCGCTCGAGAGCCTTCGTCCGAACGGGCCGAACGCCTACACCCAGGGCAACCAGTTCTCGGGGCAGGACGGCTGGAGCACCTACAAGTGGACGGACGCCGACTTCGCGGAAGTCGAGGCCGGCCGCATGCCCAACCCGGCCAACCCGCTGGTCGAATGGACCAAGGGTGACATCGACGCCGGCTTCGCCGAAGCGTCGGTGATCATCGAGGAGACCATCGTCCACCAGTCGGTGACCCACCATCCGATGGAGCCCCGCTCCACGATGGCGTACTGGGAGAACGGACGCCTGCATGCGTTCGTCTCCACGCAGAGCGCGCAGCGCACGAAGGTCGGTCTGGCGGGCGTGCTCGACGTCGATCCCGAAGAGATGACGTTCGTCTCCGAGTTCACGGGCGGCGGGTTCGGCTCGAAGATTCCGGGCCACACGCACATGGCGCTCGCTCCCCTCATGTCGAGGAAGATCGGGCGGCCCGTGATGCACCGCGTCACGCGCTATGAGGAGAACTACATCGGTCGCGCCCGCCCCGGCTTCCAGTCCTGGGTGAAGATGGGCTTCCGTGCGGACGGCAAGTGCACGGCGATCGATCTGATGATCGTGCAGGACAGCGGCCCCTATGGCGCCGGCGACCACAACACGGCGTCGAACGTGGCCGACATCACCTACACGCCCGGGAACATGCGCTACCGCGGGTTCCCGATGTACACGAACACCCCGCCGAAGGCCGCCCAGCGCGGACCCGGCGGCGCGCAGATCAACGGCATGCTCGAGCCGCTCATCGACAAGGCGGCCCGCGAGCTGGGGATGGATCGCCTCGCGATCCGGATCCTGAACGCGCCGACGGTCGAGTCCGGCATGGGTCCGCGCAATCAGCGCCTCACCAGCGTGCACGCGAAGGAAGCGCTGCAGCTCGGCGCCGAGCTGTTCGACTACCAGAACAAGATCGCGCTCTCCGGCCAGCGGAACGGCACCAAGGTCACCGGCATCGGGATGGGCCTCTCGACCTATACGGCCGGCTCGCGAGGCTACGACGGTCTCATGGTCATCCGGCCGGACGGGAAGCTCTACGTCTACCAAGGCATCGGAAATCTGGGCACGCACTCCATCTCCGACACGGCGCGTCCCGCGGCCGAGCTGCTCGGTCTCAACTGGGACCAGGTCGAGATCATCTGGGGTGACTCGTCGCGCGGCATGCCCAACAGCTCCGTGCAGGCGGGCAGCCAGACGACGCACGCGCACACCCGCGCGAACTACGCGGCCGCGCAGGACGCGCTCCGGAAGATCCGGGCGATCGCGGCTCGTCAGCTCGGCGGCAACGCGAACCAGTACCGCGTGGACAACGGCCGCGTGACGGGACCCGGTGGCAGCATGACGTTCGCCCAGGTGGCGCAGCGCGCCATCGCCCTCGGCGGCGAGTACGACGGACACACGCTGCCGACCGACATCAACGCGGCGACCGTGCCCGCGGCGCAGATGCACGCGGGGACGGGACTGATGGGCGTCGCCCGTGACAACTTCGGCGGCGAAGGCGGCGTCTACAGCTGGCTCGCCGTGTTCGGGTTGATCGAGCTCGATGTCGAGACCGGTCACTTCGAGACGAAGGAGCTGGTGTGCGCGACCGACGTCGGCACCGTGATCCACCCGCGCAGCCTCGGGGCCCAGTGCTACGGCGGCGCGATCCAGGGCATGGGCATGGCGATGTCGCAACGCTGGGTGTTCGATCCGCAGTACGGCGTGCCGTTCGCGAACCGCCTCTACACGGCGCGGCCGCCGTCCATCATGGACGCGCCGCGGCAGATGGCCTGGACCGCGGTCGGAATCCCCGACCCCACGACGCCCGTGGGCGCCAAGGGAATCGGTGAGCCCTCGGTCGGCGCCGGC
This sequence comes from Gemmatimonadales bacterium, assembly GCA_050181335.1. Classification (GTDB taxonomy): domain Bacteria; phylum Gemmatimonadota; class Gemmatimonadetes; order Longimicrobiales; family Gaopeijiaceae; genus UBA2982. The sequence continues at coordinate 160,585 of JBFXDG010000001.1, read as the reverse complement.
TCCGCGGTGCTGACGACCGCCATCGCGGATGCGATGGGCGGCAAGTGCCTGTGCAGGACTCCGCTGACGCCGGACATCATCCTGGCGGAGCTCGAAGGACGTCCACTTCCGTTTGGTCGACTCGACCAGCACGTCGGCTAGGGAGACAGATACATGGCTACGATGAAAGACATGATCCCGGCGTTCGATCTCGTCCAGCCGACGACGATCGAGGACGCGGTGGACATCCTGAAGGACGTGGGCGACGAGGCATGGGTGCTCGCCGGCGGCCTCGACACCTTCGACTGGCTCAAGGACCGCATCAAGCGGCCTCGTGTCGTCGTGGACATCGGCGCGATCCAGGATATCCGCGGCATCCGCGAGGCGGAGGCGGGCGGCCTCGAGATCGGCGCGATGACGACGCTGACCGAGGTGGCCAACCACGCGCGCGTGCGCAGCGAGTACGGTCTTCTCGCGACGGCCGCCGAGCACGTGGCGACGCCGCAGATCCGCAACCAGGGCACGCTCGGCGGCAACGTGTCGCAGGACACGCGCTGCTGGTACTACCGGAGCGGTTGGCCCTGCTACCGTGCGGGCGGCAACGTCTGCTACGCGTCGGCGCCGCTGGCGATGAACCGCGAGCACTGCATCATCGGCCGCAGCCGCTGCGTGGCCGTGAATCCGTCCGACACCGCGCCGGCGCTCATCGCGCTCGACGCGCGGATGGTGGTGCAGAGCCCGCGCCGCCGGCTCTACGACGCCGAAGACTTCTTCATCGGACCCTCGGTGGACATCCAGCGCATGAACGTGTTGGAGCCGGGCGATCTGCTCACGCAGATCTACGTCCCCGCGTTCTGGGCGAACTCGCGCTTCTACTTCGAGAAGATCCGTGACCGCGGCTCGTGGGACTTCCAGCTCGTGAGCGTGGCGGCGGCTTTCCGCATGTCCGGCAACACCATCGAAGAGGCCCGCATCGCGGTGAACGGCGTGGCGCCGTACCCGGTGCGCCTCGACGCGGTCGAGCGCCTGGTCCAGGGTGAATCGGCCACCGAGACCGTGCAGAACGCGGCCGGCGAGCTCGCGATCCAGGGCACCCGCGCGCTCCGACACAACGACTACAAGATCGCGATGATGCGGAACCTGGTCCGTCGGGCGGTGAGGAGCGTGGCCGCGTGATCGAGCTGTGGCGTAGGACGCAGAATCCCTGGGGGCAGGACATCCTCATCGGGGTCTCGTGGGATCTCATGTGGGCGGCGGTCGTCCTCGCCGCCCTGTTCCTGGTGGGTCACGCCGTGTGGTATCGCGCGCGCGGGTTCGCCGCTCACGCGGCCGAAGCCAAGAGCCCGGTGCCGCCGGGCACACCGGAGCGCGTCCAGAGACATTCGTTGGCGGCGCGCATCTTCCACTGGTGCATGTCGGCGGCGATGCTGACGCTCCTCGTCACGGCGTTCGTGCCGGTGATGGGGCTCGAGATCGCGGGGTGGGTCACGATCCACTGGATCGCCGGTGTCTTCCTCATCGCGACGATCATCTACCACATCATCCATGCGATCGGATGGCAGGATTTCTGGTCCATGATGAGCTTCGGGCCGAACTTCTTCCGCGAGGGCGCGGCCCAGATGAAGCACCTGGTGTCGTCGAGCGCGCCGGAGCCGAAGGGCGGCAAGTATCCGTTCGACCACCGCATGTACCACCATGCAGTGGTCCTCGCGTCGGCGGCCGCCATCGCGACCGGCGTCGTGATGATGATGCGCATCGACACGCCCTTCTTCACGCGTAACCCGTACCTCGTCGCGGACGAGACGGCAGGGATCATCTTCGCGATCCACGGCGTGGCGGGTGTCTTCTTCATTCTGCTGATCGCTTCGCACATCTACTTCGCGCTGAGACCGGACAAGCGCTGGCTGTTCTGGTCGATGGTCCGCGGGTGGATCTCGCGCGACGTCTACGCGGCGCATTTCGATCCGAAGAAGTGGCCGGCGACGGAGGAGATCGCCAAGTCCGGCTCGGCGAGCGGGGCATTGGCCGACGCGGCGGTGAGCGCGCCCAAAGAGGACGCCTAGTCCGATCGAGCGGTGATCACGGCGGCGGGGAATCCCGCCGCCGTTTCCTTTTTTTCCGGAGCTGACAGTCTTGGCCACGCCGCGCGAGGACGTGAAGGCCCGTATCGACGCGATCGAGGAGGCCTACGAGTACTTCCTCGCGTACGCGGCGCAGGGGCTCTCCACCGATCAGGGCTCGAAGTCGGGCGCGCCGCTCCGCGACCTCCTGCGCAAGCTGGACCAGGCGCTCGACGGGCTCGGCGACCGCTTTCGCGAGGTCGTGTCCTCCGAGGCGCTCGAGCCGCGCGACGTGTGGGGCGACATGCTCCGTGTGCTGAGCCAGGATGCCGCCGACGCGCTCGCGGCGGTCCGCCTGGTGTCCTCCCGGCGCGGGATCAGCTCGCAGTTGATCGACAACCTCAACGCGAACATCCACCTGAGGGCCCTCCTCACGGACCTCTTCCTGGTGGATGATCTAATCGACGGCCGCTGACGGCCGCGCGCCGCCGGCACCGGCGGCGCGGAGTCGCGCGCGCCGGTTGCGATTGGCGTACATTCGAGGCTCCACGTCGATGAGGAGCATTCCCTAGATGTCGGCGCGCTTCCGGATTCGAACACCCACGGGGCAGGAGCTCTCCTTCGCCTCGCTGGACGTGTTCCGGGAGTTCGTGCGCTCGGGCGACCTTTCGCCGGACGACGTCGTCTACGACGCCGAAACCCGGGAGTGGTCGTCCGCCCGAACACATCCGGTCGTCCTCGAGATCGAGATGGGAGACGCGGAGGCGCAACCGGTGGAGCCCGTGCTCACCCCCGCGCCCCCCGTCGAGCCCGAGCTGACACCCGTGGAGGAGACGCCGCCGCCCTTCGGCATGGACGACGCCGGGGGCATGGGCGACATCGGGCTCGAGCTCGCACCGGCTCCGAACCAGTTGAGCCCCGAGCAGGAAGCGGCGGCTTTCATGGCGAAGCTCGAGGCCGAGCGGGCCGCCGACCTCGGTCCCGACGAGGAAGTGCCCATTCAGTCGTTCACGATGGAGAGCCCGGGCGCGGACGCGGCCGAGCCGATGCCCACGGCGGCGGCCCAGCCGGCCGAGCCCCTTCCGGTCCCCCGCTCGTTCCGTCAGGAGCGCCCGTCGCCCGCGCCCTCGCGGCCCGCTCGCGCGCCCGTGGAGGAGAAGCCGAGCGTCGCGTGGCGATACGCGCCTTTCGCGATCCTCGTGCTGGTCGTCGGAGGACTGGGCGTATACTTCGGCCCGGACTTCTTCGGGTCGTCCACGAGTGGGATCGAAGACGCAGCCGCGGATCCCGTGCCGCAGCCGACGGGCCCGGCGCCCGTGATCGCCGCGACCGACGACGCGCTTCGGGGCCGCGCACGCGAACGCTTCCTCACCTCGTCGCAGACGCTGTTGCGCGGGCTGGAGCCCATTCCCCAAGCATGGCTGAGCGGCCGCTATCTCGCCACGCCCTCGGACTACGCGTACGTTCGCGATGTCTGGCAGACGTATCTGTCGACCGTGCGAGAGGTGCGAGCGGGCGATGGCGACCGCTATCGCACGGCATATCTGCGGGCGCTCGAAGACGCGGGCGTTCAGGAGCCGACCAGGACGGCGCGGCTGGAGAGAGGAGTGTCCGAGTTCGAGCTCGGAGCGGCTGCCCGCAATCGGCACTACGACAGGGTCCAGACGCTCGCGACGGTGGCGATCAGCGGCCACGACGCGCTGGTGGGCGCGGAGGGCAGGATCCTCTACGAGCCGGCCACCGGTCCGAGAGTCTCCAACGACCCGGTGATCGAGGCGGTGGGCAGAACGCCGGCGGACCAGGCACTGCTCGAGGAGATCCTCGACGCGATTCTCGCGGAGGTCCAGGGGCCGGGCGGCCCGGGTACGGCGGCGAACGTCAGGGAGTGGGTCTACGACGGCCTGCTGGATGCGGTGACGAACTGATCGACGAGCGGAAGGGGGCGGTATGCTAGAGCTGTTGATCGCCGGAGCGGCCGGCGTGTACGGGCACCTCAAGTCGCGGAAGTTCGTGGGACGGCGCCTGCGCTACACCACGATCGTGGAGAAGCCCGCGCTGGGCCTCTGGACCGGCGTCGGCGCGACGCTGCTCGCCGCGCCCGTCGTGGCGATCCTTCCCATCGTCGGCGCGGGGACCGCGATCGCGATCGGCGCCGGCATCGGCACGGGCGTGGCGCTCGGCGTCAAAGACACCGGCGAGCCGCCCAAGCTGCTGGAGGACTGAGCGGGCACGCACGGAAGCTCCCGCGTGCGCATCTCCGGCTTCTCGTTCGCGCGCAACGCGGTCAGCCTGGACTATCCGCTGCGGGAGTCGCTGCTCTCCGCGCTCCCCGTCGTCGACGAGCTCGTCGTCGCGGTCGCAGCCGGCGATCGGGAAGACGATACGCGGGGATTGATCGAGTCCATCGGCGATCCGCGCATCCGCATCGTCGATGCCGACTGGGACGAGTCGCGGCTCCACCTCGCGTACTCCGACTCGACCAACCTCGCGCTCGACGCCTGCGACGGCGACTGGTGTCTGTACCTCCAAGCGGACGAGGTCCTGCACGAGGACGATCATGCGGCGATCCGAGCGCGCTGCGCGGCGCTGCTCGACGACCGGCGGGTGGAGGGCATGCTGTTCGACTACCTCCATTTCTTCGGCGACTACGCGCACCTGCAGCGTGGGCAGGGATGGTATCGATCCGAGATCCGCCTCGTACGCAACGGCATCGGGATCCGCTCCGTGCGGGACGCGCAATCTTTCCGGCGAGCGACCGCCGACGGCGAGCGACGGCTCACGGTGGCGCGAGCGCACGCGCGTGTGTTCCACTACGGGTGGGCGCGTCACCCCGCGCGCATGAGGGCCAAGATGGACGCGTTCTGGCGACACCGCGGCCGCGCGGACCCCGACGTCGACCCGAGGGGCGGTGCCGACGAGGCCGTGTTCGACTACGGGCCGCTCGGGCGTCTGGAGGAGTGGAGAGGGACGCACCCCGCCGTGATGTCCGAGCGGATTCGTGCGATGAACTGGGCGGATCTGCTGCGCGATGCCGATCGCCCCGGCCAGCCCCGCCGTCGGCGCCACAAGGACGAGCGACCGCTCCACCGCGCGCTCACCTCGCTGTCGCGATGGACCGGGCTCGACCTCAACCACAAGAACCACGGGCGGGTGCTCGACGTCTGAGCCCCCGCGCGAGCGGCCCTCAAGCGGATCGCCGCAGCGCGTCGGCGAGCCGCTCGGGGTAGACGCCCTTCTCGAGTCGCTCGAGGAGCAGCGCCCGCATGGGCTCACGATCCTCCGCGTGCGTGAGGCCGAGCCACGGATCGCGGGCGTGCAGCACGCGCACGCTCACGCTCTCCGATTGGATCAGGTCGTTGACGGCGGTGGAGAGTGGGAACTCACGGTCGCTGTCCGCGCCCCATACCTCCAGATATTGCCGGAAGCGACGTCCGATGCCCGCGATGAGCGGGCGCGTGAGCCCCCAGAGGTTCATCGACACGATCTCCTCGCCCGACAGCTCCACGCTCGAACCGTCGTCCTCCACCCCCACGATGAGACCTCCTCGCTGACGGATGTCGCGCACCTCGAGGACGTGCTCGAGGTGACCCTCGCGGCCCACGTGGCAGATCGCGCGGGCGACGCCTCCCGCCCCCGACAGCGTCTCGAGCAGCGGATAGCCTACGAGCACGCCGTCCTCGGGCGGCGGATCCTGGCGCAGGTGCGAGGCGAGCAGGTCGAACGCGCCGGGGCCGTAGAGATCGTCCGCGTTGCAGACGCCCCAGGGACCTTCGACCTCGGCGGCCGTGATGAGCACGGCCTGTGTCGTTCCCCACGGCTTCCGCCGGTCGGGGGGAGCGCGAAAGTCCGGCGGCAGCGCGCCGAGGTCCTGACGGACGAAGCGCGCGGGGAACGAGGCGCCGAACACGCCGCGCACGTGACGCTCGAGCTCGGCCTGGATCTCCGCGCGCACCACGTACACGACCTCCGCGAAGCCCGCACGGAGCGCATCGAAGACGTTATAGTCCATGATCGCTTCGCCGTGCGGCCCCAGGGGCTCGAGCTGCTTGAGGCGGCCGTACCGGGTCGACATTCCTGCCGCGAGCACGACGAGCGTTGGATTCATGTTGGCCTTCGTGCAAGATGCGGGCTCGGCAGATCACCGGGCCCTTGTGGCCCGGGCCGACAATCATGATGCTTTATGCAACGAGCATGCATAATTCCTCGACCCAGGCGATCGAGCTGAAGGGCCCGCGAACGCGAGGGCTCTCCCAGCGACGTGTCGTCCTGAAGTTCGGCAGCCGGCTCCTCACCGGGAATACCACGACGCTCGATCCCGAGCGGATGCGGTCCGTCGCGCGCGCCGTCGCCGCGGAGCCCCGCACGGAGGTCGTGATCGTCTCGAGCGGTGCCATCGCCGCGGGCTTCCGCTCGCTCGGCCACGCCACCCCGCCCAAGCGCATCCGCGACCGGCAGGCCGCGGCAGCCGTCGGGCAGGGTCGCCTCATGAGCATGTGGGGCGCCGCGTTCGAGGAAGTCGGGCTGGTCGTGGCGCAGGTGCTGCTGACGAACGACTGTCTCACCGACCGGCGTCGTTACGTTGCCGCCAGCCAGGCGCTCGGCGCTCTGCTCGAGGCGGGCGTCATCCCCGTGGTGAACGAGAACGACACGGTGAGCGTGGACGAGATCGTCGTCGGCGACAACGACAATCTCGCCGCCATGACCGCCGCCCTCATCGACGCGGATCTGCTGGCGTTGCTCACCGACGTGCCCGGTGTGCTCACGGGCGACCCGGGTCGTGATCCCGACGCCAAGCTCATCAAGGAAGCGGAGAGCGCCGAGGAGCTTCGACGCTACTGCTTCGCGAAGAAGGCGGGCGTGTCGACCGGCGGCATGATCACGAAGCTGGAGGCGGCCGAGCGGGCGGGTCATTTCGGCATCCCGACGGTGATCGCGTCGGGGACCGACGAGGACGTGCTCGCCTCGATCGTGCGGGGGCAGCCGGCCGGCACGCTGATCTCGGCCAGGAAGCGGCCCCTGGACGCGGTGGAGCAGTGGATGGCCGCGCAGCGCGGGCTCACCGGCGCCCTCGTGGTGGACGACGGCGCCGTGAAGGCGATCCGTCGCAAGGCGAGCCTCCTGCCGCGTGGCGTGGTCCGTGTCGAGGGCCGTTTCCGCCGCGGGGACGTGGTGGCGGTGATCGACCAGGGAGGCCGAGAGCACGCCCGCGGGATCGTCCGCTTCGACGACCGCGATGTCGAGCGCATTCGCGGCCTGCACACGCTCGAGGTTCGGGAGGCGCTCGGCGAAGGCCTCGGCCACGTGGTCATGCGGCCCGACCGGATGGTCCTCATCGGCGACGAGGAGGCGAAGGAGGCAGGGTGACGGTCGCCACGACGAAGGACGCCGGCAGGACCTCCGAGGGGCGCGCGGACCCGCGCTTGGAAGAGAGCATCGAGGCGATGGCGCGGCGGGCTCGCGCTGCCGCGCTCGCGTCTGCCCGCCTGCACGAGGATGCACGTCGCCTCGCGCTCGAAGCGATGGCCGACGCCATCGACGCGCATCGCGCCCAGATCGTCACCACCAACGCGCTCGATCTCGCCGCGGCCGAGAGGAACGGCGTCAGCGGCCCGATGCTCGACCGGCTGCGACTGAGCGAGAGCGGTGTCACGAAGCTCGCGCAGGCCGTCCGCGAGGTGGCGGCCCAGGAAGACCCCCTCGGCACGATCGAGGAGGAGAGCGTTCGGCCCAACGGCTTGCGCGTAGGCCGCATGCGCATCCCGCTCGGCGTCGTCGCGATGATCTACGAGAGCCGGCCGAACGTCACGGCGGACGCCGCCGCGCTCTGCATCAAGTCCGGCAACGCGGTCATCCTGCGCGGGGGCTCCGAGGCGCTGCACTCCAACCGCGCGATCGCCGAGGCGCTGCGCGAGGGGCTCGCGAAGAGCCAGGTCCCGGTCGACGCGGTGCAGCTCGTGCCGACCACCGATCGATCGGCCGTGGACATCCTGCTCGAGCAGGACCGTTGGATCGACCTGGTGATCCCGCGCGGTGGGGAGGGCCTGATCCGCGCCGTGACGGCGAAGAGCCGCATCCCGGTGCTGCAGCACTACAAAGGTGTGTGTCACGTCTTCCTCGACGAGTCGGCTCCGGTCGAGCGGGCGCGGGACATCGTCGTCAACGCGAAGGTGCAGCGGCCGGGCGTGTGCAACGCGCTCGAGACGTTGCTCGTCCACCGCGGGGCCGCGCAGCGGTTGCTACCGCCCGTGGCGCGCGCGCTGCACGACGCGGGTGTCGAGCTGAGGGGCGACGCGCAGACGGTGGAGCTGCTGCGCGGTCTGGACGTGAAGTCGGCCAGCGAGGACGACTGGAACGCCGAGTACCTCGATCTCATCCTCGCCGTTCGCATCGTGGACGATCTGGAAGGGGCGCTGGAGCACATCGCGCGCTACGGCTCGTCGCATACCGACGCGATCGTCACCGAGAGCCGGGCCAACGCGGAGCGTTTCGTGGACGCCGTGCAGTCCTCGACAGTGCTCGTGAACGCGAGCACGCGGTTCGCCGACGGCGGTGAGCTGGGTCTCGGCGCCGAGATCGGCATCTCGACCTCCAAGCTGCACGCCTTCGGGCCCATGGGCGCACGCGAGCTGACCACACGGAAGTTCGTCGTGTTCGGGGACGGGCAGATCCGCAGCTAGAACCCGGCGTCACGCACGGCCCTCAGCGGAGGGCGATCCCGTCTGGGATCGGAACAGCCGACGCGTCGCGACGACGCGGGATCGCGACATGGTGCGTGTGCTCGTCGAATCGGGCTCGGGGTCGGACCCGACGGCGCCGCGTTCGCGGCGTCTGCATCATTCGAGGAACGCGGCCCCCCGATCGCCGCGCGCACCCCGGCGCGTGTCTTGCCTCCTCGGAGCGTCGAGGACGGTGAGGCATCGAATCGATATGACCATCATGACGACGCTCCTCGCGGCCGCCATCATCGCGACCGGCGGGGAGCAGCGGCCCGAATGGGCGACGGCGACGGTCCCCGACACCATCGTGGCACTCGTCGAGCGTGCCGCCGGCGAGGCGGACGGCGACGATCGCAAGGCGCTCCTCCGCGAGGCGGAGAAGCAGGCGCGCGCGGCCGTCGTGGAGCTGGACGACGTCGGACGGCGTTACGCCCTGGCGATCGTGCTCGGGCTGCGCGCCAACGCCGAGGGTGGAAAGACGAAGGTGCAGGCGGCGGCCGCGCTGTCGGACGAGCTGGACGTGATCCTGGCTCGCGAGCCCGATCACGCCGGTGCAAGGCACATGCTGGGCCGGCTCCACGCGGGCATACGGCGGATGGGGCGCATCACGCGGTGGCTCGCGACGAACATCATGGGGGGCGAGGCGCTCTCGCGCGCGACGTGGCAGTCCGCCGAGGAGAACCTCACCTTCGCCGAGCAGCGAGCGCCCGGGGTGCTCGACCATCATCTCCAGCTCGCGTTGCTCTACCGAGACACCGGGCGACCGGAGCTCGCCGCCCGGGAAGTCCAGCACGTCCTCGAGCTCGAGCCCCGCAACGTGCTCGACCAGGCGGTACGCGAAGAGGCGCTGCGCGTCCGGTCCGAGCTGGGCCAGTAGATCCGCGGCGTTCCGTCGCCGCTTGGAACCTCCCACCGCTGCGCGCTCGTATAGATGCGCATGGAAGAGATTCGTATCCCGAACGACGCCACGTACGCGCCGTTCTCGCTCATGGACGTGATCGCGACCGCGCCCGTCGCTTCCCGGCTCCTCTTGGGTGCCACGCTGCCGGGGCGCGTGCTCAGCGCCGCCGCGCTCGGTCTGTACGCGGGGAGCGCCATCAAGGACTGGTCGCGCCGGCGCGACATGAAGTGGATCGACTTCCAGCGCGAGTTCGGAGCCGACGTCACGACGCTCGAGCCGATGCCCGAAGAGGAGCGCCGCGCCGAGATCGTCCGGCTCGCCGAGCGGCTCAACGACGGCTACACGGCCGAGCCCATGGATGAGCGCACGCTCGCCCGGGCCGTGAACCGGAGGCTCGCCGACTACATCGCGGGGATCACCGGTCAGCGCGTCCACACCAGCGCCGAAGTGAGGGACTTCACGATCGCGCGTGTGATCTTCCCGTTTGCCATGGGGGTCTGCGACATCATCTCCGGCGACGTGGCCATCTTCCGCCACTCCGGCGTGCTCCACCCGCACATCCTCTGTCACGAGTTCGTGCACCGGGTGGGGTATTGGAAGGAGCTGCACGCCCAGGCGATCTCGTACTTCGCGCTCGTCACCTCCGGGGAGCCCGTCATGGTGCAGTCGGCGCTCGCCGAGCGTCTCCACCGGCAACTCAAGGTGCTCGCCCCCGACGACCGCGAGGCGTATTACGCGCTCGTCGACGGCATCGGGCTGCGCGAGGAGCTGGCGAAGGAGATGTACGCGTTGAAGCCGGAGGTGGGCGCCTACGAAGGCGCGGTCGGTGCAGTGATGAAGCGGATCTACGAGGAACGGCTGAAGCTCACCGGGCAGAACGGCATCTCGGACTACGACGTGGGCTTCACGAACCTCCTGTGGACCTTCTCGCGCAGCGCGACCGCCCTCCAGGACAAGGCGCAGGCGGAGATCTGAGCGGGAGCGGTGACGCGCCTCCCGGCGCGCGGTATCTTACCGAGTACACCGAAGATACACCGAAGCACCACCGGCCCTGCCCATGGCGCTGCCATTGCCGATCCGGGGGCGGGGTGCGTCGTGGAACCCTCCCAATCGTTTCGAGACCGTCCATCTCGAGCCTGACGACTGGATCGATCCCGACGATCCCGAAGCGCCCCCGATTCCCACGCAGATCCTGCGTGACAATACGAAGGAGATCCTGTCCGCGAACGACAGCCCCGACCTGTCGTTCGAGCACGGGATCAACGTCTACCGGGGCTGCTCGCATGGCTGCGTCTACTGCCTGGCGCCCGGGACCCCGGTGCTGCACGCCGATCTCGTGTGGCGGCCGCTCGGCGAGACGCGCGAGGGCGACGAGCTCGTTTCCTTCGACGAGTTCCCCGCCTGCGGCCCTCGATACGGAAGGGCGAAAGCCGAAGCCGCGCCCACGGGAGCGCGAAAGTTGCGCAAGGCCGTGGTGGAGGCCGTTTGGTGGTCGCGAAAGCCGACGACGCGACTCGTCACGGAGCGTGCCGAGGTCCTCGCGACCGCCGAGCACCGTTGGCTGCAGGACCGGTCCTTTCGATGGTCGACGACCGAGCGGCTCTCCACGGGCCGACGGCTCCGCCATCTGCCGGTCGAGCCTCACGAGCCGGAGGACCACGACTACCGGATCGGCTATCTCGCCGGTGTGACGCTCGCGGACGCCAGCGTCCGCTACGTGCCCGCACGACGCAGCGACGAGCTGGGCTTCGCGAGGGAGCTCGATTCTCGGGGCTACCGACGCGGTTTCCTGGCAGGGTTCTTCGATGCCGAGGGCCATCGCGGTACGTCGCCGGGGCTCTCTCGGGTCGATGGCTCCGCCCTCGAGCGGGTGGCCCGCTACGCCGCCCGCCTGGGATTCCGGACGCGACTCGAGCCACGGCCGGGAAAGGTCAGCGCACTTCGGCTGGTCGGTTCCGTCGCGGACCGCATCCGATTCCTGTCGATCGTCCGGCCAGCCGTCCGGCGGAAGATCGATCGCGTCTTCGGCCACGTGCCACCGACGGAACCCGATCGCATCGTCGCGGTCGAACAGGGTCCGGTCACGGATGTCGTGGACATCCAAACGTCCACGGGGACCTTCTACGCTGCGGGCCTCGCGACCCACAACTGCTTCGCGCGGCCCTACCACGAGTACCTCGGCTTCAGCGCGGGCCTCGACTTCGAGACCAAGATCGTGGTGAAGGAGGACGCGCCGGCGCTCCTGCGGAAGCGTCTGTCGCATCCGAAGTGGAAGCCGCAGACGATCATGATGTCGGGCGCGACCGACCCCTATCAGCCGCTCGAGCGGCGGCTGAAGCTCACGCGGGGCGTGCTGGAAGTGCTGGCCGAGTTCAGGAACCCGGTCGCCGTCATCACGAAGAACCATCTGATCACGCGGGACGTGGATCTGCTCGCCCGGCTCGCGGAGCACGGCGCCGTCGCGTGCACGATGTCGGTCACGACCCTGCGCAACGATCTGCAGCGGATCATGGAGCCGCGCACGTCGATCCCCCGACGCCGGCTGGACGCGATCCGTTCGCTCGCCGAAGCCGGCGTGCCCGTGGGCGTCAACGTCGCACCGGTGATTCCCGGGCTCACGGACCAGGAGATGCCCGCGATCCTCGAGGCTGCCGCGGAGGCCGGCGCGAAGCACGCGAGCTTCGTCCTCGTCCGGCTGCCCCACGCCGTGGCTCCCATCTTCGAGACATGGCTCGAGCAGCACTTCCCCGATCGCAAGGAGAAGGTGCTGAACCGGCTGCGCGATCTGCACGGCGGCAAGCTCTACGACTCCACGTGGGGACACCGCGGCCGCGGAGCGGGGGCCTACGCGCAACAGATCGAGCAGGTCTTCCGGATCGCGAGCCAGAAGGCTGGTCTCAACCGGGAAGGGGAGGGGCGCGGGCTCTCTACCGCTTCGTTCAGAGTGCCGGGATCGGTCGAGCAGCTGGGCCTGCTGTAGCGGGCGGCGAGCTCACGCCTTCGGGATCTCCGACATCAGCGCGAGCTGGTTCTCCTCGGAGTCCTTGAAGAACGCCATCCAGAGCTCGCGGTCGCCCATGTCGGCGACGAGATGGGGGGCGGAGTCGAACGCCACCCCACGCCGGACGAGTTCCGCGTGCGCGGCCTTCAGGTCGGGCACGTCGAAGTAAAGGATCGAGCCGGGATGATCGAATGCGTCGCCCTCGGGCTCTCCGAGCATCAGGCGTACGCCGGCGAGATCGAAGAACGCCATGCGCGGCACCTCGAAGAGGAACGGCACGGAGAGCGTGTCACGGTAGAAGGCGGTGGCACGCCCGAGATCGGTGGCACGCATGTAGATCTGGCCGACTCTGCGCAGGCCGTGGAACGCGGGGTCCATGGAGGGCTCGGTTGAGGGAACGGCTGCGATCGCTTAGGTCGACGGTAGTATTCAGTTAGGTCGCCGACGCCGTCCACTATGCGGCGATCCACGTGCTCCGTTTCCTGAGGACCGAGGATCAGGCGCTCGGCCTCTCGGCGCCGAGGCTCTCGGCGCTCTCCGTCCTGGTGTTTCGCGGGCCGCGGACCATGGGTGAGCTGGCTCGGGCGGAGCAGGTGACCCCCGCGACGATCTCGAAGCTCGTGGCCGATCTGGAGCGGCAGGGCCTGGTGGCGCGCTCGACCGACGCGGGGGATGCCCGAGTACGCAGGATGAGCGCGACTCGTGCAGGGGAGGCGCTCCTCCACGAGGGACGTCGGCGCCGCGTGGCGAGGTTGGCGGCCGCGGTGGAAGGCCTGGACGCGAGCGATCGCGATACGCTCGCGCGGGCAGCCGCTCTCCCCGAGCGACTGGTGGCCAGCGGTCAGAACGAGAACGCGACGCCGAGGAGCGGCAGCGCGGGGCGCTCGGCGACCGGCGTGACCGCTTCGTCCCGCCACGGCTGGAAGGTGTAGAACAGCGCATCCCTCCGGTCGAGCGCGTTCAGGATGCGGAGATACGGGCGGATGCGCCACGTCCGTCCGGCCCAGTCCGGCTCGAGCACGGCGTGGATCTCGAGATCGAGACGCAGGAAGGCCTCGTCGAGGCCCTCCACGAGCGGATCACGCGTGACGGGCGTCGTGGACGGCGCGGCCTGCGAGACTTGATTGACGCTGCTGGGGAGGAAGTCACCCGTCGGCTGACCGAACGGGATGCTGGTATAGGGAAGGCCCGCGCCGTAGGCCAGGCGGGCCTCCGCCTGGAGCGGACCGATCACCCGCCCCGACACTCCCGCGGACAGCAGATGCCGCCCGACGAACTCCGACGCGGTGCCGGACAGGTCCACGGCCGACCAGAACCACGACAGCCCGTAGCCGAGCCAGGCGGCCCGCCCGTCTCCCGCGCCGACGATGCGGACGTCGAGCCCGGAGCTCCGTACGGACTCGCGCGTCGCGGAGGGGAGGCCGCGGTAACTCTTCCAGAACCCCTGGACGTCCACGCGCACCGACGTCGAGAAACGCTGCGCCAAGCCGAGGACCAGGTGATCGGCCGTCGCGACCCTCAGCCGCGTCGGCGCCTCGCCACCGGTGGCGAGGTCGGCCAGCGCGAGGCCCACGTGCACGTCCGCCGCGCGCGTCGGCTGGTGGTAGCGCCCCATCGCGAGCGTCAGCAGCGCCTCGGGCCCGACCTCCCATGCGATCATGCCGCGCGGGGCGAGCCGCACGTCCGTCCCGCCGAAGCGGTCGCCGCGGAGCCCCGCCCGCACGGTGACGCCGTGCGCGACCGGACGCGTCAGGTCGATGAAGGCGCCCAAGGTGCGCGCGGACCCCGACGTGTAGGCACCCGCGCCTCCCGAGACGGGACGCGCGCGGTATCGCTCCTGGATGCTCTCGAACGAGAGGCCGGCCCGCACGGGTGCCTCGGCGGGTCCCCATTGGGCCTCGCCCACGACGCGCACGCGGTCGGTGGCGGCCGAGGCCAACAGAGCCTCGGGTCGCGTGGCGCCCTTCTGCTCGCTCGGCTGCAGCGGCAGGTCCGCGCGATAGCCGCTCACCCCGGCGCTGAGATCGACCGCGGTTCCGCGGCCGAGCAGGCCACGATACCCGACCGAGCCGGCGAGGTTGGCCCAGCGGGCGTCGTCGAGGCCGTGCGCCTCGTCGAGCAGCACGGACTCCTCGTTGAAGAACGCCATGCCGTGGAGCTCGTGGTCGGTGGCGGGCTCGGCGGAGGCGGACAGGAGGAGATCGCGGTAGCCGTACGGGGGTGCGCCACCGAGTGGACCTGCTCCGAGCCTGTGTAGGCTGCGGCCCGATACGATGACGCCCGCGTCGTCCCCCAACGGCGTCTCGACGGCGCCCGAAGCCGACAGAAAGTCGAGTGCGCCGGACACGTGCAACCGGTCCGGGCGCGCGGGGCGCGTACGCAGCTCCAGGATGTGCGTGAGCCCGCCGTCGAAGCGGGCCGGCGCGGCCCCCACGTGCAGCTCGGCCGCGCCGAGCATGTTGGGCTCGAAGCTCTTCATCAGACCGGCCACGTGGAACGGCGTGTAGACCGGCACGCCGTCGAGGAGCACGAGCTTGAGATCGGCCGTGCTGCCGCGCATGAAGAGCACGTCGGTCGCGTCGTCGGGATCGTTCCCCGGCAGCGCCGACACGACCTCCGCCAGCCCTGGCTGGCCGACGCCGGGCCCCACGTCGAGCGCCTGCAGGTCGACCTCGCGCAGGGCGGCGCTCCCGTCGTCGGTCACGGGCGTCCCGGCCGCGACGATCGCCCGGCCGCTCCGGATGTCGACCGGCGGAAGCGGCACGGGAACCGCGGTGAGCTCGAGGTCCACGGTGAGCGCGTCGTCGGCGGGCACCGAGAGCCGCAACGACAACCGCTCGTATCCTAGATGCTCGACCGCGAGCTCCACGTCTCCGGGCGCGACCTCGACCCGATATCGTCCTTCCGCGTCCGCGACGACTGAACGTCGCCCGTCGCCGAGCGTCAGCTCGACCCGCGCGTACGGCACCGGCCGCACCGCGTCCTCGAGTCGGCCGCGAACCGTGCCCGAGATCACGGCGCGCGCGCCCGACACGGCGGTCTGCGCTCGCACCGGCGTTGCGCCCAGCCATCCCACCGCGATCAGGCCGACGAGCACGAGTGCTCGGAACGGCGCGATCGGCGGCGACATCCGGACCCGGGTCATCGGCGAAGCCTACGGTGCGCTCAGCGTTCCCGCACGAGGAAGCGGACGCCCGCCTCCGTCACCTCGGCCGCCGGCTCCGCCACGCTCAACCCATCGGGCGAGCGCTCGAGGAACGTCAGCCCGTTCACGCTGAGCGAGAGCCGCGCGCCGCGCGGGGCCTCGATCCGGATGCCGCCCGTGCCCGCCTCGACCTCGAGCCGGCCGGCGGCGAGCGCGAAGCTCGACCCGCGGGGCGCGACGATCCGGGCCGATGCTTCGTCCTGCCAGGCCACGTCGAGCACCGTGCCGGGCGCGGCGCCCCGCACCACGATCTCGATCCCGTCGGCGACGTCCACCGAGATGCTCGCCGCCTCCGCCGCGGCCTCCTCCTGCGCCGCGGGCTGGGCGGTCGGGGTCGTGGGGGGCGCCGGTGGGCCGCTCGTCTCCGGCCGCCAGGGAGACAGCGGCGACCACGGGAGCGCCGCGGCCGCTCCGGCCGTCACGAGAAGGATGGCCGCCGCGCGGCCCACGGGGATGCTCCGCCGCACGCGCCGCTCGGGGGCCCGTCCGACGTCGAGGCGGCGCCTCACGGAGGCCTTCGCGGAGTCGATGTCTACCGGGGCGTCGAGCGCGGAGAGCGCCTCGGCCACGACGGCAGCGCGCGTGCGCGCGTCGTCGAGCTCGGCGGTGCACACCATACACGCATCGAGGTGCGCCGTGTCCCATGCCTCCGGGGAACGTTCGTCGCGGAGGGTGACGATGCGTCCTTCGTCCAGGTGCGGGCTCATCGTGCGGTCATCCATATCGTCGGCATCGATTGTTCGGCATGGGTCGTCATGAGGTCTTCACGGCAGGTGCCACGACGACGGCGAAGCGGCGCTCCGCGCGGGCGAGCAGCGTTCCCACCGACGTGGCTTCCACGTCGATGGCGGCCGCGATCTCCCTGTAGCTGAAGCCCGAGTAGCGCATCAGCAGGATCTCACGGTCGCGCGGAGGGAGCGCGTCCAGCGCCTCCCGGGCTCGCTCCCTCGTCTCCCGGCGCTCGAGGCTCGAGTCGGGGGACTCGGGCTCCGAGGGCCTCACCGGGTGAACTGCGAGGAGCCGCAGCCGGTTCTGCCCCACCCGGTAGCGGTCGCGGACCAGGTGCGTCGCGGTCTTGAACAGCCAAGCGCGGATGCCGAAGTCCGGCCCCGAGACGCGACGGTCGAAGAGCCGGACCATGCTCTCCTGGGCGATGTCCTCGGCGGCGTCGAAATCGCCCGTGAGCCGCCGGCAATAGCGGACCAGCGGAGCGTAGTGCTGATCGAACGTCGCGTCGAAGTCCACGCAGTCCCCGGGGGCAACGGTACCGCCGAATCCTACCCACCGCGTCGTCGCGGGGTCGTGATCACCTAAACGACCGAGCGGCGGCGTTCGTGACCGGAAGACCCCCCGGGTCAGCTGTGCTCGAGGCCCCCGCGCATCTGCGTGAGCATCCTCTCGATCGACCGGATCATTCCGCGGTGCGTCGCCAGCACCACCACGAACGCCAGGAGCGTGCCGACGCCCGTGCCGAGCGACAGGCCTTCGAGCGCCCCGGTGAAGAGCGCCTCCAGGGCGGCCGCCAGGAAGAGCCCGAGCGTGACGACGGTCGCCACCGCGCCGATCCTGGTCGCGGCCACGGTGGCGTCGACGCGGCCGTCGTGGAGGACGCTCATCGTGAGCGATGCCAGGAAACCGGCGAGCCCCAGGTCGATGAGGAGCGGGCGCCACGTGACCCCCGGCTCCGGCCAATCGGTCACGGCCAGGAGGACGTTGCCCCCGATGAGCAGCAGGAGCACGCCGCTGAGGAAGGCGAGCCCCGCGAGCAGCCAGGTGAGCCGCGCGGCTTCCTCGCGACTCGCGTGGCTCCACGAACGCCGGAGGTTGATCACCACGAGACCGGCGGCCAAGAACCGCACGACGTCCATCCACGGGCTGAGCCCCGCGTCACCGAGCGGGGCGCCGCGGCTGGCGGTGAGCGACCACAACGCGATGAGCACCAGGGCCCCGACGAGCCACGGCGGCCAGGCCTTCTGCATCCAGACGCTCGCCGCGTGCAGGGGGCGGAGGATCGGGGGAAGGGCGGCGGGGGGCTCCGAAGGGATGTCGGCCAGCGGCTTCGGAAAGAGCGCGGTGAAGCGAAGGAGCCCGATCAGCCCGACCATCTCCACGGCGAGGAAGTGCCCGTCGAAGACCGCGCGCCACGGCGCCGCGTTCGGCATGAGGAGGAGCGTCGCGCCGGAGTAGGCGGTCAGATAGCTCCACGCCGCCATCGAGAGGCCGAGCCCGCGGGCCGCCCGCTGCCGCGGTCCTTCGTGGAGGACGAGCATCACCGCCAGCACCGCCGCCACCAACGAGACGAGGGCGTGGCCGGTCATCACGGCCACCAACGAGCCGTTCATGCGTGCCGTCATGGCGTGGGCGAAGCCCAGCCGGTGCCAGGAGAGGGCGTCCAGGTAGGCCACCTGCGACACGGTGGCCACGGCCGCGACCAGCGTCACGAGCACCCTCAGGACGATAGGACCGGCGGGGGACATCGGCTATCCTGGCTGGCGGCTGGCAACGGGTCGTCTCTGCAAAGTGCTCCGTGGCCGCCGCCAGCCACAAGGCTGTAGGACCTGAAAGAACACTCGCCGCCCGCTGGGCTTCTCCTTAGACTTTCCGGATGCGCTTCGCCTACATCGACTCGCACGGCAACGAGGTGCCGATTCCCAGCGTGGACGCCCTGGCGCTGCGCATCGAGCTCGGCGCGATCGGCCCCGACACGCAGCTGTACGACGCCCAGGCCGATCATTGGGCTCCCGCCAGCACGCACGAGATCTTCCACACCCTCTCGCGCGACGCGCAGGACGACGGCTTCGTCGCCCCGCCGCCCGTGGCGCCCCCGCCGCCGCCGCCCCCGGCCGCGACCTCCCCCGCGAAGCCGTCCAAGCCCAAGCCGAAGCCGAAGCCCAAGGCCGATCCTCCGGCGCCGACCGCGGCCGACCTGGGCCTCACGCTCGCCGAGCCCGCGCCGCCGGCCGCGGGCCGGGAGCCGGAGCTCGTGGGCGGCACGCTCGATCTGTCGCTCGACCTCGCTCAGCCACCGAAGCCGACCCCGCCCGCACCCGCGGCCGGCGACGGCGTCCCCACCTTCGACTACGGCGACCTCGGGTCCGGCCTCCAGCTCGAGGACTCTCCCCTCGACGGCCAAGGGACGGCGGCGTTCGATGCGCCGATGCAGTTCGGGAGCGGGGCGGGGGAAGGCGGGAGCGATCTCCGGCTCGAGCAGCCGATGTCGGAGTTCACGCCGGACTCCCCTCCGGGCTGGATGGAGCCGCCTCCGACGAGCGAAGGCTTCATGAGCTTCGGCGGCGCGCCGGCGGCCGAGCCCGAAGCGGCGCCGATCGCGCCGGTCGCCGATACGACGTCGCGCCAGCGGCGTGCGCCGAAGGACCGTCCTTCCCCGCCCAAGTTCAAGACCGAGCGCTCGCTCTCGGGGCCGATCTTCCTCGCCGTGCTGCTCCTCACGCTCGGTGTCGGTGGCTACGTGGGATGGCCGCTCCTGCAGGCGCGCCTCTCGCGGCCGGACGAGTCTGTCCGGCCGGCGGTGGTCATGCCCGCGTTGTCCCCCGAGCTCATGCCACGCATGCGCGAGCTCGCCGAAGGCGCGCTCGCGGCGGCGGTTGCCGAGGTCGACGCCGACACCCGAACCGACGGCGTTCCGGTTGAGATGGACCAGCAGTGGTTGACGGGCAACTACCTCGCCAACGCCAGTCAGTTCGCGGGCGTGGAGACGTTCTGGTCCAGCATCGGCTCGTTCATGGACGGCGTGCACGCCGCCGATTGGCGCCTATACCACGACAAGGTCGTCGAGGGTGCCCAGGCGGCGGGGCTGGGATCGGACGAGGCGGCCATGGTCGTCGAGCGCGCGGACTCCGGCTTCGTCGCGGCGGCCGCGGCGCGCGCGGAGGTCTACGGGACGGTCGATGGCATCATCGACGCGGCGCTCGCGCTCCATCAGTTCCTCGTCGCGAACGAGGACGCCATCGACTACCGCCCCGCTTCGTCGAGCACCGCCGACCCGATCCTGGAAGCCGTTCCGAGCTCACCGGCCATCGGTGATCAGATGCTCGAGCTGGTGGACGGCGTCACGGGAGGGCTCGCCGAGCTCGGAACGCTCGACCGTGTGACGCGCGCACGGCTCGTCACCGCGCTGACCACGCGCCTCCAGCAGGTCGGGATCCAGTAACGGCGGTTCGCCGCGACCGTGGAACCGGCGCGGCTCGCTTCGACCGCGCCGTCGATCAGAGGTAGGGGTTGTCGCCCGATGCGTGGTCGGTCACGTCGTGGACGGCCGTCAGCTCCGGCACCGCTTCGCGGAGCATGCGCTCCACGCCCTGCTTGAGGGTCATGCGCGAGAGGGCGCAGCCCTGGCAGCCCCCGCTCATCTCGACGTAGACGTCGGTCTCGTCGACGTCGACGAGCGAGATCATGCCGCCGTGCGAGGCGATGGCAGGGTTGACCTGCGTCTCGAGGATGTCGCGGACCCGGTCCGCGATCGGGCCGGTCGGGGCGCCCGTTCTGGCGCCGGGACGGCGGGCGCGCGCCGGACGCACCTCGAAGCCGCTCTCGTTCACGCGCTCCACGTAGTCGACCGTGGCGTTCTCGAGCAGGTCGGCGTCGGCCTTCCGCGCGAACACCGTGAACCCCCCGCCGTCGATCATCTCCTCCTCGTCGGTCAACTCCGTCATCCCCACCAGCGTGAGATCGAACTGCGGGCTCATCGGGCTTCCGCTCATGCCGATGCGCAGCGCCAGATCGCCCTCGTCGCTCTCGGCGAGGAACTGCTGGACCATCGCGCGGGCGCGTTCCGTGAACTCGATCATGCGGTCTCCTCCGTGTAGCTACGGGGCCTTCTACCCCTCGCCGTTCCAAGCGGTTCGCGGGCAGGGTGCCCCGGCGCGCCGTTGATCGCCCCATTCGTGCCGGGTAGCTTACCCGGCCTTCGCCTCCCGGCCCCGAAATCCTTCGTCTTCTAGGTCCTCATGTCCAGTGCCGACCTGATGGACAAGCTCGTGTCGCTCTCGAAGCGACGCGGATTCATCTTCCAGTCCTCGGAGATCTACGGCGGGACGGGGTCGGTGTGGGACTACGGCCCGCTGGGCGTCGAGCTCAAGCGCAACCTCAAGGACCGCTGGTGGTCCTCGATGGTCCTCCAGCGCGACGACATCGAGGGGCTCGACGCGGCCATCCTCATGCATCCGCGCGTGTGGGAGGCCTCGGGGCACGTCGCCGGCTTCACGGATCCGCTCATCGAGTGCACGCAGTGCCACCGGCGCTTCCGGGCGGACCTCCCCGAAGTGCAGGCGAATCAGTGCCCGACGTGCGGGGCCAAGGGGACGTTCACCGAGCCGCGCATGTTCAACCTGATGTTCAAGACGTTCATGGGGCCCGTGGAGGACTCCTCGGCGACGGTCTACATCCGCCCCGAGACCGCGCAGGGCATCTACGTGAACTTCCTCAACGTCCAGGGTGCGGCGCGGCAGAAGGTCCCGTTCGGGATCGCTCAGATCGGCAAGGCGTTCAGGAACGAGATCACGCCGGGCAACTTCATCTTCCGTACGCGCGAGTTCGAGCAGGCGGAGATGCAGTTCTTCGTCGCGCCGGGCACCGACGAGGAATGGTTCGAGAAGTGGAAAGCGCTGCGCATGGAGTGGCACGTGCAGCTCGGCATCCGCCCCGAGAAGCTCCGCTTCCACGAGCACGGGCCGGACGAGCTCGCGCACTATGCGAAGAAGGCGTTCGACGTGGAGTACGAGTTCCCGTTCGGGTGGAAGGAGTTCGAGGGGATCCACAATCGGACAGACTTCGACCTCGGTCGGCACCAGGAGTACTCGGGCAAGCGGCTCGAGTACATCGATCCCGTGACGAACGAGCGGTACGTGCCGTACGTGATCGAGACGTCGATGGGCGTGGACCGAGCCGCGCTCGTGCTGCTGGCCGACGCGTACCGCGAGGAGGAGGTGGAAGGAGAGACGCGCGTGGTGCTCGCGCTGAAGCCCTCCCTCGCCCCGATCAAGGTCGGCGTGTTCCCGCTCATCAAGAAAGAAGGGATGCCCGAGCTGGCGGACAAGCTGCACGCGGCGCTGCGGGCTGCGGCGATCCCGTCGTTCTACGATGTCTCGGGCGCGATCGGCCGACGCTACCGCCGCCAGGACGAGATCGGGACGCCCTGGTGCGTGACCGTGGACGGGCAGACCCTCGAGGACGGCTCGGTGACGATCCGCGATCGCGACTCGCTGGAGCAGGTGCGCGTGGGCTCGGACAAGGTCGTCGGGTGGGTGAGGGAGCGTCTGGCGTAGCGCTCCCTCGCGGAGCCCGGCGATGAAGTTCGCGGAGTTCGAGCGGCGTGCGCACGAAGTGTTCGAGGAGATCCCCGAGGGATTCAAGGAGGGGATCGACGGTCTGGAGGTGAGCCGCGAGGCGGTACCGCACCCGACCCTTCCGGACGTCTACACGCTCGGCGTGTGCCACACCGAGGAGCACGCCTCCGCCTACGGCGGCCCCGAAACGACGCGGTCGGTCATCGTGCTCCATTGGGGCTCGTTTCGCAGCTTGGCTGCGCTCGACCCAGAGTTCGACTGGGAGGGTGAGATCTGGGAGACGCTCACCCACGAGCTCAGGCATCACCTCGAGTCCCTCGCCGGTGACGATGCCCTGGAGGACGTGGACTACGCCGCCGACGAGCTCTTCAATCGGCAGGAGGGGCTCGAGTTCGACCCCTGGTACTATCAGCGCGGCGAGCCGCTCGGTGATGGCGCGTACGCCGTGGAGGGCAGCTACTACGTCGAGCAGACGTGGCGCGCGCGCGACTTCGAGCGGGCCACGCACGTGGACTTCGTCTGGAACGGGCGCACGTACCGTCTGCCCCGTCCCGCGGAGCTCGGCGACGTGCACTTCGTGCTGGTCGTCGGGCCGGACTTCCAGGAGCAGGCGCTCGAGCTGGTGCTCGTGCGCAAGCGCGGCTTCGCGGAAGCCGTGAAGCAGCTCGTGCGCTCGTCGGCCCTGCGCGTGCTGGAGACGGAGGCCGAGGCGACGCGAATCGCCCCCTGATCCATGCCTCTCCACGACGAGTACGCACGGGTCACGCCGTTCGAGATCGCGTTCCCGGGAGTCGATCGGCTGGAAGCGCTCGCGCGCGAGGTGGCCGACGAGTCGTCACGGCGCGAGGTCGATCCGACGGAGCTCGACGCGTTTCTCGGGCTCGACGCCGTGGGCGCCTTCCTCGGCGAGCTCGCCGGCGAGCCACCCGGGAGCGAGACGCCCCGGGTGGCGCTCCTCCAATACGGCTCGCTCGTCTTCCACGCCGTGCACTTCCTGGGAGCGGGCACCCCGGTGTTCCTCCTGACGACGCGGGTCGCTCGGGACCTCGTCGTGGGAGCGCCGTCGGGGGACCCGCGGCCTCCGACGCGCGCGGGCTATCTGCAGATGCCACAGCATCTCTTCTGGACGCAGGTGCCGAACACCCCACCCGAGTCGGTGGACGGCGCGTTCTGGACCGTCTCGAAGGCCGAGCGGCTCTACGTGCTGCCGGTCACAGGGGTGCGACCGGAGCGGCCGGGCTTCGGGACGCTCGCCGTGCCCGACGCCCCACTCGCGCACGCCACGGAGTGGATGGATGCACGCGTGCGGGACGGGGGGGAGGACTACGCGAGCGGGCTTCCGGGCGGGGAGCTCGATCGCCTCTATGCGATCGAGTCCGCGGGTGAGATTCTCAAGCTGATGGCACGCTTCTTCGCCCACGCGACGCTCGCTCCGGCCGACATGGTCGTGCCTCCGTCCTCCGGGAGCGCCGGCGGGCCACGGCGGTCGGCGCTCGCCTACACGCGCGTGTCGCCCGGTCCGTCGGCCCGTCCATAGGATGGCTCGCGAATCCAGGGCCGCCCGCGCCGCGCGGGCGGAGCGGATCTACGACCTGCTCGCGGAGGAGTATCCCGATGCGCACTGCGAGCTCGATTTCCGGAACGCCTTCCAGCTGGCCGTCGCGACCATTCTCTCGGCGCAGACCACTGACGAGCGCGTGAACATGGTCACACCGGCCCTCTTCGCTCGCTATCCCGACGCGCCCGCGCTCGCCGCGGCACGCCAGGAGGACGTCGAGGAGATCATCCGCTCGACGGGGTTCTTCCGGAACAAGGCGAAGAGCATCGTCGGGTTCGCGCGCGGCGTGGTCGCGGAGCACGACGGCGAGATCCCGGCGAGCATGGAAGCGCTGTCCGCCCTCCCTGGCGTGGGGCGAAAGACGGCGAACGTGATCCTCGGCAACGCGTTCGGGAAGGCCGAGGGCGTGGTGGTGGACACGCACGTGACGAGGCTGTCCCTCCTGCTCCGCTTCACGAAGGAGGAGACGCCGGAGAAGATCGAGCGCGACCTGATGGACCTCTTCCCTCCGCCGCGCTGGACGATGCTGTCGCATCTGCTCATCTGGCACGGCCGGCGGGTCTGCATCGCCCGGAGACCGCGCTGCGAGGCGTGTGCGGTCTCCCATCTCTGCCCATCTTCACGAGTCTGAGCTCCCGGACGCAGGAGTGAGCGCCATGCCGAACCGTGACGACGCGATCCGCCTCCTCCACGAGTGGGTCGAGAACGACGGGCTGAGAAAGCACATGCTCGCCGTGGAAGCGTCGGTGAGACATTACGCGAAGCTGCGTGGTGCCGATCCCGACGTGTGGGGCCTCGCTGGCCTGTTGCACGATCTGGACTGGGAGAAGCACCCGGACCGGCATCCTCTGGAGGCCGTCGAGGTGCTGCGCGCGCAGGGGTACCCGGAGGAGGTGGTGCACGCCATCCTCGCGCACCGCTCCGACTACACGGGCGTCGAGCCCGAGACGGAGCTCGACAAGGTGCTCCTGGCCTGCGACGAGCTATCGGGCCTGGTCGTCGCCGCGTGCCTGGTGAGGCCCCACGGCATCGACGACCTCGAGCCCAAATCGGTGGTGAAGAAGCTGAAGGACAAGACGTTCGCGGCGGGGGTGAGCCGCGAGGAGGTGGAGCGCGGGGTCGCCCTCATCGGGCTCGAGCGCTCCGAGCACATCCGCAACGTGATCGAGGCGCTCCGCTCCGTCGGACCGGCGTTGGCGATCACGGCGAACGAGGTCGCCCGGTAGCGGGCGACCGTCACGGGGAGGTAACGCAGGAACCGCTGTTTCCCGCTTCGGGTAGGGAAGGGCGGCTCTTTCCAGGCGCCCAGGTGCCCGCTCGTCTCGTTGGTTCAATCCGGCGTCCAGTCCGGGATTCCGTCCGGTGGCTGGTCTGCGCGCTCGCGCTCGCCGCCGTCGCGCACCCCGTCCAGGCCCAGGACGTCGAGATGCTGGGGCGGCGCTACGGCACCCGACCGCCCCAGGGGTACTACCAGGAGCTCGCCCGCGACCCGGAGGCCTTCCGCTTCACCCGCGGCCGCGCCTCGGCCGCGCGCATGCTCGAGGCTGTCCGCTCGATGGACGCCGGGCCCGCGCGTGCGTCGGCGGCGGGGGGCCCGTCGCGGGCGCTCGGCCCCCGCGACGCCGTGGTGGGGACGTACCGCATCCCGCTGCTGCTCGGGCTCTTCAGCGACTCGCCCCAGGGACCGCCGCCGTACACGCGGCAGCAGGTGCAAACGGCGTTCTTCGACGCGCCCACCGGCACGGTGCGGGAGTACTACGGCGAGGTCTCGGGCGGACTCCTCGACCTGGTGGGGGTCACACGCGACTGGGTGCGGTCGACGACGCACTCGCAGAGCGCCACGACGCAGGGCCAGAGTGCGCTGGCATGCTGCGGGATCGGCGACTTCATCAAGGACCTGATCTCGCTGCAGAGCGGCGTGGACTGGGGGCTGTTCGACAACGACGGCCCCGACGGCCAGCCGAACTCCGGCGACGACGACGGCTACGTGGACGCGATCGCCATCATGCACCCGACGCGGGGCGCCGAATGCGGTGGCTCGGGCAGCACCGGCAGGGTCTGGTCGCACAAGTGGAACCTCAGCGACGGGAGCTCGAACGGACAACCGTACCTGACGGCGAGCACGCGCACCGGCGGGGGCTTCATTCGCATCGACGATTATTTCGTCCAAGGCGTCCTGTCCTGCGATCAGACGTCGCTCAACGAGATCGGCGTGTTCTCGCACGAGACCGGCCACGCCTTCGGGCTGCCCGACCTCTACGACACGCGCATCAGCGGCACGAGGCACAGCGGCGACGGCAACTGGGAGGTCATGGCGCACGGGACGTGGGGGTGCAACGACGTCACTCCCGAGCGGCCCTGCCACATGGGCGCATGGAGCAAGGCCATGCTCGGTTGGGTGAACGTGGTGACCCTCGACCCCGGCTTGGATCACGGCACGCTCACGCTTCCCCCCGTCGAGACGAGCCACGTGGTCTACCGCGTCGATGCGCAGGACGGCTCGGGCGAATACTTCCTGCTCGAGAACCGACAGCGGATAGGCTACGACCAGGGGCTCTTCGCCGAGGGCCTCCTCGTCTGGCAGATCGACGCGAACGCGCTGGCGGCGCGCTGGGCGGGCAACCTGGTGAACGCGTACGACCACATGGCCGTCTCGATCCGGCAGGCGGACGGAGCCGATCACCTCGGCCACCTTCCGCAGTCGGCGGGTGACCCGGGCGATCCTTTCCCCGGGGGCACGGGAAACACCGCCTTCCACGCCGCGTCGCACCCCTCCTCGAACTCCTATTCGGGAGCGCCCACCGGCCTGACGCTCGTCGACATCCAGACCCTGGGTGACGACGTGCGCTTCCGGGCGCTCACGCGTTTCACCCAGCTGACGGTCCGCGCGACGGGCACGGCCGCCAGCGGCCTCTTCGCGGTGGACGGCGATCCGCTGCCGGGCCCGTCGCCGCACGTCGTCGTCTCGGCGCCTTTCACGCTCCGAACGATCGAGGCCGCCGTCGGGGACGTGTTCCAGCCGGGTGAGCGGCGGCCCTTCGTCCAATGGAATGACGCGCCCTCGGCGCCCCGCTCCCGGGTCGTCACGACGCCGCTCGTCGATACCGAGTACGACGCCGCATACGGAGCGCTGCAATACCAGCTCGCCATCCCGCTCACGGGCGGCATCAACGGCGTGGCTCCCGCCACGATCACCACCACGCCCTCCTCGCCGGATCTGTGGTTCACGCCGGCGACCGTCGTGAGCCTCTCGATCGCGCCCCGGACCGGGTTCGCGTTCCTCGGCTGGTCGGGGGCGCTCGCCGGCCAGTCGAATCCGCTCTCCGTGACGATGGACGCGCCGATCTTCGGCGGGGCGGACTTCCAGCTCACCTATGTGGTGGCCGACCTCGACCTCTCCTTCCAGGCCGCGGTCGCGCAGGACGTGCAGCTCGTCGCCGCCAACGGCAACGCACCGGTCCGCTGGAGCGTGGTCGCAGGCTCCCTGCCGCCGGGGATCGACCTCTCGCAGCTGGGCCACATGACCGGCGCCGCGGTGGCCGCGGGCTCGTTCCCGGTGACCGTCGAGGCGACGGACGCGATCGGGCTGAGCGACCAGGCGACGATCGACTTCGACGTCGGAGAGCCGACGCTCCCGATCGCGTCGCTGGCCGCTCAGTTCCTGCTGAGCGGTGCCGCGCTCGACGGCCTCCAGGAGGCGTACGTCGATCATCACGGAAACGGGGACGGAGCCTACGACCTGGGCGATTTCCGGGCGTGGGTCCTCGCACACCCCTCGCTGCCGCTGAGCGCCTCCCTCATCGCCTCTCCACGGGCGGCGATCGTGGCCGTCCCCGTCACGCCCGGCGCGAAGCACGCCGACGAAGGCGCGACAGGGCAGAACGGGCGAGGCGCGCGATGAAGATCTCCGCACGCGCCCGGAGGGCGGCGGCCGCGGTCGTGCTGGCGCTGAGCGCCGCCGCCTGCGATCTCGGTCCCGACGCGCCCTCCACCGCGACGGGGCGCATCGAGGGGCATCCGGCGCTCGGCGCGGCCGTGCTCGACGTGGTCTGGCGGGGCGCCGTGAGCTTCGAGGGTCGGGGGAGCACGCAGGTCTATGCAGCGGCGGTGCCCGGGTCCCCGGATCATTGGCGGGTGGTGCTCGTCTCGCCGGAGATCAGCGACCTGGCGTTCGCGGCGAAGGTCGAGAGCTCCCTCCTGGACGCGCCGATCATCACCGTGGTGGAGGCCGCGAACATCGGCAACCTGGCAGTGGATGTGGCTCCGCTGAGGGTCTCGATCGAGCGCTGAGGGGCGCGCTTGCTCGCGCCCGGCGCTTTCACGACCTTACCGCCGCCCGCAGAGCCCACGCGCCACCCGAGCACGTGCCCAGAAGAGACGACCTAGAGACGATCCTCATCCTGGGGTCTGGGCCGATCATCATCGGCCAGGCCTGCGAGTTCGACTATTCGGGCACGCAGGCGGTCCGGGCGCTCAAGGAAGAAGGCTACCGGGTCGTCTTGGTGAACTCGAATCCGGCGACGATCATGACCGATCCGGATCTCGCGGATCGGACGTACATCGAGCCGATCACCGCCGAGTGGGTCGAGAAGGTCATCGAGCGCGAGAAGCCCGACGCGCTGCTGCCGACGATGGGCGGCCAGACGGCGCTCAACGTCGCCATGGACCTGCACAAGGCCGGCATCCTCGCCAAGCACGGCGTGGAGCTGATCGGCGCGAACGAGCGCTCCATCGAGATGGCGGAGGACCGCGAGCAGTTCGCGGAGGCCATGAAGAGGATCGGGCTCGCGGTGACGACGGGCGGCTTCGCCGGGACCGTCGAGGAGGCGCTCTCGATCGTCGAAAATACCGGATATCCTGCGATCGTGCGGCCATCGTTCACGCTCGGGGGCACCGGCGGCGGCATCGCGTACAACAAGGAGGAGTTCGAGGCGCAGGTCAGGAAGGGCCTCGACGCCTCGCCGATCACCGAGGTGCTGATCGACCGCTCCGTGATCGGATGGAAGGAGTACGAGCTCGAGGTCGTGCGCGACGGCATCGACAACGTCATCATCGTGTGCTCGATCGAGAACTTCGATCCGATGGGCGTGCACACGGGCGATTCCATCACGGTCGCGCCGGCGCAGACGCTCACCGACGTCGAGTACCAGGCGATGCGCGATGCGGCCATCGCGATCATCCGCGAGATCGGTGTCGAGGCCGGCGGGTGCAACATCCAGTTCGCCGTGAGCCCCGAGACCGGCGAGATGCTGGTCGTGGAGATGAACCCACGCGTGTCGCGGTCTTCCGCGCTCGCCTCGAAGGCGACCGGGTTCCCGATCGCCCGCGTCGGCGCGAAGCTCGCGGTGGGCTATCACCTGTACGAGCTGCCCAACGACATCACGAAGACGACGCCCGCATCGTTCGAGCCGGTGCTCGACTACGTGGTCGTGAAGATCCCGCGCTTCGCGTTCGAGAAGTTCCCCGAGGTGGACGACACCCTCGGCGTGCAGATGAAGTCGGTCGGCGAGACGATGGCGATCGGCCGCACGTTCCGGAGCGCCTGGCAGAAGGGCTTCCGGGGGCTCGAGACCGGCCGCCACGGTTGGGTGACGGGCAGCCGAAAGGACGACGGCGTGCCCGAGGAGGACGTCAACGGCATGCAGCCGCTCCTCGCGGCGCTCCGCCGCCCCACCCCGCACCGGCCGTTCCAGCTCAAGCGCGCGCTCCAGGCCGGCGTCACCGTGGACGAGATCTACGAGGCGACCAAGATCGACCGTTGGTTCCTCGATCAGCTCGTGCAGATCCTCGAGTGGGAGCGCCGATACGCGTCCGCGGAGAAGGTCGACGACGCGCTGCTGCGCGCGATGAAGCGCGAGGGATTCAGCGACCGCCAGCTCGCGGACCTGCGCGGCGAGAGCGAGCGGGACGTTCGCGAGCGGCGCTGGAAGGCGGGGATCCGGCCGACCTACAACGTGGTGGACACGTGCGCGGGCGAGTTTCCGGCGGCCACGCCGTACTACTACTCGTCGTACGAGGACGAGACGGAGAGCGTCGCTTCGGATCGCGAGAAGGTCGTCATCCTGGGGAGCGGGCCGAACCGCATCGGGCAGGGGATCGAGTTCGACTACTGCTGCGTCCAGGCGGTGATCGGGCTGCGTGAGGCGGGCTACGAGACGATCATGATCAACTCGAACCCCGAGACCGTCTCGACGGACTTCGACGTGAGCGACAAGCTCTACTTCGAGCCGCTCACGCTCGAGGACGTGGTGGAGATCATCCACCTCGAGAAGCCCAAGGGCGTCATCGTGCAGCTCGGCGGCCAGACGCCGCTCAAGCTCGCCGAGGGGCTCGAGGCGCTCGGCGCGCCGATCCTCGGCACCTCCGTCGACGCGATCGACCGGGCGGAGGACCGCGACCGGTTCGATGAAGTCTGTCGCAGAATCGGCGCGCGCACGCCCGCGAACGGGATCGCGCGGAGCGAGGCCGAGGCGCTCGCGGTGGCCGAGAAGATCGGCTTTCCGGTGCTCGTGCGCCCCAGCTACGTGCTCGGCGGACGCGCCATGCGGATCATCTACGACGAGAGCTCGCTCGAGCGTTACTTCGTCGAGGCCGCGCAGGCGTCCCCCGACCACCCGGTCCTCATCGACCGCTTCCTCGAGGATGCGTTCGAGGCGGACGTGGACGCCCTGTCCGATGGGACCGACGCGGTGATCGGCGGCATCATGCAGCACATCGAGGACGCGGGCGTCCACTCGGGCGACTCGGCGTGCGTCATTCCGCCCTACCTGCTGTCGCCCGAGGCGCTCGACCAGATCCGCGAGCTGACCAAGAAGTTCGCGCTCGAGCTCGGCGTGGTGGGGCTGATCAACGTGCAGTACGCGATCAAGGACGACGTGGTCTACGTGCTGGAGGTGAACCCGCGCGCCTCCCGCACCGTGCCGTTCGTCAGCAAGGCGACCGGCGTGCCGCTCGCGCGGATCGCCGCGCGTCTCATGGTGGGTGAGCGCCTGGCCGACCTCGGCGTGCCGGAGGAGCCACCCGTGCCCGGCGTCGCCGTGAAGGAGGCGGCGTTCCCGTTCGACCGCTTCGACGTGGACACGCTGCTCGGCCCCGAGATGCGCTCGACCGGCGAGGTCATGGGCTTCGACGACTCGTTCGGCGTCGCCTTCGCGAAGGCCCAGGTATCGGCCGGCAACCGCCTGCCGGAGTCGGGCCGGCTGATCGTCACCGTCAACGAGCGCGACCGGAAGACCGTCACGCCCATGATCCGCCGCTTCCGCGATCTCGGCTTCGAGATCCTCGCGACGCGCGGCACGCGCGAATCGCTCAAGGCGCTCGGCGTCCCGTCGAAGCTGGTCTACAAGGTGGGCGAGGGCCGCCCCGACATCGTGGACCACATCGTGACGGGCGACATCTCCCTCCTGATCAACACGCCGCTCGGCAAGAAGTCGCAGCACGACGACTACGCGATGCGGAGAGCGGCGATCCGCTACAAGGTGCCGTACATCACGACGATGTCGGCGACGTCTGCCGCCTGCGACGCGCTCATCGCGATGCGCTCGAGCGCGCGGGACGTGCGCTCGATCCAGGAGCGGATCGCCTCGCTCGCAGCGCCGGTCGGCGTCTAGGCCGCGGGCGGCCCTAGTGGCGGCGACGACCGGCTTCTACCTCCACCCGGCTTCGCCGCTGCACGACACGGGGTGGGGTCACCCCGAGCATCAAGGTCGGCTGCGCTCGCTCGCCTCCTCCGTCGGGCAGGCGATGGTCGAGCTCCACGGCGTGGTGGAGCAGCGCCCGACCGCCGAAGCCAGCCGCGAGGACCTGCTCAGGGCCCACACCGAGGCGCACGTCGCACTCGTGGAGGAGGCGTGCGAGGTCGCGAAAGCGCGCGGCGTGCTCGCGCAGCTCGACGCCGACACCATCGTGTCGTCTTCCTCCTGGGAAGCGGCGGTCGGCAGCGCCGGCTCCGCGATCGCGGCGGTCGAAGCGGTGGCGACCGGCGCGGTGCGTACCGCGTTCGTGGCCGCGCGCCCGCCCGGTCACCACGCGACCCCCGACCGAGCGATGGGGTTCTGCCTGTTCAACTCGGTGGCGGTCGCCGCGCGATGGCTCCAGGCCAACGGCCATGCGGAGCGCGTGCTGATCGTCGACTGGGACGTGCATCACGGGAACGGGACGCAGGACATCTTCTACGAGGACCCATCCGTCTATTTCCTCTCGCTGCACCAGTACCCACACTATCCCGGGACGGGCGCGGAGACGGAGCGGGGCGCCGGCCGCGGCGAGGGCTACACGCTCAACGTGCCACTTCCGGCGGAAACCTCGCGCGCCGAGTACCTGCGGCGCTTCGAGGGTGCGGTCGCGATCGCCGCGCAGGATTTCCGACCCGACTTCATCCTGATCTCGGCGGGGTTCGACGCCATGGCGGGTGACCCGCTCGGGAACCTTCCCCTCGAGCCCGAGGATCTGTATCGCATGACCCGGCATCTCATCGAGGGTATCGGCGCCTCGTGCGACGGGCGCGTGGTCGCGCTGCTGGAAGGCGGATACGTGCCCGAGCGGCTCGGGGCGGGGACGGTTTCGGTGATCCGCGCGCTCGCGGGGCTGCCGGCATGAGCGCGGCGCCCACGTCCGCCTCGGCGAGCGCCGGCTTGCTGGCCACTCGGGAGGGCGCCCGTCGCGTACAGGCTGCGCTGCGTGAGATGGAGCTCGACGGCTGGCTTCTGTACGAGTTCCACGGCGTCAATCGCATCGCGGTGTCACTCCTCGGCCTCGGCAAGACCACGCGGCGGAGCTTCGTGCTGATTCCCGCCGAAGGCGAGCCCGTCGCGCTCATCCACGCGATCGAGGCGTCGTCGTGGCGTCATTGGCCGTTCGCGCGCCGCGTGTACGCGGGCTGGCGCGACATGGAGAAGCAGGTGGGTGAGCTCTTGGCCGGGTGCTCGCGCGTCGCGATGGAGATCTCGCCCGGGGGCGCGGTCCCCGGTCTGGACTACGTGCCGGCGGGCGCGGCGAGCATGCTGCTCGGGCTCGCCGGGTCGGACGGTCTGGAGATCGCGAGCTCCGGCGATCTCGTCTCGCGATTCCACTCCGCCTGGACGCCGACGCAGCTCACCGACCACAGGCGCGCGGCGGAGATCGTCGCCGGTGTCGCCGAGCGCGCGTTCCGTCGGGCGGCCGACGCGGTGAAAGCGGGCGCGCCCACGACCGAAGGGGCGCTCTCCGACTGGATCCGTGCCGAGCTGCGGGGCGCCGGGCTCACCGACCAGATGGACTGCATCGTGGCGATCGGCCCCCGCGCAGCCGACCCGCACTACGCGCCGGAGGGCCCGGGCGAGACGATCGCGAGAGGCGCGGTCCTGCTCATCGACCTGTGGGGAGCGTTCCCCGGCTCCGTCGCGGCCGATCAGACATGGATGGGCGTCCTGGCGGCGTCTGTCGACGCGAGGACCCGCGAGGTGTGGGAGGCCGTGCGCGACGCGCGCGACCAGGCGGTCGAGTTCCTCCGTGCCAAGGCTCGCGAGGGCGCCGAGGTGCGCGGCTACGAGGTCGACGACGTGGCGCGCGCCCTCATCCGCGAGCGTGGGTTCGCCGAACGGTTCGTGCATCGCACGGGGCACTCGATCGACACCGAGCTGCACGGGAGCGGCCCGAACCTCGACAACCTGGAGACACGCGACGACCGCGTGCTGGTGCCCGGCGTGGGCTTCTCGGTCGAGCCGGGCGTGTACCTGCCCGGCGAGCTCGGGATCCGCAGTGAGGTGAACGTCCACTGGGGGCCGGAGGGACCCGAGGTGACGCCACGCTCGGCGCAGCAGGACATCTTCCTCCTCCTCGACGAGTGAGGCGCGAGGGCACCGAACCGCAGCTCGGCGACGAACTCGGAGACGACCGCGCGCGCGTCGACGTCGCGCTGCCCCTGCCGATCCACCAGACGTTCACGTACGCCTGCGTGGGCGAGCCCCCCGCGGCGGGCACGCGCGTGCGCGTGCCGTTCCAGCGGGGCGAGCGCATCGGGTGGGTCGTGGGACCGGCGACCGGAGGGCCCGTTCGTGGCCTGAAACCGGTCCTGTCGGTGCTGGACGCCGAGCCGACGGTGACGCCGGACATTCTGCGGCTATGTCGCTGGATGGCCGACTACTACGCCGCACCCCTGGGGATCGCGCTGCGCGCGGCCCTGCCGGCGGTGCTCTCCGACGCGTCGCGGGACTACATCGCGCTGAACGGCGAGCCGAACGCGGGAGGTGGCGTCGAGCCCGTCGGTCGCTCCGCGGCGACGGACCTGCGTCCACGCGAGCGGCGCCTCCTCGAGGTCCTGTCGCAGGGCGAAGGACCGAAGCGCGTCTCGACGCTGCGCGACGCGCTGCACATGGGCTCCATCTGGCCCGAGATCCGTGCGCTGGAGGCTCGCGGGGCGATCCTCCACACGGTGGTGCCTCCGCAGGAGCCGAGCGTGAAGACGCGACGCGTCGTCCGGATCGCGCGTTGGTTGGAGACGCTCGCGGAGCGCGACGCGGCGTTCGGACGTGCGGCTCGCCAGCGGGAAGCCTACGCGCTGCTGGAGGCGTCCGGCGGGTCCATGGAGCTCGCCCACCTCACGAACGTCGAGGGGTTCAGCCGCCCCGTCGTGCGCGCGCTCGCGGACAAGGGCCTCGTGGATGAGCTGGACGAGGAGGAGATTCGCGACCCGTTCGCGCAGATGCCCGCGGGACCGCCGCCCATCCTCGCGCCCACCCGAGACCAGGCGGCCGCGATCGAGCGGCTGCGCTCGGCGCTCGGCTCGCGCTCCGCGCCGTTCCTCCTCCAGGGCGTGACGGGCTCGGGCAAGACGCTCGTGTACATCGAGGTCATCCGCGAGGCCTTGGCCCGCGGACGAACCGCGATCGTGCTCGTTCCCGAGATCTCGCTGACGCCCCAGACGGCGTACCGTTTCCGCGCGCAGTTCGGCGATCAGGTCGCCGTGCTGCACTCGCGGCTCTCCGACGGCGAGCGCTTCGACGCCTGGCGCGCGCTCCGGCGCGGCGACCGGCGGGTGGCCGTGGGCGCGAGGTCGGCGCTCTTCGCGCCGCTGGCGGACGTCGGCGCCATCATCGTGGATGAGGAGCACGACGGGAGCTACAAGCAGTCGGAGGCACCGCGCTATCACGCCCGCGACCTCGCGGTGGTGCGCGCGCAGGCCGCCGGCGCGGTCTGCATCCTGGGAAGCGCCACGCCCTCGCTCGAGTCCTGGCACAACGCCGCCTCGGGCAAGTTCACGAGGATCCTCCTCCCCGAGCGCGTGGGCGGCGCGGTGCTTCCCGTAGTCCGCGTCATCGATCTCCGCGTGAAGCGGGACGCGCAGGCCGACCGCCGCCGTCCGGCGGCGCCCGACCGCGTGCTCTCGGAGGCACTGGTGGACGCGATCGCCTCGCGACTTCGGCGGCGCGAGCAGGTGATCCTGCTGCACAACCGCCGTGGCTACTCCTCGTTCGTGCAGTGCCGCGAGTGCGGGGAGGTGAGCCCGTGCGTCAACTGCTCGGTCGCGTTGACGTATCACAAGACGACGCGGCGCCTGCTCTGCCATCACTGTCGACACGAGGAGCCGGTGCCCGCCCGCTGCGGACGGTGCGGCTCCTCCGATCTCTCCTTCCGCGGTCTCGGCACGGAGCAGGTCGAGCGCGTCACCACGGAGACGTTTCCGGGCGCGCGCATCGCCCGCATGGACGTGGACACCACGGCGGGGAAGTGGGCGCACCAGCAGATCCTCGAGCGCGTCGAGCGCGGGGAGGTGGACATCCTGCTCGGCACGCAGATGATCGCCAAAGGGCTCGACTTCCCGCGCGTGACGCTGGTCGGCGTCGTGAACGCCGACGTGGGCCTGCACCTGCCAGACTTCCGCGCGAGCGAGCGCACGTTCCAGCTGCTCGCCCAGGTCGCCGGACGGGCAGGTCGCGGGACGCTCGGGGGTGAGGTGCTCGTGCAGACCTCGCTGCCGGATCACTACGCCATTCGCGCCGCGGTCACGCACGACTACGAGGCGTTCGCCGCGCGCGAGATCGAGGAGCGCCGCCCGGCGAGCTATCCGCCTTGGGTGCGCCTGCTCAACGCGGTGCTCTCGAGCCCGGATCGCCGGCTCGCCGCGCAGGCCGCCGAGGAGGCCGCCGGGTGGGCGCGCCGGCGACTGGCCGCCGCGCAGGACGGCGGGGCGGAGGCGGCCGAGGTGGTCGGACCGGCCCCGTCGCCGATCGAGCGGCTGCACGGCCGTTGGCGGTGGCACTTCTTCGTGCGCTCCCCCTCCGCGAAGGCCGTCGGCGAGGCCGCGCGGGCGTTGGCCGAGGAGCTCGCCCTTCCGGCCGGCGACGTCCGGCTGGCGATCGACCGCGATCCCGTGGCGCTCCTGTGACACCCCTACCCGGGCATGCCATTGCAGTCCGCCGCGGATCTTGGATACCTTCGCCGTATGCGGTTGGGGGGCATGGGCCTGCGAACCATCGGTCGGGAAACCACTCGGTAGGGAGAGGTGTGGCGGTGAGCTGTCTGGCGTTGAACGCGTCGTTCGAGCCGCTGACGATCGTGACGACGCGCCGGGCCGTGCGCCTCGTGTTGGACGGAAAGGCGGAGCTGCTCGAGTCCGATGCGGAGCGGGTGTTCCGCTCCGAGGACCGCGTGGTTCCCTGTCCCGCCGTCATCCGGCTCGTGCGCTACGTGCACGTGCCCTACCGCTTCCGCCGGCAGGTCACCAACACGTTCCTGTTCGCGCGCGACGACTACACCTGCCAGTACTGCGGACGACGCAAGAGCGAGCTGAGGGGACGTCAGTTCCTCACGCGCGATCACGTGCGTCCGCTGTCACGCGGCGGCCTCAACACGTGGGACAACGTGGTGACGAGCTGCTCGACCTGTAACAACAGGAAGGGTGGGCGTCTGCCGAGCGAGGCCGGCCTCGCGCTCCGTCACGCGCCGGCCGAGCCGAACTACGTGCACCTGGTGTGGGTCGTGCGGCGGGTCACCGACGCGCAGGCGAAGTACATCAAGATGTTCTACGGTCAGGACGCCCTCGACGCCGTCTCCGCCCCTCCGGCCCGCCTGCATCGTTCCGCGCGCGCGCCGTCCCCGTCGTCGCCGGTGCCGCCCCTGGCTCAGTCCTCGAGCCAGGCGTAGGGCCGCTCGCAGAACTGCCCGTAGCCGCGCACCGTCCCGCGGTGCGTGTACTCCTTCCAGGAGATGATCCAGCCTCGCACGGGATCCTGCTCGACCTTGTACGAGAAGCCGGGCTCCTGGGAACGCTCCGAGAGAAAGCGCTGCAGGTATGCCGGGAGGTTCGACACGCCCTCGACGTGGAAGGTCGTATCGAGGTCATCACTCACCGCGCCGCGGATCTGAGACTCCGACAGCTTGAGCGCGCGGATCGTGTGCTCGACCTGCGTCTTGATGTCCACGAGATCGGGCGCCGTCCCCGTGCGTCGTCGGATCTCCTTCACCAGCCCGATCGTGCCGGGTGCCAGAAGGATCTCACGAGCCCTCGTGAACTGGCTGAGAAGCTGCTCGTGGAGTCGAAGCAGTTGAGCGTACTCGCGCTTCGCCGGTGCCTTGGGTTCTTGTCGGGGCATTCGGGCTTTGAGGTGCGGTCGCCCCATCGGAGGGTGGCGGCGCGAGGTAATTACGTCGCTTTGCCCATGGGCGGCAATGGGCGCATTCTTGCTCGATGAGCGAGTCCGACCGACCGAAACCGCTTCCCGCGCGTCCGCCGTCCGAGGCCGTCCCGAACGGTGCCTCGTCCCCACCCCTCGGCGTCGACTCCACCGCGGAGGGCGGACCGGTGGCTCCCCGTGGGGGAACCCCTGAGGCCCGCGGTCAGGGCCCGGCCGGGCAGGGGCCCCCCGCGGGAGGCGAGAACGCGGGGGTCGAGCGGGTCGAGCTGAAGAGCCCTGAAGGGGCCTGGGTCGTCCGGGTCCTGGGGCGGTCGGGGCGCTCCACGGCGCGCGCCGCACCCCTGATGCTGGTGGGCTTCTGGCCGGACGGGTCGGCGGCCGCCGCCCCCACCCTCGAGGCCGTGCTGGCCGCACGACGCCTCGAAGACGTCCCCGAAGAGACGCTGCGATCGGCCCTCGCCAGAGCCAAAGAGCCTCCGCCGGCCGGCCAACGCCGCCCCTTCTTCGAGGACGCCGACTCCACTCGCCGATCCGGTGGCGGGAGCGAATATTAACGCTGCCCCGGCGACCGGCGTCCAACGCCTCGGACGGGCTTGGACCCGAAGGTCGTCCGGCACCGTAGTACCTGTATCGAAAGCGTCGGGCTCGCGGCGGACGAGGATGCGAATCCGCGGCGCGCGCCCTCAACACGGTCTCTTGTCGCGGTGTCATTGAACACGTTCGAAGGGCCGACCGACGGCGAGCTCGTGCGAAGAGCCAAGGGGGGTGAGGAGTTGGCTTTCTGCATGCTCGTGGAACGGTATCAGCGTCCCGCGTACGCGGTGGCGCTCTCCGTGACCGGCCGGCACGAGGACGCGCAGGACGCGGCTCAGGAGTCGTTTCTCGTGGCGCTGGCCCGCCTCGAGGAATGCAGGAGCCCGGAGCGGTTCGGAGGGTGGTTGATGACCATCGTCCGCAATCGTTCGAAGAACTTGGTGCGCAGGGAGTCGCTGCGGGCGACGGACGAGGTGCCGCCGGCCACGCGGTCGAGGGTGCCGACGCCGGACAGGATCGCGGAGACCAGAGAGTTGAGAGGCTTGTTGAAGAAGGCACTGATGGACCTCCCGGAGGTGCAGCGTCAGATCGTTCTGCTGCACGACCTCGAGGGGTGGAAGCACCGCGAGATCGCGGACCGTCTGGATCTGCCCTGTGGAACCGTTCGGTCCCACCTACACTTTGCGCGTAAGGCGCTGAAGGCCGCCCTGAAGAGCGTGCCCGGCGTGCCAGAGATGATGAGAGCGGCACGATGAATCGAGAATGGAACGACTCCGTGGAGACCGATGACCTCGGGCGGGATTCCGAGCTCGCCGAGGCGCTCTCCCACTTCGATCCCGCGAGCGACGACCCGAACTACTGGCTCAGGTTTCGCTCGTGGGTGCTGCA
Source organism: Gemmatimonadales bacterium (assembly GCA_050181335.1). GTDB lineage: Bacteria > Gemmatimonadota > Gemmatimonadetes > Longimicrobiales > Gaopeijiaceae > UBA2982. Next base: position 121,825 of record JBFXDG010000001.1, on the reverse strand, counting down.
GGGCGCGGGCCGCGAGCTGGCGCGCCGGCGGATGACCGCGCAGATGACCGTGGGCGACGTGGTGCAATCCTGGGCCCGCGCGCTCGTTCCCACCGCGCTGCTCGCTGCCGCGCTGGCGGGCATCGTGCTCTGGCGGTTCGGATCCTTGCCGCCGATGACGGTCGAAGAGCTGCTCGTGAGCGAGATCCAGGGTGAGACGATCCCCGTCCTCGCGTCCCCGGCGCGCTCCTTCGAGGCCGTGACCTTCGCTTCGGAGGCGTTCTGAGCATGGAGCACCGCACGCGTACCAGACTGATCGCCGGGGTCGTCCTCGCGTCGGTGTTCGGCTCCGGGGTGGTCGTCGGCTACGCCGCGGACCGGGGTGCGGCCGTCGCGGTCGCGAGCGTGGCGCCGGCAGGCGCGGCGCGTCCGACCGAGGGGCGGCCCCGCGTTCCGGTCTACGAGCTGATGAGCCCGACGGACGATCAGCGAGTCGTGCTCGATTCGATCATGCGGGAGCACCGCGCCGACATGAACCGCCTCCACGCGGACTTCGATGTGGCGCAGCGCGCGTACCGCACGAGCTACGACGCATTGATTCAGGACACGCGCGATGCCCTGGCGGCCGTCTTCCCGCCCGAGCAGAGGGCCGAGTACCGCCGGCTCCTCGCCGAGAACGATCGACGTCGCGCAGCCGAGCGCGCCGCGAGCGGGGACGCCGCGAAGTAATTCCCCGCCCGATCACGTTGCCCAGCACCTCCACGACCAACGCCTGCGAGCGCAGGCCAGGGGACGCATTGCCGTGAGCCAAGAGATCATTCGTACCGAGGGCCTCAGGAAGGACTACGTCCTGGGCGCCGAGACCGTGTACGCCGTCCGCGGCGTCGACCTGGTGATTCACAAGGGCGAGTTCGTCGCCTGCATGGGGCCGTCCGGAAGCGGGAAGTCCACGCTGATGAACATGATCGGCTGCCTCGACACGCCGACCGCCGGAAAGTACTGGCTGAACGGTCAGCTCGTGAGCGAGCTCTCGGACGACGCGCTGGCGCGCGTGCGCAACCGCGAGATCGGGTTCGTCTTCCAGACCTTCAACTTGCTGCCGCGGGCGACGGCCCTCCACAACGTGGAGCTGCCGCTGATCTACGCCGGTGTGGGGACGAAGGAGCGCCGGCGGAGGGCCGAGGAGAAGCTGGCCCTGGTCGGTCTCGGCGAGCGGATGGGGCACAAGCCTCCCGAGATGTCCGGCGGACAGCGCCAGCGCGTGGCCATCGCGCGCGCCCTGGTGAACGACCCGGCGCTGCTGCTGGCCGACGAGCCCACCGGCAATCTGGACTCGGTCACCAGCAACGACATCATGCGGCAGCTCACCGAGCTTAACGATCAGGGCCAAACGATCGTCTTAGTGACGCACGAGCATGACATCGCCGGGTTCGCCAAGCGTCAGGTGCACCTCAAGGACGGCGTCATCGAAAGGGACTTCCTGAACGAGCCGGTGGAGAGCGCCGTATGAAGCAGAGCCTGAGCCGTCTGGTCTGGGTCGCGGTCGCGGCCACCCTGGTGTCGGCGTGCGGGGAGGGTGACGCCGCCGAGGGAGCGGGCCCGTCGCGCCTCACGGCCACCGTCCGCCGCGGAGACTTGGTGATCCGCGCCGAGGCGACCGGGAACGTGGAGCCGGTTCGCAAGGTCGAGGTCAAGTCCAAGGCCTCGGGCGAGATCCTCAGGCTGCACGCCGACGTCGGCGACCAGGTCTCGGCGGGCACCCTGCTCGCCGAGATCGATCCCCGCGACGTCCGCAACAACTACAACCAGGTCCAGGCGAACCTCGAGGTCGCCCGGGCGCGCGCCGAGATCGCGACAGCGCAGCTCGATCGGTCCAACCAGCTGCTCGCGGCCAACGTGATCACGCAGCAGGAGCACGAGAACGCACGCCTCGACAACACCAACGCCCAGGCCGAGCTCGTGCGGGCGCAGACGAACTTCGAGCTGGCGGAGCTGCAGCTCAACGACGTCTCGATTCGTGCCCCCATGAACGGCACGATCATCCAGAAGAACGTCGAGGAGGGGGCCGTGATCCAGTCGGCCTCCCAGAACGTATCGGGCGGTACCGCGCTCTTCCTCATGGCCGATCTCGCCGAGGTGCAGATCCGCACGCTCGTGGACGAGACGGACGTCGGCATGCTCCGGGCCGGGCTGCCCGCCGAGGTCAGCGTGGAGGCGTTCTCCGACCGCAAGTTCGAGGGCGTGATCGCGAAGATCGAGCCGCAGGCCGTGGTGGAGCAGAACGTCACGATGTTCCCCGTGATCGTGTCCCTCGACAACTCCTCCGGACTCCTGAAGCCCGGCATGAACGCCGAGGTCGAGGTCTTCATCGACGAAGCGCGCGGCGTGCTCCTCGTGCCGAACAACGCGATCGTGCAGACGGCCAACGTCGGACCGGCCGCGATGGCGCTCGGTCTGGACATCGAGTCGCTCGACCTCACGGCGTTCCAGGGCGGCGGTGGTCGGACGTTCGCCGCCCGGGCCGGAGGCGCGAGCGAGGACGGCGCGAGCGCCGCCCCACGGGCGGGCGGAGGCGGCGGTGGTCAGCGTGCGGGTCGCAACGGTGGCGGCGCGGCCCAGAACGGCGGCGCCCAGCTCGGCGCCGAGGCACAGGCACGCATACAGGAGCTCCGCGCCCAGGTCGAGAGCGGAGCGATCTCGCAGGATTCGCTGCGGTCACTCATGCAGGCTATGCGCGGACAGGGTGCCGGAGCCGGCGGCGGTGCCGCTGCAGCCGGCGGGGCGCGCGAGACCCGGCCGGCTGCGGTCTTCGTATTGGGCGCGAACGGGACGCCCGAGCCGAGGCTCGTGCAGATGGGGCTCGGCGACTGGGACAACACCGAGATCGTGAGCGGCGTGGAAGAGGGCGACCAGCTCGTCATCGTCACCGCCGCGCAGCTCCAGGCGCAGCAGGAGGCGTTCCTCGAGCAGGTGCGGGGCCGGATGGGCGGCCAGAACCCCTTCGGCGGCAACGTGGCGGTTCCGGGCGGTGGAGGCTTCCGCGGCGGCGGCGGCAACTTCCGCGGCGGTGGCGGCGGTTGATCCCACGCGGCTGATCAACGAGGAACCGACATGCTCATCTTCGAGATCGTGAAGGTCGCCATGGGCGCCGTGCGCGCGAACCTGCTGCGCTCGGTGCTCACCACCCTCGGCATCGTGATCGGCATCGCGGCGGTGATCACCATGGTCGCCCTCGGCGAGGGCGCGCAGCAGCGCGTTCAGTCGGAGATCAACCGCATGGGCACCGCGGTGCTGACCATCCGACCCGGACAGCAGTTCTCGATGGGCGTTTCGCGCGGCGACGCCGAGATGTCCATCGACGACGCGATCGCGTTGCGCAACGAGACCGCGGGGCTCCTCAAGATCTCCCCCGAGCAGCGCAACGGGATGCAGATCTCCTATCTACGCTGGAACGCTCGGGCGGACGTGTTGGGCGTGTGGCCCGAGTACTTCGACATCTACGATCACCAGCTCGTCGCCGGACGCTTCTTCACGCAGAGCGAGGTGGGTGGTCGTCGCCGCGTGGCGGTGCTCGGCTCCGGGGTCGGCACCGACTTGGGCGAGACACCGCCCGAGTTCCTGATCGGCGAGACGATCCAGATCCGCGGCATCGCGTTCGAGGTCGTCGGCGTGCTCGCGGAGAAGGGCGACGCGGGGTTCCTGCGGCCCGACCAGAGCATCTTCATACCGCAGTCGACCGCCCAGTACCGCGTCTTCGGCAGCCGCAATCGCCTGAACACCATCTACGCGGCCGCCGAGACGCCCGAGCAGATCGACCAGGCCTACGCGGAGATCGACCGCATCATGCGGCGGGAGCACCGCATCGCGGCCGGCGCCGACGCGGACTTCAGCATCTCGAACGCGGCGGATCTCCTCGAGACGTTCAACGAGACCCGGCAGACGTTCACCATGCTGCTCGCCGGCATCGCGGGGATCAGCCTCCTCGTCGGCGGGATCGGCATCATGAACATCATGCTGGTGTCGGTCACGGAGCGTACGCGCGAGATCGGCGTGCGCAAGGCGCTCGGCGCGAGCCGAAGGGCGATCATGACGCAGTTCCTCGTCGAGGCGCTCTTCCTGTGCGTGCTCGGCGGGCTACTCGGCGTAGGGGCGGGGTACGGTGCCGCGGAGGTGATCACACGCGTCGCCCAGTGGGACACCGCCGTCTCGCCCGAGGCCGTGATCACCGCGCTCGCGTTCTCCGCCGGCGTGGGGATCTTCTTCGGGATGTGGCCCGCGAGACGGGCAGCGATTCTCGACCCGATCGTCGCGCTGAGGTACGAGTGAGCCAGCAGCGCGGGCGCTGAGGTCGAGCGAACGGCTGACCGTGGGTCGGCGCGAGCCGCCGGATGCGCTCACGCCGGAGGAATGCCCGCCAACGCGTGCGTGACGCTGCGCAGGACCTGGCTCGGCGTGAAGGGCTGTCCGACGCGCGGCGACTCATCCACCGCGTCGAGACGTTCGTGCACGGCGGCACAGTTCGTTCCGCAGATGAACGCCACCCGCAGGCCCGGCTTCCTGCCCACGAGTGCCAGCGCGGCCTCCTTGCCGTGCAGGTCGTCGAACTCGAGGTCGCAGAGCAGGACGTCGACGCTCGGCGAAAGACGCTCGAGCATCCGGCTCGCCTGATCGGTGGACGTCGCGAGCCGAACGTGGTAGCCGGCACGTCTCAGGAAGTGGGACGCGATCGTCGCGACCACGTCGTTGTCCTCGAGGATCAGGACCTTGATCGGGGAGGCATCGAGCCGCATGCCACCAGGACGTCGGAATCGGGGAAAAGGTAACGCGGCCCTGGTTCGGCCCCCTTCGACCCCCGTCGACCCATCGATACGATGGGCCGCCTCCGAGACCCTAGCCTCCGCTTCCCGCTCCGCGGGCCCAAGGCCCACCTTCGGGCTCCTCGACCAGGCGACGGAGACGGTCGAGCGCCCGGTCCCAGCTCGCCGAGATCCCGTCGAGGAAAGCCCTCGCCTCGTCGAGTCGCTTCGTTTCGAGCGTGTACAGCACCTCGCGGCCGGCCTTTCGGTGGGTGACGAGACCGGCGTCCTCGAGGACCCGCAGATGCTTGGCGACGGCCTGCCTGGTGACGCGGGCGCCCTCGGAGAGCGCCGTGCCGGAAAGGGCGACGCCCTCTCCCAGCTTCCGCAACACCGACAGGCGCGTGTCGTCTCCCAGCGCGAAGAAGACGTCCGAGACCCGCTCAGTCCCGCTCGGCATACGTCCTCAGGTTCTCGGCCTGGGCGGCCCAACCACCTTCGTTCATCCTGAAGGCGCGCTCGCGGCGGTGAGCCGGCACGCGGTCGAAGCCCGACTCGGCGATCGAGACCCTGGTGAGCGCCTCGGTGCCCTCCCCGATCGGCTCCAGACGGATCTCCACCCGCGTGGTGGGCTCGCGCGTCGGATCGGCTTCCGCGTCGATACCGTAAGGAATCCAGCGGAAGCTGAAGTACGTCTCTGGCTCCATGCGCTCGACCGTGCAGAAGACCGCGTTCTTCTCGGGCTGCTTCACCTTCGAGGGCGGAAGGCCGAGCTGGTCCTGGTACGCACGGATCGCCGCCTCGTCGATCCCCTCGTCGAAGATGCCCCTCACCGTCTCGCCGGGTGCGAACGCCCCCTCGAGCCGAACACCGAACCAGCTCCCGAACTCCCGCACGTCGGCGATCGCGCGCCACACGCGTGAGAGGGGAGCCCGTATCACCACCTGCTTTTCGATCCGATCCGGAACGCTGCGCGCTGTTACCATTCGCGACCTCGAAGGGAGCTCCGTGAGCACATCGTGCAACCGCAAGGTTGCATTATAGCGAGCGCTCCCCGATGCGCAACCTTATGGTTGCAGATCGATCCACGTTTCGCGCTCGAGCGAGAGGCCAGGGTGTGTCCGGACCGACCGACCACGACGATCCCATGAGCGCCTCGTCCGCGCTGATCGTTTCGCTGGACGGCGTGACCGCGGGCTGGGGTCGCCCGGTGCTCGAGGACGTGAGCTGGCGCCTGCGGGCGGGTGAGCTCTGGGCGATCGTCGGGCCCAACGCATCCGGCAAGTCGAGCCTGTTGAGCGTGCTGCGCGGGCGCATCCCGGTCACGGGGGGCACGCTCCGCTACGGGCCGCACGCGCGCGGGCGGGCGGTCGCGGGGGACCCCGAGGGGCAGATGCTGTCCGTGTCCTTCGCGGCGCAAGCGGATCTGCTCGAACGGTCGGCAGGCTACGCGCAGTCTCGCTGGCACGGTGGCCAGGACGAGGCCGTGAGGCGGGGGAGCGACGTCCTCGGGCCGGTGCTGGATGCCCCCGAGTGTCGCCGGATCGTCGACGCCCTCGCTCTCGGGCCGCTCCTCGATCGGCGCGTCACGGAGCTCTCGAATGGAGAGCGCCGCAAGCTCGTGCTCGCGAGAGCGGCCGGGAGGCACCCGGCGATCCTGGCGTTGGACAACCCGCTGAACGGCCTCGACGCGTCGGCGCGCGACTCCGTGCGCGAGGCGGTGGAGGCGCTGCATCGCGAGGAGACCACGCTGTTGATGGTGACGTCGCGCGCGGACGAGATCCCCGGGACCGTCACGCACGTGCTGCTCCTCGACGACGGACGGGTGGTGATGTCGGGGCTGAAGGAGGCCGTTCTGGGCGACGATCGGTTCGCGGCCCTCATGCGGCCGGAGCCGCGCACGCGCGGGTCGGCATCCCGGTCCACGGTGGCTCGCCGGAGCGGCTCAGGGGCTGATGCCCCCGCCGTCGTCGAGCTCCACGATGCCGAGCTGACCTACGGCACGAGCGACGTCCTTCGCGGCGTGAGCTGGACGGTCCGTCGGGGAGAGCGCTGGGTCGTGGTCGGTCCCAACGGCGCGGGCAAGTCCGCGTTGCTCAGCTTGATCCTCGCGGACAATCCGCAGGCCTACGCGAACGACGTATCGCTCTTCGGGCGGCGGCGCGGGAGCGGCGACACGATCTGGGACATTCGCCGCAGGATAGGCTCCGTCTCACCGGAGATGCACCTGTACCAGGAGCTCGACCACCGCGTCCTCGACGTGATCGGGTCGGGAATGCTCGACCCCGTCGGCGCGCGCAGGGACCTCACGGGGCAGGAGCGTCGCGCGGTCGAGGCGTGCATGTGCGCCCTCGACCTCGAGCGATGCCGTGACCGTCGCCTGCGCGATCTCTCCGAGGGAGAGCTGCAGGCGACCCTCCTCGCGCGTGCGCTGGCGAAGGGGGCGGAGCTGCTCGTGCTCGACGAGCCGTGTCAGGGGCTGGACGCGAGCCGGCGAGCCCGTTTCCTGGAGCTCCTCGAGCACCGGCTCCATGCGGGCGATACGACGTTGATCTACGTCACGCACGATCTCGACGAGGTCCCTGCGAGCGTGACGCACGGCCTCCTCCTGCGGCGGGGTCGGTCCGCCCTGCAGGGTCCGGCCGAAGAGGTGCTCGGGGCATACCGGGCCGACCTGGCCGGACACGCCGGATAGACGCGCAGCCGTTCCGGGGCTGAGGGCGACGATGCCGCGGGCGGGTGGACCTCGCCTCAGCGGAGCGGCGCTACGCGGATCTCGTGCTCGGGACGCACCCAGCCGGTACCGGGCCCCTCGGGCCCGACCATGATCTCGACGTCCACGGGGCTCCTGATGATCGCGTAGTCGACGACGTCCACCCTCGGCGAGACGCGAACGACCTGGACCGACACCGCAGGAGACCGGTCGGCGTCGGGACGCCCGTCATCCGCGAGCAGCAGCGCCGTCGCGGCCACCGAGACGGTTGCACCGAACGCAATCGCCGACCATGCCGTCACGTCGTCCGAAATCATGGATCCTCCTTCCTCTGGCTCCTCACCTCCGCCTGAGCAGCACCTCTCGGGTCGTGCCTTGCCGAACGAGGGTGAGGGGCAGCGTGTCACCCGCACGCGAGATTCCGATGCGGACCGCGTCCACCGAGCGCACGGGCACGCGGTCGAGGTTGACGATCACGTCGCCCGGTTGGATGCCGGCGGTCGCCATGGGCGTCCCCGGCGCAACGTCGACGACGAGCACTCCGGCGTCCACACGGAAGTACTCGGCGAGGCCGGGCCTGAGATCGACGAGCTCGGCACCCGCCACGCGGTTGCTACCGAGCAGGTACGGCGTGAGCGGCCGGAACGGCTCGGGGTCGGACGTGCCTGGTGGCGCGGGAGCGTCCGGCAGGTCGTCCAGTCGATACTCGAACCCAGCGCTCACCCGCGCGGCCTCCGCCATGGCCGCCCTGAGGTCGGCCGACTCGCGCGTCACCTGCTCGATCGACGCCTCGAGCTCGGCGATCTCCGACTCGAGCGCGCGGGTCTCCGCGCGGCTCGTGCCCGGGGCGCTGAGTCGAGCCGCCAGCCGGAGACGCTCCGTGCGCAGCCGGTCGATCCGTTGGTTGAGCGCGTCCATCTCTCGGCGCAGGGAGTCGTGCTGCTCGCCGCGGAAGACGAAGAACTCGAACGGGGCGCTCACGGGCCGAGGATCGGCCTGCGCGCCGGCGATTACGCCGACGGTCGGAGCCGACGCGAGTCGCGGCGCGGGAACCCCGCGGCCGACCGCGCGGGCGCCGGTGGACGCGAGGATCTGCACGCGGAGCGAGTCCATCGCCCGGAACATGCTCTCGACCATCGAGTCGGCCGGCGGCGGGGGCTTCACGGTGATCGCCGTGAAGTCCGCGGGCCGCTCGGCGGCGCGCAGGCTGACCTCGCGCCTGCGCCCGTCGTGGACGAGCTCGATGTCCACGCGGTCCCCGACGCGGAGCGCCAGGCGGTCCGCGAGGTTCTCGAACTCGGCCGCCGTGCGGGCGTCGTTGATCGTGAGCAGGCGGTCGCCCACCTCGATGCCGGCCTCGGCGGCCGGGCTGTCCTCGCGCACCTCGGTGACGATCACGCTCGTCTCGCCACGGTCGCCGGTCCACAGCTCGAACCCGATCCCGATCCAGCCGGGCGCACGTTGTGGTTGGGCGGCAGTGCCTGGCGCCGCGCCCGAAAGGGCGAGCGCGAGGGCGACGAACGAGACCCGACGGAGCGAGCGCATCCTAGAACCAGTTGTCCCTGCTGACCGTGGACACCTGCCGCGCCGCGGCGTCCCGCTCGGCGAGCGCCGAGGCCAGGAAGCCGTTGAGGAACGGATCGCCGGGTGCCTGACGGACCGCCGCCTGGCTGACCGAGACGAGGTGCTCGAGTGCAGCATAACGGCTGACGGGATCGACCACGGTCACGTCACCGCCCTGCTGCTCCATGAGCTCACGGTACCGCGAGACCGCGGTCACGTACTCCTGCTCCGCGACGCGCACGGCGCTCGCCGCGTCCTCGACCGTCGCGGCCAGAGCGGCTCCGCCGGTCTGCAGATCCCCGCCGCCGACCCGGGTGAGCCCGGTCCCGAAGGCCGTGCCACCGAGGAAGAGCACCACCGCCGCCGCGGCGGGCATCCAGGACGGCGTGCGCGTGAGGCCGAGCCGCTGGAGCAGGCCCGGGTCGCGCATGAGACCATCGGAGCGCAGGCGGGCGGCGAGCACCTCCCAGTCGCCGCGCGGCGGCAGGATCTCGGGGAGCGTCCCGAGCGACTCGGTCTGCTCCATCAATGCAGCCAGCTCGGAGGCGCATGCTTCGCACGCGGCGAGATGCTTCGTCTCCTCGGGGCTCGCGCGCTCGTCCACGAGGCGCGCCAACGTATCGATCTTCAGATGCTCCATGCTTCTGCTCCGTCTTCCCGCGCGTCTCCCGAAAGACCGGAGAGCAGCGCCCTCATCTTGGCTCGCGCCTTGAACAGCTGCGACTTGGATGTGCCCGACGTCACGCCGAGCACGTCGCCGATTTCCTCGTGGGTGTATCCCTCGACGTCGTGCAGGATCAGCACCTCGCGCATCCCCTCGGGAAGCTGATCCAGCGCCCGCTGGAGACGCTTCTGCAGCAGCGAGTCCGCATGCTCCGGTGCGACCGGCAGCTCCTCCGTGACCGGCGCCTCCCGCTTCGTCCGCGTGTCCGACTTGCGGAGCGACTGGAGCGCCGCGTTCACGGCGATCCTGTGCAGCCATGTCGAGAAGCGCGCGTCCCCGCGGAACGTCGGCAGGGCCCGGATCGCGCGGATCCACGCCTCCTGCGCATAGTCCTGCGCCAGGTCGTCGTCCGCAGCGATACGGCGCACGACCGCGTAGACCCGAGGCGCGTAGCGATCGTAGAGCGCTCGGATGGCGCGGGCGTCGCCCTCGGCCGCCAGCCGTATGAGCTGGCGTTCCGTCTGGGCTCCCTGATGCCCACCGAAGTGTCCGGCGAAAGCGTCTCCCATTCGCCTTTTCGATCCCTGACGAGCACGGATGGTTGCACCTAGCCACCGCGGTGCGCCCCGTACTACGCTCCCGTACGCCTGGGGTGCCGCCTCCCCCTCCTGCGCCCTTCCTCCTCCCCTCCGCGAACCCCGCCCCGGCCCAGCTTTGGATCCCTCCCCGAACGACGTTGGCGCGCCGATGATCCGCATCTCCAGGCTGGCCAAAAGCTTCGGCCGCGTCTCGGCGGTGCGGGGGCTGAGCCTCGCGGTCGCGGGCGGTGAGGTCTATGCCCTCCTCGGACCGAACGGGGCCGGCAAGACCACGGCGCTCCGTTGCCTGGCCGGGCTCCTCCGCCCGACGGCCGGTTCGGCCGAGATCGACGGGATCGACGTGGCCACCCGACCCGGCGAGGCGCGGCGCCGCCTCGCCTACCTGAGCTCCTCGATGGGGCTCTACGCGCGGCTCTCCGCCCGGGAGCTGGTGACCTTCTTCGCTCGGCTGCACGGTCTGACCGGATCCGTGCTGGACGACCGCGTCGAGACGATGGTGCGGCTGTTCGGGCTCGGAGACTTCGCCCATCGGCTGTGCGGAAAGCTCTCCACCGGCCAGCGGCAACGCGTCGCGCTGGCCCGTGCGCTGGTCCACGATCCGCCGGTGCTGATCCTCGACGAGCCGACCCTCGGCCTCGACGTGCTGAGCGGTCGGACGATCCACGAGTTCATCCAACGGGAGCGCGGTCGAGGGAAAGCGATCCTCTTCTCGACGCATCAGATGGAAGAGGTCGAGCTGCTGGCGGACCGGGTCGGGATCCTGAGCCAGGGCGAGCTCGCCGCGGAGGCGACGCCGGCCGGCATCCTCGCGCGGACGGGAGAGCCCAACCTGGCCCGTGCGTTCCTGGCGCTCGTGGCCGGGTCGGCGTCGTCGGTCCCGCCGGCCGCATCGCCGACCTCAGCGGAGCGCGCATGAAGCCGCCAGGAGACGCCGCCTGGTGGGTCGTCTTCCGCAAGGAGCTCCGCGAGACGCTCCGCGATCGACGCACGCTGCTCATGATGATCGTCGTCCCGGTGCTGCTCTATCCAGCCCTGCTCATCGTCAGCGAGCAGCTCCTCCTGTTCGGGCAGCGCACGCTGGCCGCCGACCGCTCGCCCGTCGCCGTGGTCGGCGATGCCCCCCGGGAGCTGATGCAGATCCTCGCCGCGAACGACGACCTCACGATCGTGGAGGTGCAGAGGAGCCCGACCGAGGCGCTCCGGGACAACACGGTCGCCGCCGTCGCCGTGATCGGCGCCGAGGCGGGCGCGGACGGCACGAGGGCGATCACGCTCCTCTTCGACGGTGCTTCGGATCGATCGCAGCGTGCGCGCGTGGACCTCTCGGGCGCGCTCGACGACTGGCGCGACAGCCTGCTCGCCGACCGGCTCGCGGGACGCGGTCTTCCGCGCACGTTCGCGGCGCCGCTCGCCGTGAGCGACTCCTCCGTCGCGCTTCCCCAGGAGATGGGCGGCTACACGCTCGGGCGCATCCTGCCTCTCCTGCTCGTCGTGATCACCCTGCTCGGCGCGTTCTATCCCGCGATCGACCTGGCCGCCGGCGAGAAGGAGCGGGGCACGCTGGAGACGCTCCTGACCGCGCCCGTTCCCGCGAGCGCCGTCGTGACCGGAAAGTTCGTCACCGTGGCGCTCATCGGCGTGATCGCCGCCGCGCTCAACCTGGCGAGCATGCTGCTCACGTTCCAGACCGGCATGCTGCAGATGACGGCCCTGCTCGACATCGAGGTCTCGCTCCCGGCCCGCTCCGTCGCGGCGATCTTCCTCACGCTGGTGCCGCTCGCCGTGCTCTTCGCCGCGCTGTTCCTCGGGCTCGCCGTCCGGGCGGGCTCCTTCAAGGAGGCGCAGAACACGCTCACACCGGTGTACATGGTGGTCCTCCTTCCGGCGATGCTGCCGATCTTTCCCGGCATCGCCTTCGGACCGGTCCTCGCCGTGACCCCGATCGCGGGCGTGTCGTTCTTCTTCCGCGACGTCATGGCCGGTGAGCCGGATTGGCTGCTGGGGGCGCTCGTGCTGCTGTCCACCACGCTCTACGCGGTCGCGAGCCTCGCGTTCGCGGCGCGCGCGTTCGGGGACGAGCGCGTGCTGTTCGGAGCCGACGGCGACGGTGAGACGACGCGCGTGTCGTGGCTGGAGCGGCTGCGCCCCCGATCCGCGAACGGCCGGGTGCCCGAGCCGGCGGTGGCGCTCGCCTTCGTCGCGTTCCTCGCCGTGCTGTTCTTCTACGGCGGCGTCCGCCTCCAGCTCGGGCTCGGCGAGCGCGGTCTGCTCGCGGCGGAGTGGCTGCTGCTCTTCCTCCCGGCCGTGCTCTTCGTGCGCTTCGGCGGATACGACCTCCGGCGCACGTTGTCGTTGCGAACGCCGCGGGGCCGTGACCTCCTCGCGGGTGTGCTGCTCGTCGCCGGTGGGCTCCCCGTGGTGTGGCTCATCGGTTGGCTGCAGACGTTCGTGCTGCCGATCCCCTGGGAGATGCTCGAGGGCCTCGAGGAGCTCGTGACGGCACAGGACCTCGGTCGGTTCCTCTGGCTGATGCTGCTCCTCGCGCTGACGCCGGCGATCTGCGAGGAGATCGTCTTCCGCGGCGTGCTGCTCGGCGGCACGCGCACGCTCGAGCCCTGGCGGATGATCGTGCTGAACGGCGCGGTGTTCGGGGCGTTCCATCTGTCGTTCGAGACGGTCATCCGCTTCCTTCCGACGGCGGCCCTGGGCGGGCTGATCGCATGGACCGTGTGGCGCACGGGATCCTTCTGGGTAGGAGCCCTCATGCACTTCCTGAACAACGGGTCGATCGTGGCGATCACGTCCGTGCCGGCGCTGCGCGAGTCGCTCTCCGATCCGGAGGCGCCGCCGCCTCTCTGGCTGATCCCCCTCGGCGCGATAGTGCTCGCGGCGGGTGCGCGTCTGCTGCCGGCGCGCGAGCGGCCATGAGCCCGCCGGACGCCGTGGGCGGCGCGACCCACCTCGAGTGCTCGCTCACCGGCGCGCGTCTCGAGAGCGAGCAGCTCGTCGGACTCTCTCCCGCAGGCAAGCCGCTCCTCGTCCGCTACGACCTCGAGCGCCTCCGCGGCACGTTCACGCGCGCCGCCGTGGCGGCGCGGCGCGCCGACCTCTGGCGATACGCGGAGGTCCTTCCCGTGCGTGACCCAGGCTCGCGCATCTCGCTCGGAGAGGGATGGACGCCGCTGCTGGACGCGCCGCGCACCGCCGCGCGATTGGGCGTCCGGCGCGTCTGGATCAAGGACGAGGGACAGAACCCGACCGGGAGCTTCAAGGCGCGCGGCCTGTGTATGGCGGTGTCACGCGCGCTCGAGCTCGGTGCGCGCGCGGTCGCCGTGCCGTCGGCGGGCAACGCCGCGGGCGCCGCGGCCGCCTACGGTGCGGCGGCGGGCCTCGCCGTGCACGTCGTGGTGCCGAGCGACACGCCCGTTCCGATCCTCGACGAGATCCGGGCGCTCGGTGCCGACCTGCGGACGATCGACGGGCTGATCACCGACTGCGCGCGCCTCGTCCGCAAGGGCGTCGAGGAGCACGGCTGGTTCGATCTGTCGACGCTCAAGGAGCCGTACCGCATCGAGGGCAAGAAGACGATGGGCTACGAGCTCGTCGAGCAGCTCGACGGTCGCCTCCCCGATGCCATCGTCTACCCGACGGGCGGAGGAACCGGTCTCATCGGCATGTGGAAGGCGTTCGACGAGATGGAGGCGCTCGGTTGGATCGGCCCCGAGCGCCCGAAGATGTTCACCGTGCAGGCGCGAGGCTGTGCGCCCATCGTGCGCGCGTGGGAGAGCGGCAAGGAGGACGCCGGGACCTGGGAGGGTGCCGAGACGTACGCCTCGGGGCTCCGGGTGCCGTCGGCCGTCGGGGATTTCCTCATCCTGCGCGCGCTCAGGGACTCGAGCGGCGGCGCGGTCGCCGTGAGCGACGGCGCCATGGCGGAGTGGGTGGGCAAGCTGGGCGCCGACACGGGCGTCTTCGCCGCGCCCGAGGGCGGAGCCACCGCGGCCGCCGTGCCCCTCCTCGTGGACCGCGGCCTGATCTCGCCCGACGACGAAGTCGTGCTCTTCAACACGGGAAGCGGACTGAAGTACGCGGGTATGACCCCGCAGCGACACGAAGCCGAGGCGGAGTACTGAACGGAATGGGCCCGCTCATCTGGTTCACGTTCTGGGGGATCCTGACGGTCCTCGTCATCGCCGCGTGCATCCTCGTGTACGTGCGGCGGAGGGCGTCGTTCGCCCGCAGGACGCCTCGCGTGGACGACGATGCGGTCAAGGCGATCGTCGAGACGGGTGCCCTCGCGATCGACGACGACGAGCCGCTGGATATGCGCGAGATCGAGGAGCAGGAAGAGCGCTTCTGGTCCGAGACATGGGACGAGCCCGAGGAGGTCTGACGCGCGCGCGGACCCCGTAGGGGCCCGGGGTCTCGGTTCGACGCTCGGCCGGGAGCGTGCGCTCAGAACCCGAAGCGGTAGTAAGCCTCCGGCAGGGGGACGATCCGGCCGTTCGGCGGCAGATCGTCGTCCGGGTCGGTGCGGCGCACGGCGATCACGCGGTTCACGTCGAGCGCGGCGCCGATCGAGTGATCGTCCACGAACGTCCACTCGGCGCCGATCGGCACGCGCGCCACGAGCGCGACCCCGGTCCGCTCGCCGGCGGGGGACGCGATCACCGCCCACAGCCCGCCGCCGACGAACGGACGAACGCGGCTGCCGAAGAAGTACTCCTTGTAGACCGCCGAGACGGAGATCTCGTGGAAGGCCCACGTGCCGAGGCCGACCTCGACCGCGTGCGTGTCCGAGAACCGCTCGACGACGACGCCGACCGTGGAGATGCCCCCGAGCGTCAGCCCGACGCGCCAGCCGTCGCCGGCGTCGGAGCCCTGAGCCGAGGCGGAAAACGCTCGGACGGCGAGCACCAGCAGCGCAGTGGCCGCGGCGCCCGCCGTCCGGTGATACGGTCCCGTCAGTGCGCGCCTACCGGGAAAGGGCGATCGTGCCGCCGAGGAAGAACGTGCGACCCGGGCCCGGCTCGTAGAAGCGACCGCCGAACGCGTTCACCGTCACGGAGGAGATGTACTTCTCGTCGGTCAGGTTCTGCAGGCCGGCGAACGGCGAGATCTCCACGCCGCCGAGCCGGACGGCGCTGCCGCCGATGCGCGCGCTGAACAGCGTATAGGACGGCGTGAACCCGTTCTGGTTGTTGCCCGAAGCGTCCGCGGGGCAGGTGCCGGCGGCGAGCGCCACGAGGCAGTTCCGGTCGTTGACCGGCACCTCGTCCGTGTACTCGGCGCCGAGCTCCAGGTACCAGGGTCCCTGCGAGAAGTGCAGGCTCCCCTGCAGCTGCTGCGGCGCGAGGCCGGGGACTTTCATGCCGGAGAAGTCGTTCCCGTTGAGGTCGACGTACTCCTCGAACTCGGCTTCCGTGCGCGAATACGAGACCTGCGCCGTGGCGAACTCGAGCAGCCGCGCCCGCACGATTCCTTCGGCGCCGGTCCGCTTCGTCTTGCCGGCGTTCTGGTAATAGGTGAGCGCGTCGGCATTCTCGTAAGCGATCAGCTCGTTCTCGAGCTTCGTCTGGAAGACGCTCACCTCGAACGAGACACGGTTGGAGACGGTTCCGCGCAGGCCGCCCTCGACCGTCTTGCCCGTCATCGGATCGAGATCGGGGTTGAAGCCGCCCGATCCGTTCGAGCGGTTGCCGAGCTCCACGGTCGTGGGCGTCTCGAACGACGTGGCGAAGTTCGCGAACACGCCGATCATCGGATTGATCTCGACGTTCACGCCGATCGTCGGGCTGAGCTTGTTCATGTCTCGGCTGCCCGAGGCGTCTTCGTCCACGCCCGGGGTGACCGGGAAGAGGTCTTCCACGCCGAAGTGGACGTGATCGTAGCGGAGCGCGCCGACCACGCTCACGCGGTCCTGGACCGTGACCGCGGCCTGGACGAACCCGCCGGAGCCCTTCACGCGCTCCGTCTGGTTGAGCGTGAGGGCGTCGGGCTGTCCGCCGACGTTCGTGTACTCGCGGCGGTCGTCGTCCATGAAGTCGTACTCGCCGCCCACGAGCAGATCGAGGGACAGGTCGTCGCTGCCGGCCGAGCGGCCGAGCGTCAGCCGCGCGCCCGCCGCGCGACGGTCGAGGTCGACCACGTCGCTCGGAAGCGGGTTGTTGAAGTCGCGGGTGAGCCCGTAGACGACGGCCTCGGTGCGGTAGTCGCGCACCATGCCGTCCCAGGTGACGCCGATCTGGCCCTGCTGGACTTCCTTGCCGGTGCGGAAGATGTCGTACGTCGGCGCGATCTGCTCGGCGTCGGCGTCGAACTGCGCGCGCGTGAGCGACCCCGGGTTCTCCGAGTCGAGATCCATCTGGTTGACGGTGATCGCCAGCTCGCCGCCGGCGAGCGGCTGCTCCAGACGCCCGTTGATGTGCAGGCGACGTGCGCCGCCGTACGCGTCACCCGTCGTGGCGCCGGTCCCGAAGTGCCGGTAGCCGTCGTATTCCATCCGGTTCAGGCTCACGAGGTAGGCGGCTTGCCCGACCGTTCCCGTCGTGGTGCTCTGCAGGCGGAGCATGCCGTCGCTGCCGCCCATCACCGTCGCTTCCTCGCGGATGGCGGTCTGCGCCGGGATCTCGGACTCGAAGCGGAGCACGCCGCCCGACGCGTTGCCGTACATGGCCGAGGCGGGGCCGCGCAGCGCTTCCACACGTCCGAGCGAAGCGATGTCCACGTGGTCCAGCGTGGACTGACCGTCCGGCAGCGTCGCGGGGATCCCGTCCACCACGACGTGGATGCCGCGCACGCCGAACTGCGCCCGTGATCCGAAGCCGCGGATCGAGATGCGCTCGCCCACCGCGTAGTTGAAGCGATTCTGCACCTGCACGCCGGGCAGGCTCTGGAGCGCCTCCTCCAGGAACATGCCGGTCTTGCCGATGCGCAGCTCGCTCTCGCCCACGACCGAGACCGGGAAGGGGGACGCGCCGAACCGCACCGGCGTGCCCAGAACGGTGACGACCAGCGAGTCGAGGTTGAAGGTCGGGACGGTGTCCGCCTCGGCTTGAGCGAGGACGGGCGCGGTGCGAGAAGCCGAGAGCGCAGCGATCGCGCACCCGATCAGCGTGAGGCGGCGGAGGCTGGCGGAGCTGACGACGGGTCGAGTCATACGGGTCCGGGGATGCGTGTCCGACGTTCGGGGTTCGGGCGGCAACATCATACAGTGACGTCGGGATTTCCGCTTCAGTTTCGTCCCCCGGCCGGCGGGGTGCGCCCGGGCTGCCGAGCCGTTCCCCCCGCCGCTAGCTTGGCCCGATGGTGGAGACGCCCACGGGTATCCTACGGAAGCGTCGGGGAGCCGCGCGGGCGGCCCTCGGCGGCGGCGTCCTGGTGCTGCCGGCCGCCCCGGTGCAGATGAAGTCCAGGGACGGGGAGCGGCCCTACCATCCCGACCGGGATCTCCTCTATCTGACGGGCGCCACGGAGCCCGGAACGGTGGCGGTCCTGACCGGGGGCGACGAGCCCGGGCTGCACCTCTTCGTTCGTGAGCGCGACGCCGACGCCGAGCTCTGGAGCGGCCCGCGACTCGGGCCCGAGGGCGCGAGCGAGCGATGCCAGCCCGACGCCTGTCACGCGCTCGGCGAGCTCCCGACTCGGCTCCCCGAGCTGCTGCGCGCCGCCGACCGGATCTTCTTCCGTTTGGGAAGCGACGAGGTCATCGAGCGGCACGTACGCGACGCGCTCGCGTGGGCACGTGGACGCGGCGCGCGAACCGGCACGGGCCCACGCGCCGTGGTCGATCCCGGCGAGATCCTCGACGACCTCCGCCTCCTCAAGGACGAGCACGAGCTCGCGCTCCTGCGTCGCGCGGCAGAGGTGACCGTCGAGGGGCACCGGGCCGCGGCCGCGCGGATCGCGCCCGGTGAAGGCGAGTGGACCGTCGAGGCGGTTCTGCACGCGACGTTCCGCGCATCCGGCGGCGGCGGTCCCGGCTACGAGTCGATCGTCGGCTCGGGTGCGAACGCGTGCGTGCTGCACTACGTGGACAACGCCAGCGTGATCGCAGCCGACGCGCTCGTGCTGGTGGACGCGGGCGCCGAGTACGGCTTCTACAACGGGGACGTGACGCGCACGTATCCTGCGAGCGGCAGGCTCGAAGGCGCGCAACGCGAGATCTACGAGATCGTGGAGGCCGCGCGCGCCGCGGCGGTCACCGCGGTGAAGCCCGGCTGTCCCGTCGCCTCCGTGCACGACACGGCCACGCGGGTCCTGGTCGAAGGGCTGGTGGCGCTCGGCGTGCTGAGCGGTGACCCCGCCGAGCTGATCGCCGCCGACGCCCACAAGCCGTTCTACCCACACCAGACGTCGCACTGGCTCGGGCTCGACGTGCACGATCCGGGCGACTTCGCGCGCCGGGGTGTGTCGCGGAGCCTCGAGCCGGGCATGGTGCTCACCGTCGAGCCGGGCCTCTACTTCCGGCCGAGCCACGAGAAGACGCCGGCGCGCTTCGCCGGCATCGGCGTGCGGCTCGAGGACGACGTCGTCGTGACGGAGGACGGCCACGAGGTGCTGACCGCTTCGTTGCCCACGGCGGCGGACGACGTCGCGGCGCTCGTCGGGAGCGCGCGTTGAGCGCCGCCGCCGGCGGTCCGTCGGGTGCCGCCGGCGCCGCTGCGGCCCGAGCGGCCTCCCCGAGCCAGGCGCTGATCCTGGAGGCGCTCGCGCGGCCGGGACCGCTCGTCACGGTCGAGCTGCGACCGCCGCGCACGGACGTGGACGCGTCCGGGAGCATGGCCGCGTGGATCGACCTCCACCACTCGCTCCGCAGGCTGACGAAGCAGGAGCTGTTCGTCTTCCTGACCGACAACGCCGTCGGCGCGGCGGAGGAGGAGAGCCTCGCGCACGTCGGCGCGAACGTGGGGGACGACGTGGATCTGCGGAGGATCCTGCCCATCCTGACGACGAAGCACACGCTCCAGTACTGCGAGACGTTCGCGGCGCGCGCGGCGTCCGACGGCTTCGACGCGCTCACCGTGCTCGGCGGAGACACCTCCGTCGGCGCACCGCGCTGCGTGCCCCACGGCAGCGACCTGCGAAAGATCCTGCGCGCGAGGGTCCCGTCGCTCGCGCTCGGCGGTTGGGTCAACCCACATCGCGACGCGGAGGCGCAGGTGGGCTTCGTCAGCGGCCCCGATGCCCATGCCGAGTTCGCGCTCAGCCAGATCGTGTCCCACCACTCGCTCGCCCAGGTGGAGCGCCTGCTCGAGACCATGGCGAAGCGCGGTGTGCGCGTGCCCGTCGTCTTCGGCGTGTTCCTCTACCGGAGCGCGAACCGCACCACGCTCGACACGCTGTCGAAGTTCTTTCCCGTTCCCGTCGACGCGATCGCGCGCGAGTTCGCGGATGGCGCGTCGGCCGACGAGATCTGCGCGCGCTCGATCCGCGAGCTTCGCACCCTGGGCGCCGACAAGATCTATGTGAGCAACCTCGGCAACCGCGGGGCAGGGCGGCGGCTCGCGACGATCCTGGAGCTCGTGTAGGAGGTCGTACCCCTCAGCGGGCGCGGCAGCGCTCCACGAGCTCGGTCCACGGAACGTCGCCGACACCCGTGATCGGCACGATGGTCGCGGGCCGCGCATCCGCCATCGCCACCAGCGCGGCTCGCCGCTCGGACGTCGCCGGATGCGTCGACAGGTAGGTGAGCGCCGGCGAGCCCGGTTCGGCGATCCGCTCCAGCGTATCGAAGAAGGAGATCATGCCGCGCGGATCGATCTGGGCCGCCATGACGAGCCGCATCCCTTCGCGATCGGCTTCCTCTTCGTCCGCCCGCGCGTAGCTCAGCGCACCGAGCACCCCCAGCACGGCGCCCGCATCGCCACCGCCGCCCATCAGCAACGGCAGCTGACGCATGATGGCGCGCGTCCCGTGGCGGAGCTGCACGTGCTGCATCTCGTGGGCGAGGACACCCGCCACCTCCTCGGGGCTCGTGCTGTTCCGGAGCAGTCCACGAAACACCACCATGGCACCGCCGGGAACCGCGAGGGCGTTCACGAGCGTGTCGTCCACGATCGTGACGCGGAAGTCGTAGCGGTCGTCCGGCAGCGCGGCCTGGAGCCGCGCGACGAGGGCCCCGATCGACCGCGTGAGGACCGGATCGTCGCAGACCGGCTCGTCCTCGAGCAGCTGCTCGATCACCCCGTCTCCCAGCTCGCGCTCGAACTCGACGGACACGCGGTTCGCGACGACGCCCGCGATGGCCGGTAGCGCGACGTAGTAGAGGGCGGCGACGAGTCCGAGCGAGCCCACGACGAGCATCGCCACCTTCGGCCAGCCCGACGACGACACGCCGTGCGGGCTGGGCTGCGCACGCGGCGAGCGCGACTCGAGCGTATCGAGGAACCCAGGCTCCAGCACGACGAGCGCTTCGCCGTCGTCACCGCGCTCCACGCGGGTGTGGGCGGGGTTGTCCGCATCCGCCGACGCACGGACCACGCTGTACGGCCACCACGAGGGCGGCTTGCCGGGCAGCTGGAAATGGATCCCGAGCCGGTCCACCGTCACGGTGACCGGCACGGGCATCGACTCGGGCCCGCTCGAGTACCGAGCGATCCAGGGGCCGGGCCGCTGGTTCATGGATCTCGCCCCGCTCTGGTCGTCTGGATAGGTGGCTACCGGTCGCGACCGCCGCCGGCTACGGCGCTGCCCTACCGCCCGCGCCCACCCCCGCTTCCCTCAGCACCTTGAGCGCCATGTCCACCTTCCTGCGCGGCGCGCTCACGTGGAAGCCCGCCACCAGAGGCCGCGCCGCGCCGATCGCCTCGAAAGCGATCGCGGCCCCTTCCTCGCGGGCCGCCGCGGGGCCGGACGCCTGCGCGCGGCGCATACGCTCCACGACCTTCGCGGGCACGGACACGCCGGGCATCTCGTTGGCGAGGAACTCCGCGCTGCGCAGGTCGGGGAAGGGCCAGATGCCGGCGATCACCGGGAGCCCGCGCGCCGCCGCACGTTCCAGGAACGGCTCGAGCGCGGCGACGTCGAACACGGGCTGCGTGACGGCGAAGTCCGCTCCGGCCTCGATCTTGAACGAGAAACGCTCGAGCTCGCGGTCCTCGTCCGCGGCGCCCTGGTTGAGCACCACCCCCTGGACGAAGCGCGCGGGCTCGCCGATGGAGTTGCCGCCGGGGTCGATCCCGCGGTTGAGCCCCTGCACGACGTGCGTGAGGCCGATCGCGTCGATGTCGAACACGCCGCTCGCGTCGGGATACGGCCCGAGTGCGGGCGGATCGCCACTCACGAGCAGAACGTTGCGGATACCCACCGCGGCGGCGCCCAGCAGATCGGAGATCATGCTGAACATGTTCTTGCCGCGGCACGTGTAGTGCGCGAGCACCTCGATGTCCGCCTCGCGCTGGATGAGCGCCGCCGCGGCGAGCGCGCTCATGCGGATCGGGCCGCGTGAGGTGTCGACGACGGCGACCGCGTCGACGCCCGCCGCCGAGATCTCGCCGGCCGCCGCGATCACCTCTTCGGCGTCCCAGCTGTGGGGCGGGACGATCTCGACCGAGAGCACCTGCTGGCCGCGCGCGAGCTTGGCCCCCCACGCGGACCGCTCCGCGAGCGGCACGGGCTCGACGGCGCGGTCCTCGGAGGCCACCGGCGCACGCACGAACGTGCGCGGGGGGGCCGTCCGGCCGGACAGCTGATGCACCACGTCGGCGAGCGCGCGCACGTGCGCGGGCGTCGTGCCGCAGCAGCCTCCGACGAACCTCACGCCGAGCTGGATCATGCGCCGCGCGTACTCGGCGACGTACTCCGGGCTCGCCATGTAGATCTGCCGGTCGCGCACCGTGCGAGGCAGCCCCGCGTTGGGCTGCGCGCACAGCGGCCGCGTGGTGGTCTCGGACATCTCCTCGATCGCATCGAGCATCACCGCCGGCCCGACCGAGCAGTTCAGCCCGATCACGTCGGCGCCGAGCTCCGTGAGCGCCTTGGCGATGTGCCGCGCGTCCGTGCCGTACGCCGTGTGAGCGTCCGATCCGACGGTCATCTGCGCGACGACCGGGAGGTCGGTCTCCGCGCGCACGGCGCCGTACGCGCATTCGATCTCCGCCAGGTCCGAGAACGTCTCGAGGACGAACCCGTCCACGCCGCCCTCGAGCAGGCCCTTCACCTGGCGCCGGAAGTGCGCCGTCGCCTCCTCGCGAGAGGTCGGACCCCACGGCTCGATGCGGATGCCGAGCGGGCCGATCGCGCCCACCACGCATGCGCGCGTACCTGCGGCTTCGCGCGCGAGGCTCGCCGCCGCGCGGTTGATCTCCTCGGTGCGCTCGGCGAGCCCGTAGGCGGACAGCTTCACGGGGTTCGCGCCGAACGTGTTCGTCTCCAGGATCTCGGCGCCGGCGTCCACGTAGTCGCGGTGGATCTGCCGCACGAGGTCCGGTCGCGAGAGGCTCAGCTCGTCGTAGCACACGTTCAGGAACACGCCGCGCTGATAGAGCTGCGTGCCCATCGCGCCGTCGAAGACATGCGGCTGCGCGTCGTCGATCAGCTCACGCAGCGTGCTCATGCGTCCTCGGGCTCGTAACCCAGGTTGGGCGCGAGCCAGCGCTCGGTCTCGCCGACCGTCCAGCCCTTGCGGCGCGCGTAGTCCGCGACCTGATCCCGTCCGATGCGGCCCATCCCGAAGTACTTCGCCCGGGGGTGCGCGAAGTACCACCCGCTCACCGACGAGACCGGCAGCATCGCGCAGCTCTCGGTGAGCCGCACGCCGATCCTGCGCTTCGCGTCGAGCAGCTCGAAGAGCGTGCGCTTCTCGGTGTGGTCGGGGCAGGCGGGATATCCCGGTGCGGGCCGGATCCCTCGGTACGACTCCTGGATCAGCGCCTCGTTGTCGAGCGCTTCCGCGGGCGCGTATCCCCAGAGCGACTTCCGCACGATCTCGTGCGCGCGCTCGGCGGACGCCTCCGCCAGGCGGTCGGCGAGCGCCTTCACGAGGATCGCGCCGTAGTCGTCGTGCTGGCTCTCCAGCTGCGCGGCGAGCTCCTCCCCGCCCGCGACGCTCACGGCGAACGCCCCGACCCAGTCGGGGTGGCCGCTCGCGGCCGGCGCCACGAAGTCGGCCAGGGCCAGGTTCGCGGACGAGGGATTTTCCGACGAGCCCTTCGCGAACTGCTGCCGCAGCCCGTGCAGCACCGCGCGGACTCCGGTACGCGTCTCGTCCGTGAAGACCTGGATGTCGTCACCGACGGACGCGGCGGGGAACAGCCCGACCAGCCCGCGCGGGACGAGCTGACGGCCCGCCTCGATACGGTCGAGCATCGCCAACGCGTCGGCGTGCAGCTTGGACGCCGATGGGCCCACCAAGGGGTCGCTCAGGATCGCAGGGTACTTGCCGGCCAGCTCCCACGTCTGGAAGAACGGCGTCCAGTCGATGTAGGCGCGCAGCTCCCTCACCGTGAACCCTTCCGCCGCGCCGAGCACGTGGACGCCCGGGGCGGCCGGAGCGACGGGGGGCTCGGCGTCCCAGTCGATGGCGAGTCCGCGCGCGCGCGCCTCGGCGACCGGCAGCAGCTCGCTCTTCTCACGCCTGTCGCCGCGCCGCTGACGCACGTCCTGGTACTCCGCGCGCACGGACGTCACGAACGCCTCGCGGCGGTCGTCGTCGAGCAGCGTGCCGACGACACCCACCGCGCGGGACGCGTCGAGCACGTGCACGGTCGCGCCGTGGTAGTTCTGCTCGATCTTCACGGCGGTGTGCGCCTTCGAGGTGGTCGCGCCGCCGATGAGCAGCGGCCGCTCGAAGCCCTGCCGCTCCATCTCCTTGGCGACGTGCACCATCTGATCGAGCGACGGCGTGATCAGGCCGGAGAGCCCGATCACGTCCACCTGGTTCTTGCGCGCCTCGTCGAGGATGCGCTCCGCGGGAACCATCACGCCCAGATCCAGGACCTCGTAGCCGTTACACTGCAGCACGACGCCGACGATGTTCTTGCCGATATCATGCACGTCGCCCTTCACGGTGGCGAGCAGCACGCGGCCTTTGCCCTTGAGATCGCCGAGGCTGGCCTTCTCGGCTTCGAGATACGGCACCAGGTACGCGACCGCCCGCTTCATGACGCGCGCGCTCTTCACGACCTGGGGCAGGAACATCCGGCCGCTCCCGAACAGGTCGCCCACGACGTTCATCCCGTCCATGAGCGGGCCTTCGATCACGTCGAGCGAGCGCGGCAGCGCCCGGCGTGCCTCCTCCGCGTCCTCCTCGACCCAGTTGTCGATCCCCTGCACGAGCGCGTGCACCAGCCGGTCGCGCACCGGCAGGTTGCGCCACGAGAGGTCCTCCTGCCGTTGCCGCCCGGTCGCGCCGGTGCGCTCGGAGGCCAGCTTCGTCAGGATCTCCGTCGCGTCCGGCCGGCGCGCGAACAGCACGTCCTCGACGGGTCCGAGAATCTCGCTCGGGATCTCGTCGTAGACGGGGAGCGCGCCCG
Organism: Gemmatimonadales bacterium; assembly: GCA_050181335.1. GTDB lineage: Bacteria > Gemmatimonadota > Gemmatimonadetes > Longimicrobiales > Gaopeijiaceae > UBA2982. Next base: position 97,037 of record JBFXDG010000001.1, on the reverse strand, counting down.
CGTTCACGATCCCCATGTCGAGGCCCGCGGCGATCGCATGGTAGAGGAACGCCGCGTGCATCGCCTCGCGGATCTCGGGGCTGCCGCGGAACGAGAAGGACACGTTGCTGATGCCGCCGCTGGTGAGCGCGTGCGGGCACTCCGCCTTGATACGCCGCACGGCTTCGATGAACTCGATCGCGTAGCGCTCGTGCTCCTCGATGCCCGTGGCGACGGCGAACACGTTCGGGTCGAAGACGATGTCCTCGGGCGGAAAGCCTTCCTCGTCCACCAGGATGCGGTACGCGCGCTTGCAGATCTCCACGCGCCGGTCGAGCGAATCGGCCTGCCCCTGCTCGTCGAACGCCATCACGACCGCGGCGGCGCCGTAGCGTCGCACGAGGCGCGCCCGCTCCCGGAAGGCCTGCTCGCCGTCCTTCATCGAGATCGAGTTGACGACGCCCTTGCCCTGGAGCGTCTTCAGCCCCGCCTCGATCACGGCCCAGTCGGACGAGTCCACCATCACCGGCACGCGCGCGACGTCCGGCTCCGCCGCGACGAGGTTGAGGAACTTCGGCATGGCCGCATGCGCGTCGAGCATCCCCTCGTCCATGTTCACGTCGACGATCTGCGCGCCGCCGAGCACCTGCTCGCGCGCCACGTCCACGGCCGTACCGTAGGCGCCGTCCTTGATCAGGCGCGCGAACTTCTTCGAGCCCGTGACGTTCGTGCGCTCGCCGACGTTCACGAACAGCGAGCCCGGCCCGATCGTGAGCGGCTCGAGGCCCGCGAGGCGTGTACGCCGCTCGCGCGGCTGCACGCGACGAGGCGTGCGCCCCCTGACGACGTCGGCGATCGCGCGGATGTGGTCGGGCGTCGTGCCGCAGCATCCGCCGACGACGTTCACGAAGCCCGCCTCCACGAACTCGGCCGTCACGCTCGCCATGTGCTCCGGCGTATCGTCGTAGCCACCGAACTCGTTCGGCAGGCCGGCGTTCGGATAGCAGCTGATCGGCACGTCGGAGACGTCGGACAGCTCCTCGAGGAACGGCCGCAGCTGATCGATGCCGAGGGCGCAGTTGAGCCCTACGGACAGCAGGCCACGCCGCCGTCCCGGTCCAGGCTGCACGCCGTGCGCGACGGAGTTGTAGAAGGCCTCGGCCGTCTGACCCGAGAGCGTGCGGCCGCTCTGGTCGGTGATCGTGCCCGACACCATGACCGGCATGTCGAGCTCGAGCTCCGCCAGCACGCCCGAGATCGCGAACAGCGCCGCCTTGGCGTTCAGCGTGTCGAACGCGGTCTCGACCATGAGGACGTCCACGCCGCCCGCGACCAGCCCGCGCGTCTGCTCCGTGTACGCGTGCACCAACTGATCGAACGTGACGCCACGCGCGCCCGGGTCGTTCACGTCTGGCGAGATGGACGCCGTCTTCGTCGTCGGACCGAGCGCGCCCACCACCCACACCAGACGGCCCGGCTCGCGCGCCTCCGCCTCGTCCACCGCCTCACGCGCGACGCGCGCCGCCTGCCGGTTGATCTCCTCGGCGTGCGCCTGCAGGTCGTAGTCGGCGAGCGAGATCCGGTTGGCGTTGAACGTGTTCGTCTCGATGAGATCGGCGCCCGCGGCGGCGTAGGCCGCGTGGATCTCGCGGATGACGTCCGGGCGCGTGAGCACCAGGAGGTCGTTCGATCCCATGAGCGGGGTCGGGTGGTCCTCGAAGTGACCGCGGCGGAAGTCGTCTTCGCCGAGACCGTAGCGCTGGATCATGGTGCCCATCGCACCGTCGATGACCAGGACGCGGCGTGCCAGCTGCTCGTCCAACGCGCGGATTCGGGCCTTCGTTGCCATCTCCTACCCCCAAAAAAATGCCCATCGCACAGGGATGCGCGACGGGGCTCATGGCTTTTTAGCTCGTTCGCCGGCGCCTTTTCCAGCTGCGTCGGTCGGGCCGCAATACGCCTCAAATCGCCCCGTTCGATATGTGATCCGAAGGTAATGAGGCCCTTCCGGGCGGCCAACCCTGATCGTTAGCGTGCCGCATGCGTTGGCCCGCCTCCCCCCGTCTCGCCGCGTCCTTCTACAAGGCGCACGGCCTCGGCAACGACTACGTGGTCTTCGAGGAGGGCCGCGACTGGGTCGCGCGGCCGGAGGCCGTGCGGGCCGTGTGCGACCCCCACAGGGGGGTTGGGGCGGACGGCATCGTCGCGCTGCTCGCCGACCGCAGCGACGACGTCTTCCGCCTGCGCATGTTCAACCCCGACGGCAGCGAGTTCGAGCGGAGCGGCAACGGGCTGCGCGTTCTCGGCTCGTATCTCGTACGGCACGGAGAGCGCTCGCCGTTCACGATCGAGGTGGGCGGGAGCCGCGTGCGCATGTCCGTGCACGGTGACCTGACGAAGCGCGACCACGACATCTCGGTCGAGATGGGTCGGGCGGACGTCGGACCGGAAGCGGTCGCGCTCGATCCCCGGGTGCTCGACGCGCGTGGCACGCTCCCCGGACCCCACGGCACGCGTCTCCATGTCGTGCCGGTCTCGATCGGCAACCCGCATCTCGTCGTGCTCGCCGACGAGCCGACCGACGCGATGCTCCACGAGATCGGGCCGTTTCTGGTCGCGCATCCCGCTCTGGCCCACGGGGCCAACGTGCAGATCGCGCGTGCGACGGGGCGGAGCGCGGCCGAGGCGCTCATCTGGGAGCGCGGTGTCGGACCCACGTCGGCGTCCGGCACGAGCGCGTGCGCCGTCGCCGTCGCCCTGCTCACCGAAGGCCGTACCGATCCGGGCGAGATCCGCGTGCACATGCCCGGTGGCGTCATGCGGGTCACGGTCGACCGAGCGCGAAACGTCGTGCTGCGCGGACCGGTCGAGGAGGTGTGCACGGGGACGCTGACGGAGGCGATGCTGAGGAGTCTCCCGCAGTAGCCAGAATCCTATCAGCCTGCCAACAACGCCACCGCCTCCTCGGCCGTCCTCACGGCCGGCTGATCCGCCAAGACGTGCGCGAGGCACCCGGTGGCGTTGGCGACCGCGAAGCTGATGCCGTTGAGGTTTCGCTCCACGGGCACGCCGGGGATCGGTCGCGGATAGGGTGAGGCCAGCACGAGCCTCCGGCCGTCGCGCTCGACGACGCTGACCGCGTCCCGCGGCTGGGCCGCGTCCGCCACCACGCCGACGACGCCCTCCATGCTGCCCGGGTACCACGTCTGTCCGTCGTGCGCGTGCGCGGACACGACGATGCTGCCGGCCGCGACCGCCCGCTCGACGGCGGGCGCGAGCTCCGGCGCGCGGAACGCGTGCGGCGTGCCGAGGCTCAGGTTGACGAGGCGAAGGCCGCGCTCGCTCGCCCAGTCGATCGCACGCACGAGCGTGCGCACGGTCGTCGCGAGCTGGCGATCGAAGACCTTCACGGCGTGGAGCTGGGCGTCGGGCGCCTTTTCGTGGATCGCCGCGGCGGCCGCGGTGCCGTGCCCGAGACGGTCGATGTAGTCGGCGCTCTCGCGCCCCTCGAGATCGAACGCGATGCCCCCCGCGACGGAAGGGAGATGGGGATGGGGCACGTTCACGCCGCTGTCGATGACGGCGACGCCGATCTTCGCGCCGACGCTCGAGCCGACGTTGCCGAGGGTGGGGCGACTCACCTCGCGGCCGAGCTGGCGAAGAGTCTCGGGAAGACGCGCCCCTCCGACTCGAGCTGCCGCGGCGTACCGTCCTCCACCACGCGCCCACGCTCGATCACCACGGCGCGGTCGGCTCGGCGTGCGAGATCGAGCCGGTGCGTGATCACGACCGTCGTGCGCCCACGCCGGATGTCGGCGAGCCGGTCCACGATCTCCGACTCGGTGGACGGGTCGAGCGCGCCGGTCGCCTCGTCGAGCACCAGCACGGCGGGATCGGCCACGAGCGCGCGCGCGAGCGCCACGCGCTGGCGCTCACCCGACGAGAGCTGCTTGCCGCGCTCGCCGACCACGGTGTCGAGGCCCTCGGGAAGCCCGCCCAGCAACGCCGACAACCCGGCCGCCCGGCTCGCGCGCTCGATCTCGTCGCGCGACGCGTCCGGCCGCGCGTAGCCGATGTTCTCCGCGAGGCTCGCGTGGAACAGGAACGGGTCCTGCTCGACCACGGCGATGTGCCGTCTGACGTCGGTGAGCGCGAGCTCCCGCAGGTCGGTCCCGTCGAGGCGCACGCAGCCCGCATCCGGATCGAGGTGGCGACCGAGCAGATCGGCGAGCGTGGACTTGCCGCAGCCGCTCGATCCGACCACGGCGATCACCTGTCCGGCCGGGATCTCCAGCGAGACGCCGTCGAGGACCTCGCCGCCGCGGCCGAACCCGACGCGCACCGCCGTCAGCGACACGGCGCCCGCGCACCGGTCGAGCGGAATCGGGGACTCCGCCTCGACCACGTCGGGCACGGTGTCGAGCACCTCGTGCACGCGCACGAGCGACGCGCGCACGCTCGCGAGGTTCGTCCAGAGCCCCATGAGCCCCCGCAGCGGTCCCATGAGCCGCGCCTGGTACGCCATGAACGCGACGAACGTCCCGAGCGTCGTCAGCCCCGCGATCACACGGTATCCGCCGTAGAGGAAGACAATCGCCGTTCCCGCCGTGAGCAGGAGCCCGGGGAGCCCACCGGCCAGATACGTGAAGAGACGCATCGACAGCAGCGCCCGCACGAACGTGCCATTGCGGGCACGGAACCGCTCGAGCTCGCGCTCCTGCGCATTCGCGCCCACCACCGTGCGCATGCCCTGCAGCGTCTCGATCAGGAACGTGCCGATCTCGGCGCTCCGCTCGCGGAGCGAGCGCACGCGAGCCTCCAGCTCGCTCCTGTAGCGCACGAGCGCCCAGAGCGCGGGCGGCAGCACGACGAGGCTCACGAGAAAGAGCCGCAGGTCGAGCCAGGCGAGCAGGACGACGGTCCCGACCAGCGTGAGTGTCTGGCCGAGCCATCCCAGCACCGCGTCGGTCGTGACGCGCTGGATCTCGCCGATGTCGCCGTTGATCCTCGCCACGACGTCGCCGAGCGGCGTCCGGGCGTAGTAGCGCGGCGAGAGCCGCTGCAGATGCCGGTACAGATGGGCGCGCATGTCGAACAGGATGTCGGCGGAGATGCGCGTGTAGCGCATGCCGGTGATCACGTTCAGCCCGAACGAGAGCGCGGTCACGCCCACGAAGAGGCCCACGATGCCCACGAGCGCGGCGAAGTTGCGCGCGAGGATCCCGTTGTCGACGAGGAGCTTCGACAGGTAGGGCAGCCAGAGCGCGAGCCCGGTGCTGACGAGCGACAGGAGGACCACCGGCGCGAGCGCGCCGGCGTACGGCCGCACGAAGCCGAGCGCTCGGCGGACGTGCGGATCGATCAGCCGCATCGAGAGCGGCGGCCGGGGCTAGCGCCCCGGCGCGCCCGGGACGACGGCGACGCCCATCGCCATGTCCTGATCGAACGTCACGGTGTGCAGCAGCTCGAACGTGCGCGCGTCGTACACGTCGATCGTCGGTCCGGCGACGTAGACGTACAGCTTGCTCCCGTCGGCACCGACCCTCAGACCCATGCGCGGCCTACCCGCGAACGGCTGCCGGCGCAGCACGCGACGTCCGGGAATGTCGAACTCCCAGAACTCGTAGCGGCCGACCTGCGAGAAGAGACCGTACGCACGCTCACCGCCGGGGGCGAGCTGGAACTGGTTCACGGGCTCTGCGGTGCCGAGCGTGAAGAACTCCACGTCACGCTCCGCGAGGCGCACGCGCGCGATCCCCATCATGCGACGGTTCTGGGCCGGATCGGTCATGCGGAAGATCGACGTCGCGACGCCGGGCTCGTCGTAGATGCTCGAGTTCGTGCTGAAGTTCGTGGCACCGAGGCCGGGCTCGATCGGGGACGACAGGTCCCACCGGCTCAGCTCCTCGTAGGTCTCCGCGTCCACCGCGACGATCTCGTCCCCGAACAGATAGAGCGTCTCGCCGTCCGGCGCGTAGCGGAAGTTCACGTCCGCGTCGATGTCGTCCGGCAGCGGGATCGTGTCCGTGACCGCCTTCGCGCGCAGATCGTACTCCACCAGGAAGGGGCCGTCGACCGAGTAGCGGTCGCGGTGCTTCGTGTAGCGCATGATCGACAGCACCGCGCGCGCGTTCGACGGGTGCACCGCGAAGCCGTCGATGCGCACGGTGACGCTGTCACGGCTGAGGGTGAAGTCGTCGATCACCTGGGCGCGCGCGATGTCGACGATCTCGATCGTCTGCGACGTGGCCTCCTTGGCGTAGAGCCGGTCCTTCGACTCGGAGACCGTGATGTCGCCGGGGATGCGGTTCCGCATCTGGATCCGGTTCACGATCTGCTCGGACGCCTCGTCCCACACGATCAGCTCGTTGGAGTACGTGCCGAAGTACCAACGCGCCGTGGCCTGGGCCGCCAGCGCGGTCGCGCTCGAGGCGATTGCGAGCCCGAGCACGGCCGCCGATCGCACGACCGAGCGCGTGACCGATCTCATGGAAACACCAGGTCGAGGTTGCGCCAATCCTTGGTGGCCGAGGCGCACTTGCCGGTCCAGTCGGGCGCGTGGTTGAGCTGGTCGGGCACGTGCGCGGGCCAGAAGCAGGAGAGGTGGCAGTCGAACAGGTCGCGCTCCACCGGCTGACAGAGCCCCGCGGTGCCGCCCTGCGAGTCGACCTCCCACCCGGGCGCGAACACGAGCGAGCAGCCGAGCGGGAAGTGCGGCTGCCCGTCCTGCTCGTGCGGCGGCGTGCGCAGCGCCACGACGTCCAGCTCGTCCGGGCTCACCGAAGCGGCGAGCGCCGCCTGCTCGGCTTCGTGCGCGACGTACGCCTCGATCCGAGTGGCCTTCTGGTTCACCGCTCTCAGGTGTCTCATTCGTCTCCTCCCGTCACAGTCGTCTCGTCAGGCGTCGAACCGCGCGAGGAACGCGGGGTTCTTCTCGGCCAGGGTCCCGTAGATTTCCAGGCAGGTGTGCGTCCAGCCGCGGACCCACGTGCAGTAGTGCAGGTTCGGGCGGCTCGAGGTGCCGTAGCGCACGTGCGCCTCGTGGTAGCAGCCGCCCGAGCAGATCGGCCGCGCCCAACAGGTGTGGCAGTCCGTCTTCGACGCGATGTGGTGATCGACCAGGAAGCGCTCCTGCTTCTTCCGATCGATCCCCGCGCGCACGTCGCCGATCGTGTGCTCCTCGGACCCCGCGAACCGGTGGCAGAGCGCCACGCCGCCGTCGGTCGCCACGCCGAGCAGCCCGAGCCCCGCGCCGCATCCGTAGGCCTTGCTGACGCCCTTGTGGATCTCCTCGAGCGTGTCCTTCACGTTCGAGAACCCGTGGTGCTCGTCGCGCAGCGCGCATTCGAGCCACTCGTGCGCGAGCTGCTCGAACTGCAGGAGCATCGCGTCCTTGCTCTCGTCCGTGAGCGCGTAGTCGCGGTGGTCCTGCGTCGTGACCGGCGCGAGGCCGACCTCCCAGAACCCGATCTCCTGGGTGAGATGACGGAAGATCTCGAGCACGTCGAGGTTCTTCTGCGTGAGCGTGACGCGCGCGCCGATGGGGCGCGTACGATGCGTGGCGAGCAGCTCCTTGATCTTCGGCAGCACGACGTCGTACGTGCCGCGCCCGTTGTGGAAGACCCTCAGGCCGTCCTGCACGGGCTTCGGTCCGTCGATCGAGATGGTGACGCCGATGTGGTTGTCGGCGAGCCACCGGACGATCTCGGGCGTGAGCAAGGTCGCGTTGGTCGTGAGGCTGAACTCGATGCGCTTGCCTTCTTCGGCGGCCCGGCGCCGCGCGTAGGCCACCGTCTTGTCGAGCACGGGGAAGTTCAGGAGCGTCTCGCCGCCGAAGAACGTCATGTGCGCGACTTTCTGGGCTTTCGACTCGGCGAGCAGCATCTCCACGCTCTGCTCGGCCGTGTCCGCGCTCATGAACTTGGGCTGCGTGCCGTAGCGCGTGTCGACGAGCTTGTCCTCGCCGTACTCGTAGCAGTAGGTGCAGGCCAGGTTGCACTTGTTCGTGACGTTGAGCACCACCGTGTTGAGCGGGAAATCCGCCGGCGGCAGATCGTTCGGGACGTGCCGCACCGGGGCCGAAGGGTCGCCGATGGCGCGCACCTCCACGAGCTCGTCCAGCGTCTCGAGCACGCGCTCGAGGCCGAACCGCGCCGCGAGCTCCGTGATCAGCTCGTCCCGCGAGCGGGGACCGGAGGCGAGCGCGTCGATCGCGCCCGACGCGACGTCGTCCAGCCGGAAGATGCCCGCCGAAGGCACCAGGTACAGGAAGCGTGCGCCGAACGCCTCGAAGGGGTGGAACTCGCGTAGCGCGAGCCCCGAGCCGGCGGCCGTGGCGAGCCCGCCGCTCATCGATCGTCTCCCGTGGCTGGGAGCGTGCCTTCCGTGAGACGCCACGGCTCCCAGCGCATCATCAGCGGCACCGCGACGACCAGCTGCGCGCGCGCGCTCATCTCTTCGCCCGACGCCGTCCGGTGCGTCGCGACGACCCAGACGTCGCCCACGTTGTTCCGGTTGCCGGAGCGCTCGGGGTTCGGGCCGTCGAGCGACGGCGTGAACGTGCCGTCCGCGCCCATCGTGCCGACGTAGCGCAGGTCGTCGTCGCCGAACGTGGCCGAGTACTCCTCGAGCCGCCACGTGGCCTGTACGCGCCCGAGGGCGAGGTCGTCCTCCGTGTCGGGCTCGCCGTCCGGGCCGTCGCTGAAGCCCATCGCCTCGAAGACCTGATAGCCCTTCGGGAAGTTGCCGCCGCCGACGCGGGCCATCCCCGTGGCCGGCGTGACGACGATCCGGTCCACGCCGTCGTGCACGAGGATCGCGTCTTCGCGCACGGCGAGCACCGCCTGAGCCGAGCCGGTCGCCACGAGATCGCGCGCGCCGAGCGCCGCGTCCTGGGCCACCCGCAGGCGGGCCGTCATGGATCCGTCACCCGCCGCGCTCACGCGCTCCACCGTGATGCCCGGGCCGAAATCCACCGAGCCGCCGCCGAGCGCCGACAGGTTCGCGCCGTACAGCGTGACGTCGACCGACTGGCCGCGCGCGAGCGCTCGCGGATAGGCACCCGCGACGAGCGGCTCGGTCCCCGCCCGCGTCAGCGTGACGTCCGGCCCGAGCTCGTCGTACGCGCCGCGGAACCACCGGCCGGACATCGTGCGTTGGTCGCGCTCGACGAGCATCACCTCGCGCAGCTCGGCGTCGGTGCCGGGGCTGGAGCGGCCGCGCCACTGATATCCCGTGTACACGACCGCCGCGCCGGAGCGGGTGACGCGCTCGCCGGTCTCGGCATAAGTGTACGTCGCCGTCGTGGTGAACGCACCCGGATCGCGCGGGTCGGCTGCGACCTGCACGGTGCCGTAGAGCGCGCCTTTGCCGGGCTCGTGACCCGTGAGCGCCCACGTCCCCGCGAGGCGCGGCGCCCGCCGGGTGGCCGACCACGCCGACCACTCGGGGGTCTCGAGCGGATAGACCTCGGACAGATGATCGACGGCGACGTCCATCGGCTGCTCGTCGTCGGGATCGCCGGCGAGGAACGCTTGGCCATCCACCAGCGGATAGAGCGCGCGGTGCGTCGCGAGCAGGAGCGCCCACTCCTCCTTCGTGCGGCGCTGCGTGATCACGCGGCCCATCGAGTGACAACGGATGCACGTGTACTCGACGCCCGAGTCGCCCGGGTAGTCGTAGTCGATCATGCGCCGCTCGACCTCGAACAGGCCGGGCCTGAGCTCGTCGGGCGCGAGACCCTGCGCGTCGGCGAGGTAGCGTACGATGGCGATGGCCTCGTCCGGCTCGAGGCGAACGCCGTGCAGCGCGACCATGCGGCGGATCGACGTCTGCCACCCCTCGGGCGTCTTGCGGAGGTACGAGATGCGCGTCATGCGCCGGTCGGCGTCGAGCGTGTGGCAGCGCGCGCAGCGCGCGACGAGGGTCGCGTTCTCGATGGCGTAGCCCTCGGTCCGTGCCTGCGCGCTGGCTCGCGCCGTCCCGGTCAAGGCGGCGAGCACGGCCATCCATGCGACGATACGCGACATCGGCGAGCCCCTGTGCGTCGAGGATTGGGGGTATCCTGGGCCGCGGCCCGGCCGTTCGCCAGGGGCTCGACGCGGCGCTCAGCCGTCCCGGTGCTCGAGAAAACCGACGGCGAACGCCAGCGAGAGCGCGGTGAGGAAGTCCGGCAGGCTCACGGGCGTGCCGGCTCGGTTGTAGGCGCTCCAGAGCTCCGGTACGTCGTCGTGGCGAAGCGCCTCCTCGACCAGACGACGCAGATCGACCCCGCGCGCGTACCTGAGCCCCTTCGGGCACGGATCGCTCGCAAGCTGGTCCTGGAGGACGATGCGGTGGCCGTCGATCGCGGGCGCCCGGAACGTGCGCAGCGACGGTCCCCGCGCGGCCGCCAGGCGGGGGCGCGCGCGAATGCCCTCGAACGCGCGGCGCACGTCCGCCTCCGGCACGGTCGCGGGTCCGAGCTCGTCGGGGTCGGCCGGGTCGAGACCGGGCACGCCCTCCGCGTGCTCGCGCGCCACCGCCGCGCCCGTCGCCGCGGCCCGCCGGCGCCAGTACGCGTGCCCGTACACCCGGGCCGCCTCCTCGTAGAACGGGAGCGCGACGCGCCGGTACGTCTGCCAGACGGCGCGCTCGCGCCGGTCGAAGAAGTCGAGCGCCACGTCCGCGAGTGGCGGATCGACGAGCGCCGTGTGCGCGGCGACGCCGGCGAGCCATCCGGACGAGAGCGCCTTCTTGACGCCGAACGACGAGAGCGGGTCGATGAACGAGCCCGCGTCGCCCGCGAGCAGGACGCCGGCGCGCGCGAAGCGACGCGAGGCGTAGAGCGACGCCGAGCACGCCCAGCTCCTGCCCGCGGGCTCGGCGCTCGCGACCACGCGGCCGAGGTTGGGCGCCCGCGCGATCGCGTGGCGAAACGCGGCCGCGGCGTCCACGCGTCCTCCGCCGGCGCCCTGCCGATCGACCATGGCGGCGAAGGAGCGCACCTCGCGGTCGAGCGGCACGGACCACGCCCAGCCGTCCTCCCAGCTCTCGACCAGCGTGTGGCCTTCGGCCGCCCCCTCCACATCGTCCCAGCCGCCGGGTCGGCGGAAGCGCGCGATCAGCGCGAGCGTAGCGGGGCCCGGGTCGCGCTCGCGCCCCTCGCGGCGCGCGAGGAAGCCCCGCCGACCGGTCGCGTCGATCAGCCAGGTCGCGTGCACGTCGACCGTGCGGCCGTCGGACGCGCGGCAGCCGACCGTCCACGCGCCCGGAGCGTCGGCCGGCTGCTGCCGCGCTTCGCGCGCGGCGAAGCCGTCGTAGACGCGCACGCCCGCCGCTTCGGCGGCGCGCACCAGCGCGGACTCGAGCGCGCGGCGCTCGACGTGCACGCCCCGCTCGCCGTCGTGGAACGGCTCACGTCGCTCCGGCCGGCGCGCCCACCAGACCGTGTTGCCGAGGTTCGGCTCGAAGCCCGCCGCGAGGACCGCATCCAGCAGACCGAGCTCGCGGAGCAGCTTGTTCGCGGACGGCGGCACGGACTCCGCGAGCTCGCCGGCGGGCGTCGCCGCCGGTCGGACCAGCGCCACCTCGTGCGCGCGCCTGGCGAGCAGCGTAGCCGCTGCGCATCCCGCGGGACCCGCGCCCAGGACGACGACCTCGTGCCGGTGGGCGATCGTCCCGACCGTCCTCGGCCCCGACTACGTGCGGACGCGGGCCAGCAGCACCAGCGCCGCGCCCGCGAACAGGATGTTCGGGATCCAGGCGGCCGACCACGGCGAGATCGCGCCCGCCTCGCCCATCGCACCGGCGAACTTGAGCATCATCGTGAACACGATGACGGTGATGAGCGAGACGCCGATGCCGAACGCCGTCCCACCGCGCTTGCTGCTCGTGGCGAGCGGCGCACCGAACAGGATGATGATGAGCGTCGCCACGGGAACGGACAGGAGCTGACCGCGACGCACGAGCCATTCGGTCGCGTCGCCGCCGGTGCGCTCGATGATGCCGACCAGCCGCTCGATCTCCGCGTACGTCATCTCCTCGGGCGCGCGCGGCACCTCGAGCAGATCCTCGGGGCGCTCGGTCATGTCGGGCATCGCGAGCCGCTGGAACTCCATGGCGCGCTCGGTGCTGTCGGGCTCGAGCGTACGCAGGTAGCCGTGGTCGAGCATCCAGCCGTCTTCCTGCGTCCACGTCGCGCCTTCCGCCGTGACGTGCAGGGCGGGGGCCGATCCCGACGGCGGCCGCTCGAGCACGACGCCCGTCATGCGGCCGTCCGACGCGGTGAGCCGCGCGACCTGCCACGCCAGGCCGTCCTCCGAGCGATAGACGAAGTCCGAGCGCCAGGTCCGGCTCGGCCCTTCGGCGCGCTGGATCTGGGCGGCGATGCGGTTGCCCCTCGGCACGATCTCCGACAGCCCGAGCGCGGCGCCCGTGAGCAGCACGCCGAGCACCACGAGCGGCGCGATCAGCCTGTGGAACGAGATCCCGCCCGCCTTGGCCGCGACGACCTCGTGGTGGCGCGTCATCGAGTGGACCGTGAACACCGTCGCCACGAGCGCGGCGATCGGGAACGCGTACTGGAAGTACTCGGGCAGCTTGTAGAGATACGAGAGCCCGATCTCGGTGCGGGTCAGGCCGCGGTCGAGGTACTGGTCGAGCCGCTCGGTGAAGTCGCCGAGGATGAACAGCGGCGGCACGGCGAGCGTCACGACGACGAACAGCTTCAGGAACGACTTGGCGACGAGCCGGTCGAGGGTGCGCATCGGGGGTGGGGCGCTCCTAGGCCGACTCTTCGGCGGCCTTGGGCGCGCGCCGGAAGATCCTCGCGAGCAGGGCGCGGAACATATCCGCCATCGTCTCGCCGCGCGTGTTCACGCTCGCGCGGCTCATGCGGGCCGAGAGGATGACGCCGGCGACGAGGAACACGACGTTGCTCATCCACATGGTGACGGCTGGGTCGGCCACGCGCCGGTCGGCGAGGCTCTCGCCCGCGATCAGCCCGACCCAGTACACGGAGAAGATCACCGTGGACGCCGCGATCACGAGGCCCACCCCGCCGCGCGGGAACTTGAGCGCGAGCGGCGGGCCGATCAGCGTGAACACGATGCACGCGAACGCGATCGCGAGCTTCTTGTGGATCTCCACGTCGAAGCGGTTCACGGTCTGCTCGAGCGCGACGCTCCTGGCTGCGCGCGAGCGCGACTCCGTGGAGATCTCCTGCGTCATCGCATCGATGCCACCCATCGACGGGATGCTGCGCGACTGCCAGAGCGCGATCTGCTCCGCGGGCGTCTGGCTCTCCTCCTCGCCGGCTGCGACCGTCTCCCCGCCTTCGGCGCTCACGTCGTCGAGCGCGAAATGCACGATGCGGACCGCTTCGGCACGCCCTTCGGCGCGTAGGCTGTCGAGCTCCGCCTCCCGGGAGCGCGCGTTCTCCGACAGCATCGCGATGCTCATCTCGCGGTCCGAGCGGTCGGTGCCGCCTGCCCGGCGCTCGAGCTCGTTGCCGACGCCGCGCAGGGGGACGATCTGCGACTCGAAGAACAGCCGCTGGAACCCGCCCTCGGGATCGTCCTGCGCCTCGTGCACCACGCCGTCGTAGAGCGTCAGGTAGAGATCGGTGCGGGCCGGGTTGAACGCCATCTCGCCGCGCGCCGCGTACGTGGTCCGGTGGCGCGTGGGGTCGTTGGCGTCGTAGATCGCGACGTTGGTGAGCGTGCTCGTCTCGTGGTCGATCCGGTCGGCCGTCAGGAAGTAGAGGTCGCTGCCGCCGGCGGGGCGCAGCTCGTTGACGATCTGCTCGCGCAGGTCCAGGGTCGGACTCTTGCGACCCAGGTCCACGATGAGGTTCTTTAGCGCGTGGTTCGAATCGGGTAGCACTCGGTCGTTGAAGTAGTACATGACCGTCGCGGCGATGACGCCCAGACCGACGACCGGCACCATCAGCCGCCGCGGTGGGACGCCCCCCGCCGCGAGCGCGGTCACCTCGTTGGAGGCCACCAGGTCGTTGAACGCGTAGAGCACCGCCACCAGCACCGCCATCGGCAGCGCGAGCGCGACCACGTGGGGTAGCGACAGGACCAGGAACTCGGCGATCACCGTCCAGGGCAGGCCTTTACCCACCAGGTCGCCCACCCTCTGGGAGAGCGAGTTCAGGAAGATGAGCGCGGTGATGCCCGAGAGCGCGAACAGGAACGGCCCCATGTGCACCCGGATCAGGTACCTGGTGAGCACTCCCATGGGCGATCTCTCTCCGCGCGGGTCGCGCGCATTCGACGCGTCTCGTTCCGGCCGGCTCCTCCTTACACTCCGTCCGCCCGGTCGGTTCGGACCGTAATCTGCCGTGCGGCCACGGTCCCCCCTCCTCTTCATGATAGCGCTTCCGGCGGTCCTCGCCGGAGCGACACGTGGAGGGGGAACCGCGCCCTCGAACCCCGCGGCGGCCGCGGACACGATCCTGCGGCGCGACCTCGATCGCCCGGCCGGCGCGGCCCGGGTGGGCCTCGTGGCGCGGGACGACGAGGCGAGCCTGCGGATGGGGCTCCGGCGCCTGCCCGCCCCGCAGGTCGCCCCGCCCCCCGAGCCGGCCGGCTCGCTCGTCGGCCCGTCCGGCGACCTCGCGCTCAGGCTGCGCTCGGAGCGCCTCCGGCCCGCGACCGCCGCACGTCCCAGCCCGTCGGCGGAACAGATCGGCCAGCAGTCGGACCGCTTCGTCACCGACTATGCCGATCTCGGGCTCAACGTGACGAGCCGCATGGAGCTCGGAGGTGCGTGGACGCGTTACCGCCCCTGCGACGACCAGTTCAGCGCCACCTGCAACCCCAGCCTCTTTCCGCAGCTCAGCCCCGAGGTGCTGTTCGGCGTGCGCATGGACGGCACGATCCTCGACCGCGTGCACGTCGATGTGGACTTCGACCAGGCGCGCGAGTTCGGGGCGGCGAACCGCATCAACATCTACTACGAGGGGGAGGAGGGCTCCGCGCTCCGCCGCCTCGAGGTCGGCGACGTGACGTTCGGTCTGCCGCGCTCGCGCTTCCTGACCGAGGGGATCCCCGCGGGGAACTTCGGGCTGCAGGCGGAGGGGCGGGTCGGCTCGGTCGACTACCAGACCGTGTGGGCGCAGCAGCGGGGAGACCTCAACACGCGCGTGTTCCAGCTCGCCGGCGTGGGCGACCAGCGCGGGTTCGTCCAGCAGGACTCGATCGTGCTGGACGACGCGGACTACGTGCGCGGTCAGTTCTACTTCCTGGTGGATCCGACGCTGCTCGAGGGATATCCGCACGTCGACGCGCTCGAGCTCGACGCCGCCTCCGCGCCGGTGTCCCTCACGCCCGGCGACCAACCGATCCAGCTCTACCGTCTGGAGGACGATCCGGCGTATCAGCAGCAGGTCGAGGGGTTCATCCAGGTGGACGCGGAGGCCACCTCGGGGTTCGACACCGTGGTCGAGTCGGGATGGTTCCGCTACCTGCACGAGGGGATCGACTACTTCGTGCACCCGAGCGGTTTGTGGATCGCGCTGCGCTCGCCGCTCGCGCGCGAGGAGATGCTCGCGGTCACGTACATCACCGCCGTCGGCGACACGATCGGGGACTACAACCCCGAGCGCATCCACAACGCGGGCGGCCGTCCGCGGCTGCGGCTCCTCAAGGCCTCGGGCGCGAACCATCAACCGGGGCGGCCGACCTGGGACCTGGAGATGCACCAGGTCTACCGGGTGTCGAGCTCGCCCGACGTCGAGCCGTCCTCCGTGGCGCTCACGATCTCGCTCGGCGAGGTCGAGTCCGGGCGCACGTTCAAGCGTGGGCCCACCGGCGAGGACATCACGTTCCTGAAGCTGTTCGGTCTCGACGAGGAAGCGCCCATCGACGCGATCGATCCTTCGTTCCTCTACACGCCGTCCGAGGAGCTCTTCGCGGACCAGCCGCCGGTGCAGGGGACCTACGTGGTGTTCCCGACGCTGCGTCCGTTCGTGGAGCCGCCCCCGCTTCCCTCGCTCGGACTCGACGACACGGAGACGACCCAGATCCTCGGGGACGACGCGAACGGCGACATCTACTTCGAGGAGGACCCGGTCGAGCGCGACAACTCCGGGCGCTTCCGCCTGACGCTCGCGTACAGGCTGCTGGCCGAGAACGTCATCTCGTCGTTCTCGCTCGGCGCGTTCGGCATCCGTGACGGGAGCGAGCGCATCACGCTCGGGGACCGATTGCTCGCGCGCGGCGTCGATTACGAGATCGACTACGACGTCGGCCAGGTGACGCTGCTGCAGCCCGAGCTCCTGTTCACCGCCGCGCCCACCGCGGCGATCCGCGCGACGTGGGAGCAGCGCTCGCTCTTCCAGGTCTCGCCGACGCAGGTCATGGGGCTGCGCACGCACCGCGACCTCGGCGCGCGCGGGAGCATCGATCTGCTCGGGCTCTATCGGTCGGAGCGGTCGGTCGTGTCGCGTCCGATCCTGGGCGCGGAGCCGTCCGCGGCGCTCCTCGCCGGGCTGTCGGCGTCGTACCAGACGAACGCGGCGCCCGTCGCCGGCTTGCTCGACTTCCTGCCGGGCCTGCGCGTGGACGGGACGAGCACGCTCGCCGTGAGCGGCGAGCTCGCCGCGTCGCTGCCGAACCCCAACACGCGCGACCGCGCGTTCGTGGACGACTTCGACGTGACGTCGCAGCTGCCCGTGGCGCTGCTCTCCTCGGACTGGATGCTCGGCAGCGCACCCGGTACGCGCGAGGGGGCGGAGAGCGTGCTGCCGACCGTGCTGAACGAAGCCACCGCGGCTCCGCTGACGTGGCAGCACACGTGGATCCTCACCTCGTTCCTCGGCGACAGCGTGGGCATCCACGAAGGGTTCTTCCCGCGCATCGACATCGATCCGCAGATCCGCGTCGCGGGATCGGAGATCCGCGAGCCCGGGCTACGCCTCACCCTCGGGTCCATCCCGACCGCCGGTCCGGGGTGGCGCTCGATCACGACCACGCTGGCCACCAACGGCATGGACCTCACCAGGACCGAGTTCCTCGAGTTCTACGTGTCGGGCGATCGGCCGCTCACGCTGATGATCGATCTCGGAACGGTGAGCGAGGACGCGTTCTTCATCGACCCGACGGGGGCGACGTCGGGCACGCGCACGAGCGACGGCCGCGCGTGGGGCCTCGGCCTGCTGGATCAGGAGGCCGATCCCCGTCTCGGCGAGATCTGGAGCAACGCGGCGGACGAGCGCGGCGTGTGGAACGAGAGCTGTGTCGCGGAGCGTGGCCGCATCTACCGACTGGGCGACTCGCGCGCGAACTGCACGCGCGGCAACGGCAGGCCGGACAGCGAGGACCTCGACGCCGACGGCAACCTCGACACCGCGGAGCGCTACCTGCGCTTCGTGGTCCCCGTGGACGGCACGTCGCCTTACGTGGAGCGGACCGCCGCGGAGACGGGCACCGGCTTCCAGCTCATCCGCATCCCGCTGCGCGGGGCCGGCACGTTCGTCGGCGGCGTGCTCACCGAAGCGGACCTCCGTGCCGTGCGGCATATGCGCATCACCGTCGTCGGCACGCCGGGCAGCGCCACGGTCGCACGCATGCGCCTCGTCGGCTCGCGCTGGATCAAGCGGGACGGCGAAGGCGTCCTGCTCGGGTTGCTGGGCGGGACCGTCGTCTCCACGGCGCGCACGGAGGTCTCCTCGGTGTCGCGCGTGACCGAGGGCGACGCCTACCAGTCTCCACCCGGTGTGCTCGAGGAGCTCGAGGATCCCTCGAGCGCGTTCGCGGGGCAGGGCATCGAGTTCAACGAGCGCTCGCTCGGCCTCGAGTTCGAGGACCTTCCCGCCGGCGCTCGCGCGGAGATCTACCAGCGCTTCCCCCAGCGCCCGCGCGACTTCCTCCTCTACCGTGAGGCGCGGCTCTGGGTGGTCGCCCGGGACGGCGACTTCGGGGTGGACGGGCCGAACGAGTTCTTCCTCAAGGTCGGCAACGATCCCGACAACTTCTATCTCTACCGGACGGTGCTCCCCGAGCCGAGCGGCGCGGGTGGCGTCACGGCGGCGGATTGGCTGCCGGAGATCCGCATCGACTTCCAGGAGTGGTACGACCTGCGGCTGCGGGCGGAGACGGAGCTCTACCTGGGTGCCGGCGGGCCGGGGCTGCCGCCGCTCCAGATCTGGTCGGCCGACTCGACGTACGCGGTGGTGCTGAACGGCCGCGGCCGCGCCCCCAACCTCGCGGCCGTGCGCGAGATCTCGATGGGCGTCTACAACCGGGGTGCGCTGCCGAGCACGGGCGAGATCTGGATCGACGAGCTCCGGCTCGGCAGCTCCGTCCGCGATCCGGGGCTCGCCGGCTCCATCGACCTCGACCTCGCCGCGGGCGGCGTGCTGTCCTCACGCCTGAGCTACACGACGCGGGGCGCCGACTTCCGCCAGCTCCGGGACGACCCCAGCTACCGCACCGACCGCGCGCTGACGTCCGTGTCGTCGCTGGCGCTCGACCGCTGGCTACCCGCCGCGTGGGGGGTCGAGCTGCCGCTCACGCTCGAGCTCGTACGCGCGGGCCAGTCGCCGCAGTTCCTTCCGGCCTCCGACGTGCGCGCCGATCGCCTCTCGGCGCTGCGCCCGAGCGAGGAGCGCAGCTCACGCGTGGGCGTGGGGGTGCGCAAGACCACGCCGAGCGCGAACCGCTGGCTGGGGCTGGTGATCGACGGGCTCGACGCGCGGGCGGCGTACAGCTGGTCGGACGGGTCCACCGTGACGACGGAGTACGAGGCGCGCGCGTTCGAGAGCGCCATCGGGTGGGTGCGCGAGCCGGTCGCGCGCGACGTGCCGATCGTGCCGCCGTTCGTGCGCGGGCTGCTGCGGGCGCTGCTGCCGGGGTTCCTGGAAGACGACGTCGCCGACGCGCGCCTGCGCTACACGCCCGAGCGCATGTCGCTCGGCACGGCGTACCTGCGGCAGGACACGCGCATCTCGCGCTTCGAGAGCGTGATCCAGCGGCCCGGACGCGACGTCGCGCTCGCCTCCCGGATCCCGCGCGAGACGATGCAGTCGGCGGCCGACGTGCGCCTCCGGCCGTTCGCGCCGCTGACCGCCGACCTCGCGATCCTGACCGTGCGCGACGTGCTCGAGGCCACCGAAGCCGCGTCCGATCCGCGCGTGCAGCAGCTCCTCCGCAGGCAGCGCGCCGACCCGTTCGGGCTCGACCTGGGGTGGGAGACCAACCGCACCGTCCGCACCACGATCGCCTACCGGCCGATCCTCGTGCCCTGGCTGCGGAACGACGTGGACTGGACGAGCACGTACCAGTCGGAGCGCAACAGCAACTTCGTCGAGCGCTCGCTGGCCGGCACGCCGCTGGGTGCCGATACGCTGCTCTCGCTGGCCCGCAACGCTCGGGGAGAGCGCGAGTGGGGCGCGACGGTGGCCCTCGATCCGGCGCGTCTCGCGGTCGCATGGCTCGGCGAGCCCGCCCAGGGCGAGAGCGCCGGCACGGCGCGGCTGCGCGCGCTCGTCGGCGCGGTCCGGCCGCTCTCGGCGACCTACCGGGACGGCATCACGTCGCGGTTCAACCGCGATCCCATCGATCCCGGGTTCTTCGGCTATCAGCTCGGATGGTCGCGTGACGACTTCCGCACGATCGACGCGGACACCGCGGCGACGCTCACCGAGCGGTACTCCTGGCGGCTCGGCTCGGGGCTGTCGCTGCCCGCCGGCGCGAGCGTCCAGGTCGGCTTCGAGTGGGCGGACGGCACGACGCTCGACGTCCGCAGCCGCCGGCGCACCGTGCTGAGGAGTTGGCCCGAGATCCAGGCGAGCCTGCCGACCGTCGTGCCTCCCGCCGCGCTCGGCATCCGCTCGATCGACATCTCCTCGGGTCTGGTGCGCACCGAGCGTACCGTCGAGTTCGGCGGGCCGTCCGCGCAGCGGCGCGAGGACGACGACCTGCGCGTTCCCGTCAGCGTGTCGGTCCAGTGGATCCGCACGCTCGTGACCTCGTACCAGGCGTCGTTCCGCGTGGGGAACGGCGAGGATCCCACGGGCGAGACCGAGCGGGAGGAGACGAGCCACCGCGTCTCCGTCAGCACGCAGCTGCTGCCGCCGTCGTGGCTCGGCGACCGGTTCGACCGACCCGTCAGCGTCTCGCTGCTCGGCGCGTACACCACGCAGCGTCTATGCCGCGAGACGGCGGCCGCCGGGCAGTGCGTGGCGTTCATCGATCAGCTCGGGCGCACCGTCAACCTGACGATGGACACGAGCCTGCGCGGGATCGTCGTCGGCCTGCAGATGAGCCTCGATCAGCGCCAGTCGTTCGTCGCGCAGCGCGTCGGCTCGACGCAGTTCCAGGCCGGCGTGTTCGCGCAGCTCCAGTTCGGGGGCGGGTCGCTGCCGTTCGGAGGGTAGGCGGGATCGACTCCGTCCCCGCGCGCCATCCCCGGGTCCCGCGCGCGGCGGCACCGTATCCCATGCACTCCGACGAGACCCGCGCCGTGAAGCGCGCCGTCCTCATCCTCTTCTTGGTGAGCGCCGCGCGCTGGGGGTGGTCGCAGCGCGGCGGGGCGCCGCCGGGCGCCGGCGCGTCGGTCCTCCCGGAGCTGCTGGACGGGACCCGCGAGGCCGCCGAGGAGGGAGCGCGCAGGCGGGCGCCGCTGAGCGAAGGGGAGAAGATCGACCCGAACCGGGCGAGCGAGGTCGAGCTCGACCGGCTTCCGGGCGTCGGGCCTTCGACCGCCCGCGCGATCGTCGCGGCCCGGGAGGAGGGGAGGGTGTTCCGGAGGCCGGAGGATCTGCTCGAGGTCCGGGGGATCGGCGAGGCGACGCTCGAGCGCTTCCGGGGGAGCCTGGACTTCGCGGCCCCCCCGGCGGCCGGGCCGGCCGCGCGCCCACCCCGATCCGCCGCCGTCCTCGACCTCAACCGCGCCTCCGCCGAGGAGCTGGAAGCCCTTCCGGGCATCGGGCCGGCGCTCGCCGCCCGCATCGTGTCCGCCAGACAGGAACGTGTGTTTACGTCGGTGGACGACCTGGCTCGGGTGCCGGGGATCGGACCGGCCTCCCTCCAGCGGTTGCGGCCTCACGTAACGGTTCTGCGGGGGCGTTAGGGGCCCCGGCCGCACCCCCCTACCGGCGCGTACTTTCAGGGAAAACTTGTTGGATTAAGGGCCACCCTCGTATTCTGTAGCCGACTTTTCCCGCCCCCCACCTCCGTTGACCCCATTCATCACACGGATGACGCCGCTGGCTTCGGCAAACTGAATGGCCGCTAAAGTCGCACAGGAGATCCGGCTCGGAGACCTCTTCGTCAAAGAGGGCCTCATCAACGAGCAGCAGCTCCAGGAGGCGCTGGCCGAGGCCAAGACGTCGGGGAACCGCATCGGCTATGCGCTCGTCCACCTCGGCTTCGTGGCCGAGGAAGAGCTCACCCGGATGCTCGCCAAGCAGTACCGGGTGCCGGCCGTCGATCTCGAGAAGGTCAACGTCGACGCCAAGATCATCAAGCTGATCCCGGCCAACGTCGCCCAGAAGCACCTCGTGCTCCCCCTCCGGCGCGTGGGGCGCATGCTGACCGTCGCGATGACCAACCCGACGGACTTCAGCGCGATCGACGACCTCAAGTTCATCTCCAAGCTGGAGATCGAGCCGGTCATCGTCGGCGAGTACACGCTCAAGAAGCACCTGGAGAAGTACTACGGCACGGGCCAGGACGAGCAACAGGTCTCCCAGCTCCTCGACGAGTGGGGCGAGGCGGACGTCGAGGTCATCGAGGAAAAGGACGACGAGGACTACTCGGCGCTCGCCGCCGAGGTGGACTCGGCGCCCGTCGTGAAGTTCATCAACGGGCTGCTGACGGACGCCGTCTACAAGGGCGCCTCCGACATCCACATCGAGCCCTTCGAGAAGGAGATCCGCGTCCGCTACCGGATCGACGGCGCGCTGCAGGAGATCATGAAGCCGCCGCTCAAGATGAAGGCGGCGCTCACGTCCCGTATCAAGATCCTCGCGGACCTGAACATCGCCGAGCGGCGCGTGCCCCAGGACGGGCGCATCAAGCTCAAGCTGAAGACGAAGGTCGTCGATTTCCGCGTCTCGACGCTGCCCGTGATCTTCGGCGAGAAGATCGTGCTGCGTATTCTCGACAAGGGCAACCTGACCTTCGACCTGACGAAGTTCGGGTTCGAGCCCAAGGCCGAGAAGGACTTCATGTGGGCGATCCAGCGGCCCTACGGCATGGTGCTCGTGACGGGCCCGACCGGGTCCGGCAAGACGACGACGCTCTACTCGGCGCTGTCGCAGATCAACACGATCGACACGAACATCATGACGGCCGAAGATCCGGTCGAGTACAACATCTTCGGCATCAACCAGGTGCTCGTGCGCACCGAGATCGGCATGACGTTCGCCGCCGCGCTGAAGGCGTTCCTGCGGCAGGACCCGAACATCATCATGGTCGGTGAGATCCGCGACATCGAAACCGGCGGCATTGCGATCAAGGCCGCGCTCACCGGCCACCTCGTGCTCTCCACGCTGCACACGAACGACACGCCGTCCACGATCACGCGTATGATCGACATGGGCCTCGAGCCGTTCAACGTGGCGTCGGCGCTCAACCTGCTGTCGGCGCAGCGGCTCGGCCGGCGCATCTGCCAGAACTGCAAGGTCGAGGCGACGTACACGGAGGAGTACCTCAAGTCGGCGAAGGTCGACCTCGACTGGGCCAGCAAGCACACGCTCTACAAGGGCGAGGGCTGCGACACCTGCGGCGGCAGCGGCTACAAAGGCCGCTGCGGGTTCTACGAGGTCATGATCATGTCGACCCCGCTCCGTAAGGCGATCATGGCCGAGACGGGCACCGACGAGCTGCGCGTGATCGCGCAGAACGAGGGCATGCTCACGCTGCGCGAGGACGGACTGAAGAAGGTCGAGCGCGGGATCACCAGCCTCGAGGAAGTCGTGAAGGAAACGACCGTGGTCGAATGAGCGACACTCCAGAGAGGGCACGATGAGCCAGGCGGCTCCCCCCCAAGCGGGTCAGGTCCAGGAGCTCAGCCTCCGCTCGCTCCTCCAGGAGATGATCCAGCGGGGTGCGTCCGACCTGCACCTCACGGTGGGCAACCCGGCCAAGCTGCGCGTCGACGGCGACCTCACGAACTCGCGCATCAACCAGGTGCTCGCGCCCAAGGACACGCTCTCGCTCGCCTATTCGATCCTCACGGACAACCAGAAGAAGCGGTTCGAGACGGAAGACGAGCTCGACTTCTCGTTCGGCGTGCAGAACCTCTCGCGGTTCAGAGGCAACGTGTACAAGCAGCGGGGCTGCGTCGCGATGGCGATCCGGCAGATCCCCTACGAGATCGTCTCGATCGAGAAGCTCGGGCTGCCGCCGATCATCAACCAGCTCGCGGAGCGGCCGCGCGGCCTCGTGCTCGTCACCGGTCCGACCGGCTCGGGCAAGTCGACGTCGCTCGCGGCGATGGTGGACAAGGTGAACAAGGAGTGGCGGGGTCACATCATCACGATCGAAGACCCCATCGAGTTCATCCACCGTCACCAGAACTGCATGATCAACCAGCGCGAGGTCGGGGCGGACACGAAGAGCTTCGCCGCCGCGCTGAAGTACTGCCTGCGCCAGGACCCCGACGTCATCCTCGTCGGCGAGATGCGCGACCTGGAGACGATCTCGGCGGCGCTCACCATCGCCGAGACCGGTCACCTCGTGTTCGCGACGCTGCACACGAACTCGGCGGCCGAGTCCATCAACCGCATCGTGGACGCGTTCCCGTCGCACCAGCAGAGCCAGGTGCGCGCCCAGCTCGCGTTCGTGCTCGAGGGCGTGATCACGCAGACGCTGGTCCCGCGCGCGAAGGGCAAGGGTCGTATCGCGGCGGTGGAGGTCATGATCTGCACGCCCGCGATCCGCGCCGTCATCCGCGACGAGAAGATCCACCAGATCTACTCGCTGATGCAGGCCGGCAAGAAGCACGGCATGCAGACGATGAACGACGCGCTGCAGATGCTCTACATGAAGGGTGAGATCACGCTCGAGGAGGCCCTCAAGCACTCCGGGGACCCGAACGAGCTGCTGAGGGCGGTGGGGGAGCCGGTTCCGCACGATGCGTGACCGCGCCAATGTCCGCGTGAGCAACAGCCGAACGAGGTAGACGAAGACTATGCCGATCTTCACCTACAGCGCACGACCCGCCACGGGCGGCGAGATGCAGACGGGCGAGCTCGAGCTGGCGAGCAAAGACGAGGTGATGGCGCACCTGACGCGCCAGCGCCTCATCCCCGTCTCCGTCCGCGAGAAGCCGAAGGACATCAAGATCACGTTCGGCACCGGTGTCGGCACGCGCGACATCGTGATCTTCACGCGTCAGTTCGCGACGATGATCAACTCGGGCCTTCCGCTCGTGCAGTCGCTCGACATCCTGGCCGAGCAGACGGAGAACGAGGCGCTCCGCAAGACGATCTCCGAGGTGCTCTACGACGTGGAGTCGGGCCACACGCTCGCCGACGCCATGGGCAAGCACAAGAAGATCTTCACGGAGCTGTACGTGAACATGGTCGCCGCGGGCGAGGCGGGCGGTATTCTCGACACGATTCTGCTGCGCCTCGCGACCTTCCTCGAGAAGAACGACGCGCTGGTCCGGAAGATCAAAGGCGCGATGATCTACCCGGCGGTCATCTTCTCGGTGGCCGGCGGCGCGATCGCAATCCTGCTGACGTTCGTGATCCCGACGTTCCAACAGATGTTCGAGGCCGCGGGTATCCCGCTGCCGCTCCCGACGCGCGTGGTCATCGGGATGTCGCAGTTCCTGCAGTCCTATTGGTGGGCGGTGGGCGCGGGGATCATCGGTGGGATCTTCGGCATCCGGGCCTACTACAGGACGCCGGCGGGCAACCTGATGCTCGACCGGCTGCTGCTGAACGTTCCGATCCTGGGCGACCTGCAGAGAAAGGCCGCGGTGTCGCGGTTCACGCGCACGCTGGGGACGCTGGTGAGCTCGGGCGTGACGATCCTGGAGGGCCTGGAGATCACGGCGAAGACCGCGGGCAACCGCGTCATCCACGACGCGGTGATGGGCTCGCGCGCCTCGATCGCGGGCGGTGAAACGATCGCGGGCCCGCTGAAGGAGTCGGGCGTATTCCCGCCGATGGTGGTCCAGATGATCAACGTGGGCGAGCAGACGGGCGGTCTCGACGAGATGCTCTCGAAGATCGCCGACTTCTACGACGAAGAAGTGGACGCGGCGGTGGAAGCGCTGCTGGCGGCGATGGAGCCGATCATGATCGTGGTGCTGGGCGTGATCGTGGGCGGGATGATCGTCGCGATGTACCTGCCGATCTTCGACATGATCAACGCGGTGCAGTAGGGCTCACGACCGAACGACAACGGAGGCGAGCGGTCCTGCAACTGGGGCCGCTCGCCTCTGCTTTTGTGGTTGGGTGGTCGAGGACCGGCGCCCCCTTCCGGGGCCCGCGCGCCTCACAGTGTGGTAGAGCGGGGGCGCGCTTAGCGGCGCGGCTCTACTGCCTGGTTGTCTCGTGACTTCTTGTGAGCGCCGCACCGATGACCCCTCCAGGGGGCACCGGTCCTCTCCTTTCCGACCAGGTGGGAGGCGAGCGGCGGGAGCGGGTAGGACGCTCGAATCGGCGTGTGGGGTGGCCTACACCGCGTTGAGGATGTGCGAAGGTCGCTTGGGCGCGATGCAAGAACAGAAGACTGCGTGCGATGTACCTGCCGATCTTCGGCGTGATCAACGCGGTGCAGTAGGGCTTCGACTACCGAACCACTGGGTCGGGGCTGTGCCTCTCCCCTTCGGGGGGCGCTCGCCTCACAGAGGAGTAGACGGGGGCGCGCTAGCCGCGCGGGTGCGTAGGTTGGCGGGCCCTCGAGCATTTCAGGCGGTGCACCCGCGCAGATCCCCCTCCGGGGCGAGGCACAGCCCCTCCCTTGGAGGTGGCACTGCGGCCACCGCGTTGAGGATGTGCGAAGACCTACTTTGGCGCGGTACTACGGCGCGTAGGCCACACAAAGAGGTCAATAGCTGATCTGAGGCGCCGCCTCGCCCGGAGAGACGAGGAGCGCTTGGCCGGTGATGAGATTGCCGATGGCGGCTGCCGTGTCGCGATCGACCGCGCACGTAGGGAGTCGCCTGAACGGGGCGACAGGCCTCGCACAGCTCATCTGACCCGCGGCGCTCGGTCCTGGCAGCTACACCGATAGGACTGGGATCCCAATCCCCTTGAGGTACTCGAACGTCGCGTCGTAGAACTCAGGGCTGCGCGTGGGGTCTCGCTCGTCCCCGTCGGGAACGCAAATCACCATCCCTTGTCGTGCCCGCGTGAGTAGAACGCGGTAAGCGTTGAGGAGATATTGCTGGCGAGTGGGCCTACCGACGTTGAGCCACTTGGTACCTCGAAACGACCGGTACGCCCACTTGCCCGAGGCAAAGCGAAGATCGGCATCCCACGTCACGCAGGCCCAGTCCAGTTCAAGTCCCTGAACCTGGAACTCAGTGGCGGCGTCCTCCAGGTAGAAGCTGGATCGCGTGTCCTCGGGTCCGTTCAGGAAGTAGTGCACGGGGTTTACGTCGACACGAACGTCGATCGCCTGGGGTTTGAGGCGCATCGCCCCTGACGATGCCACGAGTCCGTAGCGCTCAGAACCCCTTGCATGATCGCGTATCCACTGCTTCGCGCGACGTAGGTCACGCGTCAATGCAATCGGATAGCGCTTCGACATCTTCGCGAGTATGTCACTGGCCGTTCCGCGATCGCAGTCCAGTACGGCCTTTACGAAGCTGGACACGTTCTCAGCGCGGAAGGATCGCATGGACACCGCGAGATGAAGACTGCTGTCCGTTTTCACGTTCGCCCGGCCGGCGAGTTGCTCGAGAGCCTGACCGGCGGCGTATTCCCGATCGCTCAGTTCGGGTGAGACGTAGACGCTCCACTCGGGAAAGCCTGACCTCAGTGCGTTTAGCCACTCGGAGATACCAGCTTCACCGCGATTGATCTCTTGCCCGCCGCCAACGAGGCAGATCACAACAGCCCAGTCGCGGCGGCGATCGAGATAGGAAATAAGAAACTCGGGCTCGGATTGACCAAAGTCCGGTCGCCCCTTCTTCCGTTTCATGAAGTCGGCGGTCATGGCGTGATCCCAAGCCCGCTGAGCTTCATCGAAGATCACTACGTGATCAGGGGGCGGGTCGTCCGTGCGAATACCTTCATCACGAAAGTGATGGACGTTCTGAATGAATGCCTTGATCTCTTGATTGACCTCTGCTCTTGCGGTACGGATTGGCTGATCCCCGAGCCGTCGAACGGCATCGCGCTTGAGGGCCTCACGGAGAACAGCGACCAACGGCCCGTTGCCAGAAAGAAAGACCGCATGCGTCGGTTCGGACCTGTGGCGTCTTTTGGTTGCGACGTTTAGGCCCACCAGTGTCTTTCCCGCGCCCGGAACGCCAGTGACGAAGACGATCGTCTTAGACGCCGTTCGCCGGGCCTCCTCAATCAAGTCGTCGACGCGTTGGGAGGTGAGCCGCAGGTTCTTCGCTCCGGCGTCGTGACGAGCGATATCATCCACAGAGTGCCGTGAGTAGAGAGCCTGTGCTGCCTCGATGATCGTTGGCGTGGGCAGGTAGGGGGCACGGCTCCACGCCATAGCGTCGATCGGAGGGCCCTCGACACTTGCCAGGCCCAGGTCGATCAGGTACGTGAGGCCGTCGGCGTTGCAATGCGCCGGCGTATACACCCGGTCGGCGTACGGCTCTCCCAGCCTGCGATCCGAGCGGTGCGCGTCCGTGGCGACCAGAATCGGAACGATCGGAACTTGATGGCTCGCCTTGTGGAAGTTCTTCAGGTCTAGGGCATAGTCCCAAACTTGGTTGACATCGTCACGGGCGAATCGGTCGGCGCCAACCTTGAACTCGATGACGAAGAGCAGTGGTCCGGCGACCACGACGGCATCAATGCGGCTGCCGAGCCGCGGGACGACAAACTCCAGGAATATGGAACCATCAACACCTGAAAGAGCGGCCTTCAGAATTTTGATCTGGTCGAGCCAGGCGTTTCGTTGCGGGAGATCGATGTCGAACTGCGCGTTCTCCGCCACTCTGCCTAGTATGCCCTCAGGCGTTGCCGTCAAGAATTCGGATGTTGCTGCGCCGTAGTAGGCGTTGGCAGGCGCGTTTGATCGCATGGAAGCAATCTAGAATAGCTGGGTCCGTCGCACGCGCGCGGTGGCGTTCGCGAGCGCGCGCTGAGGTCTCAATGAGCCATTGGAGCGCCCACCTTCGGACACCACCTCTTTGGGGTGCCGAAGCTCAGCGAGTTCTTTGGGATCTCCATCTACTTGTATTGGGACGACCACGGGCCGCCCCACTTCCACGCCTATTACGCTGAGTACCAGGCGAGCATCTCGATTCCAGATCTGACCTTGTTCCGCGGTGAGTTGCCGCCCCGCGTTTTGGGGCTCGTGATGGAGTGGGCGGCGATCCACCGTGCCGAGTTGCGGTCAGCATGGGATCGAGCTAAGAAGCACGAGCTACCAGGTACAATCGCACCACTGGAATGACATGCGGGATTGGTACGCCGTCGTTGAGGTCCAGGCTCGGCCGAACTTTCGGGTCTGGCTCCGATTCGAGGATGGATTGGAAGGCGAAGCCGATTTGTCGGATGTCGCCGGGCGCGGGGTCTTTAGGCGCTGGATCGACCATCCGGAGGAGTTCAGCCAGGTGAAGGTCGATCCGCCCAGCCGGACGATTGTGTGGCCAGGAGGCCTCGATGTCGCACCCGACCGCCTCTACGACGAGGTAGCTCGATTCACCCGCGAAGCTAGGCGCTGACGAGAGCCACCGCCTCCGCGCCTACGTCTCCTTGAGCGCCTCCGTCGGCTGCACCCGTAGCCCCGCCCGCGTCGGTCCGGCCGCCGCGAGTAATCCTACGAAGAGCAGCAGCCCGGCGACCGCGACGATCAGCGTCGAGTCGATCTCCACGATGAGGCCATCGATGGACAGATCGGGCATCATCGCGACCAGGCCAATCCCCACGGCGACTCCGAGTAGCAGCTGACGTGCCGACCTGGCCATGATCTTGGCGAGAACTCTTTCGGGGCCGGCGCCCAGCGCGGAGCGGATCCCGATCTCGCGCCTGCGTTGTGTGACGTTGAAGGACATGAGCGCGAACACCCCGGCCGAACAAAGAAGGAGCACGCTCATCAGGACGAGGCCGATCACCACGGCCGCGCCGAGCGTGACGACGCGGAGCGGGTCGTTCGTGATGGCCATGCGTCCGGCCATCGAGATCCACAGGTCCGGATCGATGGCAGCGGCCATGCGAGGAAGCTCCGCGGCGACCTCGTCCGGAGCCCCGGGGGCGTGAACGACGAGCCGGATGCCGATTTCCCTGTTGGCGGCGCTCAGGGGATAGTAGATCATGCCGGCGACTTCCCTGCGGCTCATGGGATTATCGACGAGGTCGGCGACGACGCCGATGATCTCGCTCCAGGGTCCGGGCTCTTCGTCCGTAGGCCGGCGGGTGCGCACGCGGAGCCCGATGGGGTTGGCGCCGTTGAGCACTTCGGTCACGAACGTCTGGTCGACGATCACGGGCAACGCCGACGATTCGCCATCGCCGGGAACGAAGTCTCGGCCCGCCAACGTGGGCGCCTCGAGCACGTCGAAGAGATTGGTGGATACGGTGGTCATGCCGACGGGGTAACCACCCCGGGTTGCCTCGGCGGCGAGCCCTTCCACCTCGATCCGCGCGCTGGCGGAGTAGGGAGAGCCTGGGATGCGTGTCGACAGTCCGACGCCGCGGACCCGAGGATCGGCTTCGAGTCGTCGCATGAGCTCATCCAGCGCGAGCTTGCGATCGTCTTCCGACGCGGTTCCTTGGGCCAGGTTCAGAACGGCCGTCGCGTATTGATCCTCTGCGAAGTGTGGCTCTGCGAGGCCGGCGCCGACCGCGAAGCGAGCCACGGAGCCCGCCAACGGGAGGAACGCGACGGTGATGGCGACCTGAGCGACGACGAGCGCGGTCCATAGGCGCCCGAGTCGCAAGCCGCCTCCGGATGCGCGGAGGTTGGCCTGCACGTTCGCACCGGTGGCTCGGAGGCCAGGAATCACGCCCGCAACGACGGCGGCCAGCACCGTGAGTCCCACGACGTAGGCCACGGCCCACGGATCCCCTCCGCTCTTGAACCAGAAGGGCAGGCCTTGGCTCAGGTAGACGTCCATGAATCGCTCGATCTGTCCCAGCACGACGAGGGCGATGCCCACTCCGACTGCTGCGGACATCGTCGAGAGTACGAGTGCCTCGACGAACAGCTGCGTGACCACGCGGCGGCGGCTCGCGCCGAGCGCGGTACGGACGCTGATCTCGCCCGTTCGGGTCGCCGTGCGGGCGTAGACGAGAATCGCGACGTTTGCGAAGGGGATCAGCACGAGGAGCGTGAGGACGCCGAGCACGACGCGTCCGATCATGTTCCCGCCGGTCGCGTTGTCCATGCCGGTGTGCGGGTCGGTGTAGCTCATGACCTTGCCGACCAGGTTCTCGTGCGTGTCGGGAAGCTCTGCCGCCCGTCGCTGCGAGATGACATCCAGCTCGGCCTGGGCTTGGCCGATGGTCACGCCGGGCCGAAGGCGGCCGAAGACGTAGGACGAGGGTGCTCTCAGGATCGGGAAGTCGTCCGGATCATCCCTGAGGGGGATCCACAACCTCGCCGAGAAGGGGAACGTGAAACCGTCCGGCATGACGCCCACGATCGTGTGCCTGTCGCGGCCGATCTGGACCTGAGTCCCGACGACGTCAGGATCCCGCGCGAAGCGCGTCGCCCATTCGCGATATCCGAGAACCACGACCGGCGATGCGCCCTCGACCTCGTCGCTCGCCAACAGCGGCCGGCCCAGGAGAGGGGCGACCCGCGCCACCTCGAACCCCGACGCCGTCATCAGCGTCAACGGCAGGGGGGTGACATTGCCGTCGGGCCCGACGACGTTGCGAACCTCATCGCGCCAGATCGCCAGGTCCTCGAGCGTGCGAAGCTCGTCGCGCCACACTTCGAACTCGTGGAGCAGACGCCAGTCCGAGCGATTCGTGCGCGTGTCGAGCAGGCCCAAGGAAACGACTCGGTCCCCCTCGTCGAGGGGGAGGGTCGGTCGCAGGATGAAGCTCTGGAAGAAACTGAACATGCCGATCGCGACCGCGATGGTGACCGAGACGGCGAGGCCACTCACGAGCGTCATCATCGGATGCTTCACGAGAAGGCGCAGGCCGAGCTTCACGTCGATCCATGAGATCCCGCCGCCGCTGCGGGCGCGGACGTCACGCTTCGGCTCGGTCCGGGAAGTAAGACGCGCGCCGATGGAAATCAGCGGCTGTCGCCATACCCAGAGCATGCACCCGAACCGGCTACGCTTGATCTTCTGTTCGTGCCACACCTCCACGAGGTCGCCGAGAACGTCCTCGCGCGCATCTCGTGGAAGGAGTCGCGCAGCGATCCGAATCGCGAGCGGAATCCTCGGCGTCCTGCTCACGATTCGTCGAGCATCGTTTCGAGGCCGTCCCAAAGAGAGAGCCGAGCACGTCGAGATTCGGCGAGGGTTGGAAGGACGGCGTCCTTCACGACGCGGTAGAAGCGGCGAGGCCGCCCACCACGCACGGGCTCCGGCGGTCCGACGCGCGACTCGACGTACCCCTGCTCGTCGAGTCTCCGCAGGACCATGTAGGTGGTCGAGGGCGACACGTCGCGGCCGGTGCGCGTGGTGAGCTCCTTGGCTACAGGAACTGCATAGCTCTCACCGCCCAGCCGCAGAAGAGCCAGGATCACCTGTTCCTCGAGCTCGCCAAACTGGCTACGGGCCATCGTCCCCCCGTGCAATTCAGAACAATGTTGGGAATCAGGGGGCCCGTAGTCAAACAACGACGAGTCGGAGCTCGGCAGCTAGCTGGCTGGCTCGAAGTTCCTCGCGAGTGCCCACTCGCCCGACAGGTCCCGCTCTGTCTCACAGCGCTCGAGGAAGTCCGCGTCGATTTGGTCGCCGCTGATCCGCAGCATCCATGCGATGTCCCTCAGGTGCCGATCCGACTGGGAGTCGCGGTAATACTCGAGCTTGCGAACGATCACGTATTCGGCTGGAGCCACCGCTACGGTGCCGATGGCGAGGGGCAGCGAGCGACGGTTGGCCAGCCCCCACGTGTGAAGGGGATCCGAGCCACTCAGGTAGATGTGGGCTCGTAGGGCGGATTCACGATGGATCAGATTGAAGTGGCCGTATCGCTCG
This sequence comes from Gemmatimonadales bacterium, assembly GCA_050181335.1. Classification (GTDB taxonomy): domain Bacteria; phylum Gemmatimonadota; class Gemmatimonadetes; order Longimicrobiales; family Gaopeijiaceae; genus UBA2982. The sequence continues at coordinate 64,811 of JBFXDG010000001.1, read as the reverse complement.
CGCTCCGACTCCTCGATGAGTGCTTCGAGTGGGGGGACATAGAAGACGTTCGGATCGAAGGCAGCCGCCGGCCTGGGCGCGTCCGCCGGTGCCATCTCGAGGACGATATCGATATCGCGCGTAAACCGCGGATCGCCGTAGACGACGGCGGCGACCCCGCCGGTGATCATGTACCGGACCCCGAGCCTCTCGAGCGGCTGAGCGAACAGCCCGACGAGATCAGGAACGTGCACCGGCGACCAGCCTCATCGCCTGCGCCTCGACTTCCGCGTCTCCGATCTCAGGATGATTGAGCCTGATCCATGCCGCCTTGAGGGTGACGGCCTGCACGAGGAGAGCGTGCATGATCTCGAGCCTGTCGCGAGGGCTCAACGCCCGAACGGCGTCCCAGTCGCGCTGCTGTCCTTCATCCATGCTTGAATCTAGGCGGGGGCAGACACGCGGCAACGACTAGCCCGCAAGCTTGCGCCATCATCCCATGTTCACAACGTTGTTGTGAACACGAGGTGATCACGTGGCGCGAGAACGATTCGGGGAGTTGGAAGAGCAGGTGGTGCTCGGGCTCCTGCGGCTGGGGGGCGAGAGCTACGCGGTGCCGGTCGCGGCGGAGCTGACCTCGGTCACGGGGCGCGACGTCTCACCGGCGACCGTCTACATGGTGATGCACCGGTTGGCGTCGCAGGGTCTCTTGACCTCGCGCGTGGGCACGCCGGATCCGGAGCGCGGAGGGCGACCTCGACGCTTCTACCGGGTCGTGAGACGGGCGGTGCTTCCTCTGCTCGCGGAGTCGCGGCGGGCCCGGTTGGCGCTCTGGGACGGCCTGGAGCCGGAGCTGGATCGATCGTGAGCGGCGCCCGGCCGCGCGTGCCCCTCGGCCTTCGTGTGGCGGTCAGGCTGCTGCCGCGCGGGGTCCGCGAGGAAGTCCTCGGCGATTTGGTCGAGGCGTGGAGCGCGAAGGGCGGCACGCATTCGTGGCTCTCTCGGGCCGTGTGGACGTGGAAGCAGCCGGTCGCGGTACTGTTCACGCGCGCGTCGGCCGGCGGCGATGCCCTCGCGCTGCCGACGACCGCCGGCCTTTCGACCGACCTGCGCATCGCGGCGCGTTCCCTCCTGAGAGCGCCCACGTTCACGCTGGTCGCGGTCGCGACGCTCGCGATCGCGATCGGGGCCAACACGGCGATCTTCAGCGTAGTCGAGACGGTGCTGCTCGACCCGCTCGATTTCACGGAGCCGGACCGACTGGTCTCGATTCGGGGGACGGCGCCGGGATCGGACATGACGGGCGAGTTCGGGCTCGCGCCGGAGTTCTACCTGCAGTACCGCGAGAACGCCGCGGATCTGGAAGACCTCGGATACTATCTCGAAGGCGAGCAGACGGTGCAGGCCGACGACCACGTGGAGCGGCTTCCCGTGTCGCTCGCGAGCCCGTCTCTGTTCTCCACGCTCGGGGTGCGTCCCGTGCTCGGGAGGCTGCCGAGCGAGCAGGACGACGATGCCCAGGTGGTGGTGCTCAGTCATTGGCTCTGGACCGAGTGGTTCGGTCGCGATGCCGAGGTGATCGGGCGGACGGTCGAGATCGCGGGCGGGCCGCGAACGGTGGTCGGGGTGATGGGCCCGTCGTTCGGCTTTCCACACGAGCGGGTCGCGGCTTGGCTGCACGACCTTCCGCCGGAGCAGATTCGGCCGGGCGGATTCGGGTGGGAGATGGTGGGTCGCCTCACGCCCGACGCCGACCGCGCGACGCTGACGGCGCAGCTCGACGAGCTCGCCGCCCGCATCCCCGAGCGGTTCGGGGGATCGGCCGAGTACGCACGCATCCTCGAGCGACATCGATCCGTCGTGCGCTCGCTCGAGGAAGAGCTCGTGGGTGAGATCGCCGGGCCGCTGTGGATTCTGATGGGCACGGCGGGCATCGTGCTGCTCATCGCCTGCGCGAACGTGGCGAACCTGCTGCTCGCCCGCGCGGAGGACCGGCGGCGGAGCTTCGCGGTCCGTCGCTCCCTGGGCGCGAGCCGCATGGATCTGCTCCGCGCTCAGCTGATCGAAGCGCTCGTGCTCGCCCTGGGCGGCGGCATCGGCGGCGTGGCGATCGCCGTCGTCGGCATCCCGCTGCTGGTGCGCGCGGCACCGGAGAGCATCCCGAGGTTGGCCGCGACGACCGTCGATCCGACGGTGCTGGCGTTCACGTCGGGCATCGTGCTCTTCGCCGCACTGGCTTCGGGACTGCTCCCGGCCCTCCGGTTCTCGAGCCCTTCGCTCGAGGGGGCGCTGGGCTCGCGGATGCAGCTGGGCTCCCGCGCGACCCGCTTCATGCGGCACGCGCTGGTCGTGGCGCAGTCGGCGGCCGCGTTGGTGCTGCTGGTCGGCTCGGGATTGCTCGTGCAGAGCTTTCTCGCGCTGAGTCGCGTCGATCCGGGCTACGAGACCGAGGGCGTCTTCACGTTCCAGATGGCGCCGGTGCTGCGCGAGCACGGTGTCACCGACGCGCCGAGCTTGGCCCGGTTCCACTACGCGTTCATGGAGCGGCTGGCTGGGCTGCCGGACGTCGAGTCGGTGGGGCTGACGTTGATGCTGCCGCTCGACGAGGGCGCCGACGCCATGCGCGTCGTCACGGATCGAACCGTCGCGACCGGCGCGCTCGAGCCGCTGGTGCGCGTGACCCACGCCGGAGGCGAATACTTCAGCGCGATGGGCATCGCGCTGCTCGCCGGCACCGATTTCGAGCGCAACGCCGATCCCACGCCAAACCCGAACGCGATCGTGAGCCGATCCGCCGCCGCGCTCCTCTGGCCGGGTGAAGACCCCCTCGGAAAGCGCTTCCGCCCCTCCGATGCCGACAGCACGGCGTGGCTCACCATCTCCGGCGTGGTCGAGGACGTCATCCTCGACGACTTCCGTCGCACGGAGCCGGAGCCGTTGGTCTATCTGCCGCTGGTCGGACACGACCGCGCGAGCTGGCCGGTCACGACACCTGCGTACGTCGTGAAGTCGACGCGGGCCGCTACTTTGGCACCCGAGATCCGCGACCTCGTCCGCGAGATCGCACCCGAGGCCCCGGTCTACCACATGGCCACGATGTCGGCACTCGCGGCGCGGTCGGTCGCGCGTCTGAGCTTCACGATGCTGACGCTCGGCGTGGCGGCCGGCATCGCGATCATCCTCGGGTCGGTCGGTCTGTACGGGGTGCTGTCCTATCTCGTGTCCCAGCGGACTCGGGAGATCGGACTTCGCATGGCGCTCGGCGCGAAGGCCAGCGGCGTGCGGCGGGCGATCGTCGCGCAGGGAGCTCGCGTCGTGGTGCTGGGCGTCCTCCTCGGTGGCGTCGCCGCCGCGGCGCTCACGCGGGCACTCGACAGCCTCCTCTTCGGCGTGCCCGCGGTACACGTGCCGACGTACGCGATGACCGCCGCGTTGATGATCGCCGTGGCGCTGCTCGCGAGCTATCTGCCCGCACGCCGCGCGTCGGCCGTGGATCCCATGACGGCGCTACGGGCCGACTGACGCCGCCCTTCCTGATCTCGCCGTGCGTGCTCGCAGCGTCGTCCTCGTCGCCATCGCGCTGATGGGGGTGCAGGCGGATGACGTCCGCGCGCAGTCGGTGGCTTCCGTGTCCGGCCGCGTCGTCGGGGTCGACGCACCCGGAGGGCTCACCAATGCGACGGCGGAGCTGGTCGGGCAGGGGGCCGTGCTCACCATGCGTGACGGGGTACGTAGCGGCGCGTAGGGTGCTGAGGATCGATCCGGCGCAGGTGCTGCAGTCGGGCTGAGAGACTACCCCACCAACCCTCGCATGGCGTTGGCTATGCCGGCCCCTCACCGATTCGTCCAGTCCGTCCAGCCGAAGTTCTTCCCCGCACGTGCCGGCACTCGCGCCGAGAAGCTCGTCCCGTAGAAGTCGTTGACGATGTGGGGAAGCCACTGGTCATCCCCCTCGGCGGGATAGCCGTTCACGTTGTACAGCCACGTGACCGCTCGGCGCAGCGCCCGGTTCTCCCAGTCCCAAACGGGATAGCCGGCATGGTTCAGGATCGTCGCCTGCGCCAACAGGCCCTGCAGGGCCTCCCACACATAGTTCTCCTTCGGCGCAGGCCACCTGTATGACCCGCCGCGGCGCTGATCATCCGGCAGGACTCCGCCGAGATCCCGTCCGTAGCGAGTGCACCCGGCTGGGTTGATGCCCACGGGTCGGCTGGGATCGCATTGCCAGCTGAGATCGCCGTAGCTGAAGCCGGCGTAGGAAGAACGGTCACCGAGGTAGCCCTTGAAGACCTTCGCCGTCCGCGCGAGATCGGTCGTGTCTCCCAGGTACACGGCGATCGCGGCACGCGTCGCACCACAGTGTGCGCCCCAGTTGTTGGGGCGCCTTTCGTGGCAGTTGATCAGGCTGCTCGCGGACCCCTCCGTGTGCGTCGTGCGAAGGCTGCGGAGCTTGGAGCGGAACGAGTTGTCGAGGCTCGAGTTCACGTGCTCGAGCCCGATGAGGTCGGCGGCCACCACGTAGGCGCCCAACTCGCGCCCGAGAGCCAACGCCGTGCCTCTGTACGTGCCGCTGTTGACGATCTGCGTGATCGCGGTGATGACCGGCGAGCGGTACGAGGTGTTGCCGGTGCGCGCGTAGACCAGAGCCTTCGCGAGTATGCAGACGTTCGTCTCGTCGGTCTGATCGTCGAGATCGACGGAGCCACAGGACTGGTTGGCCTTGGCCACCAGGTTCGTCCAGGCCGGCCCCGACGTCGGCAGCCGAGAGATCTCAGTAGAGCTGATCCAGACCCCGGAGGGCGTGCTGGTGGTGACGGCAGCCACCATTTCGGGAAGCGGTGTGAGCGCCTCGGGTTCGACGGGGCTCTCCATGTTGCACCCCACGAGCGCCACGAGGGCGAGTCCCGCGTGTGCAGCGTACGACTTGATTGCCCGCGGAAGTCTGGTCACTGCAAGAGGAAGGACAGGCGTCATGTGGTCATCTCAGCCGGTTGGTCTGTCGGCCGCGCCTTTCCTGCGGAAGCACGAAGGGGAGGGCGCACGCCGGCGGTGTGTGGATGATCGCTGGCGGACCGGCCGGCTTGACGACCTAGGTCGCGTTAGCCCCGTGACTCTGCGTCACCGCCTTTCGACGGCTTTGCTCTGAGCAGCAGGCTCGAGGTGGGGGCTTCGGCAGATGACCTGCGCGACTACGCTCGAGATGGGGACCAGTTAGGCAGCGCTGTGGAAATGCGTCAATGTCTCGGCGTCGCGACGCTCTCGTGCGCAGGGCTCATGGCCCTGGAATATCCGCGTACGTCTTGGCCTATCGCGATAGCGCAGCTTATAAGCGATCGTGGCAGAATCCCCTGGTGCTGCGTCAGTGAGACATCGGCCCACGAGGCCCTCCCGTGGTCGACGCCGTCGAACCTTGGGTCGTGGGGCGAGGCCTTGCCCGGCGGGACGCGCAGTTGGCCACGCTCGACGATGGGATCCCGGGCTCCGTGTTGATCCCGGAGTCGTCACGACGGCGCAACATTCCGTAATGCATCCCGGGGAACCGCTCCTTAGATTGCCTCCCACACCCTCAGGTGGAGGCAGCATGCGCGCGATCCTCCGGATGTCCTCGATGGCTGCGGTGGCTATGGCGCTGGCGGCGCCCGCGCAGGCCCAGCAGGCCGCGGCGCCCACGTTCCATCGCGACGTCGTGCCGATCCTCCAGCAGAGCTGTCAACGCTGCCACCGCGACAACTCGCTCGCGCCGATGTCGCTGATCACGTATCCGGAGGTGCGGCGGTACGCGACGCGCATCAAGGAGAGGACGGCGCTCCGGGGCGGGCAGGGCACGATGCCGCCGTGGTTCATCGACCGGAACGTCGGCATCCAGCATTTCGCGAACGACGAGGCGCTGACCGACGCACAGATCGCGACGCTGGCGGCGTGGGCCGACGCGGGAGCTCCAGAGGGCAACGCGGCCGACGCTCCGGCACCGCTCGTGTTCCCGAGCGAGCCGACGTGGGATATCGGCGAGCCGGACCTGATCGTGGATCTGCCTGCGTTCACCATGGAGGCGAACGCGCCGGACTGGTGGGGGCGGATGGCGCCGGCGCAGACGGGCCTGACCGAAGACCGCTACGTCGAGGCGATGCAGGTGCTGGAGATCAGCGACGTCGAGGGCGGCGTCGGCGGACATGCCATCTACCACCATGCGATCCTCGCGTCCATCGATGGGGCTGGCCGCTCCAACGGCGGTTGGCCGGTGCACGAGGTCGGACGGAACGCTCAGTACTTCGATCCCGAAGCGTCTCCGATGATCACGGCCGGATCTTCGTTCTTGGTGTCCGGGGCGCACATGAACTCGAACGACACGCGCACGACCGCGCATCTTCGGCTGGGATTCAAGCTGCACCCGCGCGAGTACCAGCCCACGCGTCGTTCTTCGCTCATCACCTTCGGCAACGGCGAGATCGACCTGCGTCCGATGCAGCCGGGCCAGCGCATCGACGTCTACCACACGTTGACGCAGCACGCGAAGATCACCGCGTTCGAGCCGCATATGCACGCGTCGGGCGTGCGCATGTGTTTCGAGGCGATCTGGGGCGGGCGCACGGAGACGATCAGCTGCGCCGGCTACGACCACAACTGGGTCAAGATCTACAACTACGACGACGACCACGCGCCGCTCCTGCCGCGCGGCACGCTCATCCGCATCGTCGCCGAGTTCGACACGACGCCCGCGAACAAGAACGTGATCGATCCGCGCAACTGGCAGGGTCTCGGCCATCGCTCGATCGACAACATGGCGATCGTGTTCCTGCCGAGCGTGACGTTGTCCGACGCGGAGTTCGCCGAGGAGATCCGCGAGCGCCGCGAGCGGATGGGCCTCGCCGAAGGCGAAGCGATGATCGGATGTCCGCTCTGCGGGTTCGCGAACGTCCCGGTGGCGCAGCAGTGAGCCTCACGACGAGGGCCGCGGCCTGCGCGCTGCGCGTCGGGGTCGCGGCGTACGCGATCGCGGCGCCTACGGTGCCCGCCTCCGCCCAGAGCGATCCCCGCGACCAGAACGTCGCGCTCGCCTACGAGGGCTTCTCGCGGAATGCCGACGGCACGTACGACCTGTGGTTCGGCTACTTCAACCGCAATTGGGACCGGGAGTTCGACGTGCCGGTCGGGCCGGACAACAGCATCGAGCCGCAGGGCCACGACCGTGGCCAGCCCACGCACTTCTTCCCTCGCAGGAACCAGTTCGTGTTCAGCGTGCGCGTGCCTGCGACCTTCTCTGTGGACGACGAGGTCGTCTGGACGCTCACGACGAACGGCGTGACCGAGCGCGCCTACGGCACGTTGAAGCCCGAGTACGCCGTCGACGACGTCGTGATGAGCGCGAACTTCGGTGCGGGCGGCCAGACCGGCTTCAACCCGCAGCTCGAGGGCAACGTCGCGCCGACCGTGCATCTGGGGACGGCCTCGTCGTCCCTCAGCACGCGGGTCGGCCAACCAGTGGAGCTGAGCGCGATCGCGACGGACGACGGCAAGCCCGGTCGCCGCGCGATGTCCGCGCGTCTCGTCGGGCAGAGCCACTTCGTCCCCAACTCGGCGACGGGCCTCCGCTTCTCGTGGTACCACTACCGCGGACCGGGCACGGTCACGTTCGATCCGCCACAGACGAAGGTCTGGGAGGATCGACGCGACGGCGGCAACTCGCCGTGGTCGGCTGGCTGGGAGGTGCCTCCCGTTCCGCCAGACAACGTGTGGTCCGCGCGGGCGACGTTCGACCGGCCGGGGACCTACGTGATCCGTGGCCTCGCCCACGACGGTGGGCTGATCGACTGGGAGGACGTCACCGTCGTCGTGACGCCGTAGACCGAGCGACGACGATCCGGCGTCCCATCGAGCCATCCGCGAACCCCACGGTGGCAACGAGGTTGCGGGCGTGCGCGGATCGACCGACTCGGCGTTGACACGCTCCGTATCGACTCACCCTGATGACGAGCGGGAGATACGGGCGATATTGAGCGCTCGATCCGAGGCCGCCGCTTTTCGCCGATCTGCATTGACCCGACCCGACCCCCAGACCGTTCTCCGCGAGGTATTCGGGTTCGATTCGTTCCGGCCCGGGCAGCGCGAGGTCATCGACGCGGTGCTGGCGGGTCGTGACTGCATCGCCGTGATGCCGACCGGAGCGGGGAAGTCCCTCACGTACCAGCTGCCGGCGCGCGTGCTCGACGGCACGGTCCTCGTCCTGTCGCCGCTCATCAGCCTCATGAAGGACCAGGTGGACGCCCTCGTGGAGCTCGGCTTTCGGGCCGTGGCGATCAACTCCACGCTGCCGTGGACCGAGCGGCAGACGCGGCTCGACGGGTTACGCGCGGGTCGCTACGAGCTGGTGTACCTGGCGCCGGAAGCGCTCGACGGCCGACTGCGCGACTTCATCGCGGGATGTCCGATCTCCCTGCTCGTCGTCGACGAGGCCCACTGCATCAGCCAGTGGGGCCACGACTTCCGGCCGTCCTACCGCAAGCTGCGCGGCCTCAAGGACGGGCTCGACGTCCCGGTGCTCGCCTTGACCGCGACGGCGACACGGGCGGTGGCGCGTGACATCCTCCGGCAGCTGGGGATGTCGAAGCCGGCCGGCTTCAAGGGCTCGTTCTTCCGGTCCAACCTGCGGATCGCGTGCAGGAAGAAAGGCACGGGCAACACGCGCAAGGAGATCCTGGGGTTGATCAGGCAGCGGCGCGGTGAGTCCGGCATCGTCTACTGCCTGAGTCGCAAGAGCGTCGAGCAGACCGCGGAGTTCCTCGAGTCGAACGGCGTGCGCGCACGGCCTTACCACGCGGGCCTCGATCCCGAGGAGCGCATACGCAATCAGGAGGCGTTCCAGCGCGACGAGGTGGACGTGATCGTCGCGACCATCGCGTTCGGGATGGGTATCGACAAGTCGAACGTGCGGTTCGTCATCCACCGCGATCTGCCGAAGGACATCGAGTCGTGGTATCAGGAGATCGGCCGCGCCGGGCGTGACGGCCTTCCGAGCGACTGCTTCCTCTTCTACTCGTGGGCCGACGTGAAGCTGCACGAGCGCTTCCTGGACGACATCGACGATCCCAAGGTGTTCCATCAGAAGCGGCAGGCCACGACCGCGCTGTACCGCCTCGTCGAATCGGGCCGCTGTCGTCATCAGTCGATTCTCGCGCATTTCGACGAGTCGATGGACACGTGCGGGTCCGCGTGCGACGTATGCACCGGTGTCGCGCTGCACGACCTCGCTGCCGAAGCGATCGCGGCCGGCGGTGGGATCGTCGAGCGACCCGAGCGTGCGAGGTCGCGGAGCGGGTCCCCCACGGGAGACGTGTCACCGGCCGACGAAGCGCTGTTCGTTCGCCTGAAGGAGCTTCGCAAGGTACTCGCCGACCGGCAGCACGTACCGGCCTACATCGTGTTCAGCGACAAGGTGCTCCTGGAGATGGCCACGCGCCGTCCGTCGAGCGAGGTCGAGCTGCTCGCCGTCTCCGGCGTCGGCCCGGCGAAGCTCGAGAAGTACGGCATCGACTTCCTGGCCGTGCTGCGCCAGGGGTGAGCGTGAATGGGTCCGAGGAGGTCGTTCTCAATCTCCGCCGAAGGACTCACGCGGATCGATTCTGACGGCCCTTCGAGCGGGGAGGTAGCAGGCCGCGACAGCGGTCGCAGCGAGCACAGCCGCGGTGACGAGATAGTAGGCAGCCGCGCGCGCACTCAGCCCGAATAGAACGGACTGTGCCGGACGGGCCGCGGCGAACGCGAACGTCGCGCCGAGCGCGAGGCCGGCGAGCACGAGTACACCGCCCTCGAGCAGCACCATGCGGAGCACGCTGCCTCGTCCCGCACCGAGCGCGATACGGACGCCGATCTCGCCTCTGCGCTGGGCGACGTGTTGAGACAAGACCCCGTAGAGCCCGATCGCCGCGACCAGCGAGGCGAGGACCCCGAAGAAAAGGGAGAGCGTCGACATGAGCCGCTCCTGCACGACTCCCTGACCGATGATGTCAGCGAGCGGACGAACGTCGACCCACATCGATGGGCCCATGGATGCCACCGCGTTCCGGACACTCTCGCGGAGCGCGTCCTGAGGCAGCGACGAGCGGATCATGAAGTCGGTATACGAGCGCGCATCCGGTAAGAGCTCCTTCGGGAGAAACGCCGTCGGGACGGGCTCTTCTCGAAGGTCGAAGTACTTCGCATCATCGACCATGCCGATGACTTCTAGCGCGAGGTCGGATTCTTCGATCCGGAGGATCGACCCCACGGGATCCGGGCCGAGACCGGCGCGCTGCGCGAGCGACGCCGTTATGACGGCGACCTGTGCGTCCCGCTCGTCGCCCGCAGTGAAGCCGCGCCCAGAAACGACCGCCATGCCCATCGTCTCGAGGAAGTCGACCGTGACGCCGTTGAGACGAATGGGCACGCCCACCGCGAGAGCACCGGCCGTGCTCGGAAGGATCGTTGCGCTCGTGCCTGTCCCACCGAGCGGCACGTGGCGAACCTCGGCGACCGTCGTCACGCCGGGGACGGCCCCCAGGACATCGAGCAGCGTGTGCTTGAATGCTGGCCTCGCCGTCGGTGCGACGGATGCGCTGCGAAAATCCACGCGCGCTACGCTCACGCCCACGGGATCGAACCCGGGATCGACCGCGAGCAGACCTCGTAGCGCGGACGTGAAGAGCAGCGCTCCGAGGAGCAGGACGAAGGAAGTGGCGACCTGCGTCACCACGAAGGTCCGGCGGAGAGCGGCTCCACGACCCGCGCCCGCGGTGCCACGTCCGCCGCGGACGGCGATCATGCTGCGCTCGCTGCCGGCACCCGAGGCGCGCCACGCCGGCCACAGCCCGAAGATCGCCATCGAGATTGCGGAGAGAACGGCGACGAACGCGACGGATGACGCACCGAGCGACAGATCGAGCGAGAAGTCGGTCCCGAGGAAGCTCAGGAGCTGCTCGCTCATGAAGTTGGCGATTAGGGCGCCCGTCGCCGCGCCTCCCGCGGCGAGCAGGGCGCTCTCGATCGCCATCTCGCGGAGGAGGCGCCCTCTCGAGGCGCCGAGGGCTCTTCGAACGGCGAGCTCGCGTTGGCGTGCCGTTCCGCGCGAGAGGAAGAGATTCGCGAGGTTGCTGCACACGAGCAGGAAGACCAGCGCTGTCACGCCTAGCAGCACCGCCAGCCCGTGGCCGTAACGGGTGCGGAGGCTCGAAACACCTGCTGCACCGCTCACTGCCCGGAGCTCGAGTGAGAGGTAGTCGGACACTTGGTCAGCGGCGAAGGCCGAGGGAAGGGTGGCCTCGAAGAGAGATTCGGACCACACCGCGAGCCCGGCGTTGACGGTCTCGATCGATCGACCCGCCGGCGCACGCCCCATGACCGTGAGCCACCACACCGTGCCATCATCGAGCCATTGCTCGTCGCCCCCCAGGGCCCGCTGCGCGCAGATGGGAACGGCCACGTCGAAGGAGCGACCGACCTCGAGTCCTGTGAAGCCGGCGGGTGTCACGCCAATGATCGGAGCGGCGTGCCCGTCGAGAAGAATCGGGCGTCCGATGACCGATGCGTCTCCGCCGTAGGCCCGGTTCCAGAAGGCATGGCTGATGACGACGCCGTCGACGCCGCAACCCGGCCGGTCGTCCTCCGGCCGGAAGACCCTTCCGCCGCCGGCGGGGATGCCGAGCGCGTCGAAGAACCCGCCGCTGACGTAGAGGCCTCGCATCGGGGGCGAGTCGGAGGATTCGGGGAGGAAGCTGGCATTGGCCCACGCCAGCGTCGCTTCGAACGGACCGTCGCCATCGCGGATACGCTCCCACAGCGCGTTCGACAGCGCAGGATATCCCGTGGTCCTGCGTCCTTCCCAACGGGTGAGGTCGGCGAGCTCGACGATCATGAGTCGGTCGGGGCTGTCGACCGGGAGTGAGCGCAGGCTCACGGCCTCCATGAGGCGATAGACGGCCACGTTCGCTCCGATGCCGGAGGCCAGCATGAGGACGACGATCGCCGCGAACCCGGGCTTCCGCGCAGACTTTCTCAGCGCGAGGGACGCGTCACGGCCAAGATCACGCAACGCTGACGACGCGGTACGGCTGGCCCGATACCACGTGAAGCGAGCGGCGAAGGCGAACGCCTCGCCGAGGTACCAGAGGTTGGCCATGACGGCGCCCCGCTCGCCCACGGTGCGATGGAAGACCTCGTCGAGATCCCCGATCACGTCCGTCGAAGCATCCGACGGCAAGGCGATCTCGATGAGCCGGCGGGCGAGCCGCGGAGGGCGCGTCGGTTGCACCGAGCTCATCGCGCGAGCCCCCTCCACATCTGGTCCATCGCCTGGCGGGACTCGTGCAGCAGGCGAACACCCTCCGGCTCGACCTTCACACACCGGCGAGGCTTCCCACCCCGCTCGGGCGTCGGATCCCCCATCCAAGACGAGACGAGGCCTTTCTCTTCGAGCCTCCTCAGGGTGATATAGACCGCCGATCGGGACACCGATCGGCCCGTGCGGCGCTTGATCTCCTCCACGATGGGCACGCCGTAGACGTCGCCGTCCAGGTGCAGGATGGCGAGCAAGATCATCTGCTCGAACTCGCCCAATGCCTTGTGCGACGTCATCCACCCGTCCCCATCCAAATGATTACAACGCTGTCATAATATCCGGACGGATGTGTGGCGGCAATCACCAGTCCTTGCAGGATGGGGCGGATCTCGGCACGCTCGTCGAATGACTGCCACGCATCAGCTCCTTCGCCACGTGCTCGCCACGCTGGCATATCGCACCCAAAAGGCAGTGCGCGGCGCATCCGCCGATTTCGCCGATTTCCGCGCCGGAAAGGGGGTGCGGACGCCGCACGAGCTCGTCTGTCACATGACGAGTGTGCTCGGCTACGCCCGGGCGCAGCTTCACGCCGAGAGCCTGCCGACGCTCGAACGCTGCCCCACGTGGCGAGAGGAGCTCGAGCGATTTCACTCGGTCCTGGCGGATTTGTCGGCGGTGCTGCAGCAGGGAGCCGAGCCGCGGGACGTCTCTCTGGAAGCGATCCTCCAGGGCCCCTTCTCGGATGCCATGACGCACGTCGGGCAGTTGGCGCTCCTGCGCCGCTTGTCCGGCGATCCGGTCGCGCCGGAGAACTTCCTGCGGGCTCGCATCGATCCGGACCATGTGGGCGCGAAACAGCCGCTGCCCGCCAGCCGAGGTCGGCAGGAGGTGCGGCCGCGGCCCTCGACCATGAGGTTCTACCTGTCGTCGTATCGCGTCGGCGGTCGGGGGCCCGATCTGAAGCGCCTCGCCCGAGGCCGACCACTCGCGATGATCTCGAACGCGACGGACCACTACGACCCGGAGGTGGTGCAGCTACGCATCGAGGACGGGCTCGAAGAGCTCGCTGCGCACGGAGTCCAGGCCGAGCCGTTCGACCTGAGAGACTACTTCGATGGTGGCGATGTCTCGGCGGCGCTCTCGGCCTTCGGCGGTGTCTGGGTCCGCGGCGGTAACACGTTCGTCCTGCGACAGGCGATGCGCCTCAGCGGCTTCGACCGGGCCATCGACAGCCTACGTAGCGAGGACTTTCTCTATGGCGGCTATAGCGCGGGCGTCGCGGTGCTGGCGCCCACTCTGCACGGACTACATCATGTCGACGATCCCACGGTCGTGCCCTATCCGAACAGCTCCGTGATCTGGGAGGGGCTGGGATTTCTGGACCACCTCATTCTCCCGCACTACAAGTCCGATCACCCCGAGACGGAACTGATCGACAAGGACGTCGCCTACTGTACGGAGCATGGCATTCCGTTTCGGACGCTGAGAGACGGAGAGGTCATCATCATCGAGTAGGACCCTCCGGCGGCGTCCCATGTCCTCGTGGTACGACCCTTGCCTCCCGGTTCTCTAGGCTAAGCGCCAGAGGAGATCATCGATGAAGCAGAGCAAAGCCGTCGCCGCGTGGCTCGAGAGCTACGACAACCCGATGAACGAGGTCGTGCGGCGCGTGCGAGACATCATTCTGCACGCGGACCCGCGCATCAAGGAGAGCCTCGACGGAGACGCGCCCACGTTCTCGTACCGCGGGACCCTCGCGAGCATCTTTCCGGAGAGCAAGAAGCACGCGAGCCTGATGGTCGAGCGCGGGGCCGAGATCCCCGGTCATCATCCACGCCTGGAGGGCTCGAACGACCCGCGGCGCGTGATGAAGATCCACGATCTCGCCGAGGCCAACGCCGCCAAGGACGATCTGCAGCATCTCGTGCGCGCGTGGTGCGACTGGCGCGACGCGGAGGCTCCGGCGGCGGAGGAACCGACCGCGCGAGCCAAGAAGAAGCCGGCCGCGAAGAAGAAAAGGGCGGCTCCGCGCAAGAAAGCCGCGCGGCCAGCGGCCAAGAAGGCGCGCACGGCGAAGAAGACGGCACGGCCTGCGGCGAAGAAATCAGGGGCCAAGAAGGCCGCGGCCAAGAAGTCGCGCACGGTGAGGAAGAGTGCGGCCAAGCCCCGCGCGAAGAAGACGAGCAAACGCCCGGCCGGCCGGTCCAGGGGTCGCTGAGGCGCTGCGTTCGTGCCCTAGATGCTCGCCTCCGTGCGGTGGTGCGAGCCGAACAGCATCACGGCGACGGCGCCCAGCCCCATTGCGACGACGATCAGCCGCGCGAGGATCCCCACCCACGGCAGCAGCATCGCGATCGCCACGATCACGCCGCCGACGAGGAAGTACTTGAGCACGCCGCGCCGCTCGGGGGCCTCACGGCCGGAGAGCAGAGCATCCCCGATCCAGACGGCCGGCACGACCGGAGCCAGGTAGAGCGCGATGCCGAACAGCACCGCGGTGACGGCGGCGAGCGGCAGACCCACGAGCGTGATCGCAGCGACGAGCGCGGCGAGCGGGACGGCGAGCAACGCCAGAACGCCGAAGCCGAGCGAGGCGCCGACCTTGTGGCCCATGCTCGCGGAGAGGGAGCGCAACGTTCCCGGGAAGATCGCCACGAGGACCGTTCCGGTGACCAGGAAGGCCAACAGGCGGAACACCATGAACGCGAAGGCTGCTCCGGGCCCCGGCTCGTCGCGCGGCTCGAGCATCTGCATCTCGCCCGCGATCTGCGCGCCCGGATCGATCTGGGTCGCGCCTTCTTCCGTCCGGTAGCGTAGGTCACCGCCGAGCCGCGCGTTCGGTCCGACGGTGAGGTGCTCGGCCTCGACGCGCACGTCTCCGCCGATCACCCCGTCGAGCAGCACCTCGCGGGCGCCGACGTACACGTCGCCAGCGACGCTTCCTGTCAGCCTGACGGTGCCCCCCGCTAGGTAGGCGTTTCGCTCGATGCTGCCGCCGGGCTCGACCTCCAGGGTGCCTCCCGCGAGCGTGACGTTGCGGCCCACGTCGGCCGTGACCACCACCGTTCCGCCGGCTGCGCGTACGCTCCCGTCGATCCTGCCGCCGATCCGTTGGTTGCCGCCCGCGCCGACGTACGAGCCGCCGACCGTGCCATCGAACACGATCGAGCCACCGGCTGCCATCGCGTCACCCGCCACCGACTCCGAGATGCGCACGTCCTCTCCAGCGGCGAGCACGTCACCGTTGGGCCGCAGCAATACGCGATTGTCCGGCCCGTCCATTCCGCACGCGGCCATCGCGACCGCGACGAGGGCGCTCGAGAGCGCGCGTTTTGGGAAATGCCGCTTCCGGCTCGTCATGGTCACCTCCATCACATGATCCTTCGTGATTTCCGAGCGAAATCCGGGCCGCTCATCGCACGCCGACCGTCACGCCGAGATGGACGACGCTCAGACTGGTGCGGGAACGGATCGCCTCGATGAACACGCCGCCGCCCGGTCCCTCCCGCAGCCCTCCCTCGCGCAAGTATTCCGTGAGGCCGTGCCGCACGAAATCGACGCCGAGATCCAGCGAGATCGGGTGCTCGGCCGCCTCCGCCAGACCCAGCTGCATTCCGCCGCCGCCGAGCAGAGCGAAGGTGAAGTCCTCGAAGTTGGTCGAGGATGCGAACGGCTCGTCGTCGTGACTGCCTTCGACGGACGTGGTCGTGGCGAAGTAGGAGAAGCCGACCGAGCCGTGGAGGTACGGTCGTACGCGACCTCGGGTGAGCGCGAGCTGTGGTCCGAGGCCGAGCGACGCGATCCAGTTCGACGTCGTGACGTCCACGTCCACGAACGGGATCGTCGGGCTCAGCTGGCGGCGAACGGTGCGGCTCCCGTACACGATCCAGGACCCGTCGAGTCGTATGCCTGCCATGCCGCGGCCGTCCAGGTAGGCGACCCCATGCGCGCGTAACCCGCCACCGGCACGGACATAGTGCGAGAACTCCCCGATCGGGAGCGCGAGTAGGCCGCTCACCCCTCCCTCGGCGCGCAGGGCGCCGGAATCGCCGGTCGCGTCGCGCTGCTGGGCACTCGATCCCGGGGGGCAGAGCAACGCCATCAGAATCAACGATACGACCCGTATGACCGCCCGCATGCTCCCTCGCGATTGGAGTGTCGTGGGGCCCACCCACACGCCCGCACGAACATCGCAGCCGGAGAAGCGCTCGTCTGTCGGGAGATCGCCGACCGACCGCGTCGGCGGGAGGCGGAAAGGCCGCTCTCAGACCCTCGGCAGGCGCGGGCGGCCGCGACGCGTCACGCTTGTTCCCCGCCGCGCCCTACGGCAAGTTGGATCGGCCCCCCAGGCCATCACCGCGCTCGGGTCGAGAGATCCGAACGCGCATCCAGGCGTTGGGTCGCCGCACGGGGGAGCCAGAGATGTTGAGCGCCGTCTCCGAAGTCAGCCGTCACAAGTGCCTCATCTACGACGGGCACGCCTCCGAGCAGCTCCCCGTCGTGGTCCCGCTCCTCGAAGAAGGCTTACGCGCGAACGAGCGCTGTCTGTACCTGGGGGACGAGGACACGATCGCGATGGTGCGGAGTGCCCTCGAGGCGCGGGGGACCGACGTGCCCGCCGAGATGGCCCGGGGCGCCCTGGTCCTCTCGTCCGAGCGCGGGCCGGAGGACGCGCCATTCGATCCGCACGCGATGGTCGGCATGCTCGTGGACATGATCGACGCGGCGGTGCGTGACGGCTTCGCGGGCTTGTGCGCCACGGGTGACATGCGCTGGGAGCTCGGGCGCGACGAGAACTTCGAGAGGGTGCTCGAGTACGAGGCGCTCCTGGAGGGTGTGTTCCGCGAGAAGCCGCTGCGCGGCATCTGTCAGTATCACCGCAGCACCGTTCCGCCCAAGTCCATCGAGGCGGCCGTGCGCGCGCACCGCAGCCTCTACGTCGGTGGCACCCTGAATCGGGACAACCTCTTCTACGTGCCGCCGGAGCTGTTGTTGCAGGAATACCGGAACGGTGAGCAGCTCGGCGACTGGATGTGCCAGCAGCTCATCCGCATCATGGACGCCGAGAAGCTACGGGACAGCGCGATCGACGCGCTGCGCGCCAGCGAGTCGCGGCAGCGCTCGTTGGCCGAGGAGCTGGCCGAGAGCAACCGCGATCTGGAGCACAGAGTGCTCGAGCGCACGCGCGCCCTGCACGAGGCCAACAAGGAGCTCGAGGCTTTCGCGTACTCGGTCTCGCACGACCTGCGCGCGCCCGTTCGCCATATCGACGGCTACGCGCACATCCTGGAATCGGACTACGGCGCCGCTCTCGGAGAGGAGGGTCTCGCGTATCTCACGAGAGTGAGGGACTCCAGCCGGCGCATGAACGCGCTGATCGAGGGGATGCTGGCTGTGGGGCGCGTGGGTCAGAAAGGCCTGGTCGTGCAGAACGTCGATCTCACGCGGCTGGCGACCGACGTCGTCGCCGAGCTGCGCCGGAACGATGCCGGCCGCGACGTCGAGATCCATGTCGATCAGGGTATGCGCGCGCAGGGTGACGAGACGCTCCTCCGCGCGACTCTCGAGAACCTCCTGGGCAACGCGTGGAAGTTCACGGGCAAGCGGGACAGGGCGCACATCGAGATGCGTGCCGGCGAGATCACGGATGGCTATCAGACGTTCCTGGTCGCCGACAACGGCGCCGGCTTCGACAGCGCGACGTCGGCGTCGAAGATGTTCGGCCTGTTCCAGCGTCTGCACCGGCAGGACGAGTTCAGCGGCACCGGCGTGGGTCTGGCGACCGTCGAGCGCGTCATCCGTCGTCACGGGGGCCGCATCTGGGCGGAAGGGGCGCGCGACCAGGGTGCCAAGTTCTACTTCACGCTGCCGGTCGCACCCGGGTAGATCGCTCCACGGCCCTTCGCTACCGTAAGAGATGACGGTCGTCGATTGGCTCATCACCGAGCAGCTCGTCCAGATCTTTCGGGATGCGAAGGTGAAACAACCCGATCTGAACGTCGAGCTCGAGGCCCGCAGCCCGCACGGCGAGGAGGATGTGCTGGCTGGAGCGGGGACCGCCGTGCGGATCGACGCCACCGACGGAGGCGTCTATCTCCTGACGCCGAAGCGTCTGATCCGCCTGGTGGGTGACGACGCGTACCCGATGCTGACGTATGCGGACATGGTCGGTTACGACTGGATCACGCCCGAGATGTCCAAGAAGGTGGAGCTGAAGAGGGATCACTTCGATCGCCTCTACCTCTATCCCCGCTCCGCGCCCCCGATCGTGCTCGACCACCTCGGGCACGCGGTGTATCCCATGCTCGCGTTCTTCGCCCGGGTCCTCGAGTTCCAGTCGCAGAAGGTGCTGCGGCGCAAGCTGGACGAGGACGTCGTCGAGGTCCTCGGCAAGTCCCTGGACGCCGCGGCCCGCGGGCCGTTCTTCTCGGACGCGGAGCTGATGGCGCTCTTCGGGCGCAGCCGCGAGTCGATGCAGGTCGTCGCGGGCATGTGGCCGCGCATGAACCTGGCGGCGCCCGACCTGCGCGAGCTTCTCGCGAGCGTGGTGCACGAGCTCGTGGAGCGGGTGGATGCCGGCGCCCCGACGTGGCGGGAGTGGGTCGACGCGAGCCCCGATCAGCTCCACGCGGCCGTCGAGGTCTTCCGGCGCGTCTCGACGGGCGAGGTCTGAGACTCGGCGGTCGCGCGATTGCCTGGAACGCAGCTTGCCCCTCTCGGACGGACATTGATGCCATCGAGGAGGGACGATGAGACGGTTCGATAGAATCAACGGAGTCGGCATGTTGGCGGGTGCCGCCGCGTTCACGCTCCACGTCGTGTTCAGGTCGCTGATGACGGCCGGGGCGGAACCCGTCGCACTCGCGCGGGAGCCCTCGTGGGTCGCGGTCAACGGGTTGGGCGTGGTCGGCGCCGTGCTCGTGCTGCTGACGCTTCCGGGGACGTACGCGGTCGCACCGGCCCGCAGCCGAACCGTGGGGGTGGCGGCCGTACTCCTGATCTCCGCCGCGTGGACGTACTTCAGCCTCTTCCTGAGCCTCTACGGGATGCTCATCATGCCGTGGCTCGCGGAACGCGCCCCCTCGCTTCTCGCGGCCGCCGCGCCGCTTCCGATGGGGATCGTGATCGGCTCCGTCGTGGCGCTCGTCGCCTGGTTCTCGGGCAGCGTCCTGCTGGCGATTCCGTTCCTTCGCGGTCGACGCGAGCCGAGATGGGCCGGCTATCTACTGCTGACGTCCGCGCTCTGGATCGTCGTCGGCAACGTGGTGATCGCACCCGGGGGACCGTCATCCAACCTGGCGGCCAACCTCCTGTCGAACCTGGCGCCGGTCTTTCTCGTCATCTCGCTCGGCTATCTGGCGTGCCTCCCGCGGCGGCAACGCATGGGGACGGCGAGCGGAGCGTAGTCAGGATCCAGGGGAACGTGCCTTACGCGCGACCCACCAGGCGATCACGAACACGGCCACCCCGGCGATCATGAGCCCCGTGCCGATCTTCTGGAGCCGCCAGTATCCGTTGGCCACGGCGACGGCGCTCCAGGCCGGCGCGTCGGGGGCCGGCTGGTACTCGGGGACCCCGCGGAACCCGATCCACGCCCAAGCGGCGACGACTCCGCCGACCAGGAAGAGGACCAGGCCGGCGGCGTCCAGGATGCGTCCGATGCGTGGAACGGTCATCGCGAGGCTCGGGCGGGTGGGCTGCACGGAAGTACATCCCGAAGGATGCCGGCAATGATAGCGATCGGGACGGGCGGGCACCCGCCCGTCTGTCCGCTGGTCGCTCCCGAGCATAGTGTATCCGGCGTCCACTACTCCGGGAGGGTTCGATGAGGACGGTCCTGATGACGGCGGGCATGCTTCTTCTCGGCGTCGGCGCCGCGAGCGCTCAACAGCGCCAGACGATCCTCTTCATCGGCAACAGCTTCACCTTCGGATCGGGATCGGCCGTGCGGTACTGGCACGCCGACGCCGTGACCGACCTGAACGACGAGGGGATCGGCGGCGTGCCGGCCCTCTTCGCATCGTTCGCCGACCAGGCGGGCCTCGCCTACGACGTCTATCTGGAGACGCGCGGCGGGAGCGGGTTCGAGTTCCATCTGGCGGAGAAGCGAGCCGAGCTCAGCAGCCGGCCCTGGGACGTGGTCGTCGTGCACGGACAGAGCATGCTGGACCTCGACGTCCCACGCGACACGACGAAGTTCCTGCAGACGGCACAGGAGATGGCGGACTTCCTGAAGGGCGTGAACCCGCGTGCGCAGATCTACTACACGGCGACGTGGTCACGCGCCGACGAGACCTATCCGGAGGACGGCGCCTGGCACGGGTCGCCGATCGAGGTGATGGCGCGCGACGTACGCGCGGCCTATGACATCGCGAAGTCACGGGAGCCCGCGATCAAGTCGATCAATCCGGTGGGTGAGGCGTGGAACCGTGCGTTCCGGACCGGCGTCGCCGATCCCAACCCGTACGACGGCGTGGACGCGAACAAGCTCAACCTCTGGACCTTCGACTCCTATCACGCGAGCACCGCGGGCTACTACCTGCACGCGCTCGTCGTCTTTGGGAACGTGACGGGCATCGATCCCAGGTCGCTCGGCCGAGGAGAGTGCTCCGGCCACGAGCTCGGGCTGTCGGCTCCGCAGGTGGAGGCGCTCCAGCAGGTAGCCTACGACGAGCTCACGGCGCAGCGGATCTCCACGCGCGCGCCCGCGGACCGTGAGCCGGCGACGCGCGCGGCGCGCTGCTCCGCGATGTGACGAGCCCTACCGCCCGGCGTGCGCGGCGACTTCGGGCCGCACCGCCACCTGCTCGAGACCGAACAGGAGCTCCAGGTATTTCCTGAAATGCTCGAGCGGTAAGGCGATGGGCTGCTCGTCGCCGAGGACGCGCCACACGACGTACGCGCCCTGGAAGGCGGCGGAGGCGAGGTCGGCGAGCTCGTAGGGATCGACGGGCACACGCGGAGGATGCAGCGCGATGGCCTGCTCGAGCTTGCCCCCGAACACACGGCGGAAGTGCTCGAGCGAGCCGGCGATGAGGCGGTGGGTCTCGTCGTCGAACAGCTGTGCCTCGTACGAGTAGGACGCGAACAGGCAGCCGGCGCGGACGGGACCGACCTCCCGGAAGAGCTCCTCGAACAGGCCCATGAAGACGAGCGCCTGCTGGAGGGGATCGCCGACGAGGTTCTCCGCGCGGGCCATCAGTGACTCCACGAGCTCGTGGTCCTGCGCGGCATAGCGTTCGATGAGCGCGCGGGCGAGGGCGTCTTTGCTCGGGAAGTGATAGAAGAACGTGCCGCGGCTGATGCCGGCAGCCGACTGGATGTCGTCCACCGACGTCGCGGCGAACCCGCGCGCCATGACCTCCGCCTCGGCCGCGTCGAGAATGCGGTCCCGCGTCATCTCGGCTTTCTTGCTCATGGTCCCCTCCGGCCAGCGGTCAGGAAAAGTATACCCCTTGGTACAAAAAAGATCCAACGCCGGAATACTGCCTCCGCATGGGCTTTTCCCCGGTTCCGCAGGGTCTTGATCCTCGCGTGTGCCTGAATTAGACTGACCAGTCGGTTTAATTCTGACTACCCGAGGATCTGATCATGCATACCGTTGGCCGCCGCTTGGGCGTCTTGGCTACGTCGGGCCTCCTGGTGCTCCTGGGCGCCCAGGAGCAGGTCCCGCTCTTGGACGGGCTGGGGGACCACCACTACGAGATCACCACGTCGGAGCCGCTCGCCCAGCGGTACTTCGATCAGGGCCTGCGGCTCTACTACGCCTTCAACCACGCCGAGGCCGTTCGTTCGTTCCGCGAGGCCCAACGTCTGGATCCGGACTGCGCCATGTGCTTCTGGGGGGAGGCGCTCGCGTACGGGCCGAACATCAACCTGGCCATGGACAGGCAGTCGGCGCTCGCCGCGTACGCCGCGGTGCAGAAGGCACGCGCCGTTCGTCGCCATGCTTCGGTGCGGGAGGCCGTGCTGATCGACGCGCTCGCGCTGCGTTATGCCGCCAACCCTCCGGAGGAACGCGCGCATCTGGACAGCGCGTACGCGGGTGCCATGGACGCGCTGGCCGAGCGTTGGCCGGAGGACATCGAGATGGGCACGCTCGCGGCGGAGGCAGGTATGGACCTGCGTCCGTGGGACTACTGGACCCCCGCGGGAGAGCCGCAACCCGGCATGGCGGTCGCGTTCGCGAGACTCGAGCACGCCGTGGAGGTCGATCCCACGCACCCGGGCGCGTGTCACTTCTATATCCATGCGATGGAGAAGGTCCATCCGGAGCGCGCCGTGCCGTGCGCCGAGCGCCTCGCGGGCCTGATGCCCGCCGCGGGCCACATCGTGCACATGCCCGGGCACATCTACATCCGCGTCGGACGCTATCGCGAGGCGGTGCAGACGAACCGCCACGCCGTGCACGCCGACGAGTCGTACATCGCCGATCAACGGCCCGGCACGGGCATGTACACTGCGGGCTACTATCCCCACAACTACGACTTCCTCGCGTTTGCAGCCATGATGATCGGAAACGGTGACGAGTCGATCGGCGCGGCCGAGAAGGTCGTGTCGCTGATCCCCGAAGATGCGTACGGGACGCCCGGCATGCAGTTCCTCGAGCACTGGTCGATGCGCCCGGTGCTCCTGCGCGTCCGCTTCGACGAGTGGAACGAGCTGCTCGAGATGCCGATGCCACCTGCGGATAGGCCGCACGCGATGGCGCTCTGGCGTTACGGCCGCGGTCGCGCGCGCGCCGCGACCGGTGACGTGCGCGGGGCTAAGGCGGAGCTCGGCGAGCTGCGCCGGCTCCTGGAGCGACCCGAGCTCGCGACGATCGAGCTCGAGTTCAACACCTCGAAGGACGTCCTCCGCATCGCGGAGCGCGTGCTCACCGGTAGGGTCGAGGCGGCGGAGGGGCGGTACGGAAGGGCCGTGGCGGCGTTGACGGAAGCCGTGACCTACGAAGATGCGCTGACGTACGGCGAGCCGCCCGAGTGGACCGTGCCGAGCCGGTTCGATCTCGGTGAGGTGCTGCTCGAGTCAGGTCGATACGACGAGGCGGAGCGCGTCTTCAGGGCGAGCCTCGAGCAGTTTCCGGCGAATGGCTGGGGGCTGCGCGGACTGGCCGCCGCGCTCCGCGCGCAGGGACGGGAGAGCGACGCCACGGTCGTGGAGGGTGAGCTCATGCGCGTGTGGTCCGACACGCCGGCGCACGCCGGCCACTAGAGCACGCGCGGGGATCGGACCCGCGGTCGGCCCTCGAGCCGGCCGCGGGCCGAGTCGCCGTGACGGACGTGCGGCGCGCGACCGCCGGTCGTATCGTGCCTCGTTCTCCGATCATGGGATGACGCCGTGACCCTGTGGACGTGCCCGAAATGCGGCGTGCGACTGCTCACGAAGAATCTCTGGCACTCGTGTGGACAGGCCACGATGCAGGATTGGCGGGCGCGCATGGGACCCCGCGCGGCCGAGCTGTTCGACGCGTTCGAGGGGATGATCGCGCGGTGCGGCGACTACTCGCTCAGTCCGGCCAAGACGCGGGTGGCCTTTCTCGCGAAGGTGCGTTTCGCGGGTATCACCAGCCTCTCGGAGAAGGGGATGACGTGCACGTTCTCGCTGCCTCAGCCTCTTCGTTCGAGTCGCTTCCAGAGAGTTTGGGAGATCGCCCCTGGCTGGTGGGCGCACCGTCTCCGCATCACCCATCCGGATCAGCTCGACGACGAGGTGCAGGGCTGGTTGCGCGACAGCTACCACGCGATGGGACTGCGCGAGCGGCTGGACGCGCCCGACCCCTGAAATGCGAGCCGGCCGACCGCCGGACCCTCGAGCCTCCCGAGAAGGGGGCTCTGCCCAGGTTCGGCGGTCGGCCGAGCGAACGACCCGCGTCCGTCAGTTCTGCAGGCCCGCCTGCATCTCGAAGTTCTCGCGTCGCACCGACGCCGAGAGCGTCGCGACCTCGTCCGCCACGTCCTCGCGCTGCTCGGCGATCTCCTGCGGGGCCGCGTCGGCGATCGACATCACGCTTTCCCTGACGTCGTTCGCTTCGCTGCGGAGGTCCTGGACGGTCTGCGTCGCTTCCTCGCGCGCTTCCATGGGAAGCTGGGCCGCCTCGGACTGGAGCGACTGGATGTCCTGGTCGATCTCCGCGAGACGGTCCTGCGCGGCGGACACGAACTCCTGACTGTCCTCGGTCGCGAGGAGCTCCGCACGCTCGACGCGGTGCGTGAGCGTCTCGAGGTTCGCGGCGATGTTCGAGCGGATCTGATCCGCCTGATCCGCCGTCGCGGTGCTCAGCCGGGACAGATCGGTCTCGATCTCCTGGCGGGTCTCGGTGATCTCCTGGCGAGTCTCGGCCCACGCCGTGGCGCTCTCACCCTGGAGATCCGCGTTCTCCGTCTCGAGCTCGTCGAGCTTCGCGCCGAGGTCGTTCACGGCCTCGCGCGCGTCGCTGACGAACTGATCGGCCTGATCGGCGACCTGATCGGCCGCCTGTCCGATCTCCTCACCTGCGTCTTCGACGGCGGATTCGGCGCGTTCGGCCTGGTCCTGCTGACAACCCGCGATCAACCCCAGCGCGAGCACGAGAGCCAATGACTTGTCGAGTGTCTTCATGGTTTCCTCCTTTCGCCGGCGATCCTCATTCGAGTGCCGGCAGGAAATTGATTCCCAGGTCGAACGTCACGTACGTCAGGGACAGCGGACCGGAGCCGTACGAGTCGAGCCGCACGGCCGGCACCAGAGACAACGACCGGCGCACGGCGATGTCGATGCCGAGACCCGTGTCCACGCCGAGGCCCCAATCCTGGCTCGCACCGTCCACGGAGGCCCGGTGGAGCAGCGCTCCGCCGCGGATCCACACCGTGGTGGGGCCTCCACCAGGAAAGAGGTACTTCACCCCCGCCTCGAGCCCCGACGTGGTGACGTCGGCAGAGCAGTCGTCGCAGTTGAAGCTCTGGCGCGAGCCTCCGGCGTACAGCGACACGTTCGGCGTGGCCTGGTACATCACGTCGAGCGCGATCCCGATGCCGAGCGACTGATCGAGGCCGGGATCGTCCGCCAGCTCGCCCACGGGCAACGACGCACCCACGCGCCCTTCGATCGAAACCTGCGCGGCGGCCTGGCAGGGCGAGGCGGCGAGCACCAGAGCCGCCAAGCCCACGAACGTCTTCTGCACCATGATCCCTTCCCAGCGAATGACGACGAGCGTTTCAGGCCCGAGCAAGCAGCATCCATGCCATCCCGGAACCGTCGGCCTGGCGCGGCAGCCGGGGTGTCCGGCGACGGCTTCACGCGACAGAATTCCGGCGCGCGACGTCGTAGCACCGCGAGATTCGGTGCCGCCACGGGCGACGAGGGGTCGGCCCTTGCCGAATCCTCGTCGCCGGTAGGATAGTGGCATTCCGTTCACGCCTTGCCGGATGCACGCATGACGCCTCTCGCGAACTTGGCGCGTTTCGTTCTGCTGTGGCTCGCGATCTTCGTCGCCGCTTTCCTCGGCTTGGGATGGTGGGCGGTCGCGGTCGTCGGCGCGTTGGGCCTGATCTACTGGGCGCTCGTGATTCGCGGCCTCGAGTCGCGGCGGCAGAAGGCGCTCGACAAGCTGAGCAGCACGTTGATGACGAACGAGCAGACGCTCGGCGACGCGATTCAGCTGCGGTCCTGCGCCCTTCTTTCCCGCAGGCTCGTCGTGGCGGCGACCAGCAGCCGGGTGATCCTCATCGCGCGGCCGCTGCTCGGCGGATTCACCATGCGGGACTATCAATGGAAGGATCTGCAGGACGCCACGCTTTCCGAGAACCTGCTGCCCAACCTCTTCGGATCGCGGCTCAGCTTCACGATCCGACGGGACGGACAGGACGAGATCGAGGGCGTCGTGGTCGCCGACGGCATCGAGACCCGCGTCGCGGCGCGCCTCTACACGGCGGCGCAGGATCAGGAGCAGGCCTGGGAGGAGAAGCGGAGAGTTCGCTCCATGGAGGAGGCCCGCGCCTCGAGCGGCGGGATCTCGCTCGGAGGTTATGGGGGCAACGGCGGCGGGGGCGCGTCGGTTTCCACCCTCGACGAGCTCGAGCGGGCGAAGAAGCTGCTGGACACCGGGGTGATCAGCGACGTCGAGTTCAACGAGATCAAGTCGAAGATCTTGAGCCGCCAGGCGTTCTGAGGCTGCCCTGATGGTCGAGCTACGGCTCGAGATCGAGGAGCCGCCCACCCCGGAGAGCCGGCAGCGGCTGGTCGATCGCTTGCTGGGTCACTTCGCCGAAGAGTTCGGCGATCCGCAGTTTCGCTCCGTCGGGCTGTTTCTCCGCAGCGGCGAGGATGAGCTCGCAGCCGGACTGATCGGCCGCATGCGATGGGGCTGGCTCTACGTCGAGACGCTGTGGGTGGCCCGCCATCTGCGCGGCACGGGTCTCGGCTCCCGTCTCCTCCAGGAAGCCGAGAGGTACGCGCGTGCGCACGGAGGCGTCGCCGCCCACCTCGAGTGCGGCGTCGACGCGCTGCGCTTCTACGAGCGCCGGGGCTACGAGGTCGTCGGGATCATGGACGGGTTCCCCGTGCACGCCGACCGACAGCACCACCTGCGGAAATGGCTGGGCCCCTGACCGGGAGGCGCGTGGCCCGACTCGTGCGAACGAAGGTGTCCGCACGACGACGTTGGAGGAACCATGGCGGTGATGACGCAACCCCGCGGGGAGCGGGAGGCTCGAATCGCAGACCGCGCGGGCGGTGAGGGATCGGCGGCGACGTGGTCGCCGCGAATGCTCAGCATCCTCAGGATGGCGACCGCGCTGATCTTCATGCTCCACGGCACCACGAAGCTGTTCGGCTATCCGCCGACGGACCAGCCGCGCCCGGAGCTCCTGTCCCTGATCGGCGTGGCCGGCGTGCTCGAGGTGATCGGAGGTCTTCTGTTGATCCTCGGCCTGTTCACGCGGCCCGTCGCGTTGGTGCTCGCGATCGAAATGATGGTCGCGTACGGGATGATGCACCTTCCGCGGGGCATCTTCCCCACGCTCAACGGGGGCGAGCCGGCGTACCTGTTCGGGGTCGTCTTCCTGTATCTCGCCGTCGCCGGCGGTGGTGCGTGGAGCCTCGACCGCGCGCTCGGCACGGTCGGCGAGTCCGTGACGGTTCCGGGCTGACGCGGAGGTGCGACGGGGGACGCCTCGTCGTTAGACTGATGGCGTGTCCTCCGTCATCGATTCCCTGTCGCTGGGTGATCCGTCGCGGCGACTCTCCACGGATGCGCTGATCCGACGGTTCTCCGCGCTCGCCCCCTCTCCGCGGGACGCGGGCTCCGTCGGCGCGTTGGTCGTGCGAGGGCCGGACCACGGACGCCGTGAGACCCCGGAGTCGGTGCTGCTCTCCGTGGCGGAGGGGATGCCCGGAGACTCCTGGGGACGAAGCGTCGACCGCACGAACGACGCGCAGGTCACGGCGATGGAGGTCACCGTCGCCGACATGATCGCCAACGGTCAGCCTTGGTCGCTCTTCGGCGACCAGCTCTTCCTCGATCTCGATCTCTCCAGCGAGAACCTTCCCGTGGGAAGCTCGCTCCTCGTGGGAACGGCTGTGCTGGAGGTGACACCGAAGCCTCACAGGGGGTGCGCGAAGTACCAGGCCCGGTTCGGGCCCGACGCGCTCCGCTTCATCTCCGATCCCGAACGGCGCGCGCGCAACCTGCGAGGCATTTATCTGCGCGTCGTCTCCGAAGGATGGGTGCGCGTAGGCGACTCGGCGTCCGTCGTTCGCCGGGCCTGAAGCGCCGGAAGCGCCAGCACCGAACTGTCGCAGGACGGCGCCAAGGCTGCGTCGTCTCGCCCGAACGCCGGCGGTGCGGCTCTTGCACACGGCGCCATCAATGACGCGCGTGCGCCCGAGGGGTCGAGTGAATACCGGATGCCGGCCTGCCGGCCCCGGCGGTCGATGATGGACACCCGGCCCCTGGAACCCGCCGCGTACCTCACCGAGATCGTCGACTCGTCCGACGACGCGATGATCACGAAGGATCTCCAAGGCGTGATCCATGCCTCCAACGCGGCCGCGACGCGCATCTTCGGCTATACGGCGGGTGAGCTGAAGGGCCAGTCCATCCGCACCCTGATCCCTCCGGACCGACAGACGGAAGAGGACGAGATCCTCCGCAGGATCGCCGCGGGCGAGCGGATCGATCATCTGGAGACGGTGCGGCTGCGCAAAGACGGACGTGCGATCGACGTGTCGGTGAGCATCTCGCCGGTTCGGGACGCCGACGGTCGCGTGGTGGGGGCCTTCAAGATCGCGCGCGACATCACGGAGCTGAAGAGAGCACGAGCGGGGCAGGCGTACCTGGCCGCCATCGTCGACTCGTCGGAGGACGCGATCCTCTCGAAGGATCTCGATGGAATCATTCAGTCCTGCAACAAGACCGCGGAACGCATTTTCGGCTACGCTGCGCACGAGCTCGTGGGCCGATCCGTACGCATGCTCATTCCACCGGACCGGCAGCACGAGGAAGACGAGATCCTCGGCCGCATTCGGCAGGGTCAGCGCATCGCGCACTTCGAGACCGTGCGGCTCAAGAAGAACGGCGACGCGATCGACATCTCGTTGTCCGTGTCGCCGATCTTCGACCCGGCGGGCAAGATCATCGGCGTCTCGAAGATCGCCCGCGACATCACGGAGCAGAAGCGCCTGGCCCGGGAGCTGGCGGCTCAGCAGGAGTGGTTCCGGGTGACGCTCGCCAGCATCGGCGACGCCGTGATCGCCTCGGACGTCGAGGGGAACGTGGCGTTCCAGAACGCCCGGGCCGAATCGCTGACGGGGTGGACGACGGAGGAATCGGCGGGGCGTCCGCTCACCGACATTTTCAGGATCGTGGACGAGCGGAGCGGCGCTGCGGTCGCCAACCCGGCCGAACGAGTCCTCCGCTCGGGCCGCGTCGTGGCGCTCGGCAATCACGTGGCCCTCATCGCCCGGGACGGCTCCCTGCGTCCCATCGCCGACAGCGCGGCTCCGATCCGCGACGCGCGTGGGCGCACGATCGGCGTGGTCCTCATCTTCCGCGACGTGAGCGAGGAGCGCCGGGCGGAGGAGGCGCTGAACGAGCAGCGCGAATGGTACGAGACGACGCTCGAGAGCATCGGCGACGCGGTGATCGCCACGGATGCGAAAGGCCGGGTGGTGTTCATGAACCGCATCGCCGAGACGCTGACCGGCTGGTCGGCTCGCGCCGCCCGAGGACGCGACTGCAGCGATGTCTTCCGCATCATCAACGAAGGCACGCGAGGGCGGGTCGACAGCCCGGTTGCCAAGGTGCTCGCGGAGGGAGTGATCGAGAGCCTGGACAGCCATACGCTGCTGATCGCGGCCGATGGCACCGAGGTGCCGATCGACGACAGCGGCGCGCCCATCCGCCGCCGGGATGGCCAGATCGTGGGCACGGTGCTCGTCTTCCGCGACATCAGCGAGCGACGCCGCAGTGAGAACGAGCGGCGCCTCGCCGTCGCCGAGCGCGAGCGCATCCTCGCATCGGAGCGCGCGGCACGCACCGAGGCCGAGCGGGCGACGCGGGTCAAGGACGAGTTCGTCGCCATGGTCTCGCACGAGCTGCGTACGCCGTTGAACGCGATCCTCGGGTGGTCTCATCTGATGGCACAGTCGGAGCACAACCCGGACGTGATCCGCCGTGGCGTCGACGTCATCGCCCGGAACACCAGAGTGCAGGCTCAGCTCATCTCCGACCTGCTGGACGTGAGCGGCATCATGTCGGGCAAGCTGCGTCTGGCCGTCGAGCAGGTCGATCCTGCCGTCATCGTCTCGGAAGCCGTCGAGACGGTGCAACCGAGCGCCCACGAGAAGGGCGTGGCCATTCGCACGGATCTGGAGCAGAACGTCGGTAGCATAGCCGCGGACCCCTCCCGGCTGCAGCAGGTGATCTGGAATCTCCTGTGGAACGCGATCAAGTTCACGCCCGCGGGAGGATCCGTCGCGGTGAGCCTCAGGAGATCGGGACCGAACGTCGAGATCACGGTCAGCGATACGGGCCTCGGCATCCCCGCGGATTTCCTGCCGCATCTCTTCGAGCGTTTCCAGCAGGCGAGCCCGTCGATCACGCGACGGTTCGGCGGACTCGGCCTGGGGCTCTCCATCGTGAAGTACCTGGTCGACATGCACGGCGGCAGGGTGTCGGCGGAGAGCGAGGGGGAGGGCAAGGGCTCGCGGTTCACCGTGTCGATTCCAGCGGCCGGGCCGACGGTCCGGTCGACGGCCGGCGCCGCCGGTTCCAGGAGCTCGCCCGACGACGCGACGACGCTGGCAGACCTCGCCGTCGTCATCGTGGAGGACGATCGCGACACGTTGGACTTCCTCGCCCGCTATCTCACCTCGTGCGGAGCGCGCGTGACGACCGCGACGTCGGCGGCCGAAGCGCTCGCGATCCTGCCGGGCGTGACGGCGGACGTGTTGGTCAGCGACATCGGTCTACCGGAGATGGACGGCTACGAGCTCATCCGAAAGGTTCGGGGCAGCGAGCCGGGAAGGGGCGCCGGGATCCCCGCCATCGCGTTGACCGCCTACGCCCGTCCCGACGACCGGTCGCGGGCGTTCCGCGCCGGCTTCCAGGCGCATCTGGCCAAGCCGATCGAGCCGACGGATCTGGTGGCGGCGATCGTGCGTCTGGTGCCGCCTTCGCGGGCGCGCGCCCCGCGCCCCTGAAGGCGCGCCTCGACTCGCGGCGGCCCGCGTGGTCGCCTAAGGTTCGTGCCGTCCCGAGATCACCGAGGGCCCAACGCGGGAGCGGCGCGTGAAGACGATCCAGGTCCAGGGGCTGCATCACATCACGCTGGTCGGCTCGACGAAAGCGAGCGCGATCGCGTTCTGGCAGGGACTCCTCGGGATGCCGTTCATCTTCGAGCAGCCCAACCTGGGCAAGCCGGACGAAAACCATCTCTACTTCGATCCGGGGGACGGACGGCTGCTGACCGTGTTCACGGACGAGTCGCGCACGGACGCCGGCCGACCGGCTCCGCGCGAGATCGGCTGCGTCGAGCACATCGCCTTCAACGTCTCGCGCGCCGTGTTCCGGAAGGTCCCGGAGCGGCTCCGCGAGCGGGGTATCGAGTTCCTCGAGCGCGACCGCGGCTTCATGGACTCGATCTACCTGAAGGACGCGAACGGGCTGAAGATCGAGCTCGCGTGCTACAAGTTCGAGACGCCCGAGGGCTTCAGGGACGCCGACGTGCTCACCAAGGCGCACCATCTCCGCGTGCAGCGCGGTGACCACCACATCACGGAAGAGCACCTCGCCGACGCGATCGAGGCGTTGCTGCGTACGCGCGAGCGGTTGGAGTAGGCCGGCTCGCTCCGGAATGGAGCGCTAGAACGAGAACAGGTACGTCATCTTCAGCAGGAGCTGACGGTCCCGGTACTCGTTCATGAGGAGCGGATCGGTCACCCACGGCGAGTCGCGCCGGATCTCGTCGTACACGAGGTAGATGTCGCTGCCCGGCCGGAACATGTAGCGGAGCCGCGCGCTCGTGCTGATCTGATCGGTGAGCGAGTTGCGCTGTGTGAGGCTGCGCAGGGACAGCGTGGGCGAGAACGCGTAGTCGAGCTGGAGCGAGGCGATGTCTGCGACGAAGTCGCCGTTCGGCAGGCTCACGTCGTTGCGCGAGAACTCACCCTGCACGGCGAACTGGTCGGTCACGCGGAAGCCGATCGAGCCCGACATGTCCAACCGATCGCCTCCGTAGTAGCGCTGCGGCGCGATCCTCGCTCCGTAGTACAGACGCCTCGAGGGATCGCTCCGGAAGTTGGCCTGCGTGTCCCAGAAGTTGTAATCGCCCGGGTTGATCGCCACCCCGCCGACGCGGAACGTCTGGTCGATCCGCTCGAAGTAGCGGTTGTACCAGAGCACGAGCTGGGCGCCGTTGTCGAAGTACGTCCCGATCATGTGGTGGAACTGACGACTCTCGAGACGACCGCTCTGGTCCGTGATGTACGTCACGTTCCACATGGGATCCATCATGCGGATGCCCCATCTGCCCGGACGGATGTCGTGCTCCAGGTGGATCTTGGAGCGCCGCATCGCGACCCGCGGGACGTATCCGACCTCGGGATTGAAGTTGTCGTCGAGGTCGGTGTACTCGGCGTACACGCGCCAGGAGCGGTCCAGCCATCCCGCGCGGAGGTGTCCGCCCACGTCGTCGCCGGACAGGCCCGTCGTCTGCGTTTGGGCCAGGAACCCGTCGATCGTGAGCGCATCGGAGAGCACCAGGTTCATGTCGGCGGCGATGGTGCGGTTGTGGTGCGCGCCGCTCGACGGAGCCTGGATGTTCTGATCCTTGTTGACGACGAGCGCGCCGATCTGCGAGCGGCCGAGGTCACGGCTGTAGCGCGCCACGAGAAAGTTCTCTCCGGGATGCCCGAGCGCGTCGTCCGTCTGCAGGTCCATCACGGCGAGGTTGTTCGAGCCGATCTTGCCCGTCAAACGCGCGCCCCCGAGGATCGGCACGGTGCCGCCCGTGTCGGTGAGGCCGATGCGCCGGCTGAAGAAAAGATCGACGATGCGTCCGGTGCTGTTCGGCGTGCCGACCGTGAAGAGGCCGGCGTTCTCCAGGAAGAACTCGCGCTTCTCGGGGAAGAAGAGAGCGAAGCGGGTGAGGTTCACCTGCTCGTTGTCCACGTCCGCCTGCGCGAAGTCGGTGTTGACCGTCACGTCGAGGTTGAGCCCGGCCGTGATGCCGTACTTCACGTCGAGCCCCACGTCGCCCTTCGTGTCGTTGTCGTAGCCGTTCGACAGGTTGAGGTCGTGCGTCCAGCGGCCGCCGCTGGTGACGTACGGCTTGACGCGGAGGTCGAGGCCGCGGTCGAGCTGCTCGAGGTTGCGCAGGCTACCCGCTAGGCTCACGCGCGTGAGGCCGAACTCGCGAGGGATGGGCGCCCAGAAGACCTGCTCGTTCTTCCGGCGGATGTTCCGCATGAAGTTGATGCCCCACGACTGCACGTCCGAGTCCGGGAAGCGGAGCGTCACCATCGGGATCTCGATCTCGGCGACCCAATGGTCGGATGCGCGGCTCGTGCCGACGGCCCACACCCCGTCCCACTCCTTGTTCACGGCGGCCGAGCTGCCGCGGCGATCGCGCCCGCCCTCGTCGAAGATCTGCTGGTCGAGCTGAGCACCCAGCGGGGTCACCGCGAACATGTACGCGGTGCGCGTATCCATGAACGTGTCGAGGATGACCTGGAAGTTGTCCTCCTCCAGGATGCGGTCCGCGTCGCGTCGCATCTCGGTGGCCCGAGGTGGCTCGTGCGAGGAGTCGAACGCGCGCACGCCGATGAAGAGGCTGCTCCCGTTGTAGACGACCTGCACCTCGGTGCGCTCCGTGGCCGGAGCGCCTTCGGCGGGCTCCTGCTGGATGAAATCGCGGATGACGGCCGCATCCCGCCAGATCGCTTCGTCGAGCACGCCGTCGATGCTCGGGCTCTCCATCACCCGGACCGCCGGGACCTGGTAGGCCTCGTGGCTCTCGTGCTGGGCGGCGAGGGGAGCGGCCGTGGCGGCACAGGCGACGCCGAGAAACAGGAGGGATACGGTGCGACAGCGGCTGGTCATGGAGGTCGTTCTCGTCCGGTCAGGGGTTCTTCGAACCTACAGCGGGACCACCCCCGTCCGACACCCTTGGCAGGACCATCTCCATTGCCACGTCGGCCCGAGCGTATTCGTTGCCTGGCGGCATGGGGACGTCGACGAACCCCACGGACCGGTAGAGGGCGAGGGCGGGCGCCAGAGAATGGTGGGACAGGAGGGAGAGTCGGTGCGCGCCGATGCTACGCGCCTTGCGGACCGCCGCCAGGATCAGCTTCCGGCCGATCCCCGCGCCGCGGAGGTCCTTGCGTGTGGCCATCTTCGCGAGCTCGAAGTGTCCAGGGCTCGAAGCGATCAGCGCGCAGACCGCGATCGCCTCACCGCGGAGCTCCGCCACCAAGATCGCGCCACCGGGAGCGACGATCGACTGCTCGGGATCGGAGAGCTGGCGCCGGTCCGGCTCCTCCACGACGAAATGCTCTTCGATCCATGCGAGGTTGAGCTCGCGGAACGCTTCGCGGTGCCGGGGCTCGTAATCGACGATGCGAACGTCCCCCGCGTCGATCATCCGAGCGCGACGAAATCGCCTTCGAACGATCCCACCACCGCGCCCTCGGCGCGAAGTCGAACCGCCAGCCGGATGCGCCCTTTTCCCCACCGGCGCACGCTGCGAACGAGGCGCTGCCATTCCGCGTCGGCCGGGGCGATGCACTCCGCTTCGACCTCGGACGTGGCGGGCTCCAGGTACTCCATGCTGCTCCGCTGGATCACGACGTGCACGTCGAGGCCCGATTCTTCGCGGACGCGCTCGTGCGCGAGGGCCCATGCGGCGAGCGTCGCGAGCGACGCCGCGCTGCCGCCGAAGAACGTCTCCCGGTGATTGATGTTCGGGGACAGGGGAGCGCGCAGGACCACGCGCGAGCGGTCGGCGTGGATCACGCGCATCCCCATGGCGCGCGAGATGGGAATCTGCGCATAGAGGTAGCGCTCGAGACGCGAAGCCGGATCCTCCTCCGAGCTCATGGAAGTACTCTCCCAAACGGCCATGTACCCACCTCCCGTGCCGAGGAATCTCGACCCGCCGAGCGCCGATTTGAACGGGCCGGGGGCACGCCCTAGTCTCATGCGCGCCCCCCCACACGATCCCGACTCCTTTCGATGACCGCTCCCGCGAGCCAACGCGTCGCGCACGGCCTCCGCTCGGTCCAGCGCGGCGTCCTGTGGAACGCCGGGCTCGCGACGGTGAAGCTCGTCGCCGGCGTCGTCGGGAACACCTACGCGCTGATCGCCGACGCGGTCGAGTCGATGGCGGACGTGTTCACCTCGGCCATCGTGTATCAGGGCCTCCGGGTCTCCGCTCGGGCACCGGACGAGGAGTACCCGTTCGGCTACGGCAAGGCGGAGGCCCTCTCCGCCGCCGTCGTGGCGCTCACGCTGCTCGGAGCGGCCGCCGGGATCGCCGTGCAGGCGATTCGGGAGATTCGCACCCCGCACCTCGCCCCCGCGCCGTGGACGCTGCTCGTGCTCGTCGGCGTGATCGTCGTGAAGCTGACACTGTCACGACAGGCCCGAGGCGTCGGCGTCGACACGGGCAGCACGGCGGTCCGCGCCGAGGCCCTGCACCATCTGAGCGACGCGGTGACGTCCGCCGCCGCGTTCGCCGGCATCGGCCTCTCCCTCGTCGCCACGGAGCTCTGGCCGGGGACGCACTGGGAGTCGGCCGACGACTGGGCGGCCCTGCTGGCCTCGCTCGTGATCGCCTACAACGGCGTCGCCATCGCGCGCGCGGCGGCCACGGAGCTGATGGATCGGGCCCCCGGCCAGGACGTGATCCGGTGCATTCGCGAGGCGGCGGAAGGCGTCCCCGGGGTGCTCGCCACCGAGAAGATCGCGGTGAGGAAGGCGGGGGTGGTGTTTCGGGTGACCCTGCACGTGCAGGCCTCGCCGGCGATGAGCTTGCACGAGGCGCACGTGCTCGGCGGCAAGGTCAAGACCGCGATTCGATCGGCGGAGCCCAGGGTGGACGCGGTGTTGGTACACCTGGAGCCGTTCGAGGACGGTGCGGCGGCGTAGACCGCGCGGGCGGACCGCGGAGTTCTCCCGACCGTGAGGCGAGCCCTCCGACCGACAGATGACATCGGTCTCACTCGCCACCTTGAGTCGAGCAGTGGATCGATTCAGGGGGGGACGGCATGGTGCGCAAAGCTCCCGTGGTCGCGCGACTCTTCCTTGCCTCGGCATTCTGGCTCGGGGCTCCTCGAGCGGCGGACGCTCAGGCACAGGAGAATGCGGGAGGCGGATACTTCGGCGCTCCCGTGATCGAATACACTCGGCTCGGAGGGCAGAGCGCAGTCATGCTCGGCGGCCGTGGCGGTTGGTACGCCACGCCGTCCCTCGTTCTCGGCGCCGGCCTCTACGGGACCGCCACCGAGGTCGATGCGCGGGAGGCCGACGTGCCGGATGCGCCGGGTCCGCTCGACCTGAAGGTGGAGAAGTTCGGGCTCGAGCTCGAGTACCACGTGCGCGCGGGCTCACGGACCGACTTCACCATCGGCACATTCGTGGGGGGAGCCGCCGCGCACCACGTCAGGGACCGTACGACCGAGCAGCACGGAGAGACGGACTTTCTCTTCCTCGTTCAGCCGGTGGCGGGGATCGAGCAGACCCTGGCGTCGTGGCTGCGCGTTCACATCGGGGCCTCATTCATGATCGGTGGCCCGGTGGAGCAGGTGGGGCTCCGCGGGAGTGACGTGCGCGGTCCGGGCGTCGCCCTGGCGCTGAAGGCAGGGCGCTTCTGAGCGCCTGAGCCGCGCGGCACTCGATTTGCCATAGCGTCGGACGCGGCCCCGCGGCTCGGTTGCGCGCTCGAGTTGCCTGGCCGGCGCGCGCCCCTCACAGCTTGCCCGCACGGAGGAACCATGACGATTCCCCGCCGCCGTCCCTCGACTTCGCTCCGGATCGCCGCCTTGACCAGTCTGCTCACGCTCGCATCGGCGGGCGCTGGTGCATCCGCCCAAACCGTGGTCACGAGCGGCTCGGACGACGTGACGCTCGGCCTCCATCTCGAGAAGCCGGTGTTTCCCACCGACCACGGCCTGCGTCCGTGGAGCTCCACCCTCCAGACCGACCTGCGATTCCGCTGGAGCTCCAACGTCTTCGTCCGCGCCATCCTGCCGTTGGCGTTCGCCGGTGCGGACGGCGCGGATGGCACGAGCATGTACCTCGGCAACGTCGGCGCGACGTTCGTATTCGGATCTTCCGGCGAGCCGGGCAGCTTCCTCGGATTCACGCTGCCGACGGCGTCGAACGTCGCCGGTCCGGACCTCGCCGTGCTGGTCGCGGTGCTCCCCAATCGGGACGAGCCGGAGCTCTGGGCCGATGACGTGCTGTCCGTGCGCGGTGGCATCCTGCCGGCGTGGAGACCCTCCGAGGGGACGGCCGTCGGGCTTCGCCTCGGAGGCGCTCTCCTCGCGCCGAACGACTTCGGGAACGTCTGGCTCTACGCGCGCGGCGGCCCGTGGGTGAGCGCGAGCGCCGGCATCGCGGAGGTGCGCGCCGATCTGGCCACCTCGTACTTCATCAACGGCGATGACGGCTTCGAGCGTCAGTTCGCGGCGTACCTCGATGCGCGCGCGGGGCTCACGGCGCTGCCGGGAAGGCCAGGCGTGATCGTCCACCTGCCGCTCGACTCGGAGGCACGTGACGCTCTCGACCTCTCGATCGGTGTATTCGCCCAGCTCGGCTTGTAAGATGTAGGCATGACGGCGTCGCGCATCGGCCTGGGCATCGTCCTGGCATATGGGTGCGCGACGATGCCGGATCCGCCGGTCCCCGCGGCGCCGGTGCAGGCGCCCCGAGCGGACGTCTGCACTTCGGGCGGTCCCGACATCGATCTCGACGGTCTCGGCGACGCCTGCGAGCTCGAGCTGGCCCGCTTCTTCGCGCCCGTGTTGGTGGTCGCTCCGGTGGGATGCGCACACGCCGAAGGTCTGCCCCCGGGCGGGTACTTCCACGGCGCGCAACGCGTCCGCGACGCGGTGAGGCTCGCCTACCTGCCGGCGTACTTCGTCGACTGCGGTTGGTCGGGGTTCAAGTGCCATCTGCCGGGGGTGGACTGCTCGCCTCACCCGGGCGACTCGGAGCTCATCGCGCTGGACGTAGTCCGCGACGAGGGGGCGTGGAGCGTGCGCGCGATCTTCCTGTCGGCGCATTGCTCGGGAGAGCCTGAGGCTGATTGCCGTTGGTACCGCGACGACGGGTTGAGCGCATTCGCTTGGGCGGGTACCCCCGCGGGCAGCGCGCCGGTGGTCTGGGTCGCCGAGGGCCGGCAAGCCAACTATCCGTCGCGGTCACGCTGCGACCGCGGGCACCATTCGATCGACACGTGCGACCGCAACACGCTCGCCACGCGGTTCCCCGTCCGCCCGGACCGAAACATCGGCAGCCGAGAGGCCGGCATCGATGGAAGGGCGAGCGCGGCGGGTTGCGTGAGCGGTGCGTTCCTGGAGGACGCCGGCGCGGCCGCCGACGCAGAAGAGTGCTTCTGGCGGGATACGCCCTTTCGTGGATGGCAGGCGCGAGGCGCCGGCGTCACCCCCTACGCCTATTATCTGCGGGACGTCGCGGAGTTCTGACGCGGAGTTTCTGACTCGGAGTTCTGACCATGAATGATCCGGCTCGTCCCATCGTCGAGTGCGAGCACCACCACACGGGGATCGCCGTCACGGACGTTCCCGAGGCGGTGAGGTTCTACACGGAGGAGCTCGGCTTCGAGCTGGGGTTCACGTGGGGTGAGCCGCCGACCATGGCGGGGGTGAACCTCGGCAAAGCGCAGATCTTCCTCGAGCAGGGCACGCCGCATCCGGCCGGAAGCGCGCTGTACTTCGTCGTCGGCGACGCGGACGAGCTCTACGCGTATCACCGTGCGCGTGGCGTGGACATCGTCCACGAGCCGGGCGATCGCCCGTTCGGGCTGCGTGACTACCAGGTGCGCGACCTGCATGGGTATACGCTCTCGTTCGGGCACTACATCTACACGGTGGGTGAGCGCATCCCGATCGAGCGCGTGGACGTGCCGGTCCGCCTCGAGCGCCGGCTGGCGGCGCTCCTCGCCGATCTGGCGGAGCACAAGCGGATGAGCATGAGCAGCTGTCTGGAGGAGATCTTGCTCCACACGAACGCGGGGGTGGGCCCGCACACGTCGGCGCAGCTGCGTCACATCGCGAGCCTCGAGAAGAAGCATGGCATCGACTACGACACGCACGCGAGCTACCGGTTCGAGGAGACGTAACACGATGCTCGAGGGCCGTGGGCGGACGTGAGCGCGGCGAAATCGAGCCGGGTCCTCGAGATCGCTGGACGCGACGTCACCGTCTCGAATCCGGACAAGGTTCTGTTTCCGGGCACCGGGCACACGAAGCTCGATCTCGTGCGCTACTACCTCGCCGTGGCCGAAGGAGCGCTCCGCGCGGCCGGCGACCGCCCGAACGTGCTGGTGCGCTATCCGAACGGCGTCGGCGAGGAGTTCTTCTACCAGAAGCGCGCGCCGGCGTCGCGGCCGGATTGGGTGGAGGTGGTGTCGCTCCGCTTCCCGTCGGGTCGGAGCGCGGACGAAGTGGTTTTGCGGGACGCGGCCACGCTCGCCTGGATGGCGAACCTGGGATGCCTGGAGCTGCACCCGCATCCAGTCCGTGCGGACGATCTCGATCATCCCGACGAGCTCCGCGTGGACCTCGATCCGGTCCCGGGCGTGCCTTGGTCGCAGATCCGAGACGTGGCCGAGGTGGTCCGGGCGACGCTGGCGGACTTCGGGCTCGTGGGCTGGCCGAAGACGTCCGGCTCGCGAGGCATCCACGTGAACCTCCGTCTGGAGCGCCGATGGGGCTTCGACGAGGTGAGGCGCGCGGCGCTCGCGCTGTCGCGCGAGGTCGAGCGGCGGGCGCCCTCGCTCGCCACGAGCAAGTGGTGGAAGGAAGAGCGACACGGCGTCTTCCTCGACTACAACCAGAACGCGAAGGACCGCACGGTCGCGGCCGCCTACTCGGCCCGGCCGACGGCCGATGCGCGTGTGTCGGCGCCGCTCACGTGGGAGGAAGTTCCCGACGCCGAGCCCGCTGACTTCACGCTGGCGACGATGCCGGAGCGGTTCGCCGCGCTGGGCGATCGTCACGCGGACATCGACGAGCATCCGTGCTCGCTCGAGTCGTTGCTGGAGCTCGCGGATCGTCAGGAGCGGGAAGGTCAGGGGGATGCGCCTTGGCCGCCGCACTACCGGAAGCAGCCGGGCGAGCCCCCGCGCGTCCAGCCGTCGAAGAGGCGCAGGCCCGAGAAGGGAGCCGCCGAAACGAAGCCCGCGAAGAAGAAGGCCGCCAGGAAGAAGGCCGCCGAGAAGAAGGCCAGCAAGAAGCCGACGTCGAAGAAGCCGGAGCAGAAGTCGGCGGCGGGCCGTCGGGTCTCCAAGCACCCGCTCGTCGAGATCGGGCGCGCCCGGAAGAAAGACGAAGCGCTCGACGGGCTCGAGCGATGGAAGGCTCGGCATCCCGACGCGGCCGCGCACCTGGAGCCGGCGGACGTGCTCGTGGACGCGATGCGCGGCCGCCATTCGACGTGGACGCGCATCCGCGTGAACCTGCGCCACGTGCCCGAGGCGCTCAGGCCGGCACAAGAACCGCTCGATCCGGACGACGCGCCGAGCTGGTCGGGTTAGGGGGAGCCGGCCGACGGAAGTCGGAGGCCCGTGGCGGGATCGAAGAAGTGGAGCCGCTCGGTGGGGGCAGCCACCGCGAGCGGCTGACCGACACGCACGGCGGCATCGGCGGCCATCACGACGACCCATGCGCTCGCCCGGGCGCCGCGCGCGGGCGCCTCCGCGCACGCGAGCCGCACGACCACGTCGCTTCCGCGGGGTTCCACGAGCTCCACGACGCCGCGGAGCGCGGCGGGGTCTTCCGGTCCGACCACCTCGAGGTCGTGGGGTCGCACGCCGAGCGTGACCTCCCGCCCCGCCGGATCGAGCGCGCCTGCGGCGACGTCCCCGAGGCGGACCCGGAAGCCCGAGTCACCCTCGAGCTCGACCCCGTCGTCCGTACGCGTGACGCGGCACTCGAGGAGGTTCATCGCCGGTGCGCCGATGAACGATGCGACGAAGCGCGTGCGCGGCTCCCGGTAGAGATCCATGGGGGCCGCGACCTGCTCGAGTCGGCCGTCTCTCAGCACCGCCACCCGGTTGCCGAGCGTCATCGCCTCTTCCTGATCGTGCGTCACGTACAGCATGGTGACGCCCAGGCGACGATGGAGGCGAGCGATCTCGCTGCGTGTATGTTGCCGCATGGCGGGATCGAGGTTCGAGAGCGGCTCGTCGAGCAGGAACGCCTTGGGCTCCCTGACCACGGCGCGGCCCAGCGCGACGCGCTGACGCTGCCCGCCCGAGAGCTGTGCCGGCTTACGCGCCAGCAGATCGGCGATGTCCAGGAGCCCGGCCACGCGCTCCACCTGTTCGGCGATGCGCGCGGCAGGGACCCCGCGCACCCGCAGCGGAAACGCGATGTTCTCGGCGACGGTCTTGTGCGGATAGAGCGCGTAGCTCTGGAAGACCATTGCCACGTCGCGCCGCTGGGGCTCGGCGTCCGTGACGTCGGTGCCGTCGATCAGGACGCGGCCGCGCGTGGGGCTCTCGAGTCCGGCGACCAGCCGCAGCACCGTGCTCTTGCCCGAGCCGGAGGGGCCGACGAGCACCAGGAGCTCGCCGTCGCCGGCCTCGAGATCGAGGTTCTCCAGCGCCCGCGTGCCGTCGTGGAACTCCTTGCTCACTCCCTCGAGTCGAACGGTCACCCTTTGACGGCTCCCGCCGTGAGCCCGCTCACGATGCGACGCTGCAGGAAGAGAACGAGCAGCGCGACGGGAACGCTCGCCACCACGGACGCGGCGAGGA
Organism: Gemmatimonadales bacterium; assembly: GCA_050181335.1. Taxonomy (GTDB): domain Bacteria; phylum Gemmatimonadota; class Gemmatimonadetes; order Longimicrobiales; family Gaopeijiaceae; genus UBA2982. Next base: position 23,042 of record JBFXDG010000001.1, on the reverse strand, counting down.
TCTCTCCCCACGGGATCTGATAGCGCCCGCGCAGGAGCGCGATCGCGACCGGCACGGTCTGGTGATCCGGCCCCACCGTGAACGAGAGCGCGAAGAGGAACTCGTTCCACGAATAGAGGAAGGTGAGGATGGCGGTCGTGGCGATCCCGGGCAGGGAGAGGGGGGCGACGACGTCCACGAGCACGCGCACGCGGCTCGCGCCGTCCACGAGCGCGGCCTCCTCGATGTCCGGCGGCAGCTGACGGAAGAAGCCCACCAGAAGCCAGATGGTCAGGGGCATCGCGAACGTGAGATACGGCAGCACGAGCCCGGCATACGTGTCGATCAGGCCGAGCGCGCGCAGCACCAGATACAGCGGTGAGATGATCGCGACCTGGGGAAACATCGATACCGCCAGCACGAGCGCGAGGACGACGGACTTGCCGGGGAAGTGCATCCTGGCCACGGCATAGGCGCACAGCGAGCCGAGCCCGACGCAGAGCACCGTGGTGAGACCGGCGACGACGAGCGAGTTGAGGATGGGCGTGACGAACGCACGGGTGGCGAAGAGCGCTGCGTAGTGCTCGGTGGTCGGATCCGCAGGGAAGAGCGAGGGCTCGGAGAAGAGCAGCGCCTCCTCCGTCAGGGACGCGACCACCATCCAGTAGAGCGGCATGGCGAACGCGCCGAGGAGCAACGTCACGCCCAGGGCCGCCGCGCCGCGGGACGGATCCGTGCGCCGTGGTGCTGCCGGCGCGCTCATCGCGGCATCTCCAGGATCCGGGTGCCCGACAGGCGAATCCAGACGAGCGCGACGGCGAACGCCGCCGTGAACGTGGCCACGGCGGCGGCGGAGCCCAGCCCGAAGCGGAGGTTCTGCAGCAGCTGATCGAACGTGTAGAGCGAGATCGACTCGGTCGCCGTGCCGGGTCCGCCGTTGGTCAGGACGTACACGAGATCGAAGACGCGCAGCGCGTCGAGCGTTCGAAAGAGGCCGGCCACGAGGATCGCCGGAGCGAGCAGCGGCAGCGTGATCGCCACGAACCGTCGCCAGCGTCCGGCCCCGTCGAGCCTGGCGGCCTCGTGGAGATCGTGCGGGATGCCCTGGAGACCCGCGAGCAGGAGCAGCGCGACGAACGGCGTGGTCTTCCAGACGTCCGCCAGCACGAGAGGGATCCACGCGGTGCGCTCGCCGACCAACCAGGCGACCGGCTCGTCGATGAGCCCGGCGTCGATGAGGAGCGAGCTCGCCAATCCCGTTCGGCCCTCGAACATGAAGCGCCACACGAGCGCGGCCACCACGGTGGGGACGGCCCACGGCAGGAGGAGCACGACGCGGGCCGTCCCCCGCCCGCGGCGCAAGCTGTCGAGCCCGAGCGCGAGCGCGAGCCCGAGCGCGAGCTCGAGCGTGACGGTGATGATGACGAAGAGCGCGGTGTGCCCGAACGCCTCCCAGAACCTGCGGTCGCCGACCAAGCTCGCGTAGTTCGCCAGCCCGACGAACGGACGTCCGAGCCAGGGCATCCGGAGGTCGTGGCCGTGGAGGGACTCCCACACGGTCCAGGCGAGCGGGAACAACGCGACGACGAGCACCGCACCGAGCGCGGGCGCCATGAGCAGCGCCGCGAGACGTCGCTCACGCGCGGCGGGGGGCCGCGCCTCGTCCGAGGTCTTCATGGACGCGGAGCCCCGTTCCCACCCGGTGGGGCGAGGCGGGCCAGGACGGAGCGCATCTCCCGCGCCGCGTCACGGAGCGCGACGCTGGGCTCCGCCTGACCGGTGAGCGCCCGGTGGAGCGCGACTTGGAGGACGCGGGAGATCTCCGTGTAGAGCGGCGTGACCGGACGCGGCACCGCCTGCTCGATGGCCGCGCGCGCGTCGCGCGGATCGACCGCCAGCGCCGCGGCCAGGTCGGTTTCTTCGTACGGAGCGGTGCGGGCAGGGTAGTGGCCGGCGGCGGACGCGCGGGCGAGCATCTGCTCGCGCGAGGTGAGGAACGCGATCAGGCGCCACGCGGCGTCCGGCTCGTCCGAGTGCGCGTTGATCGCGAGCTGTTGGCCGCCGAGCGCCGAAGCGCGCGCGCCCCCGGGACCGGCCGGGAGCGGCGCGACGGAGAACCGGTCGGCGACACGGGAGCCCGAGCCCGCGAGGAGCGCCGCGGCGTACGGCCAGTTCCGCATCATCACGGCCTCGCCGTTCTGGAACGCGAACCGGGTCTGCTCCTCCTGCCACGCCAGGGCATCGGCTGGTGTGATCCCGCCTGCCCCCAACGCATCCCGCATGAACTCGAGCGCGCGCACGGCAGCCTCGCCGTCGACGCGCACCGCTCCGCCTGCGTCGAGGATGCTCCCCCCGAACGCGTGCAGGTGCTCGACGAAGACGGTGACGAGCCCCTCGTAGCGCGCGCCCTGCCACACGAACCCGTACGGGACGCCGCCGCGTCGCATTCCCTCGCGGGCTCGGGAAGCCAGCTCGGCGTACGTCGCCGGCGGCGCATCGAGCAGATCCGTGCGCCAGTACAGCAGACCGACGTCCACGAACCAGGGCATCGCGTAGAGGGAGTCCCGCCACCGGCTCGCCTCGATCGCGGCGGGGAAGAACGCCTCGGTCTCCGGCGAGAACGCGTCCAGCGGGCGGATCCAACCGGCCGCGGCGAACTCCGCCGTCCAGATCACGTCGAGCTGGAGAACGTCGGGCTCGCCGACGTGCGCGTTCAGCCATTGCACGTAGAGCTGGTGGCGCTGATCCGCGGCGTCGGGCGTGGACTGCAGCTCCACGACGACGTCGGGGTTCTCCCGCATGAAAGCGGCGAGCTGCGCGCGCAGGAGCTCACCCTCCTGGCCGACGGCGCTCCCGGAGAAGGTGATGCGCACCGCTCCTTCCTCCCCCTCGCCCGGGGCCCTGCCGCACGCGAGCACGCTCGTGAGCAGCAGCACGGGAAGGAGACGTGCGCGCGGAGCTCTGCGCTGCGGATGCATCCGCGCAAGGGGGGCGCTCGCGCGAAGATGCGCAAGAGCCCGCGCCCGCGCCTCGCGGGTGAGCGCGCGGGCGAAGGTGCGCTGGACCGCGCGGACAGCAGCTTATGCGGAAGGAGCGCCGGCCGGCTGCGCGGTCGGGGTGGGAGCTCCGACGCGGCTCCAGCCACCCTCGCGCAGGCGAGCCGCGACGTGCTCGACCTGCTGGCCGGGCACGAGCACGACGACGACGTCCCCCCGGCGCACGGTCGTATGATCGTCGACGGGGCTCGCGCCTTTCTTCTGCTCCACGACGAGCGCGAGGAGGCGCGCGTCGGCGGGGTCGGGGCCGAGCATCAGGGCCGTCGCGGCATCCTCGTCGTCGCCGTCGAAGCGCCAGCGCTCCACCAGCGCGCCGTCGCGCAGCGCGCGACTCCACAGGTTGACGTCGATCGGTCGTCCGAAGAGCACCAGATGGCCCTCCTGCGCGACCCGCTTCTTCGGGACGCCTCCGCCGCGCGCGAGGCAGACGTATCGCTGCGGGGACCTGGAGAGGCCGCGGACACGCTCGGCGATGAGCACGTTCGCGTTCTCGTTCTCCGTGATCATCACGACACCGCGTCGGCCCTCCACGTCCGCGCGTAGCAGCGTGCGCTCGTCGTTGGCATTGCCGAGGATCACGCTCAGCCCCTCGCTCTCCGCGAGCGACGCCTGCCGCGGGTTGGAGTCGATCAGCACCACCTCGTGCCCGGCGTCGACGAGCGTGCGCCCGAACGCGCGTCCGAGGGAGTTCGCGCCGACGACGGCGTATCCCACCTTGGTCCGCCGACGGACGGAGAGCGCCGACGCCAGCGGGCCTCCGGTCAGGCCCTGCAGGAGCACCGTGACCGCGATCACCATGAAGACGAGCGCGCGCAGCTCCAGCCCGTTGCCGAGACCGGCCACCTCGAGCTGGCGCGCGAAGAGCGAGGCCACGGCGGCGGCCACGATGCCGCGCGGACCGAGCCACGCGACGAAGAGACGCTCCTTGGTGCTGAGATCCGATCCGTACGTGCACACCGCCACGTCGAGCGGGCGCACGACGAACACCAGCAGGGCGATCGTCCCGATGCCTCGCCAGCCGAGGGCCGTCACCTCCAGGAGCCGCACGTCGGCCGCCAGCAGGACGAAGAGCATCGCGACCAACATGATCGTGAGCTGCTCCTTGAACTCCATCAGCTCCGCGTGCAGCCGGGTGTCGGAGTTGCCCACGACGATCCCCGCGACCGGTGCCGCCAGGATGCCGCTCTGCGTGACGATCGCCTCGCTGATGGCGTAGAGCGTGAGCACCAGGGCGAGCACGAACACGTTGTGGATCTCGTCGGGGATCAGGTCGTCGCGGCGCAGGAGGAACGCGATGGCGAACCCGCCCGCGGCACCGACGAGCAGGCCGACGAGGAGGCGTACGGGGATGCCGAGGAGGCCGAGCGCTGCGGAGGTCGCCGTGCCGGAGAGGATCACCTCGAGCGTGACGACCGCGATGACGGCGCCGATCGGATCGATCAGCACGCCCTCGGCCTCCAGGATCGTGCGCAGGCGCTGCGTGACGCGAATGCGGCGCAGGAGCGGGTTGATGACCGTCGGGCCGGTGACGATCACCAGCGTGCCGAAGAGGACCGACGTGGGCCAATCCCACTGCATCATCAACTTGGCGGCGAGCGTCGCGCCCAGCGCCGTCACGACCGCCCCGATGGTGACGAGTCGGCGGATCGTCGTCGCCTCTCGGCGCAGGCGCCCGACGTTGAGGTTCAGGCCGCCCTCGAAGAGGATGAGCGAGACGGCGAGGCCGACCAGCGTGTCGAGTCCGCGCCCGAGCGCTTCGGGTCGCACGACGTCCAGGATGTCCGGGCCGAGAAGGACGCCGGCCGCCAGGAACACGACGATCCCGGGCAGGCGCAGATGGTGCGCGAGCGTCTGCGCGATGACGCCGGCGCCCAAGGCCAGCGCGAACGTCAAGGCGGGGTCGTCGAAAGCCAATGTTGCGCCGGAGCTCGGGGAAGCAGGGCGGTCCCATGCTACCACACCGGAGCCCGTCGTCCCAGGGGGGCGGACCTCCACCCCTCCCGCTCGGGCGCGCATCCTTCTATAAGAGATGATGCGCTCGAAGAAACTCCTTCGGTGACGATGACGCCGTGAGCATGCCCAGCGCGACGGAGGCGGGGCGCAGGAACCACAGCCGAAGCACCGCTTCGGCGCTCGTCGGCCGTATCCGTCGCGCGATCCAGCGCTCGACCACCTGGGGCCCCCTGGGGCTGGCCGTCGCCGTGGGACTGCTGGCCGGGGGCGGCGCGGTCGCGCTGCGCGGCATGATCCGGGGCGTGCAGTGGCTGGTCTTCGACGTGGGCGCGAACCTGGGCACGTCCTGGGCGCTGCCGATTCCGAGCGCGGTCGTCACGATCATCGCGCCCGCGCTCGGCATGCTCGTGGTCACGTACATGGTTCGGTGGTGGGCACCCGAAGCCAAAGGCCACGGCGTGCCCGAGGTACAGTTCGCCATCCGTATGCGCGGAGGACGGATCCGTCCGCGCGTCGCGGCGGCGAAAGCCGTCACCTCCGCCATCTCGATCGGCTCGGGCGGCTCCGTCGGACGCGAAGGCCCGATCGTGCAGATCGGCGCGTCGCTCGGCAGCGCGCTGGCCCAGTGGATCGGCCTGGGTGCCGAGGAGGTCAAGCTCCTCGTGGCCGCCGGCGCGGCGGGCGCCATTGGCGCCACGTTCAACGCGCCGATCGCCGGCGTGCTGTTCGCCCTGGAGGTGATCCTCGGCACGTTCGCCGCGCGCTCGTTCGGCTTGGTCGTCATCGCCTCGGTCACCGCCACGGCCGCCGTGCAGCCGGTGCTCGGCACCCAACCGGCGTTCCGTCTCCTGGCGCCGTTCGAGCTGCAGAGCAACTGGGAGCTCACGTTGTACCCGATCCTGGGCCTTCTCACGGGCGCGATCTCGCTCCTGTACGTGCGCAGCGTATACGGGATCGAGGACTGGTTCGACCGCTGGCGGGCGCCTCTCTGGTGGAAGGCCATCGCCGGCGGGCTCGTGGTGGGTCTGCTCGGCACGTTCGGCAGCGAGCACCTGTTCGGCGTCGGGCACGAGGGCGTCGAGCTCGCGATGGCCGGCGGCCTGAGCATCGGCCTCATGACGGCGCTCGTCTTCATGAAGATCATGGCCACGTCGGTCACCTTGGGCGCGGGCGGATCCGGCGGCGTGTTCGCCCCGGCGCTCTTCATCGGCGCGATGGCGGGCGGCGCGTTCGGGCGCGCGACGGCCGCGATCTTCCCGACGATGGCGACGTCGCCAGGAGCGTACGCGCTGGTCGGGGCGGCGGCGGTGTTCGGGGCCGCCACCCACGCTCCCATGACGGCCATCATCATCCTGTTCGAGATGACCGACAATTACCGTATCATCCTGCCGCTCATGCTCGCCGTCGTCCTGGCGCAGCTCATGGCGTCCCGCGTGGATCCCGACTCGATCTACTCGATCAAGCTCCGGCGCCGGGGCGCGTTGGCGCGGCCGACCGAGCTCGGCACGCTCGACCTGCTCGTCGCCGCGGACGCGATGAGCGAGGAGGTCCCGTCGGTCACCGCGAGCCTCCCGCTCGACACGCTCGCCAACCGGGCGCGCGAGGACCGCTCGCGGAGCTGGATCGTGCGCGACGATCAGGACCGGCTGTGCGGCGTGGTATCCGTCACCGACTTGGAGCGCGCGATCGTCGAGGGAGATCTCGAGGACCGCACCGTGGCGACGATCATGACGACCGCCCTGATCACGTGCGCGCCGGGCGAGACGCTCCGGAGCGCCTTCCAGCGCTTCTCCGAGCGGGACGTCTACCAGATCCCCGTCGTGGACCCGAAGGAGCCGGGTAAGGTGCTCGGCGTGCTACGGCGCACCGAGCTGATGTGGGCGTACAAGGAGCTCTCGCAGGAGCATCATCGCCTGCTCCATCGCAGGGACGCGCTGCCCCAGGATGCGCGCTTCGACTCCGTGCACGTGGAGCTGCAGGTGCCGCCGGGCGAGAACGACGTGCGCGGGCGCCGGGTCCGCGACGTGCCCGTTCCCGAGAACGCGCTGATCGCGCTGCTCCGGCGAGGCGACCGGGTGGTGGTCCCGCGCGGGTTCACGACCATCGAGAGCGGCGACATCCTCACGTTGATCACCACGCGCCAGCACGAGCACGAGCTGCGGGCGTGGGTGGCGGCGCGCGGGCTGTCCTGAGCCGCGGGCCGCTCGTCGCGGCGCGCGGCCGACCTCAGCCCGACTCGGTCGCGAACACCTTCTCGAGCTCGTAGGGCTTGGTGGTCTCGAGCTGGTCGTAGCGGCAGTCCTCGGGCCGCTTGTCGGGACGCCAGCGCAGGAAGGTGGTGGCATGGCGGAAGCGGTTACCCTGCAGGTGATCGTACTTCACCTCGCAGACGCGCTCGGGCCTGAGCGGCTCCCAGGACAGGTTCTTCCCTGCGCTCCACCGGCTCTGAGCGCCCGGCATGCGGTCCATGCCCTCCTGGGCCTGCGCCCACTCCTTCCACGGATGGTCGCGCAGCGCGTTCTTGCGGAGCGGCTCGAGCTCCTTCGCCAGCTCGCGACGCCTCGCCATCGTGAACGACGACGTCACGCCGACGTGCTGCAGCCTGCCCTGATCGTCGTGTAGACCGAGAAGCAGCGAGCCGACGATGCCCTCGCCGCTCTTGTGCCAGCGGAAGCCGGCCACGACGCAGTCGGCCGTGCGCGCGTGCTTGATCTTGAGCATCGCGCGCTTGCCGGGCTGGTAGGTCGACCTCTCGGACTTGGCGATCACGCCGTCGAGGCCGGCCCCCTCGAACTCCTCGAGCCAGCGAGCCGCGACCTTTCGGTCGCGCGTCACCGGCGTGAGGTGGAGCGGCGGGGCCGCGTCTTCCAGGAGCGCTTCGAGTCGCTCGCGCCGCGTCTCCTGGGTCTCGTCGAGGAGCGAGCGGCCGCCGGCGGCGAGCAGATCGAAGGCGACGAACGCGGACGGGGTCGCCGCGGCCAGCTTGGCCACGCGCGAGGCCGCCGGGTGCAGACGCATCTGGAGCGCGTCGAAGTCGAGCCCGCCCGCCGTCGCGATGACGATCTCGCCGTCCACGACGCACCCTTTCGGGAGACGCTCGAGCAGCGCGTCGTGGAGCTCGGGGAAGTAGCGGTCGAGCGGCTTCAGGTCGCGGCTCTGGATGAAGAGGTCGTCGTCGCCGCGGAAGACGATCGCGCGAAAGCCGTCCCACTTCGGCTCGAAGAGCCAGCCGCCGTCCGGGGGCAGCGCGTCGGCCAGCTTGGCGAGCATCGGTGGGATCCCGGGCTCGAGCGGAAACGCCGCGCCCGACTTCTTCTTCACTGCGTTCTTCACCGCGTTCTTCACCGCGTTCTTCACCGCCTTCTTCGCTGCCTTCTTTGCCATGGGGCATGGTCGGGGAAGGCGGCGCCGGGCGCCAGGTGGTCGACGGCCCACGTAGCCGCGGCCGTGCGCGAGCCGCATATTCCGCGTCGGCGTTCGAAGGACGCCTCCGGTCCGCGGAAAGGGCAGCGCCCACCTCGGTGGTCACCCAGTCGATGTCCCGACCTTCTTCGGGCCGATCGCGCGGACGCCGGCCGGATCGAAGGAGGTTGTGATGCCCGAGCCCACGCGCTCGCTGCCGTCCCGCCCGTCGCTGGACCAGCAGAAGAAGCTCGCGAAGGAGCTGTTCGCCTCCTTTCGCGCCCACGATCCGCAGGCGATCGCCCGGATTCGGGAGCACCTCCCGGACAAGCAGAAGATCACGCTCGCCGACGCACAGCTCTCGCTCGCGCGCGAGTACGGGTTGCCGAGCTGGGCGGCGCTGAAGGCGCACATCGCCAGCCTTTCGCGGCCCGTGTCGGACGCCGCCAGGCAGGAGCTCCACGACGCGTTCGTGGGACGCGACTGGGCCGCCGTGCGTAGGGTATTCGCGAATCATCCGTCGCTGCGCGCACACCTCGACGACCCCGTCTTTCCGTTCGATACGCCGGCGCTCGTGCAGTACGCGGCCGATCAGGACCTCGACGCCGTCGATCTGTTGCTCGAGCTGGGTGCGGATCCGAACCGCCGCACGGGGTGGTGGGCCGGCGGCTTCCACCCACTGCACTGGGCGCGGGGCGCGGTGGCGGATCGACTGATGGCGGCCGGCTCCGTCGCCGACGCCTGCGGCGCGGCGCAGATGGACCGACTGGATCTCCTGGAGAAGATCCTGAAGGACGATCCCTCGCGCGTGCACGAGCGCGGGGGGGACGGTCAGACGCCGCTGCATTTCGCGCGCTCGCGGGAGGCCGTGGACCTGCTGCTCGCGCACGGCGCGGACATCGACGCGCTGGACGTGGACCACCGGAGCGCGCCCGCGCATTGGATGCTGCAGGGGAAGAGGGGAGCGGGGCGGTATGCGCTGGCGGCTCATCTGGTCGAGCGGGGAGCGGCCGTGGACGTCTTCCTGGCCGCCGCGCTGGGCCTGGTCGACCGCCTCGAGCAGATCCTCGAGCAGGATCCGTCGGTGGTCGATCTCCGGACGGGGAAGGGGGCGTACGGCGAGAAGCCGCCGAGCAGCTTCCACATCTACACCTGGACCCTCGGGCAGTATCTGTCCCCGCTCCAGGTCGCCGCGCAGTTCGAGCAACCGGAGGCGCTGGACGTCCTGCGGCGCCGCTCGAGCCCCAAGGATCGACTCCTGGCGGCGTGCGCAGCCGCCCGCGCCGAGGAGGTGGCGGATATCCTACGTGAATGGCCCGACCTCGTGGCCGGGCTCGGACCCGAGGATGCGCGGGCGCTTCCGGAAGCCGGATGGAACGGCAACGCGGCCGCGGTCGATCTCATGCTCTCCGTGGGGTTCGACCCGGCGACCGACGGGCAGGACCGGGGCACCGTCCTCCACTGCGCGGCGTGGCAGGGAGCCGCGGACTGCGTCGAGGTGGCGCTCCGTCATCCCGGGGTTCGCGCGCTCATCGAGCGACGCGACGCGGTCCATCACAGCACCCCCCTCGGCTGGTGCTGCCACGGCGCCCGCTGGGCCAAGAAGGGGGGCGATTACCCGCGGATCGCGCGCCTCCTCCTCGAGGCCGGAGCGAAGCCGGGCCCGAACCTGGACGACGCGCCGGAGGACGTGCGCGCGGTGATCCGTGCGTACGGACTGGCCCCCTGAGCAGGAGTCGTGTACTTGTTGGGCGGAGGTGTCGAGCATGCACCGGTATCGACACACACAGAAGGCGTCGGGGATGCTGTGGGTCTTCGGCATCGCGGTGGCGGTGGTCGGAGGGCTGGCCACGAGGGGCGGGGAGGGGAGCGCGATCCTGTTCGTCGTTGCTGCCATCCTCGTCGCCACGCTCTTCCTGTTCTCGTCGCTCACCGTCGAGGTCACGGATGCCGAGGTGTGCCTCGCGTTCGGGGTGGGCGTCGTCACCAAGCGGTTCCAGGTCGACGAGATCCGCGACGTCCGCGTCGTCAGAAACCCATGGTACTATGGCTGGGGCATCCACATGACGCCGCACGGATGGCTCTTCAACGTGGCCGGCTCCGAGGCGGTGGAGATCGCTTTCGACTCGGGCACGAAAGTGCGTATAGGCTCCGATGAGCCGAGCCGACTGATGGCGGCGATTCGCTTGGCGATGGCCGAGACGTCGGCGTGACGCGCCGCCGCCGATGCCCTTTCCCGATCGTTCGTTCTTCGACGAGGTGTACCGCGGCCGCGCGCCCTGGGATATCGGGGACGCCCAGCCCGATCTCCTCGACCTGATCGAGGAGCATCCGCCTTCGGGGACCGTCCTCGATCTGGGGTGCGGCACCGGAGACCTGGCCGTCGCGCTCGCCGTCCGTGGACACCGCGTGATCGGGATCGACTTCGCGCGGGCGGCGGTCGAGGAGGCCGAGGCACGCGCGTCCGCGCTTCCCGCGGAACACCGCGTGCGGCTCGTGCTGGAGGTCGCGGACGCGCTTCGTCCGTCGTCGTATGCCGGTGCCGTGGGCGCGGTCGTGGACTCCGGCTTCTACCATCTCTTCGCGCCGGAGGAGCGCGAGGCGCTGGCGGGCGAGCTCCGCGCCACGCTCCCGCGGGGCGGGCGGTACTACATGCTGGGCTTCGCGATCGAGATCCCGAGCGGGGACGCTCCGCGCCAGGTCACCGCGGCGGAGATCCCTCGGGTCTTTCCGGAGGAAGCCGGCTGGATCGTGCGAGCGGCGAGACCCGGCCGCTTCGTCACGAACGGCTTCGGGTACATCCCGGCGCTGGCCGTGTGCATCGAGCGAGCCTGACTGGCGGATCGGCACCGCGCGGGAAACGTTACGGTGGCCCTGGATCGAGGTCCCCCGCAGGAGGTCGTCATGACGAGTCGCACGGTGAGCGTCGCCCTCTCGGTGCTGGTGTTCGGCTCGTCCGCAGGCGCTCGCGCGCAGGTCGCGCCGGAAGCGTGGAGCAACCCTCCGCAGACAGCCGTGCCGCACGTGACCCACCGCACGTTCCACAGCGCGGCCGTGGGCACGGAGGTCGGCTACAACGTCTACCTGCCGCCCGGCTACGAGCAGGGCAGCCGGCGGTACCCGGTCGTCTACTATCTGCACGGCGCCGGTGGAAACGAGAACGGCGGGCCTCGGACGATCGTCCCGAAGCTCCTGGAGGCACACACCGCGGGTAGGCTGCCTCCCTTCCTGGTCGTCTTTCCCAACGGCGGTCAGTCCACGTGGTACGCGGACTCCCACGACGGCAAGCTGCCGATCGAGACGATGATCATCCGCGAGCTCGTGCCGCACGTCGATGCCACGTACCGCACGCTCACGGACCGCTCCGGCCGCGCCATCAGCGGGATGTCGATGGGTGGATTCGGCTCGATCGTGCTCGCGATGAAGCACCCGGACATGTTCGGCTCGGTCGTCGCGTACGCGCCCGCGTTCATCGAGGTGCTGAGGGGTCCGGACGGCGCGCTGACGCTCGGGCGCCCGGGCGGGACGCACGAGGGAGGCAACGCGCTGACCCCCAACCAATGGGCCCGGAACGCGGCGATGTTCGATCAGATGTTCGACGAGGATCCGGAGGTCTTCGCCGCGCACAGCCCCTGGACGCTCGTGTCTCGTGACGCAGCCGCGCTGCGGGACACGCTTCCCATCCGCTTCGTGATCGGCACGTCGGACGGCCTGCTGAACGCGAACGAGCTCTTCCACGACCTCCTGACGCTCAACCGCTACTACCACGAGTACTTCGTCCTGAAGGGCATCGGTCACGACATCGGGGCTCTCTACGACGCCCTCGGCATGGACAATTTCGCGTTCCAGGCTCGGGCCGGGGGATGGCAGCCGTGACGACCATCCGGCGATGCTGGTCGTGAGCGATCCCCGTCTGTCGGTCCTGAGGGAGATGCTCGCCGCCCGCCGCGCGGAGCTCGACGCGGCGGTAGCCGGCACCTTGGAGGGCGTTCGCGACCGCCGCCCCGATGCCGAAGGATGGTCCGTCGCCATGGTGCTCGAGCACTTGGCCGATACGGAGCGCGGCATCACGGGGCTCCTCGCCGGGCTCATCCAGAACGCGAGCCCGCGCCCGGCCTCGGAGCCGTTCGACGCCACCGCGTTCGCGCGCAGGTTGGACATGCCGGCCTTTCTCGATCGTCGCCGCCGGCTGAAGCTGGCTCAGCCGAGCGGCACGCTGTCGTGGTCGGCCGCGCGGGACGCGCTCACCAGCTCACGGACGTCGTTGCTCGAGGTGCTCGAGCGGAGCTCCGAGCTCCGCCTGGAGGACGTCTCGCGCGATCACCCGGCCGGCGTTCGGCTCGATGGATACCAGTGGGCCGCGTTCGTCGGGCTGCACGAAGCCCGACACGCGGCTCAGATCGCGGAGATCGCCGAGCAGCTTCCCGAGGGCTGACCCCCCGGACGACGCCTCGTCCTCAGCCCTGCATCACGTCGTACGCGGCTCCCACGATGGTGTCCGCGTCGATGCCGAAGTGCCGGTAGAGGTCCGGCAGATCGCCGGACTGCCCGAAGTCGCTCACGCCCAGGCACGCGCACCCGCGCCGATGGGCTCCGTCGAGGAACGCGAGCGTGTGCGGGTGGCCGTCGAGCACCGTGACGACCGGGGCGGCGCGGTCCGCCGGGAAGAGTGCGTCGAGCACGGCGGTCGACGCTTCCGTGAGCCCGCGACGGGCCTGGAGCGCGCGAAACAGGAGCGCCGGCGAGGTGAGGCACAGCACGTCGACCGCGACGCCGCCGGCTTCGAGCTCGTCGGCGGCCGCGCAGACCTCCGGCATGATCGCGCCGACACCGACGAGGATCACCCCGGGGCGTGCGTGGGCTACACGCAATCTGTAGCCGCCGGCGAGCACGTCCCGCCGCCGGCCCGCTCGTTCCTCCGGATCCGCGGGCAGCTGCGCGAGGGCCTGGTCGATCGGACGTGTCGACAGGCGGAAATACGCGGACGTTCCGTCGGTCCGACCGAGCCGCGAGAGCGCATGCAGCAGCGTCCACTCGAGGTCCTGGCCGAACGCCGGCTCCCATGCCACGCAGCCCGGCTGCTCGAGGCCGATCGAGGGCGTGATGATGGACTGGTGAGCGCCGCCTTCGGGGGCCAGCGAGATGCCCGACGGCGTGCCCACGAGGATCGACTGGCCGCCGGCGTAGATGCCGAACGACCACGGCTCGAGCGCGCGGTTCACGAACGGATCGTAGAGCGTGCCGATCGGCAGGAGCGGGAGGCCATCCCGATCCCAGGTGAGGCCCAGCTCGCCGAGCAAGCCGACCAGATTGCCCTCCGCGATCCCCAGCTCGATGTGCTGGCCCCGCTCGCCTTCGCGCCAATGGACGAGCGTCTGGGCGTCGTCCGCGAACCAGTCGCGCCGCTCGCGCATGTTCCAGATCCCGACGCGGTTGATCCATCCGCCCAGGTTCGTGGACGATGCGACGTCCGGGCTCACGGTGACGACGTGGCGGGCCACCTCCGGGGCCTCGCGGTCGAGATCGTTCAGGAAGCGCCCGAACGCCTGTTGCGTGGACTCCGCACCCGTGCGGCTGCGTCCGAGCTCGGCGGGCACGGACGCCACCGCCGCCGATTGGCGCGGCCTACGCGCCAGACTCTCTGCCGCCTCGGCGCACAGCCGCGCCTCGTCGGAAGCCTCCGGAAACGGGGCCCACGGATCGTCGACGCGCGCACCGACGCCAGCCGCGAGCCGCTCCCACTGCGCGTCTGTCAGGAGCGCCGAGTGATTGCCAGGATGGCCCTCCGTCGGCAGGCACCATCCTTTGATCGTGTACGCGAAGATCACCGTCGGCCGGTCGCGCACCGCGTCGGCAGCGCGAAACGCGCCGAGCAGATCGGCCAGGTCGTGCCCTCCGAGGTCACGCACGGCGGCGCGCAGCTCCGCGTCGCCGAGCTCGGCCGTGACGCGCTCGATCTCCTGGCGGAGCGCCGGCTCGTCGCCCGGCAAGCGGTCACGGAGCTCCGCGGGGCCGGCGACCAGGAGCCGCTGGTACTCCTCGTTGGACATGCCGTCGATGCGCGCGCGGAGCGCTTCTCCTCCCGGGCGCCCGAAGAGCTCGCGGAGGCGCCGGCCGTACTTCACCGTCAGCGTGTGCCACCCCGCGGCGTCGAACATCTTCGCGATGCGGCCCGCGGCGATGTCGGGCACGACCCGGTCGAGAGACTGGCGATTGATGTCGACGATCCAGAGAACCTCGCCGAGGCGCGGCACCATCGGGTCGACGAGACACTCCCAGATGGCGCCTTCGTCGAGCTCGGCGTCGCCGACGAGGGCGATGTGGCGGCCGCCCCGCTCCACGGCGAAGTGGTCGGAGACGTACCGATGCGCCATCGCGCTCCAGATCGTGCTCGTGGCCCCGATCCCGACGGAGCCCGTCGAGAAGTCCACCGGGTCGGGATCCTTGAGCCGGCTCGGATAGCTCTGCAGGCCGCCGTAGGCGCGCAGCTCCGTCAGGTAACGCGGCTCGAGCTGGCCGAGCAGGTAGTTGATCGCGTGCAGGACCGGCGCCGCGTGCGGCTTGACCGACACGCGGTCCTCGGCGCGGAGGTGCGCGAAGTACAGCGCCGTCATCATGCTGACCATCGACGCGGAGGAGGCCTGATGGCCACCGACCTTCACGCCCGATTCGACGTGCCGCACCCGGTTCGCGTGGTGGACCATGCTGACGGCGAGCCACAGGACGCGCCGCTGCACGCTGTCGAGCGTTGCGAGCGAGATGCCCAGGTCTTCGTGGGGTGACGCGGTGACGGTCGTCATGGTTCTCCGAGAGGCGACGCTTTCCGGTCCTGGCGGGGGCGTGCAACTTGCCGCCTCGGCCATACCCGGCGGTAGTCTCCGGATCCAACAGGGGGGGTGACGCATGCGCTTCTCGCGATCAGGGGTCCAGACCGCGCTCGCCGTGGCATTCGTCTCCGTCTGTCTCCCGCTCGCGGCCTCCGCCCAGGACGGTGTCGGCGTGTGGCGGCAGGACGAGCTCGCTCGGCGCGACGGCGCTCTGGCGACCACCATCGGCGCCGACGGCTCCTCGCGGGAGACGCTCGCGGACTACGGCGACCACCGCTTCCGGTTTCTGCGGCGGGCGTCCGACGGGCGGCCCGAGCAGCACGACCAGATCGTCGACGTGGTGATCGTGCACAGCGGCCGCGGTACGCTGCTCGTCGGCGGAAGGATGGTGAACCCCACCGGCAACGCGGCGACCGGCGAGTACCTCGGCACGGCCATCGAGGGCGGGCGCCGCTACGATCTCGGCCCGGGCGACGTCGTGCACATCCCGGCCGGTCTGCCCCACAGCTTCCTCGTGCCCGAGGGCGAGCACCTCACGTACGTGCTCGTGAAGTTTCCCGCGGCCGAGGAGCCGGCCCAGCCCTGAGCGTCCGCCGTCAGCGCTAAGAGGCTGAAGCGGCGACCGGCTCCTTCTTCGTGATCATGAGGCGCACGCTGCCGCCCACCTCTTCGACCTCGTAGATCGAGATGGTCTGCTCGGCCGGACCGGCCTTCACGGCGCCCGTGCGGACGTCGAACTGAGAGCCATGCCACGGACACTGCACCGTGCCGCAGATCATGACGCCGTCCGCCAGCGATGCGCCGCGATGCGTGCATCGATCCTCGAACGCCGCCCAACCGTCTTCCGTCCGGGCCACCACGACGCGCACGTCGTCGATGTGGACGAGCTTCATCTGATCGACCTCGAGCTCGTCGGATCGCGCGACTTCGATGGAGTCGCCGTCGCTCGGGGTCAGCGAGGCCTCCTGCCACTTACCTGCGCGTGCGTAGCGATGGTCCACGCCGATCTGATTCCTGCTCACCAACGTGCCGCCGAGCCAGCCACCGACCGTGATCAGGGCGACGGCGGCCACTTCGAGGGCCAGCGTGAGGGTGGCCGGAGGGACGGCGGCGTCGGGCCGTATCCAAGCCGCGACGGCCACCAGCGCCACGCCCGTCAGGTTCACGGCGAGGTGCTTCGTCGCGCGCTGCTTGGCGCTGCTGCGCGGCGGCACCGAGTAGAGATAGTCGGCGAGCCCCGGTCCCGCGGCGATCAATGCGCCGATGATCCCGGCGACGGCGAGGTGCCCGCCCGTGGTCCACAGCCCTGGACGATCGAGCGTCACCCCGAGCACGTCGAAGATCACGGCGCCGTAGAGGAACGCGATCGGAAACGGAATCAGGACTTGATGGATGGAGTGGCCTTTGAAGCTCGCGATCGTGCGCATCGTCGTTCGCCCGGTTCGTGTCGTCCTCCTGTGCGGGGCCTCAACAAGCGTGCCAACGCGACAGGTGGCTCGGGCATGCGCAGCTTCGCAGAGGTGGGTGACTCGTTGGACTCCCGCGGTATGTTGCTGCCACGCAGACCACCCATGCCCCTTCCATAGGAGCCTTCCATGAGCGCCAAGATGTGTCCGGTCGTGCATTTCGAGCTGCCTGCCACGGACCGGAAGCGGATGTCGCAGTTCTACGGAAAGGTCTTCGGCTGGCAAGCCGAGCAGATGGGTCCGGAGATGGGGAACTACGTGGTGGTGTCGACCAGCGAGCGCGGCGAGGATCGCTTCCCGAAGGAGCGTGGGATGATCAACGGCGGGCTCTTCGACAGGACGGAGGACAACCAGCATCCTTCGGTGGTGATCTCCGTGGATGATATCCGCCAAGCGATGAAGGACGTCGCGGCCGCGGGCGGCAAGATCGTCGGTGGAGAGAAGCCCGGAGAGCCGGACAACATCCCAGGCGTCGGGCTCTACGTGGCGTTCGTCGATACCGAAGGCAACCGCATGAGCATGCTGCAGCCCGCGCCCATGCGCTGAGCGTGGTGGCGCGATCGCGGACTGCCGCCTAGGCTGGACCGACGCAAAGAAACGTGGAGGCGAAGATGCGGCGACTCGAGTGGACGCGCGACGCGCTGCGCCCTTCGTACCAGCTCGGGCTCGGCGAGGCGCGGAGAAGCCCGGCGACCTGGACGGTGCTCGGCGCGCTCATCATCGCGGGCGTGGCGTCGTTCACGGTGGCGGCCGTCATGTGGGGGGTGCCCTGGCTGAGTGGACCGATGCTGGAGCCCGCGGTTCCCGATGGCCCGTGGGCGTTTGTGTGGGGAGGCAATGCGCTGCCACCCGCCGTCGAGCAGCAGGAGCAGCTGCGCGCTCTGCGCGGCGTCGGTGCCGGCGCCGCCACCCTGTTGGGAGCGCTGTGCCTGCTCACCGTGGCCGGCCTCTGGCGCCAACGTCTTCTGCTCCGCCGGGACGAGGACTTCGTCCATTGGGCCGTGGGGGCGCGCAAGCTGCAGATCGTGGCCCGTTGGATCGGCGAGGCGCGTTTCTGGCTCGGTGCCGCGGCGGGATTCGGTTCGCTGAGCGCCGCAGTCGTCGCGGCGATCATCGAACGATCGTTTCCGGGCTCGGCTCCGGTGGGACCGAATGCGGCCGCGGCGTCGCTGCTCCTCGTCGCGATCTCCGTCGTGCTGATGCGGTGGGAGGGCAGGGCGGGGATCGAGGCCCACGAAGCCCCCCGGGGACGCTTCTGGGAAGCGATCGGCTCGCCGCCGATGATCGGCGCCGTCGGCTTCGCGGCACTCTCGGGGGTCGGTCTGCTCGTCGTGCACGCCCCGTTCGCGCGATCGACTGCGCAGCCGCTGACCGGGTCCGTGACCCCCGTCTCGTTGGCCGCACTCCCCCCGGGCGCACGCGAAGAGCGCATTCGAGAATGGACCGGCCGCGTGCGAGCCGGCGGCGCGGAGGTCGGGTTCGCGAGCGCGGGCACGGTTCGGGGAACGGGCCATGTCGACTACGCCACGGTGGAGTGCGGGCGCTGTTTCCAGGGTCTCATGCCCATGCCGCTGAAGGTGGCCCGGGCCGAGGTCCACGCCGTCGCCCCCGACACGTTCCCCCATCTGGCTCTCACGGTCACGGGCGGGCGCGACTTCGACGACGCCGATCGAGGCGACCCGAGCGTGGCCATCGTCAGCCGCGCGCTGGCCAACGGTTACTTCGAGCGAGGAGAGCCGCTGGGTCGTCGCCTGCGGGTCGGCGGCTCCGGATGGCTCACCATCGTCGGGATCGTCGAAGGTGAAGGCGGGCTCGGCGACCGGAGCATCTACGTTCCGCTCGCACAAGCAGAACCGGCCTTCTTGGAAGTGTTGTCGAGCGGCTCGTCGCGCGCGCTCCAATCCGTGCTCGATCGAGCACCGTCGGGCGTCGAGATCGGCCGCCCTCGATCCCTACGAGAGGTATTTTCGTCCCACCGCTGGTTCCAGTGGATGTCGACTGCCATGGGCGCTGCGGCGGTGGTGCTGCTGGGCGCCGGGATGTGGATTTCGGCCGCGAACGAGGCCGGGGCGGCTCGATACGAGGTCGCGGTGCGCCGAGCGGTCGGCGCGACGCGTAGGTCGTTCTGGACGTTCTACGGTGCGTTCGCCGGCAGGCGTCTCGCGTTCGCGCTCGGCATCGGCGCGTGGCTCTCGCTGTTCCTCGGCGCGGGACTCGAGATGGCGTACGCGACCATCCCTCGTCTCGACTGGAGGATCTGGGGTGCCGTGGCGCTCTGGGTCGCGTCCGCCTACGTCCTCGGATCCCTGCGTCCCATGCTCAGGGCGGCACGCGAGCCGCTGACGGACGCGCTGCAGAGCTCCGCCTGACGACGGCGATCGCATGCCACCCCTGAAGGTCGGTGAGGTGCGGGAGTTTCGCTCCGCGCGCGAGTGGAGTCGCTGGTTGGCGAAGAACCACGACGCCGCGACCGAGCTGTGGCTGCGTTTCGCGAAGAAGGGTGCCGACCGCGAGACGGTCACGCGCGCCGAGGCCCTCGAGGTGGCCCTCTGTCATGGATGGATCGACGGACAATCTCGGTCCGAGAACGACGCGTTCTGGCTCCAGCGCTTCACGCCCCGCACGCGCAGGAGCAAGTGGTCCAAGATCAACTGCGAGGCCGCCGAGAGGCTGATCGCCGCGGGTAAGATGCAACCTTCCGGTCTCGCAGTGGTCGAAGCCGCCAAGGCGGACGGTCGCTGGGACGCGGCGTACGCGTCGCCACGCCATATCGCGGTGCCTCAGGATCTCGAGCGCGCGTTGAAGGCGCGGCCGAAGGCGAGGAAGGCGTTCGGCGGCCTGGACGCACGGAACCGGTACGCGATCCTCTACCGCATCCATGACGCGAAGAGACCCGAGACGCGTGCGCGCCGCATCGAGAAATACGTCGCCATGCTCGAGCGCGGCGAAACGATCTACCCTCAGCGGTACGGGTCGGACGTGGCGAGGTAGTCCCGCACGTACTGGGGAACGCCCTCCTCGAGCGGTCGAAACGCCCCGTGGTAGCCGGCCGCACGCAGCTTGGAGACGTCCGCCTGCGTGTAGTACTGGTATCGCGCCCGAAGGGCCTCCGGCACGTCGATCCAACGGATCTCGGCCGTCCGGCCGAGTGCGGCGTAGACGGCCTCGACGAGCTCGAGCCACGTCTGTGCTCGACCCGTGCCGACATTGTAGAGCCCACTCGGCGGGTGACTCGCAGCGAGCCACAGCAGCACGTCCACGCAGTCGTCCACATGGATGAAGTCGCGCTTCTGCCCTCCGTCCGCGTAGGCCGGGTTGTGCGAACGGAACAATGTGACCGGGTTTCCGCAGGAGGCCTGCGCATAGGCTTTGGCGACTACGCTCTGCATCTCGCCTTTGTGGTACTCGTTGGGTCCGTACACGTTGAAGAGCTTGAGCCCGTACCAGAGCGGAGGGCGGGCGCGTCCCGCCGCGGCCTCACCGACCGCCCAGCGATCGAACGCGTGCTTGCTCCACGCGTAGGCGTTCAGCGGGTGCAGCGCCGCGAGGGCATCCTCCGTGTCTTCGTCGCGGAAGCCCCGAACGCCGTCGCCGTAGGTCGCCGCCGACGAAGCATAGACGAGCGGCACCTGATTGCGGGCGCACCACCGCCATAGGCGCTGCGACAGGCGCACGTTCGTCTCGGCGAGCAGCTCGGCGTCGGTCTCCGTCGTCGAGGTGATGGCGCCGAGATGGTAGATCAGCTCGATCTCCTCCGCCCGCCGCTCGAGGAAATCGTCGAGGCCGTCGGGCGAGACCAGCTCATCGACGGGATGGCGCGACACGTTGCGCCACTTGTCCCCCGACCCCAGCGTGTCGTTGATCGACACGCGTCGCCCCTCCATCGTGAGGCGGGCGAGGAGGTTCGAACCGATGAAACCAGCTCCGCCGGTGACGAGGATCATCGCAGGCCCGTCGGCGCGTCGCGCATCCGACGAATATGGGCGACGGGCCCGCACGGACGAAGGGACGGCGCCTCGCGGTCCTTCTCGCAGGCGCACCGCGTACCGGCGTGTCGGAATCTTCGCGACGGTCGCTCTGGCGTGCGCGTCCGGCCGGGACGGCCACGCCCAGGCGTCCCCGGGCGTCACCTACGAGTACGTCTACCCGTACAACACGGCCGGGCTCACGGAGAACCACCACATCGTACTGGACACGTCCCTGCCCGGGCCCCGCGGCTGGTACTACGGAACGAGCGACGAGTTCGACGTCGCCCGCGAAGGGTATCCGCCGGGATTCTTCGTCGCGCCCATGTCGGCGCTCGAGCTCTCGAGCGACGCGATCTCGTTCACGCTGGAGCGCCCCGGCGTCTTCTTCACGACGCCCGTGCCGCTCGTCTATCGCGACGTGGCGGCGATTCCCGACGGCCTGCTCGAAGCGTGGAACGTCCCGCTACCGATTCCGGCGCGACGATACAGCGGCGCGCTCGGCGACGAGGAGATTCGGCTGGACGTGATGGGCGGCACGCGCGTCTTCCGCCGTGCGGGGCGGCCATGACGTCACGCGTGTCTTCTTCCACCGCGTTCCACCGCATTCCACCGCATGCCACCGCACGAAGCGAGGTTGCCATGAGCGCAGCTCCCCGTCTCCCCGGCCGGGCACGGCTCGGCGCCGTCGTTCTCGCATGGTCCCTCGCGGCGGGCTGCGCGGATCCGGCCGGCGTGAGGGTGAGCGACGTCGCTGGGACCTATGTCGCCACCAGCCTCGTCGCCGAGGGCGACGACGTGCTCGCCGCGGGCGGCAGCCTCACCCTCACGTTTCAACCGAACGGGCTCATGTCGGGTACGCTGTTCGTGCCCGCCTCGGTGGGCGGGCCGCTGACCGCTGACATGAACGGCACCTGGACCCTCGTCGACCGCACGCTGGTCCTCGCCCAGACCGAGGACACGTTCGTCCGGGACGCGATCTGGATCTGGACGCATGGCGTCATCGATGGCACGTGCTGCACTGGCGGAACCACCGTCACCGTGAAGATGGAGCGACCCTGATGCCCAAACGGACACCCGACCGGCCGACGCGCCGGACGTCGAAGAAAGCCCGCGACATCGAGCGCATCATCAATCGCAGACAGTTCGCCACGAAGCTCCGGCGCCTCGCGGACTCCATCGACAACGACGAGCCGTTTCGCATCCAGGTCGCGGGCGAGCGCGTGACCGTTCCCGCCGACGCGATCATCTCCGTCGAGCACGAGCGCGGCCGAAGCGACGAGGAGATCGAGCTCCAGTTCCGCTGGCGCCGCGACTAGGCCCCGCTTCCGAGCGTTCGGCTCACCCGCCGGCGGGCGCGGACGCGATCGCCAGCTTGAAGCCGTCGGGATCGACGATGCGAAACAGGCGTCCTCCCCACGGCGTGGCCGTCGGCTCGGTGTCGAGGACACCGCCGCGTCCCTTCACCGCGCGCGCCATCTCGTCGATGTCCTGGGCGGTGGTGATCATCAGCGAGAAGCCTTCGCCCTTCGCGCGATCCAACCCCTTTGCCCCGTCGTCCTGACCGAGCAGGATGCGCACGTTACCCGCCTTGAGCGATACGGCGCGCAGGACGCCGTCTCGCTCGTGCTTCTGATCGAGCGTGAACCCGAGCACGTTGCGGTACCACGTCAGGCTCGCCTGGATGTCCTTCACGGTGAGCGAAGCCGACAGGTTGCGGCCGCGGAACGACTCGGGAAGGGACCTTCGCTCGAAGCTCATGAGATCTCGGCGGTGCGGGAGAGGCAGTTCTAGCTTACCTCTCCGTGCCACCGGTCGGAATGCCGATCCGTCCGACGGGCCTCGGCCTCAGACCTTCAGTCCGGCCCCCCAGGCCGCGAGGAGGGCGGCGACGACGGCCGCGGCGATCCACACCGACGGTCTCGCCCATGCGGGTCGCAACGCCTTGCGCACGTCGTCCAGCCTGTGCGCGTTGAGCGAGAGGGACAGGCGTCCGTCCGCATCCGAGCGGCCCTCGACGAGCCGCTCACGCAGCAGCTCGTTCACGGCGGCCTGGTACCGCTCCGGTGCCCCGGTGTAGCCGGGAATCTCGGACGGGCGGACGTAGGCGTGGGTGGCGCCGGCCTCGCTCCTCGAGGCCAGCTCCCGGAGGATGTGCTTTCTGGGCGACATTCTGCGACGCGGGGCAGGGGGTTGTCGTGGGTCTGTCCGACCCTACGAGCCCCCTGCGCCCGCGGTTGCAGCGTCGCCGAGCCCGGTTTCAGTACCGGTAGAAGTCGGGCTTGTACGGCCCCTGCTTGTCCACGCCCAGGTACGCCGCCTGCTTCTCGGACAGCTCCGTGAGCCGCGCGCCGATCTTGTCGAGGTGGAGCCGCGCGACCTTCTCGTCGAGAT